>NZ_LOBC01000049.1 GCF_001583695.1 Bacillus wiedmannii | reverse complement strand
GTTCCCAAAAGACGACAATTGGATCTTCCTCATGATTTTTATAATCAAAGCAAATTAAATTTCCTGCTGGATCAAATGCAAATGGCACCAATGCATTTGGTAGAGTAGATATATACTGATTATATACTTTAACGATATATTCACTACTATCCACATCATAAGAAAGTAAAGTTCCAAATACCTTTGTTATTGTGTCTATTTCAAATTTATAAGGTAACACAGCTGAACCATTATTATTTGTAGCACATTCTGCATAGTCACATGGAAATATGTAGCCTATCTCTTTTCCCACATTGTTTATATATTCTGCTGAAACTGGCTCATCCGGTACTGGCCATGTTAAGTCATTTCTCATTTAACTTCACCTCCTAACAAATCACATCACGTTTATCCGAAATAACTTATTGCATCATCTGAACTTTTATGCAAATTCAAGTCTAATTACGACCTCGCTTCTTTTAACTTTCCAAATACTTCTTCCAGGCGACATTAGGAGAATAGGTTACAACCATCCGACTTTCATGAAATCTTGGTATAGCTATTACTTGAGCTGGTTCCAAATGATTCATTACAGATAACCAACTATCGAGTAACGTATCAATATGTGCTTCTAATGGATTTTGTAAAAGGTCTATACTCAGCCCGCCCCAATTCAATTCCGATACAACCCCCGGGCTATTTAACAATAGTTTCTTATCAAAAGCTTCTAAAATATAACTACTAAAATATGTTCTAGCTCCTACCCCCAAAGGACCGTTAGGAAGAAACCTGACTGGTATAGGTAGCGAAGATATATTCATTTTCATATGTAAACTCTCACGTTCCGTATTCCACGGATAATTTGCTTTCCAAAAAATATGCGCCACTCCAAAACTTGGCTTTGCGATTTCTGCGATTTGATCAGATAACTCAAAAAAAGCACACCACAATTTTTTAGGTATCGATTTATGAAACTCAAACTCCAAATATGAGCGACGATTCAATTTAATTTTAAAACTTCCTCTATAAATTACCGATTTATCGCGATACAAATGAACTTCAGATACCCTTTGCTCCAAAATTACTTTTTTTATGATTTCCTGGCGATTATATTCTACCTGCACCGTTTCACAGTTTCCCCAATGAGTAGGAGCGAATTTTTCATTTGACTCAAACACATCTAAAAGACGATTTAATATCTCTTCTTCGTTAAATGCTACAGTCGGATACATTGCGATTGTAAAATAATTTGGTTTCATTTTACTACTCCTTTTATTTGCTTTATCACAGCCAAATAAGTTTAAATTCCTTTCCCACTATTCATCATGTAACTTCTTTAAAAACTCTGTAAAATGATTAGCCACAAAAAATACATGTTCTCTCGCTACTTCCTCTGCTTCCTTAGCCGTAATCCCTTCGCTTTCCATCAATGTTTCCTTTTCCCACGTCCCCTCATGTTCCCAAAAGACGACAATTGGATCTTCCTCATGATTTTTATAATCAAAGCAAATTAAATTTCCTGCTGGATCAAATGCGAATGGCACCAATGCACTCGGTAATGTGTCATTGTAGTCATAGAATACCTCAATAATATTTTCATCATCATCCATATCATAAGTTAGTAATGTACCAAAAACTTTTCTCTTCCCCTCAACTTCAAATACTTCTGGGCTAACATGTGCTCCGTTATTCTTCATTACACATTCTATATAATCTAAAGGAAAATGAATGCCCAACTCTTTTTCCACATTCTTTACATTTTCTCGCAATAAAGGCTTATCTGGTGATCTCCATTCTACTTTATTCATCTCCTACCACCCCACTGAATCTCCTCAAGTCTTTTTTTCATTTATATTTGTTCGCGCCATAAACATACTTCTATATTTCGATACCTCTTCACATTTCCTATATATCTTTCTATGACTATCTCTCAATCGAATTATAATTCGTTATTTTATTAATATTCAATATTTTTAATGTAGTGTTCCTTACTTGTTTAAACTGCTACTGAATTTTTCCGCATATAATATATCGAATTCAGTTGGTTCTATTTTTTGTTTTACAACATTCCCTTGTTCATCATACTTTTTAAAAGTCATTTCACGTCCCGCAATATATTCAGACTCATGCTTCTTCATTCCGTTTTGAAAAAATTCAACATAGTAGCCTTCAACCGCGCTTCTATTCATATTGCTGATTCTTTTTAGATTTCCATCCATGTAAAACTCCACATACTCTCCTTGTTTAACACCATTTTCTACATAGAAATAACATTCTATATTTCCATTCTCATAAACATCATAAGCTAAGCCAGTAAACAATTTTTCTTTATCATCATCTGCACACTCTACTATTCCTAGCCCATAAGGTCCCCCATATTCTAAACACTCTTCAAACTCAAGGCCATTCTGTATTATATACTCCTTCGTTAATACATCATTTAACATCTTCAACCCTCCTTTACAATATTAGCTAATGGTTAAGCTGTTATGTAAAAGTAAGTTTTTATCGTAATATAATTCTATTTTTATTATGTAATTTCTATATACAATGAGAGGGATTTTCTAATATTTGTTTATAACGTATGCTATCCATCATAGGCCTTTAAATGTTCAAAATTCATTTATTTCTCACCATATTTAATATTCTCTTTACAGAAGTCCGCTTCACCAAATCTACAATCTGCAATATGTATTTCCTCTAAATTACAGCTTCTGAAATCGGCAAACTCAAAATCACAATCAAAAAACGATGCTCTCATACTTGTTTGGCCATAATATCCTCTGCCATCACCTCTTACAAATCAAAAAAGTAAGGTCTACATTGCTCATATCTAGCCCATCTATTATTTCATCATTGTATTGAGATCGATTTAATATTTCCATGACTCTTATTCTATTATTCTCATTCATAACTGCGATCCCTTTTCATTTATCTTGTTAAATAATCCTTCCAGGCAACATTCGGAGAAAAAGATACTCCCATCCGATCCTCATCAAAGCTTGGTAGAGCCATTACTTGAGCTGGTTCTAAATATTTCATTGCAGCTAGCCAACTATCAAGCAACAAATCCATATCAGATTCTAAAGGGTTGTGTAAAAGATCTATGCAAGTTCCACCCCAATTCAGTTCTGATACCACTCCTGGGCTATTTAATAATAATTCCTTATCAAACATGTCTAAAATATGACCACTCAAATATGTTCTAGCTCCTAATCCTAATGGACCGCTCGGAAGAAACCTAACTGGTATAGGTTGAGAAGATATTTCCATCCACATTTGTAAGCGTTCACGTTCGGTATTCCACGGATAGGACAATGGCCAAAAAATTTGAGTTACTCCAAAACATGGTTTCGCGATTTCTGCGATTTGATCAGATAACTCAAAAAAAGCAGACCATAATTTTTTAGGTATCGATTTATGAAACTCAAACTCTAAAAATGAACGATGGCTCCAGTTAACTTGAAAACTTCCTGTGTAGTTCACAGACTTATCACGATACAGGTGAACTTCAGATACTCTACGCTCTGAAATTACTTTTTCTAAAATTTCCTGACGGTTATATTCTACCTTTACTGTTTCACAGTTCCCCCAATGAGTAGGAGTAAATTTCTCATTTGACTCAAATACATCCAAAAGACGTCCCAGTATCTCTTCTTCGTTAAAAGATACCGTTGGGTACATTGTAATAAAGAAAAAATCAGGTTTCATGTAAATTCTCCTTTCAATATATAATTTTAACATTTAAATACATATTTTCTGTTATTTTCACATGTTTTTTCTGATTTTTAAATTCACTCCTTAATCTCCTAATGAACTAACAGATCCCCCTTAGTTATTTTTCATTTTGCACATTATGTATTAATTACACACAAATAAAAAACTACAGTCTAAAAGTATATCACTGTAGATTCTTACATTTATTCTTCTTGATAAAGCACTATATCATAAGGGTAATTGCATCATTTTAAGTCTATCTATAGTACTTAATGCATCTTTCTTGTGAAGGGATTCTATCATCAAGCAGCAATTCTTCTTGCAGAAATTTTGTTATATCCTCTATTTTCGCAATGAATAATGCGAAAAAGTCGCCCGAATTAGGATAAGAAAATAGTCCATATCCCCTTGGTGACAGTATTTTGTTGGCCACCCCAATCTTTTCAGGTAAATATTCATAGTTAAATGCTTCTAATTTCTCGAGTTCTTCTTGTGTCGCTAATTCAATTTGGTTTGTAAATTCGTAATCAAGCATAAAGTTGACAATTTCTTGATATTGCTCACCTTTATAGTCAACGTATAAAAACAGTTTCGTCATCAAACCATATTTTAATAGATCTTCATGTAAGTCATAACCTCCTTGTTCCTTCAAAAATGTTTCCAAATCCTTGCTATCGGGAAATATACTCTGCGCTATCCCTTGATCCGGCATATTAGCTTCCTCCCTTTTATTGAAATAATTCTCCATGCTTGTTCGGAATATATTCCGGATAGTTTTTACGATAAAATTGATCGATTATCCGAAGCACAGGATCCCATTCAGGATATGGCTCATGTTTCCCAAATACCATTCTCGCTTCTGGAGTATTCATCAGAAAATTATTAATTTGAGTAGGTACTGGCAACCCTAGTTGTTTCCTTACATGAATTAAGAATATAATTTCAAAAGGATAAAACCCGTATCTAAAATCGCCAAATTCACCTAGTTGTTCGATTTCAGAAACTAACGCCGAATGATACTGAGACATTATTAAAATTAGATGTTCTATTTCTTCTAAATCATGAGTCGCCCAACGTTCCAGCACTTCATCATAAATATTCAGGTCTTCAGGGATTGAGCCGCATCGCAGTTCAGCTTCCTTAAACTTATTTTTCACAGCTAGATGCAATTTTTTATTCGTTCCCATGATGGTTTTATTTCTATACTGCAAGTACAGCTCTAGCAAAAACCAAATATGTCTATTCTCTTCATTGGCATCTATTAAATGTTCACCGAAGTGATGAGTCATAAAATCATATAATATATTTTCTTCTTTCTCCCATCCATACATTGCAAAATGAACTAATGTGAGGACGACTTCTCTAAACGTATATCCCAAGATCATTCCTGGATACCTGCTTGTATAGAGATCCTGTCCCATGCACTGGTAAAATAAAACCTTCTGCATGTTCTTTAATCCTTCTGCATTGTTTCCACCGCTGATCAATACATCGTTTTTCCATAATGACAAGTGATATGAGGAAATTTTGCTTAGATTTATTAATAGTATGTGATCTTTCTCTGTTTCATTTTGCTCAACGATTTTCTCAATCTTTCTTCTACTGACATTATATTTATCTTTCACATCTTCAAATTTGATTCCATCCACAAAATTTTTGCTATATCTTTTAAAAGCCATTTCTAACTTTTTTTGATTCATAACTGCACCCTTCCTATGAATACATCTATTTCCTTCTTTAGCCTTTCCCCTTAATTCACTCTCACCTTCAACGAACTCATATATTTCTATACAATTTGTATTATCTATTCATTCATATAACTTATCACCAGACACACTTTTCTGTTCAATCCAAACCTCATATTTACATAGTGCATCTCTTTCAGTAAATTAAAGTAATAGAAACTATCTTTAGTTTTTTCCTCTTCTCTTATTTTTTCCCACAACTGTTTGCTAAGTGAACATGTTCATTAAAAATGTTGTTGTTAATTTGTTTTTCATATTTCTTTAATTCTTCATTGATTTTTCTGCCAGTTTTACTTTCAAAACTTTTCTCTAATTCTGATGCTATATCTCTTAGACTTGTTTGTAATTCATGAAATGCCCCTATGTTTTTTTGAAGGGCATATGTATCTTCTTTTATAATGTCTATTGATTTAAACCCTACTTCTGTTTTTAACATCATACGCTGCATTTCTCTTTCAATCTGTTTTTTAGCAGCTTGTAACTCCTCAACAACCTGATCCGCTAAATCTCCTGTAACACTTTCGATTTGCTTTTCTATCTTTTTAATTTCCCCCATAAAATCCATCATATAATTCTCTCCTTATCTAAACTGAAAATTCCCCGCTAATTGATTATCTTTATCCCTAAGTGAATTTGCTGCATCACTAATTTCGTCCCCAAATCTACTTAAACTTTTTTGTTCTTTTCTTAAAAGATGAATTAATTCTTCTGCCATGTGTACATCGTGAAAATAGTCATTTCCACCTTCTTTCGTTTTGGCAATTCGTGAGATGGCTTCATCTATTTCGTATGCTTCTAATAGATGATATTTCCCACCTGGCCCTGTTTCATATTTTAATTGACTTTTCAACTTTTGAACCGCTTCAGCTTCTCTTCTTTGAAACTCTTCTATATTTTTTGCTATATCTGATAATCGATTACTGAGCATTTGAATTTTTTGTGCTTGTCTTATAATATCTTCAGGTTCTAATTTTAATAGGGGGCTTCCATTTGAATGAAATGCTCCTCTAAATGTATCTCTGCCGTGTCCCTCCATAGTTAAACGTGTAAAAAAATCTTCTTTTGTATCATTCTGTCTCACTGTAAATTGCTTACCAATTAGAGGTGCACCGAATTGAGTATGGTTACCAATTGGGTCATTCTCATGTGTATAATCCGTAGCTTTGTTTTCCATTTCCCCTCTATCTACTCGTTTTTTTGCTTCAGGACTTAGCAAACGATAAGGATTTGGTGCAGCCCATGTAGTTGCATAACAATCTAATTCTGCAGCGATAAGGTCCGCTTCTGCACCACCTTTACTATGTCCAGTAGTATGAAGAGAAGAAGGGTTATATTTTGCTACGATGTCATTTTTTGCCCATTTTAATCCAGTATCAAATGATGTTTC
>NZ_LOBC01000048.1 GCF_001583695.1 Bacillus wiedmannii | reverse complement strand
GTTCAGTTTTCAAAGAACTACTCGGTCGCTCATTTGCGACTTCCTTATGTTAACATCTTCGTTAGTTAATGTCAACCAAGTTTTTTATTTCGTTTGCCGCGCTTTGCGTTATTGCATCGGCGACTTGTTCTATATTACACCTCTATATCCTAATCGTCAATACCTTTTATCCTTTTTATTTTATAAATTCTAAAGGGTATTGAACCTTCTTCATTTATACTCCGTTCCTAGAGATTAATAAACTGGTGCAATCACTTTCATAATCGACAGTTTATACTCTCTTACTTACACCTTTCTAAAGAATGAATAGCAAGCCAAACAAATATATATTAAAGGTAGCACTTTTTATTTAGAATACATTCCAGCTGTATTCACAATTATCTCCTACCACTTCTCTCTAGGAATTATAAATACACCATGCATTTACTAAAAATCTAATTAACTTAGGAGGCGTTATGAAATGCATGTTAATAAGAAAATCATTTATGTATCCCATGATGCCCATTTCCACGGAGCACAGCTGCTTTCTTTACATACTATTAAAGCTCTTAAAGAAAACTTTCATTACTCCGTCGCAATTATTTCTATTGGAACGGGCATTTTAATCCACGATTTTCAAAAGTATGGTCCTGTTTATTGCCTAGAGGCAGACTATCCAACGGAAAAAAAGGTCGAATTATTAATAAAGAAGTTACTATCACAAGACTATACCATCGCCATATGTAGTACCGTCATAAGTGGTGACATAGTTGCATTACTAGCTAAACACAATATAAAAGTTATTTCATTAATACATGAATTGCCGCATTTAATACAACAGTACTCTGCCGAGGGGAAAGCGAGAAACATTGCCCAGTTTGCTTACAAAATTGTCTTCCCTTCACAGTACGTGTATGAAAAATTCCGTACAATCACCCAATTAGATCATCAAAAATGTCACATCCTCCCTCAAGGCTTGTTTAACCACAATCCTTATAAGAACAATATTGCAAAAGCTAGAAGCGAATTACGAAAAAAACACAACCTGCCTCTAGATAGCAAAATCATTTTGGGAGTAGGTTTTGCTGATCATCGGAAAGGGATAGATTTATTCTCACTTATTGCTTACTCAGTAAGAAAAGTTCATACGAATATTCATTTTATCTGGGTCGGGAGAACGGATGTTCATTTCTTTAACACACTATCCCCAAGATATACAGCACATTTCACATTAGTTGAGCCTACTCCAGATATCG
This sequence comes from Bacillus wiedmannii, assembly GCF_001583695.1. GTDB lineage: Bacteria > Bacillota > Bacilli > Bacillales > Bacillaceae_G > Bacillus_A > Bacillus_A wiedmannii. The sequence continues at coordinate 7,226 of NZ_LOBC01000048.1, read as the reverse complement.
GTTTATATAACGCCGGGGCTGATTTATATTTATTAACTTCAAGAGAAGATCCTTTTCCAAACGTTGTTTTAGAAGCATTAGATACAAAAGTCCCTGTTATAGGGTTTAAAAACGCTGGAGGTTTTGAAGATGTTGTTACGGAACAAACTGGCGCCTTAGTAGACTTTTTAAATTTACCGCAGGTGCTGGAAAGAATATATGAATTTATTGGAGATGAAGACTTACGATTACAAAAAGGACGCTTTGGCCAAGAGCTTATTGAAAAAGATTTCAACTTTCTTCATTACATTTATCAACTGTTAAACCTACTTGATCATAATTACAAAAAAATAAGCGTAATCATACCAAACTATAATTACGAAAAATACTTACCTGACCGAGTTAAATCCATATTAAACCAAACCTATCCCCTTTACGAACTAATTTTCCTAGACGATGCCTCTACTGACAATAGCGTATCTATATTTGAACAGCTGCTCTCAAACGAAAATAAGCCTCACCTAAAAGTTCAGCAGATTATTAATGATACAAACTCTGGTTCTGTATTTAAACAATGGATAAAAGGCGTCTCTGCAGCAACCGGTGATTATATTTGGATTGCAGAGGCTGATGACTTATGTGATCAGACATTTTTAGAAGAAGTAATACAAGGGTTTCATATAAATAATAATGTTACCTTAAGCTACACACAATCAAAACAAATAGATGAACAGGGAAATATCCTGGCCAATCATTATTTGGATTACACAAATGATATTGATAAAGAAAAATGGCAGCGTCCTTATTTCCGAAAAGGGATAGATGAAATACAAGATACGTTACTTATCAAAAACACGATACCTAATGCCTCAAGTGTAGTTTTTAAAAACATAGACATGAAAACAACAGCAAAACAATTAGAAAAGTTTAAAGTAGCTGGTGATTGGTTTTTCTATGTTTCTATTCTTAAAGAGGGTAACATTTATTTCAATCCAAAACCGATAAACTATCATAGACGACATACAAATAGCGTAACGAGAACAGAAGATTCATATTCCCATTACAGTGAAGTTGTACAAATGCAGAATTTCATTAAAGAAACCTTTACTATCGACGACATTTCAAAAAAGAAAATGTACACATATAGAAAGTATCTTAAAGCATATTTGAAGATTGAATGATATATTTTCTTCGCCATCAGTATCTCTTGTAAGACGTTACTATCATTTAAGGGGGGTTAATCATTGAAAGAATTTATAGAAGTAAATAAAGATTTGCTTTCTCAAATTGCACACAACTACAATGTAAATGCAAGTATCCATCCAGAGGATCATATCTTTCAATTCCTTGTCACTAATCCAGTCTTCCCATCTAAAAAAGAAGCGATAGATTATTATTTTCAAGATGGGAGAAAATCCGCAGAAACACTCTTAGATTTAATTACTTCCTTTTATCCTCCTATAGACACTCCAATAAAATTATTAGAATTCGCATCCGGATATGGCTGCGTAACACGTCATTTATTAAACCTACAAACGAACTTAAGTATAACTACCTGTGATATACATGAAGAGGCTATTACTTTTATTGAAAACGCATTAAATACTTCTTCTATCTTATCTCACCCTGAACCTGAACAAGTAAAATTGGCCTCGTCTACGTATGATATCGTCTTTTGTCTATCCTTTTTTTCTCATATGCCTGATACAACTTGGTTTCGTTGGCTTCAAACATTGTATAATGCTGTTTCTCCTGAAGGCTTACTCATTTTCACAACTCATGGTTATCAAAGTACAAAGTACTTCAGCTTTCCAGATTTAAATAAACAGGGTTATTGGTTTCTCCCTTCTAGTGAACAATTAGATTTAGATGTTCATCAATACGGGCAAACGATCGTTAGTCCCTCTTACGTATGTGACAAAATTAAATTATTACCCTATAACCCTGTCATCAAAAAATACACTGAAGGTTTTTGGTGGGAACATCAAGACCTTTGGGTAATAAAAAAAGAAATAAAATAATAAACCACGCTCTACTGATACAAAAGTAGGGCATGGCTTATTATTTTTTACTATATAAGAACTCTTCAATCCATAGCTTATTTAATCTAATTCCACTTTTGAAATCTATTTTCGGTTCCCAATTACATTCTCGTCTTACTCTATCTATATTTAAAATGATTTTTTGAACATTTTCTTGCCTTTGTTTATAGCAGGTAAAGTCCACTTTTCTTTCCGTTAATTTCTCCAATTCTACTATAATTCGTTTTAAAGAGAGACCCTTGCCGCTCCCTATGTTATACACACAAGATTTCAAACAATTTAATTGTGATAGTTGTATAGTGATTTCAACTAAATCATCGATATAAATATAATCTCGAATAATCTCTTGTGGATTCCCATATATATTAATCTTTTCATTACTGAGATGCTGATACAAAAAACAATTTATTGCCCCAACTTTCTTTAAAGGATTTTGATATTTTCCATATGGATTAGAATATCTACATACAACATAGTCAATTCCGTATTTTTTCTTATAAAAGTACAAATAATTTTCAAGCGACACTTTTGTTATTCCATAAGGAGAAAGTGGTTTTAATGGATGTTCCTCATCAATAGGTAAATATTCCGGTTCACCGTAAACCGTGCCTCCAGAAGATGCTAATACAATTTTTTTAACAGGGAAATTTTTAACACTTTCCATGAAGTTAAGAAAAAAAAAGCTACTGTTTATATCTCCGAAAACATCTTCAATTGAAGTTGCTACATTAGACGTTGCAGCTAAATAAATAATAACATCCACATTCACTAAAGCTATATATATATCTTCAACATTTGCTAAATCACCTTTAATAAATTCAACATCACTTATAATATTTTGAGGAAAATTATTTATATGTCTGGAAAATACTTTTACATTTTGACCTTGTTTCAATAAACCTAATGCGAGGTTAATACCAATGAAACTATTTCCACCTACTATTAAATAATTATTCTTCCTCATAATATCCTCTCTAGTAATAAGATTTTTGCTTATCACACCTAGAAATGCAACTAAATGAACTTGGTCACCTCTATTATTCATTCTCTTATAATTGTATGCCCCTTATAAATTTTCATTATCTTTATTTTATATTTTCCTTTTAGAATCTCTATCTTATTTAAGCTGACCGCAAAAAACACTCATACTATTTACTCATTCCCATGAATATATTGGATTAGTAAAAACTTCCCTTCTCCATAAATAAAAATTTCAAAAAGGAGGACTACATGTATGAAGAGTGTAAATCAAGAGCTTTTAAATCATGTAATCCTACATAAAGATCGAATCCCACATTTCCATAAAGACTTTCCACTTATACTATTCTGGAGCCATAGAAGCGGATGTACCGCCTTAGCTAATTGGTTCTTTTTTCAAATTGGATTGTTTAATGAAGCAAAGAAATACCATGACTTTATTCATTACTATGAATTCTGGGTGTATAAAAACAACACTAACTACATACCAGAGTTACAAAATGGGCTTCTAACAGCAAATAAAGATGTTTGTAAACTTGTACGGAATCCCTACAAAAGGGCCGTCAGCTCATTTTTATTACTTGCTGACAATCCATATGCTAGCCCTCAATGGGAAAATATCCGCCACTATTTGTATAATGACAAATATAGTAACCGTGGAGTATCATTTAAACAATTTTTATATTACATTCGAGCATTGGGTTCAAATTCCCTAGCAATGGACATACATTTTAGTCAGCAATACGTTCCAGGTGAAGAAAATTTTATCCAATACTATATTCCTTTAGAAGATTTTAATACACAAATCACCAAGATAGAACACACGTACGATTTGATTAAATCCAATTTAGCGCTTCTTACAAATTCAGATCATCATCGGGCTCATAAGATGCTTTATACAGGAAGCTATGCAGAACTCAGCATTACAGATGCCAACTTCCCTCGCTTTCCAACATATGAAAGCTTTTATGATGAAGAAACAATGGCGTTAGTTACAGAAATATATGCACAAGACTTTGAAATGTATCCGTACACAAAAGGGATATTCTAAGTCGATACATTCTTCAATGAATAAAAGCGGATGTATCGCATAGCATAAAGTGAAACTTTAATTAGCGAGGGGTTCTCTCCCGCTAATTATTCCATTCTACCAATCTCACTTTTATGGGTTCCCTAATTTCCACCCACTCTCTTTGATTTCACTGATTGTTGACGTGTGTGTCATATGCATTTTTTTACACAGGAGTGATGTCATGTGGAAGGTAATTTGAAGCACAATAATGGATATTGCGTTATTTGTGAGAAGGAAACTACATTTATAGAGCAGAATGATTGGCTTAGAGATCATTACTTATGTTCTACATGCCACTCTATACCAAGGCAGCGAGCTATAATCCATGTTTTAAATACATTTTTTCCTAAATGGGGTTCCTATCATATCCACGAATCCTCTCCTGGGGGAATTACAACTCAGCTACTTATAAAAAACTGCAAAAACTATACTTATTCTCAATACTTTAAAAACTATCCTCTCGGCCAATACTTTCAAGGAATTAGATGTGAGAACTTAGAAGATATGACTTTCCAAAATGAATCTTTTGATTTGTTCATTACTCAAGATGTCTTTGAACATGTAATGGAGCCAAACAAAGCCCTTAAAGAAATAGAGCGTGTATTAAAGCCTGGCGGTGCTCATGTGTTTACTGTCCCTTGGTATCATACACTCACAAAGACTTTACAAAGAGCAAGAATCAATAAAGAAGGAATCGAATATATTGCGGAGCCAATTTATCATGGTAATCCTATTGATGAGAACGGGTCTTTAGTAACATTTGATTGGGGTCAAGATATGATTGAATATATTTATACACATGCAAATATGTATACCATTGTTTATTTACAAAAGGATAGATCACTGGGGTTAGATGCTGAATTTCTACACGTTTTTATTAGTAAAAAACACGAAAATAATTTTTAGGTACTATATAATTTGGAGGTTAACAAATGAATAACTTCAAGTTAGGAAATGATTTTGATAACCTTGTTAGCCCGCTTTCTGATGTTGAACTTCTAAATCTATTTATACAAAGTTGCTCACAAACAAAGATAAACGGCATCCCAGTACCTATGTTCCCCCCTGAAGAAATTCAACAACAGTTTGTAGGTGCTTCCTATGAACATGCTCTTTATGAAGCATATTTGTTTTATAGCCATGTCAAAACATATGCCCAAAACTTAGGTGTTCCCTTGAATAACGAACGTAAAATTTTAGATTTTGGTTGCGGATGGGGAAGAATTATACGTTTCTTTTTCAAAGATGTTCGCCATAAAAATTTACTTGGTATTGATGTAGATCCTGCAATGATTAACCTTTGCAACGAAACGTTAGGAAGAGGTAGGTATAAAGTAGCTCCCCCACAACCTCCTGTAGAATTTATTAATGACAATTCATTAGATATCATATTCGCTTATTCTGTATTCTCACATTTATCCGAAGAAACAGCAGAAAATTGGATAAAGGAATTTTCAAGAATTCTTCGTCCAGGTGGCATCTTCATCGCCACAACACAAGCACGCTATTTTCTCGATTTCTGCCAACAATTCAAGGAACACCCTGAATTAATTCAAACCGGGTGGCATAAAACTTTATCTCAAGCGTTTCCAGATATAAATCGTGCTATCTCGGATTATGAAAGCGGCAATTTTGTCCACAGCCCTACGGGAGCTGGAGACGTTAGAAATAGTAGCTTCTATGGAGAAACCGTTATACCTAGAACTTATATTAAAAATCACTATGAGAAGTATTTAAAGCTACGGGATTTTTTTGATGATACAAACCGGTTACCCCAAGCTCTATTTGTTCTCCAAAAAGATTAACTCTTTTCGCTCATTGTATAATGAAGATCATTTTGTATCTCAGCCGTATATATTAAATCATCAAAGATTTCCATATCAAGCAAACTGTACAAAAGAATTCATTATGCAGCATAAACACAGTAAGTAAATAACATATCTCATACTTTAACTAGATTCGAAAAATCAAAAGTAACTTCCCACCACTTGAACTACGAACAACATAAGGGGGATATATCTTGAAAATAATCGCTTTTTACTTACCACAGTTTCATCAAATAAAAGAAAATGACCGATGGTGGGGGAAAGGGTTTACTGAATGGACAAATACTAAAAGTGCACGACCTTTATTTTCAGGACATTACCAACCTAGAGAACCTTATCAAGATTTTTATTATGACTTAACCACCCCATCCGTAAGAAAATGGCAAGCAGAAATCGCCAAAGCTCATGGCATATATGGTTTTTGTTATTACCATTACTGGTTTAAAGGGAAGAGGTTATTGGAGGCACCCTTTAATGAGGTACTTAAGACGGGCGAACCAGATTTTCCATTTTGCCTTTCTTGGGCAAATGAACCGTGGACGAAAACTTGGGATGGTCTTGATAGTCACATATTAATGCCTCAAAATTATGGAGAATTATCGGATTGGAAAGAACACTTTGAGTATTTATTGCAAGCTTTCCAAGATGAGAGATATATCCGTATAGACGATAAACCACTATTCATTATTTATCGTCCCGGGCATATCCCTCATTGTGAACAAATGCTTCATTATTGGAATACACTCGCACAAGAAAATGGTTTGAAAGGTATATACTTTGCAGAAACATTAAACAGCTTTCCACTTCCTAATATAAATGGATTTGATGCTAGCATTGAATTCGAGCCTTTTTATACAATTGCTCATGATAGCTCTTCAGACATAAATAAGACAATATATGAGTCTGGTAAACAAATAAACGCTTGGGATTATGATAAAGTGTGGATGTATATACTAAAACGATCTCCTCCAGAGAAAAAAACATTTCCTGGTGCCTTTGTTGACTGGGACAATACAGCACGCCGCAAAGACTTAAATAGCAGCATCTTCCTAGGTTCTACCCCTAGGAAGTTCACGATATATTTAAGCAAACAAATCCAGCGTACCTATTCTCTTTACAACAGCGAGTTTTTATTTATTAATGCGTGGAATGAATGGGCAGAAGGTACTTACTTAGAACCAGATAAAAGGCATGGATTCGCCTATTTAGAAGGAGTTAAGCAGGCAATTAACAGAGGTATGAAAGCATACAAAAAAGACGAGTCATTCTGACTCGTCTTAAAGTTGCTTGGCGACGTCCTACTCTCACAGGGACAAGGTCCCAACTACC
>NZ_LOBC01000047.1 GCF_001583695.1 Bacillus wiedmannii | reverse complement strand
GACCCCAGGACAGGGCAAAAACAAAGGTCTTCGCCAAGATTCGTGGTTCTACTGTTAGAAAAAGGCGAATAAGAATATAGCATACATACAATAAGGGAATGCAGTATAGATCAGTCTACAAGCATTCCCTTGCTATAAAGATGTTAATAATATTTTAATGCTGTTGTTACTATATATGCGATATGATGTATTAGTGAAGCATACCCATAAATTCATCGATGGTATCTGCAACATGATAACTTACTGGTTCAAGTTCAGCAGAATTTTCATGATCCCACACACAAACTTTAGGGTTATTTCTTGATTTTCTAAAATCTAAACATAAAAAATCACCGGCAAATAATACAGCAATTGGTAATAAAGCTACTCCCAGTAAATCTCCATCATCCGTAAGTCTCTCATCTAGCTGAGTCCATGTTACATCAATATCAAACATACCTATTTCAATATTTTTTGGGGCTTCAAGAATACATAAAAACCTAATAACTGCATAGCTATGGTTATTACACACAAAAGATTTCTTTTCTGGGGAACCACCATTATTAACTTTTATGAAATTCTTATAATCTATCGGTAGTTGAACTCTCCAAAATTCTTCTTTCCTTAATATTAAACTATCAGATGGTAACGGATAAATTATACTTTCTTTATTAATTTTCATAATATTTCACCCTTTAATTTATTTAATGTCGTGGAGCGTCTGCCCAATGTCCTTTTGTTTTTCCCCCATTATGCTTAGTGATATTATGATTGGAACATTCTGATATTCCTTTTTTCACCGTTAGCCGTGCTCATTCCGTCATAAACAGGGAGCTTGTATTTTAACTTCATAAATACCTAAAATATCCGGGTGTGGCGTTTTTGTTACACCTTGATTAATATTCTTTATCGGATCACCGAAGTTGTCTAAAATGTACTATTCAAAGTTTTCAAGGTTGTGTCCACCTTTTATATCTATAGTCGGTTTTGCTTTAAAACCTTCTACTTCAATTAAATGCTTATCATAACCAGTCTTAAAATTCACTTTAATTTTCGGATTAACTTTAGGAACTTCACCCGTCCCCTATGTTGTACTTTTAAATAATTCGGGGAAAAGAAGAGGCTTTCTCTGGGTCGTTAGACCATAAAGAAAGCCCCGTTTAAATTAAAGAGATTAACCAACTATTAACTAATTCGAATCAATAAAATCCTATCATTAGTTTTCAGGAATATATAAATTATCCACAAATTCAGAGAAACTTTTAGAAATTAGTCGGATGTATTCCTCTCTTAACTCGTTATCTTCTTCAAAGTAATCCATATCACAATGATATACACTATCTCTATCTTTCCCATCAATTGATAAACAAATCAAACTCCCCGCTGGGTCAATTCCAATTGGAAGCAAATTACTTGGTACCACTTGCACCAAATTATAACTTCTTAATTTCTCTTCTAGATTTATTTCATTTTCTATTGATAGAGGAAAAAACATTGAAACAGACGATGTTATTACGCCTTTCTTAGTTGTATCATTAGTTTTAAATCTTCGTTGCTCAGTTTTCCCTCCATTTTTAGACAGCAAAAATTGTTTATAATCATCAGGGAACAATATACCATACTTATTTTCGAAATCTTCGATATCTTCAATGCCAATAGAGGTAAAAGTATATTCAAAATCTAAATTCCTCATACAATTAACCTTCTTTCCTGTTCATTTTGTTTTGCTCAATCAGAGTATAATCTCTCAATCAATTCAGAAAAAGAGTCGCATATTAATTTAATTTTATCCTCATTCACTGATTCCTGATCATAGAAAACTACTGACGGAGAATCTTTAGTATCACAGTAATTAAAACAAATCAGTCCCCCAAATGGGTCTCTTGCAAATGGAATAATACCTTCCGGAAGTGAAGTTAATTCATAAACAACTTCTATATTTGCATCTTTGCTTGTAAAACTTAATAGACAATCAAAGACTGCTCCACCCTCATCATCATTAATATCATAAATATCAGGCTCAGGATAACCACCGTTATTTTTTTTAATGCATTCACGGTAATCATCTGGAAATCTGACACCAAATGAATTCTCCACAGCAATAATTACTTGCTCATCTATCGCTCCATCCGTAAATAGCCAAGTTACTCGGCTCATTTTATCATCTCCAAAATAATTTTCTTCAGTTTACCTGTTCTACGGTCATCTCCACCACCCCAAATTGCTCTACCACCTGTATGACCCGCAACCCTGATGTTCATAGTAATCAACAAGTTGCATTTTACCAGTCTCTTGATGATGATGCCATGTGACTGATTTTGGCTTCTTACCTATAAAATACAAATAAAGACCAATGACAAATCCCGTCATTGATTTTTATGGGAATGTTATACAAGATTTTATGCAAAAAAAGAATAGCGGGGATCCAAAGGATCCCCGCTATATCAACAATGTATAAAATCATGTATATTAATTTTACTAAAAAAGAAAAAAGAACCCCATAAAAACAAGGATTCTAGTAAATATTTGCTACCGATAATAATCAAAAGGTAGAATATGTATTTTTTGATATATTGCACCTTTTATCAAATGGTACAATATGGTTTATATTCTATAGGGTGGAGTTGAAAGAATGGATGATGTAAATACAAAGGGTAAAATAAAAAAAACAAAAGGAAAAGCATTAATAATTATATTTTCTATGTTAGTAATTATAATTGGGTTCGGATATTGGAAATTTTTTAGTTTGCAAGGTGTTCCAAAAGGTGAATTAATTCAAACAGTGAAATCCCCAGATGGAAAATACCTCATAAAAACTTATTTTCATAATGCAGGATCATTAAGTGCCGATGCTGTTAGGGGTGAGTTAGTTAATCTTAATACGGATTCAGCGGAAAATATATATTGGAATTATCCAGATGCAGATCCATATATTGAATGGGTAAATAAGGATAGTGTTAGAATTGGAGATCAAACTTTAGACATTTCAAAGAAAGAAACCTATGATTGGCGTGATGATGACAATCACATTAAAGAAATGCCTAAACAATTTATTAAATAAAACAAGAAAAATTAGATTTAGTCAATCTTACTTTTTTAATTATCGATAGGTAGAATTATATGAATAAGAAGTCCCTTTAGATCTTCTAAAGGGACTTTTTTAGGTTTCTAGATAGATTGACTACTGATAAGTGGGGTTATGTTTAACTAGGTGCGAATAGAATAAACAGTTTCACCATGTTATTTTTAATTATGTGATTGTATTAGAAAGTAGGTAATGATTTTGAATAAATGGATTTTGTTAAATAGGGAAGAGTATGAGGAGGTTTGGGATAGATTTGAAGATGAATTTTGTTTTAATCCTAATATAGATGGTGACCAATCATTTGAATTTTCTTGTCCGTATATTACTTATGATTTATCTAATTGTTTTGAAGGAAAATGGACTGATGACGATTATAATATTTTTGATCATATATTATTGGCAGCTCTTATTCTATGTACCAAGGAACATGAATATATATATGCTTTAGATTGGCAGCATGCTGGCTACTGGATGAATCCTAGTTTAAATTTAAATCTAAACAAAGATGATCATCAATGGAAAATCCCATTTTTTCCGAATGGAGATTATTATTTCTTTTTGCAAAAAGACTTTAAATGGGGTTATTTAGGACATCCTTGGGAAAAAACTATTTATATTTTCGGGGAAAAATTAATTGAAACATTTAAAGAATTGAGATCTAATATAAAAAAATGATAGAGTATAACTTTTTACTACAGTTAATGGGAATTAAAAGAAAAAGCTAGTATAGATCTAGCTTTTTTTTTAATCATGGATACTCTAACCTCTTTATTTGTAGTGTTTTGGATGTATACTTTTGTTGGTGATTTTAGAGGGAATGGGTAAAATGAAATAAATTCAATAAAATCAAGGAAATGAATGTAAACTAATATTTAAAAGTTTACTTTCATAAATGATAACAACAGTCTAACTATTTAAGGTAAATTTAAGATTGTTTTTATAGATATTCCTAATTTACATATTATAATTACAATATTAAGTTGTGTTTATGGAGGATGTTATAGGGTGAACTACAAAAAAGGTATTATGATAGGTCTATTATGTGTATTTGTTTTTTCATTAGGTGGTTGTGATTTTTTGGATGGATTTAAAAGTGGATTAAGTTCTAAAACAGAAAAAGTAGAAAATTAGGAAAAATAATAAAATTTTTATAGATGTTTTGAAGCCAAAAGATGACTTATTCAATGTCATCTTTTGTTTTTTTCTAGTGAAATTGAAAGTAAACTTCTATTCAAAAGTAAACTTTTGAATAGAGAAAAAAAGAGTCCTATGTTTATAGGATTCTTTTTTATTTTTTTGATAATATTGTATCAATTGAATATAGATGATAATTTAGTTAAGATTTGTTTTATTTTGTTGAGGATTAAGATCTTAACCATCGTTGATAAATAAAGGATTTAAACAATGTATAAAGCTTTTTGACATATTAAAATCAGTTTTTATAAAGATATTTGCTACCATAAACAAATCACCTTGAACTATTTTTGATGTAGAAGGAGCGAGCGAAATGAATCTTAGTAAACAAATTAAAAAATATCGAGATAGGGAAGGGTTTTCTCAAGAAGATTTAGCTGAAAAAATTTATGTTTCTCGTCAAACCATTTCAAATTGGGAAAATGAAAGAAGTTATCCTGATATTCACAATTTATTGCTTCTAAGTGTTCTTTTCGGTGTTTCTCTAGATGACTTAGTTAAAGGGGACGTAGAAATGATGAAAAATAATCTTCAGCAAGTTAAATTTAATAAGTTGGGTCAGGTAATGGCTATATTTTTGATTTTAGCTGTAGGATCAATAGGATTAGCAATTAAATATTTTGGTAGTTTAGGCTTAATTATTCCATTTGTTTTCTGGGTAATTGCTATGACAGCTGCTATAAAAATTGACATAATCAAGAAACGTGAAAATATAAAAACATATGCTGAAATTGTTGCTTTCATGGAAAATAAAGATGTGAATGCGGAAAGAGACAAGCGAGATAAGAAAAAATATATCATTCAAAAAACGTTGATTGTTGTAGCGGTTGCGTTGGTTTCAGGAATTATTGCTCTTTTGAGTTTTTCGATATTTTTATAAAGTGAAAAATGAAAGTAAACCTTTATTCAAAGGTTTACTTTCATAAAGATATAAAAATCGAGCGGAGCGACAACCGTTTTAGTACGAAGAAATGAAATTTCAAGGACAAAAATGGTAAAGGTACTAGGAAATCTACTAGCAAGACAAAAACGAGGTTTTTGGGGGTTACCATGGTAAACCCATAGCTTGCCTTTCCCCTTTTTTCTTTTAAAATTTTCTATTCTTTTAATTATTGCTATGAATTTGTAATTGGAAAATTCATTTTCCTGACGTTATCTCGATGATAATAGAAAAAGAGTCCCTATTGTTTTAGGACTCTTTTTTTATTAGTTATAACAAAAAAAGCCAATCATGATATAATTGAGTTGCGACGCTACAACTATACATAAGAGGCTTTTTTATTCTTATAAAATTCTAATTACATAATAGCATAAAAAAAGTCTCCGTACTAGTTGTAAATACTAGGAACAAGGAGAAAAGTTATGACAAATACTATCAATTTAAAACAAGCTGAAAAAAATGCAAGATTGAGAGATATCGAGGATTCGAAGATCTTGTCAGAAGAAGAGATGTATTTAGCAAATGAACTTCAAGCAAAAGCTAATTCTCATGGTATGAAGCTAGTACCAGAACGGAAAGTGAAGAATAAAGCTAAATTCGCTCAAATTATTCAAGAGAATTGGTTATATCTTATTCAGAATAATTATTTAAAAAACGAAGAAATTATGTTTTTAAACAAAATTATTGGTTTCATAGGGTTTCGATCTAATTGTATTGTTCATGATATTAATGCAAAAGAGCAATTACCTATGACTCAAACTGAAATAGCAGAAAAAATAGGTTCTAGTAAAAATACAGTTAGTAGATTAATAAAACAATTAATTGAAAAGGGTCTAATTGGACGTTTTGAATCGGGTAGAGATGGAATTAATGCTAGAATGTATGCACTGTACATAAATCCTAATGTGATTCTTTGTGGAGATCGAGACAATATTAATCAAACATTACAAACTATGTTTATAAGAAAACCAAAAGAATTGAGAAATTTACCTATAAAATTAGTGTAACCTGTATGAAATTCATACAGGTTTTTTTGTAACTTTCATAGTTATCGAATTCGATAACTAAAGTTATCGAATTCGATAACTATGAAAAATCTTGAAACCCTTGGTATTACTGTTTTTTTTCTACTTTTGTATGCTTGTCCCTTCTCACTCTCTATATAAAGGGCTAAAAGTTCCGCAAGGAACGGGTCGTATTTTCTTTCGCTTTGCTGCAGAAAATCTCCACCCTTTACGCTTTGCTCCATCCTTGCGGAACTTTTTTCGGCTCGAGTTTGGATATCACCAAGCCGATACATCCAAAAGCAACTATTATGATCATCGGCTTGAATTTGCTATTATACGAGCCGAACCGCTAGTGCCTTCGCTTAATAATTTCACTTACCACATCAATAGATACGTAATACGTGGGGGCTCGTCCCCACACGACGAACCAGCCTCACCCCCAAAAGCAAAGGAAAACCTTCTTTTAAACCTGCTTATTTTGCTTTTTAAGCGTTTATTTTCGTTTTAACGACAAATAGTATTGTTTTAGATTTATATCTTTTAAAAAGGATTCTGGAGCGTTTAAATAGCACTTTGTATTTTGGTGTTATTTGTTTCTAGATTACATATTTATATTTAATTAATGTTAATTGTTTTCTTTTAGTATTTTAAAGTAATGTTTGATTGCAATTTATTAAAAATATCATGTCGTTAGTGAGTACTCATATGGAGACATCAAAGGGACTTTGTGTACTCACTGAGTCTACATCTAGGGACACAATGGGGACATTTGGTGAGTTTTGTGTCGTCAGTGAGTGGACATCCTGGGAATTTTCGTGTACCCACGTTTAAGCTAGGCTCCGCCTAGTCCCAACCCCTAGTTGGGCCCAAAAACCCCTTATGCTCTTCTCTCTTTTTTGATTCAGAATTACCAATTTTATAGAGTAGTTTATTTTTTGGTCGGAAATTATTATATTAAAAAACAAAATGTTAATTTATTTGTATGTTTTTTATTGATTGATTTAAGTAAAGTGAGTATTAAAGAAGAAAAAGAAATTAAAACTACCTATTTCGTAAGTACAAGATCTAATGGATACTGTGCATAAAGAATTAGGATTGATTTAACTTAATTTCATGTGAAGTGTTAAGATAAAGGAGTTATAACTGTTATAACGAATTTGAAATATTGAAAAGGAGGTTATGACTATTATGACACCTATTATTTATGAAAATGTATCCCAGGTTGCAAAAAGATTAAAAATATCACCTTCTACGGTTAAAAAATATTACTTACTAATTGAGAGTTATAACTGTTATGCCTTTAAAAGAGATGAACGAGAACGAATTATTTTTAATGATTATGATCTTAGGTTATTACAAAGATTAGTAGAGTTAAAAAGTATGCCACAAGTTACATTGGAAGATGCTTGCAAATTACTTTTAAAAGAAGAAGGATTAACAGTTAATAATACAGATATAACTGTTATAACTCCTGAATCAGATGGTTTAAAAGAAGTATTGAGAGAATTAAAAGATACAGTAGAATTACAACAAAAACAATTACAGAATCAAAATGAGCAAATAGCTAAATTAACAAGCGTATTGGAATCTCAACAAAAGTTATTAACTCATTCTAATAATATAGAAAAACAACAGGTTACTGATCGGGATAAAGCGGTTATGACTGTTATGAGAGAACTTCAAGAAGTAAAGCAGATGGTTGCAGCAAATAATGAAAAGAAATGGTATCAATTTTGGAAGTGATTTGCTGAGTTCTGGCGTTATAGAATAAGGGGATACTTTGGTTTTGAAGGATTTATCAAATTTGAAAAACCAAAGGAGGAGGAAAGTTGATATGCAAGCATTTAAAGTTGGGAAATTAGTCACATTCGTTGCAATTATAATACTTCTTGTGGTTGCTATTTTATCTCCTTACAATTTATTTAAAAAGATTTATTTTATTATTGGTGTTCTTATTATTGGCGCAATTTCATTTGGTGCAAATAAATTTTTTGAACTGGTACACAGTAAATTTAATAAGAAATGATATTACCTATGTGATAGGGGAATTCAAATCTAATGAAAATGAAAAGGTAGAGGATATATGTTTTTAAAAGCTTCGTATTCCGATTTTATTAGTCTTATTATTCTTATTACAGTTATTTTAGCTCTGTGGAGATTAAAGGTATGGTCTAATAAAAAATATAATGTCCCTAAAGTATTTCAATGGTTCCCTAAAAAATGGGGGAAAAGAAAAATTTCAGAACAGTTTTTTCAATCAAAACTTGATGTTGAGGGTAAAGGGATTTGGATTATTTATTATGCTGTAGATTTATATGTTGTAACTATCCCGTTACAAGTGAAAAAATATAATACACTTTAATGTTCTGTTTTTTAGTGAGAAGTTTTAAAATGCGGTAAGTGAAATTATAGATGTAATTTTTATGTGAATTTTAAAGTTAAAAAGCTAATTTTCTATGAAAATTAGCTTTTTATTTATTGTTAGCAATAAATAAAAATGTATTTAAAAGGAATTGTAGTTGCCGTGCTTGTGGAATGGCTGAGTCCTGGCGTTTATGCCGCGAAAGTTCCTTGACGATGAGGGGAACCCTCATGCAAACTCGCCAGGGGTGGCCCCAGAAGGGCGGTTTTTGCCCGCTGGGGTTAGCTTTGGGAGTTTGAGGGTTCGGAGGCTCGTGGTCAAGGGAACCGTGGAATAAAAAGCGAGGACGGACCCCAGGACAGGGCAAAAACAAAGGTCTTCGCCAAGATTCGTGGTTCTACTGTTAGAAAAAGGCGAATAAGAATATAGCATACATACAATAAGGG
>NZ_LOBC01000046.1 GCF_001583695.1 Bacillus wiedmannii | reverse complement strand
ATGTCTGTCGAAAAAAGTCGTATTTTAATATTTTTTCTTTATTTTCTAGTTGTAAACGCTTCAATTTCATGTTAACATCTTAATCAAACAATAGATGGTAATAAAAATGAAAATATTTCTTTCCCTTAGAAACATATAAACGTACGGTACTATCAAGAAAATAAGGCCAAAGAAATATTTGATACTTACCAAAATAACCAATAAGAATTTTGTTGCGCTTATTTTTCTGATAATTAAGAAAACTCATTTTGTCCCTAAACAAAATTTATTAGCACGCAAAATTCAAATACACTAGAACACCCAAATAAATGAAATGTCCTTTTTTATTGAGCATTGAGGTATGAAAAAATAATTCTTCCTACAAAATTCAGCTGAGTAACATAAAGACATCTAAATTAATACCTTTATCGCCATCTATTGTTGACAACATATTTACCAACTAAAAAAAGAACCTATCAAGGGTTCTTTTTTATTATAATTATTCAAATTTCAATTTTATCTTGATACTTAGATTGCCACACAAATTACATCTACTTTTTGCTCTCAATTATTGAATTAATAATATAGCACATCAAATTTATTAATCCTTATCTCCAATTCGTTTAAATTAGTGAATAAAATTCAATCATATAAAAATAATAACTACAACTAATCGTTATAAATTAAAGAGGTGTCAATTTTGTCCTTAATTGAAGAGACCTTAGAAACTAAGACAGATAAAAACATTGAAAAGATCCAAACAAGTAACTTAAAACAACTTAAAAATACACTAGATAATATCTTTGATATTAGTGCAGATTTGATTGAACATTCTTTGCAATTAAAAACAAACACGAATATTTTACTATATTATTTTGAAGGCCTTACAGATGGTGTTGCATTAAAAGGAAATGTTGTTACACCATTATTACAAGAAGTGAATGAAGACAGTCAAATATTTAATTCTAATATTATTGCTACTCATACCAAAATAGTATATACGTGGAATGAAATTAAAGAAGGATTACTTGAGGGACAATGTGTACTGTTTATGGAAGGAGAAAAGAGGTCCCTTCTAATAAATACAAAAGGCTGGGCAGAAAGAGCGATTCAAGAACCCATTTCAGAAGTTACTATTAAAGGCTCACATGATGGGTTTATTGAGAATGCCACAAAAAACATAGGCTTAATTCGTCGATATATTCCTTCTACTGAATTGAAAATTAAAAAAATGACAATTGGCGAACGCGCTACTTCTTTAGTCTATTTAATTTACTTAGGGGATGTAGCAAACGCAGATGTAGTCCAAGAAATAGAAACTAGAATCTGTAAAATTAAAACAGATGCGGTATTGAGTATTGGGGAACTATCTAATTATACAAAAGATCAAAATTGGACTCCTTTTCCACAGGCTTATTTAAGCGAACGCCCAGACGCCATTGCAAATCATATACTTGATGGAAAAGTAGCAGTGTTAATGGATAGATCCCCTGGTGCAATGGTTGTTCCAATGAATTTAATTGGATTTTTTCAAACTCCAGATGACTATAATATTCATTGGCTCATTGCATCATTTTTTCGTTTATTACGATTTGCAGGATTTATTATTGCTATTTTTTTACCCGCATTTTATATTGCTATAGTCTCTTTTCACTTTGAAATCATTCCTATAGATTTATACACTTCTATTGCAACATCTAGAGTCAAAGTCCCTTTCTCTCCCTTATTGGAAGCTTTTATAATGGAAATTACACTAGAAATGCTACGTGAAGCTGGTATTCGTTTACCACAACCCATTGGACAAACCATAGGAATTGTTGGAGGGATTGTAATTGGACAGGCAGCTGTTCAAGCTGGTCTTGTAAGTAACGTTATGGTTATTATCGTATCTATTACAGCCATTGCATCATTTATTGTTTCTAATTATGATTTATCAAGTTCTATACGCCTTATTCGTTTCCCAATGATGTTATTGGCATACTTTTATGGGATTGTAGGTATTGTTAGTGGATTAATGCTCTTATTTGCTCATTTTGTTTCACTAACTTCCTATGGTTCACCATACGGATTGCCAATCGCACCATTTCGGCTCCAAGAGTTAAAAGATTCTTTTGTAAGATTTCCTATTTCTATGATTACCACCCGCTCGAGTACAGGACAGCCGAAACAAAAAAAGAAAAAAGAAGGTGGTTCGCATGGGGAATCTTAAATTTCAAAACATAACTTTATTCGAATTTATTATTTTCATTCATTCACTGCAACTTGCATCAGGTATGTTAATTATGCCAAGCCCACTTGCTACTACTGCTGGCACAGATGGCTGGCTTTCAATCATTCTTGGATGGATAGTTACTTCTATAATAGGCATATTTATTATATTAATGTTACAAAAAAATCCTAACAAAAATTTCTCACAAATCTTAAAAACATACTTTGGGAAATGGATAGGGACAATTCTTTTTCTTTTATATGCCTTTTATTTATTTTTTGCTGGCTTTAATACTTTATTAAAGGCAACTGATATTGTAAAAGTGTGGATATTCCCCTCCACTCCTGCTTATCAAATCACCATATTATTACTATTACCTTTTATTATTTTAGCTCTGAGTGGGTTAAGGGCTCTTACTAGTTATTCTATGCTTGTTTTCTTCTTCACTACTTGGATGCCACTATTTCTTCTTTTTTCACTAAAGACTAACTACACCCCTTTACACCTACTACCTATTTTTAAAGATGGATTATACCCTATTGTAAAGGCAACAAAAGAAACCATTACTCCTTATGCTGGCTTAGAAATTGCATATTATATATACCCGTTCTTACAAAAAAAACAAAAAGCCATAAAAGGACTACTAATAGCGAATACTGGAACCATGTTTTTCTATCTATATGTGACTATTCTTTCTTATATATACTTTAGTCCAGAGGGGATAAAAGACGTAATCTGGCCAGTATTTCATCTATTAAAAGGGGTTCGTTTTTCTTTCATGGAACGATTAGAAATTATATATATCGCTTACTATTTAATTGTATTTTCCACTACGATATATCCGTATTTATTTTTCAGTTTTGAATCTGTGACCATTTCACTTCAAAAAAACACCCGCAATTGGGCGCTGCTTGCTTTTATGTTATTTATAGTTGGCATATTTATTTTCCTAAATCCCGATGTGGATCAATATTTGTTTATATATTCTCTTATGGATATCTTAAATGTCGTTTTCTTTATTCTATTACCAATCTTATTTTTCTCTTACAGTATTCTTTTTACTTGGATTATTAGGAGGAAGCAACTTTGATTCGAAAATGGATATGGATTGTAATTTGTTGTGTATATATAATTGGTTGTAG
Source organism: Bacillus wiedmannii (assembly GCF_001583695.1). Lineage (GTDB taxonomy): Bacteria > Bacillota > Bacilli > Bacillales > Bacillaceae_G > Bacillus_A > Bacillus_A wiedmannii. The sequence continues at coordinate 5,969 of NZ_LOBC01000046.1, read as the reverse complement.
TCAGAGAATTCCTCTTGAGAAGGTTTCATTAATCCTGTTAATTGGCTTGGATAAAACCCCTAATGGAGACATAAAAGTTGGAACAAGCATACCACTCTTTCATCATAAACAGCAAAAAAGTACTATAGAACATTGGACACATGCATCAACTGTATATACTGGATTCAGTAAGATAGATACGAAATTAACGGGCTATATGACAGCCTCCAAAGCTGAAATCATTTTAATCGGGAAAAAATTGGCAAAAGAAGAGAATTGGTTGCAGGAGCTTGATTCATCATACCGTGATCCTTACGCTACCATTAATACTAAAGTAATACTTGTAGATGGACCTACAGAAGAAATTTTTAAAATTCATAAGCCTAGTAAACCATCACTTTCATCTTATATAAATGGTGTAATCGAATCCTCAATTCAAAATAACCAATCCGTCTCTTCTACAATTCAACAATTAATGAGAGAACAAAATGAAGAAGGAATGACGCAAACTGTTCCAATTATCAAAAAAACAAAGAATGAAATCGACACAGTAGGAATTGCATTTTTAAATCGAAAAGGGAAATATTTAACTCATATCCCTAAAAAAGATGTTAAATTTTTCAATCTTATAAATAAGCCAAAAAGTAACGGCCGAATGATACTACACCTTGCGCTTCCTCCTAAAAAGTCCAACAAAAAAACAAACACTTCTATCTTCGTACAGAACGCGACAAGGAAAGTAGATGTTGATTTTCAAAACGGAAAGTTTATATTTAATTTCAATATATATGCTAATGTAGCTTTAATAGAAAAAACCAATGCGAATTTAATTAAGGGGCACTATGATAATAAAACAAATATAAATAATATAAAAAGTGCTATTGAAAAAGAAATTAATAAGAATTTACAAAATATGTTGAATGAAATACAGCAGAATAAAATTGATCCAATCGGATTATCCCTATATGCTAGAGCTTTTCAATATAAAGAATGGAAAAAAGTAAAAGGAAATTGGTTGCAAGCGTTAGCAGAGGCTAAAATAAATGTAAAGACACACGTCAAAATAAAAGATACTGGGACCATTAGAAATTAGTCTTAGATTTAATAGCATTTCTCAAAGGAATCACATATTGTTCTAGTGATTCCTTTTTATGAGAGAATAATGCCTTGCTTTAACGAAAATACAATATATGCAATTATTCATTTATTTGTTCTAGTTATGAAAAAATCTATTCCTGTCAAAAAAGCTTAGTTCAAAGAAAAACTTTCTATGAATCTATACTTATATCTTAAATCCACCAATTAACTCTTGAAGTTCTTCTGCCATCTGTGCTAAGTGTATCGCTGAAGAATTTATCTCTTCCATGGAAGCATGTTGTTCCTCAGATGAACCTGCTATCGTTTGCATGCTTGAAGAATTTTCTTTCACAGCCATAGATATTTGATCAATTGATGTATCGACTTTCATTGCATCAGTTGTCATTTTATTTGATAGTTCCACCATACCATGCACTTTTGACACAATATCATTTGCGGATTTTGAAATCTCATAAAAACTTTGTTTTGTATCATTCGCAACCTGAATTCCCGACTGTACTTCTACACCTACTTCATTCATGGCTTTTACAGTCTCATGTACATCTGATTGTATTTCCTTAATTAAACTTCCAATTTCCATTGAAGACTCGGATGATTGCTCTGCTAACTTCCTAACTTCATCAGCAACAATTGCAAAGCCTCTTCCCTGTTCTCCTGCTCTAGCTGCTTCAATTGCTGCATTCAATGCTAATAAATTTGTTTGTTCCGCAATATTTTGAATCGCTTCTAATATACTTCCAATTTGTTGCGATTTCTTATCTAGTAATTTTATTACATTATCAGATTGAGAAACAGAGTGATGTATAGACTGCATTTGTGTTACAGTTTGTTCTACTAATTGTTCACCCTCATTGGCTTTTTGTTTTGTGTATATGGATGAATCCGATACTTCAGAAGCATTATCAGCTATGTATTGAATATTTCGTGTTACCTCACCAATTAATTTAGCTCCAGATTCAACTTCATTATTTTGAACCTCTGCACTGTTCGAGATTTCTTCCATTTCTTTTGTAATTTGTTCTGTCGCAACACTTGCTTGCTCTACGCTAGCAGTTAGTTCCTCAGAAGAAGCAGCTACATGTCCTGCAGATGTATTAATTTGAGTAATAATATTACGTAACGACTCTGCCATTGTATTAAAACTACCACCTAATTGACCAAGTTCATCCTTTGAACGAATATCTATTTTCTCAGTTAAATCTCCCTGACTAATTCTTTGAGCTGAAATTACTAATTGTCTTAGTGGAGTAATAATTGATCTAAGTATGAAGAAAATTAAAATTCCACCTAACAATAATGAAGCCCCTATTATAGTGAGCGTTTTATAAAAAATAGGATTGGTAGCTTCTTCAATTTCTTTCGTAGGCATTACACCAGCTATTTTCCATCCTGTTTTTTTGTTTGTCTTAAAGCTTATGTTTCGATCTTCACCATTAAGGCTATAAGTAATTACTGCATCTTCTTTCTTGTACAGTTCATCCGCTAAAGTTTTCTCTAATTTCTCACCAGGCTTCAGTGATGGATGAACAACTATAGTTTTATCTTGACTGACTATAGATACAAAGCCTTGCTTTCCAATTTTTATCATTTTGGATGTTTTTACGATATCATTAATATTCAAATCTACGCCAATGACACCACTTTTATCTGCATTTTGCTTTGCAATTGCAATTACCATATTTCCTGTAGCCTTTGATTTATATGGAGATGAAACAATAATCCCTCCATTTGCTTTTACTGCATCCTTATACCAACTACTTTCTAACGGATTAAACCCTTCTGGTATTTTTCCAACAGGTGCATGAATAAATTGATTGTTACCGGATGCCGTATAAATCGTTTCTATCTCTGGATGTAACTGTATATATTGATCAAATTTACTCTGTACATTTTGTAATTGTTCAGGATTATAATCGCCTTGTGTGAGTACCTTTGCAAAATGAGTTACATCTGTATGTTTATTTTCTAATTCATCATCTACAATCTTATCTAAAATACTTACATTATCTTTTGCTGATTGTAGGATTGTTTCATTAAGATCTGTTTTTGCCTTATTATAGGATGATACTCCTACGATAAGACTAGGTATAATTAATATTCCGATAAATGCCATAGACAACTTCGTTTTAAGCTTTATTTGTCCCATTCTTTCTTTTATATTAAACACTAGATACTTCTCCTTTTCATTCATACTACTTATATAGTTTATTTACATTTTTTCTCCTTTATTTTTTCCACATTCACTTATGGTACCATTAGAAATGAAATCATTTTCATATTCATTTACCTTTATTTTCATATGTAGCGATTTAAATTCCACAAGCTGAGTTTTATATATCCTCCTTTCGAATATGTTTTTTAGATTAAGCAATTATTAGACTACGAATTATTCCAAATAAACTGGATGAAACATATACTTCATTTTTAAAAAATTATTGGCTTTGTTTGGATAAAATTTTAATTTAGCGCTATACAAATCATGTGAAATCCTTACCACAATAAATGCACTATGCATAACTAAGTGAATTTATTCTTTTAATAATTATATTTAACTGCCTTTTAACTATTCTAACTGCATCACTTCATTCATTCATTCATTCATCTATTTACTACAGCCACTTTTGTTGTATTGAATCACTAAACCATAAATTCTAAATAGAAGAATAAAATAAATTGGAAAACTTCATTGTAACATGTATATATAAGTTTTAAATATTAAAATTGAAAAATATATTATTTTTAGTTTCATAAAATGCTAAGGACTTATTATGAAACTTTTTTTGACAACCGCATATATCAGGATAATACTAACATTAGAATACACTTTCGCAGGAACCAATATGGATTTTGGAGAATGAAATGTTATGAAACATATTAATATTAGTAGGAAGTATGACTAGCATTGAAATAATTTCACCAATAAAAGAAGTTAAAACCACAGATTCTGATCCTTTTAATGACGATTAGGGATTTAAAACCATTAATGAATTGGAGGAAGCTGAGAATAGTACATACCAACCCGACTGGAATATGGAATACCTCATAAAGGAGATACTTACTACTTAATTCAACGTTTTGGTGCCAAAATAAAAAATTTCAACGTTAACCCTTCCGACTCTTTACAACATTTTATAACAATTGAATCAGAATTTATTACTACTCCGAAAGGGTTAGAAATTTAGAGAACACCGATTACAAATGTATATACTAAAGGGACATATATTGCACTAATTAAGTATAACGGAGAATTTACCTACTCAAATCATTTTCAAATTAATTAACTCTTTCCTACTCAGTAGCTAAAATTGATTAATTAGGTAGCTATGAAGAATTAAGATCTTAACCAGCTTCAATTGGAGTTTAACTTTTTTAATATAAACACAGTTTACTTTTAATAGAAGTAAGTTAACTATTCTATCCACCTACTCTTCGTATACAATATTGCATACGAAGGACCTTAAATATTTTGGTATACTATGCATGTGGATTTTTCATCCAAAATTCCACTCAAACGCATATTTATGTATATGCCGACCCTAATTGCTAAAAGTGTGCTTGTACTTAGGTCTTTAGATATTTTACATTTTGAATCTTAATACTAATCCACGTATGGAGTCAGTTGTTTTCTAAAAAAAACATTCCAGCGTTTTTATCAATTGATTTTAGAATAGTTAAATAATAACACCATATACAAGCTCTGCATAAATTATTCATTTTCTTTTATATAATACCTACCTTTTTACTTCTGATAAATCATTAAACATTGGATTATATTTCACTTTTATATAAATAAAAGCCAAATAGCCGTTCATAATGAACGACTACTTAGTAGCTAACTAATAATTTAAATGTTCTTCATGTTAATCTATTTTGTTTAATCCCGTTGAAGTAACTTGATAGATTCTTTTTTTGCCTATATATTCTTGTTTATTATTCTCAAGGTTAGTAAGTGTAGCCCGTGTCTTTTCATTTACTGCCTCCCCTTCTATATGGGTAAACTCAATGTAATCTCCCACTTTTATGGGCACCACTTGGCTTTCAGCAGTTTGTTGTCTATTTCCCACTATTTCCTTATTGTACACAACACTACCGGATGAATTCTGTACTTTAATACTTGCATACGTATTATTAAAGTAAGAATGTGGTACACCTGCTTCTAAATTCACCTGCATTTTCTCTGTTACCCTATTATAATCTACTTTTGCGATTTCTCTATCACTATATCCCTTTAAAGACCAGCCAAATTGATTCCCGTCTAAAACCGTTGTTTCTGGCATTTTTTCTACTTTCTTCAGACCTTCTTTTGTAACTTCGTACATTGCTTTTTTTCCAAAGCTTTCTTGCTTACTGTTATCTACATTTGTTAAAGTAGCTCTATGCACACCTTCTAGATGTGTTAACTCAATATAATCTCCTACTTTAACTGGAACTTTTTGCGATTCAGCATTTTGTTGTTTGTTTCCATAAATGTCTTTCTTGTATACTACTTTGCCTGATGCATTTTGTACTTTAATACTCGCATATGTTTCATTAAAATAGTGATGTGGTACGCCTGCTTTTAAGTCCATTTGCATTTCTTCTGTCGACTTATTGAAATTGATTTTAGCAAACTCAAAATCACTTATTCCTTTTAGTGACCATGCAAATTGATTCCCATCTAAAATTGTTGATTCTGGCATTTTTTCTATTTTTTTCAGGCCTTCTTTTGTAACTTCGTACATTGCTTTTTTTCCAAAGCTTTCTTGTTTACTATTATCTATATTTGTTAAAGTAGCTCTATGCACACCTTCTAGATGTGTTAACTCAATATAATCCCCTACTTTAACTGGAACTTTTTGCGATTCAGCATTTTGTTGTTTGTTTCCATAAATGTCTTTCTTGTATACTACTTT
>NZ_LOBC01000045.1 GCF_001583695.1 Bacillus wiedmannii | reverse complement strand
CAAATCCACCATGTGCAAAAAGACTAGCCCCAGCAGCTGTTGCTGCTATATCTAATGGAATAACAATTGGTGATGCTAACCCACCAGTTTCTACTTCTGCCACAATAGTTAAGAAATTAGATCCGCCTATGAGCGAAATAGCTTCAAACATTTCTACAATGGAACCGGCTATTTAATAATATTGTCCTGCTTTTTCTAATGTTTTTTGACATTGAAAAGCATACTATATAACTGCAATTGAAGCCTATGTGCATATACTGTTAGCTTTAATTCATAAAAATAATTTCTATAAATTTATAGCATACCTTTCAATTAAAAAAGCACTTTATTGCCTCAAATAGACAACAAAGTGCTTTAAGTTCATATGTTTTTAAGTAGCATAAATTTGTAAGTTTTGTAGTAACAGTATGACACCTTTTGTATATCATGACAACTACTACGTTAAAACTTACGAGTTTGTACGAGTTCGCTAGTTTTTTGTCCATTCCATGTGTTTATATTCATCACCCAGTAAAATGTCATCTCGCCTAAGCTCGTACTTCGTTTTCTATTCTATTATTGTACATAATACTCTATGATGGTATTCCCTTCATGAAGTACGTATTTTCAAATACCTTATTATTTTTAAGTTAAATGCAAATATACTTCAGTATTCGTTTCTGTATATGTGCTTATGCACATTTAATTTTAGCATCACAAGCTTAGTCGTTCTCATATATAAAGACAAACAGTTAGTTTTATTTTCCTCTCTCTTCAATGTCCTGTATTATTACCCAATCAATACCATCTTCCAACTCATTTTCAAGTTCTTCTAACAACTTAAACCCTTCTTGTTCAATACCAGCATCATATCCATAAACTTCAAAATATCTTTTCTTATATTTTGTATACCAATAATATTTACTGTACAATATGGTATTTTTATCTTCTTTTTCCACTAAATCTATTACATTATTAGTAAAGAACTCATAATAACTTAAAAATCTCTTTAATTTTTCATCACTAATATCCTTTCTAACGACTAAGTTATCTTTTTCTAGTTCAATCATTTTCTTCAATTCTAATTCACTTATTATTTTCATAGTGCTACCCCTTTCTATTCTGGATAATACTTCACTTCTATATCAATATCCATTTTCTTAAATAACCTTTTTAGTTGTTCTACAGCTTTTTCTTCAGATACTAACCATTTTTATCAATATCTAGTAAAAATGTTGAGAAAGCGGACGGTTTATTTTCAACCTTTATTTCATCAAGCTTCTCCTGCCAACAATTAATAATCACTGCCACATGCTGATGTTTATGTTTTTCATGCATGGTTCATCCTCCTATTCAGCTGTCAATTATTGAATGAAAATGCCGGCAACCTTAGTTCGAGCGTTCACCATCCGATGCGCATTGGTACGAAAGCCTATCCATTTTCACCTTTACATAGGGATATATAAGAAAATGTGTCCCTTTTTTAAGTAACCTTTTAAATTATTGCTTCATGTTTTCCATTTGCCTGTATTTGTCCGTATGTATATATCCCTTGATAAAAACTTTCTCGGTCTAAAATGCGTTTCACTTGCACTTTCGTAAATGCTTTCCCTTGGGTTGTTTGATAGCCTTCTTTATTCAATGCTTCTGCCAATCTAGACAGTGACCATTTTCTATGTATCTGTTTAAGCTCAAACAACCGTTTCACTACTTCTGCATGATTGTTATGTATCTTTAGTTCCTTTTCACCTTTTTGTTTCATATAGCCAAATGTTACCCTTCCCCCTGCATATCCACCTTCTTTTGCCTTTTTATTTCTTCCTTTCGTTAGCTTCAGCGCTATTTCAAGCCGTTGGTATTGGTCTAATAACTCCATTAAGCCATTGACCAAAAAATCGTTTGGTTCTTTTTTGTGAATGCTGTAAAATGGCTGTTCAATGCTTTTAATGTCACAGCTATATTTCTTCAGCTCTCGTTGTATCAGTACCTTCACAATATCTGACCGCCATAATCGGCTTGTGTTCAGCACCACCACATAATCAATTTGGACAGACGAAAGGTGAGCCAACATCTCCTGTAAGCCCACCCTGTCTATTTCGAATGCTTCTTCATTTAGTTTTGCGCCACTAATTCCTTCATCTTTAAAAATATGTATCAAGTTTAAGCCTTGTTCCTTACAATATGCTTTAATTTCCTCTTCTTGATATTTCAAGCTATATCCATCTCTTGCCTGCCCTTGAGTTGAGACTCGTATATACCCAACAACGTTCAACTTTTCACCCTCCCGTTACATAAATTGTAATTTTCGTAACGCTTTTTAACGAATAGCGAGTATTATACGACCTTCTCTTGTAAAAATACAACCCAAAACTTTAAGCCAAGGTAGCACAAGCAAACACTTTCACGTTATCCATTGTTTATCGCCACGAGCTTTGTCAATCTCGTTAGTTTTTTACCCACTCCATATAATAACTACCACTGCCTTGTAAAATGTCATCTCGCCTATTTATCGTACTTATCACTCTATCCGAGTATTAAAACCAAACTCCATGATGGTACTACCATCATGAGCTCTCGATTCTCAAGCAAAACATTTTCTTATTGTCTCACTCAATTATCTACTGTTTTAATATAAATTAAAGTAAAAAACCTTGAGAGGCATTTAGCCAATCAAGGTCCTTATATTGTGCTATATCTCTTAAATACCTATATCTAATAAAAAATTTATAAAATCATGAGCAGGCAATTAAGATTCAATAGTTGTTCGATCAACAAAATTTTGATTTTCTTTAATAATCATTCTTGAAAGTCGTCTTCCTGCTCTCTTAAAGAAGAATTCATCAGCGAACTCTTGTGAATCAATTTGCGATAGTTGGTTGATAACTCCATTTATTTTATCATATTCAATTCGTCCCATTAAATCTTCATTCGGTCCATATTGATAAACCACCCTCTCTTCATCCTCAAATTCCTTCAACATTAAAACAAAAACTGCCATGAATCTTCACTCCTCATAGTTTTTCTCCCAATTCCATGGTCTTCCAGATTCTATAGTTTTGTCATGAGCTGTTCTATAATTAGTCTGGAATATACCCTCAAATTTTGACTCGAAAATTTCGTGATGTAATAATTGTATATCAGAATCTACTTGTTTCCCATCTATCAATCTTTGCCATGCTTGAGTTAGTTCGTAGTCCGGATCAAATCTCCCAACTCCATGATCCTTTATATGAGAGTTATTAAAAACATGATCTTTAATCCTTTGTATTCTAGCAACAGAAAAGCCTGTATTTTTAGCAATTGCATTCACATCTTCTGTTCCTAGATTTCTAAATTTTTCATACATTTCTTCTGCAATAACTTCTTCCTTAAAGAACTGCTCTGGGGATATATTTCTTCCACCAGTTTCAGCATATTGTATAGAATTACCCGTACCCTTACCACCATCTTTAGACTTCGCAAACTTATAATAAGCTTCTATTAATTCGCCTTGTGGTATTTTGGTTATGATAGTTCCACCAACACTAGAGAATGCATAAGAAGCATCTCTCTTAAATGATTGTAACATTTCAAGCGTAGGCTTCAATTCTTTTGCACTGGCCTATTTTATTTAGTGCCTTATCACCCAATAATGAAGTAGCTATTTGCCTTGATCCAAGGAAAGATATAATATTTGTTATTCAAATCCATAAAAAGAAATCAACACTTATGAATTGTGGTTTCTTTTTAAAGATAACTATTTTCCTGTAAGGTTTGTCGCTATATTTGAATATCAATTTACTATCATAAACTTTTGATTCACACGTGAAATTTTTCAAAGCGTAAAACCTTTTAATTTACTAAAAAACCTTGAAAGACAAATAGCCAATCAAGGTTAAATAACTACTCAATATTTACTGAAACAAATGTAGTTTCATTACTTGGAAAATCATCAGGAAATGCATTGCATATTAATTCTTTCGTTATTATTTGATATAAAAATTCTACCATCGTAAGTGAGTAAGTATAATTCTCTGGTGATCTCGATTCGTATACCACAATTTTCCATTCATCAGGTTTTCCATCTGTTAACCAGTGCAATTCATCACCATTATCAGTGTATGCCCATGGAAGTATCCCCCCACCTGAAGGGTAAACATCATGTTTATAATATTGCGGAAAATTTTTCTTAGATTGAATATATGAATCTGTCATTTCCTTCTGCCTACCAAGATAATTTACATTTTCATCGTTTACAAAAGGAGTTAATATCCACAAGAAATTGTCAATACCGCCTGTGCCATAAATTTCAATAAATTTTACATAGTCTGTAGGCAATTCCGTACCAAGAGCGCCGAAAAATTTTCCCCATTGTTCTTTATCCCCAGTTTTTTGTGGGAATTCTGGAGGAGGGAGAATTTTAATTAACTTATCCAAATAAATCGACTCCTATTTTTTATTTATTATTGTAACATCTAAAGAAAAATCATTTGTTCCCCTTGCTTTTAACGTAACACCTTTATGCATTAAATTATTGCTCCCGTAGATCGAAATTGATTGGCTAGTTCTGCTACTAGTACGAATCATGTCCTGTGTAATTGTTGCATTAAACATAGGATTTTTAGGTTGCAAAGAAATATTAGGCACTCTTTCCTTTATACTATCTGTAAACTCATCTATGCTACTTTGAGCAAAAAACTCTGATTTATCAATACCATTAACATTCACTTCTGCTAGAGCAAAGTTCCCAGACTTTTTATATCCACTAGTCAAATTTCCTCTTAGTTCTTTCACTCTATCAATTATATGTGCTTCTGCTACTGAATCTATTTGCCTCGTTGGATACACTTTTCCCGTACCCTTAGCACCATCTTTTGACTTCGCAAACTTATAATAAGCTTCTATCAATTCACCTTGAGGTATTTTGGTTACAATAGTTCCACCAACACTAGAGAATGCATAGGACGCATCCCTCTTAAATGATTGTAACATTTCAAGCATTGGCTTCAATTCTTTTGCTAGTTTTACTGTGTACTTACTCCACTTGATGCTTTTGCTCCTTTTGCGATATGACCGATTTTATTTTGTGACTCATCGCCCAATAAAATGTCATCTCGCCTATGCTCGTACTTTGTTTTTATACCCTAGTATTGCACACAGTACTCCATGATGGTACAACTATCATGAGTCTTTGCTTTTTAATAGCCTGCTTCTTTTTCTTTCCACTTCAAAAATAAGTTCTTTATTTCTCATTTGTCTTATATGCCTGTGTATAATTACTTTAACACTGTAAGCTTTGTCATTCTTGTGTGTAAAATATAAGATTAAAAACTTAATTATGTTAAATCTGGTAGTTTTGGCATTTTAATAGTTTAAGAAGTAATAAATGCTATGAATGAACGTAGAACAAAAGGGAAGGTGGTTTCTAATCCGTCAACTGGATTGGCATACTTTGAAACAGAAGTATTGACAAATGGTGAGCTGGATAAAATTACAGCTTGGATGGATGATAGCGATTGGTGGTACGAGTATATTAAAAAATAAACATTTGAAAGGAAAAACATATTAAGGCTTATAAGCTAGCTCTTTTTTGGGGATGATATACTCCATGAGAGTAATGATAATCTGTTTTTCATTTGCTTTTGAAATCGGATTAGTTTTATTAGGAACATTGTAATGATCAAGATTTACAATATCATAGTAGTGTATTGATCTTGAAGCACAGAAAGAATAGTTCTCCTTACCGCTAGGCATTTTTACTGAACCTTCAAATGCACCATTTTAGTCTCCGATTGAAAATAGTCTTTCTCGTCTCTGTAATGCTTCCTCACATAATCTTTTGATATTTAATATACAAACTGAAGCTTCATCACCAAACCCTTCCAATAATTTACTATCCAATAGATTAACACAAGTTGCAATTATATTTTTTATATCATTTTCATCAAAAATTGTATCGTCATAAGGATCTATTCCATATAGAGGCTGAATATCAAAAGAAACCTTGTTTCTAATATGGTATAGATAGTTTTGAAGCTCATCATCGAATTCCACACATTTTGATTTAAAATCAATGCTATCCATATTTTTTCCGATGTAAAAGTCTAAACTCATATTATAATCCTCCTATTTTTTAGGGAACGCAGTTATTACATTTCCATTCTTATCAATAACTACTTTCAAAGTGCTAACAAGCCTTCCATTAGCTTTAATACCAATGGATTGTCTGAAAGTTTGTTCGAATATATATCCTTCTCTCCCAGAAGTATTTTGCTTAACTAACACACCATTTCCTTTTAATGTACTATCTATTCCGGCCCTTATATCAAAGTCAGAATTAAATTTTGATTTGTTTGCAAAAGCTGGATTATTGGTATTACTTCCATGCCTTTCTAAAATATGATTAGTATATACTCTATTATGTAAGGTATAATTGTCAGCTACATCGAACACCTTTTTAAGTTGAGATTTTGGTTTTTTACTAGGATTACCTGTATTTTTAGAATTATTTCTTTCTTTATCGAGCTTTTTAGTCTCTTTAACTTTATTAACACGCTCTCTAGAAGATGGAGAAGACTCGAATTTTTGAAGAGTCTCCTTAGCATTTTGAATCGATTTATTCCAAACAAACCCATCAGTTCCTACTTCTGCCACGAAAGTTTAAAAATTAGATTCGCCTATGAGCGAAATACCTTCAAACATTTCTACAGTGGACCCGGTTATTGAATAATATTATCCTGCTTTTTCTAATATTTCTTGACGTTGAAAAACATACTATGTAACAGCAATTGAAGCCTGTGTGTATGTGAAATACGAGGTACAAAAGAGTATTCGCTTAAATAATAATTTTCAATTTAAATCAACAAAAGAGACCTCAAATGTGAAGTCTCTCTTGTTGATTATTTTCCATAAGTAACTCGCCATTTATTTGTTTATTTTAAGACAGATAACGTGGTTCATTCAAATATATATCCTAAAGAAAAATTTTTTCCTGCCGTCATAATCTAGTAGAATAGATTCAATTAATTCTTATTAATTGCGATAAATTCACTAGGAATCTCATCTGCTAACCAAACTTTTTCATTTCCTAAATAAAATTTAACGCCTTCTTCTCTAGCTTTTTCAGTATTAACTTCTAAAATAATAGGATGCTTATCTTTTCTTTTTCCCACTAATTCAGCAGTTATAATATCTTCAGAAAGATGGACATATTGTCTAGACATAGGTGATAACCCATTTGATTCAATAGAATTTAAAAAGCGAGGAGATGTACCATGATAAAGAATTTCAAGTGGAACTCCTTCTTCCTTTACTATTTTCATGGGAATAGAATGTCCATACAAGGCACGAATTTTATTTTCTTTTAGCTCATGCCTTTTTTTCTCAGATTTCTCAATCATTATTTTTAAATCTTCTATCTTCACATCTCTCCATTCAATGGATTGGTGAAGTGCGTGTAAAAGTTGCTCAACAGAAACCCACCCATTCTCATCTAACTCCAATTCGTATTCCCATGGAGCATGACGTAAAGCATAAGATACTTCTTTACTTAAATCATTAAAAATTTTTTGATTATTCAATTTCTTCACTCCAGTTGTAATCTATCATTTCTTTCATAGCAACTTCGACCCAATCCCAAAAGTCATCAAATTCTTTTCTTTGTTCAAAACCTTCAGAAGCAAAATCATGAATAAGTTGAACTTTACTTCCTTTGCCAATCTCAAAACACGCAATGTCATCGTTGTCATCTCTTCTAGCAAAAGGAATTAAATTTCTTTTTGGATATCTTTCCTTTAAATCATGATACCTTCTAGTAGCCTGTTCAGATTTAATTAAATACCATACATCAAAATCAACTAAATTCAATTCCACTAATTTTTGGTAAGGTTCAGGATATACATATATATCTTTATCAACGTAATACTGTTCCATAGCTATAGCACTTCTTTCTATTTCATTTTTTCTAACTCAAAAGAACCCATTGGATTATTATTTCTAAAACTAGTCTTTTGCTTTAGAACTCTTAAGTCTAGAGCTTCTCCCCAAGTTTTAGGTACTCCCTTTTTAGTTGTAAATCTATCAATCAGATTTGTTGGAAGTGGATCTTTATAGTTTCTAATAGTTGCTTGAACTTTTATTCCAACCTCTCTAGCTGCAGCAATATTGTCTTCCTGCTCTTGTAAGTTCAATTGTTGTTCTTGCAAAGTAAATTGTTTCATCTTGGTTTGCCAGCTTGTACTTCTATAATCTCTTGAGTTCTTCTCATTGTTTCTTTAAAGAATCGACATTGATTTCTATTAGATATCCTAAGTACACTCATACTCTCATCTGTCTCTTATTCTTGCAACCAATTTCGTACCACTGATGAACACCCTTTACAGGTGTTAAAAACATAGAAAAACCTTGAAAAGCATATATGCCAATCAAGGTCTCAGTTTATATACCACCTATTATTTACATATTTCACTTTCCCATACTCTTTTTCCGTCAGTTAAAAACACTGCACATGGTGGATCATCATAGAGAGAAATTTCAACCAATGAACTTTTTTCTTGTATCAACCAATTATATACAATACCTTCGTTAGTAGAAGGTTGAGATAAAATATGATTTACTTGAAATGCTGTTGCATAATATTCTGCGTATGCGGGGGCATCATCATCTAATCCATTGTCTGTCTCATAAAATGTGTCTGTTTTACCTATAATTCTCAACCCGCTGTTCCACTCTAATATGATTTCTACACCTTCATGCTCTGTTAATGTTTTAAATAAAGAATCTGCTTCCATAGACATCCTCTTTCTTAATTTTATTCTGATGGTTTTGCTGGTACTATATGGGCACCATCTTTTCCATAATGTATCATTCCTCTATTAGTCTCTATATATTGTCCGGTCACAGTGTCATAGTATTTACCTATTGGTTTACCAAAGTCCACTCTTTCTTTATTTTTGGTAACAGTGGTTCCTTTTCCTGCAAACTTATCAAGCAATTCTTGTGCTATTTTATTATCGCCATAGAAAATACTCTTATTTTTTCCATTTGCTAATTCTTGTTTATAATTCGGTGTATCGGGAATATGCTTTTCTTGAGCTCCTGCTTTCACTTTTATTGGATAACCATTTACTTCACGGTATGGACCTTTAGGTACAGAATCTTTTCCATAAGAAGGTATTCGATTACTCGCACCCTTACCTCCACCAGAAGACTGGATTTTTTGAATAGTATCCTTAGTATTTTGAATCGATTTATCCCATACAAATCCACCATGTGCAAAAAGACTAGCCCCAGCAGCTGTTGCTGCTATATCTAATGGAATAACAATTGGTGATGCTAACCCACCAGTTC
>NZ_LOBC01000044.1 GCF_001583695.1 Bacillus wiedmannii | reverse complement strand
GGAACAGATCCAGGAGGAAACCCAGGAGGCGGAACGGGAACAGATCCAGGAGGAAATCCAGGAGGCGGAACAGGAACGGATCCAGGAGGAAATCCAGGAGGCGGAACAGGAACGGATAATGGTGGTAACTCAAAAACTATTGAAAGTACAACGAATCAAGTTGTACATCAAAAAACAGAAGTATTAACAAAAAATATATCTAATGTATTAATAAAAGAAGCAGTAGATACAGTTGAAAGTTATCAAGGTTTAATGAGCCTTTACGAAATGTATTATGGGATTGATTTAAGAACGAAAGATGTAGGTCCTAAGCTAGAAGAGGGAAGTTTAGATACAATTGCAACTGAACAATCTTTGTATTACGTATTAAATAAACAAAGCTTAATTGACTTAATTTCAAATCTTGTTTCAGCTAGTATTACGAGTGAAGTAAAGCAAGATATGACAGGTTTAAAACAAAAAATAGACTCTTACCAACAGCTCATTACTAGTGCAGATCAAAATTCAATGCTACTAGCGGAGAAATTAAATGAAACGATGCAGCAAGCAACTAGTATGAATCAAAATTTAGGAGAGTATGTAAAAGGTTTAGCGAAATGGCGTGAGAGTAGCTTAAAGTTAGCTGAAGAACAACAAGTATTAACGACTAATAATGCAGGTGAGCAAACAGCTGTACTATCGTTAGACTCTGGTATTAAATCTTTAACGATGCAAACTCAGTCATTAGTAGAGAGTTCAAAGCATAGTTTAGCGACATCAGATGATGTGTATAAAACATTTGACCAAATTAATGGACAAGCAAAAGAAATTCAAGACAGCGGAACGACAATTGTTTCGAAAGCAGATTCCTTATTAAATGATTTTACGAAGAAAATGGAAGATGATAAAGCATTCTCGAAAAACTTTACGAAGATTTTGGCGAATAGTCGTATTGGAGATCGTCAAAATGAGATGCTATATGAGTTTTTATCTAGTCCAGTTCAGAAACAAAATGATGGGGTAATTGTAGCTGGTAATGCTTTTACACCATACTTAATCGTATTAACTTGTTTCATTGTTGCGTTATTTACAGCATATGCAATTGCGAATCAAGAAAAGAAACGAACGCAATCAGATCATTTTGAAGAGAGATTCTCTTTAATTGATATGAATGTACCAACTACAGTAGTAGCATTTGGAATATCGATTGTGGAAGGAATCAGTATAGGAATCATTTCAGGCCGTCTTTTAAAATTCGGTCAGGATCAAAGTTTACTATGGATTGCATTTATCACAATCATTATGATGGCGTTCGTATTAGTTTCAACATACTTACTACGACAAATAAAAATGGTAGGGATGTTTATCTTATTAGTATTTTTAAGTATGTATCTATTTTTAACTGAAGCAGTTGGAAGTAAAGTAGACCAAATGTCTTCTGTAGGTAAATTGCGTCAATTTTCACCGCTTCAATATATAGAAGGTTTTCTAAATGATTTTATTAGCGGTAAAGATACAGGAAAAGTTATTTTTATCGTATTGTTTGTAATTGCCATTATAGGATTAGTTAGTAATCTATTTGTATGGCACAAGAAATGGGAGGAAAAAGAAGTAAATGATCAAACAATGGAGCATAGTGGTTAAGTTATCATTTATTTGTTTCCTTTTACTGTTTGTCGCGCTACCGATTAGGAGCGCGGCGGACAGTTATCTTGGTGATGATGGAAAGATTCAGTTTAAAGTAGACCGCTTTGAAGATAAAGACCAAGAAAAAAATAAAAAGGAACATAAGGAAACAGAATTAGATAAAGCATCAATTGAGTTATTTAATAAAGATATAGAAGAAGAAATTCAAAAAAAGAAAAAGAAAGAACAAAAAGAGATGGAATCCTTAAGAGATTCTCTTTTTATAAAACAAAAAGAAAATACTCGTGTTAAAGATACGAAAAATAGTTTATTTAGCAGTGAATACGTTGTAAGAAAAAGCGCTGATGAAGTAGCGAGTAATCAAACAATGAATGAAAAGCCAATCAGTACAACAATAATCATATTGTTAGGCGGCAGTGTTTTACTTATTTGCATCGGTATTTATACGGTTCTTCGGAAAAGTTGGAGGTAAAGTAATGGCAATACAAACGCATATTAATGTAACGGTAGATTTTAGTAAATGGAATGGAAATACATATGATTTGCGTATTCCGAATCATCAATCTATTAAATATTTATTGAAAAACTTATTAGATACGTTAAAGATTGATAATCATGAAGGTTCACATTTTGTAATGAAAGTGAAAAATAAGTCAATTGTTTTAACAGATAATGATCGTTTAATTGATCACCAAATAACAGACGGAGATATTTTACAAGTTTTATAAAGAATATTTCTTACTTGTAGTTTTTGGAAAATAAGTTATTACTGGTTATAAAGAAAAGGAGAAGAGGATAAACATGACGGAAAAAACAATTCAAATTGATGCAATGAACTATCAATTTCAAATAGAAAAAGAAAATTGGAAATTGGAGATGACAAAATCTCAAACACGTATAAAAGACTTCCGTCAATTCGATATAATTACGGGCGCATCATCTGACTTTGTACCATTAACGATAGAAGAAATGGATGATATGTTTACGTTTCTATTTCAAGTCGACAAAAAATTATATAAGTGGGACGACCTTGGCCGTTTTGGAAGAAATGAGAAATTAAGACTGCTTCGAAATGTTGCGCAATTTCGTAAATATTTAAATAAACGAATTACGTTCTTTTTACATCCAGACAATATAGTTTTTAATGCGAATTTAATGCCAAGTATTATACATAGAGGAATTCGAGATATTGTTCCACCAACCCCGTTGTTAGAAGAGCAATTTTTAACGCAATACAAGTGTCTAATTATTGCTTTATTCTCCGAAAAGCACAATTTTGATGATTTATATGCTGGGTTACTAAAAGATGCAAAAGAAACAACATTTGAACAGACAGTTGCTCAAATGGAAAGTTTAGATGCATTACTGCAGTTTCTTGATGACAGCTTTGAGAAGGAACAAACAAAAACAGAAAAAAATATGCAGTTAGTACCTAAAAAGAGCTATAAATCATTTAAATACTTAGCTTTTTCCTTCATAGCGGCGACAGTTATTTTAGCTGCTCCTTTAATATATTTCACTTTTATAAAATTTCCTTATCAAAATAAATTATTAGAAGCAAATGTGAGTTTCATAGCAACTGATTATGACAAAGTAATTACGCAATTAAATGAAGAGGAATTTGAATCATTACCGATTGCATCTAAATATGAGTTAGCATTTGCATACATTACAGCTGAAAAACTAGGCGAAGATCAAAAGAAGTCAATTATGAAAAATATTAGTTTGAAAAGTGATGAAAAGTATTTGTTGTATTGGATGTATAACGGAAAAGGTGATTTTGATAAATCATTAGATTTAGCTAAGATACTTGATGATCCTCAGCTTATTATGTACGGCCTTGTTAAACAAATTGAATCACTGAAAAATAATCCGGATTTATCAGGAGAAGAGCGTGATCAAAAATTAAAAACATATGAGCAACAATTAAATGAGTATAAAAAGAAATATGGCGATGCATCAAACGATAAAGACTCGTCGAACACAGAGAAAAAAGAGTAAGCACTTGATGAGACAGTTGAAAAGGAGCAGTGAACACGGATGGAGCAACTATTAGTATTGACTTATGGAGACAAAATATATAAGTGCACATTACATCCAAATGAGCAATCAATAGTGTCGATTGGAAAAGAGTGGACAAATGATATTACGAATCCAAGTTTAGAACAAGAAGTAGAGTTAAAGTGGAATAATGAAGTAAATGCTTGGATGGTACAAAATCAATTAATAGAGTTCAATAAGGAATTTGAGATTGGAAAAACTAAAGATGTGAGCTTGAAAATCTTTATATCTATTATTGGTACAACTAAAGTGTTTGATATCGGAACGAAACATTCTCTTACATTGAGTCAAAACAGTTATGATGATATTTCTATTACCGGAACGAATGTGGATTTAATGTTATCTCGTGAAACGTTGTACGATTCTTTTAAAGTGAACGTATATGACGGGGATGTATTTCATAATTATACGAAGTTAAAAGGTAGCGTTATGTTAGAAGCAGGAGACGTATTATATTTTGATGGTGTTTTAGTAGAGATAGGCAGTGAAGATATTCAAGTATTGTCTTCAGAAGAGAACATTAAATCTACGTTACCTATTTTAGTAGAATCAGAAACGAATTATCAAAGTGGTTATCCAGACTATCATCGTTCACCACGTATTATTTACCGTGAACCAGAAGAGAAAATGACAATTGCAAAACCTTCAAGTATGCCGTCAAAACCGACTGAGCATTTGGCAAGAATCATTGCACCATCTCTTGTCATGATTGTCGTAACAGTATTACTTGCTATCTTTATGAAATATGGAATGTTTATTATTGCATCGATTGCGATGACATTAGTAACGATTATTGTTTCTGTCACATCTTATATAAAAAATTTAAAGCAATATAAAATTGACATTGTGGAACGTGATAAAAGTTATAGAGAGTATATCAAACAAAAAACGAAAGATTTACATGCAGAAAGTGAAAAGCAACGTCATGCATTACAATATCATAATCCAAATGTTGAAGTGATACGTAATATGGCTATGCAAGTAAATCCACGTATATATGAAAAAACAATGCTACATCATGATTTCTTAACATTTAGCGTTGGAACAGGACAAGCTAATACAAGTTTTGAAATCCAATTTAATGAAGAAGAATTTAGTCAAACGAAAGATGAATTAATTGATATAGCACGTGAACTAAGACAGCGTTATCTATCATTGGAAGATGTACCTGTTGTAACAGATTTGATAAATGGACCGGTTGGC
This sequence comes from Bacillus wiedmannii, assembly GCF_001583695.1. Taxonomy (GTDB): domain Bacteria; phylum Bacillota; class Bacilli; order Bacillales; family Bacillaceae_G; genus Bacillus_A; species Bacillus_A wiedmannii. The sequence continues at coordinate 6,831 of NZ_LOBC01000044.1, read as the reverse complement.
TATATTGGACAACGCTCTTTAGTGTTAGAGCAATTACAATTATTAGTTGTACAAACCGCATTATTCCATAGTTATTATGACTTGCAGTTTATTACTATTTTTCCTGAAGAAGAAAAAGAAAAATGGGATTGGATGCGCTGGTTACCTCATGGAAGTGTTCGCGATATAAATGTACGCGGATTTGTATATCATGATCGTAGCCGTGATCAAGTGTTAAATAGTTTGTATCAAATATTAAAAGAACGAAAATTAAAACTAGATGAAAAAAGTTCAACGAATGAAAAAATGTACTTTGCACCGCACTATGTCGTTCTCATTACAGATGAAAAACTAATACTAGACCATGTTGTTATGGAATTCTTTAATGATGATCCGAGTCAATTAGGTGTATCACTTGTATTTGTACAAGATGTTATGCAAAGTTTACCAGAGCATGTGAAAACGGTAATAGACATAAGAGATGCAAAACAAGGGAACATCATCTTAGAACAGGGAGAGCTTGTAAACCGTCAATTTAAATTAAATCACGTACCGAAAGGGTTCAATTTAGAAGATGTTTCACGAGCATTAGCACCGTTAAATCATTTGCAAAACTTGAAAAATAGTATCCCAGAAAGTGTAACATTTTTAGAAATGTACGGTGTTGAGAAAGTAAAAGAACTGAATATCACAAGTCGCTGGGAGAAAAATGCTGCACATAAATCTTTAGCTGTACCACTTGGATTACGTGGTAAAGAAGATATCGTAAACTTAAACTTACACGAAAAAGCACACGGACCACACGGGTTAATAGCAGGTACAACAGGTTCAGGTAAGTCGGAAATTATACAATCGTATATTTTATCTCTAGCAGTCAATTTCCATCCTTACGAAGTAGCCTTTCTACTAATTGACTATAAAGGCGGCGGTATGGCGAATTTATTCAAAAACTTACCGCATTTATTAGGAACAATTACGAACTTAGATGGAGCACAAAGTATGAGAGCGCTCGCATCAATTAAAGCTGAATTACAGAAAAGACAACGATTATTTGGGGAAAATGATGTAAACCATATTAATCAGTATCAAAAACTGTATAAAGAAGGTTTAGTAAGTGAACCGATGCCACATCTATTTTTAATTAGTGATGAATTCGCGGAACTGAAGTCAGAACAACCAGAATTTATGAAAGAGTTAGTTTCAACAGCACGTATCGGTCGTTCGCTCGGAATTCATTTAATATTAGCTACGCAAAAACCGAGCGGTGTTGTAGATGATCAAATTTGGAGTAACTCGAAATTTAAATTAGCATTAAAAGTGCAAAATACATCAGATAGTAATGAAATTTTAAAAACACCAGATGCTGCTGAAATTACATTACCAGGACGTGCGTACTTACAAGTTGGGAATAATGAAATTTATGAACTATTCCAATCAGCTTGGAGCGGAGCAGACTATGTAGAAAACAAAGAGGATAAAGAACATTTAGACGCAACAATCTATGCAATAAATGATCTAGGACAATATGAAATATTAAGTGAAGACTTAAGTGGACTTGGTAGCAGTAAAGAAGTAATAAGCGTACCATCTGAACTGGATGCTGTTATTGACTACATTCATGATTACGCAGAAATAAATGAAATTGAAGCGTTAGCTAGACCGTGGTTACCGCCACTTCCAGAAAGCGTATATTTACAAGACTTACACGCTATTCAGTTCAAAGAAGCATGGACGAAAGAAAAGAAACCATTAAAAGCAACAGTTGGTCTACTAGATCAGCCTGAATTACAATCACAAACACCATTAACACTAGATATTAGTAAAGACGGACACGTAGCGGTCTTCTCAAGCCCAGGCTACGGAAAATCAACATTCTTACAATCAGTCATTATGGATGTAGCTCGTCAGCATAGTCCGGAGCATTTGCATGTGTATTTAGTGGACCTTGGAACAAATGGTCTTCTACCTTTAAAAGGATTACCTCATGTAGCGGATACGATTACAATTGACGAATCAGAAAAATGTTTAAAGTTTGTTGAAAGATTAACTCAAGAAATGAAAAATCGTAAACGATTATTAAGTGAATATGACGTTGCAAATATTGAAATGTATGAAAAGGCAAGCGGGAAAGAAATACCACATATTATTATTGCAATTGATAATTATGATGCAGTAAAAGAAGCGAAGTTCTATGAAAGCTTTGAAATGCTAATTATGCAAATTGTCCGAGATGGTGCAAGTTTAGGAATTCATACCTTAATTAGTGCAGGGCGACAAAATGCACTTAGAATTCAATTGTACAATAATATTAAAATCCAAACTTGCCTATATATGATTGATCAAAGTGAAGTAGCTAGTATTGTAGGGAGATCTGATATAAAAGTGGAAGAAACAGCAGGAAGAGCGTTAATAAAACTAGAATCTCCTACATTATTCCAGGCTGCATTGCCTACGAAAGCAGAAGATGAACTACAACAAATTCAATTATTACAACAAGAAGCAAATGATATGGACCGAGAATGGGATGGCGAACGTCCGAAGGCAATTCCAATGATGCCAGAAGTGATTGATATTGCTACTTATCGTAAAAATAAAGACGTTACAAAAGCCCTACAAGCAGCAAGAATTCCAATGGGGCTTGATTTTGCAAACGTAGAAGTTGTAGCTCATGATATTGCAGTGAATGATCATTTAATGATTTATAGTGTAGATGATAGTATGAGAAAACAAATTGTATCTAGCATCCTATCTCAATTGAATAAAGATTATTTTGAAAGTGTGACGTTAGTGGATACAGCAGAGTATAGTTTCGTTCAATATAAAGATAATGTGACGCACTACATTGTAGACGAAAATGAAATCAATATGCATGCGAAGTATTGGATGGAAGTAATTCGCGAACGAGCTCTTGAATTAGCGCAAGCAAGACAAGAAGGTAGAGAAATTCCTGCATTCACAAAACAACTCATTATCATGACAAATGTTGAAGAGTTTAGTAAATTTGTTTATTTAGAAATGGAGGATGCAGCAACTTTAATTGATCTATCTCGTACAGTAGGCATTTACTTTGTATTAGCAGGTCACCACGACTACATGGACCGAAATCGTGAAGCTCTACCTATGAAAATGAGAAGTAAGCTAACAGCAGCAATTATCGCAATGCCATTAAATGATCAAAGTATCTTCAACATAAAATATATAAGCAACGAAGCGCCATTAGGTAAAGATGAAGTGTATTACTATCAAAAAGGGAACATAATGAAACTAAAAATGCCTAGAGTAACTAACGAGGTGACAGTATGAAATTAAAGAAGAAAGCTAAGGTGATGATAGTCGTGTCAATAGTGGCAAGTTTATTAAGTGGATGTGGTTTTGGGGAGACAAAGATAGAGTATGAGAGATTAGTAAAGGCATTGGATGAAGGGGACATGAAGACTGTTATGTCTGCAAGTGATGATGGGTATGCTTATGTGAAAGAAGAGGTTAGGGATAGTACGTTTTGGGCGGAAAATGATAAACGCATTAACGTCGTATATCAAACGACAGGAGCGGTATACAATATCAAAGAAAAAAGGTTCTATGGGACAACTTTACAAGAAATTGCTAGTTCATTAAATAATGAGCAAAAAAAAGAAGAAACTATATATAGAACTAGTATTAAATATGAAGATAATCAATTGAAAAGTCCAGATCAAAGTTTGGATGTTTCGAATGTTCATTTTATATTTGATAGATTGAAGGGAATAGATAGTTTAAAACCCAAAAAAGATAAAAAAAGATTTAGTGAACCATCCAAGGTAACATATTACTTAACTGAATCGGAATTTCAAGAAATAATTAATGATAAGTTAAAGGTGGACTATGATAAATTTGATGAAGCAATATTATTATTGGAATTTAATTCGGCAAAAGATACAAAAGAAAATCCTATGGAATTCACTACGATAAGCATAACGATGGGGTATGAAAAAAAGAATAAAGAAGGTCAATTAATAAGACATGATCAAAAAATAGCAATCTATTTAAATACTAAAGAAGATAATAATGAAAATTCTAAAAACAAATATGAGGAGTATGAAAGACAATATATGAATAATAGGTAATGTATAAAATAGGAGGGAATAAGTGTGGGGAATAGTACAAATGATCTCCAAAGATTTAAAATAAACAGTGATGTAGGAAAATTAAGATTAGCAGCAGCTGATATTTATGCTTTTAATGAAAAAGAAGATGATTATAGTAATCCAGACTCAGGAAAAAATAAGAAAAGACTAGAAGATAACTTTGATGCCGAACTAATAGCAGAGGATGATCAACATCCTCAGACTGGTTTTGGGGCATACGCTCTAAAAGACAACCATACAGGTGAAATTTTTATAGTTTACGTTGGAACGCAACCGAGTCAAATAGGCGATTTAGCAACCGATGGAGCAATTGGACTGCATAATTTAACTAATTCACCTATATTTGGGTCATTAGCGGAGTTTCAGTATAGTCAAGCGGAAAGATTTTATGAAAAAGTCAAAGCGGATAATAAAGGAAAGAAGATAACTTTACTAGGGCACTCTTTAGGTGGCGGAGCAGCGAATACAGTTGCATTAAGACATCAAGAAGATAATATAAACGTATTAGCTTTAAATCCTGCGCCTGTTTTAAATAAAGATGTGGTTAAGTACGGATACGGGACCAATATGAAAAATTGCCGCAGTCTTATAAATGAATATGATCCTTTGTATGGCGCCATTAAAGCCGCAGATTTTGTAATACCTGGACAGGTTTATAAAATGGAAAATGGGGAAGGGCATTCTTTTTTATATGATCCAAAATTTTATTCTGGGAATGGGAATGTAGCAATAGATAAATTGAAAAAGGTTAGCGAAACAGGATTTGATTGGAAATTTGGTTTTTTAGAAATATCAGAATCTGCTGGGGACCTATATAAAGGAATCACTGGAAAAAAAACATTAAGTACAACAGAAGAAGTTGTAGTGGATTTAGTGGTAAATGGAACCCCAGTCAGTGCAATTCTAGTTGCAATAACAGTAGTGGGAGATACTAGTGCTCTAGCAACAAAAATAGCAAGTATAGGTGTAGAAACAGGAAAAAAAGCTTTGAAATTTAGTAAGGAAGTTATACAAGAAGTTAGAAATCAGGTGAATGCGGCTGTGGATTGGATAGAGAATAAATTAGCAAAATGTAAGGAAAAGGTACTTGAAGTGTTAGAATCAGTATTTAACGCAGCTGTAGATTTTTTAGTAGGATGCATCATTCTTTATTTATCCCGTGATGAAATTATAGCAATTGCAAAAGAAGTAGCATCTTCTCTTGTTCAAGATATTTTAGATGTATTTAAAGGTGACTTTGAAATTGATACAAATATTGCTTCAATTGCTGGAGATTATGTAAGAAGCCATCGCCAATCATTATTAAACTATTTTATGAATGATGGTAGTAGAGGATTAAATCGTTCATTATTAGTAGAGATTTCCAGAGATGTGAACGAACTTTCAAATGATTTAAAAGAGTTAAGTCAAGATGTAACAGATGCGGTAATTTCTATGATAGCAAAAGATGAAGAGTTAGCTTCGGTTTCCTATTATTGATAAATGTTAAGGAAGGGGGTATGAGGATGGATTTACATATGATAATGTCGAGGGTTCATAGTACATTTCCGGACAGTGGTGGGCGAGATCAAATTATTAACGTTGTTATGCAACTTGAAAAAGCAGCTGTATCCTTGACAGGAGATATTAGAAGATTAGAAAGTAGTATTGATAATAGTTTGCAAGGTAAAACACGTGATGCTTTTATTGATCGTATCCGCCAATTAGAAAAAAGGCGACAAAAAATAGAAGAGAAAATTATCGTATTAAAAGGATCGGTGAATTAATATGAAAGATTATATGGAGAAAGTTTTGCCTTTAGGAAGTGTAGTGAGGTTGAGTACTGAGGAAGAAAAAGATGTAGAGTATGTAATTACTACAAGAGGAATACTTCTCGATGAAGACACTTTCTATGATTATGGTGGGGTATTACACCCAGTAGGATTGACGGCAGAGACATATAAATTATTCAATGACTTTGATATTTTAGAAGTAAAATTTGAAGGGTATAAAAATTCTATTGAAGGAAAATTTGCTCATAATTTTAAAATATGGCGAAATGAATTTGTAAAAACGATAAAGAACAAGGCTGAAAATAATAAGTAACAATTATTAATAAAACAAGGGCTATAATATATTTAGAAATAAATAGACTTTCCTCTTCCAACATGGAAAGAGGAAAGTCTATTTTTGATTGAATAAGAATCTAAATATCTAGTATTACGTGGGAACAACATGAAAAAGAACGTCAAGAATTTATAGCGAATAGAAAAAGAATAAAATAAAAGTTGAAATAACATTTGTAAATAATAGTCATAGACTGTTTTTTATGGTGGAAATCTATTTGTGAAGAAATAAATCATTTTATCCTATACGATGAAAATGGGATATTTCGGTATTTTTATAGTTAGGAAAAAGTTATTCTAAAAGGAGTAAGTTGGGGAATCATAGACGCAAGAAAAAGACACCGAAACAAATAAGAAAGGAAGCTGTTCAGATAAAACCGATAGTAGAAGAAAAACCACTAAAGAAGAGTAGCAACAAGTTAGTTGATATTCTCCTAGGTATTCTTCTTTTCCAAATTTTTATATGGGCTGTCTTGGAAGGTTCTACAACACAGGTAAGCAAAGGGAAGACGTTCCTTATTATCGTTTTCTTTCTCTTAATTGCAATAGGGTTATCTATGATAGGAAACAAATAAGGGGGAGTTCAGATGTTTAAGAAGAAGGAGAAAAAAAACATTTACGTT
>NZ_LOBC01000043.1 GCF_001583695.1 Bacillus wiedmannii | reverse complement strand
AAATTAATATGCAGCTTAATAAAACTGCAGAGGCTGTTGCTTCTCATGATGAAGAATTATCACGTAATTTCGGTTTGAAATAAGAAATGTTATCATTTTTACATAAAATTCTTGGAAAATGATAGAAAGTAGACTAGTATTCAAAAGTTTACTTTCAATAAAATGAAAAGAGTCCTATTAATTTAGGACTCTTTTCATTTTAGGGTAATAAAGAGAGTAAAGTGATCAGTAGTAGAGGTCGTTGCATGTGTTGGTCAATCAAAACGGACCTAGCGAAGCGAAGGGAGTATTTGACTTGACCAACTAGACTACACCCCGAACCCTCTTGGTACTGAACAAACGACTGTTTGTTCCTGCCAACCGGCGAGGGAGCCCCTCAAGGATTGAGGGGTTGGGGAGTTCGATTGATGGGGTCAAGGGGAAGAGTTCCCCTTGTAGGTTCGGACAAAGTCCGAGAGTTTTGCCATGTTAGACATGGCTCGGCGAAGTCGAAAAGCGTCGCAGACCCCTATCGATTTTGATGCGTTAGCGTCAAAATACGTATAGGGTTACTCTAATTGACTCCATTTCGTCGCTTTGCTAGACTTATGGTATCAATTAATCTAGGGAGAGTGGTGGTACTTTATGTTGGGTTCTATCTCATTTAATCAATCTCACCAAAGTTCATTAAGCCACAATAACAGAGAAAATATTCATGGGAATCCTGGCATAGATCCAGCTAGGTTAGACGAGAATATCTATTTTGTTCAAAAGGACATCCGAAGTGTATACAAGGATGTTTTTCAAGAAGCAGTCGACAAATATAATGAGAAACAAAAACGGAATGACCGTAAGATTGATGATTACTATGACAAAATACATAAAGATGATAAGACACATGAGCAACGAGAATTGGTTGTGGCGATTGGGGAAGGCAAAGACGACCCAAAGTATAGGGGAGCTAAAAAGGAAGCACTGAAGCGCTATGCTGAGGCTTTTCAAGAGAGAAATCCAAACCTAGCGGTTTATAACATGGTTTTACATGATGATGAAGCAAATCCGCATTTACATATCAACTATGTACCGAATTTCGAAAGTAGTCGAGGGTTAACGAGGCGTGTCGGAATGGATAGAGCTTTGCAACAACAAGATGTCGAAGGAAAGGGAAGAAAGTTAATTGCGTATTGGAGAGAAGCGGAAACAGCTTATATTGAGCAATTAGCGAAAGAACACATTCCGAATTTTGAACGTACTAATGTAGGTTCACATAAGTACATGAAAGTCCGTCAATACAAGGAATATGCAGAAGCAAAGTCAACTATTGAAAACCAAGTAGAAGAAAAAGAAACACAGTTACAAACAATTGACGATTATTTAAAAAACGTTGAAGAGAAAACAAATGAATTAGAAGTAATGAAAACGAGTTTGGAAAGCGATGTTGTTGATACGTACAAAGAATTAGAGATAGTAAAACAACAAGTAGAGAGCGAAAGTGAAAAGCTGCAGTTAATTGGCCAGCGCCATATGGAGTTAGAAAAAAGAGTAGAACAAATGCAAAAAGAATTAGATAGTGCTACAGATCAATTGCCAAATAAACCTGTTAAAATTCCATTTTTACGTAAAGAAGTAGTAGTAGAAGTACAGGATAAAATGTTTGGAAAAGCTGAAATTACAAAGAAACAGACGAGAAATTATGTATTATCACCGGAACAATATCAAGAATTTACAAAACAGGTGAATGCAGCGGTCACTATCAAAAAAGATTATGAGCGTTTGAGAGAAACAGATTTTGTGAAAGAAAATGAGAGTTTAAGAGGGCATGCAGAGGGCTGGATGAAAGAAAATCGAACGTTGAAACAAGAAAAAAGTAAGTTGCAAAAAGAAGTTGGTGTATTAAATAGAGAAATTAGCTCATTAAAAGCTCATATAAAGGGTCTGCAGACAAATATAAGAGTTTTGTATGTACAAACGAAAAAAGTTTTTAAAGAGCAATTTAAGGCGTTTAGAGGGATTATTAAAAATGAATTGGATAGTAAGGGAATAGATAATCAATTTGAACGTGAGCATAAAAAAGAAATGAATAGACATCGTGGATTGGACATGGAGCGGTAAAATAGTAAGGAAACTTTGTTTTTATCTTTAAGGTTATTGAAAACGTGATAGAATGAAAAAAAGAGCCATGCGGTAACATGACTCTTTTCATAGGGTATTCTACGAAAATACCTAAACTTCACTTATCTGATTATAGATTATCATAATTTGATTTATAATCAAATAGCAAAAAATAGGTGTTTTTGTTGATTCCCTCAATTAAGGAGGAATTAACCTAGATATGACAAAGCAAATTATTGATTTCGGACAAGCTGAAACAAAGGCAAAAGAAAGAGATAGTAAGATTAATAGCATTTATGAAAAACTTGAAGGTAGTGGTGGACTTTCTGAAGAAGAAAGAGTCATTATGCTGCAAGTATTAAGTAAAATGTCTGGTGGAGAAGAGTATTTTATTGGTAAAAAGAAAAAACCTACAGATCGGGTGAGATTTGTCCAAATGATTACAGAGAATATTGATTATTTATGTGAAATTGGTTATTTAACTCAACCAGAAAAAGCATTTTTATTTGATATTTCAAGATTTCTAGAATTTAAATCGAATGTTATTGTTGAAAAAAATGAAAATGATGATATAAAACCAAATACAGCGTCTCCTAGTTATTTAGCCAAGAAATTAGGAAAAACAAGGACTTCTATTTCAAAAATGATGAATGAATTGCTTGAAAAAGGGGTTTTAGGAGTTGCAGAAACAGGTGTAATAACTGAAGATGGAAGGGCTTGTTCAGCAAGAACTTGGTTTGTTAATCCTAATATATTATGTAATTCACCTAAAGATGATATTGATAGAGCGACTCAACAAATTTTTTCAAAGGCATTACGTAATATCAAAATCGAAGGTAATAAGAAAAAACATAAACTACCAATTTATTTATTTTAGATGTCAATTTTTATATTGACATCTTTTTTTATTTAGGATTTTCTATTTTTTAGGTGTTAAAAAAAATTAACACAGGTGTTAAAAAAAATTAACACCTCATGTCTTATAAACCCTTGATATTACTGACTTTCTTTACTTTGCTCTTCTCACTCTTATATATATGGCTAAAAGTTCCGCAAGGAACAGGTAGTATTTTTGAGCAAACTCATCTCAAAAATCTCCACCTTCATCATAAAAAAGCCGGTTCGTAAATCCTCACCTAAAGGCTAACGCCTTTTCTTTTTTATGATGTCCTTGCGGAACTTTTTTCGGCTCGTGTGCTTTTCTCGCCAAGCCGACAGACAAAAAGCAAAGCAATGGTTCTCGACTTGGACTAGCAAGTATACGAGCCGAACCGCTTAGATTATTCGTCCCAAGATAATTCTTATTCTAAATATAGATACGTAATACGTGGGGTTTCGTCCCCACACGACGAGCCAGCACTCTAGCCAAAAAGCAAACTTCAAAGCAAAAAAACTGAACAAAACTACGTTAAGTAAAAAAATAATAAGCTGTCCATATGGACAGCTTATTTACATAATGATCGTTATTGGAAGCTAATTTTTAATATTACTGTAATCCACACTACTAATCATTCTCACCTGAATACACTTTTAAATCTTCCATTGCTATGGATATCGCATGTTTTTCTGTATCAATTAACGATATTCCCTGTTTAATAGGAGACCAATACTCATATCCGTAATCCTCAAACCAAGCAAAAACTTCTGTAGTGAAAAAGCCATTATTTCGTTTGATAACTTGAACCTTGTATCTTTTGTTTGGGGAAACAATCTCTTTAATGATTTCTTCCATTGTCTTTCTCCTTCTATCTTTTATCCAGATTGTACCACATCAAGAATATAGATAATGAAAGGTATTTTGATTGCATAAAGTATTCATTTCATGTTTACATAACGCATTATTATCGGTAGCAAGATTTTTATAGAATCCTTGTATTGGTAGGGATTCTTCTTTTTTTGTCTGGTTATCTCGTATACAGGATTTTATACATCGTTAATGTAGCGGGGATTCTAGGGATCCGCGCTCTTCTTTTTTTGTATAAAATCTTGTATATAGAAAAAAGATTTTGATGTTATTATCGAGAAGTAATACATATCGGTGGTAAAATCGGAATGTATTTCGGAAATTAAATCGTTTTTAAAATCGGTTTTCATATCGGTTGTAAGTACATTCCGATTTTGATTGGAATGTTGGTTTAATCGTGTTTTTTAAGTAAAAAACGTATTCCGTTTTTTGGGGAGGAATAAAAATTGGAACTAAAATCGGAAATGCACACACCGAAAATTGTTGCGGATCTTTTAGGAATCACACCCGATTTGTTAAAGGTATGGTCAAATGAATTTAATATACAAACGGAGCGAAGTCAGGGAGGACATCGTAGATACTTGAAGGAAAATATAGAAGAATTAAAAGCAATAAAAGAAAAAATACAGGCCCAAAAATGGTCTTACGATCAAGTTCGGTCATGGCGAAGCGGAGAACTTGATTCGTTTGTTTCAAAAGAAGAAAAATCAGAATTAGAAAAGAAACTGAATGAAGTATTAGAAAATCAACAGTTACAAAATCAATTTAATCAAGCACTCGTTCAGAAACTACAAGAAATTACGAATGAATTGGTTACGACAAAAGAACATTTAGCGAATACGGAGAAAAAGTTAACTGAAGTAGAAGGGAAAAACAGTGAATTAGAAGTTTTTATAGAGAAGAAGCTAGAGAAACGAGATCAGTTATTGCTTGAAAACATTAGAGATATGCAGGCACAAAATCAGAAACAAAAACGGAAAGGTTTTTTCGGTTTGTTTAAAAAGTAAATTTGGCTGGTATTTTATGTAGGGTTCTAATGTCGGAAAAAGAAGAATAGAAATATAGCATACATACAATAAGGGAATGCAGTATAGATCAGTCTACAAGCATTCCCTTGCTATTAGTATGTTATATTTTGAGATAGTTTATTAGATAAGCTCGAGGACTGTACTTTTAGTACGGTTTTTTGTTTTGAATATTTTTAAGTTGTTAAGGGTAGAGGATCTTTATTTTTTGATTATTAATCTTGTCTAATATGATTTTATATAAGAAACATATAATTTACTGTGGGCCTATACTTAGAATTCCTATTACAATAATTGAGACTAATAAACTTAATAATAATGAAATACCCCAATGTATTTTGGTAGTCATTTTAAAAATAATATTTAATAGTGAACTGATAAACATGGTCACTATAAAAACTATCAGAAATACAATAAACTCCATATTATTCCTCCTTAATTAATCTTTTATATATTGTTATCTGAAATATAACATAATTCGTTCAAATGATGTTCATTATTAAAAACCTTAATATTAAAATTTGTTGTAATATTTTGACATTTGAAGTAGAAATATGGATAATGAAATCGAGCTCAAATTTACCTATAAATATATTTTTTAGAAAATTCCGGAAAATATAGGTGTAAATAACAAGGAGGTTTCGAATGAAAAGAGTTTCATTTTTATTAATATTGTTTCTTTCTTTTTTAGTGTTTAATGATCAAGCAAGTGCGAATGAACATGAAAAGAATGTATATCCAACAAAAAGTGAAATAGAAGTGTTAAACAATGAATTACAGGTGTTAGTAGAACAAGCAAATGAAAAATTAGCAAATGGTGAAGAAAATATAGAAGTTTCTTCTAATAATTTAAAATTAGTTTTTAATCAAAAAGAACTGTTTACTCCTGTTCAGTCAAGTCTAAGTGCAAAGGCAAGTGCAGTAGGTTCAAAGAGCTATCAAGCGTATGTTGCAAATACTGCAGGGTTTAACTTTACTCATGCAGTAAGTGGTGTGTTTTCTTGGAACGGAAGTAATCTTACTGCTGTAAGTAAAAAAGCAGATTTAACTGGTCCAATGTATGACAAGTCACATAACACATATACAGAAGGATTAGACGGAACAATAGGGAGAGATGCGAAAATTGCACGGATTACAAGTCAAGGGACATTCAAGGCTTTAAAATATTTTGCAAATTACTATACAACTTTAGTAGTAGATGTTTATGCTCCAACAAAAAGTTACCGAATTATAGAAGCTAAAATTAATAGTTAAAAAATTAGTAAAAGGTGGGAATGCTAGTGTTTAAAAGTACAAAAGTTAAATTAACTTCTATGCTAATGGTCTTAACATTAATGTTAGGGATTTTTCCAAGTTTTGCATCAGCATCTAGTGTTAGAATAACAACATTTTCTAATACAACTACAGCATCTACGACATCTGCTCCAAAGGAAACTCATCATTTTTATTCATCTAAAGGTACTGTAAAAGTAGATTTTAATCTTGAAAAATGGGTTAAAACACATAAGAAAAAGAAACTTAATGTTCAATTACAGAAAAGTAATGGATTTTGGTGGACTACTCAAGTGAGTAAAACTTTGACTAGTACGGGTTTAGTTAGTTTTAGCACTAGCTCTGGTACAGGAGATTATAGGTTAGTAGTGTATGATGAAGCTGAAGCAACAGGATATGATAAACCACCATTATATTATGCCAAGTCAACTAAATATTCAGCTACTATATGGGGACTTTAAGAATCTATTTATAACAGAAGAGAATTAAAGAAATTTATTATTTTTAGTAGTTAAATTGTTGTTTGTTTTTGTTTTAACTTTTTCAGGAATAGCTGATTTTAATAGATTTAAGGTGTCTGCAGATTTTAAAAAGGGATGGGTTTATATGAGAAAAATTATTGCTGGTTTATTTGTGGCTGCAACAGCTTTATCAGCCCCGCTTGTGGGGTTTAATGAAGCCTCTGCGGCAAGTGCATCAAATGCAGTTTTACAAGCTAGTCAAACATCTTCATCAACTTCTAGGATTACTGTGAATGGTTCTATGAAACTAGTTGTTCAAAATTGGGGAACAAAAGATATAGGTTATACTATTTTTAAAAGAGGATCTGTTTATGCGACTGGTAATCTAAAAGGTGGAAAAAGTTATAATAACACTATATCTTTGCCAAAAGATGATTATTCAGTAAGGTTATATTGTGGTGGTCCTTCTGGTGGTTCAACTGGCTGTTCTGGTCAGGTCTCTATTGCTAATAAATAAAAAAAGCCCTGTAAAGGGCTTTTTTTATTTATTAGGGTACCGCCAGGATTTCGGAAAAAAACTAGGCTAAGCAAAAAATACAATAAGGGAATGCAGTATAGATTAGTCTACAAGCATTCCCTTGCTATAAAGATGTTAATAATATTTTAATGCTGTTGTTACTATATATGCCATGTATAGCAATGATAAAAAGATAAATATATCTAGTGTTAAAAATACATATAATATTATTTTTATCTTTTTAGACGTATCATTTTTAATCATATATATAATGAATAGCATTGTAGTGGATTGAAATAGCATGGTGAAAAATAAAAATGTAATAGCAAATACCATATTCCCTGGTATAAATGGAGTATTCATTATAAGTAGAGAACTAATTATATTAAGAATAAGCGTAGTTAGTATAAAAATATATTTATAGATGTTTTTAATTTTGATCACCTACTTTAATTTTTTGTTTGATAATATAGTTGTTTATTTTTATGGTTATATATAAGTATTTTGTTATTATTTTCGTCTACAATGTAAACATCTTTTTCTTGCCAATCTATCCCGTGAGGTATATCTTTTTCGATTGAAAATAAAACATCTTTATTTCTAAAAGGAATTGAATTTCGATTAGCATGAATGTTTATTTCATGTTCTTTTGTTTGAATGCTATAATCTCCTGAATAATTGGAGAAGAACGGTGTTAATTTACTATAAATATATAGAATTTCTTTTTTATCGTTTTCTTGATAAAAGTGGGAATTAATAATCTTTAGATCTGATGTTTTTATGTCCTTTGGTATAAGTAAAAAGGCAATGAGACAATAAAATATAACAACAATAGTAATTAAAGAATATATGTAGAGAGCGGCTATTAATAAATATCTTTTATAATTGCTTTGTTTTATTATCTGATTTTGCAAATTTGAATCCTCCTTTAATAAAGAATCAATTGAAACATTAAATAGATTGCTTAAGGCTAATAAATTGGTTAGATCAGGAAGACTCTTTCCTAGTTCCCATTTAGATATAACTTGTCTTGAAATAAATAATTGGCTGGCTACATCTTCTTGTGTCATGTTATTTATTAATCTTAAATGTTTTATTTTTTTTCCAATGTCCATATATGTACCTCCTTTGATTACTTTAATTATTCTAATGTTAAATAGTAAGGAACGCATTGTAGCGTTATAAAAAAGGCATGCAACGATGTGTTGCATGCCTAATTTGGGGTTATTAATTTATTGTTGTTTTTTTACATTGCTAAATTTGAGATGTAATATCCAAATTCATAGCCTATTCTTATAATTCCAGCACCTAATATTATGTAGAGGGAATATTTAATAAATTGGTTTTTCTTTAGGAATTCATTTAGATTATTCACGATGAACACTCCTTTAAATATTTTAATTTCAATATATTAAAATTAAAATAAAATGAAAAGATTAAATTTGAAATGTATCAAGAATATTATCTTTTTCTTCTTTATTGATTCCAATATATTTAAGTGTAATTTGTGGTGTGCTGTGATTCAGTATTTCTTGTAACATAGCTACATCTTTAGTTTGTTTATAAAACCAATAACCGAAGGTTTTGCGCATAGTGTGTGTTCCGATAGATTCTACACTGGCAAAATCTCCGGCTTTTTGCAATTGTCGATACGCTTGGATCTTACTAATGGGTTGATTTCCTTTTCGGGAAGGGAATAACCAGGTATTTTCTAGGGTTTGGGCATATGAATAGACTTCATCAAAAATAGAAGTAAGGTTAATCATGCGTTCTTTCTTTGTTTTTCCCTCTTTGATTTTGAATTCTTTTCTCTTTTTTCGTTTTAATTTTATGATGGTTTGGGTTTCAATGTGGAGTAGATCGCTGACACGTAATCCTGTATTGATTCCAATTAGAAAGAGAATATAGTCTCGTTCGGAACAGTGGCGTTTGAGGGCCCATTTCATATCTTCGATCTGTTCTTTACTTCTAATAGGCTGTACATCAATAAGATGTGGTTTTTTATTCATGAATTTAGGACCTCTTTATCTATAGTGTTTTGAATGTATACTTTTGTTATATAAATTGAGGATATCAGGGGAAATAGATGAAAGTCAATGTTTAAGGGGAAATGAATGTAAACTAATATTTAAAAGTTTACTTTCAGGAATAACAAAAAAAGAGTCCTGTATTAAGAGGACTTTTTTTCTATTTCCCTTATTTTTTTCCGCAACTGTTTGCCAAGTGAACATGCTCATTAAAAATTTTGTTGTTAATTTGTTTTTCATATTTTTTTAATGTTTCATTTATTTTACTACCAGTTTTACTTTCGAAACTTTTCTCTAGTTCTGATGCTATATCTCTTGTATTTGTTTGTAAATCGTGAAATATCCCTATGTTTTTTTGAAGAGCATATGTATCTTCTTTTATAATATCTATTGATTTAAACTCTACCTCTGTTTTTAACATCATACGCTGCATTTCTTTTTCAATTTGTTTTTTAGCAGCTTGTAATTCATCAACAACCTGATTTGCTAAATCTCCTGCAGCTCCTGCAGCATTTTCGATTTGTTTTTCTATCTTTTTAATTTCTCCTATAAAATCCATCATATAATTATCCCCTTACTAATCCTTGAAAATTCGCTGCTAATTGGTTGTCTTTATCTCTTAGTGAATTTGCTGCATCACTAATATCATCTCCGAATCGGCTTAAACTCTTTTGTTCTTTTTTTAAAAGATGGATTAATTCTTCTGCTAGGTTTGCGTCATGGAAATAGTCATTTCCACCTTTTCTAATTTTAGCAATTCGTGAGATGGCTTCATCTACTTCGTGTTCTTCTAATAAATGATATCTTCCACCTGGCCCTGTTTCATGTTTTAATTGATTTTTTAACTTTTGAACTGCTTCAGCTTCGTTTCTTTGAAACTCTTCTATATTTTTTGCGATATCTGATAATCGATTGCTGAGTGTTTGAATTTTTTTTGCTTGTTTTATAATATCTTCAGGTTCTAATTTTAATATGGGGCTTCCATTTGAATGAAAGGATCCCTTAAATGTATCTCTGCCGTGTCCGTCCATAGTTAAACGTGTAAAAAGTCCTTGTTTTGTATCGTTCTGTCTCACTGTGTATTGCTTACCAATTAGAGGTGCACCGAATTGAGTGTGGTTACC
Source organism: Bacillus wiedmannii (assembly GCF_001583695.1). Taxonomy (GTDB): domain Bacteria; phylum Bacillota; class Bacilli; order Bacillales; family Bacillaceae_G; genus Bacillus_A; species Bacillus_A wiedmannii. The sequence goes on along the minus strand of NZ_LOBC01000043.1, from coordinate 3,974 downwards.
AATCGGGTCATTTTCATGTGTATAATCAGTTGCTTTATTGTCCATTTTCCCTTCATCTACTCGTCTTTTTGCTTCAGGACTTAGTATACGATAGGGATTCGGTGCAGCATATGTAGTTGCATAACAATCTAATTCTGCAGCGATAAGGTCTGCTTCTGCACCACCTTTACTATGTCCAGTGGTATGAAGAGAAGAAGGGTTATATTTTGCTACGATGTCATTTTTTGCCCATTTTAATCCAGTATCAAATGATGTTTCAGAATCAGGTTTTATAGTTTGACTGTTACTTGGAGTAATTACTTTAGAATGTGTTTTAATTCCAAACGTAATCTGATCGATATCTGTTTCGAAATCTGCTAATTGGTTAGGCTCTGTCCCACGAAATGCTAGGATTATCTCATCATAATGTGTTGCATTTTCATCATATTTGTCTGCTGGTACTACTGCGATAGCTTCTAATCCATTTTTTACTTTTTGACAATCCGCATTAATTGATTCTATAACTATCCATTTTTTACCCCCTACTCCTTTTATTTCGGCTCCTTTGTGAAGATAATCATCGTCATAAACACGACTTGATAGTTTGAAAAAATCTTCATCTGTCGCAATGGTATTCTTTTTAAATTCACTCATATGTTTCAACTCATTTCATGGTATATTTTAACTATATTGAAATATAAGGGGATTTCTTATGAAGAAGAAGTTGGTAATTTTCATATCCATTATTTGTATTATAGCAGGAGGGTATTTTACAATGGAATACTTAAAACAAAAAGAAAAAGAAGAAAAGTTTTGGAAAACACAAGAAACAAGGGTAGAAAAATATATTCATTACAATATTAAAGATGTGAAATCTATTACGTTTACAAAACATGAGGTGAATCCGATGGGAATCCCTACTATAAAAGGATATATAAATGGTGATCAAGAATTATGGTTCGGTGCTAGTATCAGTACAACGAAAGACTTTGAAGATGATTTTGGACGTTCTGGAGAACTGGGGAAACTTATAAAAGACCCTGAAAAATCGGTATCTGAAATTGAAAAAGAAGAGAAAGAAAAAAGAAAAGAGTAGTCTCATTTTATGAAGAATGCATTGGTAAGTTTTTTATAAGGGGATTTTCCATGAAGAAAATAGTCATTTTGATTGTATCTGCTATAGTGCTCATAGCAGGAGGGTATTTTACAATGGAATACTTAAAACAAAAAGAAAAAGAGGAAAAGTTTTGGAAAGTGCAAGAAGCACGAGTAGAAAAGTATATTCGTTATAATATTCAGGATGTAAAATCGATTACATTTAAAGAACACAGTGTAAGTCCAATGGGTGTTCCCAGATTAAAAGGTTATATAAATAATAATGAAGAATTGGATTTTATAGCTTATATTAGTACTACAGAAAATTTTGAAGATGATTTCACACGTTCTGGAGAACTTGGAAAACTTATAAAAGACCCTGAAAAGTCGGTATCTGAAATTGAAAAAGAAGAGAAGGAAAAGAAACAAGAGTAGTTTTTGTGATTACTCTTGTTTTTTATTATAGAAAAATAAAATATTTGAAAGTTTTTAACAATGGATTATAATATATTTAGTAAAATTAACCAAATACGTATTTTACTCATTATGTACTAAAGGGGAGATAAAAATGGCAGGACAAATTCGTATGTCACCAGAGGAGCTTAAATCGAAAGCGACTCGATATGGACAAGGTGCAAATCAAATTGAGGACATTTTACGTCAACTACAAAACTTACAAAATGAATTAAGAGGAGAATGGGAAGGCCGTGCATTTGAAGGTTTTGATCAACAGTTCAATGAATTAAAGCCAAAAGTACAAAACTTTGCACAGTTATTACAAGAAATTAATATGCAGCTTAATAAAACTGCAGAGGCTGTTGCTTCTCATGATGAAGAATTATCACGTAATTTCGGTTTGAAATAAGACAGATAAAAAGAACTATATAATTTAGCCATGCAACCATACGTTGTATGGCTAAATTACTTTAAAACTAGAGTAAGATACGAAGTCTTTAACTTAATAGACTCGCAGTCGCAGGAGTGATAAGTAGTGAAAAAGTTCAAGTGGAGCATCTTGTTGTTTATTATTTTAGCTCTTGTGTTATCAACAGGGGTCTCCTATTTAGCGTTAAATCAAAATGTTAAGAAAGCAAATGAGAATGCTACGCAAAAAATGACAGTTGCATTGGTAAATGAAGATCAAGGTACTGTATTTGAAGGTAATAAAATAGCGTTTGGAGATCAATTTGTTAAAAATGTAAATAAAAATACGAAACAAGAATGGTACGTAGTAAGTCGTGGTGTAGCAGAAAGTGGTTTGAAAAATAATAATTACAATATGATGATTGTAATACCTAACGATTTTTCTAGAAAGGCTGTTGCAATTGATTCAGAACTTCCAGAGAAATTAACTTTAAATTATAAAGTAAATGCAACTGGGAATAAAGATTTGAAAGCTGAGGCAGAAAATACAGCTTCTGCTATTCTAGAAGATTTTAATAAGCAAATCATCGATGTTTATTTTGCAAGTGTTATCGGTAAGTTGCAAGGTGCACAAGATAATATAGGTAAAATAATTGAAAAAGGGACCAATCAAACGACTATGTATAAAAAAGATGTACATAGCCCGTTGGCAAATTACACAAACCAATTTAAAACGGTACAAGATTACACTGGTATTTCTGTTAATAGTTTTAAAGGATTCCAAGATGTTTTAAAAGGGTTTGGACAAGCTTTAGATGAAGGGAATAAATCTAATAATACGTATTTAGAAGGATTTAATAACTTTCAAAAAATACAAACGGATAATAATCTGTTAGCGAATAATTTTACAAATCAATTTAATCAGTATATGAGTGATATGAATTCAGGCGATGTTTTAAAACAGTTAAGTGCATTAGAATCTGCGAATAAAATTATCGCAAATCAGTTTACGCTTTCAGAGAAAGATCCTAATATTTTAGCTGATGCTTCAACAATTCAAAAGTATTTAACAGATGTAAAAAAACAAGTGTCAGAATATGATACAGAACTTGCAGGAAAGTTAGAAAGTGATATTCAAGAGACGGTAATTAAAAAGTTAAAGCAATCTATGTCGAATGATGGAAAGCAAGAAATCTTTATAAATACATTAATGAAGCAACCAGATGTTCGAATAAAGAAACAAATCGAAAATTTAATTGCGAAATTACCGAGTTTAAACATGGAAGAAATCGGTCAAAGTGATTTGCCAGATACAACGAAATTACAACTGCAAAATGTAATTCAATTTACAAAAAAATATAATAAAGAAAATAATTTTTATTATGATCCTGTAAATAAAATATCTTTAGGAAGCGCTATTAAAGAAGTAAAGGATAAACTTTATACAGAGGGAATTACATTTAGTGATACTGCGAAAGTAATTAAAATGGAATCTTCACAAACTTTGAAGATAAATATTCCAGAAGAATTTAAACTAGATGGAAGTACAGAAGCGTTACATATTGATGGTGTGGATCGTACAAGTGACTTTCTTCAAAGCGAAGCAGGAGAAATTACAATAGCTCCTCGTAATGAAGGGGATATAAAGATTAGCTTGCATGTAAAGTTAAAAGATCCAAACATCAATATAGATGTTTTCTCTCCTGTAACGTGGCAGTGGGAATTGAGCGGGACTCATAAAAAAGAAACTAGTTCTGAAAAAGAAGAACCTAATAAAGAGGATAAAGGAACACAAACGGAAAATAGCAAGGTGGAAAATGTGGTTCATAAATCACAGTATGGCATAATGCCGTTAGTACACAATGCTAAAACGCCTATTATTCAAAAAACAGAACAAGGTAACAATGATAATGGAGGAACCTCTGAAGGCGGAACGGGAACAGATCCAGGAGGAAACCTAGGAGGCGGAACGGGAACAGATCCAGGAGGAAACCCAGGAGGCGGAACGGGAACAGATCCAGGAGGAAACCCAGGAG
>NZ_LOBC01000042.1 GCF_001583695.1 Bacillus wiedmannii | reverse complement strand
CTCTAGCGCCGATGGTAGTTGGGACCTTGTCCCTGTGAGAGTAGGACGTCGCCAAGCAACTAAAAACACAAGTCTTTTGACTTGTGTTTTTTTATTTCCCATGAAATAGGCTCGGTTTTGTTAGTAAAAAAGACGAAATATAGTAAGGGATTTTTTGAGCAGAAATAGTAAGAAATTGATAAATAAATGGATAATCTTCAGAGCCATAGCTCCCAAGTAAATCATACCACCAATCTGTTTCGTATCTAGAAATCATACTTAAATTGTAGAGCAATAAATAATGAACAAGAAGTTCAGGTAATACTGGTTTAGGATTTCTCGGGTCAATTGGAATTGGTAAGTAATAAGTATCAGCAAGATATTCGTAGTATAAAGGCGTACTATATATAGGGTTCCACGACTGGATAGGAGCTGTAAAAAGCAGATTCGATCCGCTCGTTTTCCCGGAGACATGTTGTATGGATAAATGCTTACAAGTTGATTCAATGTAACGTGAAAATCTTTCTGTAGTCATATGAAGTCGATCTAGTATGTTGGCCGAAAAGAAAAGTTCATTTGTATTTGTTGAATCGATTTTATATAAAGTGGCCCCTCTTTGACTATAGCGAAATAAATTTTGTAATTCAGGAATATTTCCCATTAGATCTAGCATGTTAAACTTCTCTGCTTCTAAGTGTTTCATGTGAAACAGCTGTTCTGCAATATGAGTAAATAATCCATTTTTTTGTACCTTCACCTCATCTTCTAAAAATTGATACCCCTGTTTTTTTCGTTTACGAGTCGTAACACCATGAGCTAAAACAGTAGTGGATTCTGGATAGTTAGGATCAATAGTTAGTAAGCAGGCTTTAAAAAGTTGGCTCATTCCATAAAACAATAACATTGGCTGAATCGAAAAGGGGGCCACCTTATATAATTCATAATAGTTTTTCCCGTGTTCTAAGTAATAAATAAAGGGATAACAATTTTCGAAACTTTTTTTTTCAGCATCTTGTATGGAGGATTTTTCATAGCAACGGGCAAGATAACGTTGAACATTTTGAGATGAAAAGAAGAAACTTAATTGCTGCCAAGTACAATGTGTTTGATGCATATATTACGCTCCTTTTATTGTCTAAAAATTCTAACATATATATACGTCCTTGACAGTATTTTAACCAATTGATAAGCTACTAATAATAATTTCTGGTATCATGGGGGGAACAATTATGTGGGAATCTAAATTTGTTAAAGAAGGTTTGACTTTTGATGACGTATTACTTGTACCAGCAAAGTCAGATGTACTACCAAGAGAAGTAAGTGTTAAAACAGTTTTATCTGAAAGCTTACAGTTAAATATCCCGTTAATTAGTGCAGGAATGGATACAGTAACAGAAGCTGATATGGCTATTGCAATGGCTCGTCAAGGCGGTTTAGGAATTATTCATAAAAACATGTCTATTGAACAACAAGCGGAGCAAGTTGATAAAGTAAAACGTTCTGAAAGTGGCGTTATTTCAGATCCTTTCTTTTTAACTCCAGAACATCAAGTGTATGATGCAGAGCATCTTATGGGAAAATACCGTATCTCAGGTGTACCGGTTGTAAATAATTTAGACGAGCGAAAATTAGTTGGTATTATTACAAACCGTGATATGCGTTTTATCCAAGACTACTCAATCAAAATTTCCGACGTAATGACAAAAGAAAAGCTAATTACAGCTCCAGTTGGTACAACGCTGGAAGAAGCTGAAAAGATCCTACAAAAGTACAAAATTGAAAAACTCCCTCTCGTTGATAACAACGGTGTATTACAAGGGCTTATTACAATAAAAGATATTGAAAAAGTAATTGAATTCCCAAATTCTGCGAAGGATAAGCAAGGACGCTTATTAGTTGGAGCAGCGGTTGGTGTAACGGCTGATGCAATGCTTCGTATCGACGCATTAGTAAAAGCTAGCGTAGATGCAATCGTACTTGATACAGCTCATGGACATTCTCAAGGTGTTATTGATAAAGTGAAAGAAGTTCGTGCGAAATATCCATCACTAAATATTATCGCTGGAAATGTTGCTACTGCTGAAGCAACGAAAGCATTAATTGAAGCAGGTGCAAACGTAGTTAAAGTTGGTATTGGACCAGGCTCTATTTGTACGACACGCGTTGTAGCTGGCGTGGGTGTACCACAATTAACAGCAGTTTATGATTGTGCAACAGAAGCTCGTAAACACGGTATTCCAGTTATTGCTGATGGTGGTGTTAAGTACTCTGGTGACATGGTAAAAGCTTTAGCAGCAGGAGCACACGTTGTTATGCTAGGTAGTATGTTTGCTGGTGTTGCTGAAAGCCCTGGAGAAACTGAAATTTACCAAGGTCGTCAATTCAAAGTATATCGTGGTATGGGTTCTGTCGGAGCGATGGAAAAAGGAAGTAAAGACCGTTACTTCCAAGAAGGAAATAAAAAACTTGTTCCAGAAGGTATTGAAGGTAGAGTACCATATAAAGGACCTTTAGCAGATACAGTTCATCAATTAGTTGGTGGATTACGTGCCGGTATGGGATATTGCGGAGCGCAGAATTTAGAATTCTTACGTGAGAATGCACAATTCATTCGTATGTCAGGTGCTGGTTTACGTGAAAGCCACCCTCATCACGTACAAATTACAAAAGAGGCTCCAAACTACTCATTGTAATGTCTTATATACAAATAGACGGAGATTTGATATCTCTGTCTATTTTTTTTTGATTATGTTAGAATAACGGTTATGTGAGTACATAGATATTGGGGGTAGCAAAAGTGAAAGGTATGTTTTGCAAAAGATTCATTGCTTTAGTAACAATGCTTACACTAGCTTGTAGTATGTTGTTACCATATAGCAATGCATCAGCAGAAACAGGAGCTGCTTTAAGCATTGAAGCAGGTGCAGCAATTTTAGTTGAAGCGAATTCTGGGAAAATTTTATATCAAAAGAATGCAGATGAATTATTATCAATTGCTAGTATGACAAAGATGATGAGTGAATATTTAGTTCATGAAGCAGTGGATAAAGGAAAACTTAAGTGGGATCAAAAAATTAAGGTTTCTGAATATGCGTATAAAGTTTCGCAAGATCGTTCATTATCGAATGTGCCGCTACGAAACGGTGATTCTTATACAGTAAAAGAGTTATATGAGGCAATGGCAATTTATTCTGCTAATGGTGCAACGATAGCTTTAGCTGAAGCAGTTGCTGGAAAAGAAGTAGACTTTGTAAAAATGATGAACGATAAGTCGAAAGAGCTTGGATTAAAAACTTACAAGTTTGTAAATTCTACTGGCTTAACAAACAAAGATTTAAAAGGACAGCATCCTGAAGGAACAACTCCGGATGAAGAAAATAAAATGGCTGCGAGAGATGTAGCAATTTTAGCACAACGCCTTATTCAAGATTTCCCTAAAACATTAGATACAGCTAAAATTTCAAAAAAGACGTTCCGTGAAGGTACTACGGATCGAATTGACATGATTAACTGGAACTGGATGTTACCAGGTTTATCTAAGGTATATGCGGGTGTAGATGGCCTGAAAACAGGTTCAACTCCAGAAGCAGGGGATTGCTTCACTGGTACAATTGAAAAAGATGGTATGCGTTTTATTTCTGTAGTTATTAAAACGAAGTCTCGTGATGCACGCTTTGATGAGACAAAGAAACTATATGATTATGGATTTGCTAATTTTGAAATGAAGAAACTGTATAAAAAAGATTCTTCAGTAAAAGGACAAGAAACAGTACGAGTAGAAAATGCTAAAGATAAAGATGTAGCAGTTCAAACAAAACAAGCTGTTTCACTTCCAGTGCCAAAAGGAAGTAAAGATGTTTATAAAACAGAATTAAAAGAAGCAAATAAGGGACAAGAAGCACCTATTAAAAAGGGAGCTGCACTTGGCCAAATGGTAATCACACCAAAAGATGCGAATGATCCTGGGTTTTTATCTGGTAAGTCATTACAAATAGATCTTGTAACAACGTCTGCAGTAGAGGAAGCGAATTGGTTTACTCGCTCTATGCGCGGAATTGGCTCTTTCTTTAGTGGTATATGGAATAGTGCTGTTGATACAGTAAAAGGTTGGTTTTAAAAGCTCCTCATTGTAGGGGCTTTTTCTTATTCCTATTTTTCATACCGACTTTATGAAAAAGTAGTAGACAAGCATCTGATAGTTAGTGGTAGAATGTAAGAGTATTCTTAATTTTCGCCTTTAACGGGGAAAAGCAATTCACCTAGGGGGGTTTTTGTAACATGACAAATGTAACAGGGACAGAACGTGTAAAACGTGGAATGGCAGAAATGCAAAAAGGCGGCGTTATTATGGACGTAATTAACGCTGAACAAGCAAAAATTGCAGAAGAGGCAGGCGCAGTTGCTGTTATGGCACTAGAGCGTGTACCAGCAGATATTCGTGCAGCAGGTGGCGTTTCTCGTATGGCAGACCCAACAATTGTTGAAGAAGTTATGGGCGCTGTTTCAATTCCGGTTATGGCAAAATGCCGTATCGGTCATCTTGTAGAAGCACGTGTATTAGAATCATTAGGGGTAGACTATATCGATGAGAGTGAAGTATTAACTCCTGCTGATGAAGTATACCATTTAAATAAACGTGATTACACAGTTCCGTTTGTATGTGGTTGCCGTGATATCGGAGAAGCTGCGCGTCGTATTGCAGAAGGTGCATCTATGCTTCGTACAAAAGGTGAACCAGGAACAGGAAACATTGTAGAGGCAGTGCGTCATATGCGCCAAGTCAATGCAGAAATCCGTCAAGTTGCAAGTCTACGTGAAGATGAGTTAATGACATATGCAAAAAACACTGGTGCTCCTTATGAAGTACTACTTGAAATTAAACGCCTTGGTCGTTTGCCAGTTGTAAACTTCGCAGCAGGTGGTGTAGCAACACCAGCAGATGCAGCGTTAATGATGCAACTTGGTGCGGATGGTGTATTCGTAGGATCTGGTATCTTCAAATCAGAAAATCCAGAGAAATTTGCACGCGCAATCGTTGAAGCGACGACTCATTATGAGGATTACGAACTAATTGCAAGCCTTTCTAAAGGATTAGGTAATGCAATGAAAGGTATCGAAATTTCAACGTTATTACCAGAACAACGCATGCAAGAGCGTGGATGGTAATTGAAGGAGAACTTTAAAATGGTGAAAATCGGTGTACTAGGTCTTCAAGGTGCAGTTCGTGAGCATATAAAATCAGTTGAAGCAAGTGGTGCAGAAGCTGTTGTTGTAAAGCGTGTAGAGCAACTTGAAGAGATTGATGGTCTTATTTTACCAGGCGGTGAAAGTACAACAATGCGCCGTCTTATTGATAAGTATGCTTTCATGGAACCACTTCGTACATTCGCGAAGTCTGGTAAACCAATGTTTGGTACATGTGCAGGTATGATTCTTCTTGCAAAAACACTTATTGGCTATGAAGAAGCACATATTGGTGCTATGGATATTACAGTAGAACGCAATGCGTTCGGACGCCAAAAAGATAGCTTTGAAGTCGCACTTTCAATTAAAGGTGTAGGAGAAGAATTTATTGGTGTATTTATCCGTGCTCCGTATGTTGTAAATGTAGCTGATGATGTTGAAGTACTTTCTACACATGGTGACCGAATGGTAGCAGTAAAACAAAATCAGTTTTTAGCTGCTTCATTCCATCCGGAATTAACGGATGATCATCGTGTCACAGCATACTTTGTAGAAATGGTAAAAGAAGCGAAAATGAAAAAAGTTGTATAAGTAACTTGCAACTTGTATAAGATTATAGTAAATTGATGGTAACAATTTTATAAAATAAGCGTGTTGATAGGAAGTAGTAACAAATGCCGTTTCTTATAGAGAGTCGATGGTTGGTGGAAATCGATAGAAACAGTTTGTGAATCCATCCTGGAATGGAATGTGGAATATCTTTATGATTAGTAAACATTCCCGGTGAAGAGCCGTTATTTCTACTTGAGAGGAAGGCGGTAATGCTTTCAACTAGGGTGGCAACGCGGGTTAACTCCCGTCCCTTTATATAGGGACGGGAGTTTTTTGTGTTTTATAAAATAAAAGGAGGAGTATATAATGCTTGATATTAAATTTTTACGTACAAATTTTGAAGAAGTAAAAGCAAAGTTACAGCATAGAGGCGAAGATTTAACTGATTTTGGTCGCTTTGAAGAGCTGGATACGAGAAGAAGAGAATTACTTGTTCAAACAGAGGAACTAAAAAGTAAACGTAACGAAGTATCTCAACAAATTTCTGTATTGAAGCGCGAAAAGAAAGATGCAGAAGCTCTAATTCTAGAAATGCGTGAAGTTGGAGAAAAAGTAAAAGATCTTGATAATGAACTTCGTACAGTTGAAGAAGATTTAGAAAGATTAATGTTATCTATTCCAAATATTCCTCATGAATCTGCTCCAGTTGGTGAAACAGAAGATGATAATGTAGTAGCACGTACTTGGGGAGAAGTGAAAGAATTTGCTTATGAACCAAAACCACATTGGGATCTTGCTACAGATTTAGGAATTTTAGATTTTGAGCGTGCTGGGAAGGTAACAGGAAGCCGCTTCGTATTCTATAAAGGTGCTGGCGCGAGATTAGAGCGTGCTTTAATTAGCTTTATGCTTGATCTTCATACTGACGAGCATGGATACGAAGAAGTATTACCTCCGTATATGGTAAACCGTGCAAGTATGACAGGAACAGGACAACTTCCGAAATTTGAAGAAGATGCATTCCGTATTGAAAGTGAAGATTACTTCTTAATTCCAACAGCTGAAGTACCTGTAACGAACATGCACCGTGATGAAATCTTAAATAAAGAGCAACTGCCTATACGATATGCTGCATTTAGCTCTTGTTTCCGTTCTGAAGCAGGTTCAGCTGGCCGTGATACACGTGGCTTAATTCGTCAGCATCAGTTCAATAAAGTAGAGCTTGTAAAGTTCGTAAAACCAGAAGATTCTTATGAAGAGTTAGAAAAACTAACAAATGATGCAGAACGCGTGTTACAATTATTAGAGTTGCCATATCGCGTTATGAGCATGTGCACAGGCGATTTAGGATTTACAGCAGCGAAGAAATACGATATCGAAGTATGGATTCCAAGCTATGGCACATATCGTGAGATTTCTTCTTGTAGTAATTTTGAGGCTTTCCAAGCGAGACGTGCAAATATCCGTTTCCGTCGTGAGCCAAACGGAAAACCAGAACATGTTCATACATTAAATGGATCTGGTCTTGCAATTGGACGTACGGTGGCAGCTATTTTAGAGAACTACCAACAAGAAGATGGTACAATTATAATTCCAGAAGTTCTTCGCCCTTATATGGGAGGAAAAACAGTTATTAAGTAAATTTATAAACATTCATCGGTATGAGTGATTGGTAATTATGAGCGTTGTCAGTACTATAATGTAGGAGAGGAAAAGTAAAATTTTCCTTTCCTCATAATTTATTTTAGTAGGGTTGACTAACTGTTTTTCTTTTGATATTATATTTGATGTCAATATGGAGGTATACCCAAGTCTGGCTGAAGGGATCGGTCTTGAAAACCGACAGGCGGCGAGAGTCGCGCGGGGGTTCGAATCCCTCTACCTCCTCCAGATATAATTGACAACAGCGCATATAAGTGGAGATTGGAGAACTCGTTACCAACACGTAACGAGTTTTTATTTTAAAACCAATCATAAAGTATGGTGTAAGGCGATTTTGTCCTTATTACACACTCATATTCCGATGATTATCTTCATAGATATGAAAGGAGTCAACATGGATCTTATTATACAAACGTTTCCTTTAGATGGAAAAACTTTATATTATGTACAATGTCCTGTCTGTAAGAACAATAGAATTTTAAACAGTGGTGCAAATGTGTCACGCATTATAAGCGATGATACATTCCGTAAACTTTGTGGTTGCACTTGTGATGTAAAGCAAACTGCGACAAAAGTAGAGGCGCCAAAAAAAGTTGAAAAAGCAGCTGTAAAGAAAGAAGCAGCTCCAAAACGTACAGGTAAAGTATTAACAGCAGTGATTAACGGGAAAGAAATGACTGTTAAAGAGATTGCTGAAACATACGATATTAGTACAAGTACTGTTCGTCAGCGTATTAACGCTGGAAAACCTGAGAGTGAAATTATTGCTCCGACAAAAAAGAAGTAATTTAATAGAAAAACCCGTGCGTATGCACGGGTTTTTTATTTTACAAGTTTACGTGTTTGTTTTAAAAAATGGCCAATTTTTTTAATGATTGGTTCAATTGAATCACCATCTTTTAAAATATCGTATTCATTAATGTTTAATCGTAAAACAGGGCATGCATTAAAGTTATTAATCCAGTTTTCGTAACGGCCATGCATCTCTTTCCAATACTCAATTGGTGTTTGTTGTTCCATCGGACGTCCGCGTTCTTGGATACGATCAACAATATCATCGAAAGAACCTTCTAAGTAAATTAATAAATCAGGATGAGGGAAGTAAGGAGTCATGACCATAGCGTCAAATAAACCTTTGTATGTTTCATAATCAGTTTCCGTCATTGTACCTTTTTCATGATGCATCTTTGCAAAAATTCCAGTGTCTTCATAGATAGAGCGATCTTGAACAAAACCGCCACCGTATTCAAAAATTCTTTTTTGTTCTTTAAATCGTTCTGCTAAAAAGTACACTTGCAAGTGGAAGCTCCAGCGTGTGAAATCAGCATAGAACTTGTCCAAATACGGGTTTGAATCTACCTTTTCAAATGATGTGCGATAACCTAAAGCGTTAGCTAATGCAGTTGTCATAGTTGATTTTCCGACACCTACTGTTCCAGCAATAGTGATTACTGCGTCATTTGGTATATCATATTTTTGCCTTAAATTCATTGTTATTCAGACTCCTTTAAGAGAGTATTTTGAAGGGCGGATAGGATGACGTTTAAATCATCAGGATTTTTTACAAAATCCATATCGTCTCCGTTAAATTTTAATACTGGGATATCTGGATGATCCTTTTTAAAAGTATCCATTGCTGTTTCGTAATCTTTTGTGAGCTGTAGTAAGTAATTTGGATCCATGTTTTTTTCGAATTCTCTTCCGCGCATCGCAATTCGTGTTTGTAATGTTTCCAAGCTAGCTGTTAAATAAACGATAACGTTTGGTACAGGCATATCTTGTGTAAGGATACGATAGATTTTCATGTACTTGTCATATTGAGAATTCTTTAATGTACGGGATGCGAAAATTAAATTTTTAAATATATGATAATCCGCTACTACTGGTTTCCTTTGATTCAAATACTTTATGTTAATATCTTCTAATTGTTTGTATCTATTACAAAGAAAGAACATCTCTGTTTGAAAACTCCATTCGTCGATGTCTTCATAGAATTTTCCTAAAAAAGGATTCTCATCAACAATTTCTTTTAGTAAGTGGAGTTGCATGTGAGTTGAAATTGCCTTCGCAAGTGAGGTTTTTCCAACACCAATTGGTCCTTCAACCGTGATAAATGGTACTCCGGTCACGCTGTTTCCTCCTTTCAATCAGTGATTTACCGTGACTACTAAAAACACAAAACAGAATTATTGTAGCACAGGAGGGAAGCGAGCGGGTTAATTTGATATAAAAAGTTAGAAAATAAATATATGTATTAATTAATTTTTATTTGAGATGACGGTACTATATTTGCTTTTAATGTGGCTTCCATTATTTTTAAAGCATGCAGATTATCCTGATCATGATTAGAGGCAATACAGTCCTGTGGTACATACAGTGTATAATTTCTCATATGAGCATCGTTAGCTGTAAAGAGGATACATATATTCCCGGCGACTCCTGTCAATATTAGATTTTCTATTTTTAAATAGCCTAATAAAGAATTTAAAGGTGTTTCATAAAAGGCAGAGTAATGTGGTTTAATAAAAATGTAATCATCAGTATTTGGAGCAATCTTATGAATGATATTTTCACTATACTCATTTGTACAATGAGTAATTAGTTGGTCAATATCAGATCTCCAAAGTTGATAATGGTCATTAACATAAATTATGGGGTAGCCAAAGGATTTCATTGTTTTCTTTAATTGTAAAATAGGGTTTGTTATAATTTCGCATTTTTTGGCTAGGGTGGGCCCGTGAGAAAATTGAAAATCATTAATCATATCGATAATGAGTAAGGCAGTATTCTTCATATGTAATCCCCTCTCTTTTTTATTAGGGTGGATTGAATTTGTAAAAGTTATCCCATGTGCAGTAAATGGAAATAAGTGTATTTTATTTGAGGGAAAGGACTATGGTATGGAACACGATCAAGATATTTATTTTATGCAGTTAGCAATAGAAGAGGCTAAAAAAGCAGAGGCAATACAAGAAGTACCGATTGGTGCAGTTATAGTGTTAGATGGTGAAGTAATTAGTGTTGCTCATAATTTAAGAGAAACTGAACAAAGATCAATAGCTCACGCTGAGTTATTAGCTATTGATGAGGCGTGCAAAAAATTAGGGACATGGCGTTTAGAAGATGCGACGTTATATGTAACATTAGAGCCTTGTCCGATGTGTGCGGGTGGAATTGTTTTATCACGAGTGAAGCGAGTTGTATATGGTGCAAGTGATCCGAAAGGTGGATGTGCAGGGACTTTGATGAATCTTTTAACGGATGAACGCTTTAATCATCAATGCGAGGTAGTTGCTGGTGTATTAGAAGAAGAATGCGGTACTTTGTTAACAAACTTTTTTAGAGAGCTTCGTAAAAAAAGAAAAGCGATAAAAAAATTAGAGAAAAGTAACGAGAATTAACGTATTTGCATTTTGTAAAAAAACAAGTTATACTGATAATGCCTTTTAATGAAGGCAACCGAATATTGGTTTTAACTTTGCCGTGCTAAGCGGGGAGGTAGCGGTGCCCTATACTCGCAATCCGCTCTAGCGAGGCCGAATCCCTTCTCGAGGTTATGCTGCTGTAAGGTCTGCCTTAAGTAAGTGGTGTTGACGTTTGGGTCCTGCGCAACGGGACCCCGTGAACCTTGTCAGGTCCGGAAGGAAGCAGCAATAAGCGGGTCTTCTCGTGTGCCGCAGGAGTGCCTGAACCGAGCTAACTGCTTGAGTAACGCTTATGGTACGTAATCGACAGAAGGTGCACGGCAGTTATATATGTATACAAAACTCACCTTAATACTAAGGTGGGTTTTTTGTATAGAAAATAACTTTTGGAATCTATAAACAGAATGGGTTATAATAAATAAGATAATAACCTTTGAGGGAGGCCGTATTTTCGTGTCATACCAAGCGTTATACCGAACATGGAGACCGCAAAAATTTGAAGATGTAGTTGGTCAAAAGCACGTGACAAAAACGTTGCAAAATGCCCTTCTTCAAGAGAAAGTTTCACATGCTTATTTATTTTCTGGGCCGAGGGGAACAGGAAAAACGACAATTGCAAAAGTATTTGCAAAAGCAATCAACTGTGAACATGCTCCGGTAGCTGAACCTTGTAATGAATGTCCTTCTTGTTTGGGGATTACACAAGGATCTATTTCAGATGTATTAGAAATTGATGCGGCTTCAAATAACGGTGTAGATGAAATTCGAGATATTAGAGATAAAGTAAAATATGCTCCAAGTGCTGTAGAATATAAAGTATACATTATTGATGAAGTCCACATGCTTTCTATGGGTGCCTTCAATGCGCTTTTAAAAACGTTAGAAGAGCCGCCGGGACACGTCATCTTTATTTTGGCGACAACAGAACCACATAAGATTCCGCCTACAATCATTTCACGTTGCCAGCGTTTTGAATTTCGAAAAATATCAGTAAATGATATTGTTGAGAGATTATCGACGGTTGTGACGAATGAAGGTACGCAAGTAGAAGATGAGGCGTTACAAATTGTTGCGCGTGCCGCTGAAGGTGGTATGCGTGATGCGCTTAGTCTTATTGATCAGGCAATATCTTATAGTGATGAGACAGTTACGACAGAAGATGTATTAGCTGTGACAGGTTCTGTTTCCCAGCAATACTTAGGTAACTTAGTAGAATGTATACGTGAAAATGATGTATCAAGAGCATTACGTATCATAGATGAGATGATGGGTAAAGGGAAAGATCCAGTTCGTTTTATGGAGGATTTCATTTACTATTATCGCGATATGCTTTTATATCAAACCTCACCACAACTGGAACATATGTTGGAACGAGTAATGGTAGATGAGCAATTCCGGATGTTAAGTGAAGAAATGCAACCGGAAGTAATCTATGAAATCATTCATACTCTTAGTAAGGGACAACAGGAAATGAAGTGGACAAATCATCCGCGAATTTTCTTAGAAGTTGTTATGGTACAACTGTGTCAACAGTTTATGATGCAAGCGAACGGTGCAGATCGTTTACAAGCAATTATGAACAGGATGCAGCAATTGGAGAAAGAGTTAGAACAAGTCAAAAAGAATGGTGTGCCGGCTGGTGTGCAGCAAGAAGTCAGAGAGACACGTGCAACACCAAAGCCAGTGCGTACAGGGAGTATGAAAATTCCTGTTGGACGCGTAAATGAAGTGTTAAAGCAAGCAAAGCGTCAGGATTTAGAACAATTAAAAGCTGTGTGGGGTGAGTTGTTAGGAAGACTCAAATCATACAACAAAGTAGCGTTTGCTGTTTTATTAGAAAATAGCGAACCGGTAGCGGCTTCGGATGATACTTACGTTTTAGCATTTCAATATGAGATTCACTGTAAAATGGCAAGCGAAAACCGAGAAGCTATGGATACAGTGGAACAGGCCTTATTTGAACTGTTAAGTAAAAGATTAAATATGATTGCCATTCCAAAAAGTGAATGGGGTAAAATCCGTGAAGATTTTTTACAGCGTGAAGGCGAGAATTCTGAAGAAAGCCCAGAGAAAAAAGAAGATCCTCTTATAGAAGAGGCAGTAAAATTAGTAGGGCAAGAACTTATTGAAATAAAAGAGTAATAATAATTAGGAGGAATTAATTATGATGCGTGGCGGAATGGGAAATATGAATAATATGATGAAACAAATGCAAAAGATGCAAAAAGATATGGCAAAAGCGCAAGAAGAACTTGGCGAAAAAACAGTTGAAGGTACAGCTGGCGGCGGTATGGTCACAGTTATTGCAAATGGCCATAAGCAAATTCTTGAAGTGAAAGTTAAAGAAGAAGTTGTAGATCCAGAAGATATCGAAATGTTACAAGACTTAGTGTTAGCTGCAACGAATGATGCACTTAAAAAAGCTGATGAACTTTCAAACTCTACAATGGGTAAATTTACAAAAGGCTTAAACTTACCAGGTGGAATGTTCTAGGAGGATACTGATATATGCATTATCCAGAACCGATATCGAAATTAATTGATAGTTTTATGAAGTTGCCAGGAATCGGACCGAAAACAGCGGTTCGCTTGGCATTTTTCGTATTAGATATGAAAGAAGATGATGTGTTAGGTTTTGCAAAAGCACTTGTGAATGCGAAGCGAGATTTAGCGTATTGTTCTGTATGCGGACATATTACTGACCGCGATCCTTGTTATATTTGTAATGATTCGCATCGAGATCAGTCGATTGTTTGTGTTGTGCAGGAACCGAAAGATGTAATCGCAATGGAAAAGATGAAAGAGTATCAAGGTGTATATCATGTGTTACGTGGTGCGATTTCTCCAATGGAGGGAATTGGACCGGAAGACATTAATATCCCGCAACTTTTAAAGCGACTGCATGATGAAACGGTACAAGAAGTGATACTAGCAACAAACCCTAATATTGAAGGGGAAGCTACAGCGATGTATATATCCCGCCTCTTAAAGCCGACAGGTATTAAAGTAACTCGTATTGCACATGGTCTGCCAGTTGGTGGAGATTTAGAATATGCAGATGAAGTGACACTGTCGAAAGCGTTAGAAGGTCGTAGAGAAGTATAAGAGGAGAAACAAAAATGTTCTTTCAAAAAAAGGGTAAATTGCGTAAAGAGTATGATGATAAGCTAATTGTACTATTAGAAAAAGTGAAGAATGAATGGTTACGTCAGAAGAGAATGGTTGAACAAAGTGTGGAACCATCTCAAGATGTACTTTGTTCTTTGAAAATAGCAGAGGCGAAATATTTCTTCTTGTTAAAAGAAGCAAAACGTCGTCCTGTAAAAATGGAACAATGGTAAAAGGTTCTGCTGAAAAAGCAGAACCTTTTATTTTATTTATTAAATATTTAGTGGTTACTTCGTTTGGAAAGAAAGATTAATGGTTTTTATGAAGAAAGTGTTGCCGAATGAAGATTAACAAGATAAAACAACTGGATTCGTAGGGGAAATGTTCTTTTTTATCGCCTTGTCCCATACAAATAAATATGTATAGATCACTTTCATAAGGAGGAAAAAATGAATTCTACAGTTGTTATTGTCGGTATTCTTACTTTAGTTTTTATCTTTCTTGTTTTTGGTGTTTCTTCTAAGCCGTTACGTTTTATAGGAAAAGCGCTCTTTCATGTTACTTTAGGGATAGCATTACTCTTTATCGTAAATGTTGTAGGAACATATTTTGATTTTCATATTCCAATTAACTTGGGAACCGCAACAATCACAAGTATATTAGGCCTACCTGGTGTTGCTGCATTAGTGGTTATTAAGCTTTATATCATGCCAAGATAAAATTATTTTGGCATTTTTTTAAAAAGTATTGACGAACAAATGATTAATATGGTAAATTAATAAGCGTCGTCAGGAACGAAAGAAAAAAGTTGTTGACAAATTTAATGCAAAATGTTAAATTGTAAAAGTCGCTGAAACGCGATGTTGAACTTTGAAAACTAAACGAAACAAACAACGTGAAACGTCAATTTTTATTTTTAG
>NZ_LOBC01000041.1 GCF_001583695.1 Bacillus wiedmannii | reverse complement strand
ATAAGATAATAGGAAAAAATAAACAGAGAAATAATGAATGGTTTTTAAAATAAAAATTTATCAAATACAGTTAAATTAAAAGGCGATTATTTGCTCATATTTTCCACTCAATTAATATGAAACTACTGTTTTAAAATATATAACAAATAAAAAGTGTCACAAATGCGTATATAACAGGCATTTGTGACACTTTTATAGTTTTAAATAACATAAAATAAACAAACCTAAAACTGCTCATTCTTCTCCCAAGATTCAACGAGATAGTATGAGAAACCTTATTATATCAAGGTTTTTAAGTGGTGATTTCCCTCGATGCTCACATTTTGCTCACATTAAATTTGTTCATCTTTTATCAGGTATTTTCATTAGATTTTATTATGCTCTCGAAGTTTTCCGCCGCTTGTTGCTGCATGTTCTGTGTGATGTGGCTATACTTGTCTAAAGTCATTTGAATAGATGAATTCCCTAAGCGATCTTGTACGATTTTAGGGTGTTCTCCAGCCTGAAGCATGAGTGTAGCGTGAGTATGTCGTAAGTCGTGTATACGAATTCGAGGAACACCAGCTTTTTTATAGTGATCATTCAAAAAGCGATGAGGAGCATCTATATGTAAGGGCGAATGCATCGTATTGCCGGTGAAAATAAAGGCCTCTTCATTCAAGTGTATACCCCAGCGGAAAAATTCTTTCTTTTTATAGGAGTAGTAGGATTGTAATTTCTCTATAACAAAAGAAGAGATACTAATGCTTCTATTTGAAGACTTAGTTTTTGTAGCAGCTTTAAATAGTCCTTTTTCTGTTTTTACAAGCGATTTATTAACCAGGAGACGTTTATTATCAAAGTCAATATCTTTCCACGTTAGTGCAAGTAATTCTCCGCGTCTCATACCTGTATAGATTGCGAGTAAGAAGAACATATGGTACTTAGTATTTTTTTCTTTTAGATACTGGAGGAATCGATTACATTCTTCGCTAGACCATGTTTTCATCTTACCTTGCTCTTCACGTGGTTTTTTAACCTTATTCATTATATTATCATGTATGATTTCCCATTCTACTGCATGTTTGAATATGCATCTGAAGCAGCGATGGATATTGCTGATTGTACCATTTGACAGGCCTTTTTCCTTAAGTTCAGCATAGTAGCTTTGAATCATTACGGGTTTAATACTTTTAATCTTTTTATAACTAAATGGGGGAAGGATATAGAGCCTAACTAAGCTCATGTCTTTTTCATAAGATGTAATTTTTAATTCAGCTTTACGAAGAGGCTTTAACTTTTCCCATACATCTAAAACAGTTAATTGTTTGTCATCAAAATATATGCCTTTCTCTATCTCCGTAATCATCGTTGCAGCAGCATTTTGGGCTTCTTTTTTTGTTCTAAATCCACTTTTACTTTTTTGCTGGCGTTTTCCTGTGGCCGGATCTATACCGATATCTATTGTAAAAGACCAAGTATTTCCACGTTTACGAAAACTTCCTTTCATATTCAATACCTCCTGCATCGTTATTTTTGAAAATTACAGTATTGTGATATTTGATTCTGTAATTTACTTGCTAATAATTGATTTTCATAATGTAAAAGCCTTTTTTCAGCAAATTGTGTTGTTACATTGAATTTTTCTGAGATTATATATGCTTTTAACTGTAGGGGAGGAAGCTTTCGTAACATAAAAGTAGGTACACAAAATTGTTGTGCGAAGTTTTTAGCCTTTGCTTCTTGATAATCTAGAAACATTTGATGCATTAATAATTGATTACCAGAATGAAATAGGATGTGACAGGTCTCATGACCAAAATCCTCTGCATGGTTACATGTCTTCATAATTTGTTCAACGCTGAATCGTTGGATGAAGCAAATCATTGGGAGAAGGAATTAAATAGATGCGCAAAAGAATTTAAGAGCCTTCGTAATGAAAAAGAGGATCACGATGTATCAAAGAGTTATCGTGTAGTTGTTAAAAGCCTTCAAGGGCAGGGGATAAATGCATCAGTAGTTAGTCGAAGAAAATAAAAAATCTATCACTTGGCAGAGTGATAGATTTTAGACTCTTATAGAGAGTCTTTCTAAAAATTGAATTGGATTAAGTATATCAAAGCAAATCAAGTAAAACAATGGAGGATGAATAATATGGCAGTTTATAGACCTGTTCAAGTTTCATATTGGCAAGATGCTTTCGTTTTAGATCTTACACCGGAGGAGAAATACTTCTATTTATACTTAATGACTAATAGCAAAACTTCTCAGAGTGGTATCTATGAGCTTCCACTACGAGTGATAGAAATGGATACAGGATATAACCGTGAAACGGTTGAGAAGCTGCTAGAGCGGTTTGCTGATTACGAGAAAATTCATTACAACAAAAAGACGAAAGAAATTGTGTTGATTAATTGGCTTAAATTCAATGCTATTACAAATATGAATATTGAAAAGTGTGTGTTAAAAGAAATCCAAAATATTAAGTGTGAAGATTTTTTAATTGATTTTTATGAGACATGTTTAGATTTAGAACAGCAGCAAGATTTTAAAATTCCTCGTATTAAGGAATACTTCCAAGCTCGTTTTGAGTGGCTTATAAGGGGCTTCGAAGACCCTACGAAGGAAAAAGAAGAAACAAAAACAGAAACAAAAGAAAAAGAAGAAACAAAAACAGAAACAAAAGAAAAAGAAGAAACAAAAACAAAAGAAGAAGCAGCAAGCTGCTCAAGTGATAAAAAAGTTGCAGAAGAAAATCCAATAGCATTTTATGAGCAAAACTTAGGAGTTCTTAAACCATTTGTGGCTGAAGGGATTAATGCGTGGATTGAAGATTTGAATGCACAGCTTGTTATCAAAGCAATGAAAATAGCTCTAGAAAAGAATGCACCTAATATGTCTTATGTACAAGGTATTTTAAGAGATTGGCATGCTAAGGGGTATAAGAGTATTACTGATGTTGAGGCTGCACAAACTCAATTCCGTAAGAAATACCAGTCTCGTGGTGGGAGAAGTAATACTAGAAAAGAAATCGTCCCTGATTGGTTACATACACAAGATACAGAAGTGCAATCTCAGCCTGTAAAGCACGATGAAATGGATTTAGAGGGTGAACGTAAACGTTTAGAACAAGTGTTATCTAAATATAAAAAAGAGGTTTAGGAGGATTGTAATGCCAAAGCAGTTAACAATATTTGATGTTGAGCCTGTAGTAGCATTCGATACTGAGAAAGCAAACATTCATCGATTAAATTCTAAAGTTCGTTTTACGGATGTAGTTGTTCAAGTACCAAAGCAAGTAAGAGCTACTGATGAATTAAAACCAACAACAGCGCCAAATGATCAGTATGAATTATTTGAGGAATATACAATTGGAATTTGGAGATTTAAGCGAGTGGAAGATAAGCAGTTCGATTGGGAAGAAGCGGAGGAGCTTTGCAAGTCTGCGAGAGATAATAAAGAACCGATTTCAATACGAATTTATTTATCATTAGAACAATCATTTATTCCCGATAATGTTGTGGAATATCTATAACAAAATAAAAAAGTCGAGATTGCTCCCGACTTGCTTCGACAAAATAATCATAACATACGGGAGTGGTCTTAATGGGAATTATTAAAGAAAATCTTGTAGAAATGAAAGCTGAAATAGATTTGGAAATAAACGGAATATATGTTGTTAAAAATGGTCAGGTCCAACTAATAGAACCACCCCAAGGTGGATTTGGTGAACAATCATTTGTATATCAAAGTGGAAAAGTAATTCGTATGGAAGAACGAAAAACACAGTTACTTTAATCAAATTTGAATTTTGTTAAGAAATATACACTTTGTTTATGATATATATATTAACTTTCGGATATCGGATTTGCTTAGAAACTAAAAAAGTCTCTACAATCAGAATTGAAGAGACTTTTCTTTCACATATCATAGCAATTTAGCTCCTATTAAAATAGGATTTAAGTTCTTTTTAAGGTGTACCGATAGTTACTGCCAGCAATGCAGCAATTCTATCTAGAGCTTCCTGCACTGTAGTAGGAGGAAGAGGAGCCCAGTTTGCTGGATTAATAGGTGTATAAGCTAAATCGAAAGCATCATCAACTCTAATCAAAGATGTATTTGTTCCTAAAATATTTATCCGGGAACGAATAGGTAAAGAATCAACTGTTGCTCTGACTCTTGTAATAACGTCATTAACGCCATTGACAATTAAATTCCCTGAATTAGGGCTGGGATTGAAAATGTTTTCTGTAATAGCGAAGCTGGTTAAATTTAAGGGGTCAATTGGAATATGACCAGATAGCACATTAATAATGACATTACCATTTATTCCTCCACCAACTAAATTGACTTGGGTATCTGTAGTAGCTTGTGAATTAATAGTAATATTTCCACTAGAAACGAATGAAGCAAACATCGCCATGTTAATTCCATTTTGAGTATAACCACCGGATAACATTGAATCACGGATATTCACTTGGTTCACAGAAGTCGATAAAGCTGTGAATATAGGAGTAGGGGTTATATTAACGCTAACAAAGAATAATTTACCTGAAACACTTTGCGCTGTTTGAAAGTTAAAGTCCAGAGGCCCACTTAGTAATGTCAGATCGACAAACCCAGATCTAGGATCTTGTGAAAAGTTCAAATCAAACCAAGACGGATCATTTATATCGAAAGGAATTTGTAATCTAGTTAATAAAGTACTAGTTCCTACTAATTGAACGTTAGCTTTTAAATGAATTAATGGTTCAATATAGTTACCAGGTCCAATAGAGATAGCATAACGTTTAGTTATATTTAAAGGATCCGGAAATGGCGCAATAGCATCCGTTATTGATGCCATTGCTGCAGTTACTGTTAAAAATGGTGCGCATTCAGAACCATCAGCAGTAGCGTCATTACCAGCTTTGTTTACATAGACGATTTGAGTGAATATTGGTAGAGGTTCTATGCATCCAGGTCCAGTGTCCCCGGTAGGCCCAGTGCCCCCGGTGGGTCCAGTGTCCCCGGTAGGTCCAGTGTCTCCGGTAGGCCCAGTGCCCCCGGTAGGCCCAGTGCCCCCGGTAGGCCCAGTGCCCCCGGTGGGTCCAGTGTCTCCGGTAGGTCCAGTGCCCCCTGTAGGTCCATCGGGTGGTCCAGTAGGCCCGGTAGGTCCAGTGGCTCCTGTAGGTCCATCGGGTGGTCCAGTAGGCCCGGTAGGTCCAGTGTCCCCGGTAGGCCCAGTGTCCCCGGTAGGTCCAGTGTCCCCGGTAGGTCCAGTGCCTCCGGTAGGTCCAGTGCCCCCGGTAGGTCCAGTGGGTCCGGTAGGCAGTGTGAATGGTGGAATAGCTGGTAAAGTAGGTCCGAGTAAATCTGGATTTATTGAAGCAGAAGATAAAAAATCGTCCATTATATTTTCACCTCTGAAAAATTCGTATTACTAATAGTAAATGTGAAGGTAGAGTAAAGTGAAATGGACAAACGAGGAATTAGGCAATGGGATTTAAAAAAAGCGTTATTTGAATAGAAAAGAGGCAAGCAAAGATAAAATAAGACCGCTCCTTTTATAGGAACGGCCGTACAAATATCATGTGCTGGAGGTCGCTCCAAATGGCATAAGATGTTTTCTCTAAAAAGTATGGACAAGAAGTTTTACGATTATACGTAAAAACGGCAGGCAACTAATTAAGTTACCCGCCTGTTCTCAAGTGGTACGGAGGAGAGAGCTCCGTTTGGAAAGAGTACAGCCGTGGGAAATCGGCTTGCAGATAGTATGTACGATATAAAAAAGATTATTCGTAAAATGAAATATGAATGGTTTTTTAATGAAAGTATTATTTTGTAGGATATTAATTAAATCGGAATTTTGTTAAGAGATGAAATGTTGAACAAATGTGAATGATTAGATGATACTAAGGTAAAAGAAAAAGAACCCTTTATAAGGATTCTTTTGGGGAGTCAATCTAACATTCACATTCGTAATCACGGGAATATTCATCGTACGAATCATTTCTATCATTGCAGCAGATACAAAATGTCTTTTTAATCAATACTTCAATGAAATTAAGGAATTCGGTATTATTTGTGAGAGTAAGGCTTTGAAAATCTTCTACTTGAAATACTCTTGTTTCATTTGTAGCAAGAGTCACGATAATTGGTGTAGGAGATTTTCTTGTTTGAATAGTGACTTCGATGGGGGAGACATCTTCGGGAACAGATATTTGAAGTAATGTTTTGTTGTGATTATTAGTGAAATCTTCAAAAACTCTTCTTGAAGTGTCAGGGGGTACGATAATAGTTAAAGGTGCATTTTCGGTTGGGGTAGTTTCTGAACCAGCTACGGTATGAGTTTCGATGAAACAGTTATCTTTTTGATAGTGAGAATTTGATTGTTCTTTATAATACTTGTTACGAGAATCATTTTGATTATTGCAACAGATACAAAATGTTTTTTGAATGAATATACCAATATTGCTATTGATATTAGTATTATTTGTGAGAGTGAGACTATGGAAATCCTCTACTTGGAATACCTTGGTTTCACCTGCAACTATTGTTACAGTAATCGGCAGACGAGAACTTCTTGTTCGGATAGTTACTTCAATTGGTTGGGAAGTACCGGGAATGCGAAGATCAAGTAATGTTTTATTGTGGTTATTGGTGAAATCTTCAAAAGCAGTTCTTGTAGTGTTAGCTGGTACGCTGAAATTTAAAGTTGTATTAGAACCAGATAATGTATGGGTTTCAATAAAACAGTTGTCTTTTTGGTGGTGAGAATACGATTGTTTTTTGTAATATTTTTTACCATCTTTATAAAAATAATCAGCCATACTTATGTCGCTCTCCTTTCTTTGAGATATCTATATATTTTATTAAAAGAAGAATAGAGTGCTTGTACAAAATAATAAAATCCGCTCTCGTAATTAATTAAAAACGTTATTTGATATGTAAATGTAAGAGCACTTCGGGAAGTGCTCTGTAAAGACTATTCATTCTAAAAGAAAAGAATATAAAATATTTTATGAATTTATTTTTGATTTTGTGTGTATTCTTTGTACAAAAATTTCATTGGAAACTGCAAACTAGATGCCATAATAACACCTAGTTTTAAAGGCGTACTTGTACTAGTTTAATTTGATAATGTTTAATTCTAAAGCATTTATTCCATTATCGCATGTACGAATGGCTGTTTCGCCTACAAAGCTATTATTTATAAGTTGAAGTGTTGAGTTGGCTGGGACTGATAAAATAGTGTCTCCAATGAGTTGAGCGCAATCTACATCCTCTGGATCTAGTATTGAAAGACCGAAAGTAGCTTTGAAATTTGGAATCAGACTGTTATTTAATAGTATAGAAATGGTAGGCGAATAAGGAAATGAAAGGGCTACAGTCAAGTTAATCGAGGAAATGAAAGAAATTCGATAATCCCCAGCTTGTGTGATATTAATTGTGGTTGGATTTAACAGAGAAATTCCCCCCACCATAGGGTCAGCCTGATTAAAAGAAAAAGGGGATTCGAAAGGAACTGTAATGATTTCCGTTTGCCAAAAAGTTCCGTAAGCTACTGATAGTGATCCAGTCGGTCCAGTCGGCCCAGTCGGCCCAGTCGGTCCAGTCGGTCCAGTCGGCCCAGTCGGTCCAGTCGGTCCAGTCGGCCCAGTCGGTCCAGTCGGCCCAGTCGGTCCAGTCGGCCCAGTCGGTCCAGTCGGCCCAGTCGGTCCAGTTGGCCCAGTCGGTAGTGTGAATGGTGGAACGGGTGGTAAAGTAGGTCCAACTAAATTAGGGTTTATTGAAGTAGAAGATAAAAACTCGTCCATTATATTTTCACCTCTGAAAAGTTCAGTTCTTATTACTAATAGTAAATGTAGGGGTAGAACAAAATGAAATGGACAAGCGCTTGTATTTTATAAATTAAACAAAATAGTTATTGTATAGATAAAAATATACAGAACCCGCTAGTTATAACGGGTTCTGTGTACAAGGAATACAAGGAGGCTGGTCCAGGGCGACCTGTGTATTCACTTGGATGATAATACTATATTCAAAGTGGATAAAAAGGTTAATGGCAACTAAATAAAATTCTTATTTCATAGCAAATACAAAAGAGCACACATATAAGCGTGCTCTTAAATAAGAAAGGTAGAATGCTATGAATGGGAAGTTTCCATAAAATAACATATGCTTGTCTGGTTTAAATGTGAAAAGTTTTAAACAAAAGCGTTATTTTAATTAAAAGAGCAGCTAGCAAAAGCTAACTGCTTGTTAAAAAAAAGAATCCACTCTAGGTTATTAACTGCTAGAGTTTCAAGAAATAAATCATTAAATTAATTTTTCAATTACAATCGAAGCATTTATATTCGTTTGTGTTCCACCTGCCAAAGTCTGCAAAGTAACTGCAGCAGCGGAAGTATGATTATTAAGGGTAATAATATCACCTGCAGCTAAAGCGAGAATTGTTTGGCCGTTGTTTGGTTGAGTCCCTGCACCTGATCCATAAACTGCGCTGGTAACCGGAGCACCATTTAAAAAAAGTGTGAATTGATTAGGCTCAACTCCTGATACAGAAAAAGAAATTTTATAATCTCCTGCATTAAGAACCATTAATTGAGAAGTTCCCAGTGTATGAGTAAAACCAGATGTCATTCTACCATGTGAATTAAAAAGAATAGGTGCTTCTAAGGCAACAACTTGAGCTGCTGTATTGAAAACATAAGCATAATGAGATAACCCAGATACTGTAAGACCGGTAGGCCCAGTAGGTCCGGTAGCTCCAGCGGTTCCTGGTAATCCAGTAGGCCCAGGAATGCCTTGGATGCCTTGGATACCTTGAAGCCCAGTTGGGCCAGTCGGGCCGATAGGTCCAATAAGTCCCGGATTACCTTGAATACCTTGGATACCCTGAATTCCAGTCGCCCCAGTTATTCCAGTGGGTCCAATAGGACCAATAGGCCCCGGATTACCTTGAATCCCCTGAATCCCTTGACTTCCTTGAGGTCCAGTGGGGCCAGGAATCCCTTGGATACCTTGAATACCTTGAAGTCCAGTTGGTCCTGGTGACCCAGAAGGTCCAGTGGGGCCAGTCACTCCGGTTGGTCCTGGTGGTCCCCCAGAAGGTCCAGTCGGGCCCGTTGGTCCTGGCGGTCCCCCGGAAGGGCCGGTAGGTCCAACAGCTCCAGAAGGTCCAGTTGGACCTACAGAACCAGGAATGCCAGGAATCCCTTGAGGGCCGGTCGGACCAGGAATCCCTTGAATCCCTTGAATGCCAGGAATCCCTTGAATGCCAGGAATCCCTTGAATTCCAGTGACCCCTGTTATTCCAGTGGGTCCAATAGGACCTTGAATGCCAGGAATGCCTTGGATACCTTGGATACCTTGAATTCCAGAAGGTCCAGTTGAACCAATAGATCCAGAAATCCCAGGAATCCCTTGAGGTCCAGAAATACCTTGAGGCCCAGTAGGTCCCAGGCTACCTTGAATTCCAGTAGGCCCGGTAGGTCCCCGAGGTCCACCTGAAGGTCCGGTAGCTCCAGTAGGTCCCGAAGGTCCAGTAGCACCAGTTAATCCAGTAGACCCGATTTGAGGTAAAGGAAAGGCACATGGAAAGGGTATGTGACAATTCTTTTTAAATTTACTCATTTTTACAACTCCCTTATAAATTAACTAACAATTTATATTTATACTTTAACAACTTATGAGTAACCAGACACACGGGTGTAAGGAAAAACCCTACAATAATTACATAAAAGGTTTTAAGAGCAAGCCTTTATTTCACATTCCATACCAAAAAGAGCACTATATATAAGTGCTCTTCGGATCAAATCTCTTAGTGTAAAAGAGTACGTGATACCAAATGTAATTTTTTCATGTGCGTGAAGTATTTGAAGAAAAAGCTATTTTAGTAGGGAACAAGTTTAAAAGGCCCTGGTTGACACAGGACCTTTTAAAAGGGAACAACACTTGACATGTTAATAATTATGACTGAAAGTTACTTTCATATTACCATTATTGGGATTTTAATTCCAATAATGGTTGTTGAGAAATAAAAAATTATTTGGCACAACAAAGCAGCTAGCTGAAGTAGCTAACTGCTCCATTGTACGCTTTTAGAAGTAGCATAGGATACAACTATAGTATAAACGGATATCGAAATATTATGCAGGAAAGAAAACTAAACAAAAATTTCATTTTGTAGAAATATAGAAACTAAAAAAGAGCACCATGCATAAGTTCCCTTTAAGATAGGAGGTAACACTTTGAGCTGGGGCTAGGTTAGAAGTATATGGTGTAAAAAAAGAAATAAGACCTAAATTTTATTATTAAATCAATATAAAAGAGCAGCTAGCAAAAGCTAACTGCTCAGCCCTCAGAGAAAGGGAAAAAGAAAATTACAGAGGTCACTGTGAATTCAAGCTGTATCAGCCCATGTATAGTATTGGACAAAATTTAGAGTTTTATTCGGACAAACCAAAAAAGAGCAGTTATCATAGCTAACTGCTCTGTGAATAAGAAGAACGCAATGGTCATTCGTATTCAACCTTGGTGTACCTATATTGTTAACATGTTTTAGAAATTTATTCAATATAAGAGCAGTTAACAAAAGTTAACTGCTCAAGTAGATACAACTTGGGTAAGAAGCAAGTTGTATTGCGATTAATATTGTTAGAATATCGAATTTTATTCGTTTTAATAAAAAAGCAGCTAGCAAAAGCTAGCTACTGAGCCCCAGGGAAGGGAGAGGAGCGATATATTAGGTCTAAGTTTGGAATAAGGGTTTTAAATTTTAAGACCTAACCTAAATATAGTATGGATTTTGTTTGAGTTATTATGCATATAACTTGTTCCTCTTAAAAGAATACTAACAAACAAAGCAGCTAGCAAAAGCTAACTGCTCAGTCTTAAATAAAATCTAACTGGTTACAGCACATTAAAGATGGGTTATCTATAGTATGGATGGAATATTGAGTTTTATTCAGTGGATAGATGCATTTAATGAAAGAATGCAGACCACCATATTCCGAATAATGCAATCCAACCAATGCTAAGTAATATGTATAAAAGCAATATAGAATTACGTTTAATAAATACGTATAATTCCTAAAAAGGTACTTTTATAAGACATTATTATAAAAAAGGAGATGGTAAAGAGACATTTGAAATTATTAACAGTGAGATGAGTAATTGAATAGGATTATATTAATTACTTAATGCTGGGATATGTTTTAAATGGAGAACCAATTTAAAGAGATATTTGGTGCATGGGTTGCAGCAATAGGAACAATTACTTCCGCTATTGGAAGTACGCCTTTTGATTTTATAAGCAGTAATGTAAGAAAGGATTTAAATGTTTATGGAAACGTATTACAGGCTGTTGGAAATGCCTTAGAGGCTGATGGTCAAGGAGAAGTTTCTCTTGAACAAATTGGTAATGAAATCCAATCGATTGGTAACGTCACTGTAATATCTGGATTAATTATTGATTTTAAAGAGGAAACACAAATTAAATTAGTGATTGCCGGGAATTGGACACAAGCATTGGGTGGACTTACAGCATTAGCAGATGAATTTGAGGATACATCCGATAAAGATGAACACTTAAATATTATAGGAAACTTATTACAATCAATTGGGAATTCATTACAGGCAATAGGGGGTATTGACGAATTAAAAAGTATCAGAAATGAGGACCAGTCTAATAAAGAAGGTAATGTAAATGATGTGGAGAAAGATACAAACACTCAGGTAAACAACGAAACTAATGAAAATGAAGAAGGAAAGCTAATAGATATTATAGGAAGTTGGGTTCAAGCAGTTGGTTCTGTAATTTCATTAATTGGACAAATACGTGAAGAGAGTGAGGAATTGGAAGGGAACGATGAATAGAGTAATTTAATAGAACAGTTAAAACAGTAATTCTTTTAAAGTGAAAGCAAACAGAATATAGTCCGGCTAGAAAACTAGAGGACACCAATTCATTAAAGCAGCAATGAAAGCTGTTTTAGGGATAGGTGTCCTTTTTATTTTGAAAAGGGAGATGGGGAAATGAAGGTGCTAAAAGATCAATTGCGCGAATGGAAAAAGCAATCAAAACAAGCTAAGAAGAAAAACAAGAAAAAACGAAAAGAAAAATTAAGCACTCGTGACATTGAAGATTTAATGGGAATTCGTGGTCCACGTTATGAACGTAGACGTGGAGCGTTAAGACAAAAGTAAAAAAATAAAAAGGAGTGGTCCTACATGACTAAACAATTATCTTTCTTACCAAAAATCGATAGATCAGCAACACAGGAGGAATTAGAAGGTGTGTTGGAAAGCGTACGTATACATAGGCAATTTGGGATGATGCGTAAAGAAATGAAAGTTACTCCTTCTTATGAAATGCGTGAGCATGGTCCTACACATGCAGTTGGTAAGCCGTTAGAAGATGTTGCTATAGCAAATATTCAACAAAGCAAGCGAGAAGAGTGGCTTGAGAAAATGTCAGTACGTATTAATCAGTTTTTAAACCGATTAGGAAATGGACGTGCAGGCAGTATCCAAAGAGATATTATTTATAAACGTTATTTAGAAGAAGAGGACGTATGTGATTATATGGTTTATAACGAAATAGGGATGTCAGAGCGTACTTATCGACGTTGGAAGTCTAAAGCGTTTTATAAACTGGCTTTTGCACTTAGATTAGAAGTTTACGAGACAGAAGAAAAGGGAGGTAATGAATAATGAATTTCGTTCAACCGATACGTGATCCGGAGCAAATACAACAGCTAAAAGAGTACTTTAAGGAAAAAAGCTTACGTAATTACATTCTTTTCATTATGGGTATTAATACAGGTCTTAGAATCTCAGATATTTTGAAACTAAAAGTAGGGGATGTCAAAGGCAGTCATATATCTATGAGGGAAAAGAAAACAGGGAAACAAAAACGAATACAAATTACTGCAGCACTGAAAAGAGAACTTAAATGGTTTATTGAAGAAAGAGAAGACAATGAGTATTTATTACAAAGTAGACAAGGGAAGAATCGTCCAATTGGTCGTAGCATGGCATATAAGATATTAAGTGGAGCAGCGGCAGAGTTTGGGTTAGATGAAATAGGAACCCATACGTTAAGAAAAACGTATGGGTATCATATGTACATGCAAACGAAAAACATAGCATTACTTATGGAAATATTTAATCATTCGTCAGAGAAGGTTACGTTACGTTATATAGGTGTAAATCAAGATGCAATGGATAAAGCAATGATTAGGTTTAAAATCTAATCATTGCTTTTTTCTTTTTAAATCTAGGGGTATTGCCAGCATTGTTGAAAAAACCACGCTAAGAGCATACAAAATTTTATACAGTTTTCGACTAATCCAGTAACAAACGAGAACCCGAAAACCCGCACCAGGAGTAGGTCCCCTTGTCAGAGTAAGGGGCCACTTTTTCCTTGCTATCGATAATAGGACGTTATATTAACTAGTTTTGTATAGAATATTCATGTGTTCCTTAGAAAACTAAAGGGCCAGTTTATCATTCACAACTGTACTTGAACTTAGGTTCTGTCTGAATATAAAAAGCATTTCTTACTTGTGCACTCCAATTTGCAAAAGCTGATCTCCATTCAGGAGTGTTAAAGAATTGGTCTACAGTTTGAGTTTCAGAATGCCAAACTATAAATAGGTTAAGTGGGGCAATTCCTCCTGCCCAAATTCCATTATTTACGTCAGTATCTTCTTCTCTTACTAATAATAAGGGTAGACCAAATTGAAAAGCCATTGAAGGTTCTACTTGTGAATAAACTGATCCTACCCAGAATGGAGTTGATGGTGGAAGAGGTCCTACATTGACGTCAACTGTTTGAATTTTAAAACGACGAAGGTTTACTGCCAACATTCCATAGCTTGATGAAACTAGACGACGAATATCAGTTAAAATGGATTCCGGATAACTTTCACTTAAAGGCAATGTACGTGGAAAAAGCAAAGCATACTCAATTTCTAAAATTAGACGGTTTAGAAACCGTTGTTGGTTGTCATTTAAATGAGTTGTCGTACTTAAAAATATGGGAATACGATAAGCACGGTCAATACACTCTTGATGTGCCGATTCTATTTTCACTTTATTTTTACTTAAAGATTTATGCTCATTATTACTCATTTTCTCACCTCCTTTTTTAATACTATATAGAAAAGGAATTAGTTAGTTTGGACATAATTGCCTTTATGGGAACCTAAAGGGTTTTTCTTACTTAAAAAAACAAGTTATAAAAATTAATACAGGTACTCAAAGAAGGAAAAACTGATAAAATTTAACTTCCAATAACGAGAAATATGTAAACAAGCTGTCCATATGGGCAGCTTATTTTATTTTTTTACACAGCGTAGGTTATTTTGCAAAATGTTGGTGGTATCCCTATACAGTTACTCATAATTTTTGTACTGTGTAACTCAAAAGAGAAAGTGAAATGAAATCAATGATAGCAAGGGATTTCACGCTAGGGTCAGTTACACACAATATAAGATATGGGTAACTGGGAAAAGAATTTATATGATGAAATTACGATGGTAGTTATGGGATTGTACTATTTAATATGAGAGAATTAACGTGAACATGATAATAACTAAAGTTGCACCAATTTCAGGATTTATAGGAGCGATTATAGCATTGGTAGTCAATGCACATTTTATTAATACGGGTAAAAAAGCAGAGGTAAGACAGCACGCCCATCAACTTAAGAAATCAGGACAAAAAAGTCATTTTGGAGTCGTCTGTTTGGTAAAGAACTCAAAATTTAATGCTAAAGAGAATTTCGCTTTTGATCTTTTATTAATAATGATATATAATTTGAAATTTTTAACACTATAAATGTTAGTCAAGCATATAATATAGTATCGGAATAGGTTTCACTCACTTATTTCAGTTTACTTTATTTTATAGTTTTCTTTTTCAAGAACACCAAAATGGACATTGGTGTTCTTTTTAAGTAGGTTAATTTTGAACGTTTAGAAGTTCTCTTATTTACAAATTTATAAAACAAAGAAGCACTCAATTTGAGTGCTTCTTTGTTTTAAACTCGTACTTGTTGTACTTGTAAAACTTTTAAAGTAAGATCTAGTACAATTTTTTCACGAAGAGTATCAAAT
>NZ_LOBC01000040.1 GCF_001583695.1 Bacillus wiedmannii | reverse complement strand
GACTCCCTTATGTTAACATCTTCATGTTTCAATGTCAACTAAGTTTTTCATTTCGTTTGCCGCGTTCTGCGTTATTGCATCGGCGACTTGTCCTATATTACACCTCTATACTCTAATCGTCAACATATTTTTCTAAAAAAATATAAAAAGGCTTATTTCTTTTAAAATAAGCCTTTTTATCAAATATCATTCTATTCATTTATTATTTTTCTATAATTGGTAACGAGACGATAAACTGAATAATACCATCCTCATATTCTGCTCGAATACTACCACCTTGCAGCTCAACAATACTTTTCGCAATCGCTAATCCAAGTCCCGATCCTTCTGTTACTCTACTTCTAGATTGATCCTTCTTATAAAAACGTTCAAACAAACTCGCTAACTCTTCTCTCGTAAACTCTTCACTATGATTCGCAATTACAATTTGTATATCCCGGCGCTGCCTTTGAAGAGAAACTTTTATCTCCCCATCATCTTTACTATACTTAATCGCGTTCATTAATAGATTATCAAATACACGTACCATCTTTTCCGAATCAACCGCTGCATAGGCACGTTCCTCAGGAAATTTCTTAACAAACGCAAGTCCATGCTCTTCTGCCTGCGGTACTAACTCTTCTATTAATTGCTCCAATAACTCATTTATACAAACCTCTTGTTTTTCTAATACAACTTGCTCATTTGTTAACTTCGTATACTCAAATAAATCTTCTATTAAATTCTTTAACTGCTCCGACTTCGCAAAAGCAATTCTCGTATACTCATCATGTTGTTCTTTATTTTCATATTTAGAATCTCGAAGTAATCGCAAGTAACCCATAATAGAAGTCAGTGGTGTACGCAAATCGTGAGATACATTCGTAATAAGCTCATTCTTTTGCTTCTCTAATTTACGTTCCTTTTCTATATTATTCATAAGCTCTTCTGCCA
Source organism: Bacillus wiedmannii (assembly GCF_001583695.1). GTDB lineage: Bacteria > Bacillota > Bacilli > Bacillales > Bacillaceae_G > Bacillus_A > Bacillus_A wiedmannii. The sequence continues at coordinate 14,608 of NZ_LOBC01000040.1, read as the reverse complement.
TATTATTAATATTCTCAGTTAAAGACGCAATCTCGTCCTCACCTTTCTTCTCAATACGATACGCTAAGTTGCCTTTTTCTATTTCCTTTACACCTTGTGCCATCGCTTCAATTTGCTTCATCTTTCTCTTTGTTATATAGAAGAAAGAGAAAATAAATACGAGTACACCTATGCAAAATGGAAACGGCCCTTCTTGCGTATCATATATTACTTCACCTTCTGGAATCCCACTAACAAACATGTATAAATTCTTATCTTCTATTGTAATAGGTGCAAAAGCTATAAATTCTTTTCTTGTACTTTCAAATGCATCTTGGCCATTTGAATAGTTGATCGCAAATGATGCTGCATTACGAATCGTATTATGCAAATCAATTTGCTCTTCTTGCGCCTGCTTCGTTTTATATAAAACTTTACCGCTCTCGTCAGTAACCAATATTTTTAAAGCTCTAGGTCCTCGCTCTAAACTTTGGTTCTCCCTTTCGATCATATCGGATATAGCTTCTAATTTATTTTCATGAACCGAACTATTTGCCGCTCCTTGAGCTTGTTGATTAATCTCCTCCATACCAGCCCGATAATCGATCATCGCCTTCCGATTCGCATTCTCAAAAAACGGCGCTGCTGCCTTTGCTGACAAAAGACCTAATAGCGCACAAGCAGTAAACGCAGTAATAAGTTGAATTCGCACACTCCGTTTCACACTCTTCATTATCTTTCCAATTAATTCTCGAAATTTCCTAACATAAGTAAATGGATTAAATATCTTTTTCAATCTTATACCCCACTCCCCATACTGTTTTTATATATATTGGCTTCCTTGGATTCTCCTCAATCTTTTCACGCACTTTCCGAATATGAACCATTACCGTGTTATCCGACTGGAAAGATCTTTCGTTCCAAACCTTTTCATAAATTTGTTCCGCGCTAAAGACCATCCCCGGATTACGAGCTAGTAATTCTAAAATCGAAAATTCCCTCGGGGTCAGTTTCACTTCTTCTCCATCCACAATGACTGTATGAGTGGAGATGTTTATTTTCATCTCTCCAATTTCTAACTCGTCCTCATTTTGAAGAGCAAAACCATTCATCTTCATATAACGACGTAACTGAGATTTAATCCTTGCGATTAACTCTAACGGATTAAATGGTTTCGTTACGTAATCATCTGCACCTGTTGTTAATCCTAAAATTTTATCCATATCTTGCGTTTTCGCAGAAAGCATAATAATCGGCATTTCTTTCGATTCTCTTACTTTCATACACATATGAATACCATCTACCTTTGGCATCATAATATCTAATACGACTAGATGTACTTCATTTTCTTCTAGTAAACGTAATCCGTCTTCTCCGTCTCCTGCTTGCAACACTTTATATCCTTCATTCTTTAAATAGATTGTAATAAGATTCCTAATTTCTTTTTCATCATCTACGACAAGTATTGTTTCGTGCGCCACAATATCTCCCCCATCACTTTTTTAATCCCTAACTTCTATTATAGGAAAACTTCTGAAGAAAAACGCTCGGAAATCCTTAAGATTTTCTGAAGACGCAAAAAAGGTCTAGACTCCCCTTAAGTCTAGACCTTTCAAAAACCCCTTTTATTTACGAACGTAGATGAAATATAGTATGAATAAAACTCCCATAACATACATAATTGGATGAACCTCTTTACGGCGACCACTTACTACCATTGTAATTGGATAGAAGATAAACCCAATCGCAATCCCTGTCGCAATACTATACGTAAGTGGCATTGAAATGATTGTAAAGAATGCTGGTACTGCAATCTCGAATTTCTTCCAATCAATTTCTCCTAAAGAAGAAACCATTAAGATTCCTACAATAATTAACGCTGGCGCTGTTACAGCTGGTGTTACAACGCTTAATAATGGCGAGAAAAATAGTGCCAGCAAGAAGAACCCTGCTGTTACAACTGCTGTAAATCCAGAACGTCCACCCGCTGCTACCCCCGCAGAAGACTCAATGTAAGACGTTGTTGTTGATGTACCTAAGATCGCACCGATTACAGTTGCAATCGCATCTGCGAATAACGCTTTTCCTGCACGTGGTAATTTATTGTTCTTCATTAATCCTGCTTGATTCGCAACCGCTACAAGTGTACCTGCTGTATCAAAGAAATCGATAAAGAAGAACGTTATAATAACAATCCCCATTTGAATAGTGAAAATATCTCCGAAGTGCGTTAACGCCGCACCGAACGTTGGTTCTAGACTCGGTATTGCTCCCACTACAGCTTTTGGGGTATCAATTAATCCTGTCGCTACACCTAAGATTGCTGTAAGAATCATACCGTAGAATACCGCACCATTAACTTTCTTAATCATGAAGATGATTGTCGTAACAACCCCGAAGATTGCTAGTAACGTTGTGCCCTTTGTTAAATCCCCCAATCCAACAAGAACAGCATCATTTTTCACGATAATTCCGGCATTTTGGAATCCAAGGAAAGCAATGAACAATCCGATACCTGCCGCTACTGCAAACTTTAACTCTGATGGAATTGCATTAATAATTTTTTCACGAATACCTGAAGCTGTAAGAATAATAAAGATAATACCTGACATTAACGTTCCAGCAATTGCTGTCTGCCATGGAATACCCATCGTTAACACTGCCGTATAGGCAAAGAACGCGTTAATTCCCATACCGGGCGCCAAAGCAATCGGATACTTCGCGAATATTCCCATAATTAACGAACCAATCGCTGCTGCTAATGCTGTAGCAACGAATACTGCACCTGGATCCATTCCTGTACCTGCCGGTAACCCTTTAACATTTCCAAGTGACAGCGTAGCAGGATTGACAAATAGTACATAAGCCATAGATAAAAATGTCGTTAAACCTGCTATGAACTCTGTTTTATAATTTGTGCCGAGTTCATCAAACTGAAAATAGCGTTTCATCTTACGTTTCCCCCGTTATATGATTACTCGCCGTAATCTCCCTAGCCCTCTTTTATCTATTAAAAATAAAAAAGGCTTCCATTGCATATACATGGAAGCGTTCTATGAATAAAGACAAGTTTCCCCTCATCTTTATCTAAACGCCTCGTAGTCAAGCCATTTACGGTAGCTAGGTAGAAACTTTCGGGCCATATCCCCGATATTATACGACGGCATAATATTCACTTTTCGTTTGAATTACATACTCATATTAACTCGATGAAGTAGTTTTGTCAATTTAAAAACGAACATTTTTATAAACTTTTGTATTTTCGTTCGTATTAAGAGCAAAACACAAAAGATCCATCTATGCATGAGCAATAGATGGATCTTTTTTTATAATACTATTCCCACTCAATAGTTGCTGGTGGCTTACTTGTTATATCATACACGATACGGTTAACGTGTTTTACTTCGTTTACGATACGTACAGAGATTTTCTCTAATACGTCCCAAGGGATACGTGCCCAGTCAGCTGTCATACCGTCGATAGATGTTACTGCGCGGATACCTACTGTGTAATCGTAAGTACGCTCGTCACCCATAACACCTACGCTACGCATACCAGGAAGCGCAGTGAAGTATTGCCAAACTTCACGGTCTAAGCCCGCTTTAATAATTTCTTCACGTAAAATCGCATCAGATTCACGAACGATTTCTAATTTCTCTTCTGTGATTTCACCTAATACACGAATACCAAGACCAGGGCCTGGGAATGGTTGACGCCATACGATTTCATCAGGAATTCCTAGTTCTGATCCTAATACACGTACTTCATCTTTAAATAACGTGTTTAAAGGCTCAATTAATTTGAACTGCATGTCTTCTGGAAGACCACCAACGTTATGGTGAGATTTAATTGTTTGTGCAGTTGCTGTACCACTTTCAACGATGTCTGTATAAAGTGTACCTTGCGCTAGGAAGTCCATTCCTTGTAATTTAGAAGCTTCATCATCAAATACGTAAATGAATTCATTACCGATGATTTTACGTTTTTGTTCTGGATCTTCTACACCTTTTAACTTGTTCATGAAGCGTTCTTGTGCATCCACTTTAATAACGTTCATGTGGAAACCTTCGCTGAATGTTTTCATAACGCCTTCTGCTTCACCTTTACGAAGTAAACCGTGGTCAACGAAAATACATGTTAATTGGTCACCGATTGCCTTATGAATTAATACTGCTACAACAGAAGAGTCTACACCGCCGCTAAGTGCGCATAGTACTTTTTTGTCTCCAACAGTTTCACGGATTTTCTCTAATTCTACTTCGATAAAGTTCTCCATGTTCCATCCTTCAGAACAACCACATACGCCGAATACGAAGTTTTTAATTAAATCGTTACCGTGCTCAGAATGACGTACTTCTGGGTGGAATTGTACACCGTATAAGTTTTTGTCTTCATTGCTCATACCAGCAATTGGACAAGACTCACTTGTTGCATCTACTACGAATCCTTCAGGTAAACCAGTTACTAAGTCACCATGGCTCATCCATACAACTTGCTCTTCTGGAAGGTTCGCATATAATTTTGATTCGTTCTCTACTTTAAGAACAGCTTTTCCGTACTCACGGTGGTTTGCACGTTCTACTTTACCACCGAAGTGTTGCGTCATAAGCTGCATACCGTAACAAATACCGAAGATCGGTAATCCTAGTTCAAAGATTTTTTCATCACAATGTAATGCACCTTCACCGTATACACTATTTGGTCCACCAGAGAAGATAATCCCTTTTGGATTCATTGCTTTAATTTCTTCTGCAGTAATTGTATGTGGATGAAGTTCACTGTATACACCAAACTCACGAATTCGACGTGCTATTAACTGATTGTACTGACTCCCAAAATCTAAAACGATAATTGTATCATGCTGCTTCTTCAAAATAATCACCCCAACGTTAGTTCTCGTATATAAATATTTTTACCAATTAGGCAAAAAGCATTACTAATATAATAAAAAAAGCCAGTCCTCCGCCTCTAGTCTCATAACAAAGAAAAGGCAGGGGTCTGGCTTTATAAAGAAAGATAGTCTCCGCTCTTTATAAATATAAGACACACTGCCTTCATAGTCAGGTTGTTTACGGTAACCCGGTAGAGACTCTCAAACCTTATCTTTGAGGATATATGAAGGATCGTTTTATATTATCTTCCTAGATTCTAACAATGAAGTATCGATATGGTCAAGAGAGAAAGCGACAAAATTCTACAGAAATTCATTTCCTTTTCTAAAAAACATAAAAAAACATCCATTTCTATATAGAAATGGATGTTTTTCGAGCAAACGGAATTACATCATTCCGCCCATACCGCCCATGCCCATGCCGCCCATGTCAGGCATTGCTGGTGCATTTGGTTCTGGCTTGTCAGCAACTACAGCTTCAGTTGTTAAGAACATAGCTGCAACAGATGCTGCGTTTTGAAGTGCAGAGCGAGTTACTTTAGCTGGATCTACGATACCAGTTTCAAGCATGTTAACCCACTCGCCAGTAGCTGCGTTGAAACCAACGCCTACTTTTTCGCCTTTTAGACGCTCTACAACTACAGATCCTTCTAGACCAGCGTTGATTGCGATTTGACGAACTGGCTCTTCTAGTGCGCGAAGTACGATGTTGATACCTGTTGCTTCGTCGCCTTCAGCTACGATAGAAGCTACTTTCGTGTATACGTTCATAAGTGAAGTACCACCACCCGCAACGATACCTTCTTCTACTGCTGCACGAGTTGAGTTAAGTGCATCTTCAATGCGAAGTTTGCGCTCTTTTAACTCAGTTTCAGTTGCTGCACCTACTTTAATTACTGCTACGCCACCTGCAAGTTTTGCAAGACGCTCTTGTAATTTTTCACGATCGAATTCAGAAGTAGTTTCTTCTAATTGCGCGCGGATTTGACCGATGCGAGCTTCGATTTGTTGTGAATTTCCGATACCTTCAACTACAGTTGTATTTTCTTTCGTTACAACAACCTTACCAGCGCGTCCTAAAGATTCAATTGTAGCAGATTTTAAATCACGACCTAATTCTTCAGTGATTACTTCGCCACCAGTTAAGATTGCGATATCTTCTAGCATTGCTTTACGACGGTCACCAAATCCAGGAGCTTTAACAGCTACTACATTGAATGTACCACGAAGTTTGTTCACTACTAATGTAGCTAAAGCTTCGCCTTCTACGTCTTCAGCGATGATAAGAAGTGGTTTACCCTGTTGTACCACTTGCTCTAATACTGGTAAGATTTCTTGGATGTTAGAAATCTTCTTATCAGTAATTAAGATGTATGGGTTATCAAGAACTGCTTCCATTTTGTCAGAATCAGTAATCATGTAAGGAGATGCATATCCACGATCAAATTGCATACCTTCTACTACGTCTAATTCTGTTGTAAATCCTTTAGATTCTTCTAAAGTAATAACGCCGTCGTTACCAACGCGCTCCATTGCTTCAGCGATTAATTGACCTACTTCTTCGTCAGCTGCAGAAATAGCAGCTACTTGTGCGATAGAAGATTTGCCTTCGATTGGTTTAGAAATCTCTTTTAATTCTGCAATTGCAGCAGTAACAGCTTTTTCGATACCTTTACGAAGACCCATTGGGTTCGCACCAGCTGTTACGTTTTTAAGACCTTCACGAATCATAGCTTGTGCTAATACAGTTGCAGTTGTTGTTCCGTCACCAGCTACATCATTTGTTTTGCTAGCAACTTCTGCTACTAATTTTGCACCCATGTTTTCGAATGCATCTTCTAATTCGATTTCTTTTGCGATTGTTACACCATCATTTGTAATAAGTGGTGAACCAAATTTCTTCTCAAGTACAACGTTACGACCTTTTGGTCCAAGCGTTACTTTTACTGCGTTTGCAAGAGTGTCGACACCGCGAAGCATCGAACGACGTGCTTCTTCACTAAATTTAATATCTTTTGCCATAATAATTGACCCCCTTGAATTTTTTAAGATTTATATAATTAACCGATAACTGCTAAAATGTCACTTTCACGTAAAATCAAGTAGTCAGTACCTTCATATTTTACTTCAGTACCTGCATATTTTGAGAAGATGATAAGATCACCTGCAGCTACCTCTAGAGCAACACGCTCACCATTTTCAAGCACTCGACCAGTACCTACTGCAATAACTTTACCCTCTTGTGGTTTTTCTTTTGCAGTGTCTGGTAATACAATACCACTTGCTGTTTTTTCTTCTGCTTGAACAAGCTCAATTACAACGCGATCACCTAATGGCTTTAGCATGAACAATAACCTCCTCATTGTGTTATGTAAATTTTATTTATTAGCACTCAAGTCACCCGAGTGCTAACACACTTATAATAATAAATAATCTCAATTTCTTTTGCAAGTAAAAAAATCATAATTTTTTCGCAAATTAAGCTATACACTTTTCTATATAGAGTCCCTCTTCTTCTACCTTTACTATATGAATCGTTGTTTCCACTACTCGTATGTTACAATATGAAAGGACACCCTAAGTTGTTTTCGCTATACACACAACTTTCTCCTGTCTTCTATTATAATTTCAAATAAGGATTTACGAAAAAAACATAATTTAAGTGAAGTTTATATCGTAGGTAGCATACTTACATGTTATCCTACCTTATCTCATACACTAGAGTTAGAAAGGATGGTTAAACCATTTGAAAAAACAATATTGGTGGGTTATCGTTACATACATTTTAATGCAGTTATCATCCATTGCTGGATTACCACTTCTGCTGAAAACTGGACTTTATGATAACAGGGGATTTACTCGAGAAGAGAAATTTCAACTCATAACTGGCCACTGGGCAATCATTAGCTTCTTTATTGCATTATGTATCGTACTTTGGTTACTTAGAACAGATATTCGTGACAGACGTTTAGATACAATGCGCTCTACTGTTCCAGCTACGATTGGTTGGATTTTTATCGGGTTCTTCCTAGCATTTTTCTCACAAAGTATTGCCGGTATGATAGAAATGCGTGTATTAGGCATTAAACCTGGATCAGAAAATACAGCAAGACTTATGGATATCGCAAGAACGACACCTTGGTTCCTTATCGTTATCTCTATAATAGGACCTATTTTGGAAGAAATCGTATTTAGAAAAATTTTATTTGGTACACTTTATAAGAAGTTTAACTTCTTTATTGCTGCTATCATTAGTTCTCTTGTATTCGCAGCAATTCATTTTGATTTCACTCACTTATTGGTATACACTTCTATGGGACTCGTATTCGCCTTTTTATATGTAAAAACGAAGCGTATTATCGTCCCTATCGCAGCTCATGTTGCAATGAATACATTAGTTGCAGTTGCTCAAGTTTTAATGAGCAATGAACAAATTCAAGAAATGATTAAAGAAGCTGAAAAAATGCAAGGCTTTATCGGAGGATTTTTAGTATGAGGAACTCACCATTGTTCATGGCTGCATTGTACTTCCTTCTAGGATGTATCTTTACACGCTTCGCCATTACGAACGTAACAGATACAATCTGGAATATGTGGACAATACTATTTGCAGTTATGGCAACGATTGATTTTAATTTGGCACTTCGCCTTATCTTAGTTAAATTCACAAAGAAAAAACAATAATAAAACGCAGAGGTCGCTTCCTCTGCGTTTTATTGTGGATAATTCTTTAAAAAGTAAACAAGTGTTTGTAACTCTACCGCTAAATCAATATGGTGAATTCTTATATTATCTGACACATTTAAGCGCGCTGGTGTGAAATTTAAAATACCATGCACGTTCGTTTCTGCCAATCTATCTGCTACAGATTGTGCTACTGTAGCGGGTACTGTTAATATTGCCACTTGTATATCAGTTGATAAACGTTCTTCTAATTCATCTAAATGATATACAGGAATGCCCCCGATTTCTGTCCCGACTTTCTCTTCACTAACATCAAACGCCATTTCAATTTTTGTATTATTGTTTTTCGTGAAATTATAATGTAAGAAAGCGGTCCCTAAATTACCTACTCCAATAAGTGCTACACGTGTTATATCATCTTGGTCGAGTGTTTCACGGAAAAATGATAATAAATAATTTACGTTATATCCATAACCTTTTTTCCCTAACGCTCCAAAATATGAAAAATCTCTTCGAATCGTTGCGGAATCAACTTTTACCGCTTCACTCAATTCGGCTGATGAAACACGTTGCTTACCAGAAAGAGATAAGTTTTGGATAAATCGATAGTATAGAGGCAATCGTTTGGCAGTGGCCTGTGGAATTTTTTGCTGCTCCATATAACCTCTCCTCTCTTCCTATCTTTATTCATATACTTGAATCAAATACAGAAGTTTAGCACTCATGAATTTCCCTGTATAATAAAGAGAAGAAGTATTCTCTCTTTATTTTAAACTATACACTATTTTTAGTATGATTGAGAAATATAAACATGGCAAAGTTAAGAAATTATTTGAGGTGAAAACATTGATTTTATTACAAGTAAACGCGCTTACGAAATTATACGGTGCCGAAACGATTCTTGCAAACATAAAATTGGAAGTTCAAACGAAAGATCGTATCGCATTAGTCGGACGAAATGGGGCCGGAAAATCTACATTATTAAAAATAATAGCTGGTGAGCTATCTCATGATGGTGGCGAAATTATAAAACCGAAAGATGTCTCAATCGGATATTTAGCTCAAAATACCGGGTTAGAAACATCTTTAACAATTTGGGATGAAATGTTAACCGTCTTTACACACTTGCAGCAAATGGAGACAAAACTTCGAAGGCTAGAGCAAGAGATGGGAAAAGAAGAAAACTTTTCAAACGAGGCTACATATGAAAGATTATTAGCTGATTATGACCAATTGCAATTAGATTATAAAGATCAAGGTGGATATCAATATGAAGCAGATATTCGCTCGATTTTAAGTGGTCTTGGCTTCCCAGTTGAAACGCACCAGACGACGATTTCTACATTAAGTGGTGGACAAAAAACACGATTAGCTCTCGGTAAATTATTATTAACGAAACCAGACCTACTTATTTTGGACGAGCCTACAAACCATTTAGACATCGAAACATTAACATGGCTTGAACAATATTTACAAGGCTATCCTGGCGCAATACTAATCGTTTCTCATGACCGTTATTTCTTAGATAAACTCGTTACACAAGTATATGAAATTTCGAATAAAGAAAGCAGACGATTTGTTGGTAACTACAGTAAATATTTAGACTTGAAATCAGCATTATACGAGCAAGACATGAAACGTTATGAAAAACAACAAGATGAAATCGCTAAGCTTGAGGATTTCGTTCAAAAAAATATAGCTCGCGCATCTACGACAAAACGTGCTCAAAGCCGTCGTAAACAATTAGATAGAATGGAATTATTGACTAGACCTTTAGGTGATTCTAAGTCAGCATCCTTCCACTTCGATATCGAAAAACAAAGTGGAAATGATGTTTTACAAGTAAAGGATGCAACTATCGGCTATGATGATGATCCGATTATTGAACATGTAACTATGCGCTTAACTCGCGGGGATAGCGTTGCTTTAGTTGGTCCAAACGGAATTGGGAAATCCACATTATTAAAATCACTTGTGAATAAGTTACCACTATTAAATGGTGATGTTTCTTTCGGATCCAATGTATCTGTTGGTTATTATGATCAAGAACAAGCAAACTTAACATCTTCTAAGCGAGTTTTAAATGAGTTATGGGATGAATATCCACTGCAGCCCGAAAAAGAAATTCGCACGATATTAGGTAACTTCTTATTCACAGGGGATGATGTACTAAAACCAGTATCTTCTCTTAGTGGTGGACAAAAAGCTCGATTAGCTCTTGCAAAACTTATGATGCAAAAATCTAATTTATTAATTCTCGATGAACCTACGAACCATCTTGATTTAAATAGTAAAGAAATTTTGGAGAATGCTTTAATTGATTATCCAGGCACCCTTCTATTTGTTTCACATGACCGCTACTTTATTAATCGTGTAACGACGACCGTTGTTGAGTTGTCAACAGAAGGTGCACAAGAGTATTTAGGCGATTACGATTACTATGTGGAGAAGAAAAATGAAATGATTGAACGCGCAGCATTTGAACAACAAGAACAGCAAGAAAACCAAGCACCTGTTCAAAAAACTGTAGCTCAAGAAAAATTAAATTATCTCGAAGAAAAAGAGCGTAAACAATTAGAACGTCAACGCACTCGAAAAATTGAGGAGCTAGAACAAAATATTGTAGAATTTGAAGAAGAAATTGCTACGTTAGAAGATCAACTTTGCTTACCAGAAATATACGCAGATTATGAAAAGGCTAGTGAAATTACAACGAAAAAGCAAACACTACAAGAGCAACTTGATGCTTGTATGGCAGAATGGGAAGAATTACATTTATAAGAGTATGAATAAGAAGGATGTCTCATAAGTCGGGATTTTTGACTATGCGACATCCTTTTTATCTTCTAGCTGGGGTATAAACGATTCGACACGACATACCGATTTACCGACAAAGTTTGACAATGTTGGCTCGCCCCTATAATAAGGGCACATTTCAAAATGTTTTTTAGAGATATCTTCTTGCGATTTATTTCCCAAAAAAGAATACATTCAAAGGTCAGACTTCATCTACTTTATCCACAGGTTTATACACATATCCACCTTTATAAAATAAACCCCAAAATAACTTTTCCACATTATCCACAACCGCCAAAAAAGTTATCAACATTTTATATACACAATAAAACCCACATTATCAACAGATAATATGGGTTTTATCCACAAGCTGTGGTTAATTTTGTGCATAACTATTCTTCAATATCTAATCCTGGATTTGCATTTAGAGCTAATGTAGCACGTTTTCCTTGTTCATATGCAATTGTACCTGCGGCTGCAATCATCGCTGCATTATCGGTACATAAAGATAGTGGAGGAATAATTAGCTCGATATTTTCTTTTGTCGCAAATTCCGCTTCCAAACGTGCGCGAAGTCCTTTATTCGCAGCTACTCCACCAGCAAGAAGCAGTTGCTTTACGTTATACGCTTCTGCTGCACGAGATGCTTTCGTTACAAGCACATCTATTACACTCGCTTGGAAACTTGCTGCTAAATCTTCCGGTGCAATTTCTATCCCGCGTTGTTTTGCGTTATGCACAGTGTTGATAACTGCTGATTTCAATCCACTGAAACTGAAATCATACGAATCAGGTTCTAGCCATGCACGAGGCAAATCAATTGTCGGTTCCCCTTCATGTGCAAGGCGATCAATGTGAGGACCACCTGGATATGGCATGGATAATGTTCGAGCTACTTTATCATATGCCTCTCCAGCTGCATCATCTCTCGTTTCACCAATCACTTCGAATGAACCATGTTCTTTCATATAAACAAGCTCCGTATGTCCACCAGATACAACAAGTGATAGTAGTGGGAATTGAACTTCTTTTACTAAACGGTTCGCATAAATATGCCCAGCGATATGATGAACACCCACTAGAGGAATATCATGTGCAAAAGCCACTGCTTTCGCTGCATTTACCCCTATTAAAAGCGCTCCTACTAACCCAGGTCCTTCTGTTACAGCAATTGCATCAATATCATCAAATGTAATATTTGCTTCTTTTAAAGCTTCTTCTAACACAACTGTAATTTCTTCTACATGATGACGGGATGCAATCTCTGGTACAACTCCGCCAAAACGTTTATGACTTTCAATTTGTGATGCAACGACATTCGCAATAATTTCCGTTCCATTTTTAACAACTGCTACTGCTGTTTCATCACAACTTGTTTCAATACCAAGTATAATCGTATTTTTTTCCATTATATATTCACCCACATTACGAGACCATCTTCCTGATTGTCTGCATAGTATCGTTTACGAATTCCACCATTTTGAAATCCGTATTTTCTGTATAACTGTTTTGCTACTTCATTTGATACACGTACTTCAAGTGTCATTGTTTTTACCCCTAAATCTTTCGCTTCGGAAATAACTTCTTTCAATAAAGCATCCCCTAGCTTTTGACCTCTGTATTCTGGCAAAATAGCTACATTTGTTATATGTGATTCATCAATAATTATCCACAATCCACAATATCCAATTACACGACCATCTTTTTCTAGCACAACATAATGTGCATGTTCATTCGTCGTTAACTCACGGTGAAAGGCATCTGCAGTCCAAGGAGTTGAAAAAGACGCTTCTTCAATAGCTACAATTTGAGCGATATCATCGAGTTCCATCTTTCTAAATATCATATCCATCTTCTGCAAGCTCCTACTTGTTTTGACTTTCTAACCACTTTGTTTCAGCTTCAGCTAAACGAAGATAACTAGGAACAAATGAATGTACATCTTGTTCTTCTTTTTGTAACCCTAAGAAAGCTAACTCACTTGGTCTTGGGTTATTTTTAGTGAAGGGAGCAAATACAGCTTGGCCGCCTAAATGTTCGATAATCGTCTCTTTGTGCAGTTTAACATCGTTACCAATAAATAAAACAGGCTTTCCTGTATCTTTTAACATTTGCAACCAGTCTACAATAAGGATGATTCGGTCTTCTTCTATAGAAGTTAAATGCTCTCCTTCATATGTATATAACCCAGTATAAATTTGTCCGCGTCTTCCATCAAATAAAGGACAGATTAATCCATCAAAATTAGCACCGTTTGCAGCCACTACTTCTAAACTTGATACACCTACAATTGGTATTTGAAGTGACCAAGCTAATGTTTTTGCAGCTGTCACACCTATGCGAACACCTGTATATGATCCAGGTCCAGCAGCTACAACGATTTTAGTTAATTCTTTCGGTTTTACACCACATTCTTTTAATAATTTCTCTACAGCTGGCATAAGACGTACAGAATGGTTTTTTGTTAAGTTTGTAATGATTTCCCCAATTACGTTTCCTTCCTCAATAAGGGATACACCCATTACGTAATTTGAAGTGTCAATTGCTAGTACTTTCATCTTGTAATAGCTCCTCACATAATCTAATATATCGATCTCCAATTGGCTCGAGTACAATTTTCCTTGTATCATCTCCAGCATGGAATAAACTAATTTGTAACTTCTCATTTGGTAAAAATGCTTCTATTAAATGAGCCCATTCTACTACGGTAATTCCTTCACCGTAGAAATACTCATCAAAACCTAAGTCCTCTTCACTTTCTGCTAAGCGATACACGTCCATATGATATAGCGGCAATCTCCCTTTATATTCTTTAATAATATTAAAGGTAGGACTATTTACAACTCTTTTCACTCCAAGACCTTTTGCTAGTCCTTTTGTAAAAGTTGTCTTACCAGCCCCTAGATCTCCTTCTAAAATAATTACATCTTGTGCCCCGACAAGTCCACCTAGTTTTTCTGATAATCTTTGTGTTTCCTCAGAAGAGTTTGTTGTTATTTCATATTTACTCACAGACTTCACCTACTTTACTCACAATGTTCTCTGCTCTTTATTATACAGGTTTTGAATATATAAAAAAGTCCTTAGGAGTTTTCCTAAGGATAGTTTGACTGTCTTTATTAGTTTTTTGTTAAAACAAATAAAAAAATACGAAACAACATGTTTCGTTCTTTTCTTTATATAAAATGGCGGTCCCGACCGGGGTCGAACCGGCGATCTCCTGCGTGACAGGCAGGCATGTTAACCACTACACCACGG
>NZ_LOBC01000039.1 GCF_001583695.1 Bacillus wiedmannii | reverse complement strand
AGTCCATTTAGGCCCACCATAATTATTCCGCAGTAGCTCAGTGGTAGAGCTATCGGCTGTTAACCGATCGGTCGTAGGTTCGAGTCCTACCTGCGGAGCCATATTATAGAGAAGTACCCAAGTGGCTCAAGGGGCTCCCCTGCTAAGGGAGTAGATCGCGAACGCGGTGCGAGGGTTCGAATCCCTTCTTCTCTGCCAGAATTGGCCCGTTGGTCAAGTGGTTAAGACACCGCCCTTTCACGGCGGTAACACGGGTTCGAATCCCGTACGGGTCATACTAAAAGAGATAGCATAATCTGCTATCTCTTTTTTATTGTGTAAAAGCGGACTTTGAATAGTCTGCTTTTTTTTATAGATTTCTTGTATACTTTTTTCTATTTGAATCGTCTAACTAATAGAAAGGAGAGAGCGATGGAGTATGAAAAGATTATTGTAGAAACATCAAAAAGTATTTATAGGTATTTGCTTAAAATTGGAGTAACACCAGTAGAAGCAGAGGATATCGTTCAAGATACGATACATAAGGCGTTATTATCTATACCGAACATGAAAATTACGTATATAAAAACATGGTTATTTCAGGTTGCGATTAATAGGCATCGTGATCTAGCAAGAAGGCAACAGCGTATTGAACAAATCCCGATTTAATCTGTTCAATTGATTGGAGCAAAAGGGAAAGTTTTATGAGGAATATAAACGTATATATGATTACCTAAAAGGAAAGAAAGCAAAACCAAGTGAGCAAGATGTAAAAGTTATTGGTGTTGTTGTGACAGGAACGGCTGCGGATTTACAAAAATTAAACGGTCAAAATTATGTAAAGGCCGCTGTGTTAGGAGCTACCGCGGAAAATAAATAGTATAAATAGAAAAAAGCTGTCTTTCAATAGGTGATCTACTGGAGACAGCTTTTTTATGCTGTTATTATTGGCGGGTTTTGTCGGTAAATCGATATTCCTTGTCGAATCGTTGATATATTTTGAGTTACGGTAGATATATTCTAAAAATCGTTGATATATGAAAATAATCGCCGATATAATTTCACTTACCGACAAAAACGTAAGAAAATCCCTTTCACAATCTAAAGAAAACACCTAATTTGGTATGGATTCCACACCTATTCCATCAACTTTACACTCTATGTGAAAAAGTTCACAAATAGGTCATAATTTGTGAAGTAATTCACAATAATACGTGCTACAATATGAATGTAAAGAAGTTAAACAACATTAAATTAGTATTTTAATTAATTACTTAAACAATCATAAAAAAATATATGTGAACAATAGAGAGGGGAAATTAACATGAAAAAAGGTATCAATCGTGTAGTATTAGTAGGAACAGGAGCTGTAGGTTGTAGTTACGCTTACTCAATGATCAACCAAGGTGTAGCTGAAGAATTCGTACTTGTAGATGTTAATGAAGCAAAAGCAGAAGGAGAAGCAATGGACTTAAGCCATGCGGTACCATTCTCTCCAGCGCCAACAAAAGTTTGGAGCGGTAGCTATGCAGATTGTAAAGATGCAGATTTAGTAGTTATCACTGCTGGATTACCACAAAAGCCAGGTGAAACTCGTTTAGATTTAGTTGAGAAAAACACAAAAATCTTTAAACAAATCGTTCGCGGCATTATGGATAGCGGGTTCGATGGAATTTTCTTAATCGCTACAAACCCAGTTGACATTTTAACTTACGTAACTTGGAAAGAATCTGGTCTACCAAAAGAGCGTGTAATCGGTTCTGGTACAACTTTAGACTCTGCTCGTTTCCGTTACATGTTAGGTGACTACTTAGATGTAGATCCACGTAACGTTCATGCTTACATCGTTGGTGAACACGGTGACACTGAACTTCCAGTATGGAGCCACGCTACTATCGGTGTACAAAAACTAGAAACAATCTTAGCTAACAACGAACAGTACAAACAAGAAGACTTAGACAAAATCTTCGAAAACGTACGTGATGCAGCTTACCATATCATCGAGCGTAAAGGTGCAACTTACTACGGAATCGGTATGTCACTACTTCGTGTAACTAAAGCAATCTTAAGCAACGAGAACAGCGTATTAACTGTATCTGCATACCTTGAAGGACAATACGGTGAGAAAGATGCTTTCGTAGGTGTTCCAGCTGTTATTAACCGCGAAGGTGTACGTGAAATCGTAGAACTTGAGCTAAATGAAGATGAAAAAGCGAAATTCGCTCATTCTGTAAAAGTATTAAAAGAAACAATGGCACCAGTACTATAATAATTGATAAATCATTCAGAGGCGGGACACTGCTTCCTACCTCTGAATTCATATAATTTAATATAAATTCCTTTTCCGGTTTCCCTTGTATATCCCCAATATACCCCTTTTGCTGGATAAGGATCGTTTATAGAAAAGAGCACTCTACTTTACGTAGAGTGTTCTTTATTATTATTTTTTAGGCGTTAATCCCAATTTCTTTAAGATATCTGCCAGTGTACCGCTTTTTGATTTTTCCGCAGGTGTTTGTGATTTAGATGCATCCGGACCCTTTTTCAAGAAGTTCTTTTCAACGAAGCGAATATCTTTTTCGTCGACAATACCATCTTTGTTAAGGTCTCCGTCTTTTACAGATACTCCTTTTTTACCATAGTTGCTAGCGATAATTTCAGCATCTTTTATATCAATTACTTTATCACCGTTTACATCACCGGCAAGGTTTTCATCAAGGCGTGCATAATAATATTGGCCAAGCAGCTTACCATCTTTTTCAGTACCTAATTTCGTTGTTAGACGGCTTGTTAAATGTCCTGGAACTTCTACATATAAGTTATAGTCGCGTTTATTAGCTGGAATTCCATTCAGCTTGAAGTATCCATATTTATCTAGTGAGCCTTCAAACTTATGACGGTAGGAATCTGTTGCATATACTTTTACGCCAAGCTTTGTATAATCGAATTTTTCATCTAAATATCCACGTTCATTTAAGAGTGCACCAGGTTTAATATTTCCTTCTACTAGTGAGTTTAAGGACATAACTGAGAATGTTTGATCTTGAAGTACACGCATTCTGTTTGGTTCTGATTCACCTTGTTTCCAGTAAGCGAACACTGATAAATCTAATTGAGCATTTGCTTCATAAAACTCATCATTTTCTACTTTGAACGTTACATCAATGAATGGGAAATCACCATCTAATCCAGCGAAGTTTTTGTCATCGATAGCGCCGCTCACTGTAACAGAACCTGCTTCTAGTTTCGGTTCATTTACTTTTGCTGTTACCCCTTTTTCAGAAAGGAGTTTTTCAAAAGCAGGATTCAATTTCGCATTTGCAAATTTGAAGTTCTTCTCTAGGAATTTTACGTTATATTCCCCAGCAACGAATTGTTTTACGTGTTTCGCATTTAGGGTTACAGTAAGTTCATCATTTTTGTATACTTCTTTTTTATCATAGCTAGTTTTCGCATATTGAGCTCCTTGTGGGATAAACCAATAGTTATTTACACCGTTTGGATAGTCAGGTCCTGCAGTTGCATAATCGAAAATATATACGCCTGTGTTCATTGGGCCTTCCACCTTAAAGGATTCAGGAGTAATGCCAACTTTAAAGTCACCATTTGCATTAATAGGTAAAAACTTATGCAAGTATGGGGAATAATCATAGTACATAACGCCATTCGCTTCTTGCGTAATGTTTAAGCCTTTTCCTTTTAAGTAGTCAACGTTTGAATCATATACATTACCTTTAATCCATAGTGCCTTTTTGCCATCTTCCACTGTATAATTCTCTTCATTTAATTCATAAATACCAGGTTTTAATCCCGTTAATTTCACTTCCGGTGGTGTATTATCAATTACGACATAATCACCTTTCACACGTGCTTTCCCGGCTTTATCGTAGCCGACAAACTCAATTGTGTAGTCTCCTTCTGGTAAGTTGATTTTCTCATCACCGATTGGTTTTGCAGGATCATTTGTAAAAGGATATACTTTTCCGTTAAAGAATGAATCTAAGTAATAATACACATCCGTTTTTAGTCCACTCGTGTTTAATGTTCCAATGAAGCCGAGCGCTTTATTTGTTTTGGAATCTTTCACGATAAGATCTAACGTTTCAAGTTCGCCATTTAATTGGAATGCCCCGTGAACATAGGATTCACCGTATGGATTAAATTTCGATGTATCAGTTGAAATGGCTTTTCTTGATAATATCGCGTTTTCAATACCAGGCTCTGATACACGAATAGAGAACGGAATTTGATACGTTTCTTCTTTATTTTTCGTATTTGTAATATGAATATATCCTTCATATCGGCCTTGTTTTACACCGGCTGGGACATTAATTTTTGCTTCGATTTCATCTGATTTGCCAGCATCAAGAGTAATTGTTTCTGGAACAGAGACTTTTACACTGTTTGCGACAGCATCGTTAATAGTAGAAGAAGCCGGTGTATAAGAAATTTCTGTTTTAAATTCTTTCTTCTCTTGTTTATTATGGTTTTCCACTTTTATATTTCGTTTTTGTTCAAGAGCTTCACCGTCTTTTTGATAAAACTTACCGAATGCAATAGATCCAGTTTCTTCTGGTACTTCAATTACTTCATCATTTACAACAGTTTTTGTCGTATCTAATACTTTAAAGCTTGTTTCTGTATGAACAGCGTTGTATGCATCTACTCGCCCAGCTCCAACTTCATATACAGAATACTTTTCTTTTAAATCATCAGCCGTGTTCATAAGAGACGCCTTTACATCGAATGGAGAGTATTCTGGGTGTTCTTGTAAAATAAGAGCAGCAAAGCCAGCGATATGAGGGGATGCCATAGATGTTCCTTGCATACGCTCATAGGAAACGTCATAGTTTTCGCCTTCTTGTGGATCGTTAATATATTCAGGCACTGTTGAAAGTACAGCAACACCAGGTGCTGTAATATCAGGTTTAATATCATCATTTGATGTAACAGGGCCGCGTGAGCTAAAGTCTGCAAGATGATCGCCTTCTGTTTGAATATAACTAATTTCGCCAAAAGTAAAGGAGGTGTTACCTTGTTCGATTTGAGCTTTTAGTTTTTCACCATCTTCTTTCGTTAGGCGGAATGCTGGAATGTATTTTGTGCTTTCGCCAACGTAGAAAGGAATTTCTCCGTCCACATTGTTATAAATAATAACGGCTTTTGCACCAGCTTGTTTCGCATTCGCGATTTTTTCATCAAATGAGAGTGTACCACGTGCAACGAGAGCGATTTTCCCTTTTACATCCTTTTTACTAAATTCGTCAGGCGTACCGATTCCTACAGATTCAATAGGGAGAGATTGTCCTTTGAAATCTTCTATTTTATCAGTGAAGTTTTTGCCAAATAAAATTAAGTTAGGGAATTGTACTTGTCCAGCATGACCTGATAGTTTTGGTAAGGAAATAGAACTATCACTTGCCCCGACCGTAATCGCAAATGGAGAAGCACCTGGTGATCCGAGTGTCGCTGGATTTGGACCAGAGTTCCCAGCAGCAACGACTGTAACAACACCGGAAAGCATTGCGTTATTGACAGCGATAGACGTTGGATCAAGCGGATTGTTACTATCGTCACCTAACGATAAGTTAATAACGTTCATACCGTCAGAAATAGATTTATCGATTGCAGCAATAATACCAGAACTATCTCCGCTTCCGTATGGACCAAGTACACGATAGTTATACAGTTCAATGTCAGGTGCAACACCTTTTACTGCGGAATCGGATGTATTTTTCTTTTGAGCAGAAACGATACCTGCTACGTGAGTACCATGCGCGGTGTAGAAGGAAGAGCCACGATCATCAAATTCAGGAGCGCCAGATTGTTGCCATTCTGCATACGTAGTTTCCATCGGATCTGCATCGTTATTAATAAAGTCCCAACCTTTTACGGAGTTTGGGTCTATCTTACTAGAATCCTCACCCGGTTTTGCGCGATAGCCTTTATACACGTCTTTTAAGTCAGGGTGATTGTAATCAATACCTGTATCTAGTACACCAACTTTAATTCCTTTTCCGGTAATACCCTCGCTATGTAACTTATCTACCCCAATTTGGGGAATGCTATCTGTTAGTTTTTGAGGTACTTTCTGCTCTGCTTGTTTTGGTAAATTTAATTTCACTTCGTAATCTTTCCAAATACGTTTTACAACGCCAATTCTTAACAATTCTTCAACTGTATTTGCAGGTAATGTCAGCGCAACGCCATTTATAGCGTGCTTATAAGAACGTTTAATTTGTACAGACTGGAAATTCCCTGATTTTACTGATGGGCTAAATTGATAAAGGCGTTTTAATCCTTTTTGGAATTCCTCATGTTCTTGATCAATACGTGTCTTTATATTTTCAGGAGCAGCTTGTAACTCTTTTTCTTTTTGTTTTAATTCATTAATCTTTACTGGCGCAGTTTGAAATTCTACAATGATATTTACTGGTTCGGAACTGCTCGTATTAATATCTGGTGAAATCGTAAAACCAGGATTGGCATCTAACGTTTGTAATGCCTGACGCTGTTCTTTAGAAAGTTTTGATAGTAAAGACTGGGCGTTTGAAGGGTCAATTTGGTTAATAGGGTTTTCAGCAAGTACATTGAACGGAAGGGCAGTTGAAAATAGAACACCAGCCGTTACAATTCCGGTAACAAAACGATTTTTCTTTTTCATGTATAGGCCTCCGATAATTTATATTTTAAAAATTATTTCTCCACGCCTGGTGTTTGCTCTGCATGGAATGTCCAGTTTAGCTGCATGGAATCACCCTGGAATTTATTTTGATCTTGGTCGTTATCTTCAAAGGAGAAGAGAACGTGTAAATAGTCTGTTTCACCAGACTTAATACCGTCTATTAAGTTATGACGTTCTAGAGAAGTAGCTACATCCTCAGGTTTCATAGTTTTTAATTCTGATAATTTTGTTTCCCACAAAATTTCATGATCATCGTTTGGATTAGATGGCTTTCCGTCATTCACTAAAAATTTGACGATGATGTGATCGCCTAAATCTTCACCATCATTATTTTGCTTTGCATCTGTAACTTCATAGGATGTTTCAAGTGCTACTTTTGCAATATGCAATGTTCCTTTATTTTCAAGCTTGAAGTTTCTTTCAATCAAATCACCTGGTTTTAAATCTTTCACATTAACAATTACGCTTGGGTTAATAGAAAGATCTAGTGTACCAGCTTGAAATGAGTTACTAGATGTTTCAGAATCACTGAAATAGGCGAATACACCGCCAAATGTAAGGGATAAGCCAAGTGAAGCTGTGACAACTCCCATTCCAACTTTTTGTTTTAATGACATAAGAAAGCCCCCTAATTTAATTTTTTATCAAACTTTTTCCAGGAGAATGGACAGAGTAAACATAGTGTTTCAGTATGAATTATATTTGCGAGAGTTCGTAGTTCTTTATTGAGAACAAGTATATGCTTATGAATTTGCCATTTCAATAAAATTGTGACAAAAAATGTTGAGAAACATTTTTTTATGACAGATTATTTTGTTACGATTTTAAGTGATAAATAGCGGGTAAAATAGGATAACTCTAATGAAATAAAGGTTGAGAAATAAATAATAGGATGAAAGACTAGTAGGTAATAAAGCGTTTACAATGAATATTCGTCAAAATTCGATATTTTACACAGTAAATTTGAATATTTTAAGCGAAATTAAAGAAAAAAACGAATATTTTTAAAAAAATAACAAGGATATTTCAGTTTTTCGCAGAAATGATAAAGAGTAAAAAATTTCTGTCATCTTAGTGAGGTGAACATATTGGATGTAATAAATTGTGAAGAAGTGAAACGAGATGAGTTTCATACAGAAAAGTACTATGACAGTTATAACATCTTTGGGGCACATATTGTGACGGAAGATGGGATGCGAGGTGTACGATTCACAGTATGGGCTCCTCATGCGAAAGCAATGAGTGTTGTTGGAGATTTTAATGAATGGAATTATGAGCAACATAAGATGCTACAAGTGACAGAAGAGGGGATTTGGTCCTTGTTTGTACCGCATATTGAAGAGAATGAGATATATAAGTATGCGATTGAAACGATGGATGGTGACGTTATTTTAAAAGCAGATCCTTACGCAGTATATGCAGAAGTAAGACCAAATACGGCATCTGTAGTTTTTGATATAGAGGGATATGAATGGAATGATAAAAACTGGATTCGTAAGAGAAAGAAAAAATCGATTTATAAAGAAGCGATGACAGTTTATGAATTACATTTCGGTTCTTGGAAAAAGAAAGAAGATGGCGCTCTGTATTCTTATAGAGAAATGGCCGAGGAGCTCATTCCGTATGTGGTGGAACATCAATTTACACATATTGAAATTATGCCGCTTGTTGAGCATCCATATGATCGTTCTTGGGGATATCAAGGGACGGGATATTATGCAGCGACAAGTAGATTCGGCACGCCACATGATTTGATGTATTTTGTCGATGAATGTCATAAATATGGAATCGGTGTCATTTTAGATTGGGTGCCGGGGCATTTTTGTAAAGATGCTCACGGTTTATATTTGTTTGATGGGACACCGACTTATGAATATAAAGATATAGATGTACAAGAAAACCTAGTATGGGGAACTGTTAATTTTGATTTAGGGAAGAGGGAAGTACGTAATTTCTTAATTTCAAATGCGTTATTTTGGATGAAGTATTTCCACATTGACGGTTTCAGGGTGGATGCAGTTGCGAATATGCTGTATTGGAATAAAGAAGGACAAGAACAAAGTAATGAGCACGCTGTTTCATTTTTACGAGAGTTAAATGAAGCGGTGTTTGCAGAAGATGAAGATTTTCTTATGACAGCAGAAGATTCAACAGCTTGGCCACTTGTAACAGCTCCAACGTATGAAGGTGGGCTTGGGTTCAATTACAAATGGAATATGGGCTGGATGAATGATGTGCTGAAATATATGGAGTGTGCGCCTGAGTATAGGAAGTATATTCATGAGAAAATGACGTTCTCTTTAATATATGCTTACTCTGAAAATTTCATATTACCGCTTTCTCATGATGAAGTCGTTCATGGGAAAAAGTCGTTATTAAATAAAATGCCAGGAGATTACTGGGATAAGTTTGCTCAACTTCGTTTATTATATGGATATTTCTTTACTCATCCAGGTAAGAAATTGCTCTTTATGGGTGGAGAATTCGGGCAGTTTGATGAGTGGAAAGACCTTGAAGATTTAGATTGGAATTTACATGATTTTGAAATGCATCGTTATATGCATGATTACTTTAAAGAGCTCATAGCATTGTATAAGCGCTCCAAACCACTTTGGCAGCTTGATCATTCACCTGAAGGATTTCAGTGGATAGATGCTAATAATCATGAGCAAAGTATTTTCTCATTTATTCGCCAAGGGGATAAACAAGAAGATGCGTTAGTTGTCGTATGTAATTTTACGAAAGCTACATATGAAAACTATAAAGTAGGTTTGCCAGATTTCGAGTATTATAACGAGATTTTAAACAGTGACGCTGAGCAATATGGCGGATCGGGGCAAGTGAATAAGAAACGTCTCAAGACGATTCAAGAACCGTATCATAATCAAGCGGCACATGTAGAAATTACAATTCCACCATTTGGCGTATCCATATTACGACCAGTGAAGACGAGAAAGGGGAGCAAAAAACAAGATGGCTCAAAAGCAAAAGTGCGTAGCAATGTTACTAGCAGGGGGAAAAGGTAGTCGATTAAGTGCATTAACAAAAAATTTAGCCAAGCCAGCTGTTCCATTTGGTGGTAAATATCGCATTATTGACTTTACGCTAAGTAACTGTGCGAATTCTGGTATTGAAACGGTTGGGATTTTGACGCAATATCAACCACTCGAACTTCATAATTATATCGGAATCGGCAATGCTTGGGATTTAGACCGAGTAAGCGGTGGAGTCACAGTGTTATCTCCTTATGCGGAGTCTTCAGGTGTGAAGTGGTACACAGGTACGGCCAGTGCCATTTATCAAAACTTAAACTATTTAAGTCAGTATGAACCAGAGTATGTTCTGATTTTATCAGGCGATCATATTTATAAAATGGATTACAGTAAAATGCTAGATTACCATATTGAGAAAGAAGCGGACGTTTCGATTTCTGTTATTGAAGTGCCGTGGGATGAAGCGAGTCGCTTCGGTATTATGAATACGAACGAAGAGATGGAGATTGTTGAATTTGAAGAGAAACCGCAATTTCCAAGAAGTAATCTTGCATCAATGGGAATTTATATTTTTAACTGGGCAATTTTGAAAGAGTATTTAGAGATGGATGCAAGAAATCCTGAATCTAGTAATGATTTCGGAAAAGATGTACTTCCGCTTTTATTAGATGAAGGGAAAAAGCTGATGGCGTATCCGTTTGAAGGATATTGGAAAGATGTTGGAACGGTGAAAAGCTTATGGGAAGCGAATATGGATTTACTTCGCGATGAAACATCGCTGAATTTAAACGATCGTAATTGGCGTATTTATTCTGTGAATCCAAATGAGCCACCTCAATATATTGCAGAAAAGGCAAAAGTAGAAGAATCACTTATTAACGAAGGATGCGTCATTGAAGGGGACGTGAAGCATTCTGTATTATTCCAAGGGGTGACAGTGGAAGAAGGTAGTATGGTTATTGATTCTGTCGTTATGCCAGGAGCGAAGATTGGTAAAAATGTTGTGATTGAAAGAGCGATTGTTGGATCGGAAATGGTTATTGAAGATGGAACAATTATTCGTCCAGAAAAAAATGTCGACGATGTAGTACTCATTGCTGAAGGGAAATAGAAAAGGGGGATGAAATGAATGGGAGAAAAAATGTTAGGAATTATTAATGCAACGGGAAGTTTTCCTTCCTTAAAGAAAGTAACAGGGCATCGTTCATTAGCGGCGTTACCATTTGGGGGCCGTTATCGACTCATTGATTTCATGCTTTCAAATATGGTGAATTCTAATATTCATAGTGTAGCGGTTTTTACAAGTCATAAAAACCGTTCACTAATGGACCATGTTGGTTCAGGAAAACAGTGGGATTTAGATAGAAAAAGAGACGGACTGTTTTTATTCCCGCCAAATTGCCAATGTGACCAAGATGAATTTGGGTCTTTTGCACATTTTAGAAGACATATTGATTATTTTTTAAGAGCTAGAGAAGAATACGTTGTTATTACGAATAGCCATCTCGTAACAGCATTAAATTTTCAAGCGGTGTTAGAGCGACATATACATACGGCAGCTGATATTACTGAAGTTTGCCATGAAGGGGTTTCGCTTCAAACATACGTGTTAAAGAAACAATTATTGTTAGATTTATTTGAGACATATAAAGATGTGGAGCAATACAGTTTATTTGATGTAGTGAGAGAAAAGCGCGGAAAATCACTGCATATTGCTACGTATGAGCATACAGGATATGTAGCTATTATTGATTCGATTGAAAGTTACTATAAACATAGCTTAGAAATTTTGCAACCTGCTATTTGGAAGCAATTATTTAAGAAAGAAGCACCGATCTTTACGAAAGTAAAAGATGAACCACCAACTCGTTACCTGAAGGGTGCAGCCGTGAAAAATACAATGATCGCAAACGGCAGTATTATTGAAGGAGAAGTAGAAAATAGTGTTATCTCCCGTTCTGTTAAAATTGGAAAAGGTTCAATTGTTCGTAATAGCATTATTATGCAAAAGAGCAAAATTGGAGATAACTGTATAATAGACGGTGTTATTATTGATAAAGACGTGAAAATTGGTGACGGTGTAGTACTAAAAGGAAACGCCGAGGAGCCATATGTTGTAGAAAAAGGAAGCATTCAAAACAGTACGATTAATAGTTATTCTTAAAAGAATCAGTGGGGGTTTTTCCTCCACTGATTAAAGCATTCATTCAAATGAAAACTCGAAGGGAGGAAGCTGCAAGGGAAGTCGTATAAGCTTTTCGTGCAGTGGGACAACAAGTGAATATTTTATTTGCAGTATCAGAATGTGTACCATTTGTTAAATCGGGAGGATTAGCTGATGTAGCAGGTGCGCTCCCAAAAGAGCTGAAAAAATTAGGTGTGGACGTTCGCATTATACTTCCAAATTATAGTCTTATTCCGCAAAAATTAAGGGATGGATGTACGTTACATAAAGTAATTAACGTCCCGCTTGGGTGGAGAAATCAATATTGCGGAATTTTAAAAGGTGAGCAAGACGGGATTACGTATTACTTAATAGATAATGAATATTATTTTAAGAGAGATTCTCTATATGGTCATTATGATGACGGAGAGCGTTTTTCTTATTTTTCAAAAGCAGTTTTAGAGTGTATTCCGCATCTTGATTTCGAAGTGGATGTTCTCCATAGCCACGATTGGCATACAGCTATGGTGAATTTCTTACTACGTGAAAAGTATCAAGATAATCCATTATATGAGCATATTAAAACGGTGTATACGATTCATAACTTGCAGTTCCAAGGTGTATTTCCTCCTGAAGTGATGTACGACTTGTTAGAACTTGGTGATGAATATTTTCATAGTGAGCAGCTAGAGTTTTATGGAAATGTGAACTTTATGAAGGGCGGAATTATCGCTTCTGATCAAATTACAGCGGTTAGCCCGACATACAAAGAGGAAATTCAATATGAGTTTTTCGGTGAGAAGTTAGATGGGTTGTTACGAAAAAATAATGGTAAGCTTAGCGGCATCGTAAATGGAATTGATACGAGCGTATATAATCCAGAAACAGATTCGTATATTACTGCTCAGTATGATGCAGAGTCATTAGAGGAAAAGAATGAAAATAAAAGCGCCTTGCAGCGTTATTTTGGTTTGCCAGAAAAAGAAGATACACCAATTATTTCGATGGTAACGAGATTAACGAAGCAAAAAGGTCTTGATTTAGTACGTACTGTATTCCGCGAAATAATGGAGGAAGATGTGCAATGTATTATTTTAGGATCAGGTGATTCTGAATATGAACAATTCTTTGAGTGGATGGCATACGAGTATCCTGAGAAGGTAAAAGTGTATATCGGATTTAATGAAGAACTAGCCCATCAAGTGTATGCGGGAAGTGATTTATTCTTAATGCCATCACTATTTGAACCGTGTGGACTTGGACAACTTATCGCATTAGCGTACGGTACAATTCCGATTGTAAGAGAGACAGGCGGATTAAATGATACTGTACAATCTTATGACGAAGAAACTGGAGAAGGAAATGGTTTTAGTTTCACGAACTTTAATGCGCATGATATGTTGCACACGGTTCTTCGTGCGATTGAATTTTATCATGATAAACCGGTATGGGAGCAGCTTGTAAAACAAGCGATGACTGAAGATTATAGCTGGGAGAAATCAGCTCTTGCCTATAAGAAATTGTATAAAAGTCTCATGGAATAACATGTAGGTGGTGAAGAAATGTTTACTCATGTTGAAAGTTTCAAATCAGCTTTTCTAGAAAAGTTAGAGACGATGTATGGTAAAAGTTTTAAAGACTCTACAACTCGTGATCAATACAATACGCTTGGGTACATGGTACGTGAGTATATGAATAGTCAATGGATTGCAACGAACGAAAGTTATCGGTCTGGAGAGCAAAAGCAAATGTATTACTTATCCATTGAGTTTTTACTTGGGCGTTTGCTTGGAAGTAACATATTAAATTTAGGCATCAGGGATGTATGTGAGCAAGGACTTTCTGAGCTTGGGATTTCTTTACAACAGTTAGAAGAGGTGGAAGCAGATGCAGGTCTTGGAAATGGTGGACTTGGACGATTAGCAGCCTGTTTCCTTGATTCACTTGCATCTTTAAACTTACCAGGTCATGGCTGTGGAATTCGTTACAAACACGGTTTATTTGATCAAAAAATTGTTGATGGTTATCAAGTTGAATTTCCAGAGCAGTGGCTTCTTCATGAAAACGTATGGGAAGTAAGAAGGCATGATCAAGCTGTAGAAGTAAGTTATTTCGGCAATGTTGAACCGCTATACATTGATGGGCGTTTAGAGTTCAGGCATACGAATGCAGAAGTGATTATGGCAGTACCATATGACGTTCCAGTAGTAGGTTACGAGACGAGTACTGTAAATACACTCAGACTTTGGAATGCTGAACCAGTTCCTTTCCCGCAAAATTGCAAAGATATTTTGAAATATAAGCGTGAAACAGAGGCGGTATCGGAGTTTTTATATCCAGATGATACGCATGATGAGGGGAAAATACTTCGTTTGAAGCAACAATATTTCCTCGTATCAGCAAGCTTGCAAAATATCGTTCGTTTGCATAGAGAAAGATATGGTGACCTTCGTCAATTACATGAGAAAATTGCGATTCATATTAATGATACACATCCAGTTTTGGCGATTCCAGAACTAATGCGTATTTTATTAGATGAAGAAAAACTAGCATGGGAAGAAGCTTGGCATATAACATCGCAAACGATTTCTTATACAAATCATACGACGTTATCAGAAGCGCTTGAGAAGTGGCCAATTCACATTTTTAAACCGTTATTACCGAGAATTTATATGATTATTGAAGAGATTAATGAACGTTTCTGTCATGAACTTTGGGAACGTTATCCATATGAATGGCATCGTATTGAAGAGATGGCGATTATTGCGCATGATCTTGTGAAAATGGCTCATTTAGCAATTGTCGGTAGCCATAGCGTAAATGGTGTAGCAAAAATTCATACGGAAATTTTAAAGCAACGTGAAATGCGACTGTTTTATGAGTTTTATCCAGATAAGTTTAATAATAAAACGAATGGAATCGCTCATAGACGTTGGTTAATGAAGGCGAATCCGCAGCTGACGAACCTTATTTCAGAGGCGATTGGAACAGAGTGGAAGAAAGAACCAATTAAGCTTCAAGCGTTGCAAACAGTTCAATACGATGCGAGTTTCCAAGAGAAATTTGCAGAGGTAAAACAAGAGCGTAAAGAGATTTTAGCGGAGCGTATTTATAATAAAATGGGGATTACAATTGATCCTAATTCTATTTTTGATGTGCAAGTAAAAAGACTACACGCTTACAAACGACAACTATTAAACGTTCTTCATATTTTATATTTGTATAACCGTTTGAAAGAGGATGCTAGTTTTACATTTTATCCGCGTACGTTTATCTTTGGAGCGAAAGCATCACCTGGCTATTACTATGCGAAAAAAATTATTAAATTAATCAATGAACTCGCAAGGAAAGTGAATAATGATCCGTATGTGAGTCAATATATGAAAGTTATCTTTCTAGAAAACTATCGAGTGTCTTTAGCGGAAGATATATTCCCAGCTGCGGATGTGAGTGAGCAAATTTCAACTGCGAGTAAAGAAGCATCAGGAACAGGGAATATGAAATTTATGATGAATGGTGCGATTACACTCGGAACGTTAGACGGAGCTAATGTTGAAATAAAAGACCGGGTCGGTGATGATAACTGTTTCATTTTTGGCCTAACAGCGGAAGAGGTTCTTCATTACTATCAAAATGGTGGATATCGTGCAAGTGATTATTATCACCACAATATGCATATTAAAAAAGTAGTAGATCAGTTAACGAATGGTTTCTTTGCACATTCGGGAGCTGAATTTGAAGCGATTTATGATTCTCTCGTAATTCAAAATGATGAATACTTCGTTCTGCGGGATTTTGGTCCATATGCGGAAAGGCAAGAAGCTGTTGGTAGAGCGTATGAAAACCGAACGAAGTGGTTAGAAATGTCGATTTTAAATATTGCACAGTCTGGTCATTTTGCGAGTGATCGAACGATTTTACAGTATAGTAATGAGATTTGGAGTATTGGTAATGCGGTTACACAGTATTAAGTGAAAGTCCCTTTTGAAGGGACTTTTCTTTATTAAGTTGAAGTGGGGGAAATGATGTATGGGAGATATGTGTGAGGAACTGAATTTAAAAACAGATAGATTACTATTAACGAAGATACAGTATTCGCATGTAGATGATTTGTTTGAAGTGTATTCAAATCCAGAAGCAGCTATATATGTACCCCGGGAAGTGCATAAAATGAAAGAGGAAACGCATAGTTTAGTAGAAAATATGCTTGCAACGATACGAGAAGGTAAGGCTCTTATATGGTCTATTATGCTGAAGGATACTCAAAAAGTGATTGGGACATGTGGAATATGGCTCATGCCACATAATAGTGCATCGATTGGAGCTGTAATTAGCCCAGCGTATTGGGGTAAAGGACTTATTGTGGAAACTTTAGAAGAACTCATTGAAATAGGCTTTCAGGAGCTGAATATAAACCGTATGGAAGGAAGATGTGACGCAGAGAATATAGCTTCTGAACGTGTGATGCAAAAATTGAAAATGGTATATGAAGGCATATTGAGACAAAGTGTAAAAATGGATAATACGTATAGGGATGCTAAAGTGTATTCACTTTTAAAAGAGGAATATAATGACTTGAAAAACCGAGCTTAATCTCATTAAGCTCGGTTTTCTTTTTTTGCTTAAGAAAGAAATGGGATGGCGGTATATATGATACCTGTTCCATCGTATTCTCCTGTCGCAAAGTATGAAAATGTAAAGAAACCTGTAAACGAAAAAATTACAATGAGAAAAAGTGCAAAGATAAATTTTAGCATGTAAGGTCCCCTCATCCAAAAATAACTTCATATATTATTATAGTATAAGGATATAGAGTTTCCAATCATTACCTGGTTAAAAATGAGAAGTCAGACATGTTTTGTATGTTGTCATGGCATGATTATTTGTAATGGATTTTGTGTTTTTTGTAAAAGTCATATTGTGATGAACGTGTGCATATTCCCAGTCTTGTTCATTAAAATGGACATTACGCGGAGGGAGAAGAGGAACGACATCAAATAGATTAACGAAGCGAAAGCTACTAGCTACTTGTAGTTTATAATAATTGCGAAATGCAATATCGCCCACTTTGGGGGAGGCAAATGTATAAAGACCGTACTGTGCGAAGGCGGTGTTGATACGCGCATCTAGTATATGTAGTGTAGCGAGCGCGCCGCCTAAGCTATGACCTGTTGCAAGAAGTTTTTTATGGGCTGGTAATGATACGAGCATATCCATAATAGAATCTCGGCAAGATTCATAAATAGAAAGAAAGCCGTTATGGACATTTCCGCTATTTAAAGCATATGGATATGGTTTTTGATTGACGAGTGAATCGATAATCCATTCGGTATCTGTTTGTGTCCCGCGAAAAGCTACGATAATCGTATCCTCAGATTCTAGTATGAATCCAAACCAATCTGTCGTTTGAATGGTTTTTCCTTGAAAGCCTTGTACATATTGAAAACCATCTGGTATTTCGAAAATCCCATTTTGTTTATATTGTTCATACGTTAACTCACAACAAGAAGCTAACAATATGGCGGTATCTTTATCGAAGGATAAAGGAGTACGCATTAAGGAAGCCCTCCTTAAGAAAAGGTATAGTTCAATATATGCAGTGAGGGACTTGATTCATTCTTTTGGAGGGGGCAAATAGTTTGTATCGCGTATTTAAATTAGTGGATGAAATTATAGTGACTTATGGACGAATCATGCCAAAATAAAACAGCACCCCCATAAGGGCACTGTTTACTCTTTTCCATCTAATAAACGCCCAAGTCCGCCTAAAACGCTGCCTTCACCGCTGTTTTGAGCTGCTGGGCTTGTAAGGCGTGCTGCTAAACGGCTAAGTGTTAAGGACTGAATCCAAACCGTTCCAGGACCTTCTAACGTTGCGAAGAATAAACCTTCGCCGCCAAATAGAGCTGTTTTTACTTTTCCAACGAACTCGATATCGTAGTTAACGTCTTTTGTCATGGCAACGAGACAACCTGTATCGATGCGAAGTCTTTCGCCAGGTTTTAATTCACGCTTATATACAGTTCCTCCTGCATGCATGAAAGCGAGTCCATCACCTTCAAGTTTCTGCATGATGAAACCTTCACCACCGAAGAAACCAGTTCCAATTTTTTTCGTAAACTCAATTCCGATAGAAACGCCCTTTGCTGCACAAAGAAACGCGTCTTTTTGACAAACGACTTTCCCTTGATATTGTGTTAAATCAACAGGGATGATTTTTCCTGGATAAGGAGCGGCGAATGATACGTGGCGCTTGCCATGACCTGTATTTGTAAAGACAGTCATAAACATACTTTCACCTGTAACAAGACGCTTACCAGCGCCCATTAATTTACCGAATAGACCACTAGATGGGCCAGAACCATCACCGAAAATGGTTTCCATTTCGATATGATCTTCCATCATCATCATTGCGCCAGCCTCTGCGATAACGCTTTCTTCTGGATCTAATTCAATTTCAACAAACTGCATATCATCGCCATATAATTTATACTCGATTTCATGTGCTTGCATTTTTTCACCTCATCATATGTAGTAATTATATTGTACAGAAATCAAAGGAATTAGAATACTGTAGATTTGTTAATTTTTGAATAAAAATAGAATGAAAATTTAAGGTTATACTAGGATTATAAAAAACGATGGATTGAAAGTGTTCTCATTTGACGTTTTTGACATAGCATGATATAGTGAAAGAACTATTGAGCTACATAATGTGGTACGGAAATAAAGCACGTTGTATTAAAGGCTGTAAGCTTGTTATACATTCATGTCCTTTATATCCACCTTTTCATGTGGATTCATAGTTTCATTTTTATTTAGGAGGTACATGACATGCAAACAGGTAAAGTTAAATGGTTTAACGGCGAAAAAGGTTTTGGCTTCATCGAAGTTGAAGGCGGAGAAGACGTATTCGTACATTTCTCAGCTATCCAAGGCGACGGCTTCAAAACTTTAGAAGAAGGTCAAGAAGTTTCTTTCGAAATCGTTGAAGGAAACCGCGGACCACAAGCAGCTAACGTTACAAAAAACTAATTAGCTAGCGATAAAAAGCATTCCGAATTTCGGAATGCTTTTTTTATTCTTTGGAGCTAGATTCATTTGAAGATAACTCGCCTTTGAAAGTACGCTCTTCAAAGTCATCAAGCATTTGTTCATACTCTTCATGTTCTTCTGTGGCGAAAACTTGAGGATTTTTGCCATAAATGTCTGTTCCTATAAAATTTTCGAAATCCTCTACATACCCAACATTTTCTTCACTATTTACGTACATGCCATTATAGTTTTTGGAATCCTGTCTTTCTAAATCGGACGGTGTTTCTGATGTCCCATAATTTGCGACATCTTGCCATGCATCTTCAGCATCGTATTCTACAGAATGATCTTCGTCGTGCTTGTGAAAAGAAGGAGCCAACACCTCTTCTTCAACTGGTCGCGTGTTCATATTTAATTTATTTGTCGTGTGCTGAATACATGTTGTAGCGGTTGGCATTGCCTCTAATCTTTCAAACGGAATTTCTTCGCCAGATACTTCGCAAATTCCATACGTACCTGCTTCAATTTTTTGCAGGGCATGTTTCGTATCTTCTAGCTGCTTATGCCAAAATTCGATGAGCCCGAAATCTTTCTCACGTTCGTACAATTCTGTAGCCATATCACCTGGATGATTGTCATAGCTAGATAATTCTCCAACAGAATCGCGTTCAGAAGCACGATCTGTATTCTCATGAGTTTGTATTGTTTGTTCAACTTCTTGCTGTTGTTTTTCTAAAATAGATTTAAATTGATTTATTTGTTGTGGAGTTAACATAGTCGTCCACCTTCCTACAATTCAGTTTCTTTACATAGTATGAGCGTCGAGAGGAGGAATTATGAGCTGAAATTGGTATATGAAAAAAGAGCTGCATAAGCAGCTCCTTTTAGAGGAAATATCCAAGCAATAATCCGATTCCCATGAGGAGACCGAAGATTGTATTTGTTTTCGCTGTTGCAATCATCGCAGGTACCATTTCCATTGGAATGCTTTTACCAACAAAGCCTTTCGTCGCTTTCAATGCTTTCGGTGCACTTAAAAATACGATAAGCATCCACGGTGATACGATGTTCACGATAATTAGAGCGATTGTCCAAATATAAGAAACGATGAACATAGAAGCGAGTACACCAACGGCTCTTTCACGTCCAACGAGAATTGCTAATGTTTTACGACCGTTTTCTTTATCGCCATCTAAGTCACGAATGTTATTAGCTAGTAAAATGGCACCAATTAAAATGGAGCTTGGAATAGATAATAAAATGACTTCTGATGTTACAGTTCCAGTTTGAATAAAGAATGAAATCCCAATAATAATAACACCCATAAATAATCCGGCTGTTAACTCTCCAAATGGTGTATAGGCAATTGGAAGTGGGCCGCCTGTATAAAGGTAGGCAACGGCCATACAAACAAGACCGATTGCAGCAAGCCACCAGCTAGAATTCATACAAATATAAACACCTAATAGTATTGCGATCCCAAAAA
Organism: Bacillus wiedmannii; assembly: GCF_001583695.1. Taxonomy (GTDB): domain Bacteria; phylum Bacillota; class Bacilli; order Bacillales; family Bacillaceae_G; genus Bacillus_A; species Bacillus_A wiedmannii. The sequence continues at coordinate 320,289 of NZ_LOBC01000039.1, read as the reverse complement.
ATCCAAATGCTAAGTTAAGCACCGTTTTCGGCTGAATGCCATCGCGAACGATAGCGCCGCCGATACCAACTGATCCTTCGTGATCGAGTCCTCTTTTATAATCAAAGTATTCATTAAACATGTTTGTTGCTGCTTGAATGAGAAGACAAGCGAGAAGCATCATAAGAAAAAGAGGGAGATGTATTTGATTTATACCTCCGACCTGCATCGCATAGGCTGTTCCGATGAAAACAGGAACGAAAGCTGCTGTTAATGTATGGGGACGTAGTAAACTCCACCAAATGCGCCAGCCTGTTTGCTTACTTGGCTTTGGCGCCGTAGGAGAGGAATTCGTTTCGACGTTCATTTCCATGTTGAATCCTCCTTTGGTCACATATTGTACACAACTAAGTGTAGAAAAAGCATCATTTAGTGTCAACGTTTATTTTCTAGGAGGAGAAGGTGAATTTCTCAGAAATGCTAAACGTTGACAGGCCTTTCGTTTGAGGTGTATCTTAAAATCAAGCGTAATTATGACTATTTTTCGCCCATAGGGGGGAGACAATTGTGATTCAAACGAAACAAATAGGCTTGCAAGAAGTTTTGAGTGCAGCCATTAAGCGTGCAACTGATGAAAAAATATTAGTGAGCTTCGTAAAACAAATAGACTGGATGGATCCGCTTCTGTTTTATGCAGCAGGAAAAAGGATTGCATTCGAAAATAGATGTTATTTTGCAGACCCAGCTCAGCATGTAATATTTGCTGGAATTGGCTCTGTTTTCACTATAGCAACTTCTTCTCACAAACGCTTTCAAACGGCTCGTGACGAGTGGGATAAAGTAAAAGAGAAAGCATTTGTACAAAGAGAAAGATACGAATTTGGAACAGGTCCTCTTTTATTTGGTGGATTTTCATTTGACCGAGAAAAAGAGAAAACCGACTTATGGAAAGAATTTGATGATACGACATTTTCACTACCAGCATTTTTATTAACTGTAAAAAATGAAAAAGCATGGTTAACAATGAATACATTCGTTTCAGCAACTGATTGTGCAGAAACTCTTTATAATGAAATTGTTTCTTTAGAAGAGAAAATTTTTGGGGAGAGTAAATGTGCACTAGAAGGATCGAAATTAACAGTTACTTCTAAAGTAGAAGTAGATCCGAAAGGCTGGATGAAGGCCATTGAGAAAGTGCAAGATGAGATGAAGCAGGGGAACGTGCAGAAGGTTGTATTAGCAAGGGAGCTAAAAGTAGAAATGAATCATCATATTGATTCTGCTCTTGTTTTAGAAGCGCTTCGCATTGGGCAACCAGATTGTTACGTATTTTCTTTTGATTATAAAGGAGCATGCTTCTTAGGAGCGACGCCAGAGAGATTAATTCGCAAAGAAGATGAGAAGTTTACGTCGATGTGTCTTGCTGGTTCAACTGGTCATGGTCAATCTATAGAAGAAAGTAAACGAAATAGTAATGCGCTTCTTCATGATGAAAAGAATTTAGCTGAACACGGTTATGTTGTGAACATGATTCGAGGAGTACTAAATGAGCACTGCGAATCCGTTAATATTCCGGAAAGTCCGGGCTTATTAACAACGAAAAACTTAATTCATTTATATACGCCTGTAGAGGCAAAAGGCGATGCGAGTCTTTTAACAATGGTAGAAGAATTACACCCAACACCAGCTCTTGGCGGGACACCTCGTTTGGAAGCGATGAAACTGATTCGTGATGTTGAATTGTTAGACAGAGGGTTATATGGTGCACCGATTGGCTGGATAGATGATGAAGGAAATGGTGAATTTGCGGTTGCACTTCGCTGCGGATTATTAAATGGCGCAAAAGCATCCTTATTTGCCGGGTGCGGGATTGTAATTGATTCAGTACCGCAACTTGAATATGAAGAAACAAGCTTGAAGTTTAGACCGATGCTTGGTGCTTTGGAGGAATTAATGAAATGAACAATCATATAGAAGCATTATCATATTATTTAGGCGCGTTCGTGGATGAACTGACGCGTCTAAATGTATGTGATGTTGTCATTAGTCCAGGCTCACGGTCAACACCGATTGCTCTACTAATGGAACAACATGAAGGAATGAACACATATTTACATGTAGATGAAAGATCAGCGGGATTTTTTGCACTCGGTATCGCAAAAGCAAAAAAACGCCCTGTTGCATTATTATGTACGTCAGGAACGGCAGCAGCGAACTACTATCCAGCTGTATGTGAAGCTTTTCATTCACGAGTGCCGCTTATCGTCTTAACGGCAGATAGACCGCATGAATTAAGAGATGTTGGTGCACCACAAGCGATGAATCAATTCAATTTATACGGTACATTTGTGAAGCAATTTACAGAGATGGCACTTCCAGAAGCGAGTGAAGCGATGTATCATTATGCTCGCATGACGACGCAGCGCACGATAGCAAGCGCACTTTTAGCGCCGCAAGGACCTGTTCATCTTAATTTTCCAGTTCGCGAGCCGCTTATCCCAGATTTCTCATTAGAAAGTTTATGGGATAAAGGACGCGGGGAATATACAGGAGTAGTTCAGCAAGGGAACGTGATGATGCCGATTGAATATGTAGATTCTCTTGTAGGGCGCCTTTCACATATGGAAAAGGGGCTTATTATTTGTGGAGATGATAGTCATTCAGAAATCGCAGCGTTTGCGGCAGAACTAGCTGAAAAAACGGGATATCCAATATTAGCGGATCCACTTTCTAACATTCGTAGCGGACATCACGATAAAACGATGATAATCGACTGTTACGATACATTTCTACGAAATGGATTGTTAAAAGAAACGTGGAAGCCAGAAGTTATAATTCGCTTTGGTGGTATGCCTGTTTCGAAAGCATTAACGCAGTTCATTAAAAAACAGACGAAAGCCATTCATATCGTTGTTGAAGAATCTGGCCAATGGAGAGACCCAGCTCTCGTTGCGACAGAAGTTGTACAGGCAAGTGATATTGCATTTTGCAGTGCACTAATAGAAAAAATGCCAGTTATGAAAAAGAATGATTGGTTCGGAATGTGGAAACATATAAACGAAAAAACGAAGGAAACGCTTCGTGAAATGGAAACATATGAAACGGCATTTGAAGGGAAAGTCATTACGGATATCGTCCGCGTATTACCAGAAGGGGCAACGTTATTTGCAAGTAATAGTATGCCAATTCGTGATACAGATTCATTCTTCTTCACATCGGATAAAAATATTCAAGTGATGGCAAACCGCGGTGTAAATGGGATTGACGGAATCATTTCGACAGCTTTAGGAGCGAGCATTATTTGCGATCCGCTCGTATTAGTGATCGGTGATTTATCATTTTATCACGATTTAAACGGATTATTAGCCGCAAAATTACATGAATTAAATATAACAATTGTCGTTGTAAATAATGACGGTGGTGGTATTTTCTCATTCTTACCACAGTATGAGAAAAAGGAACATTTCGAATCATTATTTGGAACGCCAATTGGACTTGATTACGAGCATGTTGTTAAAATGTACGGCGGTTCATTTAGTCGTGTAAATGGTTGGGAGCAATTCCGAGAAGAGGTACAAAAAGGAACGACGACGGAAGGTTTACACGTTGTAGAAATTTGTACGAACCGTGATGAAAACTTAACATTGCACCGTAAATTGTGGGCAAAAACGCAGGACGTAATTACTACATCGTTGCAAGGTGAATCAAAATGAACGTAACGCTGCAAGGTGTATCGTATGAATATGAAGTAGTCGGAAGCGGGGAACCACTTCTACTTCTTCATGGTTTTACGGGAAGCATGGAAACGTGGCGTTCCTTCGTTCCTTCTTGGAGTGAGCAGTTTCAAGTCATTCTAGTAGACATTGTGGGGCACGGAAAAACGGAAAGTCCTGAAGATGTGACTCATTATGATATTCGAAATGTAGCATTGCAAATGAAAGAACTACTAGATTACCTTCATATTGAAAAAGCGCACATACTCGGCTATTCAATGGGCGGTAGACTGGCGATTACGATGGCATGTCTATATCCAGAGTATGTACATTCTCTTTTATTAGAAAATTGTACAGCTGGGCTTGAAAGTGAAGAGGCTAGAAAAGAACGCTGTGAAAAAGATGAGCGACTTGCCGATAAAATTGAGCGAGAAGGCATCAATAGTTTTGTAACGATGTGGGAAAATATTCCGCTGTTTGAAACGCAAAAACGTTTAGCACAAAACGTACAAGAAGCAGTGCGAAAAGAAAGACTTGCTAACAATCCAAAAGGAATTGCAAATAGCTTGCGCGGCATGGGAACAGGGGCTCAGCCTTCATGGTGGAACGAGCTGCAAAACTTAAAAATACCTGTTCTTTTAATGAATGGGGAGCATGATGAAAAGTTCTTTCGCATATTAAAAAACATCGAAAAATGCGTCTCTGACGCGAAATTTGTCAAAATTGATGGTGCTGGCCATGCAATTCATGTGGAACAACCGGAAAAGTTTGATACAATAGTAAAGGGATTTCTAAAAACTATGCAGTGATGCTTTTTCATCTAAGAAGGAAGCTACACTTATAGAGGAGATCAGAAATATATAAGGAGGTAGTTGTAATGGCTATTGAATGGGTAAAAGAAGGCAATTACGAAGATATTATTTATTCAACATACAATGGTATCGCAAAGATTTCGATTAACCGTCCTGAAGTACATAACGCATTCCGTCCTAAAACGGTAATGGAGTTAATCAACGCTTTTGCACACGCTCGTGATGATGCAAATGTTGGCGTTATCATTTTAACAGGTGAAGGTGGACGTGCATTCTGTTCTGGCGGCGACCAAAAAGTTCGCGGTCATGGTGGATATGTAGGTGACGACCAAATCCCTCGTTTAAACGTATTAGACCTACAACGTCTAATTCGCGCAATTCCTAAACCAGTTATCGCAATGGTAGCAGGTTATGCAATCGGTGGTGGACACGTACTTCATATCGTATGTGACTTAACAATCGCTGCAGACAACGCTGTATTCGGACAAACAGGTCCTAAAGTAGGAAGCTTTGACGGTGGATACGGAGCTGGTTACTTAGCTCGTATGGTAGGCCACAAGAAAGCTCGCGAAATTTGGTACCTATGCCGTCAATACAGCGCACAGGAAGCGCTTGATATGGGCTTAGTAAACACAGTAGTACCATTAGAAGAGCTTGAAGCAGAAACAGTACAATGGGCACAAGAAATCTTAGCAAACAGCCCAATGGCACTTCGTTTCCTAAAAGCTGCATTCAACGCAGACACAGACGGTCTAGCTGGTATTCAACAACTAGCTGGAGATGCAACGTTATTGTACTACACAACTGACGAAGCAAAAGAAGGTCGCGACGCGTTCAAAGAAAAACGCAGTCCGGACTTCGGTCAATTCCCTCGTTTCCCGTGATCAAAAGCGGAAGCGGCTCGTTTAGAACAAGAGGGCGTTGGAACTCCTGACGTAGAGGCGCTTTTTGCCTCGTAGGAAGGCGTGAAACGACCGACTGTTCTAGCCGCTGTAGCTAGATGTTTTAAAAGCGAAGCCGACTGCTTAGCCCCGTTGGCTAAGGTTCTTTCGCACAGAAAGTGTTTTTTACTTTCTCGTGCGGAAGGTTCTTAGACGGAAGGGGCTAGGAGGCGTAGCTAGATGAGATCAACAGGAAACAAAACAACTAAGAGACTTGATGTCATATCAAGTCTCTTTCTTTCATGAAAGGAGAATGAATGATGGAGACGATGCCAAATTGGTTAATGCAACGTGCATTTTTAACACCAGATCGCACTGCAATTGAAATAGAGGATGAAAAGGTTACTTTTATGCAGCTGCATGAAAAAGTAGTATCTGTTTGTGAACACCTTTCATATGTTGGGATAAAGCGTGGGCAAAAGGTGGCTGTTCTGATGAAAAATGGTATGGAGATGATTACAGTTATTCACGCCCTATCTTACGTAGGTGCAGTAGCTGTACTTTTAAATACGCGTCTTTCAAGAGAAGAGCTACTTTGGCAAATGGATGATGCTGAAGTTATTTGTTTAGTGACGGATCAAGATTTCGAGGCTAAAGATGTTCCTGTATATTCATTTGCCGAAGTGATGAATGGACCAAAGGCGGAAGCCTCTATACAAGAAGAATTCTCTTTAGAAGAAGCGATGACAATTATTTATACGTCAGGGACGACAGGGAAACCGAAAGGCGTTATTTTAACGTACGGTAATCACTGGGCAAGCGCAGTCGGTTCTTCGCTTAATTTAGGGCTTCGTGATGATGATTGCTGGTTAGCTTGTATGCCAATGTTCCACGTTGGCGGTCTTTCCCTTTTAATGAAAAACATTATGTACGGCATGCGCATTTTACTCGTTCCGAAATATGATGCGAATTTCATTCATAAAGCACTTCAAACGAGAGGTGTTACGATCATTTCTGTCGTTTCTAAAATGTTAACTGATTTATTAGAGATACTTGGAGGAGAGACATATCCATCTTCTTTACGATGCATGTTACTTGGCGGAGGACCAGCCCCGAAACCGTTACTCGAAACATGTGTAGATAAAGGAATTCCTGTGTATCAAACGTATGGTATGACAGAAACTTCGTCGCAAATTTGTACGTTATTCGCAGATTATATGTTAACGAAAGTAGGATCAGCTGGAAAACCACTATTTCAGTGTCAACTTCGTATTGAAAAAGATGGCGTAGTAGTACCGCCGTTTGCAGAAGGCGAGATCGTAGTAAAAGGACCGAACGTAACAGGTGGTTATTTTAACCGTGAAGATGCGACGCGCGAAACCATTCAAAACGGATGGCTTCATACTGGTGATCTCGGTTATTTAGATGAAGAAGGATTTTTATACGTATTAGATCGCCGCAGTGATTTAATTATTTCTGGCGGAGAAAATATATATCCGGCTCAAATTGAAGAAGTGTTGCTTTCTCATCCGATGGTAGCGGAGGCCGGTGTTGTCGGTATGACTGACGATAAATGGGGACAAGTACCCGCTGCTTTTGTTGTAAAAAGTGGAGAGGTAACAGAAGAAGAAATTCTTCATTTTTGCGAGGAGAAATTGGCAAAATATAAAGTGCCGAAGAAAGCGTGTTTCTTAGAGGAATTACCACGAAATGCTTCGAAAAAATTGTTAAGAAGAGAGTTAAGACAATTAGTGGAGGAGATGTAAGTGGAAATAAAAAAAGCGACACTTTATATAATAGAAATGCCACTCGTCATTCCGTTTGCTGCAAGCTACGGAACTTATGAAAAGCGTGAAAGTATCGTCATTGAATTAGAAGATACAGACGGGCACATTGGATTTGGCGAAGTCGTTGCATTCTCTGAGCCGTGGTATACGGAAGAAACGGTGAAGACAGCACTGCATGTACTGCAAGACTTTTTATTACCTGATTTATTAAAGGCTGAAATTTCTCATCCGAATGAAATGCCGAGTTTGTTCCAGCATATAAAGAGAAACCGAATGGCAAAGGCCGGAATTGAAGGAGCTGTTTGGGATTTATATGCGAAGCGTCAAAAGAAACCGTTAGCGACATTACTTGGTGGAACTAGGACTGAAATTGAAGTCGGTGTTGTAATTGGAATCAATACGATTCCGGTTATGTTAAAACAAATCGAGAAGTACGCGGAAGAAGGATACGAGCGTTTTAAAGTAAAAATAAAGCCAGAGCATGATTACGAATTATTGAAAGAAATTCGTAAAGAGTTCCCGCATATCCCGTTAATGGCTGATGCAAATTCAGCGTACACGTTAGCGGATACGGAGAAACTGAAACGATTAGATGAATTTCAATTGCTGATGATTGAGCAACCGCTAGCGGATTACGATTTTCTTGATCATGCACAGCTGCAAAAGAAAATGGAAACGCCGATTTGTTTAGACGAAAGTATCCATAGTTTAGAAGACGCGCGCGTTGCGATTACGCTTGGCAGTTGCCGCATCGTTAATATTAAACCAGGACGAGTGGGTGGATTAACGGAGTCGATTCAAATCCATGATTATTGTATGGAGCATAACATACCTGTTTGGTGCGGAGGTATGGTAGAGATGGGGATTTCACGAGCTCAAAATGTTGCTCTCGCCTCATTGCCGAACTTTACGATTCCTGGTGATATATCCGCTTCTAGTCGACATTGGGAGAAGGATATTATTTCGCCGGAAGTGATGCTTGAGGGCGGGAAAGTGATTGTACCGCAAAGCGTTGATGCTGAGTATGAAGTTGACCGCGGAAGGCTGGCGGAAATTACGAAGCAGCGAATTGTTTTGGAGCGGTAGGTTGAGTCTTTCAAATAGCAGGCGAATTTCGTCGTTAATTGTCGGTAAGTCGATATTCCTTGTCGAAACGTCGATATATTAAAAAAATCGTTGATATATTTCAAGTTGTGTTCGATATATTTGAAAAATCGTCGATATAATTTCATTTACTAAGGTTACTCCCGCGAGTAACCTTTTCATATTGTACAAATTGGATAGACTAGTTTACAATCGAGCGTATATAAGGGGGAGTAATATGAAGCGCATTTCAATTTTAATAGCGGATGATGAGGCAGAAATTGCTGATTTAATTGAGATACATTTAGAAAAAGAAGGGTACCACGTCGTGAAAGCAGCTGATGGAGAAGAGGCAATTCATGTTATTGAAACGCAGCCAATCGACTTAGTGGTTTTAGATATTATGATGCCGAAAATGGATGGTTATGAAGTGACGCGCCAAATTCGCGCGAAGCACCATATGCCAATCATTTTTCTAAGTGCGAAAACATCTGATTTTGATAAGGTGACAGGTCTTGTATTAGGTGCAGATGATTATATGACAAAACCTTTTACACCAATTGAATTAGTCGCACGTGTGAATGCACAATTACGCCGATTTCTTACGTTAAATCAACCGAAAGTAGCGGAGAGCAAATCTGCTTTAGCCATAGGCGGAGTTGTGATTGATCCTGAGCGCCGAACGGTAGATGTGTACGATGAGAAAATTGAATTAACGCCAAAAGAGTTTGATATTTTATATTTATTAGCGAGCCATCCGAAGAAAGTGTACAATGTGGAAAATATTTTTCAGCAAGTGTGGGCGGATGATTATTTTGAAGGTGGAAATACAGTTATGGTACATATTCGTACGTTGCGGAAAAAGCTTGGGGAAGATAAAAGAAAGGATAAGTTAATAAAAACAGTGTGGGGAGTAGGGTATACTTTCAATGGCTAAAAAGATGAGAAGTTTTCGCTCGAAGATGGTTATGCTATTTGCGTTAAGTATGATATTAGCTGCTGGCATAACGTATTTCATTTATGAAGGATTACGGATTTATTATAAATTAGTCGTTCGTTATGAGGATCCGTTAGCTCAATTTCGTTCCATGGTAAGACAAATTGGGGATGTTAATTTCTTTTTAATTATTTTCATCCCTCTGTCCATTATGTTTTTCTTCTTCCTTACTAGGCCGTATTTAAAATATTTTGATGAGATTTCAAACGGAATTCATCATTTGGCGAACGGAGATTTTACAAATAAAGTGCGCGTTTCATCAAATGATGAGTTTGGATATATTGCAAGTGAAATGAATGTAGCGAGTGAGAAACTAAAGGAAGCAGTGGAACGAGGAGATTTCGCGGAAAGTAGTAAGGACCAGCTTATTGTTAACTTAGCTCACGATTTAAGAACGCCGTTAACATCTGTTTTAGGTTATTTAGACCTAATTCTTAAAGATGAGAATTTGACGAAGGAACAAATTAAACACTTTGCCACGATTGCTTTTACGAAATCGCAAAGGCTTGAAAGCTTAATTGATGAATTATTTGAAATTACACGTATGAACTATGGCATGTTAAAGTTGGATACAAAGCCGATCGATGTAAATGAGCTACTTATACAGTTAGATGAGGAATTGTATCCGTTATTAGAAAAACATCATTTAGAAGCTAGATTGAATGTTGATCCTCATTTGCCGATTAACGGTGATGGAAAATTGTTAGCTAGAGTATTTGAGAACCTGTTAACAAATGCCGTTCGATATGGATATGATGGGCAATTTGTTGATATGAATGGGTATATCGATAATGAAGAAGTTGTCGTACAAGTTATTAATTACGGAGATAGCATTCCAGAAGAAGATTTACCGTATCTTTTTGATATGTTTTATACAGGTGATAAATCGAGAACTGAGAACCGTGGCGGGACAGGCCTTGGACTATTTATTGCGAAAAATATTGTTGAGCAGCATAACGGTATGATTTCTGCTGAAAGTAATATAGTTAGAACGGTATTTGAAGTGAGATTACCAAAAGACGAGACTTAACAATTTAATAAAAATTTAAACTTTACCCCACTTTTTATTTTAATAGTTTTTTCTATTCTATACGTAAGTTACGTTAAGGAGGAACTAGAGATGAAAAAGTGGGTATTTATTTCTCTTTTTATATTATGTACAGTCTGTGTAGGCTTTTATATATCACCGTTATTTCAAAAGGAGATCGATGTTAAAATTGCGGAAAAAGATAATAAGGTAAGAGCTGCGAATACTGAAAAGATAGAGATTACAAAAGAAGAGATTTATAAAGGTAATCTGTTATTAGTTAATAAAGATTACCCAGTAAAAAAAGATAGCATTAGGCCTGACATTATAAATGTAAATCATAATAGTGAATTAGTAAGAGGTTACGTAATATTTGATAGAAATCTTCGTTTATCAAAGGATGTTGTAAAAAAGTTTTTAAACGTTGTCGATGCGGCTGGAAAAGATGGCGTACAACATTTCTTAATGAGTAGTGGCTATCGAGATTTTAAAGAGCAAAGTAAATTATATAAAGACATGGGATCAGATTATGCACTTCCAGCAGGATATAGTGAACATAATTTAGGATTATCACTCGACGTTGGATCTACGCAAAAGAAAATGGAGAGAGCCCCTGAAGGAAGATGGATTGAAGAGAACGTATGGAAGCACGGCTTTGTATTACGTTATCCGAAAAATAAAAGCAATATTACAGGCATTCAATATGAGCCATGGCATATCCGTTATGTCGGCTTACCCCATAGTGCGATTATGCAAAAAAAGAATTTCACACTAGAAGAATATTTAGATTTCTTAAAAGAGAAAAAAGAAATTACAACCGATGTGGAAGGTAAGAAATATACGGTTTCTTATTATAAAGTTTCCGGAAACATGAAAGTGAATGTTCCGGTGAATAAGCAGTATGAAATTTCGGGGAATAATATGGATGGGGTTATTGTGACGGTTCAGGAATAGAGAAAGAGGTTGTTCCGTTTTGGAGCAGCTTTTTCGTATATAAGAAAGGGATTGGCGTTTTTTGTCGGTAAATCGATATTTCTTGTTGAATCGTTGATATATTTTGAGTTACGGTAGATATATTTGAAAAATCGTTGATATAGTGCAGGTTTTGATAGATATATTCGAAAAATCGTTGATATAGTGCAGGTTTTGATAGATATATTCGAAAAATCGTTGATATAATTTCCTGTACTATCAGAATTTTGAGGAGTATCTCTTATTCTACTTTTAAACATTATAACGTTATATTTACTTCTTCCTTTTTTTGTGCTACTCTAAATATGTGAAAGAGATAAATAAAAATGAAACTTTAATGTAAGCGTATTCTTGGGCTTCTTATAGAAAAGGGTGGAAATACAATGACAGAACGATTCGTACTACGTAATGTGAAACGTGTGAACGGGGAAGAGATTGACATTGTAATTGAAAATAATAAAATCGCAAAGGTGACGAAAGCTGGTGCTGGCGAGGGTGGAAAGGTTCTTGATTACTCAGGTACTTACGTATCGAGTGGCTGGATTGATTTACACGTTCATGCTTTTCCAGAGTTTGATCCGTATGGCGATGAGGTGGATGAAATTGGCGTTAAGCAAGGGGTAACGACAATTGTTGATGCGGGTAGCTGCGGAGCTGATCGTATTGCAGATTTAGTAAAAAGTAGAGAGCAGGCGAAAACGAATTTATTTGCCTTTTTAAATATTTCTCGCATCGGTTTGAAACGAATTGATGAATTATCCAACATGGGATGGATAGATAAAGAGAAAGTAATAGAAGCAGTAGAAAAGTATAAAGATGTAATCGTTGGATTAAAGGCGAGAATGAGTAAAAGCGTCGTTTGTGATAGCGGAATTGAACCGCTTCATGTTGCACGCTCTTTATCTCGTGAAACATCATTACCGATTATGGTACATATCGGTTCAGCGCCTCCTCGCATTGAGGAAGTTGTACCTCTTTTAGAAAAAGATGATGTGATTACACATTATTTAAACGGGAAAGAAAATAATTTATTTGATGAAGAAGGCAAACCGCTACCAGTTTTATTAGATGCAGTGAAGCGCGGTGTTCATTTAGATGTTGGTCACGGTAATGCTAGTTTTTCTTTTAAAGTAGCAGAAGCGGCGAAGCGTCACGGTATTGCCTTTAATACAATTAGTACAGACATTTACCGGAAGAATCGTATACACGGTCCAGTGTATAGTATGGCTCACGTTCTTTCGAAATTCCTTTACTTAGGATATCCGCTAGAAGAAGTAATAAATGCGGTGACGAAAAATGCGGCAGAGTGGCTGAAGAAACCAGAGCTTGGCCGTATTCAAGAAGGCGATATTGCAAACTTAACTTTATTTACGGTGAAAGATGAACCGATTACGTTAATTGATTCAGAAGGGGATCAGCACGTTGCTGAAAGAAGAATTGATACGAAAGGGGTTGTAATCAATGGGTCATTCATTGAATGCTAAGTACGGATTAAAAAGAGTGATTAATGCGAGCGGTAGAATGAGTATTTTAGGTGTATCCGCTCCGACAAATACAGTTATGGATGCGATGAAACATGGTGGACAAAATTATGTGGAAATTGCAGATTTAGTAGATAAAGCGGGAGACCATATTGCGAGAATTCTAGATTCAGAGGCAGCTATCGTTGTGAATTCAGCATCGAGCGGAATTGCACTTTCTATCGCTAGTATCGTTACAGAAGGAAATCGCCGTAAAAGTGAAAGACTTCATCAAGAGGTCATCGCGAAAAACGAAGTGATTATGTTAAAAGGTCATAACGTTCAATACGGCGCTCCTGTTGAAACGATGATTTACTTAGGCGGTGGTAAACTTGTAGAAGTTGGCTACGCAAATGAAGGGAAAGTAGAGCATATTGAAGATGCGATTGGTGAAAATACAGCAGCGATCCTATATGTGAAATCCCATCATGCCGTGCAAAAAAATATGATTTCTGTTGAAGAAGCATGGGAAGTTGCGCAGCGAAATAACGTACCACTTATCGTCGATGCGGCAGCTGAAGAAAATATTCAAAAATATGTGAAGTATTCAGACCTTGCCATTTATAGCGGTTCAAAGGCAATTGAAGGACCAACTTCTGGTATTGTCGGCGGTAAACGAAAATATATCGAGTGGCTGAAAGTGCAATTACATTGCATCGGAAGAAGTATGAAAGTTGGGAAAGAAACAACTTTCGGCTTACTTCAAGCGCTTGACGAGTACGGAGTAAAAGAAGATAAGAGTGAGCAAGAAAAAGAGTTATTACAAGTACTTATGCCGCTAAAAGAATTAAACGGTGTAAATGTAACGATCGTTCAAGATGAAGCAGGAAGAGCAATCTTTAGAGCACGTATTCACATTAAAGAGAACGAGTTAAATAAATCAGCAAAAGACGTCGTAACAGCATTACGAGAAGGGGAAATCGCCATTTATACACGTGATTACGGAGTAAGACAAGGATTCTTTGATATTGATCCACGTCCACTTCAAGGTGATGACATACATGTAATTGAAGAAAAATTGAGAGAAATTGTAGGGGGAAACTAAAATGACAAACATTCAAAAACGTTTTTATAAAGGCCGTGTAGCATTAAATGTATTAGCGAACAATATCGAAAATGCGAAAGACATTTTTGAGGCCGCAGAAGGTTATGTAGTTGTTGGAGTGTTATCAAAAGATTATCCAACAGTAGAAGAAGCAGTTACAGCGATGAAAGCATACGGAAAAGAAATTGATGACGCTGTATCGATCGGATTAGGCGCAGGAGATAATCGCCAAGCAGCAGTTGTAGCTGAAATTGCGAAGCATTATCCTGGTAGCCATATTAATCAAGTGTTCCCTTCAGTTGGAGCGACACGTGCAAATCTTGGCGGAAAAGATAGCTGGATTAATAGTTTAGTATCACCAACAGGAAAAGTAGGGTACGTAAATATTTCTACTGGTCCAATTAGTGCAGCTGGAGAAGAAAAAGCAATCGTTCCAATTAAAACAGCAATCGCACTTGTACGTGATATGGGCGGAAATTCATTGAAATACTTCCCAATGAAAGGTTTAGCTCATGAAGAAGAATATCGCGCAGTTGCGAAAGCTTGTGCGGAAGAAGGATTTGCATTAGAGCCAACAGGCGGAATTGATAAAGAAAACTTCGAAACAATTGTACGTATTGCGCTAGAAGCAAATGTAGAGCAAGTTATCCCGCACGTGTACTCTTCTATTATTGATAAAGAAACTGGTAATACGAAAACAGAAGATGTGCGTGAGTTATTAGCGGTAGTGAAGAAGCTAGTTGATCAATATGCGTAAGAAAATTGCAGCATTCGGCGAAGTCATGATGCGTCTGCAAGTACCAGGATATGAGTTATTGTCGCAAGCTAACACATTAAATTACTCCTTTTCTGGTACAGGTGTGAACGTTGCAGCAGCACTTTCTCATCTCGGTCATGAAGGCTTTCTTATTTCAACTTTACCGGAAAATTCTGTTGGGGATGCTGCGGTATCACATATTCAAAAGTTAGGCATTCGGGCACCGTTTATTTCAAGAGGCGGTAAATATGTCGGCATGTACTTTTTAGAAAATGGATTTGGAGCACGTGCAAGCCGCGTTACATATTCAAATCGATTAGAAAGCAGCTTCAATACGGCATGTGAAGACATGTATCAATTTGAAGAAATCGCAAAGGAAATTGATATCGTTCATTTTTGCGGAATTACACTTGCGATGAATGATACGGTGCGCCATCATATGAAATCTTTAGCGAAAGCAGTGAAAGAAAACGGAGGAACTGTCGTCTTTGATTGCAACTATCGTCCATCTCTTTGGGGAGAAGACGGGTATGAGCAGGCGAAACCACATTACGAAGAAATGCTAGCTCTTGCTGATATCGTTATGATGAACGAAAAAGATGCAATGTTCGTTCTTGGAATGAAAACAGAGGAGACAGAGCGAGAGGCGCAACTTGTTGATCTTATTCCAAAGGTTGCTGAAACATATCATATCGCTACAATTGCTGGTACACATCGCTCTATTAATAGCGATAATACACACTCACTTCGCGGGTTTATATGTAAAGATGGTGCGTTCACTTTTGCAAAAACACTTACGTTTTCTGTATATGATAGAATAGGTGCTGGAGATGCTTATACGAGCGGGATTATTCATGGCGAGATAGAAGAGTTTGCACCAGAGAAAGCTGTTTCATTTGCGTCAGCAGCTGGAATGCTTGCACATACAATCGTCGGTGATACGCCAATGTCATCAGAGAAGGATATACTTCGGGCAATGACGGCATCAGTAGGTGATGTAGAAAGGTAGTGGGTGTAACGGTGAACGTAACGAGGAAAAAAGGACCATTATATTTACAAATAAAAAATATTATTCGTGATCGAATATTGCATGGTGTATATGCGATTCATACGAATATTCCTTCCGAACCGCAGTTAGAAGAAGAGTTCAAAGTGAGCAAAATTACAGTGCGTAATGCGATTAAAGAACTTGCTCAAGAAGGATATTTAGAAAAGAAAAGCGGTAAAGGAACGAAAGTGATCCGTAATACTTCTGCGACAAAGTTGTCAAAGGGTAAGAAATTTACAGAAGTGTTAGTGGAAGAAGGATATAAAGTACAAAAGAAACTGCTAAAAGCAGAAATCGTTCATAATGAAGAAGGAACAGTGCCATTTCAATTATTCGGTAGGGAAAGTTTTCGTATCGAACGTTTATATACGTTAAATGATGCACCGTACATTCATTATACGCACTATTTCTCAGCACACATGGCAAGTACAGATTTATCGGACTTTGACTTGCAATCGCTTTACGATTTAGTTGAAGACCGAGGTATACATTTAGAAAACTTCAGAGATGAATTCGCTGTTGGACTTGCGCCTAGTTTCGTTGCAGAAGCGTTAGGTGAAAAAGAGGGGACAGCGTTATTAAAACGTATGCGCTATTCTTACGATGAAGTTGGCGAAGTAATTGAATATAGCGAAGGCTACTACAACACAGAAATGCAGCATTATGTAGTGAATTATGACGTATAAAAGGAGGGTATTCGCCCTCTTTTTTTATAAAGTGTTTCATTAGATTCATCCCGCACCAATTAGGTGTTTATTGCCTGCAAATACGGGATAAAAGTAAGGGGAATGAGAGATGGATATATACTTATTAATCGTCACGTTATTTGCAATCGCGATTGTTATTTTAGGGGTATCATGGTGGAAATGGCATGCATTTATTAGTTTAACAGTTGCGAGTTTATTTTTAGCTATCATGTCTGGATTGAATTTGACGAAAATAGTGACTGCCTATGAAACTGGTGTTGGTAGTGTACTAGGGCATTTAGTTGGTATTTTAGCTCTCGGAACAATTTTAGGAAAAATGATGTCCGATTCAGGGGCCGGCATGCAAGTGGCAGACTTCTTTATTCGATTTTTCGGTGTAAAGAAACTACCGTGGGCTATGTTATTTGCAGGATTTGTTATAGGAATTCCAGTGTTTTTTGAAGTGGGGATCGTCATTTTATTACCACTTGTTATTTCTATTCGAAAAACGACGAAGCAAAATATATTATTAATTGCGTTACCTGTTATTGCTGGATTATCTATTGTGCATGGGCTCGTACCGCCACATCCAGGGGCGATGACAGCAATCGGTATTTATAACGCGAACTTAGGAAAGGTACTTTTATATTCATTAATTATCGCGTTACCAACAGCCATTATCGCAGGACCGATATTTGCAAAGTGGGTACATAAAAGGGTTATACCTGAAAATGAACCAGAGCTTGTTCGAGTTACGACTGTATCAACAGATTTACCAAGTCGTAAAGTTTCATTTTTTATTATTTTATTACCAGTTGTATTGATGATTTTATCAGTAGTGGCACCATATATTTCATTACCAAAAAAGATAACTGAATTTTTTGTATTTATAGGAAGTCCAGTAATTGCTTTACTTATTTCATGTTTTGCAGCATTTTATTTACTTGGAATAAGGCAAGGAATTAATAAAAAGATGATTAAAAAATTAACGGATGACAGTTTATTACCGGTCGGTTCCATTATTTTAATTATTGGTGCAGGCGGTGGATTTAAACAAATATTAATTGAAAGCGGCGTTGGAACAGCGATTGCCCAAATGGCAGAACATATAGCGTTATCACCAATTGTGTTAGCTTTTATGGTAGCTGGATTAATTCGAATTGCAACAGGTTCAGCGACAGTAGCATTAACGACAGCAGCAGGGATTGCTTCACCAGTTATTCAGCACATGTCAGGTGTAAATTTAGAATTGCTCGTTATAGCAACGGGTGCAGGATCATTAATGTTTTCTCACGTAAATGATGCAGGATTCTGGCTTGTAAAAGAGTATTTAGGATTAACGGTTAAGGAAACGTTTAAAACGTGGACGGTACTTGAGACATTGTTATCATTTATTGCATTTGGTTTTGCGCTTTTATTAAATACTTTTATTTAGAAGATACCTTAATTGGTATCTTTTTTTTGATGAAGCCCATTTCCAAAAACAAGCCCGTTTTTAGGTAAGCCAAGCTTCCTATTCGCCCTGAAAACATACTATAAATGGAATCCCCTCATTTAGAGCAAGGTGAACTTGTTATGAATGATACTAAAGGAGGAATAGAGTAATGAGCGAAAAGTGTGAACACAGACATGATGATTGTAACCGCAGAAACCATGGTTGCGGAGGCGGTTTTGCGCTTCTAATCGTATTGTTTATTTTATTAATTATCATCGGTGCTAGCTGCTTCGGCGGAGGCGGAGGCGGTTGTGGTTATGGTGGTTACGGCGGTTATGGCGGCGGCTATGGTGGATATTGCTGCTAATTAAAAACTATTGAAAATAGCCTTGTGCATACTGCACAAGGCTATTTTATTCATATTTTTATATGCTGTGATAATTTATTAATGTACAGAGAACGGATTAAGAAGAAGAAAATAATCTCGATAATCCCGAACAATGTAAGTATAATGATTAATTCTTTTAATAAAGGAAAAGCAAACATGCTTTGTAGAAACTTAATCGCAAATATTGTATGAATACCAGCAACGATATAAGGAATGAAAAATAAAATTCCTAATTGAATCGTTGCTGAACGAAACATTTCCGATTCTGTTAAGCCGAGTTTTGTAATTGTAATGTACTTTTGTTTTTCGGTCGTTAAGTCATTATACATACGGAAGTATAAAACACTAGCTGCCCCGATAAAGAAAATAAAGCCAAGAAATGCCCAAATAAAGAAAGTAGCAATTGAATTGCCTTTACTGTAGTGTAGATCATCCGCGGCTGTAGAAAGGGAAAATGGGACTCGAGCATCTTCTTCTTTATGTTTTTCATAAAAATCACGCACATCTTCACTTATAGTACGCGAAATATTTTTTGTCGGAGTAATTGAGTTTTCCCAGTTCTCCACAAAATAATTATATAGCGTTATTGTTTCAATATGAGGAATCAAATTATCAATTACAGTATCTTGAATAACAATTAAATGGGGTAATAAGAAAGACGGCTCTATCCCTTTATTAATAAATCCTTTAATAGAGAACTCCTTTTTATTTGATCCGAGTGTAATTGTATTTTGTTTTGCAAATGGATTTGATACAAGATTTAAGAGTTCTGGCGAGTAACGAGAAATAATATAGACTTGTGTAGAATCAAGAGTTATTTCTGGTCTCTTTAATTGTTTGGCGAGTATGTTATAGTCACTCATTTTCATAAGAACAACGTCTTCTTTTAAAGCTGTATCTTTTAATACTGTAGATTTGTATTTATTGTATTGAAAATTAGCATTTGTAAGCTCCGTTTCAATTGTAGCAATGTGTTTTTGCTCTAATGCATCTTCACCTTTGGTTACGTATGTGAAGGGGAAGGGATATCGTTCTAATATCGAAGCTTTTGTATTGTTATTAGCGGCAAATAATCCGATGATAATTGTAAATGCAAGTGCTGATAACATAGAAACGATAAAGAGAACATTAATATTACTACGAGTACGGCTAGTTAAATCTGAAATCCATAACATATTTATTTGCTTCATATAAAACTTTCTTCGTCTTTTTAAAATGAAGATAAAGAGAAGAAATGTTTGCGAAAAGAATAGATATGTCCCGACTACTACGAGAGGCAAAATAGATAATATAATAAAGACTACAGAGCCATTCTGTACATTTTTTTCTGTTACGTAGCCTTGTGGATAACCGGCGATATAATAACATAATGTTAAGCAAATTAAAGCAAATATCGAAATAAGTATAGATGGTTTCTTTTCTTTGTCTCCTTTTTTTGTCCCCTTAATGAGCTGTGTTGTTTTACGAGTACGAATGAACATCGGTGTAAACGTAGAAACGATGAAAAATAAAATGATAAACGTTACTGTTGTAACGATGATTGCTTCTGTTGGCCAATATAAATAGAGGCCTTTTGCATTTGTTAATTTAGAAGTAACGAGTAAGAAAAAGTTAGAAAAAACAAGACCGCCTTGAATACCAGCAAAGATAGCTAGTATTCCAATAATCATATTCTCAGTAAACAAAAGGCGTTTTAATTGTTTGTGTGAAATACCGAGAACAGTTAAAACGCCAAATTGTTGTTTCCGGACATTTAAAAATGTCCCGATAGAATATAAGAGAAAGAAGAACGAGAACAAAACGATAACAAACTGTGCCATGCCAGCTAAGTTCATGAGCGGATCTTGTTCCTGCAATTTATTCATAATTTGTAAGCGCGGATGATACGCGTATACAGTAAATGAAAAGAAAACCATGATAGAAAACGCACTACTTACAAAATAAGCGAAATATGCTTTCGAATTGCGCGAGACATTTTTAAATGCGAATTGCCAAAATGTCATCCACGTCTTCCTCCTAATAATGCTAAAACATCTAATATTTCTTGATAAAACTTCTCGCGATATAATCCGCGGTGTAGTTCGTTGTAAAGCTCGCCATCTTTAATGAAAATGACGCGGTTACAATAACTTGCTGCAAACGGATCGTGCGTAACCATTAAAATCGTTGCATCTTCTTCTTTGTTTAATTTCGTAAATAGCTCCATTACGTCAATTGCCGCTTTTGAATCTAAGTTTCCTGTCGGTTCATCGGCAAGTAGAAGGGAAGGATGATGAATAACAGCACGTGCTACTGCGGTACGCTGTGCTTGTCCTCCTGACACTTCAAAGATACGCTTGTCTAAAATATGATCAATTCCAAGCTTTTTTGAAATGTTATCAAGCTTTTCATCCATTTCTTTTAATGGAACATTATCTAATGTTAAAGGTAGTACGATATTTTCACCGATTGTTAGTGTATCTAGTAGGTTAAAGTTTTGGAAAACAAACCCTAACTCTTGGCGGCGGAAAATAGCTAACTTTTCCCTACGAAATGTGTGCGGTTTTTTTCCGTTAATCACGACATCACCAGAAGTAGGGGAATCAATTGTAGAGATAACGTTTAAAAATGTAGATTTACCGCTACCAGATGGCCCCATGATAGCAACAAATTCACCTTTATCCACGTGTAAATTTATATTTTTTAAAGCAGTATGAGGGACTTTTCCTTCATACACTTTTGAAACGTTTTTTATGTGTAAAACTTCTTCCATAGTAATCACCTTTCTGCTTTTTAAAACTTAATGTGTTGTGATAATTTTTGCATATAGAAGGAACGAATTAAAAGGAAAAATAAAATTTCAACTGTTCCAAAAATCATAAGTACGACTGTAATTTCAGCGAAGAACGAGAGATGTAATATGTCTTGTAGCATCTTTGTCGCAAACATCGTATGGATCGATGCCATAATGTAAGGGACAAAAAAAAGAATCGCAAGCTGAATTGTCGCTGAACGTTTCATCTCAGCTGCAGTTAAACCAATTTTCGTAATCGTTACATATTTTTCTTGCTCATTTGTTAAATCTGTATACATCCGGAAGTAAAGAACACTACCAGCACCGATAAAGAAAATAACACCTAAGAAAGTACCAATTAAGAAGAAGGAAGCGACATTTAGTTTAGTTTTGTATAGAGAATCGCTTGCTTCACTTGCATGAAAAGGTGGGTGCTCTGCTTGAATTGCGGCATTGTCATTATCAATTTTTGTTGTAAATGTCGAACCGATGTTATGTGCTTTTTCCCAATCGTAAACTTTAAAGCTATATACACTCATTTGTTTTGAAACGGTGGATAATGCTTCTACATTTTCATCAGATAGTATGAGCAATTGGTATATTAAGCGATTTGGGAATGGGTTATAACCTTTATATTCTTTCACTTGTAGTTGTAAATTGTTTTGAGTAAGTGTAAGAGTATTTTTCTTTTCTTGATTATGAAGTGTTCCAATAACCTGATCATCTAAGTCTTTCATAAGAATATAAGATTCATTCTTATTCACCGTGAGCGTTTCCCAATTTAAAGCCTTAGCAAGTACATTATAGTCACTTTGTTTAATGGCATAATAGAGCTGCGTGTTATCTTCAGCTGAAGATACTTCATATATATCCGTTTTAAATTTTGTATAAGTAAAGTGCTCTTCATTAAATTTTTGCTCTAACCAGTTTAAATGTTCATCAGCTAACGTATTTTCAGTATGAGATAAATAAGTAAACGGGAAAGGGTTTTTCCTAATTTCATCAAACTTTGTAAACTTCCCGAATCCATATAAGAATGTAATCATTGTAAAAGCGAGCGTCGATAGCATCGCTACTATAAAGAGCATATTAATATTCGTACGAATGCGCGATGCTAGATCAGAGATCCAGAGCATATTAATTCGTTTCATGTAAAACTTTCTTCGAGTTTTTAAAATACGAATAAGTAAAAAACTAATTTGTGAAAAGAAAAAGTATGTTCCAGCTGCAATAAGCGACGGAATGACAAATATACTAGAGATGGCATATAAAAGCCCAATGATGTCACCTAGCGACATAAAATACAGCGGATTTGCGGCTAACGCATATCCAGATATTAAACACGTCGCACCAAATAGAGAGATGAGCACGGATGCTTTTCTTTCTTTTTGTTTTGTTCCTTCTTTTAGAAGTCGTACAGCTTTTCTCGTACGAATGAGCATCGGTGTAAAAGATGATACGAGAATGAAGAGCCCAAGAAAGATGATAATCGTTAAAACGATAGCACTTGTAGGCCAATATAAGTATAAACCAGGTACATGCGTAATTTTGGCCGTAACTAATAAAAAGAACTGTGAAAAGACAAGTCCAAGTTGAATACCAAAAAATATGGATAGGACACCAATTAGCATGTTTTCTAGAAATACGAGCCTCTTTAATTGCTTTTGAGATATGCCAAGTACTGTTAAAATCCCAAATTGTCTTTTTCGTACTTTTAAGAAAGTACCAATCGAATATAGTAAAAAGAAAAATGAAAAGAACACAATGACAACTTCTGAAATTGTCATTAATATGCTTAGAGCATAATTCACGTCTGTCGTGTGCAATTTAGGATGAAATAAATAAACTGCAAATGAGAAAAAAATTGCGATGGAGAACGCACTGCTTACAAAATAGGCGAAATAAGCTCTGGCGTTCCGTGTGACGTTTTTAAATGCAAACTGCCAAAATGTCATTCACCTAGACCTCCTGTAGAGTGAAGAGGAAAAGGATATAAGAGATCCACTTTTCCCCTACTAAATACATTCATAAAATTTAACCATTCGTATACTCTGATAACTTTTGCATGTAAAAGGAACGAATGAATAAGAAAAAGACGATTTCAACTACGCCAAAAATAATAAGAACAGCTGAAATTTCTTTGAATAGTGATAAATTAATTACATCTTGAAGCATTTTTGTTGCAAACATTGTATGAATGGATGCCATAACATATGGAACGAAAAATAAAATGCTAAGTTGGATGGATGCAGATCGTTTCATCTCTGCATCTGTTACACCAATTTTTGAAATGGCTACATATTTTTCCTGCTCGCTCGTTAAATCAGAATACATTCTGAAGTAAAGAACGCTGCCAGCTCCAATAAAGAAAATGACTCCTAAGAATGTCCCGATTAGGAAGTATGCGGCACTTCCTGATGTGATTCTATATAATGAGCCTGCTGATTCATAGGAGTGTATAATGGCCCCTTCGTATTGGAATTCCTGTCGATCTCTTTGTATTTTTTTTATAAAATCATCAGCAATTTTATACGTCTTTTCCCAGTTTTCTACTTTATAATTGTACGCTGCTACATGCTTTGTTGTATTTGGTAAGTTGTTTACAACAGTGTCAGGTAAAATTAAAGTTTGATATGAAAAGTTAGATGGAATGGCCCCTGCTTGTTCATAGCCCTTTACTTGTAATTGCGTATTTGTGCTAGAAAGTGTAATAGACTTTCTATTGTAACTTGGCTCAAACTCGCTGAATAAGGTTACATAAGCGCTACCTGTTAAGACATATGCTTCATTATCGTTCATGAATAGTTGTTTCATTCGTAAGGAAGCTGCAAGTTTGTTATAGTCACTTTGTTTCATTGCATATATGTCATTATAAGCGGTTATACCCTCATCTTCTTTCAGTGGTGTTTCATATAAATCAGCCTTTATTTTTTTATAAGAGAAATTCTCTTTTTTTAATTGTTGTTCAAGCCAATTTAAATGATCGTCCACAAAAGGATTTGCGTCATAAGAAAAATAAGAGAATGGAAAAGGTGAACTTCGCGTAACCTCTAGCTTTGTAAACTTTCCGACTCCATATAGGAACGTAATCATTGTGAAAGCAATTGTAGATAGCATCGCTACAATAAACAGCATATTAATATTCGTTCGGATGCGGCTTGCTAAATCCGAAATCCAAAGCATATTAATCTGTTTCATATAAAACTTTCTTCTTTTCTTTAAAATATAAATAAGTAAGAAACTAATTTGCGAAAAGAAGAAATATGTCCCAATTGTAACAAGCGTTGGGATCACAAAAATACTTGAAACCATATATATAACGCCTACTTGTGGATTTATTGAGAAGAAATATTTAGGGTTTGCCGCTAAAATATAACCCCCTAATAAACAGATAGCACCAAATAGAGAGACGAATATGGATGGTTTTCTTTCTTTTTGTTTTCCACTATTAGCTTTTAAAAGATGTACCGTTTTTTTCGTCCGAATTAGCATTGGTGTAAATGAAGATACAGCGATAAAGAGACTAAGAAATACAATTGTTGTTAAAATGAAAGCATTCGTCGGCAAATATAAATATAGTCCTGGTAGATGTGTAATTTTCGCTGTTACTAATAAGAAAAATTGCGAAAAGACAAATCCAAACTGCATGCCGAAAAAGATAGATAAGATACCAATTAACATATTTTCAGTGAAAATGAGTCGATGTAATTGCTTTTTTGATATACCTAAAACGGTTAAAACACCAAATTGCATTTTACGAACTTTTAAAAAAGATCCGATTGAATAAAGTAGAAAGAAGAACGAGAACAAAACAATGATAACTTCTGAAAATATCATTAATCCTGAAATTTCAGAGACCATGCCAAAGTTTTGTAATTTCGGATGAAATAAGTGAACAGCAAACGAAAAGAAAACAGCAATGGAAAAGGAACTACTTACGAAATAAGCAAAATAAGCTCTGGAATTACGTGTTACATTTTTAAAGGCAAACTGCCAAAATGTCATAATACGTACCTCCCGCTAGAAGGCAAATATGTAGTTTTATTGCAAAAAATGTATGAGAGTAAGTTCTCATACATTTTGCTAGCATATGTCACGATCATGCTTCGGTCACCTTCTCCGTATGTTCTGCTTGATTACTTGCAGCGTTGTGGAAGATGATCTTAATCGTCGTTCCTTTACCAACTTCAGAATCTAGTTTGACAGAGTGACCTAAATAATCACAAATTTTACTTACAATATAAAGTCCCATACCAGTAGATTCTCCAAATGTACGACCGTTTTTCCCAGTGTAAAACGGTTCAAATACTCTTCGAATATCTTCTTGCGGGATACCAACACCTTCATCACGAACTTCTAAAATAATATCTTTTCCGTTTCGGTAAGCAGATAAGAACACTTTCTTTCCGCGCTCACCAGAGTAACGAACAGCATTCGTCATTAACTGATAGATGATAAATTTTAGCCATTTCGCATCAGAAGCAACTTTTAAATCAGAATGAACTTCTAAAACAGGGAAGACTCCGTTACGAATGAATAGTTCTTTTAGGCCGTTAATATTTTTTGTTACCGTATCTTTTAATGAAATTGTTTCGACATGGAAATCTTCATGGAAGTTATTTAATCTTGCCATATATAAAGCCATATCAAGCCCTTGGTTCAGACGATCTAATTCCTGTTTAAACTTTGGAATTAAATGTTCGTCTTCCATTTCTAGCACCATAAGCTGCATAACGGACACAGGTGTCTTCATTTGATGCACCCAGTGGTTAATGAATAATTGATGCTCTTGTTGTTTTACTTCATACGATTGTAGTTCTTTTTGGAATAGACGATACTGCGTACGCACGAGTTCATTTACACCATGAGGCATCGGAGCGGTTGCTCTTTCAATAAAAGCATCTTCCATTTTTTCTGGTTGCTCACTTAATCTATGGTACATTCTACGATTGCGAACATAACGGTAAGCGAGGAAACAAATAAATAAGTATAGGCTTAAAACGACGAAGTAAAATTTATTATTTTGAAATCCATCTACTGCATCATAAAGAACGAAGATGATACCGAAGTTTAATACGTACAGTAGAAAAAATGCAAAATGATCACGTAAAAATAGCTTCATGCTTATTCACTCCAAGTTGCGTTAAAACGATACCCAAGTCCACGTACTGTTTCAATAGCATTTTCAATACCAAGCTCATTGAACTTTTTACGAAGACGCGTAATGTTTACGTTTAATGTGTTTTCTTCAACGAAGCTCTCGTCATCCCAAAGGGCAGCTAATAAATCTTCACGGCTCGCTGTACGAGGGAATTTAGATAATAACATTTCTGCTAAAATAGCTTCTTTCTTCGTTAAAAGAACTTGCTCAGCACCGAAATGAATTTCTGGGCGTTCCGGGAATAGTTTTAAACCTTCTACTTCAACGATACGTTCAGAAATATTTGGCGCATAATCACCGTAAATACGGCGTAATTGACCTTTAATTTTCGCCATTACAACGTCGTAGTGGAACGGTTTTGTAATATAATCATCCGCACCGCTTTCAATCGCCATAATTTGCTCCATCTCACCAGCACGAGCTGAAATGAAAATAATTGGACAAGTAGATTCATGGCGAATTTGACGGCACCAGTAGAATCCATCGAATTTTGGTAAGTTTACATCAAGTAAAACAAGGTGTGGTTTCACTGCGTTAAACGATTCCATAATATCATCAAAGTTTTCAGTAACAACAGCGTCGTAACCGTACTTTTGAATGTGAGATTGCAGTAATGATGAAATATTTGGATCATCTTCAACGATTAAGATTTTGTACATATGTATACTCCTCCTCAAAAAAACACTTGTAGCTATAGTGTACCATGTGTTTCATGTCTTTTCATTATGTTGAAATATAAGCTAGTAAACAGTATAAGTCAAAAGTGTGAAAAGTAAAAAAGGGCGCTGGATATAATTAACAAATAACGGTAATCAGTTTAATATTTAGATAAATATCTAAATGTCTAATTAGTGAGAGGAAGAAAGACATTGAATCAAGCATTCAAAGCATTAGCAGATCCAACAAGGCGAAAAATTTTGGACTTATTAAAAGAAAGTGATCTAACTGCTGGTGAGATTGCTGAACATTTCAATATGACAAAACCAAGTATTTCACATCATTTAAGGGCGCTTAAAAATGCTGAACTTATTCAAGATGAAAAGAAAGGTCAATTTGTTATGTACTCTTTAAACACAACTGTCTTTCAAGATTTATTAACTTGGGTGTTTACGTTTACGAATAAGGGGGAAGAGGGGAAATGAAGAAGCATCTTTTTGCAATTATATTAATTGTTACAACTTGTTTAGCTTGGGCGTTTGCTTGGCCACATTTGCCGGATACAATTGCGACACATTGGAGCGGCGGTAAGGCAGATGGTTATTCTTCTAAACTTTATGGAATGATTTCGATGGTTGGAATTATGATTGTGTTATATATATTTCTAAATGTATTACCAAAAATTGACCCAAAGAAAGCAAATTACGAGAAGTTTTCTAAAGCTTTTATGATGATGAATAACGGAATATTATTGCTACTATTTGTAGGGAACATAGATATTATTACAAGTGGATTAGGATACAACTTATTCATTAATCGAGTGCCTGAATTATTAGTTGGTATTTTATTTATAGTCATCGGCAACTATTTACCACAGTGCAAACCAAACTACTTTGTCGGTATAAAAACGCCGTGGACATTAAGTAATGAGGAAGTGTGGAGAAAAACGCACCGTTTTAGTGGAAAGGTGTTTGTTGTATTAGGAGTTATTATGATTTTAAGTATTTTTGCACCGGTAGAGTGGAAAGCTTTCCTAATCATTGGCATTATTGTTGGTGCAGTAGGATTAACAATGGGATATTCCTACGTCGCTTATAAAAAAGAACTAAAAATATAAATAAAAGCTGCTTTTCCTTTTAAGGAGGAGCAGCTTTATTTTTTATTTCTTCAAAACCGGTATCCAAATTTCACTTTTAAAATTCGGAGAAGATATATCTTTCTGTTCATTCCACAATATTTCTGGTCCTTCCGCTAGTTCATAGTTTGAGGAAGGAAACCATTCGGAATAAATGCGTCCCCATACATTTTGTAATGTTTCAGGAAATGGACCGACAGCTTCAAATACGGTCCACGTTGAAGCTGCGACTTCAAGTTGTGTGAATTGCTCTGGACAATCTTTCATTGAGGCTACTCCAATGTAGTGATCGAGTTCTCCCTTTTCCTCCATTCTACCTTCAGAAAAGTTAGTAGAAGCACTAATAATTCCAGTAGGTTCAATGTTTGAAAGGGACTTTAATGTTTGAATGGACTCTGGATTTAAACTTTTCCACATAGAAGCAATTTCTTCATTTACACCGTTAAATACAATCGGTACGCGTTTTGTAATACCAATAATTCGAAATGGTTCTTTTTCTTCAATTCGATAGTTCATTTCGTTTCCTCCTTGAATCGATAACTGGAAGGTCATTGGTGAATAAGCTTTCAAAGAATGACTACTATTTCGGGCCTCTGAAGGTGTTATGCCGTGCAAGTTTTGAAAAGCACGTGTAAAAGAATCTGGCGAGTTGTACCCATATTTTATAGCGACATCAATGACTTTCGCATCACTATCTTTTAGCTCAAAAGCAGCGAGAGTAAGACGTCTACAGCGAATATATTCTGACAGTGATATGCCGGCTAGGAAAGAAAACATTCTTTTAAAATGATATTCGGAGCAGAAAGCTATTTTTGCGACTTCTTTAAAATCAATTTCGTTTGTAAGGTTGTTTTCAATATACTGCATTGCCGCATTCATGTTTTTAAGTGAATCCATACGATGACCTCCTTGTTAAATAGAATAGCAGGAAAAAAATAGGTCCATCCGACATTTCATGCACAACTTTGTAGGGTACATTTTTAACCTTACAAAATTGTAATGTTCCTGTAAGGAGAATGAATGGATGGCATGATATCCCAATGTTATAGTAACAAAGTACTTTTGTTCAGTAGGTTAAATTTTGATTTCTCTACTTACCGGCCTTACATAACTGTCATGTTTGTGTAAGAAACATCGATAGTGGCAAGAGTAGAGAGTGTATATAGTTGAAAATAGAGAATAGAAGAAATGAGGGATGTCGAGATGAAAACAGTGTTAGAAGCAAAGAATATTGAAAAAGTGTATGACACGGGTGGTAATAAATTTGCAGCGTTAAAAGGTATTAACTTACAAGTAAAAGAAGGTGAGTTCGTTGGAATTATGGGACCTTCTGGTTCGGGTAAGACTACTTTACTAAACGTTCTTTCTACAATTGATAATGCGACGAACGGTGAAATTTTAATTGATGGAAAAGATATCGTGAAGATGAACGATGATAAGTTAGCGTTATTCCGCCGCGATCATTTAGGGTTCATTTTCCAAGATTATAATTTATTAGATACGTTAACGGTAAAAGAGAACATTGCGTTACCTCTTGCGTTATCAAAGGTGAAAGCAAGTGAGATTGATCGCCGCGTTCTTGAAATCTCAAAGAAATTCGGTATTGATCATATTTTAAGTCAGTTCCCATATCAAGTGTCGGGCGGACAGAAGCAGCGCTGCGCAGCATCGCGTGCGATTGTTACAAGTCCTAGTATGATATTTGGTGACGAGCCGACGGGAGCACTTGATTCTAAATCAGCGACAGATTTATTAGAAAGTATGAAGTCGTTAAATGAATACGATAACTCTACAATTTTAATGGTAACGCACGATGCGTTTGCGGCGAGTTATTGTAAACGAGTTATTTTCATTAAAGATGGTGAGTTATATAAAGAATTGCACCGCGGTGAATCAACACGTAAACAGTTCTTCCAAAAAGTCGTTGACGTAATGTCTTCCATTTCTGGAGGTATGGCTGATGACCTTATCTAGCATTGCCCTCCGCAACATACAGCGGAACTTTAAAGACTACTTTGTATATTTTGCATCTATGATTTTTAGTATTGTAATTTATTTTACATTTAAAGCACTGCAATACAATTCACAAATGGAAAAAGCAGCGGAAGCTTCTAAAAAGATTAGTGGAGCGTTCCAAGTTTCAAGCGTGATGCTTATTATTTTCGTAGCAGTGTTCATTATATATTCGAACGGTTTCTTTACACGAAAGCGAAAAAAGGAAGTTGGGTTATATTCTTTATTAGGTATTCGTAAAAGACAGATTGGTAAAATGCTGTTTTATGAAAATATGTTAATGGGTTTAATGTCATTAGTAATCGGTATTGCCATCGGTAGCGTTCTTTCAAAGCTATTCCTTGAACTACTAATAAATATGATGGGAATAAACTTAAATGTTCATTTTGAAGTACCGATGGCTGCAGTTATTGATACAGCAATTATTTTCTTTGTAATTATTTTGTATACATCACTTCAAGGATATCGTTTAATTTATCGATTTAAGCTAATTGAACTTTTCCGAGCAGAACGTGAAGGAGAAGCAATGCCAAAAGGCTCTGTCATTATGGCGTTAATTTCAGTTTTCTTAATCGGCTCAGGTTATTTCTTAGCGTTAATGTTTATGAAGGCAGTTATGTATGCAAACTTTATGGTAGTTGCACTTTATATTTTACTTGCGACAGTATTAGGTACGTACTTACTATTTATGTTCTTTACAGTATTCGTATTAAAACGTGCAAGAAATAATAAATCATCGTTTTATAACGGTATGAATATGGTAACGACGTCACAGTTACTATATCGTATTAAAGGAAATGCAAAGTCACTTGCGACAATTTCTATTTTAAGTGCAGTGACATTAACGGCGGTTGGTACGTCAGTTACGATGTATTACAACACATTTACGCAATCAAAAGCATTTACACCATACAGCTATTCTTATGAGAAAAAAGATGCAGAACTAGATAAGAAAGTAAATACGATTCTTGCGGAAGAGAAGCAGAATCACCCTGTTAAAGATCAATTTGAAATTGAGACAGTTCCTGTAAAAGGGAAGTTTGAAGGAGACAAAGTTGATTTCATTCTTAATATGAATTACACGATTTCAGAGAAATATCAGTTTATGTCTCAGTCTGAATTTAACAAAATTGCGAAAAAAATCGATGCGGAAACAGTGAATGTAGCTACTGGCGAAGCATTTATATATGATAGTTCTTATATGGAAGGGTATGAGTTTAGCCCTGAATATAAAGGAAATAAAGCGGTATTCCAAATTGGAAATGAAACGAAGACATTGACGATCCAAGGTGTAAATAATACTGCAATTACGAACTTAGGTGAATTAGTTGTTGTCGTTCCAGATGAAATGTATGAACAAGCGAAGCAAGCATTTGGAACACGCGTTGTAAAAAATATTGATGTAAAAGATGAAAAAGATAGTAAAGTGTTAACAGAAAAATTAACAAAAGTGATGCCAGCTGGTGAATCAGAAATGGTACCATCATTTAGAGATTTCTACACTGGTTTCCATATGGGGCTTGAAGGAACGGGACTAATGATGTTTATCGGAATGTTCTTAGGACTTGTATTCTTACTAGCAACGGGTTCTATCATTTACTTTAAGCAATTAACAGAAGCAAATGCTGATCGTGAGCGCTATATTGTACTTCACAAAGTAGGGGTCACAAAACAAGAAATGAAAAAAGCTATCGCAAAGCAAGTAAGCTTTATCTTTGCGATTCCGTTAGTAATCGGAATCCTGCACAGCTTGTTTGCATTAAAAGGTTTAGGGAACATACTACCATTTGAAATTATGATTCCGCTTCTAATTAGTATTGGAGTATACGGTGTCATTTATATCGGATATTACTTCATAACAGTTCGTTCTTATTATAAGATTGTGAGTGCGAAATAATGCAAGAGTTGTTTTTATCTTAGTAAAAAAGCATCCGACTAACATGTTAGTCGAATGCTTTTTTTGTCTATACGTGAGCTTTATTTTCGTCCGAACTATCAAACATGTCCATTACTTTAAAAATACCTTCTAATAGCAAGGTACATAAAATAGCGAAAATTAATACGGCATGAGGTGATAATTCAACTGATGTGAAGTTAAGGTCTGCCAACCAAAAGTAACCTACATAAAAACTTAGAAATGTGCTAACAGCCGAAAGTGTAAATCCTAAAAATCCTAATTCCTTTAATTTTTCCTCAGATAATTTGCATAAACGTAAAACAATAGAGAAGAGAATTCCTACTATGAAAAATCCCATACATAATGCGAACAATGATATTATGCTTGGATACTTAACTTCATCGGGCATCCACTTTTTCATTCCCACTATTAAAAAGGTAGGGACAAGAATAGGTAATAAAAGTGGTAGCACTATTTGTATAGCTGCAAATAATGCATTTGATTTATTATCGTTTTGATTATTCATAAAGCCTCCAAAAATGATTTCTATACTAATTCCAAATATCTTAGAGGATTTTAACATAAAAATAGTAACTTCGCTATACAAAATCGGAGTAGGATCATGATCATTCATGGTAAATAAACAAGCTGACTTATTTGTATATGTTTGATGCGCTTATCTTTGGAATTCAATTTTTTATGTTTGTTTATAGTAAAGATGAAGATTTCCTTCATCTTCATAAAATCTTAAGAAATCTCCTCAATATTTGTTAAGAAACGATAGTTATACTTAAACACAAGTTAAAAACTATTGAACGAATGGAGAGGGAGTATATGCAGCTCATAACATTCTTAACTGAATTTATAAAACATCCGAAACATATTGGTGCGGTTGTACCGAGCTCAAAAATATTAGCAAGGAAAATGGTAGATGTAATTGATTTTAATAGAGCGAAATGCATTGTAGAGCTAGGGCCTGGTACAGGAGCTTTTACGAAAGAGATTATGAAGAGAAAGAAGAAGGAGACAATATTTCTTCTTGTTGAAATTAATGAAGTATTTTTTAAAGAGTTAAAGAGAAAATTTAAAGATGAGCAGAACGTGATTGTTATACACGGTTCAGCTGAAAATATAAAGAAGTATATGGAACAATTAAATATAGAATGTATTGATTACGTCTTATCAGGATTGCCTTTTACTTCTTTACGAGAAGAGGTTTCAAAGCGCATTTTAAACAGTGTAATGGAAACGATACATGAGAACGGGGAATTTATTACATTTCAATATTCACTTGTGAAAAAAGGATTTATACAGAATTTCTTTCCTGAAATTACACTAGAAAAGGTGTGGCTTAATTTCCCACCAGCTTACGTCTTTAGTTGTAGAAAAGAGCTAAGGAGAGCATATGCATAATGGAGTTACATGAATTAATGTCATACATTGAGCAGTATGGTTATTGGGCACTATTTTTTTGTTTATGGCTTGGTATTATCGGTATGCCGATTCCAGATGAAATGATTGTCATGAGCGGTGGATTTGTATCATCAATGGGGATATTAAGTATGATTCCAGCCTTTTTATTAACGTATTTAGGTGTTGTATCAGGTCTTTCTTTAGGGTATATACTGGGGAAAATATTTGGCATAAAAGTGCTTAATAAATTGATGAAAAAGAAAAAGGCGAAGTACCTTTTAAAATCACAAGAAATAGTAGGGAAATATGGTCATTATGCATTAGTAATAAGTTATTTTATCCCCGTTGTGAGACATATCGTACCGTATTTGGTTGGAATGAATAATATGTCATTTAAAACGTATGCATTGTATTCCTATATGGCAGGACTTGTTTGGACGCTAGCTTATTTTATGCTGGGCTCTCTATTCGGAAAACAGATAGAAACGATTGTAGCACTTGCGACGAAATATGGGATGTATTTAGGTGGGGGCATTATGATCATTACTATCATTTCTTATGTGTACATTCAAAAGAGGAATGCAGTAGTGAGTGAAATAAAGCAACATTCATAGTTTGGTAAATGATGCTGGAGGAGATTTTGTGAGTAAAGGAACGATACTTATCGTGGACGATGAGAAGGAAATTAGAAAACTTATCACTATCTATTTGAAGAATGAAGGTTACGAAGTATTACAAGCTGGAGATGGTGAAGAGGGTTTAGAAATAGTAAAGAAAAGAGACGTGCATCTAATCGTCCTTGATATTATGATGCCGAAAATAGATGGTATTCATATGTGTATGAAAGTGAGAGAAATAGCGGAAATGCCTATTATTATGCTTTCGGCAAAAACGCAAGATATGGACAAGATTTTAGGATTAACAACTGGGGCAGATGATTACGTAGCCAAACCATTTAATCCACTGGAACTCATTGCTCGTATTAAATCACAACTTCGGAGATATATGAAAATGAGCGGGACAAGTGTACAGGATGAAAATGAAATAGAAATTGGAGATATGAAAATTAATATAGTAACACGGCAGGTCATTATTGCAAATAAAGAGGCGAAATTGACACCGAGAGAGTTTGAGGTATTAGAATTGCTTGCACGAAATCAAGGAATGGTATTAAATGCAGCACAAATTTATGAAAGAGTATGGAAAGAGCAAGCTTTCCAATCCGATAATACTGTGATGGTACATATTCGGAAAATACGTGAAAAGATAGAGGCGATTCCAAGGAAGCCTCGGTACATTAAAACGGTATGGGGAGTTGGCTATAAGATTGAGAAAGATATTTGAACCGATAATATGGATGAATCAAGTTTTTAAAAAAATGATAGGTAAAATAGTGAGTTATTTGGAAAAGAGCATACGGATACAGCTAATGGCTACATTTACTTTTTGTACGTTACTCGGGGTATTAGTAGGATGGTCTTCATCTTCTTTTTTCGAGGATGCGAATAAAATTTCTATCATTGATTATGCATCAGGTATGGAAGCCATTGATGGACAGACACAAAGGCTTGTTGAAAGTATAACCGAGGAAGGTAAGGAAATTAATATACAAGAATTGCTTGATCAATTGAATCACCAAAATCAACTGAAGATTTTAATAATAGATGAGAATGGGAAAGTCGTTTATAAAACAAAGGGAGCGCCGGAAGAACAAATCAATCTTCATGAGACGATGCGTAATGTGATGGATTTTAAAATGGATCAAGTACGATATGTAGAAGCACAAAATTTAATTCAAGATGGAACTGAACAAAAGCGTAAGGAGTTTACAACTTTTTATCCGGTTACTGTTAATACGGAAAATATGTATATCATTGCAAGTGGTATACCACAAGGAAATGTGAAGTATATAGTGAATGATAGCAGCCCATTTCCATCTTTACTAGGTTTTATCACTTTTATACTATCTTTCTTTTATATAACGAAAAGGAAGATGAATCAGATTGAAGCGATGGCAGAAGGAGTAAGGGAGTTTTCGAAAGGTAATTTACAATATAAAATCAAACAGGCAGGTCAAGATGAAATAGGTTTATTAACTTCTAATATTAATCAAATGGCAGAAAAGCTTTTGGCTAATATAGAAAAGGAAAAACAAATAGAGAAGCAAAAAAGTGAATTGATTACAAATGTATCACATGATTTAAGAACACCACTTACTTCTATTATGGGGTATTTACGTTTACTAGGTGATGCGAAATATGAAAATAAAGAACAGCATGATGAGTATATAAAAATTGCCTTTTCAAAATCAGAGCAGTTGAAGATGTTAATAGAAGATTTGTTTGAGTATACAAAACTAACAGATGAAAATATGGCGTTAGATTCGCAAGAAGTGTGTATAAATGAACTACTTGATCAATTAATAGAAGAGCTAGTACCACAAGCGGAGGAGCATAATATTTCTTTTGTAAAAGAATTTCAAGAAGATCGTATATATGCTGTTGTGGACTCAGAAAAAATGGTACGTGTGTTTGAAAATCTTTTAATAAATGCAATTAAATACAGTATAGATAAAGCAGAAATTCGGGTTTTACTTCAAAGAGAAGAACAGCATATCAAAATTTCTATAGCGAATCATAGTGAAGAATTTACAAAAATAGAATTAGAGAATTTGTTTGAGCGTTTTTATAAAAAAGATCAATCGAGAAGTAGAGCTGTAGAAGGTTCAGGTTTGGGACTTGCAATTGCAAAAAGCATTGTTGAATTGCACAAAGGAGAAATTCGAGCAGAATATGAAAATGGGGTTATTCAATTTATTATCTTATTGCCAATTTAATTAGAAGAGCACTAGGAAATTTGGTTACATTTTAATACGTAATAGCGCTGCGATGGATTTAGAGGAAGTCCTTTAAGGGGAAGTATCTGAGAAGAGGAGAATAGAAAGTTTCATGAAAAAAATAAGTTCGTTTATCGTATTGATTATAGTTGGAGTTACATTACTTATAGGAAAGGGGGGACCGATTGTAGATCAATTCAATCCATTTATTAAAGAAGATATTTATTATGCTGTTGTTGATAATGATGGTAAATATGGAGCTGAAAACAAAGGTTTTGCTAGATGGGAATATAAATTCAAAGGATATAATGAATCTGGTCAAGAGCAAAAGATTGCGATGACTGCTTCAAAACATTTAAGAATAGGAGCATATTTAAAGATTAGATCTAAAGGAAGTTATGGTATGGAATGGGAAGAAGTACAAATAGATGAAATACCTAAGAAAGTACAAATACAACATAATTAGTTATAGAAATTATAAGTGGCATTCCATGGATAAGGTAACGAGCAAACTTCGAAGATTGTAGCAGTATATGATAAGTTCTAAATTTTTTATAAAGAAGATAAAGTTTATCTTAACTTTATTTAAACTGCATTTCTTCTGTGTACAATGACTAGTATTCTATAGTATGTAGATAAAAAATAGTAGGGAGTAGCAGGATAATTATGCAGGTTTCTAAGAAGAAAATATTATTATTTCTTTCAATTATTCTTTTGGCTTTATTGATGGTGTATGTATGTATGTATGTACAAATAATAAGCATGTCCAAAATATTGTTCATAATATAGAAGACATCTATAAAGTATATAGAGAGAATCAGGTATTGAAAGGGAAAATTGAACATCAAGAATCGTTAAAGAGTAAAGTGCAAATATTAAGTGAGGAGAAAGAAAACCTTACTAAACTTATCAACAAAACGAAAGAATTAAAGGAACAAGGAAAATACAATTTAATTCAAGCTACAGTAGTAACTCGTGTAGCAGAAGAGTGGTATGGAGAAGTCACTATTGATAGAGGAGCACAACATGGTGTAAAGGTTGGTATGGCTGTTATTACAGTGGAAGGTTTTATTGGAAAGGTAGAGAGTGTAGATCAATATACATCTGTTGTGAAATTAATTACGAATGATGAACGAACGAATCGTTTAGCAATCACCCTTCAAAATAATTCATCCATTTTAGGATTTGTTACAGGGTATGATAAGAAAAAACAGGCTCTTCGAATTGATAATATTCCATCAGATAAAGCGAAAGAAATAAAAATAGGTGATAGTATTATTACCTCTGAATTGAGTCAGAAAATACCACCTGGCCTTGAAGTAGCAGAGGTGATAGAGCAAGAACCGGATCAATATGGTCTTGCTTATATTATTTATGCAAAACCAAAGGCGAATTTATATGATTTAGAAGATGTAATTTTAATAGAACCTAAATAATAGTTTTATGTAGTGCCTTTGAGAGGTGAATTAGAAACGAAGAGAATGAACGTAAAATAAAGAGTAAGAGGGATAAGGAAAAGTAAAACGGTACTAAATTTAATAATATATGGTTATATATTTATAATGTTTTTATTTTATCTTTATCTTATCTTTATCTCGGACAATTATAATGAAGAGGTAAACTGATGATAAGTGCAAAGTTATTAAGTATTACAGTGGGGCTTTTTTTTTGTACATTTTTAATATTAATTATTTATATAACCTCTTAAATAGGCTAGAAAACCTATATAATATCCTTCGACTTTATATGTGTAAATATATTATTTGAGCGTGAGAATATTGATGTCAAAAGGTATATGAATCGGATTATAAAATGTTTGATTTGCATATTGTAATGTTTTTTTCGGAAGTGTACATTACAAAAATGTAAGGATAATGTAAGAGGAATCAATATTGCTGTTTGTAGGGAAAAGATAAAATGATAGTTAGTGGCTATGAAAATAGCATGATCGCAGCACTAGCCAAATGACAGGAGGCAATATGAAAACTTTAATATTTGAAGAGAACGTTGTACAAAGAGGTTATAGTAAAAAGATGAATGTAGTACACCACACTGTAGAGAAGCGTGGGTGTAGAGTGTGTTATTAAAACTTTCTATTTCTAGTATGAAAAAAATGATTAAGGATTATATCGTTTTATTAATAGGTCTTGTCATCTCAATTTCTATTTTTTATATGTTTCAAACGCTTGCGTTAAATAAAGAGTTTACAATGAATAACAGTATTATTGGTTCAATCGTATTTGTATTTCAAATAGGATCGATTTTGGTGGCGTTTATTACATTCTTTTATATTTTTTATGCAAACTCATTTCTTCTCTCACTCCGGCGGAAGGAACTCGGCATGTATCTTATTTTAGGGGCCAAAAAGAGTAAAATCAGCCAACTTTTATTTTTTGAGACATTGTTTATGGGAATGATTTCACTAGCATTAGGGAGTGTATTCGGAGCTATTCTTTCCAATTTCGTTAGCAAATTTCTAACGAAACAATTGGAAATTTCAGCGGAAGGTTATCAAGCATTTTATGGTCCTGCATTCAAAATAACATTTATATTCTTTAGTGCGTTATTTCTACTTACATCCGTTGTGAATGCCATTCGTATAGCACTTAAAACAGAACTAGATTTAATTCGTACAGAGCAGCAAACGGAGCGCATACGAATGAAAGGACCAGCCACGATATTGTTACTCTTATGTAGTTTGCTAGGACTAGGTGTAGGATATTATTTCGTAATCTTCGTAGGAATAAAAGGTGCTGGCGCCATTATGCTGCCATTATTCACGATTACAATTGGGACATATCTTATATTTATTTCGTTCTTACCTATGATTGTTAATAGGCTAAAGAAAACGCGCTATTTAAATGAGAAGAAATTAAATGCATTTACATTTGCACAATTGCAGTTCCGTGTAAGTAGTTTGGCGAAAATATTAGGAACGGTAACGATGTTAATTGGTCTTGGCGTGGGGGCAATGGCTGGTGGCATGTCTTTACAGAAAAACGTAATCCTTACAGCAGAAAGAATGTCAGGGTATGATATTACAATTCATGATCCAGAAGCAGCGGATTATAAAGCTATGGAAAAAATGAAAATTATAGATAAAAGACAATATAAATATAAAGTTGATAATGAGGCTGTTTACTATTTAAAAGAGGAATTATTAGAGAATCCGCCACTTCTGTTCGGAAAGAAAGAGACAACACATATTTCTGAACAACTTCCATCTTCGAGCTATAGGATGTTTAAGGGAGAGGAAGTTGATCCATCTAGTTCTACGTTACCACTGAATTGGGATAAGAGTATGGATAGTGATTTTAGATCGAATATTACTGTATATAATCGTAAACCTGTATATATCGTCGACGAAAACCGGTATAAAGCAATTCAAGGTAATGAGCATACGTTTTTTATTGCTAAAATCGATAATATTTTACGGTATAAGACAGAGTTAAAAGAGATGGATAATCGTCAAATCGAAAAAATAGCCGTTGCTATTAATAAGCCTAAGGAAGACGTATATTTACCAACAAACTATGGTGATTATGAATCTATGCTCGTCTTCTCAAAAGGAACTTCCTTTATGGGATTCTTTTTAGGTCTTGCTTTTTTAGCTATGATGGCAAGTTGTTTAATGTTTAAGATCCTTTCTGGAGCTACGAAAGATATAGGGCGGTATGAGATGCTTCGGAAAATTGGGGTACGTAAAGAATTACTTATACAATCTATGTATAAAGAATTAGGCATTGTATTTTTATTTCCAGCCATATTGGGTCTTATACACGTTTTGGTAGGAATGAATATATTTACATTTGTTAAGTTTTTTGTAAATCCATATGTGAATATTGGACTTCCGATTTGTATATTTTTAATCATTTACGGTGTCTACTATTTGATCACTGTTCAATTATATAAGAGGATTGTGCTTCCAAAGGAAAAATAGAATGGATGCCGGGGGAAGGGGTAAAAAACTAGAGTAATATTTTTAGTATAAGTAAGTAATGGACGTAGAAAGGAATTAATAGAATGGGGAAACTGTTAAAGGTAAAGAATATAGTTGTAATGATGGTAGCTATAGTTGTAGTGGGAGGGGCTTTTTTTGTATTTCAAGCAATAACTTCACCTGCAAAAGCGATAGCAAATCAAGAGAATCCAGTTCAAAATGCAAATGAACAAATAAAAGTGGAGATGAATAAGGTTGCACCAACGCAATTTAATGGTCAAACTAGGAAAATTGCCTATCTTACTTTTGATGACGGACCAGGAAAATATACGGCACAGTTACTAGACATATTAAAGGAAAATGATGCAAAAGCAACATTTTTTCTAATCGGTCAAAATGTAAAATCATACCCTGATTTAGTAAAACGAGAAGAAGCGGAAGGACACTATGTTGGTATGCATAGTATGACGCACAATAATAGAAAATTATATGCCCAAGGTGGCTACGTAGATGAAATGAAAGAGGATCAAGGCTTAATTGCTAGTATTCTCGGACATGCCCCAAAACTAACACGCCCACCATATGGTTCAAAGCCAGGATTACACGAAGAACTTCGTAATAAAGTTGTAGAAAATGGTCTTAGAGTATGGGATTGGACAATTGATTCATTAGATTGGGAATATAATAGTATACCAATTGATACTGCGAAAGCGAAAATTGTTCAAAATGTACTTGCTAGTGCGACAAATCCCAAAGAAGTTATTTTAATGCACGATATTCATCCGCAATCTATCGCTGCAGTACCGGCTATTATTAAAGGTTTAAAAGAAAAAGGGTATGAATTTGAAGCATATCATGAAGATGATCATTTCCCCTTGAACTTTATGCATGATAAACGAATGTAACATAGGAGGAATTGACATTGACTTATAAAGCGTTAACGATTACCGGAATTATATCTATAAGCTTATTGACAGGGTGTTTTGGCGCAAAGCCAGAAGCAGAATTGTACGTCGCATTTGAAAATGCAACGAAGCAAGAAAAGGCGGTTTCTGAAGATGCGAAAAAACTAGAGGGTTTAGAAAAACAAGGTCAAGAGTTATACAATCAAATTATAAATGATGGTAAAGATAGTAACCAAGCAATTATGCCGAAGATAGAGCAAGCTACAAAAAGCATGGACGAACGTGAAAAAGTATGGAACAAAGAAAAAGAAGCTTTTGAAAAAGCACAGGAAGAAATAAAATCAGTTCATAAAACTATAGATAAAATGGAAGATGCTGCTCTTCAAAAACAAGCAAAAAACATACAGGATATTTATAAAAAGCGCTATGCATCTTTTAATAAGATAAATGATTCGTATCAAAAATTAATGGGATTTGAAAGAGAAGTATATAAAAGCTTAGGCGAAAAAGAAACGAACTTAAAAAAGATTAGTGAAAAGATTAAAGGTGTAAATCAAATGAATGAGGACATTCAACGAGAAAAAGAGAAATTTAATGGATATACAAAAGAATATAACAAAGAGAAATTAGATTTTTATAAACAAGCGAAAATTAAAATTAAAGATGAGAAGTAAATACTTTATTCCTATATCATTTAATCTTATTTATTAAGTACAAAAGGAAAAAATCAAAAATAAAAGTTTGTTTCTTACTCAAAAATAGAATATAGAATTCAAGGGTCTCAAACTATTATAGTTTGGGGCTTTTTAATATTCTTAAGGAGAAAAACTACCAAATACAGCATCAAATAGCGTAACAATGATGATGCTAAGTGCATGTCTTGTAGCGTTAGGATCTGTATTTGGATTTACTCGTCTTAAGATTCAAGCATAAAATTTTGTATGAGCCTATAAAAAATTGTCCTTCCGAAAGAGGTGTAGTATGTAATCCTAGATATAAATCTAGTAAAAATTTATATTAGAGTGTTTTGAAAACATATAGAAATGATTGTAGCGAATTGATTTAATGAATATAGGGGGATAAAATATGACAGAAGATTTCCTGATATTTTACTTTTATTGTAAGAGAGGATACACTATGTTATTGATTTCTTAACATCATTTTGATAAGAATTATGACCGGGATGAAAGTAGTAGTTTTTGGGATAGTAGAGAGAAAAAGGTTTGTATATGTATTGTCCTAAGTGGAATGGGAGAATTAGAAAGGGGAATTCTGCTCCTTTTTATTCAAAATGTAATTTGTTTTTTAGTAAAGAATGATAGTTGGAATGAGTTTGAGATATTGAAAAAGCTTTGCGAGGATACGCAAAGCTTTTTGTATAGTTTATTTTCTTTCGATGCACATTGTAAATAAGGAGAAAGAGAATCCTCTATGTTTCAGTTTATAAAAGGTGAAGAAGAGAATTTATTATATCTTTTGTAATAAGCGTTCGCCGCTTTCCATATCGCTTTTGCATAACGGACATTTCGGTTCTGCTTCTAATGAAAAGTTTTTACGCATCCATCCACGGCAGTTTTCTTCTTGGCATTCCCATACAGCAATTGCTTCTGGTTCTTCTACAGGTTTATCATTTTTTCTCCAATACATGTGATCGCTCCCTTAAATTGAAAAGTTTTTCAGAAAAACAAAAAAGGTTGTTAACGATTTTGTTAACAACCTTCTTTGTAATTAGTTCATTATACTTTGTTTTTTGGAAAAATGCGAAGGTTAGTAATTGTTAAAGTATAGAGGAATAAGGATTATATAAGCTAAGGATTATAAATTATCGTTGAAAGCTTTGGTAATCATTCAATTTGACACGGTGTATGACGTCAACCTTCTCCTCATTTTTCTACCTTTTTCAATTTCTACTAATGTTTTTTTCGATAAACCAATAACTTCTGACATTTTTTCTTGTGATAAATCATTTTCAACACGGATAAGTGTTAATTTGGAATTAACGAGTTCAATAAATTCTTGTTTATTTATAATGCCACTCCTCTTTTATTATAGTGTAAATTTATCGAAACAATAGGGATGGTAAGGAAAAAGAAGCAACTATTAATGAAGTAGGTAAATTACCAAAAGGTTCGTACTGGAATATGCTTACAAAGGGAAAGTTTTTACATGATAAAATGCAAGTAATGATGGGTATGACTCCTGATGGACGAAGCAAAGTTAGGATTGTAAGTATGAATCCGATTCTTAATGAGAGA
The DNA here is from genome assembly GCF_001583695.1 of Bacillus wiedmannii. GTDB lineage: Bacteria > Bacillota > Bacilli > Bacillales > Bacillaceae_G > Bacillus_A > Bacillus_A wiedmannii. The sequence goes on along the minus strand of NZ_LOBC01000039.1, from coordinate 277,174 downwards.
ATTAGATTTGTTATTTTATGGTAAAATATAGAGGGAGGGGGGAGTAAGTTATGCTACTCATTGTTAGCCTTATTTTAATTGGAATCATGTGTAGTATGAGAATAGTATCTTTACATATGATAGAACGAGATAAGATAGAAGAGCGATACGTATATTGTCCAAAATGTGATGCGAAAATTAGAAGAGGGAATGCTGCTCCTTTTTGTTCGAAATGTAATTTAATATTTTAGTTCAAGTAAGTCCGCCGAATCACTTTGTATGGTGCTGGATTGTTCTTTTGAAGAAACCGTTGGGAAATTTCAGTGCTATTTCAAAAAAACGAACTGTATTACTTCTTTATACGAGCGATATATACCAAAGTTAAGAACAGACTATGAAAAAGGTATCTGGATTCACTGTGTGGATGATATTTCATTATTAAATCAGTGGGAGGAGAAATATCGAATTTTTCCTGAATATATGAATGTGTTTGTAGAATATGGGAGTGTAAAGGATTTCCCATATTTATCAGATAGAGAGAAAAAAGAATTAGCCCTTAAAATCGTTCATACTGAAATGTGATTGGGATATAGAGATGTTAGAAAAAGCATACAATAAGGTACTGGATTTGGATTATAAAAATGAATTTATTTATATAAAGAAGAGTAGTCCAAATAAAAAATATGTATGTAGTATAATTTGGCAGCATGAAGTGATGTATGCTGATATGTACTTAGAAATAAGGGAGTATAGAACGAGACGACTAATCAAAAAGGAAAAGCTTATTAGAGAAGAAGATATGTATAAAATGTCTAATCATGTTAGTGACGTGGCTTGGAAATTAAACCATAAAGTAATGTTGATGAACGACAAAGAGAATATTATGTGGATGTTAACTTTTTTAGAGAAAAACGATCCAGATAATTTAGTTTGGAAGATTGAACGAATTGAGGAAAGTTGATAAAAAAGAGCTTGAAACAATTCAAGCCCTTTTTTTATTACTATTTATGTCCTAAAATATGTTCAACCTCATGCACACTTAATTTACTTGCCTTAGCAATCGTTTCAAGTGGCATACCAAGATCATACATGCTTTTAATCATTTGCATTCTTCCCTGTTGAACACCTTCTTTTCGACCTTGTTCAATGCCTTGTTCAATGCCTTGTTCAATGCCTTGTTCAAGCCCTTGTTCAAGCCCTTTTTCAATTCCTCTTTTTATTCCTTCTTGCTCTGCGTGAGCGAATTTTGCGGCTTCATCCATTAGAACCTTCTCTCTTGCGTCATAAGCTTGTCGGAAAGAAGAATCTTGACTCATACGTTCCCATTTATTTATCGCTTTTTGTAAAATAGGATCTTGGTTCATAGCAATATCCTCCAATAGTTTAGTTAAGTGCTCATCCTCATTTGCTGAAAGCAATAAAAGCCAACGAACAAATGGATCTTTCCACGGATTTACTTTTTCTTCATGCCATTGTTTTGTTAACTTTGGAATTTCTACAATGTGAATTTCTATGTCATCACTCAAGAGTTTTTGTTGCTGTGAATTCCATAATGTGCCCGTTGTATGAAATTCTTTGTGGTCTGAGAACATTATAAAGTTCAATAAATTAATGGTGATGGTTTTATGAAGCGAACTGTAAGGCATACCTTTTTGTAATTGAGATGTGTATAATTTTCCCCAATAATATAAACTACGTTTCATCATATCGTGATTATTATTGAGCTGTATTTCTACATTTACTTTTGTTCCTGTGTTTAATGTCGCTGAAATATCTAAAATAGATAACTTATCCTCTTCATATTCCCGATGTAAATGTGGATCTTCTAGTTGTAGAGAAGCAATGGGTGATTCTAAAGACTTTTGTAACATAGCGTTTAAAAATGCAATTAGAATATCTTCACTACCATTCGTACCAAACAATTGTTTAAATGCAAAATCAATGCGTAAATTAACTAACTGTTGGTTGAACAAAGTTTGTCCTCTCCCTTGTATTAAGCTGCTTCTTTCCTTCATTGTATCTAAAAAGAACTAGGGCATGCAAACAGGAAACTTTGCTATTTTTTAGCAATATTATTAGAATGTCGCAAACAAATATGTCTATGTTATACTCTAGTGAAATTGAATTCTTCCAATCAGTAGCGGCTGCTATAGAGAAGAAAGATCCAAGTATTATTGTGAATAAGGATTCTAATACGCACTGGAAAGATTGGGTGGAGTTTGATTGTGACTGAAAAGGATAGGAGAAAGAATAATAAATGAAAAGAAGAAGAAAATCCGGAGAAAAAGTACAAATGAATCGTTTTGCACTATCTTTATGCTACGGAAGTGAAGCACCATATTATTATTACGAGGTAGCGCCTCATGAAAGAGAGGAACGCTTCCATTTAACATCAGAACTTTGCGTAATGGACGATGAACATTACTTTATTAGAGGTTGTTTAGAGATTCCTATCATTGATTACCACGAAAATTTCATATGGACTGTGTGGGTATCACTTAGTAAAGAAAGTTATGATGAAGTATTAGAAAAGTGGGATGAGAGAGGCCGAGAAAATAGTGACCCTTATTTTGGTTGGTTATCTGTAGAAATACCAGTTTATCCAGAAACATTAAATTTAAAAACAAATATACATATAAGAGAAGTTGGAATGGCACCGTATGTTGGATTAGAACCAACCGAGCATCCTTTAGCGATTGAACAAAGAAATGGAATTACTTTAGAGAGAGTTAAAGAAATACAAGAAATGATTCAACGATATAACTAGATTAGAAGAGAAAAAACGAGTGCTAGCACTCGTTTTTTTATTACACAACCGCAGGATTATAAATCATCGTAAAGTGTCCTTGTAATAGTTCAATATGACAAGGTGTATGAAGCGAGCTTTCTCCATCTGTATCTACTTCTTTTTCTTCTTCTGTTTCAATATGAATGGATTTCGCTTTTACGTGGAAGATGTCATTTTCATTTGAGTCTTCAAATAGTTTCTTTCCGATATAGTCTTTAAACGCTTGAATGCCTGTTGATTTTACAACAAAAATATCAAGTGTTCCGTCGTCGCACTTTACGTTTGGAATAAAGGACGGGATACCGCCAAGATATTCACCGTTTCCAACCATAACAAGGACAGCTTCGTCTTCATATACTTGTCCATCGTACGTAATTTTTACTGGAAATGTTTCAGCATTCTTTACAGTTCGAATTGTGCTTAAGTAGTAACCAATTTTACCAAGCTTTGCTTTTTCTTCTGCATCGATATTGTTTGATACTTCAGAGACAAGTCCAATGCCCCAGAAGTTTAAGAAGTGTTGTCCATTTGCTTTTGCGACATCAACTGGTTTTACGTGTCCTTGTGTAATAAGTTTTGCTGCTTCTGCAATGTTTTGCGGAACACCAAGTGTGCGAGAGAAGTCATTGCAAGTTCCACCTGGAATAATTGCAAGTGTAGGTCTAGTTTCGAGAGGTGCTAAGCCATTTGTGCATTCAAATACTGTTCCATCACCACCAAAGACGATAATTAAATCTACTTTACTAGCAAACTCTTGGCAATATTTTGTTGCATCACCTTGCTTTTTCGTATGAAGGATATGTAAGTCAGGAAAAGCTGCCGCAAGAGGTGGTACAATTTTCGTTAAGTTCGTATGTAAATCGCCTTGCCCTGCTTCTGGATTTACGATGAGGAGTACTTTTTCAAATTTTGTCTTTGTCATTTTTATTCTCTCCCTTTGTCTTTTACGAATCGTGATAGAAAATAAACTTCCACCAGTAATTGATGGTGGAAGTTTATTCTATTATATTATTCCGTTACAACTGAAGCGATAAATGGTAAGTTACGATATTTTTCTGCGCAGTCGATACCGTAGCCAACGATAAATTCGTCTGGAATTTGGAAGCCAACATATTCAGCTTTTAAGTCCACTTTACGACGCTCAGGTTTATCAAGTAACGTACAGAATTTCAATGCTTTCGGTTTATGCATAAAGAAGTGATCTTTTAAGAAGTGAAGTGTTAAACCAGAATCGATAATATCTTCTACGACAATTACGTTTTTTCCAGTAATGTTTACATCGATATCTTTTAATAGTTTTACTTTTCCAGTTGTTTCTGTTTGATTTCCGTAGCTAGATGCAGAAATAAAGTCGATTGTTACATCGTTTTTAATGTGACGAATTAAATCGGCAGCGAATACGAAAGATCCTTTTAATACAGCGATTACTACGATTTCTTCTCCTTCAAAGTCACGTTCGATTTGAAGTGCTAGTTCTTTTACTTTTTCTTGTAATTTTTCTTCAGAAATTAAAGTGTCTTTTATTTCAATATTCATTAGAGTCCTCCTACAGTGTAAAACTTGTGAACATTTCGACTGTAAAGGAAAGAAAGGGAAAAGTCAAAGAAGATATAAGTTTTTTACAGAAATCCCCACAAAATAATCAGATGATATGATATACTAATCATATAAAGAAAACGCTTCCAAAAGGGTGATTATGATGAGAAAGAAAGAGTATACAAGTGCAACATTTATAAAAGCATTGTTTTTAACAATTGTTCTTGGCAGTTTGGCTTACATAATTGATGTACCAGCGATTCGGATTTCACTAATTGGAATGACTTTAGTATTAGGCGCAATTTCCCACGGTATGATGTCACAGCTGCAAGAAGCTGGAGTCGATCATATGAAAGATCATATAGATGAGAAATGAGAAACCTTCACGTATAGAGAGTGAAGGTTTTTTGTTTCTTACAAAAATGTAAGGTAGTTGTAAGGCAAATCGATAGTTGCATAGTAGTGTTTTGGATAAACTATAGGTGTAAGGTAAAAGGCAAGCATATTTTAGGTAAATTAAGTTTTAGGCACTCTATATGTGAAAAAGGAGTAGGAGGGCATGGAGAAACGTTGGACGACCTTTTCTTTTTTAGCAACTAGCAACACCGTAATGCTAGCTGGCGAAATGGATTTTTTGCACTTGTTTGATCGAGAAGACGATCATTCTTCTTCTAAATTCACAATGAAATGGAATAAATGGAGCGAGAGTTGTAGGTTTGAAGAAGAGGCCCCTAATGAAGAGCAAAAGATTATTTTGACAAACCCTATTAAAGCGTGGGTTGTTCAACGTCGTAAGTGTAACGTCAAAAATCACTTAAAGAAAACTGAGCCGAGACAATTAGTTATCGCTCCGGCCCATTCTACTTCTAAATCACGCGAAAGTAACATGTAAATATTGAGACACACACCCGAAAAAACATCGTATATATTGCGATGTTTTTTTATTTTTCTACAATGAAATCTTTAAATGAAATATATTTCATCTGCATTTTATATTTATATCTCTTGCTTATGCTAGTGATACATCCGATGCGAAGTGATGTAAAACGTATAAAAGGAGAGAAATAAAATGAAAAAGAAATTATTACCAATTTGTGCAATGGCACTTTTAACAGTGGGATATTCTTCAGTAGCAAGCGCGGATACTGGAACAGTAACGAAGGAAGAAGCGGCGCAACTACAACAAGATAAAGCGAAAAAAGAAGCAGCGATTAAGGAACAGCAAAAGAGTGAAGAAGAGAAAAAGAGAATAGCGGAAGAGCAGTTGAAAAACGATAAGGCGAAAAAAGAAGCAGTGATTAAGGAACAGCAAAAAAGTGAAGAAGAGAAAAAGAGAATAGCACAAGAACAGTTAAAAAGTGATATGGCAAAAAAAGAAGCAGCACAAGTACAACAAAAAAATGGTGCAGTAAAAAAAGAAGTAGCAAAGCCAGTTGTACAAGGTGAAAAATTACCAAACACAGCATCCAATAATGTAGCAATGATGGCACTAAGCGCATGTCTTGTAGGGATAGGGACATTATTTGGTTTGAAGCGTCGTAATAAAGTTAAGGCGTAAATAAAATATTGTCCTATAAAGAATGGGATAATTTCATATATTAAAAATGGTAGGTTATTCCTACCATTTTTGGCATGGAGGGATGAAACATGAAGATACTCAATTATATCGGTATCATATTGATGGCTATAGGGCTATTTATGGGAGCATATTACGCTATGGAATGGTATAAAGGAAAAAGCTCTGCCGGGCAATTAACAAAAAAAGAACTAAAGAGCCTTGAAAATATACAAGATAATGAACTTTCTTCTGAAACACCTGTAACTTCCCAAGTGCCTTCTTCTCAAACAGAACATAAAGAAGGAGAAAAGGTAGCGATGTTAAATATACCGAAAATAAAGAAGAAGTTTTCTATATATTGGGGAGCGGATGATGCAACTTTGAAGAAAGGCGTTGGAATGTTCGTTAGTGATTTAACGACAACGCCATCTGGAGGTGGACATACTGTTTTGAGTGGACACCGGGATACTGTATTTACCGATTTAGGGGAGTTAAAAGAAAAAGATACGCTTGTTTTAGAGTATGATAATAAAATTTACACATATGAAATTCAAAAGACATGGATTACCCATGCAGATGATCGTACTGTTATTATAAAAAAAGAAGAACCGATATTAACACTGACGACTTGCTATCCATTTGATTATATAGGGGATGCACCAGATAGATATATTATCGAGGCGAAGTTAAAGGCTAGTTATTCAAAATGAAGTTGTAGTTTCTGAAAGCGAGAGGGGGATACATAAGTTATGTCAAAAAACATTTTAATTGTGGAAGATGAAGATATTTTGCGTGAAATATTAAAAGATTATTTTTTGAGCGAGCAATATGTAGTGTTTGAAGCAAGAGATGGGAAAGAAGCTTTAGTTGTATTTGAGGAAGAAGAGGTTGATTTAGTTATTTTAGATATTATGTTGCCAGAACTTGATGGATGGTCTGTTTGCCGAAGAATTCGTAAAACATCTGAGGTTCCTATTATTATGCTGACGGCGCGTGTAGATGAAGATGATACGTTACTTGGATTTGAACTTGGGGCGGATGACTATGTGACGAAGCCGTATAGCCCACCAATTTTATTAGCAAGAGCGAAAAGGCTGTTAGAAAGTAGAAAAGTAACGAAGCAACTTCTAGAGAATGAAGATGATACATTATCCATCCACGGTATTCACGTCCACTTCCCATCGCGCACTGTTACGGTAGATAGGACAGACATTAATTTAACACATACTGAATTTGAAATATTAGCGTATTTCATGAAAAATCAAGGAATTGTTTTAACGAGAGAGCAACTCATTTCAAGAATTTGGGGATATGAATTTGCCGGTGATGATCGAACGGTTAATAGTCATATTCGTAATTTGCGGAATAAATTAGGAGAGAAAGCAAAGTACATTACAACTGTAGTGCGAACCGGTTATAAATTTGAGGGAAATATATGAGGAAAGGAATTGTACTTAAATTATTTACTCTCACAACAGCATTATGCATGCTAATTTTAGCGACGATATTTATTGGACAAACGATATTTTTTAAACAATATTATGCGAATCGAAAAGTAGAAGATATTAAAGTGAATTTAAATTCTTTTGAGAAGAATTATTTGAATTATGCAGGAAGTGCAGAAGGAATTCAGAAGCTGGAGCAAGATTTTTTAAGAGAAAATAATACGTGGATTACAACGTTAGATCAGAATGGGAATTTAAAACATGCGGATGATTTTTATTTTGAAGTAACGATAGATCGTAGGCAACAAAAGAGCTTTGGACAACAAATATTCAAAATTCCTTTATATAATTTCATCAATATAGAGGAGATTGATAACAAATCATCAGAGCATTTTTTAGGACAAGAGATTTATTTTTCTGGAGTGAAAAAAGAAGATAGTTTTATTCCATTCTCTTTCTCATTAGGTAAGCAGAATTTAAGTGGATCTAATAAACCGTTAGAAAAAGCATTTAAGGAGAAAATGAAATTAGATGAGGAGAAAAGGAGAGCAGCTGGGGAGCAACTTGCTAAGGAAAAGAAACCAGCTGTTCAGGAAGAAGTGGCTCAAGAATTAGGCGTTTACATAGGTGGACGTGTTACAAAAATACAGTTACCTGATGTAAAAGGTCCTGTGAATCCAATTTATAAAAATGGCATTTTCTTAGATAGCATAAAAGAATTTCAAACTGATTTATTATTAAAAGAGAACAAACACATACAATATACAACACAAACAATGGACGATGAAAAGAATGATATAAAATATAAATTATTAATTAAGCCAGTAAAAGAAAAAGACGGATCAGTAACATATATTTATGCGATGGCTTCTTTACAACCTGTAGATGAAGCTGTACAGATGGTGCAAGATTACTACATTTACATCATTGCATTTGTACTCGTTCTCATTTTTCTAGCTTCGTTTTATTATTCAAAACAAATTGCAAAGCCGTTATTAAAAATAAATGATACCACGAAGAAAATAGCGCATTTAGATTTCACCGAAAAAATTCCGATTACTTCAAAAGATGAAATTGGTGATTTATCGAATAATATTAATGTACTATCTAATAAACTTCATTCGCATATTGGACAGCTAGAACAAGATATTGAAAAGGAAAGAAAGTTAGAAAATACGCGGAAAGAATTTATTTCTGGTGTGTCGCATGAATTGAAAACACCGCTGAGTATTATGAAAAGCTGTATTTCTATTTTAAAAGATGGAGTAGCTGAACATAAAAAAGAGTATTATTTTCAGGCGATGGAACGAGAAGTAGATAAAATGGATACTTTAATTTTGGATATGCTTGAGTTAGCTAAATTTGAGTCAGGTACATATAAAATGAAAAAGGATTTATTTTATATTGATTCAGTAATTGAAGATATATGTGAATACCTTTCTGTGGACATAGAGAAAAAAGAACTTCGTGTGCATAAAAATATATGTTCAGTTGAAGTGATGGCAAATCAAAGTCGGATTGAACAAGTCATCGTAAACTTCATTACGAATGCCATACGTTATACACCAAATAAAGAGGATATTATGATTTCCACAATAGATGAGCAGGATCGTATAAAAGTGTGTATTGAAAATAAAGGTACTCACATTGAAGAAGAACAATTAGATAAAATTTGGGACCGTTTTTATCGCGTGGATGCAGCTCGCCATCGTTCACAAGGCGGGACGGGGCTTGGTCTAGCTATTTCTAAAAATATTTTAGAACTGCACGATGCTGAATATGGGGCAGAAAATACAGAAGAAGGTGTATTATTTTACTTCTATTTACCGAAAAAAGCGTAGATGATGCATACTACGCTTTTTTAATTTATTTTCATATTATCTTTACCTAATCTTTATTTTTAAGCGATATAATCTGGTTAGAAAATGAGGTTATGTAAGGAGTCGATGAACCGTGCATAGCAAGTGGCTAAGTATAATGGTATTTATTTTCTTTTGTGCATTTATTGTATTTTTAATTGATATTACGATATGAAAAAAAGAGCGCTCATTAAGCGCCCTTTTTTTGTGTATTCATTTGATAAGCACTGATGCTTTTGAATAAGCGTGGTGAAGTAAGGAATAAAAATATAAGTAAAACTGTACATAAAATAAAAGAACCAAGCATTGTGGTACCATTTACGATTAATGAATATAGCACAGCTGATTGACCTTTCGGTGCATATTGCCCAAAGAAAATAATACCGGCAATAAAATGACAGAAATAGCGTGCAAAGCTACCAACAAATGTAGCAAGAATAATGTAACCAATAACTTTCTTTCTTTCGTTATTTTCATTGGAAGTTAAAAGTGCTTTTTGAATTGGTCGATAGAATAAACCAGCAAATCCAATAAAAGCAAAGGCAATGAAGTACTCAATAAATGCTTGAACAGGTGTTAAAATGTAAGCATCACCTACAACAATTTGTAATAATCCCCAAATTAAGCCACCTAAGAAAGCAGATTTAAAGCCCCAGCGATATGCAATAATAAAAATAGGAATCATAGCAAAGGAAATGGAACCGCCTGTTGGAAGTTTAAGTGATAATGGTAAAATGTCGATAATCATGGCGAAGGCTGCAAGAATAGCAGATTCGATCATCGCTTGTAAATTGGTGTTACGCATGTTGTCTCCCCCTAAATCCAAGTTGTACAAAAAAGAATAGATATCATAGGAGGATACGAAATACGTAAATAAAAAAGAGGTGTGTATTTCGGACGTTTGCACAATCCCTGCGTTAGCATTAACTAACAGGTTCGAAGGGTCGGAACGAAGTGTTCCCTCTCAGCGGCATGGCTCCCCCTGTGATAACGAGATTCTTTATTTGCTATTGTTTATTGTAAGCGAAATGGATGAGAATGGCAAACGAATACAGTATGACAATGATTGAAATAGAATTGTAGCGAAATGTTAATAAATATGAAGCAAAAGGGTATAGTACAAGAGAAATAGAGTGTGCTATAATTTTTTTGAAAATAATTATCATTCTCTTCTGAGGGGGAAGGTTATGAGCTTAGTAGATATTAAAATCGGTGAGAAAGTGTTAGTAAAAAGCGTTCAGTCTTTAGATCATTTACTAAAGAGAAGATTGGCTGCTTTCGGTCTTTCTGAAGGAAGCGAACTTCGCATGAAGCAGAAAGCGATGTTCAAAGGTCCTTGTACATTGGAGTGTCGTGGACAGTTAATTAGTATTCGTCATTGTGACGCGAAAATGATAAAGGTGGAATTAGCGTGAATAAGGTAGCTTTGCTAGGGAATCCGAATACAGGGAAGACATCATTATTTAATGCACTTACTGGTTCTTATGAATACGTAGGAAACTGGAGCGGTGTAACAGTAGAAAAGAAGGTTGGTAAATTAAAAGATAAGCAAGGGACATTAATTGATTTACCAGGTGTTTATGATTTGAATCCAGTTTCGCGTGATGAAGGTGTCGTTACAAATTTTCTACTAACAGACGAATTTCATCATATGTTAAATATAGTGGATTCTTCGCAATTCGAGAGAAATATGCATTTAACGTTGCAATTACTTGAATTTGGAAATCCGGTTTCGATTGGATTAAATATGGTCGATGTGGCAAAGCAACGAGGCATTGTAATTGATGTAAAACGATTATCAGAACTATTAGGTGTAACAGTCGTTCCTGTCGTTGCAAGAAGTGGAAAAGGCTGTGAAGAACTACTTGCGACTCTTAAAGAAAATGACAAAAACGAGAAAAAACCATTCATTATTTCATATGGTGTACAGATGGATGAAGGAATTGGACAGGTAATTTCTCTTTTAGAGAAAGCGAATTACAAGCATCCAAGATGGTTAGCTCTTCAATTTTTAAGCAATAACGAAGTAGTAGAAAAAGAAATGAAAGCATTACCAATTTATAAGGAACTTGTAGCCATTCGATCTCGCTTAGAAGGAAAACTTGATTGTACGTTGGAAGAGCACATTTACAAAACTCGTGAAGCGTATATTGAAAAGTTAAAAACAAATGTTATGAAGCATGAGAAAGAAGGAAAAATTCCTTTTTCGGAAAAAATTGATAGACTAATTACGCATAAAATTTTAGGACTTCCAATCTTTTTAGCAGTTATGTTTTTTATTTTTCAAGTTACGTTTACGTGGATTGGTACACCTTTATCGGATATGTTAGATGGCTTTTTTGGTGGACAGCTTACAGATTGGGTGACGGCTGGTCTCACAAGTGTTGGAGCTTCTGATTTTATTCAAGCACTCGTTACAGAAGGTATTATTGCCGGTGTTGGTGCAGTATTAGTATTCGTTCCACAAATCTTTGCACTATTCTTTTTCATTTCATTATTAGAAGACTCAGGATATATGGCGCGAATTGCAGTTGTTATGGATCGAATTATGGAGTTCTTCGGTTTAAACGGAAAAGCGTTCATTCCGATGATTATCGGTTTTGGATGTAATGTTCCAGGTATTATGGCAGCGAGAACGATTGAACAAGAAAAAGAACGTTTACTTACAGTTCTTGTAACACCATTTATGTCTTGTTCAGCGCGTTTACCTGTATATGCATTATTTGCGGGAGTGTTCTTCCCTAATAGTCAGGCAACTGTTGTATTTTCTTTATATGTTGCAGGTATTGTTCTTGCGTTATTAGTTACAAAAATTATGTCTCTTACTATTTTAAAAGCGGAAAAGTCTATTTTCGTCATTGAACTACCTCCTTACCGCGTGCCACAAGCGAAAACGTTATGGCTAAGCACGTGGGAGAAAGGGAAAGGATTTGTTCGTAAAGCAGGTACATTCATCTTCGGTGGTTCTGTTGTCATTTGGTTATTAAACTATGCAGGTCCATCAGGATTTGGTGTTGATATGGGAGACAGTTACTTAGCGATGATTGGTGGGTTTATCGCACCACTATTTGCACCGCTCGGCTTTGGAACATGGCAAGCTGCAGCATCTCTTTTAACAGGATTTTTAGCGAAAGAAGTTGTCGTTTCTACAATGGCAATTATTTATGCGGTGAAAGAAGATGTGCTAGGAAATGTTATGGGAGCACATTATACTGCGTTATCAGCATATGCATTTATGTTCTTTATTTTATTATATGTTCCGTGTTTAGCGACAGTAGCTGTTATTAAACGTGAAACAGGATCAGCGAAGTGGACGATTTTCTCTGTCGTTTATCCACTCGTTGTTGCTTATGTATTAACGTTCATTATATACCAAGTTGGATCCTTACTCGGATTCTAGAAGGAGATGTATTAGAGTGATGGTCAATATTATAATTGGAGCTATCATTTTTGGTTATGCAGCATACACGTTAGTTAATTTTGTAAAGAGAAGTAAAAAGGGAAAATGCGCAGCATGTTCTTTAAATAAGTCATGTCAGTCTCAAACTTGTAGTCCGGATATGGAGCAAATCGCTCACAAATAGCAAAAAAGCTTTGCGAAATTTCGCAAAGCTTTTTTTGTTTTACTTTTTAATTTTTACAAGTTGTGATGCTTCTACGCCGTTGTAGCCAGGGAATTCTTTACTAGGGTCTTTATCGAATTTTAATACTCCAACAGATTTTTCATCGCCTTTTACATTTACGTAAGTTGCATCATCAACGATCGCGAACATGTCGGCATATGCACGGCCACTTCCGATAATTGTGTTGCCTTCGTACTTTAATTTTGCTCCATCAAGTGTAGTATTTTCTACTTTTTCTTTAGCAAATAATACACCTTGCTCTGCTGTTACAGCTGGTAATTTATCAAGTGGTTTCGTGTCGTCTTTTTCATTAACTTTGCTAAGTAACTCTTTCTTCACCAGTTCTTCACCAGTTTTCTTATTCATGACAAGAACTTTTTTACCTTCTAATGTTGTCATTTTCATTTTATAGAAGTCTTTTTCTTTCACTTCTTTTTTGTTTTTATCTGTAATTTGTTGAACTTGCTCATCTGTTCCATATAGTACAAAGCCGTTCGCTTTCTCTCCTAATAAAGAACAACCTGATAATGCTCCGAATGAAATTGCTGCTGCTAATCCGATTCCTACTAATTTTTTCATGATGATTTCTCCTTTTATATGTTTTATAGTAAATACATTTTTGTATTAGTTCTGAAATGATAAGAAGCTTGTTCGTTGCTTCTGGTATTAGTGTATAAGAAATATTGCAACGTAACTATCGAGTTAGCTTACAGTAACATTACAATAATGTAATTTAGTGAAAGTGTATAAAAATAAGTCAATTCTGAAGGGGATTAATGAGAATATATTAGGAATACAATGTTTTATCTAGAATGTCATATTATATTGGTTGTATTTTGGAAATAACATGTAAGGACATATTAGTTTTGTTATAATAAACACATAGGCTGTAAAAATGAATATTCTTTACTGTTAAGGGAGATTTTTCAGTTTTCCAAGTAGTGAATTTGAAATATGAGGTAAGTCATAGGAGGAATTAGAATGTCTGTATTTAAACGATTAAGAGATTTAACAATGTCGAATGTATATTCATTAATTGAAAAAGCGGAAGATCCAGTTAAGATGACGGATCAATATTTACGTGATATGCAAGCGGATGTACAAGAAGCTGAGAAAAGTGTAGCAGCTCAAATTGCACTTGAGAAGAAATTCAAAATATTATTTGAAGAGCAAGAAGCACTTGTGAAAAAACGTGAAGAGCAAGCTCATATGGCTGTTCAAGCAAGCAATCTTGACCTTGCGCGTCGTGCTCTTGAAGAAAAACAAAATGCAGAGCAAAAGATGAATGAATATAAAGCAAGCTATGAGCAAAATAAAGCTGCTGCTGATAATCTTCGCCTGAAGCTAGAAGAAATGCGTAAGCAATTAACAGAGCTGAAAAATAAACGTGAAACACTTGTAGCACGTGTAAATGCAGCGAAAGCACAAAAGAATATTAATCAGGCGATGTCTGGATTTGATTCAAATTCAGCAAAAGCTGGTTTAAGCCGTATGGAAGAGAAAGCTCTTCAATTAGAAGCTGAAGCAGAAGCAAGCGGCGAAGTGTATAAAAAAGAAAAGTCATTAGATGATGAATTCGCAAGCTTAAATAAAAATTCTGCTGTTGACGATGAATTAGCTCGTATTATGAAGCAGTATGAGAAATAATATAGAATAGACAAAGAAACCGACATGTCTGAAGAGAATTCATGTCGGTTTTCTATTACTTTTTAGAGGAGGTTTTGCAATGACATGGACAAATGTGTTAGCCATGCTTGTATGGACTGGAGCAAGTGCAGTACTTTTATTTGCAATTATGTGGGTTGATTCAATTTTTACTAAATACAATGATTTAAAAGAAATAAAGAATGGGAATACAGCTGTAACAACGCGTTTCGTTATGAAATTATTCGCGCAAGGGTACATTTTATCTCAATCCATAACGAAAGCAAACGACTTATGGCAAGCACTACTTGCATCAGCAGTTTCTTTCGTTATTTTATTAGTAGTAGAAATGTTTATTGAATTTGTGTTAAAGAAAATGTCTGGTTTAGATTTAGAAGAAGGTACGAAAGAAGGCAGTGTTGCACACGCGATGTTGGCCGGATCATTACATATCGTTGGTGCACTTATTTTAGGTGCTTGTTTATAAAGAGAGAAGGAGGGGTAGATCGTGAGTTTATTTAAACGAATTAAAAATATAATGAAGAGCCCAGAGCCGCCGAAACCAGAGAAAAGTTTGTTAACGTTAGCTCCTGGCGATATGATTGAAGTTTCATTAGTCATGTACGAGTTAACTGGGAAAACGAGTATGCATTCTCGTAAAGAAATTGTTTTAACACTGCAAGACGGGAAAGATATTCGTTATTTAAAAATTGAAGACCGTGAAAATACGTATTACAAATTATATACACCAATCGATGGTCGTTTAGATTCAATTGATGAAGTTCCGACGACAATTGAAATGGATGATACAGAGTACCATATGGAAGAGCAATATAACGGACGTGTTGTTGTGATGGGGAAAACACCATTCTCTGCTTCAGAGGAACAGTACGTATGGGAATTCCAATCAGATAACCGAAAATTATTACGTATTGAATGGCAAAATGGTCGCACAATGATGTATGAGGGAGAAGCAATTATTCCTGCTGATGTACAAATTATAAGAGCAACGTAAGGGGGCGTAATCATGTCAAACCGATTGTTTACCATGATTAAATCGTTCGTAATCCCTATACTTGCTATCGTTCTATTACTTGTTGTTGCTGGATATGCCTTATCAGGTTGTCAAGGCGGACAGACAAAGTCGATTCAAGACCGTTATCCACTAGAATCTGTCGCAAAAGAAGGTAAACAAGAATCTTACGTGTATAGGGCCGCCAATCGGTCAGTTCCTGAAGTCGCAAAGGAACTCATTAATGAAAGAGAACCGAAGCAAGCATCTAAAGAAGACGAAAATCAAATGTTCCTCGTTTATTCTGATAAGATTTATAACCTGCAAAAGGATAAAGAGAAACCTTCTGATACGTTAATTGAAATAAGTAATAAAGAATTTGTCCGTCAAAATTACCAACCATCCTTCCTGCAAGGATATATTATGGGAAGTATATTAAACGATATATTCGGTTCACGAAAATCATCATACGGTGATTATCGCGGATATAATGACAGACAAAATCATAAACCGGTTATTCCAGAAAGACCACCGACGAAAGAAGAAAAGAAAACCCCGCCTCCAATTACGAAGGAAGGGAAAGGATCTATCATTAAGCGAGGCGATAATGTAGATTCGAAACCTTCCGTAGGAGATACAGGAAGTATTACGAAAAAAGGAAGTAGTACGCCTCCGCCTTCTACTGGAAGCAAAGGAAAAATTACAAAAACACCAGGTGGCTCGAGCGGATCAGATGTGAAGCCGAAATCATCTATTAAAACGCCGCCAAGGAATACATCTCCTCCGAAAACGAGGGTCGGTGGTTCAGGAAAAATTACGAAGAGAAGATAGTTATAGAGACCGAAAAGTGGAAGTTGCTTTTCGGTCTTTTTATTGTGGAAATTAATTCCTTGTAGCTAGTACAATTAATGTATAAGGAGGGATTAGTATGACTATGTATAAAAGATTTAGTGTAATTATGTTCCTCGTCTTATTTCTCAGTTTGTTTATTAGCACAACGATGGAATTCCACTTTGTAGTAGGTATTCTATGGATACTATGTACATGTACTCTCTTTCTATATGTTCTGCTTCGTTTTCAACAAGAAGTGCCCGCCTTTCAAAAATACGTAGCATGGATTAAGAGAGGAAGAAGATGGGGAGAGTAAAATTATATCAGCGATTATTAAAATATAGCGACTTACCGACAAAGACTGCAACTTAATAATAAGAAGAGGGTGTGCCAAAATGTTGGCACACCCTCGTTTTTCATAATGATTAATGAATATCACGTTTCTTGAAATTACCGCCTTTTACTTCTGCTACGTCATAAACTGTAATAAAGGCATTTGGATCGATTTCATTAATAAGTTCTTTCATTTTACTTTCTTCTAAACGGTTAATTACACAAGAAATCTCTTTAAATTTCTCTCTTGAATAACCACCGTATACTTCGTTATATGTTGCACTTCGGCCTAAACGATCGCGAATTGTTTCTACCATTAATTCAGGCTCTTTCGTAATGATTTTAAATGCTTTCGAACCACTTAAACCAACTTCAACGATATGAATCACTTTCGAAGCGATAAAGTAAGCAATTGCCGAAAGGATAGCTCCTTGAAGGCCGAATACTGTTGATACGAAAATAAATACGAACATGTTTAAGAATAAAATAAGGTCACTCGTTCCAAATGGTAACTTACGAGAAAGCAATACAGCTAGCATATCGATTCCATCTAATGCCCCGCCGTTACGTAATGCTAGTCCCATACCAAAACCGATAATAATACCACCAACAACTGTAACTAATAATGTATCGCCTTCAATAATAGCTGGTATTCCGTGCATGACAACGGTACCTATTGCTAATGAAGCAATCCCGATAATGGAATAAATAGCAAAGCTTTTACCGATTTGCTTATATCCTAACCAAACGAAAGGAATGTTAATAACTGCGATTAGAGCTCCTAATGGCAATCCAAATAATCTTGAACTAACGATACTTAAACCAGTCACACCACCGTCTGATACGTTATTTGGAATTAATACCGCTTCTAATCCGTATGCTGTGATAAATGCCCCAATAATAATCATCAAAGCTTTTGAAGCGATTTTTAGCTTATTGGGCTTGTTTTTGATAATTTTCTCCATGTAATTTCCTCGTTTCAAACTAGTTTCTTATTTGTTACGTAATTCACACCTAAATTTAATTTTAACATTTTATTTGAAAAAATTCTCCTTTAATGGATGTATGCAGGGAATATTATCACCATATTATCTTTAAAATATTTTTGAAATAAGTATAAGAAATCCCATCCTTATGAAAGGATGGGAGAATGTTAAGAAACAATAAAACTAATTACTGTTAGGAATAAAGCGAAACCTAAAATAGTCCCGCACACTTTCATATGGCGCTTACGTCCCATAACGACAATTGCGACATATTCGCGAATCATTGCGTTAGGCCAGTAATAAAATGCTGTTTTTGATCCAATTCCTTGGCTATTAAGTCCAGCTTGTCTTGCATATATACCAGCGCGGAAAAGATGGAAGTTGTTTGTTGTAAAAATACTTCTATACTTACCTTCAGGTTTTAAAGAATCCATAATTTCTTTAGAGAACGACATATTTTGATATGTGTTTACAGAGCGATTTTCTTGCACTGTATGTTCAATCGGAATTCCTTTTTCAACAGCATATTTTTGCATTGCTTCTGCTTCAGGAAGGCCTTCATCCGGACCTTGTCCGCCAGAGAAAATGATTGTTGGTGGTGTATTTACAGCGGCTTGTTTCCAATAAAAGTCGATTGCTTTATTAATGCGACTTGCCAGTAAAGGCGGTACTTTATCATTAATTAAGCCACTACCAAGAACGATGATGAAATCTTGATTACGCCTTGGTCTGTTGAATTGATATAAAAAATACGCGCTTAAGAAGTTAGATAAATGCACAAAGAAATACATAGTTATAAGAGATATAGCAGCAAAAATAAATTGAAAATGCTCTGAGAATAAACTCGCTGGACTTATGATGATGAATAGTATAGACAATAAAATCCCTAAAGCAGCAATTAAAGTTAAAGAGTTTGTGAAGCGTCTTCCTTCACGTTGCATTAAAATTTTTGCATTAAGAAATAGTCCAAACATTAAAGCGACTATAGCAAAAGGTATCATTACAATTAGCGCTAACATGGGAATAATAACGATAAAATGTAAAGAGTTACTACCAGACTCATATGAGGCTATAGCGCAAAATAATAGAAATGAACAGAAAAAGGCATTAAATAAAAAGCCATTTATTATTTTTCGTGGGTCTTTTAAGTAAGAGATAAGAAAAATAATAAACAATATAAGAGGAATGATTCCAAAAGACATAAATATAGTACACCTCAATTTGTATAAGAATTCGACATATCTTTTATATTACATGATTTTATAATTGAAAATGAAAGAAAAAGGATTTTGAATTTTCTTAATAAAATATATGAATATATATGTTAAAATGTATGTAAAGCGATATATTAAAAGTAAAATGGTTGAAAAGGTACTCTATGGAGTGTCTTTTCTTTTTTTCATGTAATTATGCATATTATATTTATTTTCAAGTGAAGAGGATTAAAATATAAGTGGTAGGCAGACTATATAAAGCAGAATTTCTTACAAACATTTCCCTCTACTTTTTGTATCTAACAATCGTATAACAATAAATAATTCTGTTTTATAGCGTCTGTTTATGAAAGGTGCCCTCTTTGAGGCACCTTTTTGTTGTTTCATGTAGATACTTTTCACTGTTGATATAGTGGAAAGTATCTATACTAAACATTAGCAATCTTCCGTATAAATATTATCAATTTACTATATATTCCAGTGGTGTTAACCTACATATGAAAGGCTTTCTTTTTCAAAATATTACCCCTAATAAATTTTTGAAGAAGTCAACTGTCTCCAAAATTGCCATTCATGCTTAGCAAAAAAGAATCCAGCAGGATTCTTTTTTGTGTTCGACATGATATGAATGTGACTCGTGAACAATATGTACAGTTCTTATATAATGCGACATTACCATATGAGGAAAGACCAGGCGCAAATCAAGAGCCAAAGCGCTTTGCTAATTGTAAAGAAGCAAACGATGCTGGATTTTATGATATTACAAGAGATAGTCCATACTACGGTAAGCATTTAGATCGTGATGGCGATGGAATTGCTTGTGAGAGAGAGAAGAGCGGTAAATAAAAAAAGCACTCACCCTGAGTGCTTTTTCTTATGGAAACATGCTATTTCTTTAGGCGATTCTCATAAAATAAAAGTAACGAAATGAAAGTAGGTGACAGAATGCCGTCAGTTGTGGAAGGCGTTATTATTGAAAACTGTAACGGAACGATTAATTTAGGAGATAAATATAACGTGCAGCCAATTGAAAAAACGAAAGCTTATAATGGATCAGGATCATCGAATACAGGAAAAAAAGTACAAACATTTAGTGGGATTAGTACAGCAGATGTAAGGGATAGCGATGCGAACGATCAAGGAATACAATTTACTTTATAGATCAATATGTAAAATTGCATAAAATGATGAACTTGCCCTGTGCTACAATCTAGCTGTGAGCTGTTCATGATTCTTCTGTATTATAGTTGTTAGATTGGAAATATAACATCTTATCAAAAATCATACGTAAAAAAGACACTTCAAACGAAGTGTCTTTTTTCATTTTAGTGATACCCTTTAGCAGAGTCTTTATGAATTTTATTTTTAAAGATACTGTAGCTCCAAAGTTGATATCCAATAACAATCGGTACCATAACCATTGCCACGAAGAACATAATTTTTAAATTTAATTGACTACCTGCTGCGTTGTATAACGTTGTGCTATATGCGTCGTTAATACGTGACGGTAACATTCTTGGGAACATACCTGCAAAGCCAGTTGTCATAAACATTGCGATTGTTAAGCAAACGAATGTGAATGCAAGACCGATTTTATGTTTGTACACCATAATAAGTGCGAGTACACTCATTAACATGGCAAGTACCGGAAGAATGAATAGTACCGGATATTCTATGAAGTTTTGGAATAAATTTGTACGATTTGCAGTTGCTACATAGAAGATAGCTAAAATGATAGCAGCTGCCATTGAAAATGGTCTTGCGATTTTATAAGCACGATCCGATACTTCACCAGTCGTTTTAATCATAACCCAAAGGGCACCAGATACGACGAATATAGCAGTGAAGAACAGACCTCCTAAAATACCATAATGATTTAGTAAGCTAAGTAAATTTCCTTCGTACCCATTTTTTCCGATTTGTAGTCCGTAATAAAGGTTAGCGAATGTAACACCGAATAAGAAGGCGATTAGGAAACTACCAATTGTAAATGCCCATTTACAAGTTTTTTGCCAAATTGGTGAATCGTCTTTATGCATAAATTCAAGTCCGGCAGCACGAGCAAACAGTGCAAGTAATACTAAAAATAGTGGTGTATATAAATAACTAAACATATTTGCATATGTGACTGGAAAGGCAGCAAATGTTGCGCCACCAGCTGTAATTAACCATACTTCATTACCACCCCAGAATGGGCCGATTGCTTCTTGTAATTGATTTCGTTCTTGTCGGTCTTTCGCAACGAAAGGAAAAATCATTCCGTTACCAAGTGCATACCCATCAAGAATGAAGTAAACTGTCCAAATCACGCCCCATAAACCAAACCAGATGATTGCAAGCATATCATGAGACATGAGCTGCACCTCCCTCAGTAGCAGGTTCTTCTAATGCTGCTGGTCCTTTTTTCGCGAACTTTAGCATTAAGTATACATCTGCAATTAAAAGTAATGTGTAGAACAAGATTAAACTAATTAATGAGAACCAAATTTGTGGAACAGATATAGGTGATACAGATTCTGCTGTACGCATTAGTTTATAAACTGTCCATGGTTGACGACCTACTTCGGCAACAATCCAACCAGCGTTAATTGCGATATATGGTAGTAAGACAGACCATATTGTAATTTTTAAATAACGTTTTGAGTTTTCTAGTTTTCCTTTTCGATTTAAGTAGAAACCGTACCAAGTTAATGCCATAAAGAACATACCAAGTGCAACCATTAAGCGGAAGCTATAGTACACGAGGTTAACATTTGGACGTTCATCTTTCGGGATATCTTTTAAACCAACAATTTCGCCATCAAATGAGTTTGTATAGAAGAAACTTCCTAGTTTCGGAATAGTAAGGAATTCAAAGTTCTTTTCGTTCTTTACATCAGGAATTTGAACAATCGAAAAGCCTTGTCCTTTTCCAGTTTCCCAAACAGCTTCCATCGCAGCACCTTTTGCTGGTTGATACTTAGCTGCTGATACACCAGACTGATGCCCCATAAACGGTGTAACAGTTGCAGCGAATAAACCTAACATTAAGCCAAACTTAAATGATTTTTTGAAGAACTCCACTTCATTTTTACGTAATAAATGATAAGCACTAATTGCCATAACGAAGAAAGCACCAACGATATAACAACCAATTACAGTATGGAAGAACATGTTCCAAGCATATGGATTTGTCACAAGTGCCCAGAAATCATTTAGTTCAGCGCGGCCGTTACGTACGACGTAGCCAACAGGGTTTTGCATAAAACCGTTTGCTGTAATAATCCAAAGGGCGGAAATATTTGTTCCAAGTGCAACCATCCACATACAGAAGGCACGGAACTTTGGTGAAATTTTGTCTTTACCGAATAACCATATTCCCATGAAAGTAGATTCTAAGAAGAAGGCAACGAGTGCTTCGATTGCGAGAGGTGATCCAAAAATATCTCCCATATATTTGGAGTACTCAGACCAGTTTGTTCCAAATTGGAACTCCATCGTAATCCCGGTTATAATCCCCATTACGAAGTTAATTGTAAATAATTTACCCCAGAAATTTGCCATTTTGCGGTATGTTGGATTCAATGTGCGGGCGTATTGAGTTTCCATACATGCCACTAAAATAACAAGTCCGATTGTCAAAGGTACAAATAAAAAGTGATAAAAAATAGTAATTGCAAATTGAAAACGACTCAGTAACAGAACGTCGGACATAATGAATATTCACTCCTTTTTTACATTATCTACAATCAGTTTATAGTGAAAATACGTTTTAAATAGAGGGGACTTGTTACAAAGGTGTGTGTATATTTTGAAAGAATTATGTCGGTTATCTGAAAATATCTTATTTTTACTATAAAGCAATATCCTTTTTGAGTTTTTTAAATTTTGGTACACTATATAAGTAATGTAAATGAGAGAAAAGAGGGTTCTTTACTATGAAGTCATTAGAAGAGATTTTACAATACAATGAAAAATTCGTTGAAGAAAAAAAATACGAAGAGTACGAAACAGGTAAATTTCCAAACAAAAAGATGGTAATTATCTCTTGTATGGATACTCGTCTTGTTGAATTATTACCGAAAGCGATGAATATGCGTAACGGTGATGTGAAAATTATTAAAGTAGCAGGCGCTGTTATTTCACATCCGTTTGGAAGTATTATGCGTAGTATTTTAGTTGCTGTATATGAACTTGGTGCTGATGAAGTTTGTGTAGTTGGTCACCACGATTGTGGTATGGCAAAAATTCAAGCAAGCAGTACAATTGAGAAGATGAAAGAGCGCGGTATAACAGAAGAGAAATTAGATACACTTCGTTATTCTGGAATCGATTTAGAAAGATTCCTACAAGGATTCTCTAGTGTAGAAGAAAGTGTAGAACATAGCGTATCAATACTTCGCAACCATCCATTACTTCCTGAAGAAGTACCTGTTCACGGTCTTGTTATAGATCCTGACACAGGAAAATTAGATTTAGTTGTGAATGGTTACGACAATTAAGAATTTACTTTGTCATCTTTTTTATCTGGGACAGGATCAAATCCTCCCGGGTGGAAAGGGTGACATTTTAATATACGCTTGCATGTAAGCCAAAATCCTTTCAGAGCACCATGTTTTTGAAATGCTTCTAATCCGTAATGAGAACAAGTTGGGTAAAAGCGGCACGTTGGTGGTGTCATCGGAGAAATGAACTTTTGATAAAAGCGTATAATCCCAATAAAAATCTGTTTCATAATGGTCTCCTTTTCAGCATAGTCTTAAAGTATTATAGCACGACTGTACATAATACTTTACTAATGTTGATTTCCGTTATATCATATTGGATATAACGGAATTAAATTAAAAGCGGGAGAGATGTTGTATGCCATCAGTAGAAAGCTTTGAATTAGATCATACGATTGTAAAGGCGCCTTATGTAAGACATTGTGGAGTTCACAACGTAGGTAGTGACGGTATTGTAAATAAATTCGATATTCGTTTTTGCCAACCGAATAAACAAGCAATGAAACCAGATGTTATTCATACGTTAGAACATTTATTAGCATTTAATTTACGTAAATATATTGATCGTTATCCGCATTTTGATATTATCGATATTTCACCAATGGGCTGCCAAACAGGATATTATCTTGTAGTAAGCGGAACACCAACGGTTAGAGAAATTATTGATTTATTAGAACTAACATTAAAAGATGCGGTTCAAATTACAGAAATTCCAGCTGCAAATGAAACACAATGTGGCCAAGCGAAGCTTCACGATTTAGAAGGAGCACAACGCTTAATGAACTTCTGGTTAAGCCAAGATAAAGATGAACTTGAGAAAGTATTTGGATAAAGTGAAACTTTAATCAATGGTTGATGGGGGAGTGGCCCTATCAACCATTGATTATTAGTTGAACCAATCGGACCTTTACAGGCAGTTAAACTCCTACCTAACCTCTTCGTTTTTACATAATTTGGAGATAGGAGTCTTACTGCCTGTTAAGGCGGGATAAGAAGGGAAAACTGCCTGTGAAAGGGCAGTTTTTTTTGTAGCACGATAATAAATAAAATTATATCGACGATTTTTCGAATATATCGAACGCAACTTGAATTATATCAACGATTTTTTTAATATATCGACGTTTCGACACTGGATATCGACTTGCCGACAAAAACTGACAATATTATGAATCAAATAAAAAGAAGAGGTCGTCTAACATATGTGTTGGACGACCTCTTTTTTATGAAAGTATACTGGACACCCCAACATATAAAACAAAGGCAGAACCGAGAAAATAAACAAATGCCTTAGCTTTTTCTTGTTTCTTCATTTCATCAATTCCAAACAGGATAAACATAATACTTAAAAGAATAAACACGTAAGGTAAAAGAATAGTGAAGTTTGCAAATAGGCTAAATAGTGCAAGAGAAAGAGCGATAGTGGCGATTATAATTCGAATGTTTTTTAACATGTAATCCTCCTTTAAAAGAACATTATAAATGGAATAACAAAAACAATCGTAAAAAGACTTAAGCCGATGCTAATAGTTCCAATTTGTTTTTGCTGTTTTTGAATCGTCTCAATTCCTACTAAAATGCCCTATAAACTAAAGAGGAACAAAATGATAGGTGAAAAGATTTGAAAGTTCATTGTAAAGGTGCTGTATAAGCATAAGATTAAAGTAATAAAAACGATGATGAGTTGTATTTGTCTAATATGCATTTTAGCCCTCCTTAGTAGAAAGAGAAGTTACCGAGAGAAAATAATAACAATAGCAACGATTAAAGTGAATACGCCAGAAAAGAAGGAGAGTGTACTATGTACTTTCTTTTGTTTCTGTTTTTCTTCTGCGCTCATGATGAAGGTCATAACAGATAAGGCGATGAGCATATAAGGCATTGTAACAAGTGCGTTTGTAAATATTACGGATAGAGCGAGAACGATGACGATAAGAGCGGATAATATGCGAAAGGTTTTTAGCATATTATTTCCCCCTTTTTTAAATAAACGACTTACCGAAATATTTCTGAGAAGCCAAGTAATAAAGCACCAGCTCCGGCCATGAAAGCAAGCATGCTGCTAGATTGTTTCTGTTTTTTTATTTCCTCTAAACCTATAGTGAAAGCCATAGCCCCTAAGAAAATGAACATGTAAGGCATAATGTCTCTGTTACCGCTAATAAAACTATAGGTTGCTATAGATAAAGTGATAAGTGCAAAAGTAATTCGAACGCCTTTTAACATAAAAGCCCTCCTTCTAGTTTATGTAGGTAATGATGATAACAATCTAAATGAAAGCACCTGCAACAATACAAATAAATCTAGTTCCTGAATCCTTTTTCCTTATTTGCTCAATGGTAATAAGAAGTAGTAAAACTCCTAATAGAAATTGTGAAAGTAGTAGAAAGTTATGTTGACCTGCCAGTAAACGAATGTTGGATATGATGTGGGCTAAAATAAGTAGTATATGAAGCGTATTATGAATTCTTCTTGCTGTTTTTTGTATAAGGGTTATCTTCTGGTTTATCAACGGAATGTTTATATGCATAGCCTTTATTAATCGTCATGACGGAGAGTACTAGTATGACTAGGACGATTATAATACCGATAATTAATATTTTGAACATAGAATCCCTCCTTTTCTTTATTTTACATAATTTTGTAATTGATGAAAACAATAGAAATTAAAAGGATGAAAGAAGGGTGTTACATGGAGACGAAAAAAACATATTATATATCAATAGGAAACGGTCAAATTTCACAAGTGAAGACGGCGGATACGTATAATTTTGAGATTTCCGCAAGTGATGAGGAAATTACGGAGTTAAGAGAGTACTTTGATCAAGCATATGTAGAGGATTTAGGTTCATTTGTACGTTCTCACGTTCCATTTGTTGAGTATCATCACGATTCGAATAATGACCGATATGATGAACAACTACAAAAAGCATATAAAATGATTTACGATTTAGGTAATCATGAGACGAAAGAATTAGTCGCGCAAATGGGAATAATCAATGGATTGTAATTGGATAATATTATGCAGAAAAGCGAGAATATGCTACAATTTGTGGTAGGAAAAACTTGTAACCATCAATAGGGGAGTAATGGCATGTACAAATTTAAAGATTATTACCACAACACTGTACAATTATCGTTTGAACGTTATCCATTTTCTCCTGAGCCAAAGCATGTTTGGGTTGTATGCCGGTACGGGGATCAATGGTTATTAACGCATCATTTACGTCGCGGTCTTGAATTTCCAGGTGGTAAAGTAGAATTAGGGGAAACACCGGAAGAAGCGGCAGTTCGAGAGGTTCATGAAGAAACTGGCGGCATAGTTTCTGATTTAACTTACTTAGGACAATATAAAGTATCTGGAAAAGACAAAATAATCATTAAAAACATTTATTTTGCAACAATTAGTGCGGTAGAGCAGCATACGCATTACGAAGAAACGAAAGGGTCTGTTTTATTAACAGACATTCCTGATAATATTAAAACTGATAGAAAATTTAGCTTTATAATGCGCGACGATGTATTGGCGCGTACGATGAAACATATAGAAGAAATCGGCTGTTTTACGAAGTAAAGTGGCTGGTTTCTTTTTTTTTGTAAGAATGAATGTAAATATATCTTTACAGTGTTTTGGATATATTATACAATTTTTGTAAAGATATATTTACATTTTAGGAGGGGAAAGATGGATAAAAGAAAAGAAACGACTGTTACTGTTTCGATGGTTAAATTAAATATCTATGCATTTCTTATAATATTCGCTTTGGCGTTTGGAATTGGTTATTTGCATATATTTCTTTCAGGCGGGGTTCAATTTGAATTTACATTGCCCGTTATGTTTCTTTTGATTATTGGAATGATTGTTTTCGTTTGTATTCATGAGGCAATACATTTAATTGGATTTCGTTATATCGGAGGTGTTCCGTGGAGTGAACTAACATGGGGCGTCAATTGGAAATTAGGTGTAGCATACGCTCATTCTAAAAAAGAAATTACAGTAAAGCAAATGAAGAAAGTGTTAATGTTACCGTTTTTACCGACTGGAATTTTGCCAATTGTATTGGGATTAGTTATGAATCTGGAGCCACTCTCATTTTTAGGAATTTTACTAACAGCGAGTTGTATCGGTGACATTGCCTTATATCAAAAAGTTTCAAAGTTTCCAGATGATGCGCTAGTTAAGGATCATCCGAGTAAACCGCAGTTTACAGTATATGAATCATAAAGGAAGAGGAGGCGCTAGAGTAGCGACCTCCTCTTTTTGTTGTCACTTTTTGTCGGTAAGTCAATATATTGCAAAAATCGCTGATATAATTTATTAACTATTATTTTGTTTTCATCTCTACCTCTAAAAACGAAAGCACCTCCAACAAATCGTTCACCGTGCGTGAATGTTCAAAGTCACCCCAAAACGAATCTCTCTTCCAAACACCAAGAATTCCTACTCGTTCAGAACCAAGCACATCGTTTTCTGGATGATCTCCAACGTAAAGACACTCTGCGGCCTTAACGTCTAGCTTTTGCAAAGCTCGTTCGAAAATTTCAGGATGTGGTTTTTTTATTCCCTCCGCTTCGGAAACGAGAATTGTATTTGTATACGTATGTATGTTTAGTGCGCGGAGATTGCTCATTTGAAAGTCAGTAAAGCCATTTGTAATAATGCCAATTTTAATATTTTGTTGTGTTAAACGTTGAAGTAATTCATGCATGTTTTGGAAAGGAATACAATGATGTTGAAAATTTGTAATGTAGTCGTGCAGCAGTTGCTCTGGTGTTAAAGTGGTAATGTTGTATTCAGAAAGGAGAGTAGCATATACTTTATCTTTCCACGTATATCCATTATTATCGAGTTCAAGAAACCGAGAACAATACTCTAATTTTTCTATGCTCATTAAATGAGAGGCAAAGCGATTATATTGATCATAAATAAATTGTTCTAGAGATTGGCACCGATCTAAAAGTGTTCCATCTAAGTCGAAGAAGACTGCTCGAATCATGGGGAACCTCCTTACAATTTTTATAATTAATTATCGCATATTCGTTAAAAAATGATTATGATATTTTTGTAGAATGGAACGACGGAGGTTTATATGAAGAGACTGTATGGCAAGTTAGTAGGGTTTATCGTCGCAATTGGTTTACTAGCAGGATGCGATAGTTCTATGAAGAGTGTGAAGGAAAAAGAAGTTTGTAAAACAGAAGAAGAATGCGTGGAAATAGGAGATAATAAACTTCAAAAAGTATATGAAAAAATAGATGGATTATCTGAGCTTGAAGCAGTAGAAGATTATGATATAGAAGAGCATGAAAATGAGGATATGAAAGAGGCAGAGCAGAAAAAAGAGGATGACGAAAATTATTTCTTTTTAGCCTCTTATTATATTGATGGTGATGAAATTGTAGATCCTTATTTTGAAAAAATAGAACGGAAACGTTTAAATAAAGTATTCGCTGAAGATAAAGAAGCGAAAGAAGAGGTGCTACAACAGCGTCAAGATAGAGGTTATCATGAAGACTTATGGGATATGTACCGTACGCTCATTCCAGCTAAATATCGAGGGAATATAACAGAATTTGATTTAATAACGGACGGTTATGACGGTGTTGTTGCCCACGTTATGCCTAGTATGGAGAATCCGAAAGATTGGATCCTAAGCTTAGATACGCTTGATTCTGCAGTAAATATCGATGAAGTGATGAAAACATTAATTCATGAGACGGCTCACGTGTTGACGCTCGGGCATAAGCAAATACCAGTAGATGAAAAGTATGTAAAGGATTTTGAAGAAGATAAAGATATTTCAACGTACCGAAATAACTGTGAAACTCTTTTCTTACAAGAGGGATGTGCGAAGGAAAAATCTTATATTAATCAATTTTATAACTCTTTCTGGAAGGACATTGAGCAGGAGTGGACAGAAAAGAAAGTGGAAGAAAGTGAAGAAACTCAAATTGAATTTTTTAAAGAAAAGCATGAGGATTTTGTATCACAGTATGGAACGACAAATGTAGCGGAAGATATTGCAGATACGTTTACAGCATTTATTTTGCAAGATTCAAAAAAGGTGAAAGGGGAATCGGAGTTAAAGTATAAAAAAATTGCGTTCTTCTATCAGTTCCCTGAGCTTGTAAAAATGAGAGCGGAAGTGTTGTCGGGATTAGATGATATC
Source organism: Bacillus wiedmannii (assembly GCF_001583695.1). Taxonomy (GTDB): domain Bacteria; phylum Bacillota; class Bacilli; order Bacillales; family Bacillaceae_G; genus Bacillus_A; species Bacillus_A wiedmannii. The sequence continues at coordinate 247,715 of NZ_LOBC01000039.1, read as the reverse complement.
TCAAAAACGATCGAACAACAAAGCGGACAATAATGAGAGGTATATATTTTAGCCAATAAAACGTAAAGAATTTTAGTTCTTTGCGTTTTTTTATGTTTATAAAATTGAAAATTCTGTCTTTTTTAAAAAAGAAGAAGGAACTGAAGCTTTAAAAGAGAATTAGTATAAAAATGTCACAAATTAGACACAATTATAATGCGCATATTGTAGGGACTATAAGTTTACTCTCAAGGAGGTAATGAAACGTATGAAAACGATTCTTGCGGTTGCTGGTCTCATTTGGGTAATGTCTCACGGTTTTCCGATTTTTGAAGGAGAGCAAATTCGTAGTGCATTAAATAAAAAGTATGATGATTATCATGTAATAGATCGAAAAGAAAATGTCGTTACAGTACGTGTGAAAGATTGTTTCCATACAGTTACGGTTGCAGATGGAAACGTTACAAATGAAACAAAGATGTGTGATAAAAGGTAAAGAAAGAAGCTGACTATAGTTTATCGCCCTAAGTCAGCTTCTTTTTCGTTTTCCAATTAGAAGTTTTTCAAATGCCTCAACAAACACATACATAAGTGTTGCGAGGACGCAGGTGAGTAGTACGCTCAGTAAGACGAGCGTGAAATTAAATACTTGGAATCCGTAGCTAATTAAGTAGCCAAGACCTTGTTTAGAGACGAGAAGTTCACCGAATATAACACCGACCCATGATAAACCAACGTTCACTTTTAACGTGGAAATAATTGCTGGGAAGGATGCAGGGAGAACGACTTGCTTATAACATTGCCACTTATTGGCGCCAAATGTGTCCATCACTTTTATATAGTTAGAATCGACTTCTTGAAATGCGCTGTAAATAACGAGAATGGTAATGATGATGGAAATGATTACTCCCATTGCAATCGACGAAGAAATATTTGGACCGAAGATTACAATGATAATAGGTCCAAGTGCTACTTTTGGCATGGCGTTTAGGACGACGAGATAGGGGTCGAGCACGCGAGCGAGAAGTGGCATCCACCAAAGAAAAGTAGCGATAATAGCGCCGAGCACTGTTCCAAGAATGAAGCCTACTCCTGTTTCAAGTAATGTCGTCCATATGTGAACCAAAAGCGAACCGTCAATCCATTTACTAAGGAAGAGATCCCAAATGCTTGAAGGAGAGCTAAAGAGTAAAGGATCAATCCACTCTTTTTTGCTAGCTATTTCCCATAGTGAAAAGAAAAGAATGAGCAGTAAAAGCTGCAGTGAGCGTGCTAACCATGCGCGCTTGCGTTCTTTTTTCTGAAACTGTTCATGTAGTTGCTTTATATTATCCAAGTCGCTCTAGCTCCTTCCATATATCTTGGAAGAGGGATGGGAAGTCGTGGTGATGGCGTGATTCTAACGGTGATAAGAAACGAATGCTTTCAGGGACGATAAATGTTTTTGCAATTTTTCCAGGGTTTGCTTGCAGTAAATAAATACGATCACTCATCGCAATGGCTTCTTCAATATCATGTGTTACGAGTAGTGACGTTTTCTTATATTTGCGTAGTAAGTTGAAAACGAGATCTTCTAGTTTCAACTTCGTTTGATAATCGAGAGCTGAAAAAGGTTCATCTAGCAATAAAATTTTCGGATCGGTCGCTAACGTTCGAACGAGAGCGGCACGTTGACGCATACCACCGGACAGTTCACGAGGGTATTGCTCTTCTACATCATGTAGACCGACTTGCTTTAAAAGGTGTAAAGTATGTTCTTTCGTCTGTTCATTGTAAATTTTTCGGGTGTGAAGTCCAAGCATAATATTTTCTTCAATTGTTTTCCAAGGAAACAAGTAATCTTGCTGCAACATATACCCCATAGATGAAGTTTTCGTTGTAATAGGCTCACCATCTAAAAAGACGATGCCCTCAATAGGATCAAGTAACCCGGCAATAATGGAGAGGAGTGTCGTTTTGCCGCAACCACTTGGACCGAGTATAGAAATAAATTCGCCTTCTTCCACTTGTAAACTCATATCTTCGAGAATCAGTTTGGCATTCTCTTTTGCGAAAAAGCAGTGAGAAACGTTACGTATTTGTAAAAAACTCATACACTTCGCCTCTATTTCTTAATAACGCTTTCGGCAATTTTTGTATTGACGAGCGCTTCATGTGGAACTTCTTTTTGTAATTCGCCAGCTTCTTTCATAATCGTTTGGAGCTGTTTCCATTCTTCAGCATCTAATAGCGGATTTGTCGCGTAAGAATGTTGCTTTTTATACCGTTCAATTACTTTTACTGTAATGTCTTTTGAAGTGTCTTTAAATAATGGAGACACAGCATCAGCAATCTCTTCTGGACTATGTGTATCAACCCATTGTTGCGCTTTATAGAGCGCACGTGTGAATTTTTCAGCAGCAGCCTTATCTTTCTTTAAGAAACTTTCTTTTGCCATAAACGTTGTATAAGGAACAGTGCCAGATTCAGCTCCGAAAGATGCGACGATATAACCTTTTCCTTCTTTTTCAAGTATACTTGCAGTCGGTTCAAAGAGCTGTACAAATTCTCCTGTACCAGATGCGAAGGCATTTGCAATATTAGCAAACTCGATATTTTGAATTAAGTTCGTATCTTTGTGAGGATCAATGCCATTTTTCTTTAAAACGTATTCTCCAACCATTTGCGGCATGCCGCCTTTACGTTGTCCTAAAAACGTAACACCTTTTACGTCATTCCAATTAAAAGAGTCTAACTTTTTACGCGAAACTAAAAATGTTCCATCTGTTTGTGTAAGTTGTGCGAAGTTAATGACGGGGTCTTTTGCTCCTTGTTGATGAACGTAAATAGACGTTTCAGAACCGACGAGAGCAATATCAATTCCGCCAGATAATAGGGCGGTCATCGTTTTGTCTCCGCCAGCTGTTGTTTGGAGGTCAATATTTAATCCTTCATCTTTAAAAAATCCTTTTTCAATCCCGACATATAACGGGGCGTAGAAGAGAGAATGGGTAACTTCGCCGATGCGAATGTTTTGAGTTTGTTCTTTCGTACCTTCTTTTTTACTACTGCAAGCAGCAAATGTGAAAACAGCTAGTAACATGATGCAAAAAACAGCTATAAATTTTTTCACTATATGACACCTCCTAGAAGTCACTCTACAAGCATGATATGTAGGTAAGTGCCCATATGTGAGTGTAGATAGCAGGAATTTTTTTGGTGATAAAGAAGTACAAATATAAGGGGTGATAAAATGGAGTACGAATATGATGATAGCGTACATTTACATCTTGATTATTTCGGAACAGAATGTGATATGGAATCGATTGCTTATAAGCGGAAGAATGAAGACGTGTGGGATGTGTATTTTAATTTTGGAGCATATGGTCTTCAGAAAGATGAGATTGAGACAGGTAGATTTATGGACGAATATGCTGGTCATTACGTTTTTTCTGTACATGCTCGTGATCTTAGCTGGGAATTTGGAAGTGCTCAATTTGAAGAGTGGGTTTTGAGAAATCAAATAGTAGAAAAATCGCTGCAAAAATAGGGAGGAATTTTGTGGTCGATTTTCTCATTTTCTTGTTCATTTTCGTAGTCGGATTTTTTATTATGCAAGTACTCGTTTATCGATTTGCAAAGAAAAACATTCAAAAATATACAAAAAGAAAATGGATTCATATGTGGCTAGAGATGAATATGAAAAAGGGCCCGAGATTAGATCTTTTTGATTTTGTAGTTATCGTACTTGTATGTATTATATGGAAAGTATGGATGTATTCTCTTATATAATACATATGCTCATGTCTGTTAGACTGAAGGAGAACCTGTCAGTGTTGGTAGGTTCTTTTTTTATGGTAATAATTTTGTGAAGCATAGTTCATTTATGCTGTTAGAATATAGAGCGAAGAAGTTTTATCCCGTTCAATCTTGAATGGTTCGGACTTATTAAAGTTTCACTGTATTTTTAAGGGGAAATTAAGGATACATGTGTATAATACAAACACATAGGGAGACTAACTGTATACAAATATGTTATTTTGTATATGACAATATGTTTGTTGATGCGAGACGAAGGGGTAAAGGAAAGAGGGAATAAATTGCGTTTTGATTTTTTAACACGACAACGAAGAAGAGATGAATTTTATCTTAGTTTTTCTCCTCAAGAGCCGAGGAAGAATCTATTAATTTGTATCATTCTTAGTGGAATGTGGGCGATTTGTTTAGAAACGCTGTTTTTTGTTATGTTAAGATCTTTCGAATTCGAGAGAACTAAAGAATTTTTTAATGGGAAAATACAGCTAAGTATACTTATTATTGTTTTGTGGGGTGTACTACTATACATTATTCATTTAAATAAAGGCATCGGTCATAAACTTAGGCCGGCTATTAGAGCTTACGCCTTACTATTTTTAATTGCCCATACAATGAATTGGATGTATATCATGATGCAGGAGAATATGAGCCTTGTATTAGTTAATAACTGGATTTACCAGCGATACGGACAGTATATACTAAGCCTATTATTTATTTATATGATATATGTTTTTGTGTATAGTTTGCTTGGACGAATCTTTTTGAGTGTCACGATAACAAGTTTGGTGTTAATTATCTTTGGTATTGTGAACCATTTTAAACTTATTTTTAGAGGAGATCCATTCTATCCGTCTGATTTCATACAGATTACTCAAATGCAGTCCGTTATACCAATGGTTATGGACTATTTTAGTTGGTGGACTATATTTTTGGGAATATTCGGGATTACTCTGCTTGTATATTTAGTTATGTATATACGAAAGCATATTCCAGTGATAAAACCTAATATAATTACGAGAATTATTTTAATATGTGGTTCTACGTTTATGGTGTATGCATATAGTAATTATCCTAATACATTTATGAGTAATGTATTGCAAAAATACGGGGTAACCTTCGTGGCTTGGAATCAAAATGTAAACTATATTGATAATGGTTTTGTTTTAGGATTTGTCAGTAACTTAGACACAACTGTCATTGAGAAGCCAGAAGAATATTCAAAAGAAACTATGCAACAAATTTCAAATAATATAAAGAAACAATATGGAAGCAATGTAGGGAAAAAAGAAAAGAGCGAGAAGCCAAATATTATATTTTTCATGAGTGAAGCTTTTTGGGATCCAACAAAGCTAACGAATCTTTCATTTAGCGAAGATCCGGTGCCGAATTTACATCACTATATTGAGAATTTTCCGGGTGGACAAACAGTAGCTCCTGTATTCGGGGGAAATACAGCGAATACAGAATTTGAAGCGTTAACGAGCTATTCAATGAGCTTTTTAAAGCAAGGTTCTATACCATATCAACAAGCGGTGACAGGACAAAGAGAAATTCCGTCTATCGCAAGTGAATTGAAAAAACATGGATATTATACGAATGCAATTCATGCTTATGGAAGGTCATTTTATAAGCGGGATGATGTATATAATGTTTTAGGAATTGATAATTTCAATGCAGAAGATACAATGCAAAACGTAGAGGTAGATGGAGATTATATTAGCGATGTATCTATTAGTAAAGAAATAATAGAGGAATTGAATAAGAGACAGCAACCTACGTTTATTCATGCAGTTACGATGCAAAATCATTTCCCATTCAATCCAGGACGATTTGAAGAAAAGCAAATAGAAATTAGCGGATTAACAGAAGAGGGATCGAAAGCAGAATTAGAAACATATACTGAGGGTGTACGTCGTTCTGATGAGGCTCTAAAATATTTAGTAGAACAAATTCAAGAGCTAGAAAGGCCTACTATATTGGTTTTCTTTGGAGATCACTTACCGATATTAGGGGTAAATAAAGCTATCTATGAAGAAGCTGGATATATAGAAAATGAAGAAACTCTAAATGAAAGATTAGCTATGTCAGAAACGCCATTGTTAATGTATGCAAATTTCGATTTGCCAAATGACAATTTAGGTTTAGTAAGTCCAATTTATTTTTCTAATCTTGTTTTTGATTATGCAGGGATAAATAAATCACCGTTTTATCAATTTTTATCAGAAATGCATAAAGAAATACCAGTCCTTAAAGAGGAGTTAAAGGTTAATAAAGATGGAGAAGAGATAACAGATTTAACAAAGAAACAAAAAGAAATGTTAGAGCAATATAAAATGATCCAATATGATTTACTTGCTGGAAAGCAGTATAGTAAAGATATACTTTTTAAATAAAACAAACAAAAAGAACTTGTATAACAATACAAGTTCTTTTTTTATAGTATTTAACGGGGTAACCAGACAAGCTGGGTTTAGGGAGTATTACCTGTATATTTAGTATAAATGAAAATGTAATCGTTTTATTGATTGATTTGTGAGAAATATGTGAATTTTAATCTTTTCAAAAACTGCGTTCCTATCGAAACGATTTGGTATAGATTTTTATGAATGCAAAAACTTTATAAGTTCTTCATTTAATTCATCCGCTTGATCGATTGGCGAGCCGTGACCGCTATTTGTAAGAGGATGTAACTGGGAATTTTTAATCTGCTTTTGTGTGAGTTCAGCGCTTTTGTAAGGGATCAGTTGATCGTGAACACCGTGGAATATTTTTGTTGGGACGTTAATTTTACTTAAATCTTTCGTTACGTCTTCATTTGCGGCTGCTTGCAATATTTTGATGAGAGCGTAGGAAGCAGACTGCATGCCGAGATAAGAAAACCATTCTAACGTAGCAGATCCTAAGTTTCTATTGAAAAATGATAAAGATACATCATTTAAAAATTTAGGCATATTGGCATACATTTGATTAATGAGGGTATCTGCTTGTTCTTTTGGGACGCCATAGGGCGATTCTTGATTTTTAACGAAAGAGGGGGAAACAGCATCGATTAATACAAGTTTAGAAATACGACGGCCATTGTAGCGGGACATGTACCGAATAGAAAGAGCGCCACCTATTGAAAAACCGACTAATGTAGCACTTTCTACTTGAAGTGCTTCTAGAACAATGGCGATATCGTCTGCTAAACGATCGTAAGTGTAACCAGTCCACGGTTTATCAGATTGCCCGTTTCCGCGTATATCCATAGCGATGCAGCGGAAACCATGCTGTGGTAACACATTGAGTTGATATTGGTACATTTGATGATTTAAAGGCCAGCCATGAACGAAAAACACGGTTTTACTACCGGGTCCAGGATTAACGTCTTGCACAAAAATATGCACATCTTTCTCGACGGTAACAAACATAAATTATCCCCCTAACCTATTCATATGCTCTATCCCAAAAGCGTTGTTTCGTCATGGCTTTAATGAATTCATTTGCAAGTTGCGTAGGATTTTGTTCTATTAGGACGCCAGGCTTTCCTTCAATATTTAAAGATTGAATAACGGTAGATCCATTTTGAAAGGCACCAATTGGCTTAAAGTGATTATATGATTCTACGACAAATGAACTCGCTTTATTAAGAAACTGTTCATCAAGGTTTCCTCCAATAAGAAGTAGCCCGTCATAAAGAAGTGAAGATCCCATTAAGAAAGTGTCATTCACGTCCCAACGTACATTTTGCGTTCCTTGCACAATACCTAATCGCTCGGAAACAATTACTGGCTGCAACCCAACTTGTTTGAATTGATTTAGTATATATTGCGCGTTTTGTCCGTCATATCCATTTGCAACAATGACACCTACTCGTAATGTATTAGGACTAAATGTCGTATTTGCCATACTGAGTGCTGGCGATGATTTCGTAACGCCCGATTCTTGAATATTTGGGACTTTTGCTCCGATTGCTTCAGCGACTAACGTAGCTAATTCAGTACTAATATGCCCAATCATAGTTACGACTTGTTGGCGGACCGATTTACTTTTTACTTTTCCTAATTCAAAGGAGAAGGCTTGCATAATATGAACCTTTTCGACGTTACTCATACTATTCCAAAATAAACGTGCTTGAGAGAAATGATCTTTGAAACTAGCGGCTGTTTCTCTCGTTTTATGTCCTGATACAGTAGAAGGATATGTAACGAACCCACCCTTTGTACCGGGGACAGTGTAAGGAGTGTTATTTGCTAAGGAATTATTATGGTAAGCAATTTTTCCTTTGTCGATTATATATTTAGATGCACCATCTCTTTGATTGTTGTGAAATGGGCATATCGGACGGTTAATCGGTAATTCTTGATAATTTGTACCGACGCGTGCCAATTGAGTGTCTGTATAAGAAAAGAGCCTACCTTGTAAGAGCGGATCATTTGTAAAATCAATACCACGGACGATACTTCCCGGATGAAGCGCGACTTGTTCCGTTTCAGCGAATACATTCTCGACGTTGCGATTTAATGTCATTTTCCCGATGATTTTAACGGGGAAATCTTCTTCAGGCCAAATTTTCGTCGCATCTAATATATCGAAATCGTATTTAAATTCATCCTGTTCTTCTAAAATTTGAATGCCAAGTTCGTACTCAGGATAGTTTCCAGCATTAATATTTTCCCATAAATCACGGCGATGGTAATCTGGATCAGCACCACCTAATTTTTGCGCTTCATCCCAAATTAATGAGTGAATGCCGAGCTTCGGCTTCCAGTGAAATTTTACGAATCGTGACTTTCCATTTTTATTCACTAAGCGAAATGTATGAACGCCAAACCCTTGCATCATTCGAAAACTTCTTGGAATGGCACGATCAGACATAATCCACATCATCATCGCAGCCGATTCTTGGTTATTGGCGATGAAGTCCCAAAATGTATCATGTGCTGTTTGTCCCTGTGGAATCTCATTATGCGGTTCAGGTTTAAGGGCGTGAATAAGATCAGGGAATTTAATGCCATCTTGAATGAAAAAAATAGGAATATTGTTTCCGACTAAATCAAAATTTCCTTCTTCTGTATAAAATTTAACGGCGAATCCTCGTACATCTCGATTTGTTTCATTCGCACCTTTTGATCCAGCCACTTCAGAGAAGCGAACGAAAAGGGGTGTTTTTTTTGAAGGGTCTTGTAAAAAGTGGGCCATTGTTAGCTCTTCTAAAGATTCATATAGCTCGAAAACACCATGCGCACCGTATCCACGTGCGTGAACGACTCTTTCAGGAATTCGTTCACGGTCAAAATGAGCAAGCTTTTCTCGCATTAGGAAATCTTCTAGAAGGGTAGGACCACGATCACCAGCGGTTAAAGTATTTTCATCATTTGAAATGGTAACACCTGTATTTGTCGTCATTTTCTTTCCTTCATTCTCACGCGTGAAGGATTTAAGTTGTTCTGTTTTTTTATTTTTTTTGCCGTCCACATAAAACACCTCCCATAATATACGTATTATTGTTTATAGCTTTTATGCTTATATAGCCTGAAGATACTTTGCTTTATTGGGATGATTTTCCTCAAATGTTCGATTTATCTTTGTTTGTCTATGAAAATCATTTATTATAATAAATGGTATTCTTCGAGATATTATTTTGAAGGGGTGTTGAAGTGAAAGGAAGTTTTCTATCATATAAAGAAGAAGAAAGGAATGCAAAAATTTTTTTATGGGTGCTATATGTCATTGTTGTTTCATACCAAATTTTCTATGCAATCGTATTAGAAAATAAATCATTAACGGATAGGGGACATAGCATACTATGGCAAGTTATTTGCGGAACTGCAATACTCAGTGTGAATGTATATTTAATAAAAAAAGAGAAAGCGAACCTTGTTAAATATGCATGTGTATTTGCATACATAGGAATAGAAATCGTTAATATACTTTCGTATATGCTTTATAATGAGGCGGCATTTGATGGAGTAAATATAATAGAAATTATTTTCATCTTCTTTGTACCTATATTTTTAAATAAAAAATATTTTGTGTTTGTACTTTCGACAATTGTAGGGAAATATGTTATTTATTTATTCGTATTAAAGGAAGTAAAAGGATTTATGTTCCTCATTATGTATACACTCGTATTAATAGCGGCATACATCATTTTAAATCGATTTATACAATACCTTTCAGCGGTAAAGGAAAGTATTAAGATTGCTAGTGAATCACAAAAATTAGCAGTAATCGGAAAAATGGCAGCGACAGTGGGACATGAAATTAAAAATCCACTTGCTTCATTAAAAGGGTTTACGCAATTACAACGAGAGAAGCATGGGGAGGATCCTATTTACGAACAGATGATTTTTGAAATAGAAAATATGAATAATATGATAAGTGAATTGATGGAAGTTGCTACATGTAAACTCCCTATTTATAAGAAATATAATATAGGTGAAATTGCATTACAAGCAGTAAAAATTGTTCGCGAAAAAATGAATGAATCTAGCGTCCAGTTTATTTCTAATGTGGAAGAAAAGACGATAGAAGTTGAATGTGATGAGCGGAAAATAAGCGGAGTCTTTCTATATGTCATAAAAAATGCTCTGGAGGCAATGGAGCAAGGTGGCACATTAGAGTTACGGTTAGAAAACAAAGGACAAGATTATGTAATGCTAAGTGTAATTGATAATGGTTACGGTATTAAGAAAGAAAATTTAGCTCGTGTTACAGAAGCCTTTTATACAACGAAACAAGATAAAATTGGCCTGGGACTTACGGTAGCGAATCGGCTTGTTACCGAGCAGCATCTTGGTGAATTACATATTTCAAGTGAAAGAGATATTGGAACTAGAATAGACATCATTCTCCCAAAAAAGCGTGGAAATAGTGAAATCCAAGAAGGAGAAAAGCTAGGAGTTACGATATGAATAAAGACGATATATTTAAACATGAAGAAATGAAGGCATTGAAAATATTTTTAAGTTTATTTTTCATTATATTTTTTGTGTACGATCTTGCCTACGAATTTATTGTACCTTTAATAGGGGGCGGGCAAGAAGGAGTAGGAAAATTTGAAGATGGTTTAGGTTTATGGCTGTATTTTCTGATGGTGATTTTGTTTTGTATTGGAGTATACTTCATGAAATGGAAGAATCTATTTGCAGTGAAATATATTATTCTAATTGGATATAACCTATTAGATTTTATCCATAATTTTATGATTTACTATGGTAGTGATGCTGAGTTTGATGGTGGGAATATAGTAGAAGGATTTTTTATTTTATTTGCCCCACTCTTTGTAAACAAAAGATATTTTTTGTTAGTTCCGAGCATACTTGTTGGAAAATATGCTCTTATAGGAATCTTTATTCACTCGTCACTCGTTTTAATCCCGATGGCATTATATAGCGTATTTACTATCATATGTTGGATTATGTTTTTAAGGTTTCAATCTTACGTTCGTACGCTTGAGATGATGGATAAAGAAATACAACAAACAGAAAAGCTAGCAACTGTTGGGAAAATGGCTACAGTTATTGGTTACAAAATTAGAAGACCTCTAGCTAATTTAGATAAATTTGTTAATAAGCAAGCAAATAAATATCCTGAGGATAAAATATATAGTGATATTATGAAACAAGAAGTAGAGCGAATTCATACAATCGCTACAGAACTTAGTGGATTTGAGAAATCTAAATCACTAGAATCAGAAGTTCATAATATAGAAGAAATTATCGCTTATGTTATTCGAGTTATGGGAAAGCCTGCTTTAAAGCAAGGAGTGCACATACAAGGTATTTATAGTAAAGACATACCATCGATTACATGCGATGAAAAACGATTAAAGCAAGTATTTTTTAATTTAATTAAAAATGCGATTGAAGCAATGTCAGTTGGCGGAACGATTACGATTAAAGTGACTGTAGAAGATGCAATCATTGTTCAAGTTAAGGATGAAGGTTGCGGTATTCCAAAAGACAAAATTCCGAAGCTAAATGAAGCTTTTTACACAACAAAAGAAACGGGAACAGGTTTAGGTTTAGTAGTTACAGAAAAAATTATTAAAGACCACAACGGTAAAATGAGTTTTGAAAGTGAAGTTGGGATTGGAACGACTGTGAAGGTTATATTGCCGATATCATGAAAAACTATTTTTAAAAGGGAGATTACTTATTTGAGAGTGATCTCCTTTTTGTTAAATAAACGACTTTTAAGAGGGAACTATATATCAGTGATTAGAAAAATAGAATATACAGCACTGGCAGTAATTCCAGGGTTAATATAAAGGGATATAGCATCTCCTCTCGAAACTGAGTTTCCAGTTGTAATGCTAGTCCAAGTTACAGTAGCGGGACCTACTGCTGGATTAGGATTAAACACTTGAATTTGTCCTGCTCCAGTATCCGTCGGTTTAATGGAAAATATTATAGTTCCGGTGATTTTGTCAGTAATAGTTAAGGTAATAGTAGATAGGATGTAACTAGAAGTGGGGGCAGTGAGGTTTGTCGGGACATTCCTGCAAATATCAATCGTATAAACAGCAGCAGGTAAGTTATTTACATTTATAGACGCAGCAAACCCAACTATGCTACCGGTCCCAGCAGTGACATATGGAATAACGTTGGAGTCAATGCCAGGAGAACCTGCTATACGTTGAAAACCAGCATTTGTTCCTTGAAAAACAATACTTTTTGCTGATGCACTGCCGGCAATTCCAGTAGGCCCGGTACTACCAGTAGATCCAGTGTTCCCAGTAGGCCCGGTACTACCAGTAGATCCAGTGTTCCCAGTGGGTCCGGTGATGCCGGTAGATCCAGTGTTCCCAGTAGGTCCGGTGATGCCGGTAGATCCAGTGTTCCCAGAAGGTCCGGTGATGCCGGAAGGTCCAGTGTTCCCAGTGGATCCAGTACTACCAGAAGGTCCGGTGTTCCCAGTGGGTCCAGTATTACCTGTAGGTCCACTTTCTACTAATACGATATAATCCGGAGATATATTCGGAAACCCTTGAGGTGCATCTTTTTTTACAACATAGCCGCTGCTCGTATAAGTGACAACTTGTCCTTTTTTATAGGTGGGAGCGGCTGCTAGACTAAAGGCGGTAGTACTTTGGAAACCAGCTCCGGAAGGCCCAGCAGAACCAGTAGGTCCAATACTTCCAGTGGGTCCGGTGTTCCCGGAAGGTCCAGTAATACCGGTAGGCCCAGTAGGTCCGGTGCTACCAGTGGGCCCAGTGTTTCCGGTAGAGCCACTATTGCGTCTGCCGTCGCAACTAAAACAATTACGTGGGTACATGTATGTTCTCCTTTCTATATTTTGAAAAACTAGTTTTAAAAATAGAACCACTATATACATAGTATGAATTTTATATTTTTGTGTGTTCGATTGTATTGTATGTCTAGATTTCAAAAATAGGGGAGAAATGTGCTAGATTTAACGATGAGTGACATGCTTGTTTTTCCTGCTTAAAAGAAATCCAGCCAATAGAAGGAGAATAGGGAAGTATATGTTGTAATACCATTCCGCTAGAAATAAAAAAGCTACCGAGTAGCCCTAAGAAGATGGGGTATCGCAGTAATTTGAACATAAGTGATACAACCTCCTTTATGACATATATTGTATATTAGTCTTAATTTTCTGTATACAATGTTTTAGAAAAATAGTGGTACAATATATGAATGATACGAGAAAGGATGAGCATTAACATATGTACGTTACTGTAACAGAAGCCGCATATAAAAAGATTATGGATATGATTCCGGATGAAACGAAATATATAAAGTTATTTTACGATAATGAGGGTTGTGGTTGTGTCATGAGCGGAATTATCGATTTAGTAGCTGTAGCAGAAAAAGATGAGCGCGATGTGGATATCGAATCTAGCGTAATGAATTTTATCGCAGATCGCACAAAGCTTGTATTTATGGATGATAAGTTAACAGTTGATTGGCATGAAGTTGGAGGAACTTTTCAGCTGAAGAGCCCAAGCCAATTTTATAATCCAAATATGAAGTTACACGTTCGAGTATAAGAAAGAAAAGGTGGTTCCAAAATATTTTTGGACCATCTTTTTTTATTGTCTAAGTCGCTGATATAATTTCATGTACTAAACAAAGAAAACCTCTCCATACAATACAAAGATTTTTTCACATAATGAAATGTACATGTGATTGAATTTTCTGTATAATTTTATTTGCGGAGGGGATACGCATGAGAAAATGGGGGATGGAGTTATTAATTTTAAGTGTCGTTATTATTTGGGGGATTAATTTTACGATTGCTAAATATGGACTTTTAGAATTTACAGCAATTGAGTTTACTGCACTTCGGATGATATCGGCGGCACCGCTTATGTTACTCCTTACATTTTTTATTGAAAAGTCGGTTTATATGGAACGAAATGATATACCTAGATTAATCATCGTTAGTGTTGTAGGTATTGTACTGTATCAAACATTATTTATGGAAACTGTCAAATATACGTCCGCTACAAATGCCTCTTTACTCATTTCTATTTCACCTATTTTTACAACTGTATTTGCTATTTTTTTGAAACAAGAAAAGTTTTCTTCTAGAAAGGTCATCGGCTCTATCATTGCTTTTGGTGGGGCAGCATTAGTTTTAATAGCAGGGCATTCGCTGGCTAGTTCTTTTTATGGTAACGGAATTGGACTTATTACATCAATATGCTGGGGGCTTTATCCTGTTTTAGCAGGTCCATTAATTAAAAAATATTCAGCACTACGTGTTACCGCATGGTCAGCATTAGTTGGCGCGATTCCGCTTTTATTGTTAAGTGGACCACATGTATTTATAATGCCATTTCACATTACACATGGAATGACACTATTCGCTTTACTATATTCCATTTTCTTTGTAACAGTATTTGGTTTAGTGATGTGGTATGTTGGTATTCAAAAAATTGGCGCATCACATACGATGGTATATATGTATATAACACCACTTGTAGCTGTTTTATTTGCAGCTGTATGGGCAAATGAATATGTATCATTTCAACAAATAATCGGTGGAATTATTATTTTCTTCGGTCTATGGTTTGTGAAATCAGAGAAAGTAAAAATTCATTCTACTGCGAGGGAACCTATATCAAAATAGGAAAACAGATCATCTATGATCTGCTTTCCTATTTTTTTATTTTTGGTAAGAAGACGAGAAATAAGATAGCAGTAATAAGTGGAATTAAGTTTAAAAATGGAATACGGAAGAGTGTGATAAGAATAATACCTGGAAGAAGAACACCGAGGACAGCGTAGAAAATACTATGATTTTTCGTGTACCAATACAATGAAAGTCCAATAAGTGCAGGGATAATGAGGTGAATGAGAGCCATTAAAAAATAAATCATTAGACGCCCCCTTTATTTGTGTACTTATTACATCATATCCGTATGTTCAGAAATTGATATCACTTTTTTCATAAATGGACGAAAAATGTTTGGAAAAACGTCACAAATTATGAGAATATGATGTTTGAAATCTTGTATAATATTATTTCCTGAAAACATTTAAACAACATAAACACACTGTTTATGTTGTTTTTAATTTGAGTGAAATGAATTTTAAGTAGTATGAACTCGAAAGAAATGAGTTATACAGCTTTTGTTGGATAGATAAAAATTACTGAAGAGGAGAACAGCATGATTAGTATGTCATTAAGATCGTTTAAAATTCAATCGTATTATTTACTAGGTTTTCTTTTACTAGGCTGGATGTTAACACCGTTTTCAGCTCATTTTCTAGGTGCTGGAATTGGACTTATCGTAAGTATGTATTGTGTTTGGCTTTTAGGGAGACGAATTGAGAAGCTTGGAGATAGTATCGTAAAGAAAACGAAAGCACCGACGCTCGGTATGTTTAATCGTTTTGCAGCTGCCATTTTGGGCGCTGTTATTATGTACGAAATTGAGCACCACATGGTTATGTGGGCATTTGCAGTAGGGATTCTGGGTGGTTATTTCTTAATCGTTGTGAATTTAGGCTACTATAGTATGAAAGATGAGGAAGAATTAACAAAGAGCTAAAAAGATGAAAAGCCTCTTTTTAGATGGAATAGAGGGACCGGCGAGGGGTAGTTACAATAGGAAGCATAATTTTGCATAAAATACAGGTTTCTGCTTCCTATAAGCTAACATGAAATCACGTATTAGTATGACTCTTATGTTTTTTAAAAAAGGTGGATATAATACAACAAATTATTCCGGTAATTAGAATAATATATTTTATCGTTTCACTTGTATGCTCAAATAAATTAACATTAAGCATCACAAGTCCCCAAAACATTTGGATCGCTCCGTAACTGAATAAAATTTTTCCTGTACGAGAAAAATTTTTCATAGGCCTCATCCTTTCCTGCATATGTAAATTGTATCATAAAAAAATAATAATGAATGAATGAATATAAAATGAATTTTCTGTAATTTCATGAACTAAGTCACAGATGAAGAGAGAAGATATAGAAAGAAGCTTACGTTAAAAACGTAAGCTTCTTTTTTATGTAAGTGTGTATAACCGTTAAGCCGCATTGGGTTTTGCCGGTGAGTACGCGAAACTTTACGGTTACACGACACTTATTCATATGAGTAAAAGGGTTATTCCAACAGAAAGTTTGTACTTAAGCGATTGGACCGCCTAAGTTAATAATATCTTCAGAAACGCTGTCGAACTTTTTGAAGTTCTCTTTGAATTCGCTTGCAAGTTCGATTGCTTTCTCTTTATAAGCAGCTTTATCAGCCCAAGTTTGTTCAGGCATTAACACTTCGTCAGGTACACCTGGTACGTGAAGTGGAACTTCAAGACCGAAGATGTCATGTTTAGCTGTTTCAGTTTTCGCAAGTTCGCCGCTTAATGCTGCTTGAATCATTGCACGAGTGTAACCTAAGTTCATACGTTTACCAATGCCGTATTCGCCACCAGTCCAGCCAGTGTTTACTAAGAATACTTTCGCATCGTGTTTCTCAATTTTTTCACCAAGCATTTCAGCATAGCGAGATGCATCAAGTGGTAAGAATGGTGAACCGAAGCAAGTTGAGAATGTTGCTTGCGGAGATGTAACGCCGCGCTCTGTTCCTGCTAGTTTACTAGTGTAACCACTTAAGAAATGATACATAGCTTGTTCTTTTGATAACTTACTGATTGGAGGCAATACGCCAGATGCATCAGCAGTTAAGAAAATGATTGTATTTGGGTGTCCAGCAACACTTGGCAGTACGATATTGTCGATCGCATGCATAGGGTATGCAGCACGAGTATTTTCTGTTAAAGTAGTATCGTTATAGTCTGCGATACGCGTTTGGTTATTAATGATAACGTTTTCTAAAACAGATCCAAATTTGATTGCATCGAAAATTTGTGGTTCTTTCTCGTGAGAAAGGTTTACACATTTTGCGTAGCAACCGCCTTCAATATTGAATACACCGTTATCAGACCAACCATGCTCATCATCACCGATTAATTTACGGTGTGGATCAGCAGATAATGTTGTTTTACCTGTTCCAGATAAACCGAAGAATAGTGCTACGTCGCCTTCTTCACCTACGTTTGCAGAGCAATGCATAGAAAGAATATCTTGTTCAGGTAGTAAGAAGTTCATAATAGAGAAGATTGATTTTTTCATTTCTCCAGCGTATTCTGTACCACCAATTAGTACGATACGTTTTTCGAATGAAACCATAATGAATGCTTCAGAGTTTGTACCGTCAACAGCTGGATCAGCTTTGAAATTCGGTGCAGAAACAATTGTGAACTCTGATTCATGAGTTGTTAATTCTTCTTCAGTTGGACGAATAAATAATTGATGTACAAATAAATTGTGCCATGCATATTCGTTAATAACTTGAATTGGTAGGCGGTAATTGCGGTCAGCGCCTGCAAATCCATTGAAGACGAATAACTCTTCTTTTTCTTTTAAGTATTCTAAAACTTTAGTATATAATTTATTAAAATGTTCTTCAGAGATCGGCTGATTCACTGCTCCCCAAGCAATTTTGTCAGCAACCGATGCTTCTTTCACAATAAATTTATCTTTAGGAGAACGTCCTGTATATTTTCCTGTTGAAGCAGAAACGGCACCAGTAGAAGTTAATTTCCCTTCATTTCGCATTAATACTTTTTCCACTAATTGCGGAACACTTAGTTGAATCTGTGCATTGCTTCCGTTCAATAATTCGTGTAAACCAATTTGGACATTCACAGTACTCATATTTATATACCATCCTTTTCATTTAATGAAATATTTCTCGTAATCCCCAACAAGAGTATAACACAATTATATAAATAATGTATACTATTTATTTCTTTTTGTTTGTGTGAATGTATTATTTCCTTATTAATATTTCATTCCAGGCGTATTGAGAAAAACTTTCAGGAAAATGTGAATATTAATTGACAAATGAATATCATTTCTTTAGTATAGGTTGGGACGGATACTCTCTTATCCCGAGCTGGCGGAGGGACAGGCCCGATGAAGCCCAGCAACCTCATTTGTAGTGGTAAATACAGGTGAATAGGTGCTAAAACCTGTGCGAGGCTAACGGTCTCGAACGATAAGAGCAAAGGGCAAAAAGCAGTATGCAAGTAGCAAATTAAACCTTTCCTCTATGTAAAGTAGGAAAGGTTTTTCTGTATGCTTGTGTGGGAGAATAAATGTATGTCGCAGTTTGTGGCAAATTAAGGATGAGTTCCGTACAATATATACAATTACTGTAGGGAGGTTTACCACATGACAAAAAAACGTCATCTGTTCACATCTGAGTCTGTAACTGAAGGACATCCAGATAAAATTTGTGACCAAATTTCTGATTCAATTTTAGATGCGATCTTATCAAAGGACGCAAATGCACGTGTAGCTTGTGAAACAACTGTAACAACTGGTTTAGTATTGGTAGCGGGGGAAATTACGACTTCTACTTACGTAGATATTCCAAAAATCGTTCGTGAAACAATTCAAGGCATTGGTTACACACGCGCAAAATACGGATTCGATGCAGAAACTTGTGCAGTTTTAACATCTATCGATGAGCAATCTGCTGACATCGCTATGGGTGTTGACCAAGCGCTAGAAGCACGCGAAGGTCTAATGACTGACGCTGAGATTGAGGCAATTGGTGCGGGAGACCAAGGTTTAATGTTTGGCTTCGCATGTAATGAAACACAAGAATTAATGCCACTTCCAATCTCGCTTGCTCACAAATTAGCTCGCCGTTTAACTGAAGTACGTAAAGATGACACATTATCATACTTACGTCCGGATGGAAAAACGCAAGTTACAGTTGAGTATGATGAAAATGGTAAACCTGTACGTGTAGATACAATCGTAATTTCTACACAGCATCATCCAGATGTTACATGGGAAGAAATCGATCGCGATTTAAAAGAGCATGTAATTAAAGCTGTAGTTCCAGCAGAATTAATGGATGGAGAAACGAAATTCTTCATTAACCCAACTGGCCGCTTCGTAATTGGTGGACCACAAGGTGATGCTGGTTTAACAGGACGTAAAATCATCGTTGATACTTACGGTGGATACGCTCGCCACGGTGGCGGTGCATTCTCTGGTAAAGATGCAACGAAAGTTGACCGTTCTGCAGCATATGCAGCTCGTTATGTTGCGAAAAACATCGTAGCAGCTGGTCTTGCTGACAAAGCAGAAGTACAACTTGCATACGCAATTGGTGTAGCACAACCAGTATCAATTTCAGTTGATACATTCGGGACTGGTAAAGTATCTGAAGACGTACTAGTAGAACTAGTTCGTAACAACTTCGATCTTCGCCCAGCTGGTATTATTAAAATGCTAGACTTACGTCGCCCAATTTACAAACAAACAGCAGCTTACGGCCACTTCGGACGTACTGATGTAGACCTAACATGGGAACGTACAGACAAAGCTGCAGCTTTAAAAGAGCAAGCTGGTCTATAATATATGAAAAAAAGCTTTGCGCGGTGAGCGCAAAGCTTTTTTTATTTTGTTTTACTTCTAATTTGAATGCATGAGCTACAATACACTTCGCCGTCTAGCTCAATATACTTTTTCATATTAGTCATACCACTTGCTGGAAAGGGCATATGAATCCATGCTTTTTCATACGTTTGTATTTCTTTTTCACATGATTTACAAAGGATTGGTTTCTTCTGGAACATATGTAATCAACCTTTCATTTGACGTGCTTTACCCGCGCAAAAGGCACTGCTGAGTAAAAATAGTGTTGCGAATATAATACTTACTAATGTAGCGTATTGGATTGCGCTTTTTAAGGAAAAGCCGACAGTGATTGAAGCGACAAATAAGAGGATAAATGTTGTTGTTAATTTTTTATAAAGTTCCATAATATGTAGACCTCCTTATTTAGAGATAGAACGTTTAAAAATAAAATCTATTATATAGGCAAGTGTGAGAGGAATTAATGTGCTAGTCAAATAGTAACGAATACCACCATCAGGCAAAAGTACATGCAATTTTAAAAAGTTAATATCGAATTCGTAAGCGATACATTGAAAAAGGGATAATATAATTAGGAATGGTATAATGGGTACGTATCGTTTTATATTTTGAATCATGTAAAGATCCTTTATATGGATAAATATACTTATATTGTATCATGTTGAATTCTTTGCTTCATACATAATTTTACAAGAAAATGAAAGGAAAGATAAAAAATGAGCGTAACTGAACATAAAAAACAAGCGCCAAAAGAAGTGCGCTGCAAAATCGTGACGATTTCCGATACACGTACGGAAGAGACAGATAAGAGTGGACAACTATTACATGAATTGTTAAAAGAGGCAGGGCATACAGTGACCTCTTATGAAATTGTAAAAGATGATAAAGAGAGTATTCAGCAAGCAGTGTTAGCTGGTTATCATCGGGAAGACGTAGATGTTGTATTAACAAATGGCGGTACTGGTATTACGAAACGTGATGTAACGATTGAAGCGGTATCAGCGCTATTAGATAAAGAAATTGTTGGGTTTGGTGAGTTGTTCCGTATGATTAGTTATTTAGAAGATATCGGAAGCAGCGCTATGTTAAGTAGAGCAATTGGCGGTACAATTGGGCGCAAAGTTGTCTTTTCAATGCCAGGGTCTAGCGGAGCAGTTCGCCTTGCGATGAATAAATTAATTTTGCCGGAATTAGGTCATATTACATTTGAGCTGCATCGCCAATGAGTAAATGGGCTGGAATTGTATTAGCAGGCGGTATGTCGAGTAGATTCGGTGAGCCGAAAGCGTTAGCAATTTGGAAGGGGACTACTTTCGTTGAGCATATTGTGAAAGTGATGACAAGTACTTTGCAAGAAGTTGTAGTCATTAGTCACCCCGATATAAAAGAGCGAGTAGAGCAATTCGTACAAGTTCCTGTTATAGAAGATATTCCGCACTACAAAGGAAACGGACCACTTGCTGGGATTGTATCAGGTATGGAATACATAGAAGCAGACTGGTATGCTATTATGCCTTGCGATGCGCCAAATGTTTCGCATGAATGGTTTACCATTTTATTAGAGCAAACGAGCAATGAATATGATGCGGTTGTACCTATTATTAATGGAAGAAAACAACCGTTACTTGCAGCATATCATAACCGTGTGAAAGAAAAGATTTATGCTTTGCTTCAAGAAGAAAAAAGAAGTATGGGCCAACTTTTATCACAATGCAATGTGAAATATGTTGCTGGTGAAGATGTACAAGCGAATGCGGATTGGTTTATAAATGTAAATACGAAAGAAGAATATGTGCAGGCTCAAAAAGACCTTTCAAATGAATGAAAGGTTTTTTTGATATACAGAAATTGGGGAACAATTCCTGTATAAAGGTATGTGAGTAAGTTGATTTTAAGGGGAATTCTTAAAATCATCATACAGTTAAAATAGTGTATAACCATATATTAATTTTTATGGGTTTTTATTACAAGTCTGTTTGTTTATGTTTGTTTTTGCTATAATGAATATAGAAATAATATGATATTTAACCTTGTGTATCATTCATTTAAGTAAATTTTACAACTGTGTAAAAAACTCCCTTCGTTTTGAAGGGAGTTTTTCTATTTAAGCAAGCAACTCTGATGCGTTATGCTGAAGGACTTCTTCATATTGGTTAAGTAAGCCACGAAAGATCTCATCCCAGCTTTTTGATTTCGCATAAGATGAAGCTGCTATTCCCATCTGCTCAAGTTTTTCTTCATTTTGCAATAAAGAATAAATGGATGATAGAAATGAATCATCATTTTTGGGCGGACAAAGAACTCCCGTTTTTCCATCTGTAATGATGTTTTTAACCCCGCCACTATTTGCACCAATGACAGGTGTGCCGCATGCAAGTGATTCAAGTACAACATTTCCGAATGTTTCAGTAGCTGATGGAAATACCATGATGTTAGAACAAGCATATGCTTCAGCTAAATCCTCGCCTTGTAAATATCCAGTAAACGTGACATTTGTTTTCGGAACAGCTTCACGAAGACTTGTTGCTAGGGGACCGTCTCCTGCTATAAGCCAATGAATATCGTTTCGAGTATGTGCTAATTTAACGATAAGATTTTGCAACGTATCAATATCTTTTTCAGGAGCAATTCGTCCAACATAGGAAAGGACATACTTCGCTGTAATATTATATTTTTTTCGGAATAGGTCTGTATTGTAAGTTGGATGAAAGAGTGTGCAATCTACACCCCGTCCCCAAATAGAGAGGGCCTGAAAGCCTTTATTTTTTAATTGATGTAATGTTTCAGGGGATGGAACGAAATTTTTTTGCATATGACTATGAAACCACTTTAAATAGTTCCAAAGCATATTAGAGAGAAATTCAATTTTGTAGTAGCGTAAATAAGCATCGAAATCAGTATGATAAGAACCGACAACTGGGATGTTTAACTTTTTTGCATAATACAATCCACAAAGTCCCATGTTGAAAGGTGTGGCAATGTGAATAATGTCAGGTTGAAAGGAAAGAAGTTCACGTTTAATGCGCGGAGTAGGAAAAGAAAAACGACATTCTGGATATAATATTGTTAACGGGATACTTCTCATCTTATTCACATTCGCTACGAAATTATCTTCAGCTGTATGCTGAGGGGCGAAAACAGAATAGGCGATCTTTTCTTTCTGAAAGTAACGTGTTAATCGTTCTAATGTTTTCGCAACCCCGTTGACTTGTGGCGTAAAAGTATCGGTAAAAATGGCGACTCTCATCATATCACTCCTTTATGTGAAAAGTGGGATGAATTGATAAAAAGAGATGATGCCAGAGCAAGTGCCGAGGCACATACCGACGAATACATCAGACGGATAGTGAAGCCCTAAATAAATGCGAGAAATACCAACGCATAATGCTAACGGTAATAGAAAAACAAATAAGTTTGGATTATAGCAAATAAATGGAATAAAGACAGAGAAAACGGCTGTTGTATGACCAGACGGGAAAGAGTGGTCTTTTAATGGATGGACTGGATATTTTGCATCCTGAATTGTTAAATAAGGACGTTTTCGCGGATACCATCTTTTTAATATTTGCACAGGAATATGGCTAATTGCTAACGAAATAGCAGTTGCGATTGCAGCTTGGTGCAAAGTTCCCTTTGCGAAAATTAAAAAGAACAGTGTGAGTGCAATGGAGAAAGTCGCGCCACCGATATGAGTAATATTGCTGAAAAAGATATTTAACGTTTTTTGATCAAAGTATCGGTTAATTCCTTTGAAAATGTAACATTCTATTTTATACAGTCCACTGACCTTCATGAAAATTCTCCTCCCTCGTTTACATATATATGGAGATATTAGCTTTTATTTTAATAAGATTTTATTGAGGGAGTAATAATGTTTTGTAAAGAAAAAGTTAGTTTTTTTATAAAAAAGCTGCCAGTATTATGGCAGCGGTAAAATCACTTTTGTAGTGATTTATAATATTGACCTTTTTCAACATATTGTGTGCGAATTCGCTCCATGTCTTTACGGTCTTCCTCTGTTAACTCACGAACGACTTTAGCTGGGCGACCGAATGCTAACGTGTTTGGTGGAATTTTCTTTCCTTGTGAAACGAGGCTTCCAGCACCGATAAAGGCTCCTTCGCCAATTTCAGCACCATCCAATATAATAGAGCCCATTCCAATTAAAGCATCCTTTTTTATATGGCAGCTATGTAAAATAACTTGATGCCCAACTGTCACATCATCTTCTAAAATAAGAGGGTACTGTGGGCTTTGGTGAAGTGTACATTGGTCCTGTACATTTACTCGGTCTCCGATGATTGTTGGTGATACATCGCCGCGTATGACTGTATTAAACCAAATACTTGCTTCTTCGCCAATTGTCACATCACCTGTAATGGTTACGTAGTCAGCGATAAAAGCACTACTCGCAATTTTCGGATTTTTTTCTTTGTAAGGATATATCATGTAAAGCCTTCCTTTCCTAGAGACTAGTTTTAGTGTATCAAATTATGAGAAAGAGTGAAATGGAGGAGAGCCGTATGTGGAATTATGAAGCAGAGGAAGCGAAAGCTGTCGTTGTTATCGTGCACGGCGCAATGGAATATCACGGACGTTATGAAGCCGTTGCGGAAATGTGGAATCATAGCGGCTACCACGTCGTAATGGGGGACCTTCCGTCACATGGAACGACTTCAAGAAATAGAGGACATATTGATTCATTTGATGAATACATAGAGGAAGTTAAATTATGGGTGAAAGAGGCAAGAAAGTATAGGTTACCTATCTTTCTATTTGGTCATAGTATGGGTGGTCTTATTGTCATTCGTATGATGCAAGAAACGAAGAGAGAAGATGTAGACGGCATTATTTTAAGTTCACCCTGCTTAGGGGTAGTGACTGGACCTTCTGCACCGCTTCAAGCTGTCTCAAAAATATTAAATGTTATTGCTCCAAAATTGCAATTTGCAACGAATCTTACAGTAGAAATGTCAACTCGTAATCATGAAGTTCGGGATGCGATGGAGAATGATTCATTGTTCTTGCGCAAAGTATCAGTACGTTGGTATAGTGAATTGATTAAGTCTATCGAAATTGCGCATAAAAAAATAGGCGATTTTCCAGACGTTCCACTCTTGCTAATGCAAGCTTGTGAGGATAAACTTGTAGATAAAATACGTGTCCGTACTTGGTTTGATAATGTTAAAATAAGTGATAAGGCTTTTAAAGAATGGCCGAATTGTTATCATGAGTTATTAAATGAGTATGAGCGTGATGAAATTTTGAATTATATTCAGTCATTTACTGAAATACACATCAATAACATAATAGAAACAAATAAGTAAATTATTTGTACATTGAATAGAGGAGATGAAGGAAGAAGTGAACGTACCGAGTAATCCCATAACGCTCATGGCGAAAGTATACCGTGATGTGTTTCCGGTTGTACACCATGAGCTAGCGATGTGGAAAGAGCGTGCCTACCATATTCCGAATGACGAGCTTCATAGTCAGGCAATCGCAAGTATTGAGAATAAAACGTTTCATTGCGAGGGCGGTGGCATTTTAGCGCTATTAGCAAATGAACACCGAGAGGAATGTATTCGTTTTATCGTAGCGTATCAAACGATTAGCGATTATTTAGATAACTTATGTGATCGCAGTACATCACTTGATCCAAATGATTTTGCCGCGCTGCATGAGTCCATGTTAATGGCTTTATCACCTGAAGTAGAAGGTGGCGGTAATTATTATCGTTATCGTGATGATCAAGATGATGGTGGCTATTTAGATGAACTTGTTGAAACATGCCAAGATGTTTTAAAGAAAACGAAGCACTATGACAAAATTGCTCCTGTTCTTCATGAACTTGCTTGTTATTATTGTGATTTGCAAATTCATAAACACGTGAAGTTAGAAGAAAGAGAACCACGCTTACAAACATGGTTTGAAGCACATAAAGAAAACTTACCAGAGATGAGTTGGTTCGAATTTTCAGCATGTGCTGGTTCTACGCTTGGAATCTTCTGTCTTGTAGCATATGCCTTTCATGATGAATTACATGATGAAGATATTGCGAAAATTAGACAAGGATATTTCCCTTACGTACAAGGACTTCACATTTTACTTGATTATTTCATCGATCAAGAAGAAGACCGCGCCGGCGGGGATTTGAATTTCTGTAGTTATTATGAAAATGAGCAAGCTATATTAGATCGTATGAAACATTTTGTAGAAGAAGCAGAGAAGAGCATTGGTGATTTGCCTCATGCGAAGTTTCATCGTCTCATAAGCCGAGGGTTACTTGGTATTTACTTATCAGACCAAAAAGTATCAGCGCAAAAGAATATGCACAAAATGGCACGGCGCATTGTAAAATACGGAGGCCTCACTTCACGATTCTTCTATTGGAACGGGAAGATGTACCGAAAGAAAATGGCGCAGTGATGAAGAAAACCACTCATGTAGAGTGGTTTTTTGTTATAATATGGTAAAGGTGGTGATGGAAATGAAGCGATTGTTTCAAAAGCTATATGACAATATTGAAGTAACATTACTCGTGCTACTTTCCATTTCATTTATAACTGGAATGTATATGATGATGAATAAAGCTGGCGGTCCGACAACGATGGATTATGTAGCTCAAGTTATCATTGCATTGATTATTATAGTAGATATTGTCTTTTTAATAAGTGGTAGAAAAAAAGAAAATAGTAAATAAAAAAGCATTTGTACACGGGAGTACAAATGCTTTTTCATTATGACCGTATTTTTGAAAATACATATATAAGAAGTTCAATCGCAAAAATAACTAACACAGATAGTCCGAATAAAGGCATGACAGCGCCTAGTATAACCATCATGATAAAGAAAACAAATATACTTTTCTTATCTCTTTGTTTTGGAGGTGCTGCTAATTTTCCTTTCGGCTTTCTTGCTAACCACATTTTTATTCCGTAATAAATGAGAAGTAATAAAGATAATGTCGTTAGTAAGCATAATATTTTATTTGGCCATCCGAATAAATGACCTTCATGAAGCGGGATACCGTAAGTGAACCATTGTGCAAATAATCCATAATCACGATAGTCCGTTTTTGAAATGAGTTCACCGCTATATTGATCAAAGTAAGCTGTTATTTCTTCATTTGGTGCGACATGCATACCCGTAATACCAGAACCGCTCGATTTCGAAACGGTGAATACACCTTTCGGATCAGCCGGTAGTGAGATTACATATGGCTTCTGTATTTCAATTCCTTTTTGTAATGTATCGACAGAAATTGCTTTCGGTTCATTTGAATTCGATTCAGGAGGAGCTTCTTTTCTTGTTGCCCATGGCAATTCTTTTACCTTTGATTCAGGCGGTGCCATATACAACTTTGGATATCCAATCGATTCATTCGACGATGCGATTTTATAAATTTGGTTACCCATAAATCCTGACCATGGCAATCCAGATGCGACTAGCAGAACGAGTGGAATTGTAAATATAATACCGATAATAGAATGACGTCGTTTTGCTTTTTCTCGCTTATTGGATGCTGGTGTGTTTTTGAATTGGCGTATACTCATACACAATCCAGTCACAATTAAAAAGATTGTCCAGCATGCCGCAAGCTCTACAATGTAGTTAACGACAGTACCACCAACTAAAAGAGAACTATGTAATTCCCTCATTATATTGGCAAACGTTTCACTTGCATTTTGATCTCCAACAATTTGATTATTGCTATCTAAATACACATATTTTTGTTGCCCAGTATATTCATTTGCAATAGTAAGCCTCGTATTATAATCCCCATTAAACTCACTAATTTTCGCCACACTATAAT
The DNA here is from genome assembly GCF_001583695.1 of Bacillus wiedmannii. Lineage (GTDB taxonomy): Bacteria > Bacillota > Bacilli > Bacillales > Bacillaceae_G > Bacillus_A > Bacillus_A wiedmannii. The sequence goes on along the minus strand of NZ_LOBC01000039.1, from coordinate 220,201 downwards.
GTGGATATTTTTTCTCTGTTAAGAAAAGCGAATCAGCCATCGAAATAGACTCTGTTTGGGCGCTCTTCCCAAAATATAAATCTTTATAGATGAAATCTTCAACCTCTTCCCGAAATAAATACCCAATTCCGCTCAGTGACAATGTAATAAGAAGCGGCGTAATAAAAAGCCCAGCATAAAAATGCCAACGCCAAAAAATATAATGAAGCGAACGATTTACTTTCATACTTTCAGTTCCCCTAACCTTCCCTATATGAATAACTACTTATTTAATATAGCGAGATTAAGTGTGATTACTTTGAAAGAATTGTGAAGAAAGTTAAAAGTTTTTAGGGCAGATTTTATCGGTGAGACATACAATACGCAATGCAAAGCTTAGTTGAATGAATTAGCTCTTCATTTCCTTTTTGTAGCCTAATTTGAAGTGCCTTTTGAAAATAAGTAAGGGCGGTGTGGAAGTCACCCTCATCTAATTTACTTTTTCCGTAATGTTGGTAGAAGAAGTCTTTATAAGTAGGAACGTTCGGCAACATATGTTGAAGTTCGGTAAATAGTGTATTTGCCGTATGGAAATTTTGTTCCCAATGGTATGTGTGTGCGAGACGTAGTTTGTTAACAAAGAGTCCTTCTTTATTATTTAAATTTGTATAATATGCAATTGCTTCCTGTAAGTAATACTTACTTTCAGGAAGGTTGCCAGCGATTCGTTCATAAACACCGATTAATCCGCAGTTTTTTCCATATAACGATCCTTCCTGTAAATGCTCTTTCAAAAACACAATCCCTTGCTTCATTTCAGCAAGGGATAAAGGTTCTTCTCTAAGGTTTTCGTCAAATGTGTATCCCATTTCAAAAGGTATATTCATTGGGACCTCCTTATATTTTCTACATACATTCTAACAACCGCTTCAGCAAGACATTGAGAGGAATCAACAAAATCCTCACTCGCCACCACATTCAAATCGGTACATGCAATAATTGCGGTATCTACTTCATCTTTCAACTGTACAACGAGAGCACTCCATAATTGGCGAGCTGCTTCAACTTCTCCATTTTTAATATAAGTAATAATGTGATTAATCATCTCCTGCCATTTTTCATGATGAATGTATTCTATATTACGCTTTGCAATCCCGTCTTGATAAAGCCCAGCTTGAGTTGTCGCTTCTGTTGCGAGAAGAGCGACCCTTTTTGCATTTTCAGGAATTGCTTGTAACGTTTCATCGACTATATTTAAAATCGGAATAGAAAGAGAACGCTGTAATTCTTCAAAATAAAGATGCGCCGTATTACAAGGCATAGCGATAAAGTCTACGCCAGTGCTTTCGAGTTTTTGTGTCCCTGCAATAATCGCTTTTTTCATCGCCTCGTGATCAATAGGGCGATCCATGTAAAACGGTGTTGGGCACGAATAAATCATCATATGAGGAAATTCCATATCATGCTTTGCTCCGTATATTGTTTGGCACCTTGCTACAACCGTATCGACGAATGGTCCAGTTGATTTTGGCCCCATTCCTGCTAGTATTCCGATCATTGCTTCGTCTCCTTTAATAGGTAATTAAAAACGTTTTTTGCGGACGAGAAAAAGAAATAAAGTAAGTAATAAAAATGAATATACGATAGCCCAAGCTGTGAGCCATAAAGTGTGAGTAAGTATATTATATTTGTATTGTCCAAGCATTAGAAAGCTTTCGACAGGTGGTAAAAACCATAGCAACTCTTTTTTAAACTGAATGGAGGCGATCGTTATAAGTAATATAAATATAAGGCTAAGCCAAGCAGTGCTTGCTTTTTGAATCATATTTCTAGTAAATAATGTTGCGATTGAAATTCCTAGTATAGAGAAAGACATGTGAGCGAGAAATCCGACTAGAAATAAAGAAACTGTCATTTTTTCATTAAACATTTGCAAAATAATGGGATAGATTACGGATATAAAAGATAACACAGTACAAATGAGAAGAGCTGTAATATATTTACCAACGTATAATGCTGAAATGTTATTTGTGTGTGAAATAGTGATTTGCTCTTGTACAGGGTCTTCAGTATGAAAAATTGTGACCGTAATCCAGGCAGATAATAAATATAGCGCGAGTGCTGTTTCTAAATATGTCGGTACAATAGGAGTTGGTTTATATGTATATACAAAAAGTAAGCTCATGCAGTACATCGCAATAGGAGGGACGTACTTATACGATTTTGTGTAGTCGAGAAAATGGTAACGAATAAGCGCGAACATAATAAACCTTCTTTCGATTTAAAAGTTAGGTTGTAGCAGTGTGATAGATGCTTTTTTATGTAATAAAAACTGAAGTATTTCGTTTGTATATTCTTTTTCGATTTGTAATTGAATAAGGTTTTGATTTGAATTGTGTACAACGTGTATAAAACCTAATTGTTTCCGTAGTTCTATCACTGAAAATGTGTCGTAAACGATTGCTTCAATATAGACTTGTTCTGCCCCTTTTTGTACAAAGGTATCTGTTGTGATTGTATGATTTGCTAACGTCACAATTCTATCGGCAAAGTTTTCTAGTAGTTGTTTTTCGTGACATGTGAAGAGTACAGATATACCTTGTTGTTTTAATGAGAGTAAAATATGTTCTAATTCTTGTTGGGAGTTAGGATCGAGCCCAGAAAGCGGTTCGTCTAAAATTAATAAATGGACATCTGTAAGTAATGCTTGTAAGATGCCTGTTTTTTGTTTCATACCTTTTGAAAAGTTTCGTACAACAGAATGTCTTGCATGATGTAAATGAAAAGATTCAAGAAGCATCGGAATTTTATCTTTTAAATATTTTGTTGATAAACCGTGGATGTGGCCGAGATGATATAGATAATCTTCTAATGTAAAACGAATCCCTTCAGGAAAATGTTCAGGTACATAGCCGATTTGTATATGTTCTTTTCTTTGAAGTGTCCCTGCCGTAGGTGAAATAAATCCTGCAATTATTTTGAGTAGCGTACTTTTTCCAGTCCCGTTCCCGCCAATAATAGCGAGCGCTTCTCCTTCTGGAATGGATAAATCAATGTTGTCTAGTATAAGTGATTTGCCATACTTCTTTTGAATTCCCCTTAGTTCTACTAGCAAAGTTCTATCCTTCTTTCTTCAAATATTGTATATATCCATTATATAGGAGAATAACAAAAAGACGTGCAATGAGTGCACGTCTTTTTTTGGTATGTTTTGTCGAATTATCGATATATCTGAAAAATCGTTGATATATTGTAAGTTATGATAGATATATTGAAAAAATCGTTGATATATCCGGCATTACGATAGATATAATTGAAAAATCGTTGATATAATTATCCCGCTATTTACCAGGCAGGAAAACCCGCCATTTATCGTTTCTCAATCGCCACAATAAATGGCGGGTTATTTTGTTGGTTAATGAAGCCGTATCGCAGTACGTGTGCTTGTTTTTGGTCTAATTCTTCTGCAAATGTAAGTACAGCGTCGCGTTCTACTTGTCCTTCTGGATGTCCGTGGTAAATGACAAGGACGATGATACCTTCAGGCGCCATTACTTCTAATAATTGCTCAATCGCTGAGATTGTTGAGTTCGGTTTTGTAACGATATGCTTATCTCCGCCAGGAAGGTAACCTAAGTTAAAAATTGCGCCTGTTACTTTTCCTTTTGCATCTTCTGGTAATACGGATAGAAGTGTATCGTGGCTATCATGAATTAAAACAGTACGTTCGAAAAGTTCTTTTTCTTTTAGACGAGTTGTTGAGCTTTCAATTGCCTCTTTTTGAATATCAAATCCAAATACTTTTCCGTTATCTCCAACGATTTCAGCTAGGAAGCAAGTGTCATGACCGTTTCCTAAAGTTGCATCTACAGCGTAATCGCCTTCTTTTACTGCCGTTTGCAGAAGTGAGCGAGCAAACGGTAATACACGTTCTAATTTCATTTTTGTTTCTCCTCATTTGCATATTTTCCTTGCCAGCTTCCGCGGCGTACAAATTCTGCATCGATGGAATTTAATACTTCCCATTTATTTAAGCTCCACATTGGGCCAATCATTAAATCAGGTGGACCGTCACCTGTGATGCGGTGCACAATTACGTCTTCTGGAATAATTTCAAGTTGGTCAACAACGAGACTTACGTAATCTTCAAGAGAAAGGAATTCTAATTGTCCTTTTTCATATTGCTTCACCATTGGCGTTCCTTTTAATAAGTGAAGTAAGTGGATTTTAATTCCTTGTACGTCAAGTTTCGCTACTTCACGAGCTGTTTCCATCATCATGTCGTAATCTTCAAGAGGAAGACCGTTAATAATATGAGAGCAAACTCGAATGCCATGTTTACGTAATTTATTTACGCCTTCAACGTAAGAAGGATAATCGTGAGCACGATTAATAAGATTTGCAGTTCGTTCATGAACAGTTTGTAGTCCGAGCTCAACCCAAAGGTACGTGCGTTTATTTAAGTCCGCTAAATATTCAACGACATCGTCTGGTAAACAATCTGGACGAGTCGCAATAGAAAGACCGACAACGTCTTTTTCTGCTAGAAGCGGTTCGAATTTTTCTTTTAACACTTCAAGTGGTGCATGTGTATTTGTATAAGCCTGAAAATAAGCGATACATTTTCCATCTTTCCACTTTGAGCGCATTTTTTCTTTCATTTCATGATATTGCGTTATAACATCATCGCGGCGATCGCCAGCGAAGTCACCAGATCCAGCAGCACTGCAAAATGTACACCCGCCATAAGCAACTGTACCGTCACGGTTCGGACAATCGAAGCCAGCGTCTAATGAAACTTTAAAGATTTTTTCACCAAATTCATTTCGTAAATGGTAATTCCATGTGTGATAACGTTTATTGTCGTTTGTATATGGAAAAGGGTTTTGAACCTTCATTACTTTCCCTCCTAAGCCGAGTCAAAATGAAACAAAATCCATTATAACATACTCATAAGGTTCATATGGAAGGGACACACTAAAGGGGAATTGAAGCAAGGAGGGACAATTATGGCAGAGCGTCAATCACTTGAATCGTATATTACACAAGCGGAACAAGCGGTGGAATATGCGAAAGAACAATTAGACCAAGGTATGAGACAAGAGCATTACAATACGATGGAGTATTCAGATGCGCAATTACAATTAGAACAAGCATATAACGATTTACAAACGATGCAGCAACATGCGAATGATGAGCAACGTGAGCAATTAAATAGAGCACGTATGGCAATTCGCCAATTGCAACATCAAATGATTATTACACCGCGCTAATAAGGAGTGAATGTAATGGCGAAACGTTCAGATCAAAATAACCCAGAGCAAAAAACGCAAAATGGACATAACGCTGAGTTTTCGAATGAGCTTGATCCAGTTGTTCAAGTGAAACAGCGTAACAGTAAAAAGGGACAACCTCAAAGATCGAAGCAATCAGAGTAGACCAGGTCGCAATATGACCTGGTTTTATTTTATTATATTACAATAATGTAAGATTTCTGTAAGGTTTGTCGATAGTTGCGAGCCGTTTTCTCCAGTAGAGTAAGGAAGGATTAAATTTTATACAAGGAGTTGCTTTATGGGGAACAATATTACAAACAAACGAATTGATGAGTTAGATTACATTCGTGGCTTTGCACTACTGGGGATTATTTTAGTAAATATTCTCGCACTACTTAACATTAAAATTCCAGATCCTAATACAGTGGATGCTAGCTATCAAAGATTTTTATACTTATTTGTAGAAGGTCGTTTCTTCTCAATCTTCTCATTCTTATTTGGAGTGGGATTCTATATCTTTATCTCTAGAGCAATTGCGAAAGGGAAAAATGGGTATGTTTTATTTTTCCGCCGCTTAGTTGCACTATTTATTTTCGGTTTGATTCATCAAATGTTTCAGCCTGGAGAAGCACTAGCGTTATACGCAATTTGCGGGTTACTTGTTTTACCGTTTTATAAAGCGAAAAAAGAAGTGAACCTAGTTATAGGCCTTATTTTAACAATTGCCTTTAGCATAATGGGTGTTAAAGAACTATTACCACTCGGCTTAATTTTATTAGGGCTGGCTGCAGGACAATATCGTGTATTTGAAAATCTTGCGCAAAATATAAAGAAAGTCGCTATTTTTACAGGTATTATGTTTGTTTTAAGTGTCGTAGCTGTATGGTATCAATACGGACACGTGCCTGCTGATCCATTTGTAAATATGATACTAATGAATGAAGACGGAACAATGGATGCTGCAGGCCAATTTTTAAAAATTGGTGTTACAGTGGGACCGATTATTTCAGCTTTCTACGTGGGAGCATTAATTTTATTACTTCAATTAAAACCAGTTCAAACAGTATTAGCGCCACTGAAATATTACGGTCGTATGGCTTTAACAAATTATATCGGACAAACTGCAATGATTTTAATCGCAGGAAGTGTCTTTAACTTTGCAGAAAACTTAACGTACATGCAGACGTTATATGTATGTATCGCAATTTACGCAATTCAAATTGTGTTTAGTGTGATTTGGATGAAAATCTTTAAAATGGGTCCACTAGAATGGATTTGGCGTGTTATTACGTATTGGACGGTAACACCTTTAAAGAAATAAAGAGAGAAGTGGGCTGTTTCTTTTGTGGAACAGCCTATTTTTTATTGTCATCTTTTTCGGTAAGTCGATATTACTTGTCGAATCGCTAATACAATTTCATTTACCAACGAACCTTACACACGCATCTTTTTTATATTACAAAAGTGTAAGGTAAATGTAATGTTAACAAATAGCAGTTCCCTTCCAAAAGGCGCAAAATAGGTAATGGAAAAACAAGCGTAGGAGGATATATATGACGAAACCAGTTGTAGACGTAAAAAACGTTCAAAAAGTGTACGGTAAAAAAGGTGAGAACCAATCGCATGCGTTAAAAGGTGTGTCATTCTCGATTCAAGAGGGTGAGTTTGTCGGAATTATGGGACCATCTGGTTCTGGTAAAACGACATTATTAAATGTAATTTCAACGTTAGATAAAGCAACAGGCGGCGTTGTTGAAATTGCAGGAACAGATATTACGAAAATGAAGCAAGGTGAGCTTTCTGATTTCCGCTCGCAAAAATTAGGATTCATCTTCCAAGACTTTAACTTATTAGAAAACTTATCTATTTATGAAAACATTGCACTTCCACTTTCTCTTCAAGGTGTTCCATCACGTAATATTGGACCGAAAGTAGAAAAAGTAGCGGATATGTTAGGGATTACAGAAATTCTTCAAAAGTATCCATCTGAAGTATCTGGTGGACAGAAACAACGTTCAGCAGCAGCTCGCGCACTAGTACATGAGCCGGCAATTATTTTAGGGGACGAGCCAACAGGAGCTCTTGATTCTAAAAATGCGACGAGTTTACTTGATGCGATGACAAACTTAAATAAAGATCAAGGCGTATCCATTATGATGGTTACACATGATCCTTACAGTGCAAGTTACTGTCAGCGTATTTTATTCATTCAAGATGGTGAGCTATATAAAGAAATTCACCGTGGTGGTACGCGTGAAGAGTTTTATAAAGAAATTTTAGATGTACTTGCAGATTTAGGTACACAAAAAGCGTAAGGAAGGAGGTCTAGAGCATGTTATTCAAACTTTCCATGTCAGGGCTAAAGAGTAAGCTAAAAGATTACATCGTCTTACTTGTCGGTCTTGTCATGTCGATTTCAATTTTTTATATGTTTCAAACGTTAGCGTTAAACGAAGCCTTCCTTAAGGAGAATTCTACTATTGGTCAAATTGGATTCGTATTCCAAGCAGGTTCATTTTTACTAGCCATTATAACGTTCTTCTATATTTTATATGCGAACTCTTTCTTATTATCTCTTCGCCAAAAAGAGTTTGGTATGTATATGATGTTAGGAGCAAAAAAGCATAAAGTTACATTACTTATGTTTATTGAAACAATCGTATTAGGTGCTGCGTCTCTTGCGATTGGTATTATAGTTGGGGTAGGACTTGCAGAAGGTATCGGTCAGTTATTAATGAAACAATTAGAATTTGCAGGTGAAGGTTATAAAGCATTTTATCTGCCATCTATGACTGTTACTTGTATCTTCTTCTTTGCACTATTTGTATTATCAGCAATTATGAATAGTATTAAGTTATCACGTATTTCTGTACTGCAACTTGTACATGCAGATGCACAAACAGAACGTGTTGCGGTAAAAGGAAAAATGACAGGTTTAGTCGCATTCCTTGCGGTTATTTTATTAGGAATGGGCTATGCATCAATGATTTACATGGAAAAACTAAGAGAAATGGGAATTCTTATCGCATTAATTACAACAACAGCTGGTACTTACATGCTATTTGGATCACTTCTTCCAGTTATTATTAAAAAGTTAAAAAGTAATAAAAAGCGTAGTGAAAAAGGGCTTAACGCTTTTACATTTGCACAATTAAACTTCCGTATTAATAGCTTAACAAAGGTGCTTGCGACAGTAGCGATGTTAGTTGCTCTTGGAGCTGGTGCAATTTCAGGTGGTATGGCGTTTAAAAATAACGTTATAAAAATGGTTGATGGTTTAATAATCTATGATTCAGTAGTTCATAATCCAACAGCTGAAGAAAAGAAAATTTTAGACGGTATTACATTTAAAGAGAAAAGCGAATATCGTTACAAAGTTGATGATAAATACGTTTATTATGTAAAAGAGGATTTGGAGAAAAATCGTCCTTTAGTAAAAGATATGACAAATATAAAGTCGATGAAGGATTTAGTGAATACGAAGAAGGCTTCACAGGAACTACCAGTAGGCGCAGTTTCTAGAGAAATGAATGAAAAAGATGCGAACGCTAAAGAACTTCCAGAAGAATGGGTAGATGCTTTTAGCACAATTCATCCGTATTATCTACACGAAGATCATGCAATTAAAATTGTAGATCAAAAAATGTACGATGAGATAAATGGTAAAGAAGGTATAGCATTTATCGGAAAAACAGATGATTTCTTAACATATACAAAAAAATGGAAAAAACTTGACGAGTTGCAACTAGATAAATATAAAAATGTAACAGCTGAAAGAATGAACAGTAAATATCAATCTTACGACATGTTCTACGGCGTTGCGAGCGGAACAGTGTTTATGGGATTCTTCCTTGGAATTGCTTTCTTAGCAATGATGGCAAGTTGTTTAATGTTCAAAATTCTTTCTGGTGCATCAAAGGATATTACGCGTTATCAAATGCTTCGTAAAATTGGGGTGCGCCGTGAATTATTAACAAAATCAATTTATAAAGAGTTATTCTTAGTATTCTTATTCCCAGCAATTGTAGGTATTGCTCACGTATTAGTTGGTATGAATATTTTCGGATTTATTTTACTTGATCCGTACTTCCGTATTTGGGTACCGATTGTTATCTTCGTAATGATTTATGCAATTTATTACTTCATTACCGTTCAATTGTATAAAGGAATTGTTCTTCCGAAAGAAGATTAATAAAAAACCGAGCGAAACTGCTCGGTTTTTATTATTTTCAGAAAAAACACTTTAATGTTACTGAAATATATAATATAATATAAATAAGTAACATAATATAAAAGTAGAAGCAGCTGGATAATGAAAGGAGGAATCAGATCTGTAGAAAGAGGCTGAACTTGTATCCCCTATTTTGCCTACCCCACTGTATTTGCACAATTATCAATTTCCAAATGAAAAATTTTCGGACCGAAAAGTATATTGAAAAATAATGGATAATACATGGAAATCCCATAGTATGATAAGGTAAAATGGACAACATGATGAGAAAATTACCGTTCATAAGATGAGGAGAATACATGTATGGAAGTTGTAGAGGCATTAAAAGATATAAGCCAAATTGAGGCTATGAAAAAGTATTTAAAAGAGCACTCGCAGCGAGATTATCTTTTATTTGTTATTGGAATTAACACAGGATTAAAGATTACTGAGTTACTTAGTATGAAATTTGAAGAGGTATTAAATGAAGATGGAACTGTTAAAGAGTTTTATTCTCTTCCTGTGAAGGATGAAAAGTTTAAACAAGATATTTATTTAAATACAAAAGTAAAAGAAGCACTTTTAGAGTACGTACAATCTATTAATGTGAAAAGAGAAAACTACGTATTTCAATCTAATAAAACGACAAATTCAATTACGCGTCAACAAGCGTATCGTGTGATTCATAATGCTGCTGAAGCAGTTGGGGTTGTTGGTAAAATCGGAACGAACTCAATGAGAAAAACATTTGGATTTCATGCATACAAAAGAGGGATAGCGATTGCGCTATTGCAAAAACATTTTCATCACGCGACACCTTCAGAGACATTAAAGTATTTGGGAATCTCAAAAGATGAAGAATTTAAAACAGAGATTGATGTAGATTTGTAAAAGCCGTAACTAAAAACTTTAGGAGGCGGGAATATGAATATTAGAGAGAGTGAATTACCGGGCATTGGATGTAAGTTTGAAGTAATTACAAAAGGTAATGAAAAAATGGTTATCGTTATTCATGATGATGGACGAAGAGAAATGTATCATTTTGATGCGGATCATGATGAAAGTATTTCAAGCATTTCTCTTCGTGATTCTGAGGCGAGACAAATTGCAGCTATATTAGGCGGAATGGTATACAGACCACAAGCGTTAGACACAATTGAGATGGCTTTTGAAGGATTATCAATTGAATGGTTTAAGGTGGAAAATAACGCACCAGTCGTACAAAAAACAATTGGTAGCTTACATGTCAGAAAAACGTATAACGTAACGATTATTGCTATTTTGAAAAAGAATATGAAGAAATTCTTTAATCCAGGTCCAGACTCTATTATTGAAGCTGGTGATATGCTCGTGTTATCGGGTGAAAGACATGAAGTGAAAAGAATTATTAATGAATTGCTTTCAGCAGGAGGTGATTCATAATCGATGGATACTTTAATCTTTGAAGTTGGAACTGCGTTAGTATTAGTAGCTTGTGCAGCTATCCTCGCTGCGAAGTTAAAGTTCTCGATTATTCCGTTTCTCATTATACTCGGTATGTTGGTGGGGCCTCATGCCCCAGATTTAGGACTTATCGATTTAAGATTTATTGAAAGCGGAGAAGTTATTTCCTTCCTCGGACGTGTTGGCGTCATATTCCTCCTATTCTATTTAGGCTTAGAATTCTCAATAAAAAAATTAATTAAATCAGGAAAATCAATTGCTTTTGGGGGGACTGTCCACATATCACTTAATTTCATATTAGGTTTGCTTTATGGATATGTTATGGGCTTCCCCTTATTAGAAACATTAATTATTGCTGGAATCATTACAATTTCATCAAGTGCAATTGTTGCAAAAGTAATTGTTGATTTAAGAAGATCGGGTAATAAAGAGACTGAATTAATATTAGGAATCATTATGTTTGATGATATTTTTTTAGCTGTATATTTATCAGTCGTTTCAGGGTTAGTACTCGGTGGTGCAACATCATTTGTAGGTGCTCTTACATCGGTGTTAATCGCGGTAGGGTATATGCTACTATTCTTTGTAATCGCTAGAAAAGCTACGCCGTTTCTAAATAAAGTATTAGATATTTCGTCAAACGAAATTTTTATTATCGTAATATTCGCCATTTTATTCTTTGTAGCAGGATTTTCAGAGACGATTCATGTTGCTGAGGCAATTGGAGCATTATTGTTAGGACTCGTCTTTTCTGAAACAGAGCATAGTGATCGGATTGAGCATCTCGTCGTTCCGTTTCGTGACTTCTTTGGAGCCATATTCTTTTTCAGTTTCGGTTTAAGTATAGATCCGTTTTCACTTGGAGGAGCAGTGTGGTTGGCATTAGGAGCAGTTTTCATTACGCTCATCGGTAATTTTACAGCTGGAATGATGGCGGGACGTAAAGCCGGGTTATCGCATAAGGCTTCTACGAATATCGGTTTAACCCTCGTATCACGCGGAGAGTTCTCCATTATTGTAGCCAATGTCGGCATTGCGGGTGGTTTAATGGCAACGATTAAACCGTTCTCTGCACTGTACGTTTTAATATTAGCATCGTTAGGACCGTTATTAACGAAGGAGTCTGGGAGAATATACTCTCTACTAGATAAAATATTTAAATGGAGTGCGAAAGAACGTGCAAAGCGAGAAAAAGAAGTTGGATAGTATAAATAAGGGGGAGACTGCATGAACTTTATGCAGTCTTCCTTTTTTATATATTGTTGTTGATGTCGTTTTTGTCGGTAAGTCGATATATTTTGAGATTCGCTGATATATTTTAATAATCGCCGATATATTTTTAAGTGACAATTCATATAATTTCATTTACCGAAAAATCATTATCTGAATTTCATCAACTATTAATCAGTTGCCTTCCTATTTAAAAACGACTACAATTTTACTGTTATAGATGAACGAAAAAAATAGAATAGGAGGGGAGACTATGCCAAGGAAAGTATGGCTATTAGTAGCTGGGATGATTATTAATGTCACGGGTGCTTCTTTTTTATGGCCTTTTAATACAATTTATTTGCATGATCACCTAGGAAAATCTTTATCTGTGGCCGGAATGGTATTAATGATCAACTCGCTTACTGGTGTAATCGGAAACTTGCTCGGCGGTGTTTTATTTGATAAATGGGGCGGTTATAAATCAACTTTAGTAGGGATTGTTATTACACTCGTATCGATTTTAGGTCTTGTGTTCTTCCACGGTTGGCCGTTATATGTTGTGTGGCTAGCATTAATCGGCTTTGGTTCTGGAATGGTCTTTCCATCGATGTATGCGATGGTCGGTACGGTTTGGCCAGAGGGCGGAAGACGGGCATTTAATGCGATGTATGTTGGGCAAAACGTTGGTATTGCGATCGGAACAGCGTGCGGTGGTTTAGTTGCATCTTACCGTTTTGATTATATTTTCTTAGCCAATTTTGTTTTGTACTTTGTTTTCTTCTTAATTGCTTTTATTGGATTCCGTGGTATGGAAGATAAGAAAGAGCCAGGAGTGCAAAAAGAAGTCGAAACGAAAAAAGGCTGGACACTTACACCTGGATTCAAAGCACTTCTTATCGTATGTGTAGCATATGCTTTATGCTGGGTTACATATGTACAGTGGCAAGGGGCGATTGCGACTCATATGCGGGAATTAGATATTAGCCTCCGCCATTATAGTTTATTATGGACGATAAACGGAGCGATGATTGTTTGTGCGCAGCCACTTGTTAGTATGTTAATTCGCTGGATGAAACGTTCTTTAAAACAACAAATTATGATTGGAATCGTCATTTTTGCGGCGTCATTTATTGTGTTAAGTCAAGCGCAACAATTTACGATGTTCCTCGTTGCGATGGTGACGTTAACGATTGGTGAGTTATTCGTATGGCCAGCAGTTCCGACCATTGCAAATATACTTGCGCCAAAAGATAAGTTAGGGTTTTATCAAGGGGTTGTAAATAGCGCAGCGACTGTAGGGAAAATGTTCGGACCGGTCGTTGGCGGAGCAATTGTTGATTTATACAATATAGAAGTATTGTTTATAGCAATCATGGTAATGCTTGTAGTAGCGATTATTGCAACGAGCATGTATGATAAACGAGTAAAAGTAGAAGAAACAGTAGAAGAAAAAATTGCAGTTTAGTTTGACGGAACATGTAACATGTTTTAGAATATATTTAAATAAAACAACCTTTGGAACAAGGGAGATAGCTCGGCTGTCCTAAGACGAATTCGTTAGTTAGTAAGAGTAACGATTAACCGAGAAGCCTTAGCTTCAAGTAAGCTCTTTAGAGATACGAAGTGGTGGGTAGTTCACATTAACTTATATTTGTAATAACAGTGAGAAGGAGTAGTAGTAATAGAAGCTGGTTTAGAGAGTTGACGGTCGGTGCAAGTCAATCCACGTTTCGTTATGAACTCGCCTTTGAGTTGCAGTTGTGAAACTAGTAGTAGCAATTGCCGTTAATCCACGTTACGGATCTAAGCGAATGTATATTTGTACATTAATTTAGGGTGGTACCGCGGGAATCTATAACCTCTCGTCCCTTTCTAGGGATGAGAGGTTTTTTGTATTTTGGGCGGTGAAAATAAATAGAATTTCAAGGAGGGTATCTCATGAGCTTTAATCATCAAAATATTGAGAAGAAGTGGCAAGGGTACTGGGAAGAGAATAAAACATTCCGTACGCCAGATGAGACAGAAAAACCAAAATTTTATGCACTAGATATGTTCCCATATCCATCAGGTGCAGGCCTACACGTAGGACATCCAGAAGGTTATACAGCGACAGATATTTTATCTCGTATGAAGCGTATGCAAGGATATAACGTTCTTCATCCAATGGGATGGGATGCGTTCGGTCTTCCAGCAGAGCAATATGCACTTGATACTGGAAACAGCCCGGCAGAATTTACAGAGCTTAATATTAATACGTTCCGTAATCAAATTAAAGCGTTAGGCTTCTCTTACGATTGGGATCGTGAAGTAAATACAACAGATCCAAACTACTACAAATGGACACAATGGATCTTCCTAAAACTATTTGAAAAAGGCTTAGCTTACGTTGATGAAGTACCTGTAAACTGGTGCCCAGCACTTGGTACAGTACTTGCAAATGAAGAAATCATTGACGGTAAGAGTGAGCGCGGTGGACATCCAGTTGAGCGTCGTCCGATGAGACAGTGGATGTTAAAAATTACAGCTTACGGAGATCGTCTATTAGAAGATCTAGATGAGCTTGATTGGCCAGAAAGCTTAAAAGATATGCAACGTAACTGGATTGGTCGTTCTGAAGGTGCAGAAGTACACTTCAACATCGATGGTACAGACGAGAAATTCACAGTTTTCACAACACGTCCTGATACACTATTTGGTGCGAGCTACTGTGTACTTGCTCCAGAGCATGCGCTTGTTGCTGACATTACAACAGCAGAGCAAAAAGAAGCTGTAGAAGCTTACATTAACTCTGTTAAAATGAAGAGTGACCTAGAGCGTACAGAACTTGCGAAAGAGAAAACTGGTGTATTCACTGGTGCTTACGCAGTTAACCCAGTAAATGGCGAGAAATTACCAATCTGGATCGCTGACTATGTTCTTGCAACTTACGGAACAGGTGCTGTAATGGCAGTTCCAGCTCATGATGAGCGTGACTATGAATTCGCATCAACGTTCAATCTTCCAATGAAGGAAGTTGTAAAAGGCGGAGACATTACGAAAGAAGCATACACAGGTGATGGTGCGCACGTAAACTCAGCATTCCTTGATGGCTTAAATAAAGAAGAAGCAATCGTAAAAATGATTGAATGGCTTGAAGTAACGAGCGCAGGAAATCAAAAAGTAACGTACCGTCTACGTGACTGGTTATTCAGCCGTCAACGTTACTGGGGTGAGCCAATTCCAGTAATCCACTGGGAAGATGGCACAATGACAGCTGTGAAAGAAGAAGAATTACCATTAGTTCTTCCTAAAACAGAAAACATCCGTCCTTCAGGTACTGGTGAATCACCACTTGCTAACATTGACGAGTGGGTAAACGTTATTGATCCTGAGACTGGTAAAAAAGGTCGTCGTGAAACGAATACAATGCCACAATGGGCTGGTAGCTGCTGGTATTACCTACGTTACATCGATCCAAACAACAGCGAAGCACTTGTAGATCCTGAAAAAGTAAAACAATGGCTTCCAGTTGATATTTATATCGGCGGAGCAGAGCATGCTGTACTTCACTTACTATATGCTCGTTTCTGGCATAAAGTATTATACGATATCGGTGTAGTTCCAACGAAAGAGCCATTCCAACAATTATTCAACCAAGGTATGATTCTAGGTGAAAACAACGAGAAAATGAGTAAATCAAAAGGTAACGTTGTAAACCCTGATGATATCGTAGCAAGCCATGGTGCAGATACACTTCGTCTATACGAAATGTTCATGGGACCATTAGATGCTTCAATCGCTTGGTCTGAAAATGGTCTTGACGGAGCGCGTCGTTTCCTAGACCGCGTATGGCGCCTATTCATTCAAGATAACGGTGAATTAAGCGAGAAAATTACTGATGCACCAAATAAAGAGCTTGAAAAAGCTTACCACCAAACAGTGAAGAAAGTAACAGAAGACTATGCAGAGCTTCGCTTCAACACAGCGATTTCTCAAATGATGGTATTCATCAACGATGCATACAAAGCTGAAACACTTCCGAAAGAATATGTAGAAGGTTTCGTAAAAATGATTGCACCAGTTGCACCTCACATTGGGGAAGAGCTATGGAGCAAGCTTGGTTACAATGAAACAATCACATATGCAAGCTGGCCAACATTTGATGAGTCTAAACTTGTAGAAGATGAAGTTGAAATCGTTGTTCAAGTTATGGGTAAAGTTCGCGCAAAACTAACAATGAGTAAAGATGCATCAAAAGAAGAAATGGAACAACTTGCACTTGAAGCAATTCAAGACCAAATTGAAGGGAAAACAGTTCGTAAAGTAATTGTTGTTCCTGGAAAACTTGTTAACGTTGTTGCAAACTAATTCACTCTAAATAAAAGCTCAGAGTATTTATACTCTGAGCTTTTTTGTGTAGAAAATAATCTCAGGATCACCCTCATCTAAGTTTTCAATCATTCCACTGCGTACAAATAAAAGAGCGGAATTCCAATACAGACAAACACCTATTTTTTTATAGGAAATATGATAAAAAAGGTAGGCTAAATTAAGTAGAAGAGGTGAAAGGAATGAAAGGGATGGACAATAATGCACCACATGGCTTCTTCGGAGGTGGATCGGGTAGTTATGAACAAATGATGTTAATGGGAGGAGCTGACCAACAAGGGTACGGTGGAATTCCGAGCTGGATGGGTGGAGCAGCAGGAGGATTTCCAACATCGGTAGCTGGCATGCAAACTGGAATGCCTACATTAATGGGAGGGTTTTCGACATCAGGGGCTGGAATGCCTACAGTAACAGGAGGATTTCCAACATCAGTAGCTGGCGTACAGACAGGAATTCCAGTAGGAGCACCAACTACATTTCCTTCTTTCATTGGAGGAGTACAGACAGGATTTCCGGTACCGGGAGTAGGTGTTGTAGCTGGAGGAATAGGTGGGTATCCGCAAGGTGTTCACGGTCATCATGTACATCATCATCACCAGGGACAACATGGCCATCATGTACACCATCATCACCAAGGTCATCAAGGTCATCACCACCATCAAGGCCAGCACGGTCACCATGGTCATCATCACCAAGGCCAACAAGGTCATCATGGTCATCATCACCACCAAGGCCAACACGGCCACCATGGTCATCACCAACAACAAGTACATCACCACGGTCAACACCACATTCATCCGCAAGCTGTTCTTTATCAAACGCATCAAGGCCAGCACGGTCACCATGGTCATCATCACCACCAAGGCCAACACGGCCACCATGGTCATCATCACCATCAAGGCCAACAAGGTCAACAGAGCCACCATGGTCAGCAGGGGCAACAACACCAGCAACACCAACAATATCAGCAATATCAACAACAGCAACAATCTTCTCCTTGGGCAGGTGGAATTGGAGCAGGGGCAGCAGGGGCAGCGGCAGGAGCAGCTAGCATTAGTGGAGCAGCAGGACACGCGGGACACGTGGGTCATTAATGAATTGCATAAAAAAAGACATAATAAAAAACTGCTAGGAAATCCTAGCAGTTTTTTTCAGCTTCTTGGCGCTGACGTTCGATTTCAGCACGAAGTTGTGGCTCTGGTGCTTGCCAGCCTTCTGGTTTTAGAATTTTGCCATCGCCTTCGCGGAATCGAGGTTTCCCATCAGGGAATAATTTTGCCATGTTTGCGTTATTTACAATTTCGAATCCTTTATCTGGACGTACGCCCATTTCTGCAAACGTTCCGAATGCAAAGTAAATAAGGTCAATAAGTGCATCGTATTGATCTTCAACAGTCGTTGCTTCTAGAAATTCTTCTAGCTCTTCTTGCATAAAGCTAGCACGAATTTTTGTGCGCTCTTCTGCTAGTTTTGTTGGTGTATTTGTCACAGGATGCCCGAATACTTCATGCATTTTCGCAACAAGTTCGTATCCTTTATCTAAACCTTTTTCGTTTGTCATGTTGTTTCATCCTTTCTCACTTTGTCCGAATCTCATTGTAACATAGGGTGATTATGAAATGAAAAGGGACTGTTCAAAAGTTTCATCTTTTAGTTAAGATAGCGATAGTGAAAGATTATATCGACTTAATGACAAAACCTGTTAAAAAAAGAAAGCCATCCCGCAATACTTTTGGGACGGCCCTGCTCGTTATTTTTCTTCTTTTATTAAAATGGATAAAATAAGGTCGATGCCAAACATACCAACGAGCAACATTGGTATAACGACAAGTAAATAACGTGTGAAGGAAACATTTTTTAAGTATGTATGAGCAAATAAAAAGACGCCGAGAAATAAAATACCATTTAAAATAGGCTTTACTAATTTTTTAGACATAAGCTCCCCCATAAATATCTTCTCTCTCTATCTAAAATAAAAACTCCTCTATCCGTTGTATCATGCTGGAGAGAGGAGTTCAATCATTTCTCATTCGATTACACCAGAATTTGTAATATTAACGGTGTATTTTACTTTAATTGGCACATCTTTGTACATTTTTCGCCACTCTTCTAATTTAAATGGACGATAATGTTGTCTATATTTTGCTCCAAGTCCAAGAGGGTCAACATTTAAGGATTTAAACTGTTTAATTAGTTTTGTAGCTTTTGCATCTAACTGTTTCTCAACCGCTTTCGCTATTTTTTGCGTGTTCTTTTTATTTTCTAAGTTGAATTTTCGAGATAATTCTTGAATACGAGCTTCCATTTTTACATGAATATAGAAAGAAGGTTTTCCATTTTTTATAGTTACTTCGTAGGTAGGAACGGAACGGATGTTATTAATCATTGCATAGCCAGGATTGGTTTTAAATTCATGTGAATCTAGACGGTGCTTTTCTAGCAGTCCTTTGAAAACAAACATATCGTGGTACTTAATTGTGCCGACTAACTTATCCTTTTTCAAGAGACCGATACCAGTAATCTTTATTTTATCTCCATGTTTTTTTAGGATAGGCATATAGGAATCTTGTCCTTCACGGTAGTACCTGAAGGCGCCTAAATATAAATTGTCAGTTGGCAAAGGCCCAGTGTCCATATTATGTTCTAACATTTTTTTTATATAAATCGCAACATTGTAAGAGGTACTATATTTTCCTTTAAATAGTTCAGTACCACTGCCTTCTAATAGTCCAACATACAGTGAGTTACCAATATTCACATCACGAATCAATGTATCAAAGGAAGTTGATAATCCTTTTTTAGCAATCTTTGTTGTGAATAAGGCAACACGCATTTGACCGCTTGCGAACGGTTGCGAAGATTCTAAAGAGGTATCTGCCTTTACTTGTTTTACTGCGTTTCCTGTTCCTTCATAGACTTGAACTTTATTTCCCTTTTTTTGTATGGGGCAAACGAATGTAACTTTTACTTTATTATCTTTTGCTGTATCGAAGGCAGTTCCTTGAATGAGCTGAACGTCATCAATAATATTTTTTTGTAAGCAACCAGTTAGACTGAAGATACTGATGCAAGCAAGAATTATTAATTTTCTTTTGGTTTTTTCCATTTTCTTTTCACCCACACAATAATAAATAGAATTGGGATGTATACATATATAAGCCAAAAACTAACTTTAGATACATTGCTAATAAAATCATTAATATCATGCCTGTTCGTTAAAAGTTGTGAAACAACTAAAGTGATAAGCATAAATGCGATCAAAATACCTCGTTGCTTCACACGAAAGATTTCATGCGTTCCTCTAGTTGCAGCCCATAAAGGTAGGATAAAGCTGGTAATAATAACGAGAGCATAACCGGAAATAGCGATATACTCAAGTCGCTCTATAAAAGGAAGCTTAATAACTTGTGTCATGGACAGCTGAGACCAAATAGTTTTGAGTAATTGTTTTTCGCTAAAGAATGTAAAAGCGAGAATGGTACTAAATAAATATAAAATATTGGAAAATAATGCCCCATATTGCGCAAATTTATGGGATTTCTCTGGCTCTTTAACAAATGGATAAATCATAAGGAAAATTTCAAATCCTGTCATACTATAAATAGATAGTTGAGCTGCTTTCAAAATATCTGTAAAAGAATGTGAAAATATTGGAAGTAAATTATCCCAATGTGAGAATTTCAAAATGAAAAGACTTAGAAAAAGATAACCTAAGGTTCCACCAACAGAAATAACACAAATTCCTGCAATGACACGGAAGCCTGATGAAATAATGTAATAACTTATTAAACATAAAAAGAATGTGAGCATCCAGGTGGATGCACTAGGAAACATCCATACTTGAATAATTTCGACATATGTTCTAACAACAGAAATGCTTACAATGAAAAAATAAGCCATAAAAATGATATTAATACCATTTCCGATCCATTTTCCAAAAAGTTGTTTGTGTAAATCAATTAAGTTTCCTTCTACAGTTTTTAATGAATAATACATCATCCAGATGATAATATGAATAATGATCCCTGTGAGGAGAACCCCCATCCAGCCGTCGTATCCAGCAGCTTTTGCAATAATTCGAGCGAACCCGAGAACACCAGCACCAAACTGTGCACTGTGAATTAAGAAGAAAACAAAGACAGGAGATATTTGATATTTTTCTTGAACTTGACTCATCAATGCACCTCATTCCTTAATCATCAAAATCCGATCTATGTTTTGTTGAAATTCCTTTCGCTGCTTTTTTTACATGTTGTGGTCTTGCTTGTACATCTCTTGTATCGATCATTGTTAATGGGAAACGAATCCAAGAATCTTTAACGGATTGTTGTCTTGTCGGATAAAACAAAGCGTACGGCTTACGTAAAGAAGTAAGTCTAAATAGATGGGTAAATAAAAAGATAAATCCAAGAGAGATGCCGAAGAGTCCTCCTATTTCTGCGAATGCTAGAAATGGGAAACGTAGTAATCGAACGGCATTACCCATTTTATAAATAGGTGTAATAAAGGAAGCGAGTGCTGATAATGCAACGATAATTAATAAAATGTTACTCGTTAAACCAGCTTGTACAGATGCCTGTCCGATTACGATACCGCCTACAATACCGAGCGTTTGACCAACTTTCATCGGCAACCTCGCGCCAGCTTCTCTCAGTAAGTCGATTGCAAGTTCTAAAAAGAGTGCCTCAATTAAAGGTGGGAATGGTACTTGTGCCCTTGATAAAATCAAAGTTTCAAGTAAATCACTTGGAATGAGCTCATAATGATAATTTAAAACTGCAACGTATAACGGTGTAGCACAGATCGAAAATAGAACAGCGATAAGACGTAAAATGCGTGAAAATGTAGCGTATAGCCAAGAGACGTTATAGTCTTCTGGTGAAATGAAAAAATCAAAATAGGATACAGGTGTTAGTAGAACACTTGGAGAACCATCCACAAAAATAGCGATTTTTCCATCAATTAGTGCTTTTGTAACTCTATCAGTACGTTCTGTATTGATATAGAGAGGGAAAATCGACTTTTCACCCATTAATTCTTGTATATAAGCACTATCATTAATTTGATCATATTCAAGAGCACGTAATGACTCCTCGAGAAAATCTACATTATCTTTTTCAGCGAGGTTGTCTAAATACATCATGACAACTTTCGTTTTGGAAAATTCGCCGACAATCATTTCTTTTGTTTGTAAATCTAAAACAGGAAGGCGTTTTCGTACTAAATTAATATTCGTATCAATAGCTTCTACAAAGCCTTCTTGTGGACCGATAACTGTTGATTCATTTAATGGAGGGCTTGGTGCCCGGTAAGTATCAATTGCAATGTTTGCAAGCATACACTTTTGATCTTGCTGATTCAATTGAATAATCGCATGTCCCTTTAAAACCATGTCCTCAATTTTTTGTAAGTCATTCGTAATTGTAATACCACTCATCGGAATATGTTCTTTTAGCTCTTCTAATGAAGTACAAGGTCGTTCTAACAGAATAGGCATTAAATATTTCTGTAATTTCTCTCCATCAAGTGAAGGACGATAGTAAGAAATCCAATAAGGCATCGTTTCATCATCAGATGTGTGATAATTAACAAAATCACTAGACTTTTTGAGCTTCCCTATTAAATCTTGTAGAGAATGAATACGGTCTTTTTCTGGTTTCGTAAAATCATAAATACTATTATTTCCAGAGCTTTGCTGCTGATCTTGATCCGAGTTACCTTGTTTAGAATTTTGTTGTTGATTCTGATTCGAGTTACCTTGTTTAGAATTTTGTTGCTGATTCTGATTCGAGTCGTTTTGTTTAGAGTGTTGTTGTTGATTCTGATTCGAGTCGTTTTGTTTAGAATGTTGTTGTTGATTCTGATTCGAGTTGTTTTGTTTAGAGTGTTGTTGTTGATTCTGATTCGAGTCGTTTTGCTTAGAGTGTTGTTGTTGATTCTGATTCGAGTCGTTTTGTTTAGAATGTTGTTGTTGATTTTGATTCGAGTCGTTTTGTTTAGAGTGTTGTTGTTGATTCTGATCCGAGTTGTCTTGTTTAGAATGTTGTTGTTGATTCTCATCTGAGTCGTTTTGCTTAGAGTATTGCTGTTTATCTTGAGCCGAATCCTTGTTTTTTTCTTTTTTTTGCTCGTCATTGCTATCTTTATTATGTTTCATACTTCTAGTCTGTTCTTTGTTATCATCCTCTTGATTGTTGTTAGGCTGTTGCCCTGAATTATCTGTTTCGTTTTTCTCTGTCGTATTTGATTTT
This sequence comes from Bacillus wiedmannii, assembly GCF_001583695.1. Taxonomy (GTDB): domain Bacteria; phylum Bacillota; class Bacilli; order Bacillales; family Bacillaceae_G; genus Bacillus_A; species Bacillus_A wiedmannii. Next base: position 197,462 of record NZ_LOBC01000039.1, on the reverse strand, counting down.
TTTTTCTTACGTAGCCAATTCCAAATCATATGTATTCCCTCTTTGATTGTGTAATATAGTGCTATTTTGTGGCTAATTTTGTATATTATTCATTTATTTATGAAAAGAAGGAGGAGATTGGTTTGTATAGAAAAAATCCTTTAGGAAGCAGTTCATACTATGACGGGAAGAGGGCGAGTCTGTGCAATTTGTAAAAAAGGAAAAGTTTGTTTTAAGAGAGTTTATGTTTGAAAATGGTAGGGGAATTCCTGTTCAAATGGGGTATGAGACGTATGGTACTTTAAATAGAGAAAGGTCAAATGCGATTTTGGTATGCCATTATTTTAGTGCAACGAGTCACGCGGCAGGGAAATATACAGCACATGATGAGGAGTCTGGTTGGTGGGATGGTTTAATTGGGCCAGGAAAAGCAATTGATACAAATAAATATTTTGTTATATGCACTGATAATCTTTGTAATGTGCAGGTGAAAAATCCATATGTGATTACAACAGGACCGAAATCGATTAATGCAGAAACTGGGGAAGAATATGCTATGGATTTTCCAGTTTTTACATTTCTCGATGTAGCTCGTATGCAATATGAGTTAATAAAAGATATGGGAATCGCAAGGCTACACGCTGTAATGGGACCGTCAGCTGGCGGGATGATTGCGCAGCAATGGGCTGTTCATTATCCTCATATGGTAGAGCGGATGATTGGTGTTATTACGAACCCGCAAAATCCAATTATTACGTCGGTAAATGTAGCACAAAATGCAATTGAGGCTATTCAACTGGATCCAAGTTGGAAGGGCGGAAAATATGGAGAAGAGCAGCCAATGAAGGGACTTCATTTAGCAAATAGAATGATGTTTATGAACGCATTTGATGAGCATTTTTATGAAACAACATTCCCTCGTAATAGTATAGAAGTAGAACCTTATGAAAAGTTTTCGATATTAACATCATTTGAGAAAGAAATAAATAAAGTGACATATAGAAGTATAGAGTTAGTAGATGCAAATTCGTGGATATACACTGCGAAAGCAGTTTTATTACATGATATTGCGCATGGATTTTCGTCTTTAGAAGAGGCACTGTCTAACATAGAAGCAAATGTACTTATGATTCCGTGCAAACAAGATTTGCTTCAGCCGTCACGTTATAATTATAAAATGGTAGACATTTTGCAAAAACAAGGGAAGTATGCGGAAGTGTATGAGATAGAAAGTATAAATGGGCATATGGCGGGAGCATTTGATATTCATTTATTTGAAAAGAAAGTTTATGAATTTTTAAACCGGAAAGTATCTAGCTTTGTGTAGAAAATAAATGATGTGAAAAAGGTGCAATGTATGTAGTAGGCACCTTTTTTTACATGATTTGTAGACGGAAAATATATGTGGCAATTGCTATACCGAAGAACGCGATACTAAGTAATAGAAATAAGAATGACATTTCTTGTGGTGATTTTATCTTTTTATTATTTTTCATACTAAGTGCAATAATTGCGGCGATTAAGAAAATGATGCCCGTAATGAAAAGAAAAAGTGTCATTTTCATTGGCTCCTTTCATAAAACAAGTATATTGAGGATACAATGCACGAGTTATGTTTGTAAAGAATAAGTTTTGCGGGGAAATTGAGAAATAAATTTTCCATTCTTTGCGTTCTTTCTTTCGCATGCTAAAATTGATTAGACATGGTTGTTTAAGGAAGAGACTAAAGGTTTTATTGTATATAAGGAGGAACGACATATGACAGAAGTTAAAACAATTACTACAGAAGAAGTGCAAGAGCGTTTAGAAAATGGAGAAACGTTATTTTTAGTAGATGTAAGGGAAGATGAAGAAGTAGCAGCAGGGAAAATTCCAGAAGCTGTACATATTAAAATGGGCGATATCCCAAATAAAGTAGATTTCTTTGATAAAGAGAATGAATATATCTTTATTTGTCGTTCGGGAATGCGCAGTGAAAATGTATGTCATTATTTAAATGAGCAAGGATTTAAAACAATGAACATGGTTGGCGGTATGCTTCAATATGAAGGTGAAACGAAATAAGTAGTTTAAAAAACTTGAAACGTGTTTGTTTCAAGTTTTTTTCTTTTGCATACAGTGTACAAAAGGGGGATAGGTAAATGGGGATTAACTTGCGGAAAGTAAAAATTATTAATAATACAGGGGCTGTTAATGTTGGTGACTGTTATGATATCTCACCTTTAGCTGTAGCAAAAATATATGCAGGTGCTGGAGGATCGAGTGCGGCTATTTTTTTAAATGGGAAAAGGCAGCCAGAAGCGGTGATTCGAACATCAGTATTTCTCCCGCCATTAGCAACGAGTACACGTACATTAGGTTCATAGAGGAAAGGTAGAGTGTAATTATGCCTGCTCATATAAAAGAATTTGTTATTGTGAATAACACTGGGAATATATTTACTGGTGATAATTTGAGTGATACGTCCTTTACTGCTACGAAATCGTATAGTGGCTCAATGGGATGTACTTGGATTGATGTTGTTACAGTAATAGGGACGGAGACGAAGCTTTGCTTACAGCCAGGTGATTCTGTGACGACAACATATACACGAGGAACTCCTGCTGGTACTGTAACAGGAACAAATATGGGGCAAGGTACAAATGTATCGGGTATAGCACAAGCCGTCCCAAATACAGATAATTTGGATTCAACTGCTGGACTCCCTTAAGGATTTAAGGGAGTTTTTATTATTTCAAATAAAAATAGTCTTTGAGTTTGTTTTTGTAAATACATATTAAGAAGAGGTTTGTTTAATATAAAAAAGATGGTGTGCAGGTGGTGAAAGTGTGAGAGAGCGCGATAAAAAACATTCATTAAACTCTAATTTCAGAATTTCACCAAATCTTATTGGGCCTACCTTTCCACCCGTTCCAACGGGATTTACTGGCATTGGGATTACTGGCCCAACAGGTCCCCAAGGTCCAACAGGCCCACAAGGACCAAGAGGATTACAAGGTCCAATGGGAGAGATGGGTCCCACAGGACCTCAAGGTGTGCAAGGGATACAAGGACCAGTTGGACCAATAGGTGCAACGGGACCAGAAGGACAGCAGGGGCCGCAAGGATTGAGGGGACCACAGGGCGCTACAGGAGCGACAGGACCAGAAGGAGTGCAAGGGTTACAAGGTCCGATTGGTCCAACCGGAGCGACTGGGGCACAAGGTATACAGGGGATACAAGGGTTACAAGGTCCGATTGGGGCTACTGGACCTGAGGGACCTCAAGGAATGCAAGGAGTTCAAGGGGTACCAGGAGCAACTGGTTCACAAGGTATACAAGGACCTCAAGGGATACAAGGCCCACAAGGACCGAGTGGAAGTGCGGGGACAACAGGAGCAACTGGTCAAGGGGTTACAGGCCCAACTGGAATAACAGGTCCAACAGGGATAACGGGTCCATCTGGAGGTCCACCAGGTCCGACGGGGGCAACTGGTGCGACAGGTCCAGGAGGTGGACCGAGTGGAAGTACAGGTGCGACGGGAGCAACGGGAAATACAGGGGTAACAGGAAGTACAGGTGTAACTGGAGTAACGGGAAATACAGGACTGACCGGACCGAGTGGAAGTACAGGAGAAACAGGAGCACAGGGATTGCAAGGAATACAAGGGGTTCAAGGGCCAATTGGACCAACAGGTCCAGAAGGTCCGCAAGGTATTCAAGGTATTCCGGGTCCGACGGGAGTAACTGGTTCACAAGGAATCCAAGGTGTTCAGGGAATTCAAGGGATAACAGGAGCAACTGGTGATCAAGGTCCGCAAGGTATACAGGGGGCTATAGGGCCTCAAGGTGTAACAGGAGCAACCGGAGATCAAGGTCCACAAGGAATTCAAGGAGTACCGGGTCCATCAGGAGCAACGGGACCACAAGGAGTTCAAGGGATACAAGGTCCTATGGGTGAGATAGGACCAACAGGTCCGGAAGGGCCAGAAGGACTTCAGGGTCCGCAAGGAATACAAGGGGTGCCAGGACCAGTTGGAGCAACAGGTCCAGAGGGCCCACAAGGAATCCAAGGAATTCAAGGGCCAGTAGGAGCGACAGGTCCAGAAGGCCCACAAGGAATACAGGGAATACAAGGGATTCAAGGTGTAACAGGAGCAACAGGAGCGCAAGGAGCAACTGGAATTCAAGGTGTACAAGGGAATATAGGTGCAACAGGTCCAGAGGGCCCGCAAGGTGTTCAAGGTGCTCAAGGAGCGATTGGCCCAACAGGTCCGATGGGACCACAAGGAGTTCAAGGAGTACAAGGAATTCAAGGGGCAACGGGTGTTCAAGGAGTGCAAGGTCCACAAGGAATACAGGGAATTCAAGGTCCGACGGGAGCAACAGGAGATACGGGCGTAACTGGTGCTACAGGGGAAGGAGCTACAGGCCCAACTGGAGTAACTGGTCCAACAGGTGTAACTGGTCCTTCTGGAGGACCAGCAGGACCGAGTGGTCCAACGGGGCCATCAGGTCCGACTGGAGTGACAGGTCCATCCGGTGGACCACCTGGACCGACAGGAGCAACCGGTGTGACTGGAGCAACTGGAGATACCGGGGCGACAGGCTCAACTGGAGTGACAGGAGCGACAGGAGAAACAGGAGCAACTGGTGTGACGGGCTTACAGGGACCCCAAGGAATTCAAGGTGTACAAGGAGAAATAGGTCCAACCGGTCCGCAAGGTGTTCAAGGTCCCCAAGGGATACAAGGAGTAACGGGAGCAACAGGAGATCAAGGTCCCCAAGGAATTCAAGGATTGCAAGGAATCCAAGGTCCAACCGGTCCACAAGGAATTCAAGGAGATCAAGGCCCCCAAGGAATCCAAGGTGTGACAGGAGCAACCGGAGCACAAGGTCCACAGGGAATTCAAGGGATACAGGGAGTGCAGGGTCCGACCGGTCCGCAAGGCCCAACAGGAATTCAAGGTGTACAAGGCGACATAGGTCCAACCGGTCCACAAGGTGTGCAAGGATTGCAAGGTCCACAAGGCCCAACAGGGGCCACTGGGGCAATCGGAGCACAAGGTCCACAAGGAATTCAAGGTCCACAAGGCCTGACGGGATCCACAGGAGCAACCGGAGCGACAGGCCCCCAAGGAATTCAAGGCCCCCAAGGAATCCAAGGTCCAACGGGGGTAACAGGTTTACAAGGCCCAACAGGGGACACGGGTCCAACCGGTTCGCAAGGAATCCAAGGTCCAACAGGCCCAACTGGAGCTGGAGCAACCGGGGCCACTGGGGCAACGGGTGTGACCGGAGTTAGTACAACTGCAACGTATGCATTTGCGAATAATACATCAGGAACCGCTATTTCCGTTTTATTAGGTGGTACGAATGTACCGTTACCGAACAATCAAAATATTGGACCAGGAATCACTGTTAATGGTACGAATACTGTATTCACAGTTGCGAATGCAGGGAATTATTATATAGCTTATACAATTAATATAACGGCAGCTTTACTCGTAAGTTCACGTATAACTGTAAATGGGGTTCAACTTGCAGGAACCGTTAATTCACCAGCAGTAGCTACAGGTTCGTTTAATGCGACAATCATTGCTAATTTGCCTGCTGGAGCTGCTATTAGTCTGCAGTTATTTGGATTACTTGCAATAGCTACATTATCTACGACAACACCAGGAGCTACTTTAACTATTATTAGATTAAGTTAATAAGAAGAAAACCTTGGGGCTTTTATGCTTCAAGGTTTTTTATCCCGCTATTTGCCGGGCAGTAAGCCCACCACCTCAAAATTCAGCGGAAGCAAAGAAGTTAGGTGGGGGATCAACTGCCGGTAAAAGCCCGATTGGTGAAGGCTAATAATCAGTGGGGGATGAACAAAACCCCCACTGATTAAAGTTTCACTTTATCTCGTTATTTGTAGGTAGTCTAATTGGTTAGGAAAGTTTCACTTTATTCACTTGAGCAAAAACATCGCAGTTCGAAAATATATTATAATAGAATGAAAAGAGAGAAATTTGGCAGAAAGGGAGGGTGGCGATGCAGGAGATGGTTACAGATTTTTTTGGACGCCCACTTCAAGATTTGCGTATATCTGTCATTGATCGTTGCAATTTTAGATGTACATATTGTATGCCAGCGGAAGTTTTTGGGCCAGATTATGCTTTTTTGAAAGATGAGTTTTTACTGACGTTTGATGAAATTGAACGTTTGGCAAAACTATTTGTTAGCATCGGTGTACGAAAAATTAGACTTACTGGTGGCGAGCCACTGCTGCGTAAAGATTTAACAAAACTTATTGCACGTCTCGTGAAAATTGAAGGGTTAGTAGATATAGGGTTAACGACGAATGCAATTCATTTAACGAAACAAGCAAAAGCATTAAAAGAAGCTGGATTACATAGAGTAAATGTTAGTTTGGATGCAATAGATGACGATGTATTTAAGGACATTAATGGCCGGAATATCAATACGAAACCTGTTATAAAGGGAATTATGGCTGCAAAAGAGGCCGGGCTTGATGTAAAGGTAAATATGGTTGTGAAAAAAGGGATGAATGACCATCAAGTACTTCCGATGGCTACTTATTTTAAAGAGCAAGGAATCACACTTAGGTTTATTGAGTTTATGGATGTTGGTAGTACAAATGGATGGAACTTTGATCAAGTCGTTACAAAGCGAGAGTTAATTGAGATGATTCATAGCGTGTATCCACTTGAGCTAGCTGAAGCGCATTATTTCGGTGAAGTTGCGAAGCGATATCGTTACGTTGGAACAAATGTCGAAGTCGGTTTTATTACTTCCGTTTCAGAGTCATTTTGTTCCTCTTGTACGAGAGCAAGAATTTCGGCAGATGGAAAGTTTTATACTTGCTTATTTGCGACAGAAGGATTGGATGTAAGGGAACTTCTTAGAGGAAATCTTTCAGATGATGAGTTAGTAAGCGTTATACAAAATGTATGGATGAATAGAAAAGACAGGTATTCGGATGAACGGACAGAAGAAAGTGCAAAGAATCGTCCGAAAATTGAAATGTCTTATATAGGAGGATAAGGGGGCTATCGTATGCAGGAGCGATATTCAAGACAAATATTATTTTCTGGTGTTGGAGAAGAAGGACAGAGAAAAATTAGAGAGAAGCATGTGCTTATTATCGGCGCTGGTGCTCTCGGTGCAGCGAATGCAGAAGCAATTGTTAGAGCAGGTGTTGGCAAAATAACAATTGCGGATCGTGATTATGTAGAATGGAGTAATTTACAAAGACAACAATTATATACAGAAGAAGATGCAAAGCAATACAAACCAAAGGCGGTAGCAGCGGCAGAGCATTTACAAGCGATTAATTCTGAGGTGAAAATAAATCAGGTTGTGACTGATGTAACAGTGCAAGAAATGGAAGAGCTAGTGAATGATGTAGATTTAATATTAGATGCGACAGATAATTTTGAAACGCGTCTTCTTATTAATGATGTTTCACAAAAGTATAATATTCCGTGGATATATGGTGGTTGTGTCGGAAGCTACGGAGTAACGTATACAATTTTACCAGGAAAAACACCGTGTTTCCGCTGTTTAATGGAACATCCAGCGAGCGGGGCAACATGTGATACGGCGGGTATTATACAGCCGGCCGTGCAATTAGTAGTTGCACATCAAATAACGGAAGCGCTGAAAATATTAGTAGAAGACTATGGGGCGCTTCGCGAAACGATGTTATCGTTTGATCTTTGGAATAATCAACAGATGGCATTTAAAGTGAATAGGCAGAAAAAAGACACATGTTTATCTTGTGGAAGATTACGTACATATCCGAGTTTAACATTTGAAGCACAAACGAAAACAGAAGTGTTATGTGGCCGAAATACAGTACAAATCCGTCCAGGTGTGCGGAATGAATTTAATTTAGAAGAAATTAAAAAGCGCTTACAAAGAAGTGTGGATGTAAAAGCTACTCCGTATTTATTATCATTTCCGATAGAGGAATTTCGTTTTGTTTTATTTACAGATGGCAGGGCCTTTATTCATGGGACGAATGATATAAATGTAGCAAAACGTTTATATGCAAGATATATAGGTTGAACCTAAAGGAAGCCCTTTAGGTTCAACGGAGAGAAGATTAAGACTTTCTCGTATAATCTCCACTTTTTCCACCTGTTTTTTCAAATAAGTACGTTTCGCCAATAATCATACCTTTATCAACAGCTTTGCACATATCGTACACAGTAAGAGCTGTAGCGGAAGCAGCTGTTAAAGCTTCCATTTCAACACCGGTGCTACCTTCTGTTTTAACTTTTACTTCAATAAGTAATCGATATTGTTCTTCGGATTGTTTCCAATCGAAAGAAACGTCAACACCTTTTAATAATAAAGGATGGCACATTGGGATAATATCAGAAGTGCGTTTCGCAGCCATAATACCTGCGATTTGTGCAACTGCTAGTACGTCACCTTTCCCAATTTCATTGTGAGAGATTTTATCGTAAATTTCTTTTGTAACGACAATGCTAGAGCACGCAATTGCTGTTCGAACGGTTGCTTTTTTGTCACTTATATCAACCATCTTCGCGCGTCCTTGGTCATTAAAGTGTGTGAATGAAGACATGGAATTCCTCCTTGAAGTAATTTCTATTTAATATATAAAGTTTAATCGAGATAAAAAAAATTGCAAATATGAGGTGAGAAACGATGGTAGAAAAACGAATTCCAATTCAAGTTGCTGAGGCAGTAGAGAGAGTAATGGAATATGCGAAGAATGGTGAAGTAGAAGAGGTTTCTATTACGGAAAGTTACGGGAGAATTCTTGGGGAGGATGTTGTCTCTGATCATGACGTTCCTCATTTTGATCGTTCTCCTTACGATGGTTTCGCAATTCGAGCAGAAGATACGAAAGAAGCGAATCAAGAGAATTCAGTTGAATTTGAAGTAATAGGGGAAATCGGGGCGGGATTTGTTTTTTTAGATGAAGTAGGGCCTTTTAAAGCGGTTCGTATTATGACGGGAGCAGCTATTCCAGAGGGGTGTAATGCAGTCGTAATGCTAGAGCTGACGGAAGGTTTTGAGAAGAACGGAAAAACATATATGAAGGTAAAGCGTCCTTTTAATAGTGGTGACAATGTGTCATTTAAAGGCGAAGATATAAAACGAAATCAAGTTCTCGTTAAGAAAGGCGTTGCAATCAATCCAGGTGTTGCCGCCTTATTAGCGACGTTTGGATATAGTACTGTGAAAGTTGTAAAACAGCCTGTTGTTGGTATTGTGACGACAGGAAGTGAATTGTTAGAAGTACACGAGTCGTTACAGCCGGGGAAAATTAGAAATAGTAACTCGTATATGATTGCAGCTCAAATTATGAAAGCCGGAGGGAAAGTTCGTTATTATGGCCAACTTGCCGACGAGTTAGATGCATGTTTTGCAGCTGTTCAATCGGCGATGGATGAGGTTGATATTTTAATTACGACAGGCGGTGTGTCGGTAGGAGATTATGACTACTTGCCAGCTATTTATGAAAGACTACAGGCGAATGTACTCTTTAATAAAATAGCGATGAGACCAGGAAGTGTAACGACAGTAGCTGAAGTTGATGGAAAGTTACTTTTCGGTTTATCAGGAAATCCGTCAGCTTGCTACGTAGGTTTTGAGCTATTTGTGCATCCGGTTATAAAAACATATTTGTATGCGAAAGAACCCCACGTATATAGAGCAGATGCTATTTTGCAAGCGGATTTTCCGAAGCCAAATCCGTTTACTCGCTTTGTAAGAGCAAAGGTGACAATCGTGGACGGAGCATTACAAACGATGCCGGTCGGCTTAGATAAATCGAGTGCGGTCTCTTCACTTGCCGAAGCGAATGCTTTTATTGTGTTGCCTGGAGGAACGAGAGGATTTGAAGCAGGGATGAAAGTATCTGTATTGTTGTTAGAGCACGCCGAGGGATGTGAGTGGCCATGGGCAAAGCCCCTTCAATCTTACAAATAGTAGGGTATCAAAATAGCGGAAAAACAACGCTCGTTGAGAAAATTGTGTACGCATTAGCTGAACGAAAAATGAAAGTTGCTACAATTAAGCATCACGGGCACGGAGGTTTTCCAGAAGTAGCGCAAAAAGATAGTGAAAGGCACCGAAAGGCTGGTGCTGTTGTCAGTAGTGTAGAAGGCGCTGGATTACTTTCACTGTCGTCATTAAGAGAGGAATGGTCCTTGCAAGAAATTATTCGCTTATATGAGTTTTTTGAAGTGGATACAATTTTAATAGAGGGCTATAAAAAAGAGAGCTATCCGAAAGTAGTGTTACTTCGTTCTGCGGAAGACGTTGAACTTTTACATAAAGTAGAAAATATAGTAGCCGTTATTACGTGGCATGATGCTCCCGCAAACTTACGAGAAGAATATAAAGTATTTCATATAACAGAAGAAGAGTTGTATATAGACTGGTTTATACAAACGGTAAGGAGTACGAAATGACAAATACGTATTATGAAGTAATTGATACAGAAATCTCGATTGAAGAGGTAGCGAAGAAGGTTATTCGCCGCGAATGCGGTGCTGTTACAACATTTATTGGAACGGTTAGGGAGTTTACGAAAGGGCGTCGTACATTATACTTAGAATATGTCGCTTATAAAACGATGGCAGAAAAGATGCTAGAGAAAATTGGCTCAGAAGTGAAAGAGAAGTGGCCAGGTACACACGTTGCGATTACACATCGCATCGGTACACTGCAAATTTCTGATATCGCGGTTGTTGTTGCTGTTTCAACGCCGCACCGTAAAGCAGCCTATGAGGCGAATGAATACATTATGGAACGCATAAAACAAATTGTTCCGATTTGGAAAAAGGAGTTTTGGGAAGATGGAGACTCATGGATTGGTGATCAATTAGAAAAAACACCATATCCGGCGGGAGAGCCTGGGAAGGAGCTATAAGTATGATTCGAGTATTGTTATTTGCGCACTTGCAAGAAGAAGCAGGAACAAGTGAATTACAAATAGAGAAAGAAAATATTACGGTTGCAGAGTTAAAAGATGTTGTTGCTAAAGAATATAATGTACCAGTGACAGCATCAACTATGGTTGCGATTAATGAAGAATACGCAAATGAAGATGACACGATCCGAGATGGTGATGTTGTTGCACTAATCCCACCAGTGAGCGGTGGTTAATATTGGATTTATTAAAACGACTTTCCTACACAGGGGAAGTCGTTTTTTTATGGCAGTTTTGCGAACACTAATTTATAGAACAAGGAGGGTATTATGAAAAAAATATGTGTAGTTATTACAATGATATGTTCGGTCTTCTTCTCTTCCCCAAGTGATTCTTTGGCGAAAGAATCGAGGGAGCAGCTGTTAGAGAGTGCATTATCAAATAGGTACTATTCAGTTATTAGACAAGTGACAGAAGATCAATATGAATGTGCTTCCGTTATAAATATAAAGCGTCTCGGCAAGAACGGTGAGTTCGTTCCTAGATTTGAAATTACGCTACAATTTCTTACGTTCCAAGGTGCACATAATCCGCCGAATGATAAAGTTACACTTATTTTGGAAGATCATTTAGATCACGTAAAAATAAAGAAGGTGGAGCGAGAAAAGAATGTTTCTGGTGCTATTACAGAAAAAGTTTGTGAACGGGAAAAAGAAAAGATAAAAGATAAAAGATCACTCTAATGATTCAGAGTGATCACCTATGAAATTTAGTAAAGAAAGGTAATGAGCGATGGACATACTTTTAGCGATTTTACCGGCTCTATTTTGGGGAAGTATTGTGCTATTTAACGTGAAACTGGGCGGAGGACCGTATAGTCAAACGCTCGGTACAACGTTTGGTGCACTTATTTTCTCAATTGTTGTTTATATTTTTATGAAGCCCGTATTGACTCCTACTATTATCGGAGTTGGAATTGTGTCAGGTTTATTTTGGGCACTTGGTCAGGCAAATCAATTAAAAAGTATTGATTTAATGGGTGTTTCGAGAACGATGCCCATTTCAACAGGATTGCAATTAGTTGCGACGACTTTATTTGGAGTCATCGTATTTCATGAGTGGTCCACGACTATATCAGTCGTCCTTGGCGTTTTGGCTCTCGTTTGTATTATTATCGGTGTTATTTTAACATCACTTCAAAGTGAAGAAGAAAAGAGTGCAGAGCAGGCAGGGAACTTTAAAAGGGGCATTATCATTTTATTGATTTCAACAGTCGGTTATTTAGTTTACGTAGTAGTGATTAGACTATTTAACGTAGATGGTTGGTCAGCTTTATTGCCACAAGCAGTTGGTATGGTGTTAGGGGGCATTTTGCTTACGTTTAAACATCATCCATTTAATAAATATGCAATACGAAATATTATTCCAGGATTAATTTGGGCAGCTGGTAATATGTTTTTATTCATTTCGCAGCCGCGTGTTGGAGTGGCAACAAGTTTTTCACTATCACAAATGGGAATTATTATTTCAACGCTTGGCGGGATTCTTATATTGGGTGAAAGAAAAACGAAACGCCAATTAACGGGTATTGTCGTCGGTATCGTTTTTATTATCGCAGCCGGAATAATGTTAGGTGTTGCAAAAAGTTAAAGGGGGTATTGAAATGTATAGTGATTTAGCAGGAAAAGTTGTCGTTATTACAGGATCAGCAACTGGTCTTGGAAGAGCGATGGGAGTACGGTTTGCTAAGGAAAAAGCAAAAGTAGTGATTAACTATCGCTCACGAGAGTCAGAAGCGCATGATGTATTAGAAGAAATTAAAAAAGTAGGTGGAGAAGCGATTGCTGTAAAAGGGGATGTGACAGTTGAATCTGATGTCGTGAACCTCATTCAATCTGCTGTGAAAGAGTTTGGTACGCTTGACGTTATGATTAATAATGCAGGGATAGAAAACGCGGTCCCGTCGCATGAAATGCCGTTAGAGGATTGGAATAAAGTAATCAATACAAATTTAACAGGAGCTTTTTTAGGAAGCCGTGAAGCGATTAAATATTTTGTAGAACATGATATTAAAGGTTCTGTCATTAATATGTCGAGTGTTCATGAGAAAATTCCGTGGCCACTATTTGTGCACTATGCGGCGAGTAAGGGCGGTATTAAACTAATGACAGAAACGTTAGCGTTAGAATATGCACCAAAAGGTATTCGAGTAAATAATATTGGTCCAGGTGCAATAAATACGCCAATTAATGCCGAAAAGTTTGCTGATCCTAAAAAACGTGCTGACGTAGAAAGTATGATACCGATGGGCTACATTGGAAAACCGGAAGAAATTGCAGCAGTCGCAACTTGGCTTGCTTCCTCAGAAGCGAGTTACGTAACTGGAATTACGTTATTTGCAGATGGTGGAATGACTTTATACCCGTCGTTTCAAGCAGGGCGAGGATAATAAAAAAGGACAAAGAGTTTTATCTCTTTGTCCTTTTTTCTGCAAAAAAAAATAGCGGTCGGCTATTTTAAATTTAATGATTAATTGTATCTTGAAGAAATTCTGTTGCTTGATGTTCAGAAACATTTTGTACAAGTGCAACTTCGCTAATCATCATTTTGCGTGCATTATCTAGCATTTGTTTTTCGCTCGCATTTAATGCTCTCTCTTTATTACGGCGAAGTAAATCGCGAACAACTTCTGCGCTATCTTGCAGATTGCCGTTTTTCATTTTTTCCATATTCATTGTATATCTTTGTTTCCAGGAAAGTGATGTGTCTGATTCCCCGTTTTGAAATTCAAGAAGTATACCATCTAACGTACCTTTATCTACGATATAACGAATACCTGATTTTTGTAATTGATCCATAGGAAGCATTATTTGCATGTCTTTACTAATAATACGTATCACACAATATTGACGTGTTGTTCCTAATATTTCTTTCTCTTCAATGGCTTCGATGACTCCTGCGCCGTTCATTGGATAAACGATTTTATCGCCAATTTGAAACAAATCATCCACCTCCATATGTGGTAACCACTTTTAATGATAGCACATATGAGTAAAAATGTCAAATTTTATATAATACCATAATGTTGATATTATAGTCAATAAGTAAAAACTCTTTTTTTTTATATATTTTTTTGCTCTTATTTATTAATGATCTTTTTGAAAAATAGTACAGGCGAAGAAAGAAGGCATATCCACTTATTTTTAAGCATAAAATGTAAAATCGCTAATACAATATACCTAAATCCGTTCTTTGTAGAGGAGGGAGAGAAGGTGGGGCGCACAATAAGAATTGATATTACAAATAAAGTTGTAGCTAAATTTAGACCGGATTATTTGGAATTATATACGAGTAAATTTATGATAGGTAAGTTTTATGTCTATACTGAAGGTAAACAATATGTGTTAGAAGACGGATATATATATGAAGACGGAAAATTTTATCGCATCATAGATACGCACCGTGGCAATAATCAAGCGGCGGAGGGCTGCGATCTAGGATGGTGTTAACATGATTCGTGTGAAAGTGTTTGATGAAAGTCACGAAAAAGACTTAGAAGACGCTGTAAATGTTTTCTTGAAAAAGATTGATGATAGTAACTTTGTAGATATTAAGTACCAAGTCGGTGTTTCTATTAACGATGACGAAAACCAAATTTATTGTTTTTCAGCAATGATTGTTTATAAAGCATAAAAAAGAGCTGGGTGAGCCAGCTCTTTTTTATGTTTTATGTTGGGACAACATGTGTCGGTAATACGTTCATAATAGATTGAGTTGTGCCTAATTTCTTTGTCGCTAAAAGAGGCGCCCCTGTTTCATGGTTTTGGGCATCTGTACACATACCAAGGTGATAACGATCACCTAAAAATGGATCGATATAAAAACCGTTTTTGAATACTTTATCATTCGGATGTTTTTCATGGTGAATGTCAGAGCAATTAATGCAATAGAACATAGCTTTCATCCCCTTTTTATTTTTGTTTGAAAAAAGTGAGGGGGTAGTCATTTCGCTCCTAAGGAAATGTTGAGGAGAAGAGAAATAACTACCTACTCAAATGGTGGACATATTCCTTCTGATTTTTCATATCTCGCGTAGTGTCCCTGAGGGAAGGAGGAGAGACGAAATACGCAAGATACACGTAAGGCATTTCTTTCAAGATGAATGATGGAGTTTCATATTGAGAGAAGTTTTTATTTTTTGTTGCCTTTGTGAGTATATTATGAGGAAATGCTCAGAGGGTGTTTGTCCTGTTGAAAAAATGTTGAGAATTTCTCAACAGTAAAAAAGAATTAGCGTTGACATGAAACCAAAAGGTGTTATATCATCTGAATGTAACCAAAAGGTGTTATATTTTAATGCCGAATAAAGGAGAATGAAAATGGAACAACAAAATACATTAACTGATATTAAACAAACAATCGTTTTTAACGCGTCTATTCAAAAAGTATGGAATGTAGTATCAACTGCAGAAGGGATTGCGTCATGGTTTATGCCAAATGATTTTGTATTAGAGGTAGGACATGAATTTCATGTGCAATCACCATTTGGACCATCACCATGTAAAGTGTTAGAAATTGATGAACCAAACCATCTATCTTTCTCATGGGATACAGATGGCTGGGTCGTTTCATTTAATCTGAAAGACCTAGGAGATAATAAAACAGAATTTACGTTAATTCACGGCGGCTGGAAACATCCTGATGAAATTCTTCCGAAAGCGAATGCGAAGAGCTCTATTATTCGCGATAGAATGAGCGGGGGATGGGTAGCGATTGTAAATGAAAAACTGAAAAAGGTTGTTGAAGGCTAAGTGTCCTCATCGGCAGCGAAATATGATGTATTTCAAGCAATTGCTGATCCAACCCGCCGAGAAGTAATACGGTTATTAAGTGATAAAGAGTTACCGATTTCCAAAATAACGGATCATTTTCCCATGAGTCGTACTGCGGTTGTAAAGCACCTTCATATTCTTTCGGAAGCGAATTTAGTAAGCGGAAGAAAAAGCGGAAGAGAGAAGATATATCGTTTGCATCCAGAACCATTAGAGGAATTACAACAGTGGCTCTCGTATTATGAACGTTTTTGGGATAATAAATTGTCCATGCTGAAACATATTGTGGAGAATGAGGAGTAAAAAGAGGATGACCGAAATGGTCATCCTCTTTACTATTGCTCACTTGTTTGTGTAGCTGGCTTTAATAAAATCCAAGCGATAATTAATGTAAATACTGCTAATACGAAAGTACTCATATAAATGACGTGTACACTTGATGCTAATGCCTCTTGCGATTCGGTTGCTACATTTGCTGTAGTTCCGCCGTGTCCGCTAGATACAAGGTCAAGGTTTTTAATGCCGCGTGCATGAATCATCGTATTGAAGATTGTTCCAAAGATTGCAGCACCTAATGTTTGACTAAATGTATTAATAAATGTGTTTAAACCTACGGCTGTTCCGCGTGTATGTGCTGGTACGGCTGCTTGAATTGTTACCATGTAAATCGGTGTTACAAGCCCCATTCCTAATCCGAATAATCCGACTGCTACATAAATAAGGAACGATGGTGAATGTGTTGATAATGTAAATAATAAGAAGGTAGCAACTGATAAAATGCTAGCTCCAAGTAAAATGATTTGTTTCGTTTTTAATTTGCCAACTAAGTTACCAGAGAAAATAGCGCCAAATGTCCACATAACAGGAATTGGCATTAAAATAAGTCCAGCTTCAGTTGCATTTTTTCCTAATACACCTTGGCTCCAAATTGGAAGGTACATTGTAATACTAATAATCATTGCACCAGCAATAAGAGTTAGTATGTTTATCGTAGATAATGTACGATTAGAGAAAAGTGCTAGCGGAATTAATGGTTCCGGAGATTTTTTCTCGATGAATAAGAAAATAATGAATGAAACGACGGCAAAGATTAATAGACCGATAATTGTAATGTCTCCCCAGTTTTGCTTACTGCTACCTGTTAATAGTGCGTATAGTAGAGCGATCGTACTTAATGAGAAGACTGTTGCACCAAGATAGTCGATATGATGCTTAGCAGGCTTAATAGATTCTTTGTAGTAAATGCCAATCATTAAGCAAGCGATAATTCCGAATGGAACGTTTAAGAAGAAAATATAACGCCAAGATAGAGAATCAACTAAAAATCCACCTACTAACGGCCCGATAACACCAGATACACCCCAAACGGCACTCATCCAGCCCTGTGCTTTCGCGCGGTCTTTCGCTTCGCTATATAGGTCTCCAATAATCGTCATTGTGATCGGCATAACAGCACCAGCGCCTATACCTTGAAGAGCACGGAAGAAGATTAATTGTTCCATTGATGTAACGACTCCGCAAAGTGCAGAACCGATTAAGAAGATTGCTGCTCCAATGAGCAAAACTTTTTTACGGCCGAATAAATCAGCCAATTTTCCGTATATTGGAGTCGAAACAGCTGTTGCAAGCATATAAATTGCATATACCCAACTAACAAGTTCGACGCCTGACAAATCACTCGTTATACGAGGGATCGCTGTACTAACAATCGTTCCTTCTACCGCAGAAAGAAACGTCATTAGCATTAAAGACATCATGACTTTTTTTCTCATTTGTTTTCCCCTTACCCTTTTTCAATTATTCAACAATATAAAATATAAAGGTACTAAGGTATATAAAGCAACAAAAAAGCAATGGGAAGTCAGGAGGAGCGTATATTTGTCGTTCCTTGTCGGTAAGTCGATATATTTAAGAAATCGCCGATATATGTTGTAGAAACGCCGATATAATTTCATATACCTATAAAAAAAGAAACAGAAAGCCCTGTTTCTTTTTTTAATATTGCATTTTTGCATTTTCTCCAGCTGTTGTTCCGGCAATTCTACCAGTAACAAGAGCAGATGTAATGTTATAGCCGCCAGTATAACCGTGAATATCAAGAACTTCTCCGCAGAAATATACGCCGTTCGTGAATTTAGAAGACATTTCTTTCGGGTTAATTTCTTTAACGGATACACCACCGCCGGTAACGAATGCTTTTTCAATTGACTGCGTACCATTTACATTCACAGTAAATTCTTTAAAGTCTTTCACAAGCGCACGAATCTTCTCGTGAGAAACTTGTCCAGCTTGTTCGCTGCCATCAATTTCATTTTTTTCTAATAAGAATAGGAAGTAACGTTCAGGTACATAACCTTTTAAAACGTTTTTAATTCCTTTTTTCGGATCTTCTTTCATTTGTTTCAGCATGCGCTGGAATAGTTGTTCACTATTTTCTTCTGGCAATGCATCGATGCTCATTTGAATCGTGTTCGTTTTAAACTTTTTCAGTGCTTTCACGACGAATTGGCTACAACGGAGAGCGGCAGGACCAGATAGGCCGAAATGAGTGAAGAGCATGTCCATTTTGTGAGAAATGATAGCTTTTCCTTTCGGGTTTAATACGCTTAAGTTAACATCGCGTAAAGCAAGACCTTGTAAGGAGCGATCACGAATAAATGGTTCGTTTGAAAGGATTGGTACTTCTGTTGGGAATAGCTCTGTAATTGTATGCCCAGCTTTTTCAGCCCACGCGTATCCGTCTCCAGTAGAGCCAGTTTGAGGAACGGATTTTCCGCCAACAGCGATAACGACATGATTCGTTTCTAACAATTCGCCAGTTTGCAGTACGACTGCTTTCGTTTGACCGTTCTCATATTCAATTGTTTCAACGGGTGTATTCGTACGGATTTTTACACCTAAGTCTTTTAATCGTGTTAAAAGTGCGTCTACTACTGATTGTGCTTTATTTGATACAGGGAACATGCGACCATGATCTTCTTCTTTTAGTTGCACGCCAAGCTTTTCGAAGAATGTAATAATATCTTCATTATTGAAAATAGAAAAAGCGCTGTATAAGAAGCGACCATTTCCTGGTATATGTTTAACGATCTCATCAAGTGGTAGACGGTTCGTTACGTTACAACGACCACCACCAGAAATCGCAAGTTTACGCCCTAGTTTATTTCCTTTATCAAGAAGTAAGACACTTGCGCCTTCTTCTGCAGCACCGATTGCAGCCATTAGCCCAGAAGGCCCGCCGCCGATGACAATAACATCATAATGCATAATATATCGACCTCATTTTCTACATTTCCTGCCTAAAAGAATAGCATGTTTTCCCTTAAAAGAAAAATAGAGTGAAGTACTGCTTAAGGAGAGAATTGTGGTACAATACAAAAGTTAGAGTTCAGCACTATCCTGCTATTTGTGGGCAATAAGACAAAAACCTTAAGATGTAAGAGAAATAAAAAGGGAATTTGGTAGCCCATAAATGCTCGAATAGTTCAACTAATAATCAGTAGGGAAGAACACCCACACTGATTAAAGTTTCACTTTATGTAGATGTAGGAGGATTTTTGTATGTCCGATTCGAAATTTCTGCGCGGAACGCTTATTGTTACGTTAGGGACATTTTTAGTAAAGTTCTTAGGCATGATTTACGTCTTTCCGTTTCATGCATTAGTAGGTACAGAAGGCGGAACGCTCTATACATATGGATACATTCCATATACGATCTTTTTAAGTATTGCAACGGCAGGGGTGCCGCTTGCTGTTTCCAAATTTGTTTCCAAATATAATGCGCTTGGCGATTATAAAACGAGCCGGAGAATGTTCCGCTCGGGAATGGTTATGATGATAGTAACAGGAGTTCTTTCGTTCCTAGTTCTATACATGACAGCACCACTGTTTGCAGAAGCAATGCTTGGTAAACAAAGTATACACAGTAATGTAGAAGAAGTTACGACGATTATTCGTCTTGTAAGTTTTGCACTTATTGTTGTACCAGCAGCGAGTTTAATTCGTGGTTATTTCCAAGGTCACCAATCGATGGGACCGACTACTGTTTCCCAAATTATTGAACAAATTATTCGTATCGTCTTTTTATTAGCGGGTAGTTTTATCGTTATTAAAGTACTTGGCGGTACAGTTGCAACAGCAGTTGGGGTAGCGACATTTGCTGCGTTCGTTTCAGCAGTTGGAGCGCTCGGTGTACTCATTTGGTACTGGTTAAAACGTAAAAAACATTTGGATCAATATTTAATTGAACAAACTGTACCAGAATCGACAGTGAGTACGGTTCAATTATTTAAAGAATTATTTGCATATGCGATTCCTTACGTTGTAATTGGGTTAACAATTCCTTTATATCAACAAATTGATACATTGACATTTAACTCAATTATGCAAGCGATTGGTCAAGGGGATATTGCAGAGCGAGCTCTCGGTATTTTCACAATGTGGACGCATAAATTAATTATGATTCCTGTATCGCTTGCGACAGCGTTTAGTTTAACGCTTGTACCAGCGATTACAAAATCATTTACTGAAAAACAATACCGTTATTTAAAGTTACAAATTACACAAACATTCCAGGCAAATATGTTCTTAACATTGCCAGCAGTTGTCGGTATTTCAACACTTGCATATCCAATCTATACTGCGTTCTATGACTCAGATCCACTAGGTGGACAAGTATTAATGTGGTATGCACCGGTTGCGTTGTTATTCGCTTTATTTACAGTAACAGCAGCAATTCTGCAAGGAATCAATCAACAAAAACATGCGATTGTCGCGCTTATTATGGGTGTTATTTTGAAATTCGTATGTAACGTAATCTTTATTCGTTATTTCGGTACAGTTGGAGCGATTTTAGCAACTGCAGTCGGATTCTTAGCTTCCGTATGGTATACGAATCGACAAATCAAAAAACATGTACACTATTCATTTGGTGTTGTATATAAGAGAACTTTCCAAATTGCAGTATTAACACTTGTAATGGTCATTGCTGTAAAGTTATCACAATGGACTCTGTCCTTCATGATCTCACCTGATGGCCGAATGGGTGCTCTTATTACAGTTGTGGTTTGTGCAGGTATTGGTGGTCTTGTGTATGGATTGTTAGCAATTCGCACAGGAGTACTTGAACGAGTATTTGGCGGAGAAGCGTTAGAGAAAATCCAACGTAAACTTGGCAATAGATTCAAAATAAAGTTGAAATCAAAAGGGGCGTAATTACGTCCCCTTTTCTATGATAAACAAAGAAGGTGAAAAACGTGAGATTAGATAAATTATTAGCAAATATGGGATATGGAAGTAGAAAAGAAGTAAAGAAATTATTGAAAGACGGCGTTGTAAAAATTGATGGAACGCCAGTGAAAGATGCGAAGGTTCATGTAAATGTAGAAGAGCAAGAAGTTATGATTCACGGAGAAGTTGTGGAATATAAAGAGTTTGTTTATTTAATGTTGCATAAACCACAAGGCGTTATTTCAGCGACAGAAGATGATAATCATGAAACGGTAATAGATTTATTAGAGTTAGAAGATGCAATCTTTGATCCGTTCCCAGTTGGACGACTTGATATTGATACGGAAGGTTTCTTATTGATAACAAATGACGGGAAGTTATCACATCAATTGTTATCTCCGAAAAAGCATGTGCCGAAAAAATATTATGCACACGTTGCAGGAGTAGTAACAGAAGAGGATGTAAAAGAGTTTGCTAAAGGTGTTATTTTAGATGATGGCTATGAAACAAAGCCAGGTGCACTTACAATATTAAAAAGCGATGAGATTTCTGAAATCGAGCTTGTAATTACAGAAGGAAAGTTCCATCAAGTGAAGCGTATGTTTGAAGCGGTAGGGAAAAAAGTAGTCTACCTAAAGAGAACAGAGATGGGACCATTAGTATTAGATGAAGAGCTAGAACTTGGACAATACCGAGAGCTATCAGATGAAGAAGTAGAAATGTTAAAAACATATCAAGTAGATACTGAGAAATAGTGCTGTTTTTGGCGCAGAAAAGACCCCTTTCTAATGAGTTAGAAAGGGGTATGTATTTATTTACATACAATTATTTTTTCGTTATGAGGTCATTCTCACTTTCTTTCCTGTTGTTGTCCACTTACCGCGGCAAGGGCTATACACGAGTTCATTAAACTGCAACACATTTAGATCACGTTGTATCGTTCGTGGTGTGATCCCGAACTCATCTACAAGGTCTTTCGTCGTTACCGTTCCGTTTTCATTGATGTACATATAAATTGATTTAATGCGTGTTAGCATACGAGTAGTTGTAGGTTTCAAGAGAAAACCACTCCTCTACTAGTTTTTTTGACCCCATTCAGGAAAGAAGGTCGTTACTACCATTGTACTCTACATGATAAAATTCATGCTATAATCTACTTAAATTTTACAGAAATTTAACAAATATTCATATAGAAAAATATTGGTAGTTGACATTTTATATATGGTCAGTCAACTAACACATAAAATTCTACGTAAAACGCCAAATTCCTGCAAATTTTTTTAGAAAAATAAAAGAAAAACTAATAAGAAATATCTGAAACGTTACAATTGTTAGGTATTTTAGTTTCGTATATGGCATAAGAGATTTCGGTTTGTTATGATGAAAGAAACAATATAGTGAAGGATGGATGCGTGATGTCAGCGATTAATTGGACAGAAGAAGTTGCAAAACGAAAAGATGATTTAATCCGTGATACACAACAATTTTTACAAATTAAAAGTGTATGGGAAGAAGAATCAGCGAAAGAGGGCGCACCATTCGGTGAAGGTGTAGAAAAAGCTTTATCTTTCATGTTACATAAAGGAGAAACTGAAGGTTTTGCTTCTAAAAATTTAGAAGGGTATGCAGGTCATCTTGAAATGGGACAAGGAGAAGAGTTAGTAGGTATTCTTTGTCACGTTGATGTTGTGCCAGAAGGAGATGGCTGGACGACTCCGGCATATAGTGCAGATATTCGCGATGGAAAGATTTTTGCACGTGGTGCAATTGACGATAAAGGCCCAACGATGGCAGCTTATTATGCGATGAAAATTGTGAAAGAATTAGGTTTGCCTCTTTCAAAACGCGTTCGCATGATTTTAGGAACAGATGAGGAAAGCAATTGGAAATGTGTAGATCACTACTTTAAAAACGAAGAAATGCCAACAATCGGTTTTGCGCCAGACGCAGATTTTCCAATTATTAATGCAGAAAAAGGAATTGCTGATATACAAGTTGTGCAAAGTGGTAGTGAAGAGAAGAAAGGTACATATGAACTTGTTTCATTTGAATCAGGTCGCCGTTTAAATATGGTTCCTGATTTTGCAGAAGCGATTATTACAGGAGAAGATGTAAATGCACTTACAGTAGCATATGAAGAGTATTTACAAACTGCTAAAAAAATAGGTGAAGCAATTGTAGAAGGTAATACGGTGACGTTGCAAATTAAAGGGATTTCAGCTCACGGATCTACTCCAGAGAAGGGTGAGAATGCAGGTTTATTACTGGCAAACTTCTTAACTACAGTTGCTCTTGATGGAAAAGGGGCTTCGTTTGCATCGTTTGTAACAGAAACATTTACAGGAGATATTTTAGGAGAGAAAGCTGGTATTTCTTATAAAGACGATATTAGCGGACCGTTAACTGTGAATGTTGGTCGCCTTTCTTATACGAAAGAGAATGGTGGTAATTTAGGATTAAATGTACGTTACCCGGTTACGACTAACTTTGACGAAATGATTGCAAAGTTAAAAGAATACGTTGGTAATCATGGATTTAAAGTGGCGGATTATTCAAACTCTCGCCCGCATCATGTTGATAAAGACCACGTGTTAATTCGTACGTTGCAGCGCGTATATGAAGAACAAACAGGAGAAAAGGCAGAACTATTAGCAATCGGCGGCGGTACTTACGCTCGTTCATTGAAAGCTGGCGTTGCGTTTGGTCCGTTGTTCCCTGGAAAAGAAGAACTTGCGCATCAAAAAGACGAGTACATTGAAATTGAAGACTTATTAAAAGCAACAGCAATTTACGCGCAAGCAATTCATGAATTAGCGAAGTAATGGATATATAAATAAGAAGAGGCCGTCCCAATACATATTTTGGGACGGTTTTCTGTTAAGTATAGGTTGCTTTTCTTATCGTATTTAGTTGTTAAGTCGATATCCCTTGTCGAGATTTCGATATAATTTCATTTATCCCGCATTAACGGGCAGTAAGACCCCCACTTTAAAATTTAGCGAAAGCGAAGAAGTTAGGTGGGGATCAACTGCCCGTAAAAGCCCGATTGGTGAGGGCTGATAATCAGTAGGGGATGGACAAAACCCCACTGATTAAAGTTTCACTTTATTAACGCAACCCTAACTTGGTTAGACTTGTAGGGAAGTTTGATTCTATTTAATTGAATGAGATAAGAAAGAAAAGCAACAATAGAAAGAAGGAGAAGATGTACATGGAGCCGCATTATTTTGTCGCGATTACGTTACCGAATCATATAAAAGAAGTGCTGTCTAACTATAAAGAAGAAATGCAGGAGGAATTACCATTTCGTTCATGGGTACATAAAGAAGACTACCATATTACCCTTTCATTTTTAGGTAGTGCAACAGAGGAACAATTAGAAGGAATAAAGAATGGATTACAAACAATTACAGAAATGAAAGAACTATCATTCACATTACAAGGATTTTCTACGTTCGGTATGGAAGATAGGCCGCGTATTTTTTGGTCGAAGGTAAGCGAGAATTACGATTTGCTTCAATTACAAAAGCAAGTACACGTTATTTGTGAAGGGAATGGATTGTCTTTAGAAACGCGCCCGTATCATCCGCATATTACTGTTGCTCGTAAATGGGTAGGAGAAGAGAAGTTTGATTTAGAACATATAAAGGAAGTGCCTGAAATATCATTTCAAGCGGATACGATTACTTTATACGAATCTCATGTGAAGGAGACACCGAAGTATAAAGCGATTGCTGAAATAAAATTACAAAAATAGAATGTATGAAAACGTTTTTTATACAGGTGAATATACTATAGAGAATAATGTGTTACTGTATAGAGCCTTGCTGATAAGAAAAGCCTTATCATTTGCAGCTCGTTTCATTTAATTTTAAGAATGATGGTGATTTTTTTATGTTGAAAGTAAAACGTCCATTTGATGCCTATTTAGATGAAATGAATAAAATTACAATTTTGCTCCCACACGCGTATGGAACAAGCCGGACATTTCGTTTGCAAGAAGGAAGTAACGTGAAAGATTTACCGATTTCTCATACAATTGCGCTTCCGGATGCAACGAAGTATGAGTGCTTTATAGAAGAGCCGCTAGATGTGGGGAAGTATTATACAGTACGAGATGAACGGAATGAAGAAACAGATTTACAAATAGGTGCTGTCATAAGAACAGCGATTTTCGATGAAAAGTATTACTACGAAGGTACAGATTTAGGAGCCGTGTATCAAAAAGAAGCAACGACATTTAAAGTATGGGCTCCAACTGCGAGGCTTGCGAAAGTAAGGATTTATAAAAGTGATAAAGAATATACCGATCATGAAATGCATAGAGGAGAAAATGGGGTTTGGACTCATACATTACAAGGCGATTTAGCCGGAGCAAAGTATACATTTCTTGTTTGTATTAATTTAATATGGAATGAAGCGGTGGATCCTTACGCAAAGTCAGTGACTGTAAATGGGACGTACGGCGTTGTTATCGATTTGGAAAAGACAAATGTAACAAAACGAGAGCAATTACCACCATTACAGGCAATGACAGATGCCATATTGTATGAACTGCATATTCGTGATGCTACTATTCATCAGGGCAGTGGAGTGAGTAAAAAAGGAACATATAAAGGGCTAATGG
Organism: Bacillus wiedmannii; assembly: GCF_001583695.1. GTDB lineage: Bacteria > Bacillota > Bacilli > Bacillales > Bacillaceae_G > Bacillus_A > Bacillus_A wiedmannii. The sequence goes on along the minus strand of NZ_LOBC01000039.1, from coordinate 171,892 downwards.
AAGAAGGGACAATAGGGCGAAATGGGACGTTAACAGGCTTGTCTCATATAAAAGATTTGGGTGTTACACATGTTGAACTATTACCTTTATATTGTTTCGGTGGTGTAGATGAGGCGAATCCTTCCTCTGCATATAATTGGGGTTACAATCCATTATATTACAATGCGCCAACGGGATATTATGCTACAGACCTCTCTGATCCGTATAACAGGATAGTAGAGTGTAAGCAACTAATTGAAACATTTCATGAGCACGGCATTAGAGTGATTGTAGATGTTGTATATAATCATGTGTATGAAAGAGAGCTATCATCATTTGAAAAGCTTGTCCCAGGATATTATTTTCGTCATGGTGAAGATGGCATGCCTTCTAATGGGACGGGAGTCGGGAATGATATAGCATCTGAACGGAAAATGATGAGGAAATTCATTGTAGAGTCTATTTTATATTGGCTTACTGAATACAATGTTGATGGATTCCGATTCGATTTAATGGGAATTTTAGATGTTGATACATTGAATATAATAGAAAAAGAAGTGCGAAACATAAAGCGAGATGCATTGTTATTAGGAGAAGGATGGGATCTACAAACCCCACTTCCTCTAGAGGAAAAAGCAACGTTAAATAATGCAAAGAAAATGCCGCATATCGCGCAATTTAATGATCAATTTCGTGATGGGATAAAAGGGAGTACCTTTCATATAAATAAACGTGGGTTTGCACTTGGTGGGCATGTAGACTGTAATCATTTGCAGTATATAGCATCGGGAAGTCTTTTGAGTATGAAAGAAACAGGTCTGTTTCTAGAGCCTGTGCAAAGCATTAACTATGTAGAATGTCATGACAATATGACGATGTGGGATAAACTAATGCGCAGTAATGAAGAGCCAGAAGAGATTTTGAAAAAACGTCACCTTCTAGCGAGCGCAATGGTGATTCTTTCGCAAGGTATTCCTTTCTTACATGCTGGGCAAGAGTTTTATCGTACGAAGCAAGGAAATGAAAATAGTTATAATGCAAATGATGAAATTAATCAATTAGATTGGGATCAAAAAGAGAACGAGATAGAGACCGTTAACTATATAAAAGGTTTAATTGCGATTCGTAAAGAGCACGGAGCATTCCGATTACAAAACGCAGACCTTATAAAAAAGCACATGACTTTTTTGCAAACCTCTCCAGAAGTACTTGCATATCACCTAGGGCATGCAGAATCGTTTGGACCGTGGAAAGAGATTGTAGTTTTATTTAATAGCGGTTTAGAAGTTAAAACGGTGCTACTTCCGAAAGAAGAAACGTGGCATGTGTTAGTAAACGAAAAGCAAGCGAAAATAGAGCCAATTTCTTCATTTAGAGGAAAGGAACTTCAGCTGGCTCCAATTAGCACGTATATATTGACGATAATGTGACAAATCGCTACTTGACGATGAGAATGTAATAAATGTAGAATTGACAAAGGTGACGATTTTGATAAGTTGTCATTCTATGACTGGTTTTGTAAAATAAAATAGAGAGTTTTTGGCCTATGCCAAGTTTTCTTTTCATTTACAGTAAAATATATGAATCCACAACATGTGTAGAAATGTTGCGGTTTTTCTTTTCATAACTATAAAAGATAAGGATTTGTTAACGGGTAATGAATATGGAATGGTTGGAACAATTATTAGGAAAAGAGTGGAGTCTTGTACCGGCTGGTGGAGTAACGGGCGATGCGTATATTGCGCAAAACGGACAACAGAAGTTATTTTTAAAGCGGAATACATCGCCCTTTTTAGCGGTATTGTCAGCAGAAGGAATTGTTCCAAAATTACTTTGGACAAGAAGGGTAACGAACGGTGATGTAATTTCTGCTCAAAAATGGCTTCCGGGACAGAAGCTAGAGCCAGAGGATATGAAACTAGAACGTGTTGCGAAACTTTTGAAGAAAATACACTCCTCTAAAGCGCTTGTACAGATGATTCAAAGACTTGGGAAGCAACCGCTTCACGCACAAGAGTTATTACAACAACTGCAACTTGTTTTAAGAGGAGATATAAGGGATGATGAAACAATTCAGCAAGGCCTTCAATATTTAATGGATTCATTAAAAGATATTGAATACAATGAATTCGTTGTATGCCATTGTGATGTGAACCATAACAACTGGCTATTGTCGGATGAAGATGAGTTGTTTTTAATTGATTGGGATGGAGCTGTAATTGCTGACCCAGCTCTAGACCTTGGTATGTTATTATATTGGTACATTCCACGCCACGAATGGAGCGAGTGGCTCGAATATTATGATATTGAAATGGATGAATCGCTGCTTAGGCGTATGAGATGGTATGTAATAGCACAAACGATTTTGTCTATGCAATGGCACACAACAAAAAAACAGCAAGCAGAAGCTGAATATTGGCATCAATATTTACAGCAACTACTTGCTTCAGAGTAATACTTAAGAAAAATTGTCCATTCCAGCAATCCACTGAGTAAGTTGTTCTTGATTATTGGAAATGTGGTTGTCCAAATTAGAGGAAGATTTACCCGATTGACTATAAGAATATACATCGTTTAGCATTGCTTTAGCGTCACTACTTATACTATCGTTTGCGAGTAACGATTGAATGAGACGCTCTAATTGCTCGCATTCAGAAACTGTCCCGCAACAATCACTTTGGTGATTGACTAAAATATCTTTCAGCACTTCTAATTGATGTTGTTGATTAATTGGCATGAACGGATCATCCTTTCGATTGTTTTTCTCTTCAAATGTACGAGAAAAAGCTGTTTCGTCATGGAATGTTTAATGCTGTATGTAGTTTTTATCAAAATGGTACATCTTATACTTGAAAGAAACGGACCGAGTGCTCGTACGTACTTGGTTTTTTGTTTGGGAGATTGATTAAAACAGAGAGAAGGAATTATTCCTTTAAAATAGCTATGTAAAGAGAGGGAGACATCTATGCGTTTAAGACATAAACCATATGCAATGGATCGAATTAATGAGTATTCACATATCGTAATCGGAAACCCAGAGGAGCGCGCTGGTAACTGGAAAGAAGTATTTGGAAATGAACAACCAATTCATATTGAAGTAGGTACAGGTCGTGGTCGCTTTATGTATGATATGGCAAAAGCAAATCCACATATTAATTATATTGGAATTGAAAAATTCACAAGTGTTGTTGTAGATGCACTTGATAAATTAATTGAAGAAGAAGTGCCGAACTTAAAGTTAATTAATAAAGATGCTGAAGATTTAACAGTTTTCTTTGCAAAAGGTGAGATTGACCGCGTTTATTTAAACTTCTCAGATCCATGGCCGAAGAATCGTCATACGAAACGTCGTTTAACGTATAAAACATTTTTGCGCAATTATGAAGAAGTGTTAGTAGAAGGCGGAGAAATTCATTTCAAAACAGATAACCAAGGTTTATTTGAATACTCTCTAATGAGTATGGCTGAGTATGGTATGTTATTAACTTACCTGAGCCTAGATCTTCATAATAGTGATTATGAAGGAAACATTATGACAGAATACGAAGAGAAATTCTCAAGTAAAGGTCATCGTATTTACCGAGTTGAAGCGAAATATCGCACAGAGCCTATGCAGTAATGCATAGGTTTTTTGTAACTAAAATAATCGGAATTTTATGTTAATATTAAAAGGAAAGGGGGATGAAAAATGGAACAGTTACAAATTGGAGATATAAAAGTGACGTGGCTAAAAGGCGGGAACACACATTTAGATGGAGGAGCAATGTTTGGTGTTGTACCGAAAGTACTTTGGTCACGTAAATATAAACATAATGATACAAATCATATTTATTTACGAACAGATCCGTTACTTTTGCAAACGAAAGACGGTAATATGCTCATTGATTCCGGAATAGGAAACGGTAAATTGAATGAGAAGATGAAGCGAAATCAAGGTGTAACAGAAGAGTCATCGGTTTATAAATCATTAGAAAAATTAGATTTAAAACCTGAAGATATTCAGTACGTCTTAATGACACACCTGCATTTTGATCATGCATCTGGTTTAACGAAATGGGAAGGTGATCACCTTGTACCATCGTTTCCGAATGCGAAAGTTTACGTAAGCGAAATGGAATGGAATGAAATGAGGAACCCAAATATCAGGTCGCGTAATACATATTGGAAGGAAAATTGGGAGCCGATTGTAGATCAAGTTGTTATATTCCAGCAAGAAATAGAAATTACGGATGAAATAAAAATGGCGCATACAGGTGGTCATAGTGATGGACATGCAGTTATTGCTTTAGAAAGCAAAGGTGAAACGATGCTTCATTTAGCAGACCTATTGCCGACGCACGCACATCAAAATGTACTATGGGTAATGGCATACGATGATTATCCAATGACATCAATTGAAAATAAGCAAAAGTGGATGAAGTACGGCGCTGAAAACGATGCTTGGTTTACGTTTTATCATGACGCGTATTACCGTGCAGTAAAGTGGAATGAGGAAGGGCATATTGTAGAAAAAATAGAGCGGAAAACGAGTGTAGAAGCATAAAAAAGGGAAGGTTGTTCCAGCAGTCTGTTGGGGCAGTCTCCTTTTCGTTTTTTGTCGGCAAGTCGATATATTTAAAAAATCGCCCATATAATTTCAATTACTATCCACAATTAAAAAATAAGAGGTTCACCTAATGGGAACCCTCCTTTTTATGCTGCTATCACCTCTAAAACAGTACCTGTTTTAGCATCAACTAAAAATTCAAATCGTTCTTGTATATCATCTAACATCGTTGTAAGACCGCCACGATAAACTTCGTATGCGACATCATATTTTTCAAATGTCTCTGGAACCATATGTACCCAAGAGCCAGTAATTTCACCTTTATGACTTAATGCTTGTTTCACCATTTTCAATGCTTTTTCTGAAGAAATATGGGATTGTTCTTGTACTTTGTTTGCAACAAGATAACCAGCTGCGAACCCAACGCCAAGACCTGCTACTAAACCTTTCCAGCTCATATATTCACCTCAATTCTATAAAATAAAAATAGTGTACCAATAATAATTATAAAGCAAATACAGCTAAAAAAGAAGAAACTAGAAACATTTCGAAAATTTCGTTACAATAAAAGAGGTATTCTACTAAGGTTTGAAAGAAGGGGACTTCGTGAATAAAGAGACATTACAATTATTTCGTACGTTAACAGAATTACAAGGTGCATCAGGTTTCGAACATGATGTACGCCGTTTTATGAAGCAAGAATTAAGCAAATATGCGGATGAAATTGTGCAAGACGGTTTAGGTAGCGTATTTGGTCTGAAAAAGGGGGACGAAGCTGGCCCACGTGTTCTTGTAGCAGGTCATATGGATGAAGTAGGTTTCATGGTTACGCAAATTACGAAAAACGGGATGCTTCGTTTTCAAACGTTAGGCGGCTGGTGGAGTCAAGTGTTATTAGCGCAACGTGTACAAGTTATGACGAAGAATGGTCCTGTTATTGGGGTTGTTGGTTCTATTCCTCCTCATTTATTAAGTGACGCGCAACGTGCAAAACCGATGGATATAAAAAATATGTTAATTGATATAGGTGCAGATAGCTACGAAGATGCGATTGAGATTGGTGTAAAACCAGGACAACAAATCGTGCCAATCTGTCCGTTTACGCCGATGGCAAATGAAAAGAAAATTATGGCGAAAGCTTGGGATAACCGTTACGGATGTGGCCTTGCAATCGAATTATTAAAAGAATTAAAAGACGAAACATTACCAAACACATTATACTCTGGTGCGACTGTACAAGAAGAAGTTGGTCTTCGCGGTGCACAAACTGCTGCGAATATGATTCAACCAGACATTTTCTATGCGCTTGATGCAAGTCCAGCAAACGATGCATCTGGTGATAAAACGCAGTTCGGTCAATTAGGAAAAGGTGCTCTTCTTCGTATTTACGACCGTACGATGGTAACACATAGAGGAATGCGCGAATTCATTTTAGATACAGCTGAAACACACAACATTCCGTACCAATACTTTATTTCACAAGGTGGTACAGATGCGGGCCGTGTACATACAAGTAACTCAGGTATCCCATCAGCAGTAATTGGTGTTTGCGCACGCTACATTCATACACATGCTTCTATTTTACATGTTGATGATTATGCGGCAGCGAAAGAACTAATTACGAAGCTTGTAAGAGCAACGGATAAAACGACGCTAGAGACAATTAAGAATAACGCGTAAGGAAGAAGGGCTGAAGAGCCTTTCTTTTTTTGGATTGAAGAGATGGCCCATCGATGTGTGGTGGCGGTCAGTGCTTATTTGGTGCTCGAATGATGTAGTAAGACCGCGGATAGGAAGAGAGAGGAAGGCTGTTTTTGAGTTCGAGGCCGGTAATGTTGTGGGAAGCGACCTTCTTTTTTAGGTAGAAGGGATTCCACTGTGGTGTGTGATAGTGGTTGGTACTTAATTTGTGCCGAAGCGGATATTGGATGGAACAAAATGATAAATTTTTATAGAGGTGAACGAAATGAAAGTAGTAGTTGGATCGAAGAATAAAACGAAAGTTGGTGCTGTGGAGAAGGTTTGGAAAGATGTTACAATTACATCTCTTTCTGTTCCTTCGGGGGTAGCAAACCAGCCGTTTACAGATGAAGAGACGATGCAAGGAGCGGTTAATAGAGCGAAGCGAGCGCTACAAGAAGGAGAAGCTCAAATTGGTATTGGATTAGAAGGTGGCGTAATGAAAACGGAGCACGGTTTATTTATGTGTAACTGGGGCGCGCTAGCAACAAGTACCGGTAAAACATTCGTTGCAGGCGGTGCACGTATTAAGTTACCAGATGATTTTTTAGCACCTCTTGAAGATGGCAAGGAGTTAAGTGAAGTGATGGAAGAATTTGTACAGAGAAAAGATATTCGTAGTCACGAAGGTGCTATCGGTATTTTTACAGATGATTATGTCGACCGCACGGAATTATTTGTACACGTTGTTAAGTTACTTGTTGGGCAATATAAGTATGACGAAAAGCAAGCATAAACCTTGCACCATGCGCGATGTATGGTAGTATAAAAGAAAGATTATAACATGAAAAAATGCACTCGTTAGAGGAGGAAATATAGATGAAATCATTAGAAAGCATGGAGCAATTCCAACAATTGAAAAATGAAGAGAATGTAGTCTTTATGTTCTCAGCAGAATGGTGCCCAGACTGCCGTTTTGTAGACCCGTTTATGCCAGAAGTAGAAGAGAAATATAGTGATTTCTCATTTTACTATGTAGATCGTGATGAGTTTATTGATCTATGCGTAAAATTAGACGTATTTGGCATTCCGAGCTTTGTAGCGTACAATAAGGGTGAAGAAACAGGTCGCTATGTAAACAAAGATCGTAAAACACAAGAACAAATCGAAGAGTTCATTGAAGGTTTAAAATAAGGCAATTTGCCAATTGAATTGTAAAACAACCTCTACCTTCGCGGGGGAGGTTATTTTTTTGGAAGGGAGGAAAAAGAGATGAAGATGACAAGTAAAAAGATGAAAGACGAGTTAATGAAGAAATTATCTCGCCCAGAATGGGACTTTCAGTATGATAGCGAGAAAGAAGTTCTACGTATAGAACAAAAAGACTCGAAAAAAGGTATTAACGTATCGCTTCCAGGAGTTGTGGCAAAATGGGAAGTGAACAAAGAAAAAGCAATTGAAGAGGTTGCTTATTACGTACAAGAAGCGTTAATTGCGATGCATAAAGAAGAAAATAGCGTAGCGAAAATTTTACCTGTTATTCGCTCTACTTCTTTCCCGAAACAAGCAGAAGAAGGAAATCCGTTTATTATGACGGATCATACGGCGGAAACACGTATTTACTACGCGTTAGATTCAAATAAAACGTATCGACTCATTGATGAGCGTCTATTACAAAAATTAGAACTTACAGAGCAACAAGTGCGTGAAATGGCATTATTCAACGCTCGCTCATTAGGTTATGAATTTAAACAAGAAATAGTAGCAGGGAATACATTCTACTTTTTAAACACAAATGATGGGTATGATGCGACGCGTATTTTAAACGAATCGTTACTACAATCGATGCGTGAAAAGATTTCTGGTGACATGGTTGTTGCTGTTCCTCACCAAGATGTATTAATTATTGCTGATATCGTCAACGAAATCGGTTATGATATTATTGCACAAATGACAATGAAATTTTTTGCCGAAGGGCATGTTCCGATTACATCACTTTCATTCGTATATGAAGATGGAGACTTTGAGCCAATCTTTATTTTAGCGAAGAATCGGAAGAAGACAGATGGAAAAGAGAAAGGATGAACGAAGTGAACGTTTTTTACAACCTTGAAGGAATTGGTGACACTCTAATTGTTGCCTTACAAGATATTACTTTAGAGAACCGTACTTTTGATCGCAAAGGAGATGTTGCACGCGTATACGATCGTGAAAGCAATGTAACAGCAGGGTTCAACATCTTTAATGCGTCTTCTTACTTAGAAGTAAAAGAAACAGGTAACTTAACATTAACGAAAGAATTTGTAGAAAAAATCAACGGAATTTTAGCGAAGAACGGCTTTGAAGAAACAGTAGAAGCAGATCTTTCTCCAAAATTTGTTGTAGGCTATGTAGCTGAAAAAGAGAAGCATCCAAATGCTGATAAGTTAAACATTTGTAAAGTAGAAATCGGTACAGAAACATTACAAATCGTATGTGGCGCACCGAACGTTGATGCAGGACAAAAAGTTGTCGTTGCAAAAATTGGCGCTGTAATGCCAAGCGGTATGCTAATTAAACCAGCTGAACTTCGCGGTGTTCCTTCTTCTGGAATGATTTGCTCGGCACGTGAATTAGAGCTTCCAGATGCTCCACAAGAAAAAGGTATTCTTGTATTAGAAGATAGCTTTGAAGTTGGACAAGAGTTCAAATTTTAATTGATGTAAGAAAAGAGAGGTTGTCCTTTTGGACAGCCTCTCTTTTTGTTTTATCATTTTTTGCTGGTAAGTCGATATTCTGTGTCAAATCGTTGATATATTGCGAGTTGTGATAGATATATTTGAAAAATCGTTGATATATCGCGAGTTGTGACAGATATATTCAAAAAATCGTTCATAATATAAGGATGTCACCTTTTTTCTCAAAAACTATATTGTATTTTATAAACAAACTAGTTAAAATTTAGAAAAATAGAAGGGGATAGACGTATGAAAAAACAACTAAAAATCGCAGAACTTCTGAAACGAATTGAAACTTCAAAACAGCAAGATATCGAACTAGGTTCCTATGAAATATATTTGTTTAGCGAAAATGAATTAGAAAAAGGACAAATCGGTTATCGATATGATAAACATAAAAATTCATTATTAAGTGAAGAAAGTGGAAAATGGAAAGAGGAATGGATTGTTATCGGATATGAAACAGATATGGGGGGATCCTGTTTTCGTAAATGTAGTTGATGATGCTTATCTAGTCTATACCGCAGAGCGTGGTACAGAAACGTGGCAACCCGTTCATATTGGAAATATGGATGAGATTATAAAACAATTATAAGAAAAACTTTGAGACCGGTGCAAAGTGATGGGAGAAAAGTATGAAGTATATAAAGATAATGAGTATGATTGCATTCATTGGAATATATATGGGAGGTTGTTCGCAAGAAGAGCCGAAAAAAGAAGTAACATCTTCTATGCAGGAAACAAACAAAGATAACAAGGAAGACGCACCGGTAGAAAAGCAGCAAGAAGAACAAGAAAAGAAAGAAGAACCGCAAGCAGTTCAAACGAATGAGCAAGTGGAGCAGAAGCAGGAGGAAGTGCTGGCTGAAGAAAAGAAAGAGGAAGCTACGCCAGTGCAGCCAGCTGAGCAACCGCTGCAAAATAATGAACAAAAAGTAGAGAGTAATGAAAAACAAGGAAAGTTTCTTGTTGTTATTGATCCGGGGCATCAACAAAAAGCAAATTTAAATTTAGAGCCGTTTGGGCCAGGAGCAACGACGCAAAAATATAAAGTGACAGATGGTACAACTGGTGTTGTGACGAAAAAAAGAGAGGCTGTTCTTGTATTAGAAATGGCTTCCGTATTAAAAGAAAAGTTAGAAGCAAAGGGAATACAAGTATTAATGACGAGAACGTCACAAGATGTGGATATAAGTAATAAAGAACGCGCGACATTTGCGAATGATCATAAGGCGGATTTGTTTTTACGTCTTCATGCAGATGGTTCTGAAAATCCGAATCAAAGTGGATTTGCTGTATTAACGCCGGCAGAAGGAAGTCCGTACACGAAAGAGATTTATGCTGAAAGTCTTCAAATCTCTCAAACGATTGTAAATAAAATGAGAGAGAATCATCAAGTGAAAGTAAATGGAATTAAATTCAGGGATGACCTTTCTGGATTTAATTGGGCAAAGGTTCCTGGCGTACTATTAGAACTTGGATTTATGTCAAATCCTGAAGAAGATAAAAAATTATCTGACCCACAGTATGTAAATTCTTTATTGCAAAGTGTAACGGATAGTGTAGAGGAATATCGGAAGAGCAAAGCTTAAACGCAGTCTTACATGTAAGGCTGCGTTTTTCCATATGAAAACACTCGTAAATTAGAATATTATGGATAAATATGACATGCTTAATTTTACCTGCACTTTTTGCCGAATGCTGATACAATAAAGGATGTTACTATTTAGTAGAAAGAGTGGTAAGCATGTTAGATTGGATGAAAAAGCTGTTTAACAAAGAGGAAGAACAAACAGCGATAAATAAAGAAGTACCAAAGCAAATCGAAAGTCAGTCGAAAATTCCTCGTGTAAACCACTATACTGAAGCAAGAGAAGCACAAATGGCAAGTAGGAATGCAGGTAAATGCCGTTTTCCATTAGTACCGGATAATGGGTTCGATGAAGAGGATGTTATAGCAACAGGGCATTTTGAAGAACAACCTGTTCAAGTTGTAACATATGAAAATCAGCCTACTCAAAGAGGAATCAAAGTGGAAAGAAGTAGACGACAGTATGTGGAACAGGTAGTTTCTACATATGAAGAGCCGGAAGTACAATATGAACCGGAGCGAGAGCCTGTCGTAAAAAAGGCATCTGCACCTTCGCAAGAAAGTAACCGTAGACCATTTCGTCCAACAGAAATGATTTCGCCAATTTACGGATATAATCGTCCTTCTGTAGAGAAAAAGGTAGAAAAGCAGGAGGAAGAAAAGGAAAGAGAAGACCTTGAAATATCTGTAGAGGGCAAATCAGTCGTTGATGCATGGCTAGAGAAAAAAGGATATACATTATCTGATTTCTCAGAAGGACAAGCAACGACTTCTTCCAGTCATGAAGGCGTTGATCAGCGAGATCAACAAAGTAAAGAGGAAGAAAAGTCAGTTGTCGATCAATGGCTAGAGAAAAACGGTTATGAAATTGAACGCCAAGAGCCTATAGTAGAAAAAGAAGTGGTTCAAGAAATTAGTGCACAGCAGGCAGTTCCAGCGGGTGAAGTACCTCATCAAACAATTGCTGAGCGTATGGAAGATGCTAAGCAAGAAAGTGATGTAGTGGCCAAAAACATTCTACAAACAGAATTAGTAGATTCTAAAGTAGAGCACGAGGATACAATATTATCAGAAGAAACTAAACGCAATACAGAAATAGAACAACCTACTATTGAAGTAGAAAAGCAAGCTCCAGAAGAATTAGTGATTGTCAAAGCAGAAGAAAAACTTGAAGAAACAATCGTCGTGGAAATACAAGAAGAAGTGGAAGTAATTGCGGAAACAGAAGAGTCAGAAGAAGTGGAAGTAATTGCGGAAACAGAAGAGTCAGAAGAAGTGGAAGTAATTGCGGAAACAGAAGAGCTAGAAGAAGTGGAAATAATTACAGAAACAGAAGAGCTAGAAGAAGTGGAAATAATTGCAGAAGCAGAAGAGTTAGAAAAAGTGGAAGTAATTACGGAAACGGAAGCGCCAGAAGAAGCAGAACCTGTAGCACTTGAGGAAACACAGCAAGAAATGGTTTTAAATGAAGCAATTGAACAAACGACTGAATTCATACATGTTGCAGAGGCTGAAGAACAAGCGAAGAAAGATGTTCAAAGCTTTGCGGATGTTTTAATTGCAGAAGAACAACGAGTTGTAGAAGAAGCACCGATTGCGGAAGAGCAGCCAGTTGTAGAAGAAGCACCGATTGCGGAAGAGCAGCCAGTTGTAGAAGAAGCACCGATTGCGGAAGAGCAGCCAGTTGTAGAAGAAGCACCGATTGCGGAAGAGCAGCCAGTTGTAGAAGAAGCACCGATTGCGGAAGAACAACCAATTGTACAAAAAGAAGAACCAAAACGTGAGAAAAAGCGTCATGTACCATTTAATGTTGTTATGTTGAAACAAGACAGAACGCGATTAATGGAAAGACATGCGGCTAGAGTAAATGCAATGCAATCTTCTATGAGTGAACGAGTAGAGAATAAGCCTGTCCAACAAGTAGAAGAAACACCAGTGCCACAAGTGGAAGAAAAGCCAATGCAACAAGTGGTAGTAGAACCACAAGTGGAAGAAAAGCCAATGCAACAAGTGGTAGTAGAACCACGAGTGGAAGAACAACCAGTGCAACAAGTGGCAGTGGAACCACAAGTGGAAGAGAGATCAATGCAGCAAGTAGTGGCAGAGCAAGTACAAAAGCCAACTTCAAGTACGGAAGTACAAGAGAAAGCATATGTTGTAAATCAAAGAGAGAACGATATGCGAAATGTATTGCAAACACCACCGACATATGCAATTCCGCCATTAACATTGTTGTCAATTCCGCAGCAGGCAGCGTTAGATAATACGGAATGGTTGGATGAACAGAAAGAATTATTAGATACAACATTTAATAATTTCCACGTTGGTGCACATGTTATTAACGTATCACAAGGTCCAGCGGTAACTCGTTTTGAAGTACAGCCAGACCCAGGTGTGAAAGTAAATAAAATTACAAACTTAAGTGATGATATTAAACTGAGTTTAGCAGCGAAAGATATTCGTATTGAAGCACCGATTCCAGGGAAGAGTGCGATTGGAATCGAAGTTCCAAATAAAGAAAGTAAGCCAGTATTTCTTCGTGAAATTTTAAGAAGTCCAGTGTTTACAAAGAGCGAATCACCGCTTACAGTTGCGCTAGGACTTGATATTTCAGGCGATCCAATTGTAACGGATATTCGAAAAATGCCACATGGACTTATTGCGGGTGCAACGGGTTCTGGTAAAAGTGTGTGCATTAACGCAATTTTAACGAGCATTTTATATAAAGCGAAACCGCATGAAGTGAAGTTAATGTTAATCGATCCGAAGATGGTTGAGCTTGCACCATACAATTCTGTTCCACATCTTGTAGCACCTGTTATTACGGATGTAAAAGCAGCGACAGCTGCATTAAAGTGGGCGGTTGAAGAAATGGAGCGTCGTTATGAATTGTTTGCGCACGCTGGTGCTCGTGATTTAACTCGTTATAATACGATTGTAAGTGGGCGAGAAATTCCAGGAGAGACATTACCTTATATCGTTATTGTCATTGACGAGTTAGCCGATTTAATGATGGTAGCACCTGGTGATGTTGAGGAAGCGATTTGTCGTATTGCGCAAAAAGCACGTGCTTGTGGTATTCATTTATTAGTAGCAACGCAGCGTCCGTCTGTAGATGTTATTACAGGTTTAATTAAGTCAAACATTCCAACGCGTATTGCGTTTACTGTATCATCTCAAGTTGATTCGCGTACGATTATTGATATTGGGGGCGCGGAGAAATTACTTGGCCGTGGTGATATGCTATTTTTAGGAAACGGTACGTCTAAACCAGTTCGTGTACAAGGTGTATATGTATCGGATGATGAGATTGAGAAAACAGTTGATCATGTGAGAAAGCAAATGAAGCCGAATTACTTATTTAAGCAAGAGGATTTATTAGCGAAAACAGAACAAGCTGAGTCGGAAGACGAATTGTTCTTTGATGCATGTCAATTTGTTGTAGAACAAGGGGGAGCGTCCACATCTTCTGTACAGCGAAAATTCCGCATCGGTTATAATCGCGCGGCACGTCTCATTGAAGAGATGGAATCGCAAGGGATTATTTCTGAAGGAAGAGGAACGAAACCGAGAGATGTCCTTATTTCTGAGGATGAATTCGCTGCTATGCAGGAAACAAATGTATAGTAAACGGTTTTGCTGTATACTAATAGAAAATGTTGGATAGTAAAGTAGGGAGTAAAGCGACATGAAAGAAATTGAATTAAAATTAAAAGGTGAAATAAATAGACTAACAAATAGAACATTTAAATTTGACGAACGTGTTGGAGAAGGTTGGTTCTCTGCCGTTTACTTTTTAAAGACTAGAGAAATCATTGAAGAATTTCGCCCGAAAAGTGTTGTGACGATGCAATTTTTCCAAAAGGAAAATGCAGTTCTTTGCGGAACAGATGAAGTGATTGCGTTGCTACAAACATTCGCCAAAAATCCTGAGGAACTTGAGATTAACTCTTTAAAAGATGGCGATAATATTAGTCCGTTTGAAACAGTGTTAACAATTCATGGTCCTTATGAAAATTTCGGATTTTTAGAAGGTGTCATTGATGGGATTTTAGCCCGTCGTACATCAGTTGCGACAAACGTATATAACGTTGTCCAAGCTGCGCGTAGCGTAGATAAAGAAAAACCAGTTATTTTCATGGGAGATCGTGACGATCATTATACGCAACAAGCTGGTGACGGTTATGCAGCATACATCGGAGGTATGAGCGCACAAGCGACGCATGCGATGAATGAATGGTGGGGCAGAAGTGGTATGGGGACAATGCCTCACGCATTAATTCAAATGTTTAATGGTGATGTTGTGGAAGCGGCAAAAGCATATCATAAGAAATTCCCAGAAGATGAATTAGTTGTATTAATTGATTACAACAATGATGTCATTACAGATGCACTTCGCGTAGCGCGTGAATTTGGATCAACATTAAAAGGTGTACGTGTAGATACGTCGCGCACGATGATTGATCAATACTTCATTCGCCACCCAGAAGTACTTGGAACATTCGATCCACGTGGTGTAAACCCATCGCTTGTATTCGCACTTCGTAAAGCACTTGATGAAGAAGGATTCCAGCATGTAGACATCGTTGTAACTGGTGGATTTGATGAGAAGCGTATTCGTGAATTTGAAGCTCAAAACGTACCTGTTGATATATACGGAGTAGGAAGTAGCTTATTAAAAATGAATATTGGCTTTACTGGTGATAACGTAGAATTAAATGGAAAACCAGAAGCGAAAGCTGGTCGTAAATATCGTCCAAACCCACGTTTAGAGAGTGTTCAATTAGAAAAAAGAGAAGATATGTAAAAGAGAAAAACTGATAGGTGATTGACCCTATCAGTTTTTCTGTTATCATAGTATAGCGGCTTCTTTTTTGCTATAATGGATTTGTTATGGACATAAAAAAGAAGTACGTACGAGTTTATCCTGATAAGTGAAGGGAAAGAATAACTTCACTACATCAAAAATGTATGATGATTACCAAAATAAGAAAAGATTCATATACTGTCTTATAGATAGGCCGTTGTATTAGTTCGAAATGTTGGAGGTTCTTTAAGATGACAGTTTACCATTTTGTAGGAATTAAAGGAACAGGAATGAGTTCATTAGCTCAAATTCTTCATGACATGAAGCATACTGTTCAAGGGTCTGATTATGAAAAGCGTTTCTTTACACAAACAGCGTTGGAAAAGCGTAATATCTCGATCCTTCCTTTTGATAAAAATAATGTAAAAGAAGGACAAGTGATTATTGCAGGAAATGCATTTCCTGATACGCATGAAGAAATCGTAGCAGCAAAAGAATTAAACATCCCAGTACATCGTTACCATCACTTCTTAGGTGATCTTATGAACCAATACACAAGTGTTGCTGTAACTGGTGCGCATGGAAAAACATCAACAACTGGTTTGTTAGCCCATGTAATGCAAGGTGCATACCCTACATCTTACCTCATTGGAGATGGAACAGGGCATGGGGTAGAAAATAGTAAGTATTTTGTATTTGAAGCTTGTGAGTATCGTCGTCATTTCTTGTCTTACAATCCAGACTATGCAATTATGACAAACATTGATTTTGATCATCCAGATTATTTCTCAGATATCAATGATGTATTCAATGCATTCCAAGAGATGGCATTGCAAGTGAAAAAAGGTATTATTGCATGTGGAGATGATGAAGAACTTCAAAAAATTCAAGCGAAAGTACCTGTTATTTTCTATGGATTTGGAGAAGATAATGATTTCCAAGCACGTAACATTCAAAAGAGAACAGATGGTACTATTTTCGATGTATTCGTTCGTAATACGTACTATGACACGTTCAAAATTACAGGATACGGCAACCACAGCGTATTAAATGCATTAGCAGTAATCGCGCTTTGCCATTATGAAAACGTTGATGTAGAAGCAGTTAAGCATCAGTTAACAACTTTTGAAGGCGTAAAACGTCGCTTTAATGAAAAGCCAATGGGAGAGCAAGTTATTATCGATGACTACGCACACCATCCGACAGAAATTAATGCAACGATTGAAGCAGCTCGTCAAAAACATCCAGAGCGTGAAGTTGTCGCTGTATTCCAGCCGCATACATTCTCACGTACAGAAAAGTTCTTAGATGAGTTTGCTGAAAGCTTAAGCAAAGCTGACCAAGTATACTTATGTGATATTTTCGGATCAGCGCGCGAAAACAAAGGTGAATTAACAATCGAAGATCTGCAAAAGCGTATTGACGGTGCAGAACTAATTACAGATACAACAACGTATGTATTAAAGAAACATAAAAACGGCGTTCTAATTTTCATGGGCGCAGGAGACATACAAAAATTCGAAGCAGCTTACGTAAAAGAAGTTCAAGTTGCAGAGAAGTAATAGAAAAGACGCATAGCTGTGGCTGTGCGTCTTTTTTTGTTGTGTTCGATATATTTTAAAAAGCGTTAATCTGTTGATATTGTTTATTCTTTTTGTATAGTTGTTTTAATAAAAAGATATATAGTGAACTAAAAAGTACATATCCGATTAAATAATAGAATGAAAACATATCGAATTGTTTTGTTATCATAATTCGAATCGCGAAGAATGCAAATGGAAGTGCAATTAAAACGCTAGTACTAAAGAAAATCATTGTTTTTAAAAATTTTAATTGCTTTGTATTCCAATGGTTTTCTCTACAGATGAACCAAATATTGCTTACGATAAAGGCTAATAAAAATGGTAAATTAGCTGAAATATTTATAAAGCCAAGTGCGATAGGTACTGATAAAGCAACGAGTGGAGCAACAGATAGCCCTGTAAAGTATTTAATAAATGTATTTGTAGATTGCTGTGCATCTTGAATAACGTCTGTATATTCTCCGGCAATTTCCTTTGCTAATTCTTTTGGAGGAAGAAATTCTTCAATCACTTGTGAAGGGATGATTTCTAATGGTATCCCTTCACTTTCTTTACTTAATGCATTTTCATATAAATCCGATTTGATCTCTAGCACATGTTGTTCTCTTGTTGACGTAGGTAGGTTCATTAAACCTTTATGAAGATCGTGTAAGAAAGAAGTAATGAGTTCATTTGAAAAGAATTGTTCTTTATTCATTTTTTATCCTCTCCTTTAGCTAGTAACATTAGAGCATGATACACTGCATCATAATCATGTAAGCGACTATTTAAAATTTCTCTCCCTTCGTCTGTAATTCGATAGTATTTTCTTTTTGGGCCATCACCGGACTCTTCCCAATAGGAAATAGCCCAATTGTTTTTCGTGATTCGATTTAATATGGGGTAAATCGAACCGTTTGGGATATGAAACACAGGGATATCTTGTAATGCACTTGTAATTTCGTATCCGTACATAGGTTGTTTACTTATTAAAGACAAAATAGCGAGATCAAAAACACCTTTACGTAATTGAATTATAAAATTATCATTTTTTTCCATACTTTAACTATATATGATTCATATCTAGATATCAATCATATATAGTGGTTGTTCATATATAAAATTCAAAAGAAAGTGTGAATATTTAACAATTTACATCTGTAAGTGTTAGAATAATAAGAAAACTGAAAGGGAGCTAAAAAACATGTTCACACTTCGAGTAGACGATGAAATCGAATTACAGTTATTAGAGAAGCATCATAAAGAGGAACTATATCAATTAATAGACCAAAACCGTAATCATTTACGAAGATGGCTTCCTTGGGTAGATGGGATGAAATCAGCTGGTGCGTATGATGAGATTTGTCCGATGTGGTTAAAGAAGTTTGCAGAGGGAGACGGTTTTGAAAGTGGCATACGTTATAAAGGAAAGCTCGTTGGGATGGTAGGCATTCATCCGGTAAGTTGGGGGAAGAAAGCGGCCAGTCTCGGATATTACCTGGCAGAAGATGCTGGCGGGAAAGGTATTATGACGCGTAGCGTGAAAGCTGTACTTCACTATGCATTTGAGGATTTAAAATTAAATAAAGTGGAAATTCGGTGCGGTGTTGATAATGTGAAAAGCCGAGCTATTCCAGAGCGTTTAGGTTTTAAGTTAGATGGTATTTTAAGAGATGAAGAATGGTTATATGATCATTTTCATGATATCGCTGTATATAGTTTACTAGCTTCAGAGTGGAAGGAGATCCGATGAACGAGAAGATACGCATTATTCCGTATGAAAGTACGTTTCAAGATGAAGTAGTAGATCTTATCGTTCATATTCAGCGAAAAGAGTACAATGTTCCCATTACGAAAGAAGAGCAGCCAGACTTACTTGAAATAGAAACCTTCTATCAAAGGGATTATGGAAACTTTTGGGTAGCAATTTATGATGATAAAGTAGTTGGAACAGCAGCTTTATTAGATATTGAGAATCAGCAAGTAGCGCTAAGAAAAATGTTCGTAAAAAAAGAATTTCGTGGAAAAGGGTGGGGCGCGTCACATAAGTTGCTCCAAACAGCAATTTCGTGGGCTGAGAATAAAAGGCTGAAAGATATTTACTTAGGAACGACAGCGAAGTTTTTAGCAGCGCATCGCTTTTATGAAAAGAATAATTTCCAAAGTGTGAGTATAGACGAGTTGCCAAAAAGTTTTCCAGTGTTACAGGTAGATAAGAAATTCTATAGGTACATTGTTTGAAAAGGTCATTCAGAAATGGCCTTTTTTTATAACTAAAATGGAAAAAGTGGTATAATTTAGGTTAGGTGGTGTAGGTATGGACTTTCCGATTCAAAGAAGTAAGTCAGTAGTAATTTTCGTTTGTCTCACGTTAGTTTTTATGGTCGTATATCCACTTGTCATGATTATCTCAAATAAAGAGCAGTGGATGTCAGCGTTAATTGGAATGGGTTTATGCTTCCTTGTAAATGTGCCACTTGTTTGGGAAGTATTTATTAAAAAGCATAAAGTAGAAAATGGTGTATTAAAGTACGGCATTTTAAATGACGATATCGTATTGAAAGAGATAAGAATCATTCGTCAAGTTGGGAAATATCTTGAAATTACGACGAATGCATACAAAGTACATATGGTTGCGATGCCGCAACATATGAATGAATTTTTGGCGCTTATCAAGAAAGAGAACCCAAATGTGAAAATAGAAATGGTAGGTAAGAAATGAAATATGTAAAACCTTTATTCTGTTTAGAAATTTTGTTTGTGCTTGTTGGTTGCACTAGAGTATATATGAAATGGGATCTTCCCTTATATGAACCAATATTAATAGGTACTATCGCAGTGGCGCTGTTATATTATTTTCATTTTCAGCAAACAAAAAACGAAAAAAGTAGCTCTATGTAGTTAGGGGGATTAGAAATGAAAAAAGTCCTTATGTTATTTTTACTTCTGCTAACCGCATCCGTTCTTTTAATAGGATGTAGTACGAAGAAGGAAAAGGCAGATCTGAACTTAGAAAAGGCACAAAAAGTTGAAATTGAATCACTTACAGATTCAAGTGATAAAAAAGTAATTACCGATAAGAAAGAAATTGAAAAGCTGTTTGAAGTTATGAAAATGGATAAGTGGGAAATGCAGTCGGCTCCTTTAGATACTCCGCAAGGGAAAACATTTAAAATGTACCAAGGGGATACAAAAAAATTATCGGAGTCGAGTAATGATAAAAAAGAGTTACATGAAATTGGTACTATGACAGTATATAAAGATGTCCCTTATGTCGAAGTTGAAATGAAAAATAAGAAAATGAGTTTTAAAGTGCCAGAGGATGTGGCGAAAGATTTATTACAATATTAATAAAAAAACGCTCGGAGAACATTCCGAGCGTTTTTATTATTATTTTAAGTTCTCTGGGTTTAAAGCTTCTAGTTCAGATACAACGAAGCGTCCGTCTTTACGGATTAGTACGTCGTCGAAGTAAATTTCGCCGCCGCCGTATTCAGGGCGCTGGATGCATACTAAATCCCAGTGAATGTTCGAGTTGTTGCCGTTCCATGCATCGTCGTAAGCTTGTCCAGGAGTGAAGTGGAAGCTGCCATCGATTTTTTCATCGAATAGGATGTCTCCCATTGGATGTAAGATGTATGGGTTTACGCCAATTGCGAACTCACCAACGAAGCGTGCACCTTCGTCTGTATCGAAGATTTTGTTAATGCGCTCTGTATCGTTTGCAGTTGCTTCAACGATTTGACCGTTCTCAAATTTAAGTTGTACATTTTCAAATGTATAACCGTTGTAAGGAGATGGTGTGTTGTAAGAAACTGTACCGTTAACAGAATCGCGAACTGGTGCAGAATATACTTCACCGTCTGGAATATTTAAATGACCAGAGCATTTAATAGCTGGAATGTCTTTAATAGAGAATGTTAAGTCAGTTCCAGGACCAGTTAAACGAACTTTGTCTGTTTTATTCATTAATGTAACAAGGCTATCCATTGCCTTATCCATTTTACCGTAGTCTAAGTTACAAACTTCGAAGTAGAAGTCTTCGAAAGCTTCTGTGCTCATTTTAGCAAGCTGCGCCATAGAAGCATTTGGGTAGCGAAGAACAACCCAGCGTGTTTTCGGAACGCGGATGTCTCTATGAACTTTCTTACCAACTGTTTGGCCGTGAATTTGCATTCTTTCACTTGGTACATCAGCTTGTTCGTTAATGTTATCGCCAGAGCGAAGACCGATATAAGCGTCCATATCTTTCATTACGCTTGCTTCATATGCAGCGATTTGTTCAAAATGTTCTTCAGTAGCACCCATTAATAAAGAGCGATCTACTTGATGATCTTTTAAAGAAACGAATGGGAAACCACCAGCTGCATATGCTTCTTTTACAAGTGCAGTTACAAGTTCTTTTTGTAAGCCAAAGTTTTCAATTAATACTTTTTCGCCTTTTTGTAAGCGGATAGAGTAGTTAATTAAATTGTATGCTAACTTTTCAATGCGTGGATCTTTCATATGTAAAGCCTCCCTACTAATTATGTATCCTCTCCTATTGTAACCTACTTAGTGGAATTTGTTGAATCATTTATGTTAAAGTTAACGAATAAGTATGAAAATTCTAATGAAAAGATAGGGATTAGAACGAAACGGAAAATGATTGTATAATAGGGTAAAGTATGAAAAAGATAAAGGAAGTGATGAAATGCAAGTTCTTTTATATGTAAGTGCGGCTATTATCGCGGTTGCTTTCGCTGTATTAGTAGTGTATGTATGCAGAACGTTGTTATCGGTTCAGAAGACGTTAGAAAACGTTGCAAGCACGTTAGAAGGTTTAGAAAAGCAAATGCAAGGGATTAGCGTAGAGACGGAGCAATTATTACATAAAACAAATGCGTTAGCTGATGACATTCAACAGAAGTCACAATCATTAAATAAAGTAGTATCGGGTGTAGATGGAATTGGAACGACAATCCATTCTTTAAATACGAAACTTCGTAATGTATCAGATTCTGTTACAGATGAAATTGAAAACAATGCAGATAAAGTAGCGCAAGTTGTACAGTGGAGTAGCGCAGCAATTGAAGTATACAATCATTATCGTGCGACGAGAAAAGAGAAAAAAGTTGAAAAAGAAGAGCGTAAATTAGAAAGACTTGAGAAAAAAGCTGAAAAGAAAGAAAAGCGCTCTAGACTTCGTATGAGAGGTGAATCGTGATGAATATGACAAAAATTGAAGCAATTGAAGAGCTTGAAGTATTAGTAGAAAAAAACGAGCCGTATATTCTTTTTAAACATAGTACGACATGCCCGATCAGTCACGGTGCATATACAGAATTTCAAGCGTATTGTAATGAAGAAAGAGCAGTACCAGCGTATTACTTATACGTACAAGATGCGCGAGATGTTTCGAATCTTATTGCAGAACAGTACAGCATTAAACATGAATCTCCGCAAGTGTTATACATAAAAGATGGGATGGTAGTATGGAATACGTCTCATTGGAACATCAAAAAAGACGCTTTAGAAGAGAATATTAAGTAAAAAGAAGCAAGCGAAAGGTGCTTGCTTCTTTTTTTTGTTTTTGTTGAAATATATTTAATGGTACACTGTTAATAGTTCAAATTAAATAACTAGATTGTTGAAAGTAGGTTTTAAGTAATGAAGAAAATGGCATTATCCTTCGCGGTCGTAAGTTTATTACTAGGAGCTTGTAGTAATAATACGATTAGTAAGAAGGATGAAGTTATACAGAAGGATACGAAAGAAAAAAGTATGATTCCGAGAACAGCTGTTTCGAAAGATTATTATAGAACTGTAATTCCTTTAAAGGAACAAAAGGTTATAAATACAGCTAATATAAAAACAAATTCTAAATTAGATTTAGCAGAGTATGAAAATGGTTTAATGAATATTGCAAAAGAGCAATTTGATACAGAAAATCATGTACTACAATTAAATCAGTATATTCCGGAGAAGTTAGTTGATGAACTAGTCGCAAAAGTAGAAGCACCCGTTTTGACGAATATTATAGAACAAGACTATTTCGGAAAACAGAATTCAAACGAACTAAGTTTATCTGGTGTAGTGATTGGGTTAGCAATGTCTTCAAGTGTATCGAATGAAGAAGCAATGTCTAAAGGTACTGAAGTTGCCAAGCAACTTATTGAAGCGATTAATAAAAATGACAAGTATAATAAGTCTCCAATTACGTTTGCTATCTTTAAGCAAGAAAGTACAAGTTCTTTAAAAAATGGTACGTATATTGCTAGTGCTACCGTTCAAAAGAATGATATGAACCTTGGAAATTGGAGTACGATCGATGAACAAGCGTATTCATATCCTTCTGATGAATTTAAACAAGCGCATGGAGAAGATAATACAAAAATAACTGAATTTGCTAAGGCAATAAAAGATTTTTCTCCGGCAGATTTTATCCCAGTCAATGCTAAAGTTTCTTACAAGAAAAACCAGATGGATACATTAAATATGAATATCGTTATTAAATATAACGGTAAAACAGAATTAATGGCTCTTACTCAAATGGCTGCTCAAAGTATGTTAGAAAAATTACCTAAAGATGCGAAAGTACAATTGCAGATAAAGTCCGAGAGTAAAATCGAGGCAATTATTATAAAAGAGAAAAACAGCGAAAAACCGTTTGTTTCCTTCTTATAAAAAAAGACAGTGTTTAAACTGTCTTTTTTTTATTGAAAATGGTGTTATGGCGGGTGAACCAAATCAAATTCCAAAAAGTAAGGGAGAAGTCATATGAACTTAAAAGACTTAAAAAATAAACATATTAAGTATGATTGGAAAACTATTTTTGTAGGCGTCCAAGGGAATTATTTTAGTAAAGACGTTATTTCTGATTATGCAGTAGAATTGATGGGGATTGGTGATGAAAGTGAGTTTGTTAGTGAACTGTCATGGGGAGTCGCTAATGAAAATTTAGGTAAGGTGATGTTAGAAATAAAAACTAATTATTTTCCTCAATTAGATGAAGAAAGCACAGTGTTAGTAGAGGAGAAGAGAAAACTAAGATTTGTTTGTTTATCTGAGATAAAAGAAAGATGTACAGAAGATAATGAGTTATTAAATGAAATTGCAAAGTTTTATGGAAATCATCACTATCCAGAAGATATGGTGAGTTTTGTTAATTATATGCCTCAAGAAGTTCCCACTACGAAAAAAGATTTGGTAAATGGATTTAGGAAATTTTTGAAATTAGAGGAATCGAGATTTAAATGCTAATATATATAAACTACCAATAAATAGGTAGTGATTTACAATTAGTTTCTGAAGTAATGAAAGATCGATGCGTAATACGCTTCATGTTTCCGCTGTGTCGATTTTAAAGAAAGAAATACATTTACCTGTTGTTGTCGATATAACGTATTCTACAGGACGATGTGATCTTCTATTGCCAGCCCAGATCCAGGCACAACGAATGAATATTCCGCAGTTCAATGAATTGATGAACGAATTAAAAGTATTTGGAACTGCTGCCTCTTATTGTATAGCGACTTTCATTGTCGATTTTTGTTGGTAAGTCGATATATTTACAAAATCGCTGATATAAATTTCATTTACTAACGTACGGCTTAATATACAGTTTCCACTCATGTAATATCTATTTTTTTACAAAAAATGCCCTTTTTTTCATAAAAAATACGAAAATACGAGAAAAGAAGCGAATTTTTTCGAAACTTTTGCGGGAAAATATTGTATGAGCCTGCGTTTTTATCGTATCATTAGTAAAAGGAAGAACTCGGGACGATTGGTGGCATCTGCAAATAGAGTTGATGTCTTTTTTTCATTCAAGTAACCGATACATAAAAATAGATAACAAAAATAGAAGGAGTGTGCGATGAGATGAACGTAACAATTTATGATGTAGCGCGTGAAGCAAACGTTTCAATGGCTACCGTGTCTCGTGTAGTGAACGGTAATCCAAATGTAAAGCCTACAACAAGAAAGAAAGTATTAGAAGCAATTGATCGTTTAGGGTACCGCCCAAATGCGGTAGCACGTGGACTAGCAAGTAAGAAGACAACTACAGTAGGTGTTATTATTCCTGATATCTCAAATACGTTTTATGCAGAACTTGCTCGTGGAATTGAAGATATCGCAACAATGTACAAATATAACATCATTTTAAGTAACTCTGACCAAAACAAAGAGAAAGAGTTCCATTTATTAAATACGATGCTTGGAAAACAAGTGGACGGAATTGTTTTCATGGGTGAAGATATTACAGACATTCACATTGAAGAATTCAAAAAGTCTCCAGTACCAATCGTATTAGCAGCGTCATTTGATGAGCAAAATGAAACGCCATCAGTAAATATTGATTACACGCAAGCAGCTTACGACGCAATGAAGCACTTTATTGAGCAAGGACATACGCGTATCGGTTTCGTCTCTGGTCCTTTCATTAATAAAGCGGGAAGCGCGAAGAAGTTACAAGGTTATAAAAAAGCTTTAGAAGAAGCAGGTATTTCATATGATGAAAATCTTATAATCGATGGAGATTACACATATGATTCAGGTATCGAAGCATTCGAAAAGCTTTGGAGCAGTGATGAAAAGCCAACAGCAATCTTCGTATCTTCTGACGAAATGGCACTAGGTGTAATCCATGCAGCACAAGACGCTGGATTAAACGTACCAACTGATGTAGAAGTACTTGGTTTCGATAATACACGCCTTGCATTAATGGTTCGTCCACAACTTTCAACAGTTGTACAACCAATGTATGATATCGGTGCAGTAGCAATGCGTCTATTAACAAAGTATATGAACAAAGAAAAAGTGGAAGATCACACTGTTATCTTACCTCACCGCATCCAATTTAGAGATTCAACGAAATAAGTATAAAAAAGCTCACAGCATTTGCTGTGAGCTTTTATTCGTATTCAGGATAGTATGCTTTTATTCGTATTCAGGATAGTATGCTTTTATTCGTATTCAGGATAGTATGCTTTTACTACGGTATCTATCTTTTCATTTTTCTTAACGTGTAAAAATCTTGCGTACAATTCTTTTCCCGTTTCAAATGATGTATCGTCTAATTCAAACACATGCAATACTTTTCGAAACGTCCACGTCACTTGCTCATCGTACATATTATCGTACGATTCTTCAGAGAGTATAGCTATCTTTTCACCTAATTCGTGAGCTTCCTCTATACTGTTTGCCTTAACAAGAATAATACTTTCTTCAAAAAGTGTATTGTGACTTTCTTCATAATGCTCATCAATTTTCGTAGGATCAGGCTCACCAGAATGAACAGACTCAAACAATAATTTTACAGCGTACATATTATGCTGCATGTTTCACCTTATAAATAATACTTGCGACAAGCGAAGCAGGTATTGTAAATACGTTACTTTGATAATGATAATGTATTTGGGATTCTTCATAAGACATGTTGTCATATAGTTCATTTTGTGACACGTTCTGTTTTGTCTTTAATATCTTAATATAGTTATACTGTATTGGAACGAGAATGATGAAATAGGCTAATACGATTAGTGAAATCCAAATCATTATGAACACTCCCTTATAAAGAATATTTGTATATGATAATTATATCAATTAATAGAAAAAATAACCATTTTTAATTGGGGGGATTAATTCTCTTTCCAAAATGCAAAAAGTTCTTCAGGACTTCATAAATTATGTTCCAGGCATGTTTGTGTGCAGTGCGTTTAAAACTTTGTATTAATTGTTCTAACCGAGAAGGATTATATTGTTTTACATTGCCAGCAATAATAGTTTCATCTTTGTCTAAGTTAAGTGATAATTTTAGCAAAGTTATATTTGTTTCTAATTGTACAACTTAGACATAAAAAAACTTTTTGTCTAAGTCGATTGTAATATAATCGAATCGCTCTACTTGTTTAAAGTATCCTACAATATCATCTTCCAATTGAAATCCTCCCGAGTATGTGGCCTATTGGTGACTTCGCTACAGTTGGGGTTATTCCTTGTTATATGTCACATAAGTGCAAATTTAACTATTATAGGGCAATGTCATGTATAATAGAAAGAAAAGGCTTGTGAGGGGGGAGAAGAGATGATCGTTCTTTGGATAATTACGCTTTGTATGACTGCTATTTTTGCATATATGACGTTAAAACAAAATGGCTTAAAGCGATTTGTTCCAGGAAGTATTCTTGCAGGAATTGCCCTTATCACGTATGTAATTTCTATTTTTATTGAAAGTGTATCAGTGGACATGAGCACAAGTTTAATGTTCATGGGTATTACACTATTTGCAGGTAGTATTATGGTACTTATGGTTGCAGGTATTATTTTATTTATTCATATGAATTCGGAAACGTTATAGCATATAGAAAAGGCATGTCCCGAGGGGCATGCCTTTTTATCCGTTCAATTATGCTCTATCTTTAGAAGAATTTTGTTGTTTTAATAAGTCGCGAATTTCGCTAAGAAGAACTTCTTCTTTTGTTGGTTCTGGAATTTCTTCTGTCTTTTCAGCTTCTCTTTTTAAAGTCATTTTGTTAAAGACTTTAACGAAAATGAAGATTGCAAATGCAACGATTAGGAAGTCGAAAATTGTTTGGATAAAGTTACCGTATTTAACAGAGGCCTCGCCGACTGTAAATTTTAATCCTGTGAAGTTAATTCCTCCCATTAATAAACCAATTAATGGTGTAATGATATCTTTTACTAAAGAACTAACGATTTTACCGAATGCAGCACCGATTACAACCCCGACAGCTAGATCAATTACGTTTCCCTTTAAAGCGAACTTTTTAAACTCGTTCCACATGTGTTAATCCCATCCTTTCCACGATTCAATATGAAATTTATAATTCCTATCAACATATTCTATAGAAATTTGCGAGAGAAATAAAGAGGAAATGGGAATGAAAGTAAATTCTGAAAAATGTATCCGTTTTAATTTTTGTTTACATTCTCCAGTAGAGATTGCAACAGTTGCTGCGTTTTTAATCCTTCTAATCCATCTACAACAGGCTTTGTATCGCCGTGTACACATTCGATAAAATGATGAACAGCATCTTCAAAACCACGTTGTTTTAACTTTGTATCCCATGATGGTGAACCAATCTGAGAAACTGCATTTTCCTGCTCAACTTCAAATGTGTTCATATTTTTTACGCGAATGATTTTACCTGTCGTTACAAGTTCAATTTGTTCTAAATTTGTACCGGCGTGGCGATGCATCGCGGTAGAAAGTAACAGTCCACTTGGAGTTGTATATGTATGATGTCCGTAAAGAAGTTCATTCTTTTCATTGATTTGCATCATATTATGAACGACGTTAAGGTCATCATTAGCTAACCAGCGAGCAGTATCTACAATATGTAAGTAATCATCTAACATAGTAAAGTCATATGTATATGGCCCGACTTTATTTGTGCGATGCTTTTCAATTCGAACCCATGAAATATTATGAGCTTGCTCTTTTGCAGCAACATACATAGGAACGAATCGGCGATTAAATCCGACCATTAACTTTCGGTTATGCTTTTCGCTCAACTCGACTAGTTGCTCAGCTTGTTCCACTGTAGCTGCTAGCGGCTTATCAACATAAACATCGATTCCTTTTTGCAGAAGTTCAGAAACGATTTCATAATGCGATGCAGTTGAACTATGAACGAAGATTGCATCACATTCCGAGGCTAACGTTTCAATAGAATGGAAGTCTTGAATACGGTATTGCTGGCAAACTTGTTTCCTTTTCTCTGCGTTAGGTGTAAACGCTCCTACAAAATTCCAATCTGTTTCTTTTGTAAGTGTTGGAAGATAGGCTTTTTGTGCAATACTTCCAAGTCCAATCATCCCAATGTTAGGCTTATTCATTTGTATTCCCACCCTATTAATATTAATGTAACGGGTTAAATGTAGCATAGGGCGGGGGAGGAAGGCAAAAATTAGCTTTTTACTTACGTCCTTCTAACAAAATCTTCTCTATCTCTTCAAAGTTATGAGCGCGAGCGTGCTCTAACGGGGTAACACCATCGTTGTCTGGAATATTTACATCTGCACCGTGTTCAATAAGAAGCTGAATGACTTGTTGCTGTGTTTCGTTTCCGTTACTTAATACGATGGCTTCCATTAAAGCGGTCCACCCGAGATTATTTACATGGTTAACATCAATAGTTGTTCGCGTAAGGAGTTCTTTAATAACATCAATATAGCCATGTTCTGAGGCGGGGATAAGAGCTGTTCCGCCGTAACGATTTGTAAGCGATGGATCTGCACCGGCATCAATTGTTAGTTTTAAAATATCGAAGTAACCTTCTGCACCGGCGTATAGAAAGGGATTGTTTTTCATATCATCTTGGATATTTACGTTAGCACCTGCTTCAATAAGCGCTTTTGCGGTTTTCACATCATTTTTGTATGTAGCAATCATAAGAGGGGTACGTCCTTTATTGTCTGTTATATTTATGTCAGCCCCTTTTTTGAGTAACGATATAACGGTATTCGTTTCTTGTTTTTCAGTAGCTGCTAGTAGCGCTGTCTCCATGTTTGTCATCTCCTTTTTAACTCCTTGTTCTTGCGAGCAACCTTGCAAAAAAATTACGCAACAGATCATGCTTAATGTTTTTTTGAACATGGAATTTCAACCTCCTCATTTCAACTGTAAAATAAGAACATTAAATTTTTATAAACTGACGCTAAAATTACTATAAAATCGCTTGAGTATTTGAACATATATTTTTATGCTTATGAGTAATAAGGTTTGGTAAAGTGAGGATGTAACATATGTCTATTAAAACAAGATTTTTATTCTCTTATATTGCTGTTATTCTCGTTTCCATTACGCTCATATTAGTCGCGGGATTTTTAATTGTTTTTTCCATAACAGGAGACTTGGAATCAGTGAAAAATTTCTATAAAAGTTCCTATATTCAAAAGCCGCTTACGCCAGAAGAAGAGAATACGTATATTGAATTGAAATTAGCGGCAAAGAAAAATCAATCTCAACTATTAGATGAATCGTTCGTTTCAACACTTGAAAAAGAAGGTGTGAAAATAGTTGTAAGAAAGGGAGAAACCATTTCTTATGCTACAAAAATATTTGAAAGTGTATCTTTAAAAGAAGCCCTTCCAAAATTTGAATCAGCAAATATTAATAGTCGTGGTACAACGGAACTAGGCGATACATTTTATCGGTATGTAAAATTTGATTTTTATTTTCCTGGAGATGAAGAAGGGAGTATATTTGTACTAAAAAGGCAAAGTTCATTTGTCGATCTTACACAAAAGTTATTTCCGATTTTGTTCGGAGCGCTTTTACTGTTAGCCATTTTACTCATAGGGCTATTAAGTTATTTCGTCTCAAGAAGTGTGATAAAACCAATTTTTGTACTGAAAGATGCGACTGGGAGAATTAAAGAAGGGGATTTAGATTTTCAAATTCCAGTTACATCCCATGATGAGATTGGGCAATTAAATCAAGGATTTGAGGAAATGAGGAAGAGATTAAAAGAGTCGATTGAAGTACAAACGCAGTATGAAGAAAATCGAAAAGAGCTCATTTCAAACATATCTCATGATTTAAAAACACCGATTACATCTATTATCGGATATGTAGAAGGCATAAAAGACGGGGTCGCAAATACGCCAAAAAAAATGGATAAGTATTTAACGACCATTCATACGAAGGCGAAGCATATGGATACACTCATTGATGAGCTCTTTTTGTTTTCGAAGCTTGATTTGAATCGAGTTCCTTTTCAGTTTGAAACGATAGAATTAAACATGTTTATGCAAGAATTATTAGAAGAGATGCAGATGGATTTAAGTGAGGAAGGTATAGAAGTTTATTTACAATTACATTCATCACCACTATATGTAACGGCCGATTGCGAAAAGATAAATAGAGTGATATCAAATTTAATTCATAATTGTGTGAAATACATGGATAAAGAAGCGAAGAAAATTACTGTAACAGTATTAAGTGATAACAATACAGTCATTGTAAAAGTGGTGGACAATGGATCAGGTATAGAAGCTGATACGCTGCCGTATATATTTGAGCGGTTTTATCGTGCAGAGCAATCGCGAAATTCTAGCACAGGTGGAAGTGGACTTGGCTTAGCGATAGCGAAGCAAATTGTTGAAGAACATGGCGGAGAAATTTGGGCGGAAAGTAAGCTTGGGGAAGGTACAAGTATTTTCTTCTCATTGAAAAAAGTACAGGAATGTGGTGAGTAGAATGAAGAGAATTTTACTAGTAGAAGATGAAATAAGTATTGCAGAATTACAGCGAGATTATTTAGAAATTAGTGATTTTCAAGTCGATGTAGAGCATTCAGGAGAAATAGGTCTACAAATGGCTCTTCAGGAAGACTACGATTTAATTATTTTAGATATTATGCTTCCAAAAATGAATGGATTTGAAATTTGTAAGCAAATTCGAGCTATAAAAGATATTCCGATTTTACTTGTTTCAGCAAAGAAGGAAGATATAGATAAAATTCGCGGACTCGGTTTAGGAGCAGATGATTATATAACGAAACCGTTTAGCCCGAGTGAATTAGTCGCAAGGGTAAAAGCTCATATTTCTCGTTATGAAAGATTATCAGGAAATGTGAGTAAGCAACGCGATACGCTATACATTCACGGAATTTCTATTGACCAGCGAGCGAGAAAAGTTTGTATAAACAATGAAGAAATCGCGTTTACAACGAAGGAATTTGATTTATTAACATTCTTTGTAACGCATCCAAACCAAGTATTAAATAAAGAACAGTTATTTGAACGTATTTGGGGACTAGACTCAGCTGGCGATTTAGCCACTGTCGTTGTTCACATTAGAAAGCTACGTGAAAAAATTGAAAGAGATCCCGCCCACCCGCAATATATTGAAACAGTATGGGGAGCTGGTTATCGCTTTAACGTGTAATGTACCTGCCGAGTAATGGGCAGGTTTTTTATGTTATTTGAACGAAAAGGGAATAATAGGTAATTTATGTTAAAATATAAAGAGAGATAAAACATAGGAGAGCATGAGAGGGCGTGCTACATAACAAGGCTTTAAAGATTGGAACGAATATCGTACTTATTTTATTAATTATTGGTGCAATACAAATGTTTTATGATGAAGATTCTACGAATGATCATTTCGGTGGGTTATTTATGATGTTCTTTTTTGGAATTAAAATAATTTCTAGTTTTATGATAAGTTTAAAAGAAGGAGATCAAAAGGCAGTATTACTTGATGTAGGTTTAATGATTTTTTTGTTCTTCTTGTTGTTTCTAGTGTGAAATATTTCTTTTAAAAAAGCTCATAGTCTTATAGAGACTGTGAGCTTTCCTTAATAATAGCGGTACTAGTGTAACGATTTATAAAATGTTTGAGTAGTAGAAGTAAACTGAGCAGATTCTTCTAAAAGAGGATAATGGTTACTCTCCTCAAATGTCACAAAGATAGAATTACGTATACCCTCATGCATCTCGATAGAATATTGGATCGGGCACTGTACATCGTGTCTTCCGCAAATAATTAGCGTTTTTATATTGATAGAAGGTAAGTACTTTCTTAAATCAAATGAAGGATATTCGTGAGAGAAAGCGTTCATCCGGCTAGCAGACATTGTTTTTTTGATTGGTTTACAAAAATAAGAGTTGTAGTTTTCAGGTTTATACAATGATAATTTTGTCCTCTTAGTAGATAGTTCTTTCCGTTCTTCACTTGTAAGGTGAGGGCTTTTTAAGTTTTCGACGAGCTGTTGCATATAATGAAACTGAGGATGTGCTGGGTGATAAATGCAAAATGGTGTTTCGGTATAATTATTTGCTGCAGCTCCGGCCACGACTAATGATTGTAAGGAATTTGGATATGTAATTGCATATAAAAGTCCAAGCATACCACCTGTTGAATGACCGGCGAAATGCCATGTTGGGAGTTGTAAAGCTTCTCGTATTGCTTCTAAGTCGTGAACTGTTTCAATCATACTTAATTCTTTTTCTGAATTGGCTTTTGCTGAGTTACCAGCATCTCTTAAATTAATGAGGAATACACGATGCGTAGAAGTAAAAACATCTGCAAAGTAATCACCAGTTTCATTAAATTGTGAATAGTGATGTGTAATGCAAAGCGGTTCGCCATTTCCTTTTGTAAAAAGTTCAAATGTGCCACGTTTCGTGTTGATTATTTGTTGTTTCCACATAATATCACTACCTTTTCTTATAAAAATTGGACCGGCTAATTCTTAAATAAAATATATCGGCGATTATTAGAATATATCAGCGAATCTAAAAATATATCGACTTACCGACAAAAGTCGTCAATAAATAAAAGGAGGCCATTAAAAAAACGAGCCTCCTTTTCGTTTAGTACAAAGATTTTGTCATATTATTCCGAATAATTTCAAGGGATTTCGCTACAGTTAATGCGTTTTTTTCTTCAATTTCTGGTTTACGGGGGATCGGTTTATACATGTTGTCTGGATCTTCCCATGTGAGGGGAAGTTCTGTTTCAGCTTGTCCTTTCCAAGCGTCAATCCATTCTGGAGGGAGATAACCTGAGATGTTTTGGATGTTGTTCATTTCGAGCCAAATGAGTGCCCAAGCTCTTGGGACGACGCGCCAGTGGTCATAGCCACCGCCGCCGACAGCGATCCAGCGACCTTCGCAATATTCGTTAGCGATTTCGCGAGCGAGCTTCGGTATTTCACGGTAAATATTCATCGTTGCGCAAAGGTGTGTAAGTGGATCGTAATAATGTGCGTCAGCGCCATTTTGCGTTAAAATAATATCCGGTTTAAAGTATGCGGCAACTTCTTTTACGACAGTTCGATAGGAATCTAAGAACGATTCGTCTTCTGTAAATGCATCAAGTGGAACGTTAAAAGAATAACTATAGCCATTACCTTGTCCACGTTCATTTACAGCGCCAGTTCCAGGGAATAAATAACGCCCAGTTTCATGTAGTGAAATGGTGCATACGTTAGGGTCGTCGTAAAAAGACCATTGTACACCATCACCATGATGAGCATCTGTATCAATATATAGGACGCGTAAACCGTATTTCTTCTGAATATATTTCATTGCGATGGAACTATCGTTATAAATGCAAAATCCAGATGCCTTGCCGCGGAAGCCGTGATGTAAGCCGCCGCCTAAATTAAGCGCGTGTTTTACTTTCCCAGAAAGAACAGCATCAACAGCTGTTAATGTTCCGCCAACAAGTAATGCACTTGCCTCGTGCATATTTGGAAACATCGGTGTATCTTCTGTACCGAGTCCATATGTCATCGCAATTGATTTTTCTAACTTACCTTCTCCAGCACGTTTTACCGCATTTATGTACTCCTCTGTATGAACGTAGGCGATCTCTTCATCTGTAGCCATCCTTGGTGAGATGATTTGGGAAGGAGAGATGAAACCACCCTTTTGTAATAAGTCATACGTAAGTGTGACGCGAAGTTGGTTAAAAGGATGATCAGGGCTAAACGAATAGCCCCGAAAATCATCCGAATAAATAAACGCGCTACTCATGCTTGCATCCCCATAATGTTCGGCCATAATACGCGGTAGCCCTCTGCTTCAAGTGCATCAATCACTTTTAGCGGATTCATCGTTTGAATGCGGAAAACGAGTACTTTATCATTCTCATCTTTTGCTGGGTAGACGAGAACGCTCACGATATTTATTTGCAAATCACTAAAAATAGCAACGACTTTTCCAAGAATACCAGGTTCATTTTTTACTTGAATTTCAATTTGTGAACTTGGTTGATGTGCTCCTGTTAATTTCACTAACGTGTGCAGTACAGTGGATTCAGAAATGATGCCAACTAACTTTCCAGCCTTTGTCACAGGAAGGCACCCTATTTTATTTTCAAAAAATAAGGTAGCAATTTCCTCAACGAAATCAAGAGGATGGCAAGTCATAACAGGTTGTTTCATAATAAGGTCGAGCGGTTGTTTCAGCATAGCGAGTGGAACTTGTTCATCAAGAATTGATGGACTTGCATCTCTTACATCCCGATCAGAAATAATGCCTACGACATGATTATTTTGATCGACAATTGGAATGTGCCGAATGCCTTTCGTGCGTATCGTTCGGATTGCTGTTTCGATTGTATCGTTTGGGTGTAGTGTCACCAC
Source organism: Bacillus wiedmannii (assembly GCF_001583695.1). Lineage (GTDB taxonomy): Bacteria > Bacillota > Bacilli > Bacillales > Bacillaceae_G > Bacillus_A > Bacillus_A wiedmannii. The sequence continues at coordinate 136,903 of NZ_LOBC01000039.1, read as the reverse complement.
ATCTTGATTCATAATTTCTTCTACAATCATTCCAGTTGCCCCCTTTATTTAGTACATAAAACGATTGTGAAAACGTAGACGATCAAATGCTTGAATAGACTCCGTATCAACGCGTTTACCGATGCGGACCATTAAACAGTTAGCGGGATGCGAGCAAATTTCAGGATCATCTGTAGCCATCCATTGTAAGCCACCAGCATTCATCATCTTTTCCATTACTTTTCGATATTCCCAAACATTTAAGCCTGTTTGTTTTAAATCCCAGTGCCAATAATATTCAGTCGTCAATATAATGTAATCTTCCATATGATCGTCCATCATTGAAACTTCTAATAAGTTCTTTCCGACAGAGCAACCGCGGAAGGTGGGGACAACTTCAATTGCCCCGAGTTCAATTAAGTTTTCAATCTTTCCTTCTGACCATCGTTCGAGTGGATCAGGATACAAGTATGTAACATATCCAACGATCGTTCGGTCATGTCTAGCAATAATGAGACGAGCTTCTGGTAATTTAGAAATTTCGACAATTGCTTTATATTGCTGCTCGGCAGGACGAAACGCAATTAAGTCTGGATGAAATTCATACATTTCTAAGTTATGTGTAGAGACAGGACCTTCAATAATTAAAGTGCCTTTCGCTGTTTTTAAGTTTCTGGCATTGTATATTTTTTTATGGATCAATGTATTGCTCACCACCTTGAGGGTTTGTGAATCTATTAATATCGTACTTTATAATATATGCGATGTGAATCGAATTTTGTCATTAAAAATTTGTCTAAAAATCAACAAATATACTGAAAATTTTAAATAATATCATTATAATAGATAATAGAATACATAGGAGGGGGATGTAAAGTATGAAAGTAGAAACGCTTCCTGTCATTAAAGGAGAAAATAATTTGCCGAATTATGATGAGGCATACGCGAATTTTAACTGGGAAGAGGTTAATAAAAATTTTACTTGGAATGAAACAGGTCGAGTAAATATGGCGTATGAGGCAATTGATAAGCATGTGAAATCCGATCGAAAGAATAAAGTAGCCCTTTATTATCAAGATGGATCGCGAAAAGAGAAATATACATTTAAGGAAATGAAGGATTTTTCTAATAAAGCAGGAAACGTCCTGAAAAATTATGGCGATGTAGAAAAAGGCGATCGCGTTTTTATTTTTATGCCGCGTTCCCCAGAGTTATATTTTGCACTTTTAGGTGCAGTGAAATTGGGAGCAATCGTTGGTCCGCTATTTGAAGCATTTATGGAAGGCGCAGTTCGCGATCGTTTAGAAGATAGCGAAGCAAAAGTGTTAATTACAACACCTGAATTGTTAGAGCGCGTACCATTAAATGATTTACCTGCTTTAAAAACAGTATTCCTTGTTGGAGATAATGTAGAAGAAGGCGGTAAAACGGTAGCGTTCAATCCTTTATTTGAACAAGCTTCAAAAGAATTACATATCGAATGGCTAGGCCGTGAAGACGGTTTAATTCTACATTACACATCTGGTTCTACTGGGAAGCCAAAAGGTGTGCTACATGCGCAAAACGCAATGGTGCAGCACTATCAAACGGCGAAGTGGGTATTAGATTTAAAAGAGGACGATGTATATTGGTGCACAGCTGACCCAGGCTGGGTAACAGGAACGGCTTACGGTATTTTCGCGCCGTGGTTAGTTGGGGCATCAAATGTTGTTTTAGGTGGCCGCTTTAGTCCAGAAGCGTGGTATGAAGCACTGCAAGATTACGGTGTAACAGTTTGGTACAGCGCGCCAACAGCATTCCGTATGTTAATGGGAGCTGGACAAGACGCAATTAAAAAATATGATTTATCACAAGTTCGTCACGTATTAAGCGTTGGTGAACCGTTAAATCCAGAAGTAATTCGCTGGGGTATGAATGCATTTGGACTTCGTATTCATGATACGTGGTGGATGACAGAAACAGGTGGACAAGTTATTTGTAACTACCCTTGTATGGAAATCCGTCCAGGTTCAATGGGTAAACCAATTCCAGGTGTGAAAGCAGCGATTGTTGATAATGAAGGAAATGAAGTTCCTCCATACACAATGGGTAACTTAGCAATTGGTAAAGGTTGGCCAGCGATGATGCGTGGAATCTGGAATAACCAGCAAAAGTATGAATCTTACTTTATGCCGGGAGATTGGTACGTATCAGGTGACTCTGCTTATATGGATGAAGATGGATACTTCTGGTTCCAAGGACGTATTGACGATGTTATTATGACGTCAGGTGAGCGCGTTGGTCCGTTTGAAGTAGAAAGCAAATTAATCGAGCATGCTGCTGTTGCAGAGGCTGGTGTAATTGGTATTCCTGATCCAGTGCGCGGAGAAATCATTAAAGCATTTATCGCGCTTCGAGCAGGATACGAACCATCTGATGAATTAAAAGAAGAGATTCGTCAATTTGTAAAGAAAGGCCTAGCAGCTCATGCAGCGCCAAGACAAATTGAATTTAGAGATAAATTACCGAAAACGAGAAGTGGTAAAATTATGCGCCGCGTATTAAAAGCGTGGGAATTAAACTTACCAACAGGTGACTTATCAACGATGGAAGATTAAGAGAGAAAGGTCTGAACGAAATAACGTTCAGACCTTTCTTTTTTATGATATCATCAACTTATATATATAAGTTGAAAGGGGATAGTATGATGAAAACAGAAAAGAAAAAGATGATACTAGGAGAAATGTACATACCGGCTGATCCAGTTTTAGTACAAGAGAGGGAGCAAGCTCGTATATTAACGAGAAAATTAAATGATACGCCAGAAGTACAATTAAAAGAGCGTAGCGAAATCGTAAAAGAATTATTCGGAACGACTGGGGATAACATTCATCTTGAATCTTCTTTTAGATGTGATTACGGCTATAACATTCACGTTGGCGAAAATTTTTACGCGAACTTTGATTGTACAATTTTAGACGTATGCCCAGTAACAATTGGAGTGAACTGTATGTTAGCTCCAGGTGTTCACATTTATACAGCAACGCACCCGCTTGATCCAGTAGAGCGCATAAGCGGATCAGAATACGGAAAACCAGTTACAATTGGCGATAACGTATGGATTGGCGGAAGAGCGATTATTAATCCTGGTGTCACAATTGGAGACAATGCGGTGATCGCATCTGGCGCTGTTGTAACGAAAGATGTGCCAGATAACGTAGTAGTTGGCGGGAATCCTGCAAAGATTATTAAAAAAATAAAATAATATTTGAACGAAGTGCCTTCCTCGTCTGTATGCATTTGTGAAAGAATAGATGAGGGAGGCTTTTTTATGTCTAATAAATTACTTCTTGGTTTTGCTGTAATTGGAATTATAGTCGTATTTTCTTGTGGTTTGTTATTACCGATGCCAATCGGATTTAAAGTTTCAATGATTACAGCTGGGGTCATGATGATTGTTATGTTTTCAATCATCATTCCATTTGATAGAAAACATATAGTACGGAAAAATGGATATAAAATTGATTTTACAAAAACAAAAGTGTATTTTCGCTGGAATGTATTTGATACGATTTCGGCTTGTCTTGCAGTGTATGCATGCATTTGTGTGCAAGCATTAAATATTTTAGTTTCAACCGGACAGACAATTCAAAACCCGTATGTTCAATTTTTTACGAATCAATCGCAAGTATGGATTATTGTCGCAAGTTGCTATTTAATTTCCCGTATTTCATTAACGTTAAAAGGAATAAAGGAGATCAAAAATCATGGCGCAGATTGGGATTGAGGAGGAGCTCATGCTTGCGTATCAAAGTGGAGATAAGCAGGCTGGGGAAAAACTATACGTTTTAATCAAACCAGCGCTATACACATTTTTGTATCGATTTAACCGAGATGAGCAATTAAGTATCGACCTTGTGCAAGATACGTTTTTGACGCTAGAGCGTAAGAAACATATGTATGAACTTGAAAAAGGAAAAATAAAAACGTATTTATTTCAAATCGGTTATCGTCTTATGATTAATAAATTAAATAGGAGAAAAAAGTGGCGTACACTTTTGCCATTTTTAGTGCCAATTCAGGAAAAAGAATTTTCTCACGAAGATCGGCTCACAGTAAGAGAAGCAATTTTGAAAGTTCCAGAAGAGCAAAGAGCGGTCCTAATCCTTTCTTATTATCATGACATGCAGCAAAAAGAAATTGCAGAGATATTAAACATTCCAATTGGAACAGTGAAATCGAGACTTCATAACGGGATAAAGAAATTGAAACAATTGCTGGAGGTGGATGAAATTGAGCGAAAATCCCTTTAAGAGTGAATATAAGTTAAAACAGCATTTAGATAGTGACCATGTAGAAATACCAGACTTTCCAAAAACGGTAAGTCGCTTCGATCGATTAATCGGATTTCTTGGTTCTCCGGCAAAAGATCCTGTGGAGGCGACCATTGGGAATGATTTATCGGTTGTGTTTCATGTATCGTTATTAGTTGGGGTTCCAATTCTTTCTCTTATTACGATACTCTTTGCGACGTTGTAGAGGATTGGCAAGGAGAGAAACTCGACCTCTATTTGACACGCCTATATAAATGATGGTATAAAGAAAAGTATATGAATAATTGAGCGTGGAAAGGGAGAAGTAGTGATCATTTCCCTGTTTTAGAGAGCTGATGGCCGGTGAAAATCAGCACATAGATGATCGCGAATTACGCCCCTAGAGCATCTTTTTTCGATTGAATTGTATTCAAAAGGGAAAAGACGGTGCTAAGCCGTTATGTAAATAAGGTGGTAGGCTTTTTTTTGCCTGCAACTAGGGTGGTAACGCGATAATCAAAATCGTCCCTTATTTAAAGGGGCGATTTTTTTATGTTTTCAACCTTCACGCCAGTAATGAACTTAAAGGAGAGTATGTAGGATATGGGTATTTTACAAGATCTTGAATTTCGCGGTCTAATTAATCAGCAAACAGATGCTGAGGGGCTTGAGCAATTATTAGAAAAAGAAAGCGTTAAATTATACTGTGGTTTCGACCCGACAGCGGATAGCTTACACATTGGTCATATGTTACCAGTATTAATGTTACGTCGTTTCCAATTAGCTGGTCATCAACCAATCGCACTAGTTGGCGGAGGTACTGGTATGATCGGTGACCCAAGTGGTAAAAAAGCAGAGCGTACATTAAATACGAAAGATACAGTTGCTTACTACACAGAAAGCATTAAAAACCAACTTTCAAACTTCTTAGAGTTCGAAAACGTGGACAACCCAGCAACAATGGCTAATAACTATGACTGGCTTGGTAACTTAGATGTAATTTCATTCTTACGCGATATCGGTAAAAACTTCGGTTTAAACTATATGTTAGCAAAAGATACAGTAGCGTCTCGTTTAGAGACTGGTATTTCATTCACTGAGTTCAGTTACATGATTTTACAATCATACGACTTCTTAAACTTATACCAACACCATAATTGCCGCCTGCAAATCGGTGGTAGTGACCAATGGGGTAACATTACAGCTGGTCTTGAATTAATCCGTAAATCAGAAGAAGATGCGAAAGCATTCGGTTTAACAATTCCACTAGTTACAAAATCTGACGGTACGAAGTTTGGTAAAACAGAAGGCGGCGCAATTTGGTTAGACCCAGAAAAAACAACTCCTTACGAGTTCTACCAATTCTGGATCAACACAGATGACCGCGATGTTGTTAAATACTTAAAATACTTCACATTCTTATCTCATGAAGAAATTCTTGAGCTTGAAAAGCAAGTAGCTGAAGCACCAGAAAAACGTGCAGCACAAAAAGCATTAGGTTCTGAAATGACAAAACTTGTTCATGGCGAAGAAGCATTAGAGCAAGCGATTAAAATTTCAGCTGCATTATTCAGCGGTTCTGTAGCAGAACTGACTGCAAGCGAAATCGAACAAGGATTCAAAGACGTACCATCTGTAGAACGTACTGCAGAAGATACAGTATTAATCGACTTACTTGTAGAAAGCAAAATCTCTCCATCAAAACGTCAAGCACGTGAAGATGTAACGAACGGCGCAATCTACGTAAACGGTGAGCGTACACAAGCATTAGACTACGTTGTAACAGAAAACGACCGCATCGAAGGTAAATTCACAATCATTCGCCGCGGTAAGAAGAAATATTTCTTAATTCGTTACTAATCAGAAACGAATATAAAACAAATAGTACCCCGAATTGTAGGCTGAAAAGTCTATGATTCGGGGTTTTTATGTATGAATTTAGATTGCCTGATCTTTTCTTGTAAATAAAATATGAAGAATTAATATGAGCATATAAAGTAAGCTAATGAGCATAAGAACAAATGCTGTTGGATGAAATTTTGCCGCATATATAAAGAAATCGATTTGATAAATATCTTGGTAATTTGAAACGGTACCTTTAAAGTAATTCGTAAACTTAGCGCTATATTTCCATTCATCAGGATCATCTATCAAATTACTCCCTTGATACCAATTAATAAGCGCGGAAGTAATAAATAACATACATGCACTACCTAATTGAACCATTTGGTTTATTGTCAAAATGAATCAACCTCCTATTTAATGGTTATTATAGCGTGCATTCGTATTCTTGTAACCTTTTTGTTGTAATCTCCTTTTCGAGTTCATACGAAAATCACATGTAAGCGGTATGATAAATGTATAACAACTAGAAAGGAGTGGTAAAACAAAATGTCACTAGAAGCGCTCATTATTTTTTCTTTGCTAAACGCGGGTCAGCTTGCAGAGAATTCGAAGGTGGATATACATAAAGAGCAGAAAGATGCTTATGTATATGTTCAGAAAGAGGAAAATAAATAACTTTAATATATATAAATAAAAGCTACTCGAAGTAACTGTTTAGTTGTCTTCGGTAGCTTTTTACATTATGAATAAATAGGAATTAATTCTCGCTTGAAATCTTCGTACATTTCAAAGGAAATTTTCATGATTTCTTTGAGTTCTTCATAACTGTGGAAACCTGGACGGAGCACTTTTTCAGTATCATTGGATAATACGTCTACAAACATAGCCCAAGATGTTCCAGTTCTAACTTCACCAGTGTGCCATGCTTCCCAAATAAATTCAACGAGCCCATATTTTAAGCTGATATTGAATCTGAAAGTATAGAAATCCTTGTTCTTTACTTCACCAACAATAAAAAAGTTTTCTTTTTTCATAAAACGAGCTTTATAGCCAAGAGACTCGAATACTTCAATTACTTTTTCGTTTTCATGGTTTTCAAATGTATTTTCCCTATCAGAAAACTTTTCTGATAGGGCTTTATATCTCTTAATAAAATCAATTTTTGCAAGACTGGCTTGTATTTCAGGTTTTAATGAATAAGGCAAAAGTTATTCCTCCTAAAATATTAAGTCTATCCTTATTTTTGGGTCATTACTTCATATATCTTTAAGGTGAAATCATGAATAAATAGGAATTAATTCTCGCTTAAAATCTTCGTACATTTCAAAGGCAATTTTCATGATTTCTTTGAGTTCATTGTAACTGTGGAAATATAGCACGGGTACTTTTTCCGTGTCATTTGATAACAATCTTATAAATATGTCCCAAGGGTCTCCAGCTCTAACTTCACCATTATGCCATGCTTCCCAAATCAATTCAGCAACACCATATTTTAAGCTGATGTTGAATCTAAAGGTGTAGACATCTTTGTTTTTTACTTCTCCTACAATAAAAAAGTCTTCTTTTTTATTGTAACGAGCTTTATAGCCAAGAGACTCGAATACTTCAATAGCTTTTTGATTTTCATAGTTTTCAAATGTATTTGTTCTATCGGGAAATTTTTCTGATAAGGATTTATATCTTTCTACAAAATCAATTTTCTCAAGTACCTCTTTTATTTCAAGTTCTAAATCATATGCCATCAATTATTCCTCCCTAAACCTAATCTCAATAGCATATTTACCTTTCATTTCTTTCAAATACGTCTCAAAATTTTTCCTGAATTTGTTTCTTTTTTCGTACGTGAAATTGAAGTCTTTGCAAATGTATAATCCGCTTGATACAGTTCATTTTGAAGTATCTTAGTTATAATATTTTCACCAGTAAAATCAAATATGCCTTTTCCATGATATTTGATTTGAAACAAAGGAAAAGCTAACGTAAACGTTAGTTTAAATATCAATCAGGTGTTACATCGAGTACATCCCTAAATAGAATGTCATCAACAGTTACATCGGGACCAAATAGTGCGACATCGTCTGCAAATTTTATTCCTTCTATTTTTCGGCTACTATCTGTGTAACCAATTCTTTCATATCCGCTTGCTTTTAGAGTTGTTTCAATAACTGATATTAATTGAGATTGCAATCTAGTATATTCTTGCTCTGAATCTCCAGTTAAAGTAGGCATCATGCCATTGACATCTTTATTTACAATTTCAAAGGAATTAAGGATAGAATATACATTAGCTAGTTTAGAAATGATAAGATATGTAGTATATTCAACTTCAAACTCACCTTTTACATAACTTGGTAAAGTAATATACCAATCATTTGAAGGAAATACTATGTCGCTATCTCCTTTAATTTTAATATTATTTTTATTACAAAAATCAATTATTTGTTTAGGGAGAGTTAGTTTGATAGAAGACTTTTGTAGATATTCTTCTATATTTTTTTCAACGTAGTATTTTCTTTTTACTTCTTCAATTTTTTTATTTAACATTTATGTCATGCCCTCCTGACTTATCTGGTCCTTTAGTTCCTTTCAAATCAAAATCAATTTCACCTAAATGTTTACCTCTTTTATTGAGTTCTTCAAATCTTCCATGTTGAGTATCTACTGAGTAATGTTTTTTAGTTTTAGGGTCAGTATAAATAGTTCGTCCTTTATTCTTTTTTTCTAATGATTTATTTCTTTCCCATCCATTGTTTTTTGCGATTTCTTCCGCTTTCTTATTTACTTTGGGAATACGTTCTTCCTTAGGTAACTTGCTAATTCCTTTTTCAAAATCAGCTGCAATTCTACTAGAAGATTGGAATTTTTGAAGAGTATCAATACTATTTTGAATCGTATTATACCATACAAATGTACCATGTGTAGCAACACCTGCTCCAGCGGTTGTAAGAACTAAATCAGCTGGGATAACAATTGGTGATGCTGCCCCGAAAGTTACTCCTTCTAACAATACGGTTCCAACATTTGATCCTGTTACAATGGCTATACCGCCCAAAATTTCAAAAATAGATCCTACCCCTGATACAAAATTCCCGACAAGATTTCCAGCTTGAAAGGTCGTTTTGTTTTCTAATTCATTGCCCATTGGTAATTCCACACCTGTAAAGTTTTCCGCGGCTGAATTACAAATTCCTTGGAAGAATTCCCAAGCGCCAATAGCTGTTTTTTGGTACCACGGTCTATTAGCTTCTTGTTCCTGCAAAGCCATTTTTTCTTCAATTTCTTTTTTTATTTCGGCTTCTTGAACTCTTTCCTCTGCAATTTTTTGAATAGAGGCTATCCATTCCATATTCAACCTTTGTGTACTAAATGTACCACTTACCGGACTAAAACCTTTCCCGCTTTGGATTTCCGCTAAACCCATAGCAATACTAGCTGCTAGTTGAAGGGCCGTGCTGTAGTTATTACTGGATGTATAATCAAATTCATGTAGACGCTCTAGTTTTTCATCAAGCTTTTTTCTCATCGCAATTAAAACAGCCACAATTTAGTCTACTCCAGGCATTGGTGTAAGTACCTCTATTGCTTCTATACTTGCAATGGTTTGATTGATTTCTTGGATTTGTTCTCTTATTTCTTGTTCGATAACATCTGTAGAAGCTACCTGTGATTGAAAGTCACTTGGAAAAGCATCATTTTGACGGATTAATTCTTCGCATAAGTAAATGATTCCTTGTGCTAACGGACGAAAGGTTTGTAAGAAATATGCTTTTGCACTACTATATGTTTGTCCTTGTAGAACAGTATCTAATGCAAAAGCGTCAATCGAATGAATGATTTGTTCCATTCCTTGAATAGTAGCGTTACAGAAAGCGTTCATACTTTCTGTTTGAGCTTGTACTTCACCGAGATACATATTTAAAGACATGAACTTTCCCTCCCCTACAAGAAGATAATACCAATTTAAGGAAGTGGTTGTAAATGTAATATTCTAATTATTCAGCAAAAAAAGGTGCTTGTTCATTAAGTTTTTTAATCTCATTCGGATGCTCTGGTGATGAAGAGGTTTTTAAGGTTGAATGTAAATAAAAAAGGGAAGGTAGATCATGTAAAAATAATATTAACAAAAGGAGAGTATAGGAAAGAAAAATGAGTTATGGGATAGAGCGTAGTATGTTTCCGGTGTTAGAAGAAGAGGGGGGATTTTTATTAATGTGAATAAAAAATTGATGAAATTCTAGAGAGAGGGTTAATTTTTATTAACTATAGACTTGCAGTTCTTTTTTATTTTGTTACATTGTTCCGTTTCTATACATATAGCGGCTATATTCAATAAAAAAAGCCCAGGCCCCTTGATAAACAAGGTTCCTAAGGCTTTTAATAATACTCTTTTCAGAGTACCGAGATTAACGAGAGTAGAACTCTACGATTAATGCTTCGTTGATTTCAGCTGCTAACTCAGAACGCTCAGCGTGACGAGTGTAAGTAGCTTCTAATTTATCAGCATCGAAAGTTAAGTATTCTGGTACGAAGTTGTTAACTTCGATCGCTTCTTTAACAACAACAAGGCTGTTAGATTTTTCGCGAACGCTGATTGTTTGACCAGGTTTTACACGGTAAGATGGGATATCTACGCGAGATCCATCAACTGTGATGTGACCGTGGTTTACTAATTGGCGAGCTGCGCGACGAGTGCGAGCTAAGCCCATACGGTAAACTAAGTTGTCAAGACGAGCTTCAAGAAGGATCATGAAGTTTTCGCCGTGCTTACCAGGCATTTTACCTGCTTGGTCAAATGTGCGACGGAATTGACGCTCAGTCATGCCGTACATGTGACGAAGTTTTTGTTTCTCTTGTAATTGTAAACCGTATTCTGAAAGTTTCTTACGTTGGTTAGGACCGTGAGGACCTGGTGCGTAAGGGCGTTTTTCTAATTCTTTTCCTGTGCCGCTTAGAGAGATTCCAAGACGACGAGACAGTTTCCAAGCTGGACCTGTATAACGAGCCATAGTTGACTCCTCCTTTAAAAATGTTTTTATTTACGTAAAATAAAAACAGACGTAATCGATATTTACGGGCATTTTGTTTTCATGTACCTTCGCTCCAGCAGCAGGGAGTTACGAGATACACCTCCGTAGAGGAACAAAATACAAACGATAAACTCACATTACAAGGCTGCCTTTTTATTTTACACAAACGCTATTATATCTTTTACCCAGAGTTTCGTCAAGCGAGTACGTTTTTGTTTTATGCATATAAATTTTGGAAATTAATATAAGAAGGAATTTAAAACAATATAAAAGAAGAGATAGAAACACAAATAAAACGCTTACATAAAATGTAGTAAAAACGTTCATCAATTTTTACTGGTGAATATGCGGCAATAAAAACATAAAGGGGATGTTTTTATGAAAAAGAAACATATGGAGACAGCGTTAATTCATCACGGGTATACATCTGAGGAACATAAAGGAAGTTTAACACCACCGTTATTTCAAACGTCTACATTTACATTTGAGACTGCGCAGCAAGGAGAGGCGAGTTTTGCGGGAGTAGATCCGTCTTATATTTACTCAAGACTTGGAAATCCAACTGTAAAATTATTTGAAGAACGTATGGCGGTGTTAGAAGGAGGAGAAGAAGCACTTGCTTTCGGATCCGGTATGGCAGCTATTTCAGCAACTTTAATTGGTTTTCTAAAGGCTGGAGATCATATTATTTGTTCAAATGGATTATACGGATGCACGTACGGTTTTTTAGAAGTGTTAGAAGAAAAATTTATGATTACGCATTCGTTTTGTGATATGGAGACAGAGGATGATACTGAAAATAAAATCCGCCCAAATACAAAGCTTATTTTCGTTGAAACACCGATTAATCCGACAATGAAATTAATTGATTTAAAACAAGTGATTCGGGTTGCGAAGCGAAATGGCTTACTTGTTATTGTTGATAATACGTTTTGTTCACCTTATTTACAAAGACCACTTGAGCTGGGCTGTGACGCGGTTGTTCATAGTGCGACAAAATATATCGGTGGTCACGGTGATGTTGTGGCAGGTGTAACGATTTGTAAAACGAAAGCGTTAGCAGAACAAATTCGCCCGATGCGAAAAGATATCGGCGGTATTATGGCGCCGTTTGATGCATGGTTATTGTTACGCGGATTAAAGACGTTAGCGGTAAGAATGGACCGCCATTGTGATAATGCAGAAAAAATTGTATCGTTCCTCAAAAATCATGATGCGGTAGAAGGTGTTTGGTATCCAGAAGGGGAGTTAGCATCTCGCCAAATGAAACGGGGCGGCGGTGTGATTTCTTTTTCAGTAAAAGGCGGAAAAGAAGAGACGCAAGCATTTATCAATGACCTTCACTTTATTACAATTGCCGTAAGTTTAGGGGATACAGAAACGTTAATTCAGCATCCGGCAACGATGACGCACGCTGCGATTCCAGCTGAGCTAAGACAAGAAATGGGTATTTACGATAATTTAATACGTTTATCTGTCGGTTTAGAATCATGGGAGGATATCGTTTTTGATTTAGAACAGGCACTAAAGAAAATATCTACTGTTAGTAATCAATAAAAAAGAGTGAGCTATCGGTTTCGTACGTGATGTACGCAATCGATAACTCGCTCTTTTCTTTTTTAAATATGTTTTAGGAGTGTTTCCACAAACTTTTCTAAATAGCGCTGATCTACTTCATCAAAACGATTTTTTTCAGGGCTATCAATATCAAGTACTCCAACGACAGTTCCTTCTTTCACGATCGGTACAACGATTTCTGAATTCGAAGCACTGTCGCAAGCGATATGTCCTGGGAATTGGTGAACGTCTGCTACAAGCTGCGTTGTTTTTGTTTCAGCTGCAACGCCGCAAACGCCTCGTCCAAATGGAATGCGCACGCAAGCAGGCATTCCTTGGAAAGGTCCAAGAACAAGCTGATTTCCTTCTGTTACATAAAAGCCAACCCAATTCACACGATCTAAAAATTGATTTAATAATGCGGACGCATTTGATAAGTTTGCGACTACGTTCGGTTCGCCAGTTAATAATGCATCCAGTTGTTTAATTACTGTCTCGTATTGTTCTTCACGAGAACCTGCATAACTTTCTTTTGTAAACATGGAAACAACTCCCTTTTTATCGAGATGTGTAAAATATTAGCAAAATACGATGTATTTCACATGACTTTGTCGATAGAAAATTAAAGGAATTTGTCTTAAAAGTCAAGAAATTTAAACTATAGCTGTTCAGTGAGAGGAAGTGAGCGCATGAAACAGACGAAACAAAAAGTAATTGATGCGGCAATATCGTTGTTTAACACGAAAGGTTATGATGGAACGTCGGTGCGAGAAATTGCAAAGCGAGCGGATGTGAATGTAGCGAATATTTCATATTATTTTGCTGGAAAGCAAGGTTTATTAGAACAGCTTATTACTGACTTTTTAGAAGGATATATTCATGTGATTGAAATGTCGTTCGAACAGAGGGAATATTTGTCGGCTAAAGATGTGATGGTACAAATGGTGCGCGGAATTTTACGATATCAATTTGAAAATAGGGAGCTGACACGTTTCTTCTACCGAGAGCTTTCACTTGATACGACATTAATTCGCGAAGTGATGACCATTTACTTTTCTAAAGAAAGATATTATATAGAGCAAATGATTAGACAGGGACAAATAAAGCAGGAATTTAAAAAGGTATCTTTTACAATGTTTATGACGCAATTAAAAGGCATGATGAATATGCCGTTTTTATATCCGCAATATATATCAGAAGTGCTGCATTCTTTTCCGTCTGAGACATTTTTCATAGAAATGTACACGAAAGAAATTGAGCAATGGATGGAGCAAACATTATGTATAACGAATATGTACTATGAATTGCCAAGAGCTGTTCATATGTGAAAAATCCCCACCTAACGAAATGAGGTGGGGATTTTTGTGCTTTCTTTCCTTTGCCATACATTGTTGCATAAGAGCGCGATAATTGTTAGTGAGGCTCCGGCAATTTCAATTTTGTCGACTGTATAACCTCGAAAGATGGAACCGATAAGTGCAAGTACAGGAACTAAATTCATAAATAATATGCCGTTAATAGATGAAATATAGCGATTTCCTGTGTTCCAGCAAAATACAGCGATAACACCTGCAACAATCGACATATACAAGAGTTCAAAACGAACGCTCATAATGGTACGAAGTGACGGCATAGGAACGATGTTTGTGTAAGTGAAGAAAGTGACGATAACGATGAGTGAAACTGAGCCGAATAAACAAGTTAACGTCGTATACCTGAGTGGTGACCAAGATTGAAAACGAGCACCACCGTTCGTATAAATGACCCAGCAAGTAACGCCGCATAGCATAAGTATATTTGTTGAGAGGTGACTGGCAGCTCCAAATAATAAGTGAATATTTCCTTTTGAAATGACAAGCATAACACCGAGCAATGCAACGAACATACAAAGGAATGTGTAGTTTTGTGGGCGTTTGTTTTTTGTTATCCACTGCAATAATAAAGCGATGAGCGGCATAAGAGATTGAATCATCGCAGCATGGATGGCCCCAGAAGGCCCGGCAAGTTGTTGGCCGTAAAAAATGAGAAAACCATATCCAGCGAAACCGACTGTTCCGTAAAAGAATAACGAAAGTGTTCTTTTTTCTAAGTGGAGTGAAGTTTTTCCTTCAGTAATGAATAGCAAAATAAGAAAAATAATAGCTGCTGATCCGTATCGGATAGTTGTGAAGAAGAACGGATCGATAAACTGCAGAGCATTTGCCATGACAGGAAACATAAATCCCCAAGCCGTTACGGCAAGTAAGCATAGGAGGGATCCGAGTAGCATTTGTTTTTTGTCCAAGAGTATCTTTCCCCTTTTCATTTCGTTATAGTAAGTTGATGAAATAAGTATAAAGAGTAATTGTTTATAGAAGGAAATATCGATTTTTTATGACAGTTATAACTTTTTGTTAGAGGTGTGTACGATGGATTTGGAGGCAGTACGATCGTTTATTGAAGTGAAGAATACGCGCAGTTTATCAAAGGCGAGTAAGCTTTTACATATTTCTCAACCGGCGCTTAGTAAGCAAATTCAAAGGTTAGAAGCGGATTTAGAGGTTACTTTACTCAAGCGTTCCGCGCAAGGAGTGGAATTAACAGAAGCTGGAGAGTTATTTATAACAAGGATGTTACCGATTTTGGAACACATATATGAAGTGAAAGCTGAAATGAAGACTTTTCAGGAGAAGCGGAAAATTTCTATAGGCATATTGCCAAGTTTAGCAGCTCATTACATATCAAAATGTAAAGATGTATTAGGTGAAGGATTCGAAGTAGAATGGAAAATTGAGCATACGAAAGTACTAATGGGACTCTTTAAAGAACGGAAGATTGAAGCGATGTTCGTCGATTCAATAGTAGAAGGCGCTACGTGTATAAAAGAAATGCGAGAAGAAAAAATTGTTTGTGTCGTTTCAAATGATCATCTTTATAAAGAGAAAACAGTGATCCGAATGGAAGATTTGCAAAATGAAAAGTTAATCGTATACCCAGAAATCTGTGATGTAAGGAAAATGATTACGAATATGTTTCAGGGGATAGGTGCGAAACCAATCATTACATTTGAAACTTCTTATGCAGAACCGATGCTTGCAATGGTCGGAGCTGGACTTGGTATTACGTTACTTCCAGAAATGGTAGTAGAGCAAGCGGTAAAGCAAGGGAATGTACATGCAATTTCTATTGAACCACCACTTGTGCGCAAAATTTATTTCGTATCTCATATGAAAGAGAACCTGTTATTACAATCATTTGATGATGGGAGGTAATCCAAACAGAAGATTGAGAAAGATTACAATTGCATTGAAAGAAACATGAAATTTTAAAAAAAACTAGGTCAAAAACAAGCCATTACATGGTATGATTAGTACATTGTTAGTTGTTAAATATAGGGGAATTCCCTTTTTATACATAATGCCTTCCATTTCATAAACGGAACGGACAAAAAAAGAGATATAACTAGGAGGCTTTTTTGCATGGATTCTATCCTGACGATCGTTATCATTGTAGTAAGCTCTATTCTAGTGCTGCTCATGATAGAGCTTGTGATAAGAAATCGTTCATATAAAGATATTGAAGCACTGGAGCAGTGGAAACAAGAGATAAAAGATAAGCCTGTGGCAGATGAACTAAAACGGGTGAAAGACTTAAATATGACAGGTCAAACAGAAGAACTGTTTGGTAAATGGCGTGAAGAATGGGATGAGATTGTATCAACAACCCTTCCGAAAGCAGACAAAGATTTAGCGCAAGCGCGAAAATTCGCCTCGCAATTCTCCTTCCGAAAAGCAAAGCATGCGATGAATGAATCCATAAGTGGTTTAGATGACGCTGATAATCGTATTACAGACATTTTAAATGAATTACAGCAATTGTTAGAAAGCCATGAAAAAAATAGCTCGGAAATTGAAGGGTTACGTGATACATATCGTAGTATGAAGAAGAGTGTTCTTGCTCATAGACATATGTATGGAGCAGCAGAACAGAAAATCGAAGAAATGCTAGACGTTGAATCTAATAAGTTTAAAAGCTTTGAAGAGGCAACAGATAATGGCGACTATTTAAAAGCGAGAGAAATTGTTATTAGTTTGGAAGAAGGTTTGGCAAACTTAGAAATCATTATTCACCAAATTCCAGATTTATTGGTAGAGTGTCAAGCGACGTTACCAGTTCAGCTGGAAGATTTATTACACGGACATAATGATATGGTAAGACAAGGTTATGTATTAGAGTATTTGGAAGTCCCTAAAGAAGTTCGTGATATGACGACACAACTACACACATGTTTAATGGATATACAGGAGCTTCATATAACGGAAGCAGCTGAAAAAGTAGAAAACTTAAAAACGCGTTTAGACGGCTTCTATGATCAATTAGAACAAGAAGTACATGCGAGACATTATGTGGAGCAAAAAACACTTTCTGTTTATGAAGACTTAGAAGAAATTCGCATTGAAACGATTGAAACAAAAGCAGAAACACAACTTGTGAAACAAAGTTATCAGTTACAAGATAAGGACATTGAGTCTCAAAAAGTAATTGAAAAGCAAATGCACATTTTAATGAAGCGTTTTGAAATGCTGCAATTACGCGTTGCGGAACAAGATATTGCCTTCTCTATTATTCGTGAGGAACTAGAAGAGGTTTATGAGCAATGTGAAACGTTAAAAGTACTTCATGCAGAATATAAAGAAATGCTGCAAACGATGCGTAAAGAAGAATTTGAAGCGCGTGAGAAGTTACAAGAAATGCGAAATATCATTTTTGAAACGAAACGTTTTATGCAAAAGTCGAATTTGCCAGGTCTTCCAGAAAGCATTATGGAAGATTTACAAAGAGGACAAATGGCAATGCAAGCTGTATATGAACAGTTAGAAGTGAAACCGTTAAATATGAACGCTGTAAATAGCAGTTTAGAAGAAGCGTACACAACTGTTAATGGTGTAGCTGAAATGACAGAAGAGTTAATTGGACAAGCGTATTTAGTTGAAAAATTAATTCAATACGGTAATCGTTACCGCAGTCATGATGAGAACCTTGCAGAGAGCTTAAATTATGCGGAGAAATTATTCCGTGAATATCAATACGATGCAGCTTTAGAACAAGCGGCTTCTGTACTAGAGCAACTTGAACCTGGCGTTGTTCAAAAAATAGCTGAATATGTAGACAATGAACAAACCCTTTCATAAGGGTTTGTTTTTTTGTGTAATTTTGGGGACGATGTTGCTATAATGAATAGCGGAATACAGTAAGGTTATTCGTTTTAAAATATAGTGAAACTGTAGTCAGTAGGGCATCCTGACGAATTATCGGCCTTCACAATCGGGATAAAATGGAACCTTTGAGTAGTCTTAGCGTAATTACACGTATTTGTGATATGATTATATGATGTGATAGCGCTGAAAGGGGAAGAACGATGATCTATTTTGATAATAGTGCGACGACGAAGCCATATCCAGAGGCCCTTCAATCGTACGTAACGGTTGCTGGGAAATATTTTGGAAACCCTTCTTCTATTCATTCGCTTGGGGGAGAGGCAGAGCGTCTATTAACACAATCAAGAACGATTGCAGCGCAGCTTCTTCACGTTAAACCTTCTGAGGTTATTTTCACATCAGGTGGAACGGAAGGGAATAACCTTGCGATTAAAGGAATAGCGATGAGGAATCGTTCGCGCGGTAAACATATCATTACAACAAATATTGAACACGCGTCTGTGTTTGAAGCATATAAACAATTAGAAGATCTCGGTTTTGATGTAACATATTTACCGGTTAATGAGCATGGTGTTGTATCGGTAGAGGATGTAAAACGAGCACTTCGTGAAGATACGATTCTTGTGTCAATTATTCACGTGAACAACGAGACTGGAGCAATTCAGCCTGTTGCTGAAATTGGAACGTTATTATCGAACTATCCGAAAATAAGATTCCATGTGGACCATGTACAAGGGATAGGAAAAGTACCGCTTGATTTATATGCTTCTCATATTGATCTTTGCTCAATATCTGGACATAAATTCCACAGTGTAAAAGGAACGGGTCTTCTTTATGTACGTGATGGCGTAAGGTTAGATCCAATTTTATCAGGTGGTCAACAAGAGCTTAAGTATCGCTCTGGTACAGAAAACTTACCTGGCATTGTAGCGATGGTGAAAGCACTTCGCATGACAATGGAACAAGTGAAAGAAAAGATAGCTCATTTGCACAATTTACAAACAGAGCTTGTCCGTTTTTTGAAAGAGATGGAAGATGTAACAATCAATACGTCGCTTGCATATGCAGCACCGCACATTTTAAATGTGTCATTTGTTGGTTTAAAACCAGAAGTGGTCGTTCATGCTTTAGAAGAGCACGGTGTATATGTATCGACGAAGTCTGCTTGTTCTTCAAAAGCAAATGAAGTGAGCAGAGTGTTAGTGTCAATGGGAGTACCCCATGCCGCTGCTGCAAGTGCTATTCGTATTAGTTTGGCACCAGAAAACACGATGGAAGAAGTAAAACAATTTGAAGGTATTGTGAAAGAGACGATGCCAAAATTATATGAAGTGATGAGGTAAAGGAATATGATGACATATGAATATATTTTAGTTCGTTATGGAGAGATGACGACTAAAGGTAAAAACCGCTCTAAATTTGTAAGCACATTGAAAGATAACGTAAAGTTCAAACTGAAAAAGTTCCCAAATATTAAAATCGATGCAACGCATGACCGTATGTACATTCAATTAAATGGCGAAGACCATGAAGCAATTTCTGAAAGATTGAAAGATGTATTCGGTATTCATAAGTTTAACTTAGCGATGAAAGTACCATCAGAATTAGAAGATATTAAAAAGGGTGCATTAGCAGCTTTCTTACAAGTAAAAGATGATGTGAAAACATTTAAAATTACAGTGCACCGTTCTGATAAGCGCTTCCCAATGAAGACGATGGAGTTACTTCCAGAAATCGGTGGACACATTTTAGAAAATACAGAGGATATCACAGTAGATGTTCATAATCCAGATGTGAATGTACGTATAGAAATTCGCAGTGGTTACAGCTATATTATGTGTGGTGAGCATATGGGAGCTGGCGGTTTACCAGTTGGCGTTGGCGGAAAAGTAATGGTACTTCTTTCTGGTGGTATCGATAGCCCAGTAGCAACGTACTTAACGATGAAACGCGGCGTGTCTGTGGAAGCAGTTCATTTCCATAGCCCACCTTTCACAAGCGAGCGTGCAAAACAAAAAGTAATCGATTTAGCACAAGAGTTAACGAAGTACTGTAAACGTGTAACGCTTCACCTTGTTCCATTTACAGAAGTGCAAAAAACGATTAATAAAGAAATTCCATCTAGCTATTCAATGACAGTTATGCGCCGTATGATGATGCGTATTACAGAGCGTATTGCAGAGGAACGTAATGCACTTGCAATCACGACTGGTGAAAGTCTTGGACAAGTAGCAAGCCAAACGTTAGATAGTATGCATACAATTAACGAAGTAACAAACTATCCGGTTATTCGTCCACTTATTACGATGGATAAATTAGAAATTATTAAAATTGCTGAAGAAATCGGCACATATGATATTTCAATTCGTCCGTACGAAGATTGCTGTACAGTATTCACACCAGCAAGCCCAGCGACGAAGCCGAAGCGTGAAAAAGCGAATCGTTTTGAAGCGAAATACGATTTCACACCATTAATCGATGAAGCTGTAGCGAACAAAGAAACAATGGTATTACAAACGGTAGAAGTAGTGGCGGAAGAAGAAAAATTCGAAGAACTTTTCTAAAACCATAAATTACCAAATATAAAACGTGTATGAAGTCATGTTATTTATCACACTCTATACTCACAAGGAGGTGATATAACATGTCACGTAGCACAAATAAATTAGCGGTTCCTGGTGCTGAATCAGCATTAGACCAAATGAAATACGAAATCGCTCAAGAGTTTGGTGTTCAACTTGGAGCAGATGCAACAGCTCGCGCTAACGGTTCTGTTGGTGGTGAAATCACTAAACGTCTAGTTTCACTAGCTGAGCAACAATTAGGCGGTTTCCAAAAATAATCCCATATATGATGGCTTAGAAAGAGCGGGTTCTCCCGCTCTTTCTTTTTGTTGTTTGCACAGTTATACATTCATTTCGACATAGATATAAAAAATTTGTCAAAAGAAGAGGGTTCAAAATTGACTGAAAATTCTTTATTATATAAGGGAGGCATAGAAATGGAGGAGGATATTGTATGAAGAGAGAAGAATTGTTGGCGCCAGCGTCTTATAATTTAGTTTCTGAAATAGAGAAATATACAAGTGATAAAGAGAAGCTTGCTTTAATTTGGCAAGATGATAAAGGGTATAGACGAGAAGTTACATACGCTGAGTTAATGAAAGGCGCGAATAAAATTGGAAACGCTTTTATAAAGAGTGGTTTGCAAAAAGGGGACAAGCTCCTCATTATGATGCCACGTTTAATTGAAGCGTACATGACGTATATCGCTGCGATTAAAGCAGGATTTGTCGTAATTCCGAGTTCGGAAATGTTACGCAAGAAGGATATCGAATATCGCATTGGGCACGGGGAAGTAAAAGCAATCGTAAGTTATGAGCCGTACATTGGGCAGTTTGATGATATAGAAGCGATGGAATCTCTTCAAAAATTCGTTCTGAGCGAGCAGTCAGTAGATGGATGGATTAATTTAAAAACAGCGTTAGAAACAGAAAGTGACCTGTTAGAAATGGCGAAGACAGATAAAGAAGATATGGTCTTTTTATCTTACACGTCAGGGACGACAGGAAATCCAAAAGGTGTTGTTCATACGCATGCATGGGCATACGCTCATTTACGTACGAGCGCTCCAAATTGGCTCGGGATTGAAGAGAATGATGTTGTATGGGCGACGGCTAGTCCAGGTTGGCAAAAGTGGATTTGGAGCCCGTTTGTAGCAACTCTCGGTTCAGGTGCAACAGGATTTGTATACCACGGTAAGTTTGAGCCAAAAACGTATTTAAACTTATTAGGTGATAATAAGGTGAATGTGCTTTGTTGTACGCCAACTGAGTATAGATTAATGGCAAAGGTAGAAGACTTAAGCCAGTACAATTTAGAAGCGTTACATAGCGCTGTATCCGCAGGTGAGCCGTTAAATAGAGAAGTCATTGAAACGTTCCAAAAGCACTTTAATATTACAGTAAGAGACGGCTATGGGCAAACGGAAAACACATTACTTGTTGGTGTAATGAAAGGAATGGATATTAGACCAGGATCAATGGGAAAACCAACGCCAGGCAACCACGTTGATATTGTAGATGAGGAAGGTATTCCGGTAAAGGTAGGAGAAGTTGGTGATATCGCAGTTCACATTGAAACACCAGCCCTCTTTAAACAATATTATAAAGACGATGAGCGCACAGCGATGCAATTCCGCGGTGATTATTATATTACCGGTGATAAAGCGAAGAAAGATGAAGAAGGCTATTTCTGGTTTGAAGGGCGCGGTGATGATATTATTATTAGCTCTGGTTATACAATTGGGCCGTTTGAAGTAGAAGATGCACTCGTAAAACATCCTTATGTAAGAGAGTGTGCGGTTGTCGCAAGCCCTGATGAAATTCGCGGAAGTGTCGTGAAGGCATTTATCGTATTAAGAGAGAATTTAGACAAGAACGAAGAAACATTAATTCCAGTACTCCAACAACACGTCAAAGAACTTACTGCACCATATAAATACCCTCGCAAAATTGAATTTGTAGATGAACTACCAAAAACGATTTCCGGAAAAATTCGCCGTATTGAACTTAGAAAACAAGAGATGGAGATTCCGTCAAAATAATTTTGAAAACAGTGAAGGAAATAGTTGAATGAAATGGCAAACAATGATAATATAAAAACGAACACAAGTTCGATTTTATAAACTTAAAAAAGAGGTGTCCGTATGATTTTAGGTATTAATCCGTACTTAGTTTTAGATGGTAGTGGGCAAGAGGCTGTACAGTTTTATAAAGAGGCGTTAGACGCAAAAGTAGAAGTCATGCAAACTTTTGGTGACATGCCTGAAAATCCAGAATACCCGATTCCAGCTGAAGCAAAAGAGCGCGTTTTACATGCTACTTTAAAAGTTGGTAATACGGACCTTATGATTTCTGATACATTCCCAGGTCAAGGGCATGCAATCGGATCTCAAGTAACAATTGCAATTCAAATTAGTAATGCAGAAAAAGCAAAAGAAGTATTCGAAAAGTTACAAGAGGGTGGAGAAGTTATTATGCCACTTCAAGAAACATTCTGGAGCCCAGCATACGGACAACTAAAAGATAAATTTAGCATTGAATGGCAAATTACAACGAATCCTACTGAACAAAATTAATTTTTGGAAAAGCACCATTTTTAATCGGAATGGTGCTTTTTTTATACGGATTAATTTCGTAGACTTAAGGAAAAGGGGATGAGTATATGGGAGAGATTTGGTATGGCGGCACCATTTACACGATGCGAGAAGAGAATGAAAAAGTAGAAGCTATTTATGTTGAAAAGGGTATGATCGTTGATGCCGGGAGTAAGGAAGAACTAGAAAGCAAATATTCAGACGTGAAGTTGTGCGACTTAAAAGGGAAAACGATGATTCCAGGTCTCGTTGATAGTCATATGCATCTTATTGGTCATGGAGAGAGATTACTTCGTTTAGATTTATCAAACTGTACATCTTATAGCGAAGTGCTGACTCTTGTGCGGGAGCGAGTGGAAGAAGCTCCAAAGGGCTCTTGGATTATTGGAGAAGGCTGGAATGAAAATAACTTTACAGATACAAAACAAGTTCATGTACGTGATTTAGATGAAATTTCTACAGAACATCCAATTTTATTAAAGCGGGTTTGTCGCCACGTTACATGGGTGAATTCATACATATTGCAAGAAGCGAACATAACAGAAACGACGCAAGACCCGAAAGGAGGAAAAGTCGGCCGGGACGCATTGAATAATGTAACAGGGCTTTTATATGAACAAGGACAAGAACTAATAAAACATGTTCAGCCTGAAATTGATGAAGCCTACTTACAAAGAGCTCTGCAAACAGCGATAAAAGACTGTTGGCAATATGGACTCGTTGGTGGGCATACGGAAGATTTAAATTATTACGGTGGTTTTAGAAAAACGCATAATGCGTTTTCTCATGTTATAAAAGAAATGCCATTTAAAGCGCACTTGCTCGTTCACCATGAAGTGGCACATGAGCGAAAAGGATATGAAAATGAGCATTATATTGAATTTGGTGCGATGAAAATTTTTTCTGATGGCTCTTTTGGCGGAAGAACAGCTTTATTAAGTGAACCGTATGAAGATGCGCAGGAAACAAATGGAGTTGCAATCTTCTCACGTGAAGAGCTTGCGGAGTTAGTGAAAAAAGCACGTGATTTCCATATGCCAGTTGCGATTCATACAATCGGTGATTTATCGCTTGAATATGTCATTGATGCACTTGAATTATATCCACCAGTAGAAGGATTACGCGACCGCATTATTCATTGTCAGTTAGCTCGTGAAGAGTTGATTGAGAGAATGCAACACTTGACGGCTATTATCGATATTCAGCCCGTCTTTGTGTCATCGGACTTCCCATCGGTCATTGAAAAACTAGGCGAGCATCGTCTTCGTTATGCATACGCTTGGAAGACGTTACTGGAAGCAGGATTACACTGCAACGGTGGGTCTGACGCACCAATTGAACAAGTGAATCCGTTTTTAGGCATATATAGCGCTGTTACACGTAGAAGTTTTATTGACGGTTTATGCTATATGCCAGAGGAAAGATTAACGGTATATGAGGCTGTCTCTTTATTTACGACAGGAAGTGCCTATGCAATTGGAAAAGAAGCGAAGAGAGGACAAATTACAAAAGGATATGAAGCGGACTTTACGATATTAGCCCGCAATATTTTTGAAATAGAAGCAGAAGAAATAAAAGAATTACAAGCAGAAATGACTGTAATTGATGGGGAGATTGTTTATAGGAAAGATGTCTAAAAGTTTGAGGAAACGGCCTGAAAATACATTTTGGTGTTGCTTCCTCTTTTTAGATAGGTTGATGATATTGTTAATTTTTGTCGGTAAATTGATATTTTGGTTAAAATCGTTGATATATTTTGACTTGTGATAGATATATTCGAAAAATCGTTGATATATTTTGAGTTACGATAGATATATTTGAAAAGTCGTTGATATAATTTCATATACTGTTGTCCTGTTCCAAAATATTTTGTGAAACAGCGTTAAGTTGCATGTGATAAATAAATAACCCTCGAATTATGGAAATCCCATAATTCGAGGGTTATTTGATTACTATAAAAACGTTCTCTGTACTTTTTCCCAGAAGGAATTGTTTTTTAATTTAACTGTTTTAATTTGTTTATCGCTTAAGCGTACAACAGCTTTTTCCACTTGTTTAATGCTAAGCGCTTCATTATCCAGACCGATAACAGGATAATCGTTACCGTCTGGTTTTAGTTTTAAAGTTAATGTGCGTTCGTGATTTAAAATGAACGGTGAACCGAGCGTACGGTATGTGTTGTTATTTAATGATGCTAGTTCGCTTACTTGGAAGCACGGAATAAGTGGGTCAACAACCGCGCCATGTAATGATTTATTGTAAGCTGTACTTCCTGTTGGGGTGGAAACAACTAAACCGTCCCCTCTAAATGTTTCGAAATATAGATCATCAACGTGAACATCTACAACGAATGTTTTAATGATACTAGAACGTAATGAGAACTCATTTAAACAATAGAAAGATGTACTGTGATCTACATCTACCTGAATTGTTGGATATTTTCGCACTTCAATTTCATTTTTTGTAATTTCTTGAAGGGCTGTATCAACGTGATCAATATGGAAATCGCAGTAGAACGAAATTTCATCTTTCGTAGAAATCCCTGCGTATAAGCAATCTTCTCTAAAACCAGTTTTACGAACGGCTTGTAAGAAAGTTGCATCATCTCCAACACTGACGATAGCGTTTGCATTTTTTGGATGATCTAATATGGTGAATCCATTCTCTTCTAAAATACGATAGATTGGTTTCATTTTTTCAACGAGCGTTGCTTTGTCATCACCATAAAAGAAAAATAAATTGCGACGATCTGCCATTATGTATCCCTCCACTGCAGTTAAATTTTCTGTTCTTCGTGCTACATATCATCCAAATACGTTCCCCGACGATATGTTCAAATAATATATTTCGATATAAAATGTCAAAATCCTTTTTTATTTTTAGAAAAATTTTTATATTCAATCTTAAAGGATTCTGTTTAATGATGAATAAACTTGTCGATAATGGGTACGGAGTGAAAGGATGATACGTATGAAGTGGCTCGTGATTGGAATAATAATTCTTCTCCTTTTTATTTTGCTTATACTATTGTCGAAAATAAAGCTTAAAGTGACATTTTTATATTCAGAAATGGAAAAGCAATGTTTGTTTCAAGTGAAAATATGGATGATTCGATATACGTTTGATGTATTGGAAAGAATTGAAAAACAACAGAAAAAGACAGGGCAGAAAATCGAAAAAGCTGAAAAAGACGGTGGATTAGATAATAAAATTATGGCGCAACTTGATAGTATGGGGGAGCTGATAAAAAAGCTACAAGAAGTTCATACTATTGTTAAAGATTTTCTCAAACGAGTGAAAATCAATGGGTGGAAATGGCATACGCAAATTGGAGCAGGCGACGCAGCTAGCACTGGAATTGTCACTGGATATGCATGGGGGACAAAAGGAATGGCTGCTGGAGTTGTAGGACAATATATGCATATTGTAGACGTACCAGAATTTGAAATTACTCCTGTTTTTCAAGGGAAAGGATTTGCATCAAGATGTGAGTTAACGGCATCTTTTCGCATATTTCGTGCTATAAGAACAGGGATCAAATTACTCGTATTTATGAGAAGACAAAGATCTGGTACGACTGAAAAATCTGTTCAAGCATAGGGGGGATATAGAATGGACCATCCAATTCAAGGTTTAATGACAACCGCAATGCAGCATTTAAAACAAATGACTGATGTAAATACAATTGTTGGTGATCCGATTAAAGCGGCAGATGGAAGTGTAATTCTTACCGTTTCGAAAGTTAGTTTCGGATTCGCCGCCGGTGGAAGTGAATTTGGTAAAGTAGAACATTCAGGCCGTCATCCATTTGGCGGGGGAAGTGGTGGAGGAGTTTCTATTAATCCTGTTGCTTTTCTTGTTATAAATGGAGAAGGTGTAAAAGTGTTGCATTTAGATAAGCAAACACACGTCATCGATAAAATAATTGAATTAGCGCCACAAGCTGTTGATAAAGTGAAGGAAATGATGGATAAACGAAAAGAAGACGATCCTGAATTTCAAATTTAACAAATAAAGAAGCTAATCAATGGATTAGCTTCTTTAATTTTTTTGTAAATAAAGCGATTTTATTTGCATTATCGATAGGGACAAACTATCATTTACAGTGTACATATTTTGTTTAAATAAGGGAGGATTTTCAAGTGGCAAACGTAACTTTTAAAGGTAACCCAATGACTTTAGTTGGAACAGAAGTTAAAGTTGGCGATCAAGCGCCAAAATTCCAAGTATTAGCAAATGACTTATCTCCAGTAAGTTTAGAAACATACAAAGGCGAAGTAAAATTAATTAGTGTTGTACCTTCAATCGACACAGGTGTGTGTGATGCACAAACACGTCGTTTTAACCAAGATGCAGCAGGTATTGAAAACGCGAAAGTATTAACAATTAGCGCTGACCTACCATTCGCTCAAAAACGTTGGTGTGCAGCAAACGGTTTAGAAAATGTTGTAACACTTTCTGACCACCGTGACCTTTCATTCGGTGAAGCTTACGGCTTAGTAATGAAAGAGCTTCGTTTACTTGCTCGTGCAGTATTCGTAGTAGATAGCAACGACAAAGTAGTTTACGCAGAATACGTAAGCGAAGGTACAAGCCATCCAAACTATGAAGCAGCATTAGAAGCAGCTAAAGCGGCAAAATAATGTGAAAGAAATGACCTCTTATAAAGAGGTCGTTTTTTCTCATGTATTGCTGCGTAATGGTACCAATATATGAGAAAAAACGTTATATCATATATAACTTAAAGGGGAGCTCTTTGCAGGAGGTCGCTTTTTCTTTTTGGAAAAAAACACTTTGTGGTATGATATAAGTTATGTGTAAAAGAGAGAAGGAGGAATGTACGTGAGTCAGACAGTAGAAACATTATTTTCTATTTTTGATTCTTCTGCGGTAGTTTTACGTAAAGAATTAGATGTAACATATTTAGAGGCGCTTGTAGAAACAGGTGATAACTTGTTTGAAGGAGCAATTTTACAAGAGGAATTATCCGAATCAGCAATTGAAAGGCTGAATCGTGAATATAGTACGTTTAATGAAGAAACATATAAAGGGGAAGAAATTCGTAAAGCATTTCAGTTAGCCATTTTAAAAGGAATGAAAGAAGGCGTACAAGCGAATCACGAAATGACGCCTGATGCAGTTGGAATGTTCATGAGCTACTTATTCCATAAATTTATGCAAGGGCAAAACGAAATTACTGTTTTAGATCCTGCAATTGGAACAGGTAACTTAATGACTACAGTATTTAATAGCGCCAAAGAAGGACTAGCAATGAGTGGATTTGGTGTAGAAGTGGATGAAGTGCTAATTAAACTTGCTTTAGTAAATGCAAATTTACAAAAGCATGCAATCGAATTCTTCCATCAAGATGGACTAGCGCCACTTTATATCGATCCGGTTGATGCGGTCGTTTCAGACTTACCGATTGGTTACTATCCAAATGAAATCGGTGCAAGTGAATATAAGTTAAAAGCAGATGAAGGAATGTCGTATGCCCATCACCTATTTATTGAACAAAGTGTGAAACATACGAAAGAAGGCGGGTACTTATTCTTCCTAGTACCAAACTTCATTTTTGAAAGTGATCAAGCACCCAAATTACATGCATTTATTAAAGAAACATGTTTTATTCAAGGGCTATTACAGCTACCTGTTTCCATGTTTAAAAACGAGAAAAATGCAAAAAGTATATTTGTTCTCCAAAAGAAAGGTCCTAGTGTAACAATGCCAAAACAGGCGTTATTAGTGGAGTTACCTAAATTCTCCAACATGAAGGCGATGGAGAACATTATGGATCAATTAAATACTTGGTTTGCAACCCACAAATAAGGCAAGGTATATGTAACAGGGTTAGTAATTCATGTAGTACAGTTTTATATGATATGTCATATTTTTAAATATATACTAGATTAAACTGAATTTTTTTGAAATCTGTAATATATATTTTTTCTTGGTGTTACAATTTTTTCACTTGAAATATATGTCGGACGATGTTTAAATTAAAATCGTGAGTATAAAATTCACTAATGATGAAACGTTTTCATATTTAGTGAATTTGATCAGATAAAATCGAGCGGTTTGTGGACATATCCACACAACTACCAAGAGAAAAAGGGGCGAAAGACTAGATGTCAAAAATCATCGCGATTAACGCAGGAAGCTCTTCCTTAAAATTCCAATTATTTGAAATGCCAAGTGAAACAGTATTAACAAAAGGTTTAGTAGAACGTATCGGTTTAGAAGATAGTATCTTCACTATTACTGTAGATGGCGAAAAACAAAAAGAAATTACAAATATTCCAGATCATGCAGTAGCAGTAAATATGCTTCTTAAAAAATTAACTGAAAACGGAATCGTTAAGTCTCTAGATGAGATTGGCGGTATCGGTCACCGTGTTGTTCACGGCGGCGAAAAATTTGCTGACTCTGTTTTAATTACTGATGAAGTATTAGCTGATATCGAAGAGTTAAGCGATTTAGCACCACTTCATAACCCAGCAAACCTTGTTGGTATTAAAGCATTCCAAGAAGTATTACCAAACGTACCAGCAGTAGCAGTATTCGATACAGCATTCCACCAAACAATGCCGGAATCTGCATTCTTATACAGCCTACCATATGAGTACTATGAAAAATTCGGTATCCGTAAATACGGTTTCCACGGAACTTCTCATAAATACGTAACTGAGCGTGCGGCTGAATTATTAGGTCGTCCACTTGAAAGCTTAAGCTTACTTTCTTGTCACTTAGGTAACGGTGCAAGTATCGCAGCAGTAGAAGGCGGTAAATCTATCGATACTTCTATGGGCTTCACTCCACTTGCTGGTGTAACAATGGGTACACGTTCTGGTAACCTTGACCCTGCGTTAATTCCATACATCATGGAAAAAACAGGCCAAACAGTAGAAGAAGTAGTTAACGTATTAAACAAGAAGAGTGGTATGTTAGGTCTTACTGGTTACTCTAGTGACCTACGTGACATCATTGCGAAAGAAGAAGAAGGCGACCACCGTGCGAAAGTAGCACTTGATGTATTCGTAAGCCGTATCCACAAATACATCGGTTCTTACACTGCTCGTATGAAAGGTGTAGACGCAATCATCTTCACAGCTGGTGTAGGTGAAAACAGTGCAATTATTCGTGAGCGCGTATTAGAAGGCCTTGAGTACATGGGCGTATACTTCGACGTAAAACGTAATAACGTATTTGGTGAAGAAGCATTCATCAGCTTCCCACACTCTCCAGTAAAAATTATCGTAATTCCAACTGACGAAGAAGTTATGATTGCTCGTGACGTACTACGTCTTGGAGATATTGGTTAATATACTATATGAAAAGAAAGACGAGATCCTATAGGATTTCGTCTTTTTTCTTTTGTATATAATTTAAAATTCCATCTGGATATAGTACTTTCTTCTTCTGAATGAATACTGTAACGGGAATCCATTTCGCATACGATACTGTTTGCTCATCTTGTATATTCATTTTTTCCATTTCATATAGTGATGTGTCTAATAAGCGTAAAGAATATAGCTGAATGATTTCATGACCAATTCCCTCATCTAGCTGAAAGATGTTTTCTAAGCAGCCTAAATAATTGGTGATTTCCACTTCTGTATGAAGCTCTTCTTTAAATTCACGAATAACGGTATGTGCTGATTTTTCACCAAGTTCAATTGAGCCGCCAAGAGGTCGGTAATACGTTTCATCGCCTGTATGATATTCTTGTACGAGAAGGCGACCTTGATGTGTAGCAAGACCAAAAGCCTTTGCACGTGGATACATATATAATCACTCCTTATTTCTTTTGTATAAGGATGATTATAAGGCAGTGTGTAATAAAAAGTATCGTGTATTTAAGCCTGCGGTCTAATCGTAATCCCATCAAATAAGTCATGCCAAAATGCTTCATTGTACTGGTATACATCCATAATAGGGCATTTTATAACGCAAATATTTTGTAATCCCCAATCTTCTTGGGCAACAGTTGGTACATCTGCAGGAAGTAGTAATAGGACAGAGAATTTATGTTTAACTATTTGAGATAAAATTTGTTCCAGAGATCGTGCTTCTTCGTATGTTCCTCCAGTTCGAATAAACAATATGGATTTTTCCATTTCAATTGTAGTTAGAAAACGAGTAATTCGATGCTCATAATTTAGCTTGATTTCTGAATAAGAAGGCCAAGAAGTTGGTGTGTTTACATCTGTTTTAAAGTCGTGACAGGAGTCGATTTCATATAGGTTGTCCCTTAGTCTTAATTTCGCATCATCATCCCAAAATGAGATAAAGGATAAGTTTTCGAAATGTAAAAAACGGTCAAATCGATTTTGTAATAATAAGTTCACTTTTCCTAATGAAGGGCTTAGCATAAAATCAATAACGCCAAAAAATGGTGATAATCCGAATTGATATAAGGCCCAAGCAGGCCAACAGTTTTGTCCTAAGCTGAATACGGCATTATATTCTTTTTTTATATTGGATAGATTCATGTGATTCATCTCATCCTTTTTGTTAATATTTTATGCCATAAAAAAATGGTATGTGAATGAATATAGACAAGCATATTTGCAAAGAAGAAGCAGAAATATGTTACAATAGAAAAAAATCGAACGAGGTGGTTGTTACGATGCGATCGAAGCGAGAACAAGCCATTTTAGACAATATAAAAGAATGGGAATCGCAATTAGTGGAGCAAGAAGCGACCGATTTTCAAAAAATCTTTGATAAATGGGTACATACGACAATTGCGAAATTGCCTGAGAAAAAACGAAAAGATTTCTTTACGAAAGCAGATGGATGGCTCTTTCATTTGCATGCATTGATTCAAAGTTCACAATCACAGCTAGATGCGCGTAATCGTATTTTAGGAACGTCGAGATTGTTTGATGAATCGATTGAGCAACTAGAAGATTTGAAAGCATTATCTATTGATCAGTTAACATACATAGCAGAGCAGCAAACAGCACGTCATCGCCTATATTCATTCGTACAAGGCGGAGCAACGGGTGCCGGAGGTTTATTATTATTAACGGCTGATTTTCCGGTTATGATTGCGTTAAATGTGAAGGCTGTCCAACTTATTGCAACATCATTTGGGCATGATGTGAACAAGCCTTATGAAATGATGCTTGCATTAAAGGTATTTCATGCGTCATTACTACCAGGAAGACTTCAGCAATACGCATGGTACAATTTATTGCAAGAGCTAGAGCAAGAAGATTCGTTCTTCTACGAAGGAGACGAAACGGTGTTACAACCAGCTTCTACTGAAGTTGTGTTAAAACAAATTTTGAAAACATTTTCGATTTATGCTCTTCGTCGTAAATTATTCCAAGGTATTCCGGTAATTGGAATGGCAATCGGGTCTACAGTGAACTATCGTTTAACAAGAAACGTTACTGAATTTGCAAATAGATTTTATCAAGTGCGCCACATAGTTGAAAAAGAAAAGAGAGCGTAAAAAAAGCGAGAGGCCGAAGCCTTTCGCTTTTTTAATTTGTTGCATGTTTTTTTGGCATTGGAACAGATACTGGTTGCTTTTCCGCTTTTTTTTCTGCTTTTGGATAATAAATTAAATCCAATGTTTTTGCTTGTACGGCAATCGAAAGAATAGTGAAAGCAATTTCTGTCCAATTTAAATAATATAATGAAAGCGCAAGAACAATCGCGTCAAAGACGAAGAAAATTTGCCCAATTGTAAAGCGAGTTCGTTTACTTAATACAATTGTTAAAATATCGTCTCCACCGGTTGCACCGCCAAATCGCAATATAAAACCGAGTCCAATACCAGCTAACGCACCGCCAACTATTGCAGCTACAAATAAATTATTTGATAAATCTACCGTAAATGGAGAATAATTTTCCATAAGAGAATAAAATACTCCGAATGAAATCGAACCTAGGAATGAATAACCAACCATTTTTCTACCTAAAAATGAAGCACACAGTAAAATAATTGGGATATCCATAATTACAGTTGAAATAGATGGTGAAATATCATAAAAATTTTGGATGAATAGTGCAATACCTACAAAGCCACCTTCTGTTAAGTGGTTTTGGAAGTGAATGTGATATAGCGCTGCTGCTAAAATAAATGAACCGATTAAAACCATAAAAACTTCTTTAATAATTTGTCGACTTTGGATGTTCCTCATCGTTATTCCTTCTTTCCGTAGTTAGTAGTCCTTTTTGTGTTGTAAACTAACTACGAGCTCACATGTAGCTTCAGTTAGTTTACTAAAAAAACTAACTACGCTATATGTCGCTGAAGAAATAACGAATAATCCTCTCGTCCATCAATTCTCCCTACCTTCGTTTTAGTTTAAGTCTTAAAACGACTAAACAAAACGTGAAGTAGGATTCTTCATTTAGCAATCCTGCTCTTCTTTGTTTTGTTTAGCTAGTAACAATTAAGTCCTAAACAAAACGCTATGTGTAAGAAGAGTCTTTTTTTTGCCAAATTATCCTTCGGGCAATCATAATTTCCCCACTCTCGTATTTTTTTCGCTAGACTAAAGTATCTAAGCTGAAAAATACGCTACGTGTATGATTCGTCAATACGATGCCACATGCTCCTTCGAGCGATCATGATATCAAAATCCCTTCCTTCAAGATTTATATTATTATATCATACTTTCAAAAAATGTATGCGGATGGAAACCGACAATAAACGGAGGGAATCTACAAAAATTGTTATGTTTAAATATTTTTGTAGAAAAGCCTAAGTTATTTTGCAGAATTGGACAGTTTTTAACGGTTTGTCCAATAAGTAAGAAAGAGATGGTGTTTATTCAGTTGTATCTTTCTGGACACCTTTATCTTTAAAAAACGCATCCCAGCTAATCACACTTAAAAAAGTTAAAGCAATAATAACGAAAGCGCGCATAAATTTTAGACCTCCTTTTGTACATAGTATATGAATCGTTCACTTTGGAATGTGTCATTTTTTTACAAGTCTTAACTATTATGAGAGTATATTAATATAGATAGATGAGAGGGAGAGTGAAGATATGCTAAAAGACATGTTCAAAAGAAAAGAATTAATATGTGTTTTATGTCAGAAAAAGATTCAATATGAAGAAGAGCTAGTTGCTTTTGTAAAGTTGCCGAAAGAAAGAAGTATATTAGTTGGTCCGTTTGATGTGTGTTTGGCAAAAACAGCACAAGAAATATATTGTAAATCGTGTTACGACAAAAAAGCATGACCCAAAGTAATTGAGGGGCATGCTTTTTTCATTGGTGTGCTTTCCCCTCAGATACATTTTGAGTGAGTCGATACCAAAGCCAAAGGTCATTAATGATGGAAGCGAGATCGGCAATTTCTGAATTAAGTTTGCAAGAAATTTCGAAGTTTTCTTCGTTATTTAAATGATGCTGTTTTGCATTAATAGAGTGCTCGAGTTCTTTTATACGATCAGGAATCTTTCCGCGAACTTGTTCCCATTTTAATAAAATAGCATGCTGTATTTTTTCGGGGATATTTTCCCAATCTTCTTGTAAATACGGAATTTCAATTCCTAGATGATCGTCGTATAAGAAATACTTTTCCATAGGTTCACCCCCGTTTTCCTGCTTATATTGTACATGAAAACAGAAAGAAGCTCGACGAAATTGTTTGAAAAAATTTGAAAATGACTCTTGATACATTTTGTGAAAGGTGTTAAAGTGTGTATTATTATAAAAGAAAATGAATATTTATTCTTTAGGGGGATGCAAAATGGAGAAGAAAAAAGTGGTATTAGCATATTCCGGAGGTCTTGATACTTCCGTTGCAATTAAATGGTTACAAGAGAAGAATTATGATATTATCGCGCTTTGTTTAGACTTAGGGGAAGGTAAAGACTTAGCATTCGTAAAAGAAAAGGCACTTTCAGTAGGTGCAATTAAATCATATATGATCGATGTTCAAGAAGAATTTGCAAATGAATATGCATTGATGGCTATGCAAGCACACACGTTATACGAAGGGAAATACCCTCTCGTTTCTGCATTATCTCGTCCACTTATCGCTAAGAAATTAGTAGAAATTGCAGAACAAGAAGGGGCGACTGCAGTTGCACACGGATGTACAGGGAAAGGGAATGATCAAGTTCGTTTTGAAGTTTCTATTCAAGCGTTAAATCCTTACTTAGAAGTGATTGCGCCTGTACGTGAATGGAAATGGTCACGTGAAGAAGAAATTGCATATGCAAAAGAAAACGATGTTCCAATTCCTATTAATTTAGATAGCCCATTTTCAATCGATCAAAATTTATGGGGACGCAGCAACGAATGTGGAATTTTAGAGGATCCATGGGCAGCGCCGCCAGAAGATGCATATGAGATGACATTGGCATTAGAAGATACACCGAATAAGCCAGAGTTTGTAGAAATCGGCTTTGAAGCAGGCGTACCGACTACTTTAAATGGCACTGCATATTCACTTTCAGAATTAATTAAAACGTTAAATGCCCTTGCTGGAAAACATGGCGTTGGACGTATCGATCACGTAGAAAATCGTCTTGTTGGTATTAAATCGCGTGAAGTATACGAATGTCCAGCGGCAATGACGTTAATCACAGCACATAAAGAGCTGGAAGATCTAACGCACGTAAAAGAAGTGGCACATTTTAAACCGGTGATTGAGCAGAAAATAACAGAACTTATTTATAACGGTTTATGGTTCTCTCCTTTAAAACAAGCGCTTCATGCTTTCTTACAAGAAACGCAAAAGAATGTAACAGGTACAGTGCGTGTGAAATTATTTAAAGGCCATGCGATTGTAGAAGGACGTAAATCTGAGTACTCTTTATATGACGAAAAATTAGCAACATATACTGCTCAGGACGAATTTAATCATGATGCAGCAGTTGGATTCATTTCATTATTCGGTTTACCGACGAAAGTATACAGCCAAGTGAATCAAAAGAAGGTGGAAGCGTGAGCAAACTTTGGGGCGGACGTTTTACAGAAGAAGCGGAAGCGTGGGTTGAAGAGTTTGGAGCATCCATCTCCTTCGATCAACAATTAGTAAATCAAGATATAAAGGGAAGTATTGCACACGTAACGATGCTAGCAAAGCAAGGTATCGTTACGAAAGAAGAAGCAGAGAAAATAAAGGTAGGGCTTCAGTATTTATTAAAAGAAGCAAAAGAGAGTAAGCTTCAATTCTCAGTAGAAGCAGAAGATATTCATTTAAACATTGAAAAAATGTTAATTGAACAAATCGGTGAAGTAGGAGGGAAACTTCATACAGGACGAAGCCGTAACGATCAAGTAGCGACTGATATGCATTTATATTTGAAAGAAAAAGTAGAACATATTATAAAAGCTACAAAACAATTGCAA
This sequence comes from Bacillus wiedmannii, assembly GCF_001583695.1. Classification (GTDB taxonomy): domain Bacteria; phylum Bacillota; class Bacilli; order Bacillales; family Bacillaceae_G; genus Bacillus_A; species Bacillus_A wiedmannii. The sequence continues at coordinate 100,519 of NZ_LOBC01000039.1, read as the reverse complement.
ACGGTTCTTGTTCATCAAGCAGAAAATAATATTGAAACCATTATGCCTGGTTATACGCATTTGCAGCGTGCGCAGCCAATTTCATTTGCTCATCATATTCTCGCTTACTTTTGGATGTTAGAGCGTGATGTGAATCGTTATGAAGATTCATTAAAGCGCATTAACATTTCACCATTAGGAGCAGGAGCATTAGCTGGGACAACATTCCCGATTGATCGAGAATATAGTGCGGAGCTTCTTGGATTTAATGGAATCTATGAAAATAGTTTAGATGCAGTAAGCGATCGTGATTTCATACTGGAGTTCCTAAGTAACTCATCTATGCTCATGATGCACTTATCACGCTTTTGCGAAGAACTTATTTTATGGAGTAGCCAAGAGTTTCAATTTATTGAAATGAGCGATCAATACGCAACGGGAAGCAGCATTATGCCGCAAAAGAAAAATCCGGATATGGCGGAATTAATTCGTGGTAAAACAGGCAGAGTGTACGGTAATTTATTTAGTTTACTTACAGTAATGAAAGGATTACCGCTCGCTTACAATAAAGACTTACAAGAAGATAAAGAAGGAATGTTTGATACAGTAAAAACAGTAGAAGGATGCCTTCATATTATGGCAGGCATGCTAGAAACGATGACTGTCAACAAAGAAAAGATGGGGCAAGCTGTAACCCAAGATTTCTCAAACGCAACAGAAATTGCCGACTATTTAGCAAGCAAGGGACTGCCATTCCGTCAGGCTCATGAAATTGTCGGGAAACTAGTTCTTCATTGTACGCAAAAAGGAATTTATTTATTAGATGTACCACTTGAAACATACAAAGAAATGAGCTCATTATTTGAAGAAGATTTATATGAAGTTCTTTCATCATATGCAGCTGTAAAGCGTCGTAATAGTGCTGGCGGGACAGGGTTTGAGCAAATTGAAAAAGCTTTGGAGAAGGCGAAAGCGTTAGTTGGAGAGTTTGTAGGAATTAAATGATGTATGAGAGAGAAGGTAAGGTGCTTTTTTAGAAAGCACCTTACTTTTTTTGTGTTTAGATTTTTAGGGGGGATCTATCATTTCATAATCATAAAATGATGTTTCTCATGTATCGCTAATAGTTGGATAGATTGAATCAGGTTAGGATAGTGAGCGATTGGATCTAAAAATACGATATGTCCGGCGATATTTTCTTCTATATTTTGAACAAGTTTTTTTATTTCATCTGTTTCACGGGAAAGTAATTCTTCTAATTCAGTTACATTCATAGAGTGATAGATTTTTTTTGAGGGGATTAAAATCCAAGGTGCTTTCATTCCTTTACCATGCTTTTCTTTATATTCGGCATAAATGTCGTGTATTTCAGTTTCAAATGGGGTATTTTTTCTTAGCTTTGCATAAGGGATAAGAGTGAGAGAGAATTTAATCGCTACTTTGAGCATCCTTGTAATTAAATATAAGTGATAAAAGTGTTCACCAGTAGACCATTTTTTGTCCTCTTTCCTATACCATAGTTGTTCTTGTGATAATGAATGGAGATGAGGAAGGAACTCGTTCCTTTGTACATGTAATGTGTGAAAATGTTTTGAGATATTTTCAGATTTCATAGTAGAGCATCCTCCATACTTGTTTTTTCCTAATTATAACATTTTTCGTGAGGAGGTAAGTAAGCCTAGAGCATTTTGCTCTAGGCTTAAAGTTTCATCGATTAATCATACTTATGTCGATCTTCCGTAATTCGAATATACTCAATATCCATCAAATCTCTAAGTAATGCACCATTACTTAGTTCCACGCCATGCTTATCTTTAAAATGAGTACGAATCGTATCTAGCATTTCAATTTCTTTCCCATTCACATCTAAAATAATGCGTTCGGAATCACCCATGCAGCATCCTCCTTTTTTAAACACATATATTTTGTCCATCTATTTCTAAAAAATGTATGTTAACCTAAAGTTAGAAAATAAGAAAGGAATGGAAAATGAGGCGTATTTATTTTATAGGGTTAATTTTGTACACGCTAATTGTATTACACGTTGCATTCCCAAATATCTTTTCATTTAAGGATGTAGAAACAGTACACGTTGGGATATTTATCTTTATTCTATTTGTAGTAGATTGCTGTATTTCAATATGGCTTTCGAAAAGAAAACATGTACAAGATAAAAAAGAAATCGAACGGAAAAAGAGAAAACGTTCATTTTGGATGATGACGTACTGTTTGTCTTTAGTACTTACTGCTGTTTTCTTTAGTGAGCATATTCCATTAGAAAGATTAAATATTGGATTTGGAGCGTTCGTATTTGCATACTATTTTTTCGTGCACTTTCTTCCTTATATGAAAGAAAAGCGAGGAGAAGAGGAAGATCCGTTTGTAGAAGAAGCGAGAGAACAAGAGCATAAGAGAATAGAAGAAGATATAAAGAAACTCGGAGAACAAAAATGGTATTTAAAATCTAAAGTCATATATGTTCTGTGCTTCATTACGCCGCCAATCGGTTATTTGTATGTGTTCTTGCTTCGTAAAAAAATGACAGAAGATGCAAAGCAAACGTATTTAACGATTGCGACGATTATGATGGCACTGTGGTCTATGAAGTTCTTACCATCTTATGTGTTGGCAATCGTCATTGTTGTGGTGGTTTGTCTTGTATTTATAGTGAAGTATGTGAAATAAGTTGTAGTTATATAGGCTACAACTATATAATTATAATTGTAATAATATTATATAATGATTTATAGAGAAAAAGGGGATGCGGTATGGGTTTAATAAAATCAATAACTGGAGCAGTGGCCAAAGTTACAGCTGAAGTAGTGGGTGGTGCGATAGAAGCGGTAGGAGAAGTTACGAATAGTAATTTCATAAAAGATGTTGGAAAAGGCGTTAATAAAGCTACTGTGAAAACTGGGGAAATTGTTGGAAATCTTGCTGATGGTACATATGATGCTATAGGTGGGCTTATTACAGACGATAAACAGCAAGCGAAGCGAGGGTACGAAGAAATACTTGGAACGGTTCAAGATACGGCAACGACAATTGGAAAAGGTATTGTACATGTTTCAGAAAAGGGAGTTGAAACGGTGCAAGCGATACGAGAGGGAGATACTGATAAAGCGATAGAGGCAGGAAAAGAATTAGCAAAGGTTGCGGCTGTAGGTGTTTTCTCGGTTGGAGTTATAGATATAGTTGATGGTGTAGATGGAATTGCTGAGGGAGTAGGAAGTGATAGCATAGCACAAGCAGTACATCCAGATGCAACTGACGTAGAATATACGACGGAGGAAAATCCAAATGCTCATCATGTAACACCCCATGAAAGAGTTTTACCTGACGGGAGAACAATATGGGTAGATGGTGATGGTGATACGAGTGTAGATACACAAGGTGGCTGGGAACAACATAATCCGGATTACAGAATTCCTAAAGTATAAATGAAAATAGGGTAGATAAGAGAAAGCCTCTTATCTACCCTATTTATTTTTATGAATTAAAGCTCACCTTGCTCCTCATCACCACGAACAACAAGGACATCGCATTTCGCATAGCGAATAATATGTTCAGAGACGCTACCAATTAGGAAACGCTCAACAGCATTTAAACCAGTTGCACCACACATAATTAAATCTACTTTATGGTTTGGAGCGATTTCTTTTGAAATTTTAGATTTAGGATTACCAAATTCTAATACAGTTTCAATTTTTTCAAGGCCAGCTTCAAGCGCAGTTTTTTTGTAGTCTTCTAATAAGTCTTCTGCAAATAGATTTGCACGTTCAGCAATTGCGCGGCTATAAGCTTCTACTGCTGAGTATGCTTTTACATCAACGATATGAGCAATTGTTAATGTTGCATTGTTGCGTTTTGCGACTTGAATTGCTTTTTTAAAAGCTCTTTCTGCTTCTTTAGAACCATCCACCGCGATTAAAATATTTGTATATGTATTATTCATAGTAAATTCCTCCCAATCATTTTTATTACCGTTTACAACTTTATTATAAAACAAATTTTGGTAATGTGCTTGTCGGAAACGTTACAGAATTTTGAAAACTTTGCTTTAATTCATTTTAGTTGTAATTGGGGCGAGAACTTGTTACATATGAAGTATAGCAATTTAAAAGGAGGCATGTTTGTGAGACACGCGCTCATTACAGCCGGTACGAAAGGTTTAGGAAAGCAAGTAACAGAAAAGTTATTGGCTAAAGGGTATTCAGTAACAGTAACATATCATAGCGATATAACTGCTATGGAAACGATGAAAGAAACATATAAAAATATGGAAGAGCGTCTACAATTCGTGCAAGCGGATGTCACGAAAAAGGAAGATTTACATAAAATAGTAGAAGAAGCGATAAGCCGTTTTGGCAAAATTGATTTTTTAATTAATAATGCTGGTCCATATGTGTTTGAACGAAAAAAGTTAGTCGATTATGAAGAAGACGAATGGAATGAAATGATTCAGGGTAATTTAACAGCGGTGTTTCATTTGTTGAAACTTGTCGTTCCGATTATGAGAAAACAGAACTTTGGCCGTATTATTAATTACGGATTCCAAGGGGCAGATAGCGCACCAGGATGGATTTATCGTTCAGCTTTTGCAGCAGCGAAAGTAGGACTTGTTTCATTAACTAAAACAGTTGCTTATGAAGAAGCAGAATATGGTATTACTGCGAACATGGTATGTCCTGGTGATATTATTGGTGAAATGAAAGAAGCGACAATTCAAGAAGCACGTCAGTTGAAAGAACGTAACACACCAATTGGTAGATCTGGAACAGGTGAAGATATCGCAAGAACGATTTCGTTTTTATGTGAGGAAGATTCCGATATGATTACCGGTACAATTATTGAAGTAACTGGTGCAGTAGATGTTATTCATAGACATCGATAGAGCGAAATAAATTGAAGTTTCGTATAATTGGACAGTTTATCCTGTATGCTGAGAGGTGTGGATAATACTGTCCTTTCATGTAAGATTAAATCCATCGGAAAACTTGTATTATTTTTTGTCAAATATTGAGATATTATGTTAAAATATAAGAGCGTAGAAAGCGCTTTAAAAAATGATTCAGGGGTCATTTCATAACTCAAGGGGGAACTAATAATGCGTATCGGTATTCCAACAGAAATTAAAAACAATGAAAACCGCGTGGCAATGACGCCAGCGGGAGCAGTACACTTAGTACAAAATGGTCATGAAGTTTTTGTTCAAAAAGGAGCAGGTTTAGGATCTGGCTTTACAGATGAAGAATACGTACAAGCTGGTGCAAAACTTGTTGAAACTGCTGAAGAAGCATGGAATCAAGATATGGTTATGAAGGTAAAAGAGCCAGTTGCAAGTGAGTACGGTTATTTCCGCGAAGGTTTAATTTTATTCACATACTTACACTTAGCTCCAGAACCAGAATTAACGAAAGCATTAATTGATAACAAAGTTGTATCAATTGCATACGAAACAGTACAGTTAGACAATCGTTCTTTACCATTACTTGCACCTATGAGTGAAGTAGCTGGTCGTATGTCTGCACAAATCGGTGCACAATTCCTTGAGAAAAACAAAGGCGGTAAAGGTATTTTACTTGCAGGCGTTCCAGGGGTAAAACGCGGCAAAGTAACAATTATCGGCGGTGGTCAAGCTGGTACAAACGCAGCGAAGATTGCAGTAGGTTTAGGTGCAGATGTAACAATCATCGATTTAAGTGCAGAACGTCTTCGTCAACTAGATGACATTTTCGGAAACCAAGTAAAAACTTTAATGTCTAATCCATACAACATTGCAGAAGCTGTAAAAGAGTCTGATCTTGTAATCGGTGCAGTATTAATCCCAGGTGCAAAAGCGCCAAAACTTGTAACAGAAGAAATGATTCAATCAATGGAACCAGGTTCTGTCGTTGTAGATATCGCGATTGACCAAGGTGGTATTTTCGAAACAACTGACCGTATTACAACTCACGACAACCCAACTTACGAAAAACATGGCGTTGTTCATTATGCAGTTGCTAATATGCCAGGAGCAGTTCCACGTACATCAACTCTTGCATTAACAAACGTAACAGTACCATATGCAGTACAAATTGCGAACAAAGGCTACAAAGATGCTTGCTTAGGCAACACTGCATTATTAAAAGGTATTAACACATTAGATGGCTATGTAACATTCGAAGCAGTTGCAGAAGCACACGGTTTACAATATGCTGATGCGAAAGAGCTTCTTGAAAAAGCTCCTGCTTTATCATAATAAAGATATATGTAAGACCCTCCTTTTGTAAGGAGGGTCTTTTTATTTTGATTAATTGTCTAGTTTCTTTACAATTTTCAATCCGAACATCATTGTAAAGAAAAGAATGCCGAACAAGTAATATAAGGCATACTCAACTCGTATCATCGAGTTTTTGTCAGTGAGATATAAAATAAATAGTATCGTAGAGCCGACTAAATGAGAGAGACCGAAAATTTGTGCCATAAGTTTTAAACTCATTTTCTCGATTCTTTCATCCATCTCAGGTAATGGATATTTCTCGGAAACGCTCTTTTTTTTCTTAAAGAATATTCGTTTCACTACGAATAGTATTAAGGATAAGAGTATGTATACGCCAGCGAATAGAAGGACAGAACTAATCTTTTCTTCGTCAGTACTATTGAAATAAAGAAAAGATGATCCTAACACTAAAAAAGTAAGATGTGAAATGAACTTTTGAGTAAAAGCATTTTTCATTCTTTTTCCTCCCCAGTTTTATCTAATTGAAATAAATCTTCTACTTTACAGTTGAAAAACTCACATAATTTCAATGCTAATTCTAAACTTGGGTTGTATTTATTCTTCTCGATAGCGATGAGGGATTGTCTGGTGATTTGAACAGAGGAAGCTAATTGTTCTTGAGTGATGTCTCTAACGACGCGGAATTGTTTCACCTTATTTTTAATCAAATATACAAGGTCTCCTTTTTGTAAATTTGTTACATTCATTATATCCATTTTTAGGAAATAAGTAAATAAAACTTTACAAAAAGTAAATAAAACTTTACGTGAAATATAGCTTGTTATGATGTTGTTTTTTGTGATAATTTGGAATTGAATGAAAAAACGAAAGTCGATAGAGGGGATTCAATGGGGAGTAAAAATAGGAAGAAAAAGCAAGCTAAAAGACAAAAGTATATAAAGAAAAAACAGGAACAGAACATACCTCTTTCAAAAAAAGTAGTTATTATGATAGAAAAAACATTTCGGTATATTTGTATGTTCTTGTATGTGATTTTTTGCGTGTTTTTATGTGGGATGGTTAACAATTTGGGGATAACCCCTAATGTTATTGAAGGTATTTTTGGCGTTATACTTGTTATGGTAGAAGGATTCTTATTCTTTATATTATTTGATAAAGTGTGGCCTAGTCATGAAAGTAAAAAAGATAGAAAAAGAAGAAAAAAATCTTCATACGCTTCAAGCTCATCAAGTGGATTCGGTGACTACAGTAGCAATGATTGTAGCAGCTCAAGTGATAGTGGAGGAGATTGCGGAGGTGGTGGAGACTAAATTAGTTTTTCAGAAGAACGACTAATGAAAGGGTGGGACGAAAGATGGAAACTGTGAATTTAATAGAATTATCGAAGGACATTCAAGATCAACATAAAAATTTTGTCGTTTCAAATGTAAATAGTCATTGCTTACGAATCGCTGTATTTACTGGTGAATATGATTGGCACTATCATTCTAATTCGGATGAATTATTTATTGTGCTAGAGGGAGAACTACTGATCGATTTTGAAGATGGAGAAACGGCGGTTTTAAAGCCAAATGATTCTATCTTAATTCCAGCATGCACGATTCATAGAACGAGAGCATTCAAGAGAACGGTAAATCTTTGTTTTGAAAATATAGAGGCTGATACGATTAAAGTGGAGCAATTATGAAAAAATTATCTGTAGCCGAGTATAGAAAAATCCTTCCGACTTTAGAAGGTCATACAAGGACAACAACCTTTGCTCATGCGGTATGTGATCAAATGATAGATGGTGAAGTTTTTGCAAACGAGAAGTTAACAGCAGGACTAATTCGTACAGCTAACGGTATCTATTATTTATTTGGTGATACGGATGATCAAAATTATAACGAATATTTATTTGCGCATTTAAAAATGGCTATTGAAAAAACAGAGAAGAGATTTACGTTGTTCACTTCGAGTGACGAGTGGGAAATGATGTTAGAAGAGCGTTTTAGTAATACACTTCGGAACATCCCGCGAATGAAATTTCAACGAGAAATTTTTGAAGAGAGAAAACGAGATTCAAACAAAAATACATATGAAGTGAAGCGTATTAATAAAAGTGATATAGAACGAAGCAATGAATTTACAGAGGAGTATTATAAAGAATATTGGGGATCAAAAGAGCTATTTTTGAACGGTGGTTTCGGATTTTGTATAGAACAAGATGGGATAATTGTAGCTGAATGTGTTTCGATATTTAATGGGAATGGATTTGCTGAAATTGATATTGCGACGCATAAAGCATATCAAGGGAAAGGATTAGCCCAAGCTGTTGCAACACGGTTCATTGAACATTGCATGCAAAATGATATTACACCGTGCTGGGATTGTTATGTAGACAATATTCCTTCGCGGAAATTAGCTAGTAAATTACGTTTTTATAATCCAATAGAATATAGATTGTTTGTACGTAAGAAAACGGGGGAATAAAAATGAATGTGGAGTTAACGAGATTTAAAGTGAAACAAGGTAAAAGTCATCGTGTAGATGAATGGATGCAGCTTCTTAATGACAATATGAAAGAAGTGCTTTTGACACTAAACGACGAGAAGATGTACGTTGAGACAATTTTCCGGGAAATAAGAGATGGAGAAGAGTACTTATATTGGTATTCTGTGCAAGGAGAAGGCGGGGCTCTTGTCGAAAATTCTCATCATGAAATTGATAAAAAGCATGTAGCGTTTTGGTATGAATGTATTGATGAAGAAGCACCGTCTGTTGATATGAAAACAGAAGTCGTTATGATTCAAGATGTTGTGAAGGAAGCGATGAAATAATAGAATAGTATGTTGGAGAGAAGCACATCAAAATAGGTGTGCTTTTTATTTTGAAAAAAATTATAGAAAAGCTGTATACATTTTACGCTCTCAAACGTTGAGTATATAGAAGGGAGAGCAGAATGAGTCATGATACGTTTGAATCGTTATTAATAGAGAAGTCAAAAGCTGTGTTTGGATACTTAATTAAGATTGGAGCAGATAGAAAAGAAGCGGAAGATATTGTGCAAGATACGCTGTATAAAGCTTTATTGCTTATGGAGGAAATACCGTTAGAGCATTTAACACCGTGGCTCTTTAGGGTTGCAATCAATCAACACCGAGATTTATATCGGAAAGAAAAAAGGCTAAATCCCATTGCGATTGAATCTGTCGTTCTTATTGGCCAAAAGTCATTAGATGAAGTGCTTTTAACAAGTGAACTACAAGGCGAGGTACAAGAAATATTGGAGACGATGACGGAGGATTATCGTCATATTTTACTGTTGAAATATGAATATGAACTATCTTATAAGGAAATTGCCATTTTATTAAGTATGAAAGAAGATACAGTAAAAACAAGTTTGTACCGTGCAAGAAATCAATTTAAAAAATTGTATAGGAGGAGAAACGATGAGTCGGAAAGACTTTGATTTGAATATGGATGATAAGCAGATGAAAGTTTTGATGAAGAGAGCGAAGCGGAAGCAACTTTGGAGAAATTGGCTTATTTCTATTTGTGCGTCCATTATTGTTATAGTAAGTTTGTTTTTGGGAGCAGCGTATTTTTCTCAGCAAACGTTTAGAAAAATGGAAAGAGAAATGAATGCACTACATAGGGTTCAAGGCCCTAATATTCGTTTCAGTGGAAGTATGTATTTAAGTCTCGGTGTTACAGGGAGTACGGTAATATATAACTCGTATAAAAATATAGCTGGCCAACCAGTAAAATGGGTAAATGATATATATGAATCTGGCATATGGGATTATAGTATGAAGCACTACAATGGTGAGCTTGTTAGTTTAGATGAGGAAAAAAGGGGTGAAGAGGCTGTTGCGATACCAGACTATAATGTACAAACAATGCAAAGAGAAATGAGGTTTTATTTACCTTTCGTTACTTATAAAAATTATGTGGATGACCTGAAAAATATTGGGGATTTGCAAAATAAAGTTGCAGAAGTAGCCTTATCTTTTGATAAATCGTATACAGTTGAACAAATTACTGAGATGCTTCCCAAAAGTGTACAGCCAGTTTGGTTTTGGGTAGATACATATAATGAAAAGAAAAGTGATTCTTATGTAGGGCTAAAAGATCCTAAAAATGGCGCAATATTAAATGCAGAAATGGCTAAAAATGTTTTTGGGTTTGAAGGGAGTTATGCAAAAGTAAAAGAAGATGTGAAAAATGATGTAACAATAAACTCAAAAGAGTTTCTATACCAAATGAAGTATTTAGCAAAAAATAGTGAAGGTATACCAAGTGATTATTTTGAACAATATTATAAAGAAATAAAAAACACGAAACCAAAAGACCTACCAATATACGGTGTAGTCGTAACAGGAAAAACAGAGGATTTACAAAGTTTACAAGGAGCACCATATATTAAGGCTGCTGTTAGAGGTGTAACAGTTGAGAAATATTAATTACAAGCTATTAATGTGAATAATCAGAAAATTTATGTTATAATATGGGAAAAGGAGGTTTATATGAGGCAAATACATGGAGCAATTTATATTTACATAACAATGTTTTTCGTGGCGATATCCTATGGATTAGGGCACGTGTATTCGCATCCTATACTAACTTTTTTAAGCGGAGCATGTATGGCGTTTGCGATTCTTGTCCACCTTTTCTCAGTTTGGATCGTGAAATTTCAATTAAATATTAGTGAAATAGAAGAAGGCACTTTCTAAGTGGCCTTCTTTTTTTAATAATATTTTGGAAGTTCTCGTAGCAATTTTTCAATTTTGCATTCGGTTTCTTCACATATAGACAGTGTGCGTAGTCGGAAAAACAAACTACGTAAGAAAGATTTTATATTTCCGTATAGGTACTCGTACGATTCAATATGTAATGTTTGTTTTTTGACGGGTAATTGAGCTACTAAATCATGAAGGGCTAATATGAGTTTTTCTTCCTTTAGACCATTTTGTAGCATTGCGACAATCGGATAAACGAGACGCTCGTCTTCTTCATATTTGTAGTAAATAGAATGGACACAAACTTTGTTTAATAAAGTTTGTAATATTTCTTCGTAATGTAAAGTTTCCAGTTTAGGACTACGAACAAGCGCTTCAAATGTATCAGAAGCATGAGCGATACTATGTGCCCAGCCGTGGTCTTGAACATATCCACGGAAATCATGTTCATTGTTCATATATAGAATCAATTGATCTTTTACAGTTAAAATATCATTCTGTGATAAGAAATTATATTTTGTATCAGCATCAATAATGAGCGCAAGTAATAATGTCGTAAATGCGCGGGTAAATACAGCATCTTCGTCATCCGAATGAATTTTATACAATAAATATTTTTCACTCATGCTTTCTAATAATAGTTTCTGTAATTGTGTGTGTGAAATGTAGTCCTTTTTGATGAGATGATAAAAAGTAGAGTAGATGAGCTTGTCTCTTAAATAGCTATCGGTAACACCGATATGCTCAAGCATATTGGAACTTAAAGAATCAATGTTAAGTGTTTTATTCGGTATGTAATTATTATTACGAATTTCTTCTAACTGTTGTTGTAACATATAAACCTCCTATTTTAGAAAATTCTGTATTTTTATAATATAATAAGAGGAAGAAATAGACAATAAATAAGTGCTTTTGAATGGAGGGGCATTATGAAGAGAGCATTATTCTTTTTTATTAGTATTTTCTTTTTAGGAAGTTGTTCGATTTCGTATGTTACTTTTTCTAGTGAGAGCAAAAGTTGGACGGGGCAATATAAAGGATATATTAAGGATGACAGTGAAGATGGAATGTTTACGTTTCAGTATAAGGGCGGAGATGGAAATACAGAATTTAAAAATTTAGAGATTGCTATTAATGAAACCTTTAGTGAAATGATGCAAACTTCAGAAGTTCATAAAGGAGCAAGGATTGAAATGAAGTCTTCTTGTGTAAGTTGTGCACCTCTATATAAAGATGAACCGATAGAGGTTGTGATTAAATGGGATGATAAGTATGGGGAGAAGATGGTGTTAAATTTGAAATAGCTTAGAGTAAGGAGTTAAAAATGAATAGGCATATGAAAATTATTATGTTTTTAAGTGTATTTCTAGTCATATTATCAGCGTGTACTACAAAACAAGTAGAGCAAGTAGCAGTAAAAAAAGTACCTGAAGAGGGGTATGTCATAGTAAGAAATGACACGGTGTTTTTTGTAGATGATAAAACGTTTAATACAAAAGTAGAATTGCAACATTATATGGAACAACAAATAAATAAAGAGCATCCATCACATATAGTTTTGAGCTTTAAAGATAAAGGCACATATAAACAGTTAAAAACAGGGGATAGAATAAAAGTATGGTTTTCTCAAATACTTGAAAGCTATCCAGCAAAAATGATTGTAGAGAAATTTGAAATAGTGGAGAAATAGAAAAAGGCAGCAATCACGCTGCCTTTTTATTATTTTACAAATTGTAATTCTTTCGGGAATTTCGTTAAAATTTCTGATCCGTCTTTTGTGATGTAAATATCATCTTCAATACGAACGCCACCTACGTTTGGTACATAAATACCTGGCTCGATTGTGAAGACCATACCTTCTTTTAATGGAGACTCGTTACCAGCTTTTACATCTGGATATTCGTGTACGCTAATTCCAAGTCCGTGACCAAGGCGGTGTGGGAAGAAGTCCCCGTAACCTGCATCTGCGATAACAGAACGAGCAGCGTTGTCGATTGCGCCAAGTGTAACACCTGGTTTACATGCTTCAACTGCTTGTAGTTGTCCAGCAAGTACAGTGTTATAAATGCGAGTTTGTTCTTCAGAAATTTCACCGAATGCCACTGTACGTGTAATGTCAGAGCAATAACCTTCAATGATTACGCCTAAATCAAATAGTACGAAATCGCCGCGTTTCATTTTGTTTGCACCTGGAATACCGTGTGGAAGAGCAGAGTTTGCACCTGCTAATACCATCGTATCAAATGACATTTTATGTATGCCTTTTGTTTTTAATTCGTGTTCAATAATTGCTAATACTTCTAGCTCGCTACGATTTTCTTTAATTGCATTTACACCCACTTCAACAGCATAATCTGCCATTTTAGCTGCTTCGCGTAAAATAGAAAGTTCTTTTTCATCTTTAATTAAGCGAAGTTCACGAACTTTTTCCTCAGCTGATTTGAAATCTGCATTTGGGAATAACTTTGTTAATTCTTCGTAGCGCTCTACGTTTAAATGTTCTTTTTCAATTGCAACTGCATTTGCATTGATGCCGCGGTCTTTAATTGCTTTTGCAATCATATCCCATGGTCTGTCAGTATCAGTAAATCCGATAATTTCATGTGCCCAGCCAGCGTTACGCGCTTGACCTTCTTCCATTTTAGGGCAAATTAAAATAGGTTCTTTTTCTTGGAATACAAACATACCAAGAAGTCTTTCGTGTGGTTCGCAGTGGAAGTTTGTCATGTAGAAAACGTTTGGTGTAGAAGTTAAGAACGCAGCTTCTACGTTTTTTTCTTTTAGCCATTGCATTAAATTTTCTAATCTAGCATTCATCGATTGGCACCCCCGAGATATTTAATTACAAATATAACTTTACATCGGAAGAAAGCGTTATGACAAGTAAATAGATGTTAGAAAAGACAGGGAATTGAAAAATCATGTAGAATAAAAAATGAGAATGTGAATAGGGGAGGAATGTAGTAATGAAAGTATCTTATCACGGGCATTCAGTTGTAAAGATTGAAACGAATGGAAAAGTGATTTTAATTGACCCATTTTTAACTGGAAATCCGACAGCGGATTTAAAGGCTGAAGATGTCAAAGTAGATGCAATTCTTTTATCGCATGGACATGGTGATCATGTTGGAGATACAGTAGAGCTTGCGAAGAAAAATAATGCAGTTGTTGTGGCACCATTTGAACTAGCGACATTTTTAAGTTGGCAAGGTGTAAATACACATCCGATGCATATTGGTGGTTCGCATGAATTTGACTTCGGAAAAGTGAAGTTTACACAAGCATTCCACGGTTCTAGTTATATTAATGAAGAAAATAAGACGATTACATATACAGGTATGCCAGCAGGTATTTTATTTACAGCAGAAGAAAAAACTGTGTATCATGCAGGGGATACTGCTCTATTCTCTGATATGAAATTAATTGGGGAGCTAAATAACATTGATGTAGCATTTTTACCAATTGGTGATAATTTCACAATGGGACCAGAAGATGCTGTTTTAGCAGCAAAATGGGTTCAGGCGAAAACTGTTGTACCGATGCATTACAATACGTTCCCGGTTATTGAACAAGATCCATATCAATTTGTAGAAAAGCTACAAAATTGTACAGGAAAAGTATTAGAAGCTGGAGAAAGTATTACACTATAGAAAAGAAACCCTTCATTTGAAAAGACAAGTGAAGGGTTTTTTACGTGTGTAGGACAGCTTTTAAAGGTTGTACTTGTTTTGACGATTCTTTTCTTTTTTGAAGTGGCTGTTCAGGTGTTTCATTCAATTCCATTGCAACTTTTTTTCCGTCTACGAAAGCTAAAAATACAGCACCTACAACCTCTAATAATTTTTTCATCATGTATCCGCTCCTTTGTTTCATTTCTTGTCTTCATTGTATATGGAAGCGGCTGGACAAACTATCGAACGAGATGACAATACCATTACATTGTTGTAATAGAAGAAGTAGTGTCATGTAAGGCGTATTTTGTTATAAAAAAAATAGTACAGATATATAAAGAGAGAGTGTAACAGTTTTGAAAATATAGTATACTGAAAATACAACACATGAAGAATTTAGGGAAAAGAAAGTATGGTGAAACCATTTGGCTACCAAGCATAACCAAATTTTAGAACATATTAATAGCCTGCCAGTAGGGCATAAAATTTCTGTAAGGCAAATTGCAAAAGATTTGAGTGTAAGTGAAGGGACAGCTTACCGTGCAATTAAAGATGCAGAAAATAAAGGGTATGTTAGTACGATTGAACGTGTCGGAACCATTCGAATTGAACAAAAGAAGAAAGAAAATATTGAAAAGTTGACATATGCAGAAGTTGTTAACATTGTTGATGGCCAAGTACTTGGAGGCAGAGAAGGACTACATAAAACGTTAAATAAATTCGTAATCGGGGCAATGAAATTAGAAGCTATGATGCGCTATACAGAAGCTGGAAACTTACTTATTGTCGGTAACCGTACGAACGCGCATCAATTAGCGTTAGAAACTGGAGCCGCTGTATTAATTACGGGCGGATTTGATACGGAAGATCATGTGAAGAAATTAGCAGATGAATTAAAACTGCCGATTATTTCAAGTAGTTACGATACATTTACAGTTGCAACGTTAATTAACCGTGCGATTTACGATCAGCTGATTAAGAAAGAAATTGTACTCGTTGAAGATATTTTAACGCCAATTGAAGAAACGTTATATTTAAAACCAAATGATACAGTGCAGCAATGGCATGCGTATAACGAAGAGACGATGCACGGAAGATATCCGATTGTTGATGAAAATAAAAAGGTATTAGGTATTGTGACTTCTAAGGATATGATTGGTGTTGTAAAAGAAACACCAATTGATAAAGTAATGACAAAGCATCCAATTACGGTAAATGGAAAAATGTCTGTCGCAGCTGCGGCACGTATGATGGTGTGGGAAGGTATTGAGTTACTTCCTGTTGTTGATGAAGGAAATAAGTTGCAAGGTATTATTAGTCGTCAAGATGTACTTCAGGCGTTGCAAATGATTCAGCGCCAACCACAAGTCGGCGAAACAATCGATGATATTGTAACGAATCAATTTATGACGCCGAAAGAAGCGAAAAATGAACATTTATATCAATTTTCAGTGACGCCGCAAATGACGAATTCAATCGGAACGTTATCTTATGGTGTATTCGCAACAATTGTGACAGAAGCAACGAATCGCGTTATTCGTGCGCAAAAGAAGAGTGATTTAATTGTTGAGAACTTAACAATTTATTTCGTAAAACCAGTTCAAATTGACAATGTTGTATCGGTTCATCCGAAAGTATTAGAAATTGGACGTAAATTTGGTAAGGTTGATGTAGAAGTGCATCATGAAGGTAATGTCGTCGGGAAAGCATTACTTATGGTGCAGTTGATCGATAAATAAAAAGATGGAGCAGACCGCTTTGGTTTGTTCCATTTTTTTTAGAACGCTACATGAGGGAGTTTTAAAATGTAGTTAGCAACTGAATCTAGCATGCTTTGAATTGCGAAAGAGAAAAATAAATCACGTTCTGTTTCATATTTATAAATAGGAACATGTAATCATTTGAAGATGCTTGAACAATAATTGTGGAGGTGTCGAATGGGAGTAATAGTTCTCTTTTTAGGTGTAGTATTTGCAATAACTTTTTATGTGTTAACACATAGAAGAATGGATTCAAATAAAAAGAAATTGTATGTAGTAAGTTTGATTTTCGCTATTATTTGTTCCTTTGCCCCTACAACTGGAGAAAATAATAGCGATTTTCTTTACTTTGGTATACCAGCAGAAAATTTCATTTATTATGATGGATGGGAAATTTCGTTTAATCCATTAGGCTTTTTCTTTAACTTTATATTGTTTTATTGGATTTTGAAGCTATTACTTAAGTTCAGTGGGCGTTTTAGTAGAGAAGTGAAAAAATAGAGGGATATGTATCAATGTGGATAGAAAATTGGTTGTTAGTCGATTACGCTACTAATCATTAAAAGATAAGAATAGTGTAATTGGATAGGGGAAACGATGCTTCACTATATGAACTAGGGGGAGAAGAATGGATTTTTACATTAAAGAGCAGTTATGTAAGCAATATAATTTAAATAGTCTTACGAAAGTGTCATTGTTGCATGGGGGAGAAAATCAAACATATATATTCGAATCGGATAAAAATAAATTTGTGGTTAGGCAGTATAGAGAAGGACGTTATACAGCCGAGCAAATAGAAGCTGAAATACATTGGTTAATAGCGTTGCAAAAACAAATGTTAGTACCAGAAGTAGTTGTAAATAAAGATGGTGACTGGGTCACACCTGTTATGAAAGGTGAGGGAAGTATCCAGTATTTTGTTGTCTTTAGGTTTATAAATGGAAGTGAAATTATAGAACCAAAGGATAAAGATTATGAAAAACTTGGAGCATTAATGCGAATGTTTCATGAAAAAACAAATGGAGTGCTTAAAAGAGTGTCGCAAACTTGGAGAGGTTATGAAAGACCTATATATAGCGAGCAAAAGATGATTCATGAGTCTTTACAATGTTTATTAAATACTTCTTTTTTATCTTATGAGGATAAAAATAAATGCTTGAGAATTGCAGAAAGAATACAAGAACTTACAAACTCAATTCAATTGGGAGAAAAACAATTTGTTCACGGAGATATGCATGTTGGAAATATTCTTGTAGACAAAGAGGATTGGTATTTACTCGATTTTGATGAATGTGGATTTGGCTATAAAGAGTTTGATATTGGTGTTCCAAGATTGCATTTAATTGCTTCGGGACAGTTAGAAAATGCATGGGGGAATTTTATGATGGGATATGGGGAAAATATTTCAGAATCAGCCATTCGACTTGGGACCGCTTCAAGAATCTTTTATATGGCAGGAAAAATACCATTAAGACTTGATATTGAACCTATTAGAAAAAAACCTGATGCTTTTATTCGGCGATATATTCAGTATGTCGAAGAAGAATTATGTGGTGAGACAATTGTCTGATTAAAAAACAGAATATTAATTTAATTAGATGCTAGACTATGTTATAATTAAATTGTAAGAAAATGGATTTACGAAAGGTGGTATGCATTATGTCATCAACAGTACTCTTTTTTGGTAGTATCGCACTCTTTTACTTTCTTATAATGATACCGATTCAATATTTATACTTACAAGGTTTACATGAAAAAAAGAAAAAAACAGGATTATCTCAGCGAGAGTTATATGAAAGAATGTCTTTTGGGGAAGAACAATTACATCTTCATGTGCAGGGCAACCCATTTAATATACCATCTGCGTTTGTCGCATATATGATTTTAAAAGTTAAGGGACGTAAAAAAGCATCACAATGTTGATGCTTTTTTTGCACTGCTTCAGACAGATTCAGCTTCTTCAACTGCTAATGGTAAGAAATGTTTGTATTGGCGAAATCCATTAAATGCACTTGCACTACCAAATAGAACAAATAAAACACCAACGATAATTCGAGCGGTTGAAAGTTCTAAAAAGAATTGGTTTATCCCAAAGAATAAGACGAATGAACCAAGTGCCATTGCGGATTTTCCTGAGAGCCAACCTTTCTCCATTGGGCGGTTTGTACGAAAGTATTTTGTTTTGTAGAAGAGGTACAACATAAATGAGACGATAATACAGAAGACTAATACTGGCATCATGCACACTCCCATCGCTTTGTGAAAAATAATAGTGGAGAAAAAAGAAATATCTAAACTTTCTAATTTCTATTATAAAGCAATTGTTCGCATGTATGAAATACTTTCCGTTATAATGGAGGATAAAGTGAAACTTTAATTAGTGTGAGGATGTTTCTGCGCTAATGATTTGCCCGCACCAATTGGGCTTTTACTGCACGTTAAAGTGAAGAAGTTGAGTAAAAAGGAGATTATACATATGCATGAGCAAATTTTAAGAGCAATTAAAGAGTTTGATACAATTATTATTCATCGTCATGTGCGTCCAGATCCAGATGCATTAGGTTCACAGGGAGGTCTTGGTACAATTCTACAAGAATCGTTTCCAGAGAAAAATATTTATACGGTTGGGTACAATGAACCGTCACTAGAATATTTACGAGTAATGGATGATATTGAAGATAGTGTATATGAAACTGCACTTGTTATCGTATGTGATACTGCGAACCAAGAACGTGTTGACGATCAACGCTATGCAAAAGGGAAGATGTTAATTAAAATTGATCATCATCCGAATGAAGATCCGTACGGAGATATTACGTGGGTAGATACGACATCAAGTTCTACAAGTGAAATGATTTATGAGTTTTACAGTTATGGAAAAGATAAAGGATTACAGATAACGAAAGAAGCAGCTCGTCTTATTTTAGCGGGTATTGTTGGGGATACAGGTCGTTTCTTATTCCCGAATACAACAGCGAAAACACTTCGTTACGTGAGTGAGCTTGTTGATATGGATGTGAAATTCACAGATTTATACAATGAAATGTATAAGACGAAAGAAAAGATTGCTCGTTTAAACGGCTATATTTTACAAAACTTTACGATGGTAGAAGAAGGAGCAGCTTACATTAAATTAACGAAAGAAGTATTAGAAAAGTTTGATGTACTTCCTTCTGAGGCATCCGGTGTTGTTGGAGCACTTGGTAATATTGATGGATTAAAGTCGTGGGTTCTATTTTTAGAGGAAGACGATGTGATTCGTGTTCGTCTTCGTTCAAAAGGACCAGTGATAAATAAATTAGCAATGCAATATAATGGCGGAGGGCATCCGATGGCTTCTGGTGCAAAAGCATTTTCTTGGGAAGAAGCGGATCGTCTTTTTGCTGATTTACGTGAGTTGTGTAGATAAGAGATTATATATGAAAACGAAAAGAAGGAGCGGCGCTAAAGTCCTCCTTCTTTATTTTTCTTTCTCTATCGTAATGCTAATTTCAAGCACTGTATCAAAAGATATCGTATCGACTTTGAAACGGTATAGCCGATCGTAATGTTTGTACGTCTTGTTTTCTATTACCTTTTTGAGTAGGTCTTTATTTTTTGCGATACTTTGTATGTTTTTCGTTAAAAGATGCTGGAGGTCATTATGGATAGAGGTAGTCATGTTTTCAAGTGTAAGGTTGTCTAAATCGTATTTTTCTCGATTTATAAGTTTTATTTTAATCTCTTGAATAGTTAAGAGTCGTTTATTTTCTGTATTCAATTTTTCTTGATCTTCGAGAAGGACGTGGAGCTTTGCTTCTTGTTTTTCTATAATTTCTCTTTGTTCTGCTATTTTACTAGCTTGTTCTTCTTGAAAAACACCGTATATGAACAAAAAAATAAACCAGCTCAACACGCCTCCAACAGCAGCACCAGCTAAAACTAAATACCATTTTTTTGCTGTATTGGCACTTGGTACTCTCATACATGTTCCTGCGTTAACCATTTAATA
Source organism: Bacillus wiedmannii (assembly GCF_001583695.1). Taxonomy (GTDB): domain Bacteria; phylum Bacillota; class Bacilli; order Bacillales; family Bacillaceae_G; genus Bacillus_A; species Bacillus_A wiedmannii. The sequence continues at coordinate 80,174 of NZ_LOBC01000039.1, read as the reverse complement.
ATAATAAGACCGGTTTGCATACCACCCGTTGCAAAAAAAATAAGGAGAATTTGTTTTACGATATCTTTCATATCCCCGCCAAAGAAACTTCTTTCAAAGCTATAAAAAGTATCAAATGTTCCGCCAATTGCTGCAACGAGTGCCCAAATTCTTAAATTTTGGGCGAATTGATTAATGTAAGTTAGAGTTGGTTTTCCGATAAGAAATGCACCAAATCCACCAATTAATGAACCACCAAGTATAACCCCAAAGGCAATAAAATAACTAATAATAAGCAGAGAGAAAAAAGTATGTTCTCTTACATCCATCGTCATTCCCCTTTCTTCTTCATATATATGGACAAAGTATAAGAAGTATGTTTTGATTTCCGCTTTCCTCATCACCTATAATAAAAGTAGTCAGATTGGTAAAGAGAGGGTACAACAGTGAAGTTTGTGCATTTACAATGTCAAACCGTTTTTAGTTTATTAAAAAGTGCTTGTAAAATTGATGAGCTTGTAGTCAGGGCGAAAGAACTTGGTTTCTCGTCACTCGCTATTACGGACGAAAATGTTATGTATGGCGTTATTCCGTTTTATAAAGCATGTAAGAAACATGGTATAGAGCCTATTATCGGCTTAACAGCTTCTATTTTTAGTGAAGAAGAGGAAAAATCTTATCCGCTTGTTTTACTTGCTGAAAATGAAATGGGCTATCAAAATTTATTAAAGATTTCTAGTAGCATTATGACGAAGTCAAAAGAAGGTATTCCGAAAAAGTGGCTTGCCCATTATGCGAAAGGATTAATTGCTATTTCACCAGGTAAAGATGGGGAAATTGAACAATTATTATTAGAAGACAAAGAGAGTCAAGCTGAAGAAGTAGCTCGCATGTATCAAAGTATGTTCGACAATTTTTATATGAGTTTGCAGCATCATGCGATTCAAGATGAACTGCTCCTGCAAGAGAAATTACCTGCATTTATGAGTAGGATAAATGTTCCAGTCGTTGCAACAAACGATGTACGCTATATCAATCAAAGTGACGCACTTGTTCATGAGTGCTTATTATCTGTTGAAAGTGGAACGAAAATGACTGATCCAGATAGACCAAGGTTGAAAACGGATCAATATTATTTAAAATCATCAGATGAAATGGAAGCACTATTTTCTCACGTAGAAGAAGCGATTTATAACACAGTAGAAATTGCAGAACGTTGCAGAGTAGAAATACCGTTTCATATAAATCAATTACCGAAATTTCCTGTTCCAGCTAACGAGACGAATGATATGTATTTACGCCGCGTTTGTGAAGAAGGCTTGCAGAAACGATATGGTACGCCGAAAGAAGTACATATAAAGCGTCTGAATCATGAATTAAACGTTATTTCTAGTATGGGGTTTAGTGATTATTTCCTCATCGTGTGGGATTTTATGAAGTATGCGCATGAAAATCATATTTTAACAGGACCAGGACGTGGATCGGCAGCCGGCTCACTCGTTTCTTACGTATTAGAAATTACAGATATTGATCCGATTGAATACGATCTATTATTTGAAAGATTTTTAAACCCTGAACGTGTGACACTTCCAGATATTGATATCGATTTTCCAGATATAAGACGTGATGAGATGATTCGATATGTGAAAGATAAATATGGTCAGCTGCGTGTTGCACAAATTGTAACGTTCGGGACGCTTGCAGCGAAAGCGGCAATTAGAGATATTGCGCGTGTAATGGGGCTTCCACCGAGAGACATTGACATATTCTCAAAACTTATCCCATCAAAGCTTGGTATAACGTTAAAAGATGCATATGAGGAATCGCAATCACTCCGTGAGTTTATACAAGGGAATCTGTTACATGAGCGTGTGTTTGAAATTGCAAAACGTGTAGAGGGCTTACCACGTCATACGTCTATTCATGCAGCTGGCGTTATTATGAGCCAAGAGCCGTTAACCGGAAGTGTTGCAATACAAGAAGGGCATAACGATGTGTATGTTACGCAATACCCGGCTGATGCATTAGAAGAACTTGGTTTGTTAAAGATGGATTTTTTAGGATTACGTAATTTAACGTTACTTGAAAATATTATAAAGTTTATCGTGAAAAAGACGGGGACACAAATTGATTTAAGAAATTTACCACTTCAAGATGAAAAGACGTTCCAATTGTTAGGTAGAGGGGATACAACAGGTGTATTCCAGCTTGAATCAGGTGGTATGCGAAATGTACTTCGCGGGTTAAAACCGAATGAATTTGAAGATATTGTCGCTGTTAACTCGTTATATAGGCCAGGACCAATGGAACAAATTCCAACCTTTATTGAATCAAAGCACGGAAAAAGAAAAATTGAATATTTACATCCGGATTTAAAGCCGATTTTAGAAAGAACATACGGTGTAATTGTATACCAAGAACAAATTATGCAAATTGCGTCGAAGTTGGCGGGATTCTCGCTCGGAGAAGCAGATTTATTACGCCGTGCAGTGAGTAAAAAAAATCGTGATATTTTAGATCAGGAGCGTAAGCATTTTGTACAAGGCTGTTTACAAAATGGTCATGACGAGACATCCGCAGATAAAATTTACGATTTAATTGTAAGATTTGCGAATTACGGTTTTAACCGGAGTCACGCTGTAGCCTACAGTATGATTGGATATCAGCTTGCTTACTTAAAAGCGAATTATACGCTGGAATTTATGACAGCATTATTATCAAGTGCAATTGGAAATGAAGATAAGATTGTGCAGTATATACGAGAAACGAAGCGGAAAGGTTTTCACGTTTTGCCGCCATCTCTTCAGAGAAGTGGTTACAATTTCCAAATAGAAGGTAATGCGATACGTTACAGCTTACTTTCAATTCGAAACATCGGAATGGCTACAGTGACAGCATTACTCGAAGAACGAGAGAAAAAAGTATTTGAAGATTTATTTGAATTTTGTCTTCGCATGCCATCAAAGTTTGTAACAGAGCGAAATTTAGAGGCATTCGTCTGGTCTGGGTGTTTTGACGATTTTGGTGTTTCGAGAACAAATTTATGGAAAAGCCTTAAAGGAGCGTTAGAGTACGCAAATCTTGCACGTGATTTAGGAGATGCTGTTCCAAAATCAAAATACGTGCAAGGAGAAGAGCTCTCTTTTATTGAACAGTTAAATAAAGAGAAGGAAGCACTAGGTTTTTATTTATCAAGCTATCCGACAGCGCAGTATGTGAAGTTAGCGAAAGAATTAGAAATTCCATCACTCGCTCAGGCAATGCGACATAAGAAAAAAGTACAAAGGGCTATCGTGTATATAACAAGCGTGAGAGTGATTCGTACGAAAAAGTTGCAAAAGATGGCGTTTATTACATTTTGTGATCAAAACGATGAAATGGAAGCAGTTCTTTTCCCTGAAACATATATACATTTCTCAGATAAGTTACAAGAAGGAGCAATTGTTTTAGTTGACGGCATGATTGAGCTTAGAAATCATAAGTTGCAATGGATTGTAAATGGACTATATCCGTTAGAAGAAATGGATGTGTATGAAGAAAAGAAAGATGCATCTGTTTATGTGAAATTGTCGTCTCAGTATGAGAAAAAGCTTTTAAATCAGGTTACTAAAATATTGTTTGACTATTCAGGTTTTGCGAAAGTACTAATTTATTATGAAAAGGAACATAAAATGGTACAATTGTCTCGAAGTTTATCGATTCATCCAAGTGAAGAATGTTTAGGAGCACTTCGTGAAATTGTCGGGGAAGAAAATGTAGTTGTGAAAATATAATGGACAATTTCCCTACACTTCGATTATTATAGTAGTAGTGTTCGTGGTCAGACCACTTGGAGAAATTGATATCAGCTAGAATAATTTGAGGAGAGTGGATAGTTTGTCAACACTTCGTGAAGAAGCACTTCACATGCATAAAGTGCATCAAGGAAAATTAGAAACTGTATCAAAAGTAAAAGTAGAAAATGCAAAAGATTTAAGTCTTGCATATTCTCCAGGGGTTGCAGAACCTTGTAAGGAAATTTATGACGATAAAAGTAAGGTATATGAATATACGATGAAGGGAAATATGGTAGCAGTTGTGACAGATGGAACGGCTGTACTTGGTCTTGGTAACATTGGACCTGAAGCATCTCTTCCAGTAATGGAAGGTAAAGCTGTATTATTCAAGAGCTTTGCTGGTGTAGATGCATTCCCAATTGCCTTAAATACAAACGATGTAGATAAAATTGTTGAAACTGTAAAATTAATGGAGCCAACTTTTGGCGGCGTTAACTTAGAGGATATCGCAGCACCAAACTGCTTCATTATTGAAGAACGTTTGAAAAAAGAAACAAATATTCCTATCTTCCATGATGATCAACACGGAACAGCTATCGTAACAGTAGCAGGTCTTGTGAACGCGCTAAAATTAGTTGGAAAGAAAATGTCTGACATTAAAGTTGTCGCAAATGGCGCAGGTGCAGCAGGTATTGCAATTATTAAACTTTTATATCGCTATGGTGTACGTGACATTATTATGTGTGACCGTAAAGGCGCAATCTATGATGGTCGTCCTACAGGGATGAATCCGGTGAAGGATGAAGTTGCAAAATATACAAATAAGAATCGTATCGAAGGTTCTTTAGCTGACGTTGTACAAGGTGCGGACGTATTCATTGGTGTATCTGCAGAAGGTGCATTAACAGAAGAGATGGTTCGTACAATGAATGACGATGCAATTATTTTTGCAATGGCGAATCCAGTTCCAGAAATTATGCCAGAATTGGCAAAAGCAGCGGGCGCAGCTGTTGTTGGAACGGGTCGTTCTGACTTCGCGAACCAAGTAAATAATGTACTAGCGTTCCCTGGTATTTTCCGTGGTGCACTTGACGTACATGCGACACAAATTAACGAAGAAATGAAGATGGCAGCTGTACAGGCTATTGCTGAGCTTGTAGCAGAAGATGAGTTGAATGCAGACTATATCATTCCGGCACCGTTTGACGCGCGTGTAGCGCCTCAAGTGGCAGCTTACGTTGCGAAAGCTGCAATGGAGACAGGAGTAGCTCGCCGTCAAGTAGATCCAAATGAGATTGCTGAGAAAACAAAACAATTAGCGCTGATTGGTAAAGAATAAGCGAGGAATTTCCATTGACATCATCAAATACAAAAGTATATCTCGAAATTGTAAAAAAAATCCGTTCCATTATGGAAGAGGATGGATTGGTGGCGGGGGATCGTTTGCCGTCTGAGCGTGAGTTAAGTTCACGTTTAAACGTAGGGCGTTCCTCTGTAAGAGAAGCATTGCGTGCTTTAGAACTGGTAGGATTGATTGAAACGAGACGTGGTGAAGGGACGTTTATTCGAAACTTTTACGATAACGGTCTTGTACAATTGATTGCGCCGTTCTTGCTGCAAGATGAGAAAACAATTCGTGATTTATTACAAACAAAACGATTGCTTGAGAAAGATATGATTCGAATTGTATGTAATTTGCCGAAAGAAACGTTTTCTAAAGTGCTAAGAAAATTAAATCAAGTGCTTGAAGAAAATGAAAACTCAATTCCGATGCTTCATCAAACGTTCTTTAAAACACTCATTGAACAAGTCGATAATTATTTACTATATCGCATTTGGATGATCGTAAATGATTACGTATCAACTCTTTCTTGTGAAGTTTCAGGAGATTCTATCGATATGTATAGAAAGCTTTATGCTACTTTGGAAGAAAAACAAGAAAATGATGCACTAAAAATTTACGATGAATTAGTAGAGAATATACAGTTTCACTCGTAATGTATAAAATTTGTCGAAATGACCATGACACGTTATGACAAACATTCTATCGCGTAGCGGTTAAAGTTAAACGTAAAGAGTGAGGTTATTAGACAGATTGAGAAGATAAGGCTAACATCAAACTTTGGTGTTAGCCCAATTTTCTTCTTGCGCTAACCTTAGCTCTCAATGAAGGGGGTCAAATTGTGCTAAGAGATTTATTCGTGAAAAAGAAAAAGTACGCTGCAATACCTTCAGAACAAGTACGAAAAGATGTACCAGATGGCGTTATGACAAAATGTCCGAAATGTAAAAAAATCATGTATACGAAAGAGCTTCTAAAAAATTTAAAAGTATGTGTGAATTGTGGATATCATCATCCTATGAATGCATGGGAACGTCTTGATAGTATATTGGACGAAGGGTCATTCCGTGAGTATGACAAAGAAATGGTTTCATTAAATCCACTCGAGTTTCCAGGATATGAAGAGAAACTAGAGAGCGATCGTAAGAAGACTAAATTGAACGAAGCGGTTGTAACTGGTGAAGGAACAATTGATGACATGCTTGTTGTTGTTGCAGTAATGGATTCTCGTTTTCGAATGGGCAGCATGGGCTCTGTTGTAGGAGAGAAAATTGCCCGTGCAGTTGAAAAAGCATACGACTTACAAGTTCCATTTATTATCTTTACTGCGTCGGGTGGTGCCCGTATGCAAGAAGGGATATTAAGTTTAATGCAAATGGCAAAAACAAGCGTAGCTTTGAAAAAGCATAGTAATGCAGGAGGGTTATTTATTTCTGTTATGACTCACCCAACGACGGGCGGGGTTTCAGCGAGTTTCGCTTCACTTGGTGATTACAATCTTGCAGAGCCAGGTGCACTTATCGGATTTGCTGGTAGACGTGTAATTGAACAAACGGTGCGTGAAAAACTACCGGAAGATTTCCAAACGGCAGAATTTTTATTAGAGCACGGTCAATTAGATGCGGTTGTGCATCGTGATGATATGAGAGAATCGCTCCGTAAGATTTTAGAAGTTCATCAAGGAGGGGAAATGGCTGTATGGCAGAGCTAGAATTTGAGAAACCAGTTGTTGAGCTAAGAAATAAGATTCGTGAACTGAAAGACTATACGAAAAACAGCCAGATGGACTTCAGTGAGGAGATTCGTATTTTGGAAGACAAGCTAGAAAAATTAGAGGAAGATATATACGGCAATATGAAAGTATGGGACCGTGTTCAAATTGCTCGTCATGCAGAACGACCGACAACGCTCGATTATATTGAGCACTTATTTACTAATTTTTTTGAATGTCATGGAGATCGCCTATTTGGCGACGATGCAGCGATTGTCGGCGGCATTGCGAAATATAAGGGGATGCCTGTAACTGTAATTGGGCACCAACGCGGAAAAGATACGAAAGAAAATATTCGTCGTAATTTTGGGATGCCTCATCCAGAAGGATATCGAAAAGCACTGCGTCTAATGAAACAAGCGGAAAAGTTTAATCGTCCTATTATTTGTTTCATCGATACGAAGGGAGCCTATCCTGGTAAAGCAGCTGAAGAACGTGGACAAAGTGAGGCGATTGCCCGTAATTTATTTGAAATGGCGGGTTTAACTGTCCCTGTTATTTGTATTGTTATCGGTGAAGGTGGTAGTGGTGGTGCGTTAGGTCTTGGAGTAGGGGATTACATTCATATGCTGGAAAATTCCACGTATTCTGTTATTACACCAGAGGGTGCGGCGGCAATTCTTTGGAAAGACGCTGGTAAAGCAAAAGAAGCTGCAGAAGCGATGAAAATTACAGCATTAGATTTGAAAGAATTAGGTGTAATTGACGAAATTATTCCAGAGGCAAAAGGTGGAGCGCATCGTAATATTTTAAAACAATCAGAAAATATAGATTTAATGCTTAAGAAAACTTTTGAACAATTAAGCGGAATTTCGAAAGATGAATTAATCGAAAAACGTTATGAAAAATATATGAAAATTGGGCAAGTTTCGTTTTCAAACGCTTCCATTGGGATAAAATAATAAAAGCGTGCGTTCCTCTTCGCGAATGCACGTTTTTATTATGAAAAGACACATCTTCTCCATTGTGTTTTTATATTTTTTCGTGTTATTTTATTATAAGGCAAATAATCTTTATGAGGTGAGTACAAATGAAACGTATTGGTGTATTAACAAGTGGTGGAGATTCACCTGGTATGAATGCTGCCATTCGTGCAGTTGTTCGTAAAGCGATTTTCCATGATATTGAAGTATATGGTATTTACCATGGATACGCGGGTTTAATTTCTGGTCATATTGAAAAATTAGAACTTGGTTCTGTTGGCGATATTATCCACCGTGGTGGTACGAAATTATATACAGCAAGATGTCCTGAGTTTAAAGATCCAGAAGTACGACTAAAAGGTATCGAGCAATTAAAGAAACACGGTATCGAAGGACTTGTTGTTATTGGTGGAGATGGCTCTTACCAAGGTGCTAAAAAATTAACTGAACAAGGATTCCCATGTGTTGGTGTACCAGGTACAATCGACAATGATATTCCTGGAACAGACTTCACAATTGGTTTCGATACAGCTTTAAATACTGTTATTGATGCAATTGATAAAATTCGTGACACAGCTACATCTCATGAACGTACATATGTTATCGAAGTAATGGGGCGTCATGCTGGAGATATCGCATTATGGGCTGGTTTAGCTGATGGTGCCGAAACAATCTTAATTCCAGAAGAAGAGTATGACATGGAAGATGTTATTGCTCGTCTGAAGCGCGGTAGTGAACGTGGTAAAAAACACAGTATTATCATTGTGGCTGAAGGTGTTGGAAGTGCAATTGACATCGGTAAGCACATTGAAGAAGCAACAAACTTTGATACTCGTGTAACTGTATTAGGTCACGTACAACGTGGTGGATCACCAAGTGCACAAGACCGTGTATTAGCAAGTCGTCTTGGCGCAAGAGCAGTTGAATTATTAATTGCTGGTAGAGGTGGACGTTGTGTAGGTATTCAAGATAATAAACTTGTTGATCATGATATTATCGAAGCGTTAGCTCAAAAGCATACAATCGATAAAGATATGTATCAATTATCTAAAGAATTATCCATCTAATCGGCTTAATGTCGGATATTTGGGAACGGTTTCATAATTTTCGGAGGTGCAATATGCGTAAAACTAAAATTGTATGTACTATAGGTCCTGCTAGTGAAAGTATTGAGAAATTAGAACAATTAATCGAAGCGGGTATGAACGTTGCTCGTTTAAACTTCTCTCATGGTAGCCATGAAGAGCACGGCGCTCGTATTAAAAACATTCGTGAAGCTTCAAAGAAAACTGGTAAAACAGTTGGTATCTTACTTGATACAAAAGGTCCAGAAATCCGTACTCACGACTTCGTAGACGGACAAGCTGAGCTTGTAACAGGTGCAGAAGTAGTTCTTTCTACTGAGCAAGTATTAGGTACTGCAGAGAAGTTCTCTGTATCTTATGCTGGTCTTTATGACGATGTAGACCCAGGTTCTCGTATTCTAATCGATGACGGTCTTATCGAACTAGAAGTAATCGAAAAAGCTGACGGAAACATCCGTACAAAAGTTTTAAACAGCGGAACTGTAAAAAATAAAAAAGGTGTTAACGTACCAAACGTAAGCATTAAGCTTCCTGGTATCACTGAAAAAGACGTAAAAGATATCGTTTTCGGTATCGAGCAAAAAGTTGATTTCATCGCAGCTTCATTCGTACGTAAAGCATCTGACGTATTAGAAATCCGTGAATTATTAGAAGGGCATAACGCTCAATACATCCAAATCGTACCAAAAATCGAAAACCAAGAGGGTATCGATAACATCGATTCAATCTTAGAAGTTTCTGACGGTTTAATGGTAGCTCGTGGTGATATGGGTGTAGAAATTCCACCAGAAGAAGTACCATTAGTACAAAAACGTCTAATCAAAAAATGTAACGTGTTAGGTAAACCGGTTATTACTGCGACACAAATGTTAGATTCTATGCAACGTAACCCACGTCCAACTCGTGCGGAAGCAAGTGACGTAGCTAACGCAATCTTCGATGGTACAGATGCAATCATGCTTTCAGGTGAAACAGCTGCTGGTCAATACCCAGTAGAAGCAGTAACAATGATGGCTAACATTGCAGTACGTGTTGAAAAATCATTACAATATGAAGATATGTTCAAAAAACGTATTAAAGAGTTCACTCCAACAATTACAGATGCAATTAGCCAATCTGTTGCGCATACAGCACTTGCTCTTGATGTAGCTGCAATCGTAGCTCCAACAGAAAGTGGACATACTGCGAAAATGATCTCTAAATACCGTCCGAAATCTCCAATCGTAGCTGTAACATCTGACGAGCAAGTGGGACGTCGTCTTGCACTTGTTTGGGGTGTGCAAGCATTTATGGCTGGAAAACGTGCAGCGTCTACTGACGAAATGTTAGATACTGCAATTCAAACAGGTATGGATGCAGGTCTAATTGGACTTGGAGACACTGTAGTAATCACTGCTGGTGTTCCAGTTGCTGAAACTGGTACAACAAACTTAATGAAAATCCATGTTGTTGGTGAAGAAGTTGCGAAAGGACAAGGAATCGGTCGTAAAGCTGCAAAAGGTAAAGTAGTTGTAGCGAAAACAGCTGCTGAAGCTGTAGCGAACGTAAACAAAGGTGATATCCTTGTTACAACAAGTACTGATAAAGATATGATTCCTGCAATCGAAAAAGCTGCTGCTCTAGTTGTAGAAGAAGGCGGTCTTACAAGCCATGCGGCTGTTGTAGGTGTATCAATCGGTATTCCTGTTATCGTTGGTGTAAACGGCGTAACAGCAACTTTAAAAAATGGCCAAGAAGTAACAGTTGATGCAGCACGCGGAATTGTTTATAATGGACATGCGGAAGTGCTATAAGTAATACGAAGAGAAGGATCGGAGTCCTTCTCTTTTTTTTACACAAAAACGAGGCAGAATCAGCTTGAAACGCCCAGAATTGCGTTTAAAATCCGTTTGTTACGAGGTTCAATAGGGAAAGGTGTTTAGTTTCTATGTAGCGTATACGGGTGCTCTGGGTTCTTTTAAAGTGATGCGTGAGAGGGGTGTAGAACTATGAAGTGGTTACTATTCTTGTTTATTTTAATACCGGCGATTGAGATTACAGTTTTAATTGGATCGAGTCATGTAATAGGTTTATGGTCTACGTTCGCTATGATTGTATTTACGGGTGTTGTAGGTGTCTATTTGGCGAAAAGACAAGGATTTAAAGTGCTTGGAGAGATTCAATCTAAGTTGAATAGAGGAGAAATGCCAGGAGGAGCGGTACTGGATGGTATTTTTATCTTTGTAGGAGGTATTCTTTTGGTACTTCCTGGATATGTAACGGATATAATAGGTTTTATCTTTGTTCTCCCTATGACGAGGACTTTGTTGAAGCCATTTGTTGTGAAGTGGATGGAATGGAAGTTTAGAAAGAGTTCTACTATTATTGTGCAGAAATAGTGCTTAGATTATAGCGATCTAAGTACTATTTTTTTTGCCCGCAAAAGGATGGGAGATGGATGAAGCTCTGTTAATTAAAGTTTTGCTGTATCATGCCTTAAAATTTGGTGAATGCGAAGGAGTTAAGTGGAAATCAGGCTGCTCATACAAGTCCGGTTGGTGAAAGTTAATAATCGGTGGTGGACAAAATCCTTACGAATCGTAGTTTTGCCTTATTATATTGGCTGTGTATTTTTCGATTGGATATGTAGGTGGTTCTTAATGAGTGTGTTGTAGGGAAATTCATATGAACTCAAGTGGGTTTTTGTATATAAAAAGAATTAATTGGTATGGAAAAGTTAGATGCGAACAGGAAAATTGTTAGTTTAAGTCTCATTTTATACCGTTTTGTATATTTATTCATTTACATAAAAAGTAATAAATGTAAGTAATAATTATATAAAAAATAGAATAAATATGTAAAAGCACCTCGAAATATGCGTTTTCAATGCAAAAAACAAGAGTATTATCCTTTTTGTGGGAAATCCTCTTGTTGCATGTAATGAGTGTGAAAAATAAGTACAAGGAATAATCAGTGGGAAATTCCCACTGATTACATGTAAGTTTTTGTTGTATATGAATTAGAAACTATTATTTTGAAGGTGAGCCTTTAATATATTTCCACAAATCATGGAATACACGAGCTTTGTGCAATGTATTAAGTAGTACTAAGATGACTGGACCGATGATTAATCCTAAAAAGCCAAAAAGCTTAAAGCCGACAAATAGAGCAATCAGTGTTGCTAATGGATCAAGACCGATATTGGAGGAAAGTACTTTAGGTTCCATAATTTGTCTTTGGACAATCACGACGATGTATAAGATGAGAAGACCGATGGCGAAAGCAGTGTCGCCGGTGAAAAATACGTATATAACCCAAGGAACGAAGACGGCGCCTGTTCCTAAATACGGGAGTAAATCTACAACCCCTGTAATAATTGCGATAGTAATGGCGTATGGTACGCGTAATATTAAAAGTCCGATTAGTACAATAACAGTTGTCATAGATACGAGTGTAAGTTGCGCTTTAACAAAACCAAATAAAGCTTTTCTTAAATCGACAAAAATAGTTTTTCCATAGCCATGAACACGATTCGGCAAAAATTTTCTTACTTTCTGAGCAAGACGGTGCCAATCGTAACTAATGAAGAAAGTGGCTAATAAAACGAATACAAGGACAGTTAAAGTTGTTGGTAATGCACTAATGAAATTTGTTAATCCGCTTATAATAGCAGTTAAAAGTTCTTTCATTTGCGTCGTTGCTTCGGTTCCTAAGTTTTGAATGTTTTGTGTAATCGTATAGCGCTGTGGTTCACCAAGATGATTAAATTTAGAAATTAAATCATCATAGAGAGGCATAATATGATTAAGTGCAAATTGCTCTGCGAATTTAACGATATCCGGAAACTTTACTGTAACAAGTTGTAGTAAGTATGTTGTGGCAGATATTGCTTCCGTTACAAGATATGTAACGAGTCCGACGATAGCTCCGAATACGAGAATTAAGCTAACGAGTACTGCTAGTGCGCGAGGAAATTGTAGTTTTTGATTAAGGAAATTGACGACGGGATTAATCAAATAAGCAAATGCGAAAGCGATAATAAAAGGGTAGATAAGTCCTGACATATATAGTAATGCATAGAACCCGGCTACCGTTGCTACAATGACAAATATGAGTCGCAATATCATATATAGTAAGTTTCGGTTCAAAGATGTATACCTCCCATTCCAATTTGGATTATCCTAATTCGTTCAACTTATAACGAGTGTGCCCCGCTGATTAAAGTTTCACTTTATGTTATAGTGGAATGATGGATTTTTCCTGCTTTTTCAGTACATGAGTGACTGTAAAAGCTTGGTGTTGATGCTTCTACTATATGGTAAAAACTTCATTTTCTCTTCTTTTTATTTTACCTGTTTCTTATTAGAAAAGAAAGGAGAGACAATCGTTTTCAAAAATGTATACATGCTTAAATTTTTGATGATGAAAGTCTCATTTTAGCATTTTAAAATACATAAAAAATGAAGTGGTTATTGTTGAATATACATCGATATAGCATGTATAACGATAGGTTTAAAGGTATTTTTGTTTGGAAATGAGTTCATTATTTTCAGAAAGGAAGTGCAAACATGATTAGTCAGTCAACGTTATTTTTATTCATACTACTTATTATAGGACTTGTTGCTAAAAACCAATCGCTTACCGTAGCTATTGGTGTGTTGTTTTTATTGAAATTTACGTTTCTAGGGGATAAAGTCTTTCCTTATCTACAAACGAAAGGGATTAACCTTGGTGTTACGGTTATTACAATAGCAGTACTCGTACCGATTGCGACGGGGGAAATAGGTTTTAAACAACTTGGAGAAGCGGCGAAATCGTATTATGCATGGATTGCTTTAGCTTCAGGGGTAGCGGTTGCTTTGTTAGCCAAAGGCGGCGTACAATTATTGACGACGGATCCTCATATTACAACTGCGCTCGTTTTCGGGACAATTATAGCGGTTGCTTTATTTAATGGAGTTGCTGTAGGTCCATTAATTGGGGCTGGAATTGCCTATGCAGTTATGAGTATTATACAGATGTTTAAATAAGGAATTTTATAGTAATATAAAATTTTTGAATTCTTTCTGTTCACAAAAGTCAGATAATTGTTTATAATAGGATTAGAAACTTTGAAAAGTTACATAACAGCAGAGACTTTACACCAGATAAAATAAAAACAACATAAAACAATTTTATAATGATATTGTTTTATGTTGTTTTTATCATAAAACTCTTCGGAATTAATTTTCCTCACTAACTTGTTGTTTTGAGCGTGAGGATTCGGGGAGACATTCACGCTCATGCTTTCCATGTAGACAATGGACATAAGAGGGGAACATCGCAACAAATTTGCATGATCGTGCATTTTGCTTGCCTAAAGAGTGAACGGGCGTTCATAATTCAAAAGGGGAGCAAATAGATATAAGGAGCAAGGTTGGGAGAATTTTCAGGAAAAGGAGAGAATGTCATGACTGTTATTCGAGGTTTAGAAGGGGTAGTAGCAACAACATCATCTGTGAGCTCTATTATTGATGATACATTAACTTATGTTGGGTATAATATTGATGATTTAGCTGAGAATGCTACATTTGAAGAAGTAGTGTACTTATTATGGCATCGCAAGCTTCCTAATGAACAAGAACTAGCGAAATTTAAAGAGATTGTATCGGAATACTATAAAGTTCCAGGTGAGATTTTAACATATTTGAAACAAGTAGATTTAAAAATCGCACATCCGATGTCTGTTTTACGAACTGCAATTTCCATGCTATCATTATACGATGAGAGCGCTGAAATTATGGATGAAAACTCCAATTATTTGAAAGCGGTTAAATTGCAGGCTCAAGTGGGAACTTTAGTTGCTGCTTATGCAAGAATTCGTAAAGGTTTAGATGTTGTTGAGCCTAGAAATGATTTATCATTAGCTGCAAACTTCTTGTACATGTTAAATGATCGCGAGCCAAATGAAGTTGAAATTGAAGCTTTTGATAAGGCGCTTGTACTTCACGCAGATCATGAGTTAAACGCTTCTACATTTACTGCACGCGTTTGTGTAGCAACACTTTCAGATGTATATTCTGGTATTACAGCAGCAATCGGTGCGTTAAAAGGTCCTCTTCACGGCGGGGCAAACGAAAATGTAATGAAGATGCTAACTGAAATTGGCGAAGAAGAAAATGTAGAATCATATATTCATAATGCTCTTCAAAATAAAGTGAAAATCATGGGCTTTGGCCACCGTGTATATGAGCAGGGTGATCCGCGTGCAAAACATTTACGCGAAATGTCTAAGAGATTATGCGTGCTTTTAGGAGAAGACAAATGGTATAATATGTCTATCAAAATTGAAGACATTGTAACAAAAGAAAAAGGTCTTCCACCAAATGTTGATTTCTATTCAGCTTCTGTATACCATTGTTTAGGAATTGACCATGACTTATTTACACCTATTTTTGCAATTAGCCGTATGTCAGGCTGGTTAGCTCATATTCTAGAACAATATGAAAACAACCGTTTAATCCGTCCGCGTGCTGATTATAATGGACCAACACATCAAGTGTACGTTCCAATTGCGCAACGATAAGCGAAAAACACTATTTTGATAGTGAAAATACGCTTTCAAAAGTCTGATTTTTTCGGAAAGACGTAATGATTAGAATATTTTAATTTAAATAACGGTTTGAACTGAGGGGTTATTCCCTCAGTTTCATACATATGAAATTTCAAACATGGGGGTTATCACATTGACGACAGGTGAAAAAATTACTGTAACTAATGGTGTTATGAATGTACCAAACAATCCGATTATTCCATTTATCGAAGGAGATGGAATTGGTCCTGATATTTGGGCAGCTGCATCTCGTGTACTAGAAGCAGCAGTTGAAAAAGCTTATGATGGTGAGAAGAAAATCGTTTGGAAAGAAGTGCTTGCAGGGGAAAAAGCATTCAACCAAACAGGCGAGTGGTTACCAGAAGAAACTTTAAATTTAATCCGTGAATATTTAATCGCGATTAAAGGTCCACTTACAACTCCAGTTGGCGGTGGTATTCGTTCTCTAAACGTAGCACTTCGTCAAGAATTAGATTTATATGTATGTCTACGTCCAGTTCGTTATTTTGATGGTGTTCCTTCACCTGTAAAACGTCCGGAAGATACTGATATGGTTATTTTCCGTGAGAATACAGAAGACATTTATGCTGGAATTGAATATGCACAAGGATCTCCAGAAGCAGAAAAAGTCCTTGCTTTCTTAAAAGAAGCAATGGGTGTTAATAAAATCCGCTTCCCAGAAACATCTGGTATTGGTATTAAACCAATCTCAGAAGAAGGGACAAAGCGTCTTGTTCGTGCTGCAATTCAATATGCAATTAACGAAAAACGTTCTTCTGTTACATTAGTTCATAAAGGAAACATTATGAAATTTACAGAAGGTGCTTTCAAAAACTGGGGTTACGAAGTAGCGGAACAAGAATTCGGCGATAAAGTATTTACTTGGGCTGAATATGACCGTATCGTTGAGAAAGATGGTAAAGATGCAGCGAATAAAGCGATGGCAGACGCTGAAGTGGCTGGGAAAATCATCGTAAAAGATTCTATTGCAGACATCTTCTTACAACAGATTTTAACTCGTCCACGTGAGTTCGATGTTGTTGCAACAATGAACTTAAACGGAGACTACATCTCTGATGCACTTGCTGCACAAGTAGGTGGAATTGGTATTGCACCTGGTGCAAACATTAACTATGTGACTGGACATGCTATCTTTGAAGCTACACATGGTACAGCTCCAAAATATGCAGGTTTAGACAAAGTAAACCCATCTTCGGTTCTTCTTTCTGGTGTATTATTATTAGAGCACTTAGGATGGAACGAAGCTGCGAAATTAGTAACTGATTCAGTTGAGAAAACAATTGCTTCAAAAGTAGTAACTTATGATTTCGCACGCTTAATGGAAGGTGCAACAGAAGTGAAATGTTCTGAGTTCGCTAATGAACTTATTAAAAACATGGATGTAGCGATAATCAAAAATGCATAATTAAAGCGGGGGGTAAATTATGACAATCAAACGCAAGAAAGTTTCAGTCATCGGTGCAGGATTTACAGGAGCAACAACAGCATTCTTATTAGCACAAAAAGAACTTGCAGATGTTGTATTAGTGGACATTCCACAACTGGAAAATCCAACAAAAGGGAAAGCGTTAGATATGTTAGAAGCGAGCCCAGTACAAGGTTTTGATGCTAACATTATTGGAACATCTGATTACGCAGATACTGCTGATTCTGACGTTGTCGTTATTACAGCAGGTATTGCACGTAAGCCTGGTATGAGCCGTGATGACTTAGTAGCAACAAACTCTAAAATTATGAAAAGTATTACGCGCGACATTGCAAAACATTCACCAAATGCGATTATTGTTGTATTAACAAATCCAGTTGATGCAATGACATATTCTGTATTTAAAGAAGCAGGATTCCCGAAAGAGCGTGTTATCGGTCAATCGGGCGTATTAGATACAGCTCGTTTCCGTACATTTATTGCACAAGAATTAAATCTTTCTGTGAAAGACATTACAGGATTTGTTCTTGGTGGACACGGTGACGATATGGTACCTCTTGTACGTTATTCTTATGCAGGTGGCATTCCGTTAGAAACGTTAATTCCGAAAGAGCGTTTAGAAGCAATCGTAGAACGTACCCGTAAAGGTGGCGGCGAGATTGTAGGCTTATTAGGAAACGGTAGTGCATATTACGCACCAGCTGCTTCTTTAGTTGAAATGACAGAAGCAATCTTAAAAGATCAACGCCGTGTATTACCAGCTATTGCGTACCTTGAAGGTGAATATGGTTATAGCGACCTTTACTTAGGGGTACCAGTAATTCTAGGTGGTAACGGAATTGAAAAAATTATTGAGTTAGAACTTCTTGCAGATGAAAGAGAAGCGTTAGATCGCTCTGTAGAATCTGTACGTAATGTTATGAAGGTTCTTGTTTAATAATTAAATATAAGCGGAAAAAGATTCGGGGCCCCGAATCTTTTTCTACTATTTATTCAAATGTTTTTTTGAAATAATATGAAAACGCTATCATTTGGTGTATCCTATAATGAAACTATAGATTTATACTATACATTGCCCTCATCATAGTAAATTTCGGATCAGGTATCGCTATTAGTAGGATAATAAGGTGAAAAAATCGGAGGGGGTTGTAACATGTTAAAGAAAAAAGTTCAAATTGGTCGTAGAATGGATGAAATTACAGTAGGAGAGAAATTATCTATCACTGAAAAAATTGAGGATAAAGATTTGTTATTGTACTTAGGGTTAACGAATGATGCCAATCCATTATATATTCAGCATGATTACGCATCCCAAACTCCGTATGAAAAGCCGATTGTACCAAGCATTATGCTAACGGGAATGATTACAACGGCAGTTACGAAATATTTACCAGGTCCAGGTAGTCATATTACTAGGAAGGACCTTACGTTCGTGAAGCATGTTCACCATTATGAAACGTTACAAATCCACTTTGAAGTTGTGGCTGTTTCTGAGGAGGAACATACAATTGATATGCTTGTATCTGCTCATGATGAAAAAGGAGAAACGGTTGTAAAGGGTTCTTTAACAGTAACGCCGCCTTTTAAATCAGTTTCTATTATGGAAAAAGCATTAGATAATTTTTAAAGCATGAAAATATGAATAGCGCTAGCATACCTTACTATAAGGGGCTAGCGCTATTTTTAGTTGAAAAATCCTTCTTTAAACCCTTCGGCAAATTCTGAGCAACCTGTTTTAATCGTATCCCAGCTTGGTACGTTAAAAGTAAGGAAACATGTTACTACTAAAGTTAAAATAGGTAGTAATACTCGCATAATAGCCTCCTGAATCGTATTTATTTATATATTTAAATTAATAATATATTTATTGGTAATTGAAGTCAATGAAAGGGGTGTTTTTAAGGTGAAGTGGAAGAGAGAAGACATTATTTTTGAAACGATAAGAGAAGCTGAAGTGTGGGCAGAGGGGGTCGCGAATGAAATGTATGGAAGACTATTTGATGGATATGAAACACTGGACTATAAAATAGCGTATGCTCTTTCGTTTTTCCTAGCGCAGGAGAGGGGATTTATGGTTCATACGGAAAAATACTTTGAAAAAGGTAGGTTTATCTACCGAATTTGGATAGCGGAGAGAGAATGAAGTTTTAATTGCTTTTATTTTCGAAGCATTAGTAGAAACGAGCTCCATGTATAGACAATTATATTGAGAGGTACCTTGTTTTCTAGTATGATGAGAATAACGGGGAAAATACTAGGATGAAGAAGGTTTCAAGTCTATAACTTGGAGGAAAAGAATGAACAATCGTATTTTAGTAGTTGATGATGAGGAGTTTATCTTAACTTTAATTGAATTTAATCTACAACAAGCTGGGTTTGAAGTGATAACAGCGATGGATGGAGAAATGGCGCTTCAAAAAGCGACAACAGAACGCCCAGATTTAATTATATTAGATTTAATGCTTCCAAAAATGGATGGTATGGAAGTGTGTAAAGAATTACGATTGCAGCGCGTTATGACGCCGATTTTAATGTTAACAGCAAAAGATGATGAATTTGATAAGGTGCTAGGTCTTGAACTTGGGGCAGATGATTATATGACGAAGCCATTTAGCCCAAGGGAAGTTGTTGCGCGTGTGAAGGCGATTTTGCGCCGCACGAAATTACAACAAGAAGAGCAAGTGAAAGAAGCGTCAGATGAAGAGAGCATCACACTTGCTGAACTTAAAATTTTGCCGGAATTTTATGAGGCTTATTTCCAAGGAAGAAAGCTTGAATTAACACCAAAAGAATTTGAACTACTTGTTTATCTTGCGAAAAATAAAAGTCGCGTGTTGACACGTGATCAATTATTAAGTGCTGTATGGAACTATGATTTTGCTGGTGATACACGAATTGTTGACGTTCACATTAGCCATTTGCGCGATAAAATTGAACAAAATACGAAAAAACCGACGTACATTAAAACGATACGTGGTTTAGGATATAAATTAGAGGAGCCAAAAGGGGATGAATAAATTTCGTTCCAGGCTTCTTTTTACATTTGTTTCTCTTATTGTATTTATTTTAGTTGGACTAGGTTTATTACTGGAAACCGTGTTTGAAAACTACTATATAGATCATGCCAAAGAGAGAATGGTAAAAGAAACAGAGTATGTTGCGGTATTAGCAGAAGAACAGGGTTTTGATGATGTTTTAAAAAATCCATATGTATTTGAAAAGTTAGAAGAAAAAATACAGGCTTCTATTGCATTTGTAGATGAAAAAAAGAAAGTTCAATATAGCGGAGGAGAACAGTCTGCTTTTAGTCAAGGGATGATTAAAGAACTTTCTTCTGAAACAACAAAACAAAGAAACAAAGTCATTACGAAAGAAACAGATCAGAATAATGAATTTTACCATGCGGTATTCGTTCAAGATGTAGCAGGAAAACAAGGGTACATTTTGGTGAAAAGTACAATTGAGCCTTTGAAATCTGTTCATCAAAAAACGTGGGGATTATTAATTATCGGATTTGTTATCGCTTGTCTCGTAGTCGTATTTTTAGGTATGAAAATTACAGGGCAATATATTAGGCCGATTGAATCTGTTACGAAAGTTGCTATCGAATTAGCGAAGGGAAATTATAAAGCACGCGCTTATGAAAGTCATTCGGATGAAACGGGAATGCTGAGTAAAGCGATTAATATTTTAGCCCGTAATTTACAAGAGATGACACTTGAGCAAGAAATGCAACAAGATCGTCTGCATACGTTAATTGAAAATATGGGAAGCGGAATGATTTTAATTGATAGCCGCGGTTATATAAACCTTGTAAACCGTTCTTATAAGGAGACTTTCCACGTAACAGATGAAGAATATTTAGATCGTTTATATTATGAGTCGTTTCATCA
Source organism: Bacillus wiedmannii (assembly GCF_001583695.1). Taxonomy (GTDB): domain Bacteria; phylum Bacillota; class Bacilli; order Bacillales; family Bacillaceae_G; genus Bacillus_A; species Bacillus_A wiedmannii. Next base: position 59,387 of record NZ_LOBC01000039.1, on the reverse strand, counting down.
TACAGAAATTATAGAGCTCGTGGAAGAAATCTTTATGACAGAAGTGAAAGTGCGTAAACAAATGTTATTGCCGCTTGGAATTGAGCGAAAGCATTTTGAAGTATATGGAGCGCCGATTATCGGGACGAACCATGAATGGAAAGGGATTGTCCTTGTATTCCATGACATTACTGAGCTAAAGAAATTAGAACAAATGAGAAAAGACTTTTTAGCGAATGTGTCTCATGAACTAAAGACACCGATTACTTCTATTAAAGGTTTTTCAGAAACGCTCTTGGACGGTGCTATGGATAATAAAAAATTCTGCGAACATTTCTTGCACATTATTTTAAAAGAAAGTGAACGCATGCAAGGGTTAATTGAAGATTTATTAGATTTATCAAAGATTGAGCAACAAGGATTTAAATTGAGTATGGGGACCGTTGATATGAAGGGACTTCTTGAAGACATTCGTATGGTGCTTGATAACAAAGCAGGAGAAAAAGAAATTTCTTTACAAGTAAATGCGCTAAAAGGAGTCTCGGTCATTGGAGATCCAAGTCGTTTGAAGCAAATCTTTATTAATTTAATGAATAACGCAATCGTATATACGCCGGCTGGAGGCGTTGTTTCTGTAGAATTAGCAGAAGATAAATATAATGCTTATATAAAAGTATCGGATACCGGAATTGGTATTAGTAAAGATGAAATTCCGCGTATTTTTGAACGCTTTTACCGAGTGGATAAAGCGAGAAGTAGAAATACTGGTGGTACAGGCCTTGGATTATCGATTGTAAAGCATTTAGTTGAGGCACATCACGGTACGATTACAGTGGATAGTGAAGTTGGGGAAGGGACAACATTTACAGTTGTTTTACCAAAATCAGCAACTGAAAAATAGGATGAAGGATGTTTACAATATATTAACAATGGCTTAATTAAATATTAATAAAGGTCTGTTAATATAATACATGAAAACCCCTTCATCCAAGGAGTAATTTTGGACGAGAATGGTTATGCTGTTCTCGTCACTTCCCTTTTATGTTAGTAAACGTTTGTATATATGATAGAAAATAGCCGTTATTTTTCTTCTCTCTATTAGTCATGTTAATATAGAGAGAGGAAAAGAACGGTTTTTTCTGTGAAAAAAATCATTTCAAATTTGTATGGGGAGGTTTCTGGTTTGGAAAAAAAGGTCGTATTAGTAGATGGTAATAATATCGCGTATCGTGCTTTCTTTGCACTACCGCTTTTAAATAACGACAAAGGTATACATACGAACGCAATTTACGGTTTTACAATGATGTTAATGAGAATATTAGAGGAAGAAAAACCAACGCATATGTTAGTAGCGTTTGATGCGGGTAAAACGACATTCCGTCATAAAACGTATAGTGAGTATAAAGGAGGACGTCAAAAGACTCCACCTGAATTATCAGAGCAATTCCCGTTTATTCGTGAGATGCTTGATGCATTCAACGTACCGCGTTATGAATTAGAAAATTATGAAGCGGATGACATTATGGGGACGTTAGCGAAAGAAGCGAGTGAACAAGGGTTTCATGTAAAAGTTATTTCAGGAGATAAAGACTTACTGCAACTTGTTTCAGATAATACACTCGTATGTATTCCTCGCAAAGGGATTACAGAAGTGGATGAATATACGAAAGAAGCTTTATTTGAGAAATATAGCTTATCACCAAAGCAAATTATCGATATGAAAGGTTTAATGGGAGACCAGTCAGATAATATTCCAGGTGTACCAGGAGTTGGTGAAAAAACTGCGATTAAATTGTTAACACAGTTTGAAACGGTCGAGGCAGTGTATGAAAATATAGATCAAGTAAGCGGGAAGAAATTAAAAGAAAAGCTAGAAGCAAATAAAGACCAAGCTCTTATGAGTAAAGATCTTGCAACTATTATTACAGATGCACCGATTACAGTGCATGTGGATGATATGGAGTATAAAGGGTATGAAGCAAGTGATGTGATTCCAATGTTCGAGAATTTAGGATTTACATCCCTTTTAAATAAATTAGGTGTTACGCCAGAAGAAACGACTCCAGCTGAATTAGATGATATTACATTTGATATTGTGGAAGAAATTACAGAAGAAATGCTTCAGCAAGATAGTGCGCTTATTGTTGAAGTACAAGAAGATAACTATCACAGAGCGGACATTCAAGGTTTTGGTATTCAAAATGAAAATGGCTGTTACTTTATTCAAACAGACATTGCTCTTAAGTCAGACGCTTTTAAAGAGTGGCTTACAGATGGAGAAATGAGAAAGCATACATTTGATGCGAAGCGTGCAATCGTTGCACTTAAATGGAACGGGATAGATATGCAAGGGATTGACTTTGATCTATTAATCGCTGCTTATTTACTTGACCCGGCTGATACGGATAAAGATTTCCGTACTGTAGCAAAAATGAAAGAAACACATGCTGTGAAATCCGATGAAGAAGTTTACGGAAAAGGTGCGAAGCGTGCTGTTCCAGAGCTAGAAGTAGTAGCGGAGCATGTAGCTCGTAAAGTGCACGTATTATATGATGTAAAGCAAACATTCGTAGAAGAGTTACAAAAGAATGAGCAATATGAACTGTTTACAGAGTTAGAATTACCACTTGCGCGTGTATTAGCTGATATGGAAGTAAAAGGTGTAAAAGTTGATACGGAGCGTCTTCGTAATATGGGAGAAGAACTTGCAGGTAGATTAAAGGAAATGGAACAGGAAATTTATAAGCTTGCGGGAACAGAATTTAATATTAATTCACCGAAGCAGCTTGGTGTTATTCTGTTTGAAAACTTAAACTTACCAGTTATTAAAAAGACGAAAACAGGTTATTCTACGTCAGCTGATGTACTAGAAAAGCTTATGGATCGCCATGAAATTATTCCAAACATTTTACATTATCGTCAATTAGGGAAACTAAATTCAACTTATATTGAAGGTTTATTAAAAGTTGTACATGAAGATTCATCTAAAATCCATACTCGTTTCAATCAAGTATTAACGCAAACAGGTCGATTAAGTTCAACGGATCCGAACTTGCAAAATATCCCGATTCGATTAGAAGAAGGAAGAAAGATTCGTCAGGCATTTGTTCCATCAGAAGAAGGATGGATTATGTACGCGGCAGATTATTCACAAATTGAACTTCGCGTATTAGCTCATATTGCAAATGATAAAGGGCTAGTTGAAGCGTTCCAACATGATATGGATATTCATACGAAAACAGCGATGGATGTATTTGGCGTTGAAAAAGATGAAGTAACTTCGAATATGAGACGACAAGCGAAAGCTGTCAATTTCGGAATTGTATATGGTATTAGTGATTACGGTCTTTCACAAAACTTAGGAATTACAAGAAAAGCAGCAGCGGAATTTATTGAAAAGTATTTAGAAAGTTTCCCTGGTGTACAAGAATACATGAGTGACATCGTAAAAGATGCGAAACAAAAAGGGTATGTGGCTACATTATTAAATCGCCGCCGTTATATTCCGGAAATTACGAGTCGTAATTTCAATTTACGTAGCTTTGCTGAGCGTACGGCTATGAATACACCAATTCAAGGGACTGCGGCAGATATTATTAAAAAAGCAATGATTATTATGGCAGACCGTCTAGAAGAAGAAGGATTACAGGCGCGTCTACTTCTGCAAGTACACGATGAATTGATATTTGAAGCGCCAAAAGAAGAAATTGAAAAATTAGAGAAGCTTGTACCAGAAGTAATGGAGCATGCAATTGAACTCGCAGTTCCGTTGAAAGTTGATTATTCTTACGGTCCAACTTGGTACGACGCAAAATAAGGAAGTGATGAAATGCCTGAATTACCAGAGGTTGAAAACGTCAGACGGACACTTGAAAATCTTGTGACAGGAAAAACAATTGAAGATGTCATTGTTACCTATCCAAAAATAGTAAAACGTCCGGATGATGCAGAAATCTTTAAAGAAATGCTAAGAGGCGAGAAGATTGAAAATATAAAGCGAAGAGGAAAGTTTTTGCTTTTATATGTAACGAATTATGTTATTGTTTCACATTTGCGTATGGAAGGTAAGTTTTTACTGCATCAAGAGGACGAGCCAATTGATAAGCATACACACGTCCGTTTCTTATTTACAGATGGAACTGAACTACATTATAAAGATGTGAGAAAGTTTGGTACGATGCATCTCTTTAAGAAAGGTGAAGAATTGAATCAAATGCCTCTTGCTGACTTAGGTCCGGAGCCGTTTGATGCTGAATTGACACCGCAGTATTTACAAGAAAGATTGCAAAAGACCAATCGTAAAATAAAAGTCGTATTATTAGACCAGCGTCTTTTAGTAGGGCTTGGAAATATATATGTAGATGAAGTTTTATTCCGTTCTCAAATTCATCCGGAACGAGAAGCTTCGTCTTTAACAGCAGAAGAAATTGAACGAATTTACGAGGCGACTGTTACAACGTTAGGTGAAGCAGTGAAGCGAGGCGGAAGTACAATTCGAACGTATATGAATTCGCAAGGGCAAATTGGCTCATTCCAAGAACTTCTAAATGTATACGGAAAAAAAGGAGAACCGTGTGTTACTTGCGGTACGATATTAGAAAAAACAGTTGTCGGCGGAAGAGGAACGCATTACTGCCCGATTTGTCAGCCGAGAATATAGAAAAGAGATAACATCGGATAGGCATTTGTCATATACATACAGCAGGGCTATGTATAAGGGAGGAGCTTACCGATGTACCTTTATTTATCTCTTATTTTATTAGCTTTTACATTAAGCTTAGATAGCTGTAGTGTAGGGCTAACATATGGTTTAAGAAGCGTAAGAATTCCACTAAGATCAATTATAATTATCGGAATGTGTTCAGCGGCTGTTATGCTTGTTTCAATGGGAATTGGACATATGATCGCGAAAATATTTTCACCTGTTATCGCAACGCGTATCGGTGGGCTTGTTCTTATTGGAATAGGAATTTGGGTATTATACCAATTTTTTCGAAGTGAGAAAAAAGAAGAACCAAAGAAAGAGGAGAAGGTTTGGAAATTAGAAATTGCTTCGCTCGGGCTAGTGATTCAAATTTTACGGAAACCGACTGTTGCAGATTTTGATAAATCAGGCACCATTTCTGCAGGAGAAGCATTGCTTCTTGGTATCGCTCTTTCTATAGATTCGTTCGGTGCTGGAATTGGTGCATCTTTATTAGGGTATGCGCCCGCTATGATGGCGATATTAGTTGCGGTTATGAGTTCTTTGTTTTTATTTATTGGAATGAAACTTGGAACGGTTTTATCAAATATGAAATGGTTACAAAAATTTACATTCCTGCCTGGGGTATTACTCATTATTATTGGAATTTGGAAAATGTAAGTATGGGCGTGGAACATTAGTTTCGCGCCTTTTATATTGTGAGGAGGATTATGATGACAGTAGTAATTGGATTAACGGGAGGCATTGCAAGCGGAAAAAGTACAGTGTCTCAAATGTTTCGTGAACTGAGTATACCAGTTATTGATGCAGATATTATTGCGCGAGAAGTTGTAGAACGAGGAAAACCAGCATATAACAAAATTGTAGAAGTGTTTGGAACGGAAGTATTACAAAAAGATGGAGAACTGGATCGGCCGAAATTAGGAAGTGTCGTTTTCTATAATGAAGAAAAACGATTGCAGTTAAATAAAATTGTTCATCCTGCAGTGCGTGAGGAAATGAATACGCAAAAGGAAATGTACATAAAAGAAGGTATGCAAGCGGTTGTGTTAGATATACCTCTCTTATTTGAAAGCAAATTAACAAGTCTCGTTGACCGCGTTTTAGTTGTAGCGGTTAAGCCACATACGCAATTAGAACGTTTAATGAAACGAAATAATTTTTCAGAAGAAGAAGCAACAGTTCGTATTCAATCTCAAATGCCGTTAGAAGAAAAAGTGAAGCATGCAGATGAAGTGATAAATAATGATGGCACAATTATGGGAACGAAAACACAATTACAGGTGATTTTAAAGAATTGGAACATTATTGACTAAAAAATTGTGAAATTAATGAAAATGCTTAGTGACATATCCCCTTTTTGTGTTATACTATTATTGGGATTGGAGATAAATAGTATAACGCATTCAAGGGGGATAACATATTATGACTCGTGTGGCAATTAATGGATTTGGACGTATTGGGAGAATGGTATTTCGTCAGGCAATAAAAGAAAGCGCATTCGAAATTGTAGCAATCAATGCAAGCTATCCATCTGAAACGTTAGCACATTTAATTAAATATGATACAGTTCACGGCAAGTTTGACGGAACAGTAGAAGCATTTGAAGATCACTTATTAGTTGATGGGAAAATGATTCGCCTTTTAAACAACCGCGATCCAAAGGAATTGCCTTGGACAGATCTAGGTGTTGAAGTTGTAATTGAAGCAACTGGTAAATTTAATTCAAAAGAAAAAGCAATTCTACATGTTGAAGCTGGAGCGAAAAAAGTTATTTTAACAGCGCCTGGTAAAAATGAAGATGTAACAATTGTAGTTGGTGTGAACGAAGACAAATTAGATATTACAAAACATACTGTTATTTCAAATGCATCTTGCACAACAAACTGTTTAGCGCCTGTTGTTAAGGTGTTAGATGAGCAGTTTGGAATTGAAAACGGTTTAATGACAACTGTTCACGCTTATACAAATGACCAAAAAAATATTGATAACCCACATAAAGATTTAAGAAGAGCACGTGCTTGCGGACAATCAATCATTCCGACAACGACAGGTGCTGCGAAAGCGCTTGCAAAAGTTCTTCCGCACTTAAACGGAAAACTTCATGGTATGGCACTTCGTGTACCAACACCAAACGTGTCTCTTGTTGACTTAGTAGTAGATGTAAAGCGTGATGTGACAGTTGAAGCTATTAATGAAGCATTCAAAACTGTTGCAAACGGTGCGTTAAAAGGCATTGTAGAATTCAGCGAAGAGCCTTTAGTATCTATTGACTTTAATACAAATACACACTCAGCTATTATTGATGGTTTATCTACAATGGTAATGGGTGATCGTAAAGTGAAAGTACTTGCTTGGTATGATAACGAGTGGGGCTACTCTCGTCGTGTTGTAGATCTTGTAACGTTAGTTGTTGACGAATTAGCGAAACAAAAAAATGTGCAACATATTTAAGTGAATAAGGGAGAGGGCAAGTGAATATTTGCCCTCTTTTTTTATTTTTTTCTGAAAAGGAAAAAAATTATATAAGTATATTTTTGAAAGTGGACATACCACGAAACGTTGTGATTACTGTATTTGTGAATCGTTTATTTTTTTTAGGGAAAAGTAAAGAGGAAAATATGACAGAAAATCGAAAAAACTGTTGTTGCAAAATGAAAATAAACAAAGTATACTAACACTCGTAAACTTAAGAGCTGAGGTACGTAGTCACTACTTAAAGGGTTAGGACCTCTCTGGACTAACTTTCCCCCGTGGTAGTGGAGCAAGCCAAATTGCAAATTAGTTTTCAATTCGAACAGTTAGAATAAATTTACAAGGGGGAACTGTAGAATGGATACTATGGATACGATGGGTCGTCACGTAATCGCTGAACTTTGGGATTGCGATTTCGACAAGCTTAATGACATGCCGTATATTGAACAATTATTTGTGGATGCAGCACTGAGAGCTGGTGCTGAAGTGCGTGAGGTTGCTTTCCATAAATTTGCACCACAAGGTGTAAGTGGAGTAGTAATTATCTCGGAATCACATTTAACAATTCATAGCTTTCCGGAGCACGGTTACGCAAGTATTGATGTTTATACTTGTGGGGATCGTATTGATCCAAATGTTGCTGCAGAATATATTGCAGAAGGTTTAAACGCGAAAACGCGTGAGAGCATCGAGCTTCCTCGAGGCACTGGTAGCTTCGAAATTAAGCAGAGAGAAACAAAAGCTCTTTAAAAAAGAACATAATTGATTTAAAATGTAAAGAGGTGTATAATGCACCTCTTTTTTAGTTTATAAAAAAGGGAAAATATAACGTACTCGTTAGTGAGATAAATTGAGCTCTTACGAATAAGTTAGCACCCCATCTACCATCTTATTTTTGAAAACGAGATGATAAAATAATGTGCTTAAACTTAAAGTGGTAAGAGAGTTAGAATGAGTTATATAATATTGTATATATATTGTCAGATGAAGTAAGTAGAGAAAAAATAAAGAGTATAGTGTAAAGGAGTGAATATATTGCGTTGTCCATCCTGTTCGCATAATGGTACAAGAGTGTTAGATTCGCGTCCGGTAGACGAGGGGCGCTCTATTCGAAGAAGGAGAGAGTGTGAAAGTTGTTTAAGTCGCTTTACGACATTTGAAAGAGTAGAAGAGTCACCTCTTATCGTTGTAAAAAAAGAAGGCACACGAGAAGAGTTTAATAAAGAAAAGATTTTGCGCGGCTTAATTAAAGCGTGCGAAAAAAGACCAGTATCTTTAAGACAATTAGAAGAAGTAACTCAAAGTGTGGAACGTGAACTTCGTAATTTAGGTATATCAGAAGTGAAAAGTGATATGATTGGTGAAATTGTTATGGAAGAACTGCGTGATATTGATGATGTTGCTTACGTGCGTTTTGCTTCTGTATATCGCCAATTTAAAGATTTAAATGTATTTATTGAAGAATTAAAAGATATACTGCAAAAAGAAAGAGAGTAGAAGTTGTATTTTATTCTCTTTACATACCGTAAGTAATGAGATAAGAGAGCTAGAAGCGAAAGCTAATAGCTCTTTTTCGCTAAGAAATTATATAATGAAGATAGAACGAATGAAGTAGAGGATAGATTGGATGAGAGAAAGGAAAAGCAAGAATGGAAAAACAGTCATGGATGGAGCTATTGCCAATTGATCGTTATAAAGTATGTGCGAAAGGGTTACTGCATAATTACGACCGAAAAGTGTTAACGATGTTGTATCAGCCGTTAATAGGTAGTAGAGCTTTTAGCTTGTACATGACACTATGGGGAGAGTTAGAGCAAGATCGTGTGTTTGGAAAAGAGAATACACATCATTCCCTTATGGTGACCATGCAAATGCAGCTTCCCGAAATATATGAGGAACGAGTAAAGTTAGAAGCAATTGGGCTTTTGAAGGTATATATTAAGAAAGAAAAAGATATTCGAATGTTTATATACGAATTGCAACCACCTTTATCTCCGAAGCAGTTTTTTGATGATATTGTGTTAAGCATCTTTTTATACAATCGATTGAGTCGGACAAAATATAATCAAGTAAAGCAATATTTCTTAGAAGAAGAATTTGATTTTGCTTCTTATGAAAATGTTACGCGTTCTTTCAATGATGTGTTTGGTTCGTTTAATCCAGGACAGCTTGAGCATGCGCAAGAAGATCTTCGTATTCCAAAAACGACAGCTATGCCAAGTAACGAGAAGGGAGACTCTCCAAAAGTTTGGAATGATTTCTTTGATTTCTCCTTATTTGTAGATGGCTTGTCCGCTCTTGTCCCTAAAAAGGCGATTACAGATCAAGTGCGAGAATGTGTCAGTACACTTGCTTACGTGTACGATGTAGATGTGTTATCGATGCAAAATATCGTTCTTGGTACGGTGACAGAGATGCAGACAATTGATATCGAAAGGCTTAGAAAAGGAGCGCGTGATTGGTATCAGTTCGAAAACGGTCAAGCGTTACCTGTATTAAGTGAAAGAGTACAACCTCACGCTGCACGTATGATGGAAGGGAAAGAGCCTTCTACGCAAGAAGAGATGTTAATAAAACAGTTAGAGGAAATCTCACCAAAACAACTATTAAAAGAAATCTCTGGTGGTGCAGAGGCGACAAAGGCTGACTTGCAGATCGTTGAAGATGTAATGATCAATCAAAAATTAACGCCAGGTGTTGTGAATGTACTTATTTATTACGTTATGCTACGCTCAGATATGAAGCTTGCGAAAACGTATGTGGAGAAAATTGCTGGGCATTGGGCACGTAAAAAGGTCGGTACAGTAGCTGAAGCAATGGCGTTAGCGAAAGAAGAAAATCGTCAATATCAAGAATGGGCTGAGACGAAGAAAAAAGGCCGTACGTCGAAGAAAACGATAAGAAAAGAAATGGTACCAGATTGGCTGAAAGAAGAGCCGAAAGAACAAGAGAAAGAAACAGTGAAGAAAGATGTAAGTAAGAAAAAAGATGCAAGTACGTTAGATGATGAACGAAAACGACTAGAAGAAGTGTTAAAAAAATATAAGCGTGATTAATAGAAGAGAATGAACGCTCTTTGAGGTGAGAAAATGGAGCATATTCAAAATTCATTTGCAAAGTTAATGGAAAATAAAAATTTTAAAAATAGATACGAAGTATTAAAGGCGGAAGTAATGGCACATCCGCGTGTGAAAGAATTTATAGACGAACATCAAGGTGAAGTAACAACTTCTATGATTGAGCGCAGCCTTGTGAAGTTATACGAATATATTGGACAAAGTGTAGGTTGCGTAGATTGTCCGGATCTAGGTTCGTGTAAAAACATGCTGCAAGGATATGAGCCGAAGCTCGTTATCCAAGGGAAGATGATTGATATTCAATACGATCGTTGCGTTAGAAAAGTAGCATATGACGAGAGAAAGAAATATGAAAAACTCGTTCAAAGTGTATATATGCCAACTGACATTTTACAGGCAACGATGGAAAACTTAGATCCTTCAGATTTAGATGCGCGTATTGATGCAATTGGTGCTGCCAATGAATTTTTAAGTGCATATGAACCTGGTAAAAAAGTACAAGGTTTATATTTGTACGGTAAATTTGGTGTAGGGAAAACGTATTTGTTAGGAGCAATGGCGAATGAGCTTGCTCAAAAGAAAATAAGTTCGATGCTCGTATACTTCCCTGAATTTCTACGTGAAATTAAAAGTTCGATTCAAGATAACTCGATTGGGGAAAAGATTGATGCAGTGAAACGCGTACAAGTTTTAATGCTAGATGATATCGGAGCAGAAGCGATGTCAAGCTTTGTGCGTGACGATGTGCTTGGTGCAATTTTGCAATTCCGTATGTTAGAAAACTTACCGACGTTCTTTACGTCTAACTTTGATTTCAAGGAATTGGAACATCATTTAACGTATACACAGCGTGGTGAAGCAGAACAAATGAAAGCAGCACGTATTATGGAACGAATTAAATATTTAGCGAAGCCAATTCCGATTGGCGGGAAAAACCGACGTCATAAGTAAAGAGTAAGCTGAAAAGCTTGCTCTTTTTTCGTTTTGAACACTTTTCAGAATAGGTGAATTGTAAAACGAAAAACTTCTTATAGAAAATTCATTGTAGCTTGTATCATTTTTTTCTCCCTCCCTTAATATATATAAAATTAGCAAGCCGTATTGAGTGGATTTTCTAACGATAGGAAATGTAATTCTACTAAGAGTGAACTTCCACGGGACGGACTCTTATAGGATTTGTAACGTATAGATACAATCCTTTAGAGCAGGGATAAAAGGGGGGACAAAAGTGATTGAAATTTGCTTCGAAGAAAAAAATGATGCTATGCATGTATATAGACAACTATTGAAAAGAGCGGAACTGTTATATAAGGAAACGAGTGTGTATTTACAGGAACAAAAAGTGGTGATTCATATACCAGTATGTGAATCGAATTATATTGAAAAGATTTTATTGCCGGTAATGGTATATTTCATTGTGAATGTAAAGCAAAATGAGTGGATTTATACAATCTTAAAAGAGAAGTTTTTTTATGAAGAAGAGGAAGAGTGTCATCAAATATTGCATATGGCACAAGAGATTTTAAAGGGAAGAAGAAAAGAGATTGCTCGAGAATTAACACGTCACACATTTGAATCATATATTAAATCCTCTTTAAATAACTGGCTTTGTGATCCGCTTTCGTTCTCGTTTTCATCATATGTTCGTTTTCGCCTTCGTACATATAGGGAAATGGTAGCTAAGCTTGCTGAAGTGTCGATTGATGAGTATAAGTTGGAACAAGAATATCAAATGTTTATTGAGACGCTAAGGCAACAAGTGCGTAGCCGAAAATCACGTTTGTCCTGTGTGCATCTTGTTTTTGATGAAAGCTTTATTTTCTATGATGATAAAGGTAGACGTTTAAAACAGGAGAAATTGGTCCAATATATAGATGAGGAATTATTGAAGCAAAAGGATGTATATATTGATACGAAAGTAATTGCACCACTTCTTTCTATTTCGCCGAAAAAAATTTATTTATATACGAAAGAACAAGACCATAATATGATTATTACTTTGCGAAATGTATTTCAAGAACGGGTTCAATTACATGGATTACATGAGTTTGAGCGCAATGTGAAAAATTTAAAAAATAAAGGTAACGCCCTTGATTTTCTAAGTTTTTGAGCATATAATTACCTACATAAATGAAATATATTGAAATGTCATGATGAGGACATGAGTAGTTTTCTACGATTTTCAGAGAGGGAAGCCTTAGGGTGTGAGCTTCCTAATACGGGATTATTACTTACCACCTCTAAACTTTAGCAGTGAACGGTTTTTTCTAGTAATTGCTAACGGACAACACCGTTATGTTGAACTTGAGCAATTAACAATAATGTTAATTGGAACAAGGGTGGAACCACGAATTCAACACTCGTCCCTTTTTACGGGATGAGTGTTTTTTATTTTGAAAAAAAGAGGAGTGACCAGTGATGGCAGATGTAGTTAAAATTACTTTCCCTGATGGAGCTGTGAAGGAGTTTCCAAAAGGCGTAACAACTGAAGAAATCGCAGCTTCTATTAGCCCAGGCTTAAAGAAAAAAGCTGTGGCTGGAAAATTAAACGATGAGATGATCGATCTTGTTACACCAATCGAAGAAGATGGTGCAGTTTCTATTATTACATTAGATTCTGAAGATGGCTTATACATTTTACGCCATTCAACAGCCCACCTATTAGCACAAGCGTTAAAACGTTTATATAAAGATGCTAAGCTTGAGCTTGGCATTGGTCCAGTAATTGAAAATGGCTTCTACTATGATATTGATATGGAAGAAGCAATTACAGTTGAAGACTTCAAGAAAATCGAAAAAGAAATGCAAAAAATTGTGAACGAGAACTTAGAAATCGTTCGTCATGAAGTGCCACGTGCAGAAGCACTTCGTCGCTTTGAAGAAATCGGCGATGAGTTAAAATTAGATTTAATTAACGATCTTCCAGAAGATGCAGTTATTTCAATCTATGAGCAAGGCGAATTCTTCGACCTTTGCCGTGGTGTTCACCTTCCATCTACAGGGAAAATTAAAGTATTTAAATTATTAAGCGTTGCAGGTGCTTACTGGCGCGGCGATAGCAATAATAAAATGCTACAACGTATTTACGGTACTGCATTCGTTAAGAAAGCAGAATTAGATGAGCACTTACGTATGCTTGAAGAAGCGAAAGAGCGTGATCACCGTAAATTAGGTAAAGAATTAAAACTATTTACTAATAGCCAAAAAGTAGGACAAGGTTTACCACTTTGGTTACCAAAAGGTGCAACTATCCGCCGCATTATCGAGCGTTACATCGTTGATAAAGAAGCAAGCTTAGGCTATGATCACGTATACACTCCAGTACTAGGAAGCAGAGAGCTTTATGAAACTTCTGGTCACTGGAATCACTACCGTGATGGTATGTTCCCATCAATGGAAATGGATAATGAAGAGTTAGTTCTTCGTCCGATGAACTGCCCTCACCACATGATGGTTTATAAAAATGATATTCACAGCTACCGTGAATTACCAATCCGTATTGCGGAACTTGGAACAATGCACCGCTATGAAATGTCTGGAGCATTATCTGGATTACAACGTGTACGCGGAATGACTTTAAACGATGCGCACATTTTCGTTCGCCCAGATCAAATTAAAGAAGAGTTAAAACGTGTTGTAAACTTAACTCTAGAAGTGTACAAAGATTTCGGTTTAGAGAACTATTCATTCCGTCTATCTTATCGTGACCCAGCTGATACTAAAAAGTACTATGCTGATGATGAGATGTGGGAAAAAGCACAAGGTATGTTAAAAGAAGCTATGGATGAAATGGGTCTTGATTACTATGAAGCTGAAGGTGAAGCGGCATTCTACGGTCCAAAACTTGACGTTCAAGTTCGTACTGCTCTTGGAAAAGACGAAACACTTTCAACTGTACAATTAGACTTCTTACTTCCAGAACGCTTTGAATTATCTTACGTTGGTGAAGACGGTAAACAACATCGTCCAGTTGTAATTCACCGTGGTGTTGTATCAACTATGGAACGTTTCGTAGCCTTCTTAATTGAAGAATACAAAGGTGCATTCCCAACTTGGTTAGCTCCAGTTCAAGCGCAAGTAATTCCAGTTTCTCCGCAAGTACATTTAGACTATGCGAAGAAAGTACAAGATGAATTACGTCGTGCTGGTATCCGTGTTGAATTAGATACTCGTGAAGAGAAAATTGGTTACAAAATCCGTGAAGCACAAATGCAAAAAATTCCGTACATGCTTGTAGTAGGTGACAATGAAGTAACTGAAAACGGCGTAAACGTACGTAAATATGGTGAACAAAAATCAGAAACAATTGCATTAGATGCTTTTGTTGATATGATTAAAGTAGAAGGAAAACGATAAGACAGAGCCGCGGTATACCGCGGCTTTCTTATGTATTAGAAAAAAGAAAAACTAGAAAAAATAACCAAACAATACTTATCATAAAAAAGTATTGCAAGTATGTTAGTTGTTTGTTACAATATTTCTTGTTGTTAGTAAAACACATCGCGTCTTCTTGACAGACGTCATGTCCTATGATAAACTCATCAAGGATAATAGAATATTGTTTTGTGGAACAAGTAGAAGCACCCGCTTCTCACCTGATGGACGCATTCGCAGTTTACAGGTAAATGTATTTCTTACTTAAGAATTTACAAGTGTGGGTGTCGTATGCCCGCACTTTTTTTGTCGGGTTCTATGACTACAAAAGATGTTCTGAAAAAACCTTGGAGGTGGCTTACTATTAGCAAGGATATGATGATTAACGAGCAAATTCGTGCACGTGAAGTACGTTTAGTTGGTGCAAATGGCGATCAACTTGGAATCAAGTCTCGTAATGACGCTTTAGACTTAGCTGCAAATCTTAATCTTGATTTAGTATTAGTTGCTCCAAATGCGAAACCGCCAGTATGCCGCATTATGGACTACGGTAAATTCCGCTTTGAGCAACAGAAGAAAGAAAAAGAACAGCGCAAAAATCAAAAAGTAATTAGCATGAAAGAAGTTCGTTTAAGTCCAACAATTGATGAACACGACTTTAACACAAAACTTCGTAATGCTATCAAGTTTTTAGAGAAAGGCGACAAGGTTAAAGCGTCAATTCGCTTTAAAGGACGTGCCATTACTCATAAAGAAATCGGTCAACGTGTTTTAGATCGCTTCTCAGAAGCTTGTGCTGAAGTTAGTACAATTGAATCTAAGCCTAAAATGGAAGGACGTAGTATGTTCTTAGTTTTAGCACCGAAAAACGATAAGTAATAGATAGAGGAGGAAATACCTATGCCTAAACAAAAAACTCATCGCGGCTCTGCAAAGCGTTTCAAAAAGACTGGATCAGGTAAACTGAAACGTTCTCACGCTTACACAAGCCATTTATTCGCTAACAAATCTACAAAAGCTAAACGTAAACTACGTAAAGCTGGTGTAGTAAGCGCTGGTGACTTCAAACGCATTCGTCAAATGCTTGACAACTTAAAATAAGTTCGGCTGATATATAGAACAATTAGGAGGTAATATTATGCCAAGAGTAAAAGGTGGTACAGTTACTCGTCAACGTCGTAAAAAAGTTATAAAATTAGCAAAAGGTTACTACGGTTCTAAGAGTACATTATTCAAGGTTGCTAACCAACAGGTTATGAAATCTCTAATGTATGCATTCCGTGACCGTCGTCAAAAGAAACGTGACTTCCGTAAATTATGGATTACACGTATCAACGCAGCAGCTCGTATGAATGGTCTTTCTTACAGCCGCTTAATGCACGGTCTTAAAAATGCTGGCATCGAAGTTAACCGCAAGATGCTTGCTGACTTAGCTGTTCATGACGAAAAAGCTTTCGCTGAATTAGCAACAGTTGCAAAAAACAACATTAACTAATTAATTAGTTGAAACCTTAGAAGATTTTTCTTCTAAGGTTTTTTTATTTGTATGCAAAGAGAAGTATGTCGTTATCGATATGACAAAATCAATATAAAAGCTATAGTGATATAGAAGAATATATATATGAAGCCAGGAGAATTCTCCTGGCTTTTTTCAATTATCCCCCTTTGGAAAGAAGAGTATCTTTCCTACCTGAAACGACACTGCTATAATGGAAAGATGATATGGAACTTTCATCAGATAAAATAAATTTTTTATCAGTGGACAATCCCCGGATAATGATTAACTATCACCAATCGGAGTGAACAATCTAATAGTGATGATTGAAACGTATTTGTAAATTAAGGACAAGCTATTTTGTAAAGAGATAAATGGCTGACTTATTAATAAGAAACGAAAAATAATAATGAACTTTGAGATGAAACAACATTGTTGCGTAAAATGCGATGTTGGAGGAGGACAATAGAATGGACTTACTACAACTATTTAAATTACAAAAAGAATTAGATGACCGTATTGTGAAAGAGCATGATTTACAACCGAAAAAGTTGTTAAAAGAAAAAATGTTAGCTCTTCTTGTAGAAATTGGAGAACTTGCAAATGAAACACGTTGTTTTAAATATTGGAGCAACAAACCAGCATCAGAACGTGAAGTAATATTAGAAGAATACGTAGATGGCTTGCATTTTATTTTATCAATCGGAATTGATTTAGGTATTGATAAAAACTTCCTATTCTATAAATGTGCACAAACGAATAAAACACAAGTAGAAATTTTCTTAGACACATATGCCAAAGTAATTCGTTTTACAGATCAACCATCTATTACGAACTATATTGAATTATTTACAAGCTATCTTCGACTTGGACAAGCGCTAGAGTTTGAGCAAGAAGAGATTGAAAAGGCATATTTAGATAAAAATGAAGTAAATCATCAGCGTCAAACACAAGGATACTGATTTAATTTTTGAATATTTCAATTTCCTTTTGTATAATGAAGTGACTGAAGAAAAAGGAGGGTGTTGGCAATGACAAAATTAGACGCGACATTGACAATGCTAAAAGAATTAACAGATGCACGTGGTATTGCGGGTAACGAGCGTGAACCACGCGAAGTAATGAAGAAATATATTGAGCCGTTTGCGGACGAACTTTCTACTGATAATTTAGGAAGCTTAGTTGCGAAAAAAGTAGGGGAAGAAAACGGCCCGAAAATTATGGTTGCAGGTCATTTAGATGAAGTCGGCTTTATGATCACGCAAATTGATGACAAAGGTTTCCTTCGTTTCCAAACGGTTGGTGGCTGGTGGTCACAAGTTATGCTTGCGCAGCGCGTGACAATTGTAACGCGTAAAGGAGATGTAACAGGTGTAATTGGTTCAAAACCACCGCACATCTTACCTCCAGAAGCGCGTAAAAAGCCAGTTGAAATTAAAGACATGTTCATCGATATTGGTGCTTCTAGCCAAGAAGAGGCAATGGAGTGGGGCGTACGACCAGGAGATCAAGTTGTACCTTACTTTGAATTCCAAGTGATGAAAAATGAAAAAATGTTACTTGCAAAAGCATGGGATAACCGAATTGGTTGTGCAATTGCAATTGACGTATTAAAGCAGTTAAAAGATGAAAAGCATCCAAACGTTGTATACGGCGTAGGGACTGTACAAGAAGAAGTTGGCCTTCGTGGCGCGAAAACATCTGCGAATTATATTAAACCAGATATCGCGTTCGCAGTAGATGTTGGCATCGCTGGAGATACGCCAGGTGTAACGGCAAAAGAAGCGCAAAGTAAAATGGGCGATGGACCACAGATTATTTTATATGATGCGTCTGTTATTGGTCATACTGGTTTACGTGACTTTGTAGTTGATGTTGCTGACGAATTAGAAATTCCGTATCAATATGATTCAGTAGCGGGCGGAGGAACGGATGCAGGTGCCATTCATATTGCTGTAAATGGTATTCCGTCTATGGCAATTACGATTGCAACGCGCTACATTCATTCTCATGCGGCAATGTTACACCGTGATGACTATGAAAATGCAGTGAAGTTAATTGTAGAAGTTATTAAACGTCTTGATAAAGAGGCTGTACATAACATTACATTTAATTAATAGAAAAAGCGAAGGAGATCTTCCTTCGCTTTTTTATGTTTTAAAAAGGTCGTTCTAATCCTGCAGCAGTATGAGCTCCTAAAATAATTAAACGAGTTAATTGCATGGCCATAAAATGCGGGGTATAAATCATCCCTCTTTTTAACCATGACATAATCATCCCGATATGAGCTCCTGTCACATAACTAATTAAAATATCACGAGGAACCATAAGATCTTTATCATCTGGCTGTGAAATAGACAAGCTTAATGTTAAATGTGTTTGTATTGTTTTCATCATTTTATAAGAGTAGTTTCCAGCGGCTTTATCACCAAGCATAACGTTATAGAAGTTCACATTTTCTGCGATATGTTCGAACAAAGCCAAAAATGTCGGATGTGGTGAATCAAATGTAAGTTGAAACTCTTCTTTATTTCTATTTTTCGGCTTAATAACTTCTGTTAACTTCTCTAACATTTCTTCAATGCTTTTGTCTAATAGGTCATATTTATCATGGTAATGGCTATAAAACGTAGCGCGATTTACAGGAGCACGTTCTGCAATATGTTGAACAGTTACATCATCAAATCCTTTTTCGCCTACTAAAGCGACAAAAGCATCCTGTATGAGTTGTCTCGTCCGCTTTACACGTGGATCATTTGTATTTTTAATAGACATTTTTACTTCCCCTCGTTTAATTTTCTATACTTAAACAACATATAGGTATTATATTGTTGTTTAAGCGACATTTCATGCGTAAATTGTCGGTTGTAGATTCAAAATAATTATTTATAATTATAAACGATAGTCCTTCAGAAATCAGCACCGCTCGCAGGTAGATAAATTTCAATTTACACCGCAGATGGTGTGATTTTTTTGTTTAAAAGTTAATATAATTAACAATTAAACAATCTAAACAATAAGGACGTAAATAGTTTAGAAAAAAATTATATGCGATATAAGGAGAGGAATGCAATGAATCAGTTTCGAAGAATGGTGATTATCAACATTATCACATTAATTGTACTAGTTGGCGGCGGTATTGGCGGTTATTACTATTACAATCAAGCGGAAAATTATTTAAAAACAGAAAATGCAAAAATTGATGGAAAGGTAATTCCGATTGCATCACCAGTAGCAGGTAAATTAACTGACTGGAAAGCTGAAGTAGGAAAGAATTACAATGAAAATGATAAATTAGGTGCTGTTACTGTAGCGGCAGCAAATGGAGAACAAACAGTAGATGTAACAATTCCACAAAATGCAACAATTGTACAATCAAATGCAACGACAAATGCTTTCGTTGGAGCAGGTAGCCCAATTGCTTATGCATTTGATATGAACAACTTATGGGTAACAGCAAACATTGAAGAAACAGATGTTGACGATGTACAAAAAGGTCAAGATGTAGATGTGTATGTAGATGCATACCCAGATACAACGTTATCAGGAAAAGTAGAGCAAGTTGGATTAACAACAGCGAATACATTCTCTATGTTACCATCAAGCAACGCAACAGCGAACTATACGAAAGTAACACAAGTAGTACCAGTTAAAATTTCTTTAGATCATAGTAAATCAGTAAATATTGTTCCTGGAATGAATGTGTCAGTTCGTATTCATAAGTAAGGGGGAGATGAGATGTCCTCAATTGCAATTGCAGGATATGCACTATTTTGTATAATCGTCTTCTTCCTTGTAAATCGTCTTTTACGAAAGAAAAAAACGAACGTGGGAGAAGAACAAGTCCCAGCCGTAAATAAAATAGAAGTAAGTAAGGTAGAAACAGAAGAGAAAGAAATTGAACGAAAGCAAGAAGCAGAAATTTCTAATGTAGTTGAGTTAGAAACAGGAAAGCAAGAAGAAGTAAAACAAGAAAAAGAAGTGCGGAAAAAACAAATGTCTACGCCTGTAGAAAATGTGAACGTAAAAGCAGTTGTAGCTGTATTAATTCTCGGCATGTTCGTTTCTATTTTAAACCAAACAATTATTAACGTTGCATTGCCTCCGTTAATGAATGAATTTAATGTATCAACTTCAACAGCACAATGGTTAATTACAGGCTTCATGCTTGTAAATGGTATTTTAGTACCGATTAGTGCCTTTTTAGTTTCACGATTTACGTATCGTAAATTATTCGTAGCGGCAATGTTATTCTTCACGGTAGGATCTATCATTTGTGCTATTTCAGGAAACTTTACAATGATGATGACGGGCCGCGTTATTCAGGCGGTGGGTGCAGGTATTTTAATGCCGGTTGGTATGAATATTTTCATGACATTATTCCCGCCTCATAAGCGCGGAGCAGCGATGGGATTACTAGGTGTAGCGATGATTTTAGCACCAGCTATCGGACCAACTGTAACGGGCTGGGTGATTGAAAACTATAGCTGGAACTTAATGTTCTATGCGATGTTTATCATCGGTTTAATTATTACATTCCTATCTTTAAAATTCTTTACACTAGCTCAGCCAGTATCTAAAACGAAGTTAGATGTATTCGGTGTTGTTAGTTCAAGTATTGGACTAGGTAGCTTATTGTACGGATTTAGTGAAGCAGGAAATAATAGTTGGACTAGTGCAGAGGTTGTTATTTCACTTATCATTGGTGTAGTAGGTATTGCGGTATTTATTTGGAGAGAGCTAACAACGGACAATAAAATGCTTGATTTACAAGTGTTTAAATACCCAGTATTTACTTTTACTTTAGTAATTAATGCAATTGTTACGATGGCATTATTCGGAGGTATGTTATTACTTCCGGTATATCTGCAAAACATTCGCGGTTTCACACCGATAGAATCAGGTTTATTACTACTGCCAGGATCATTAATTATGGGGATCATGGGACCTATTGCAGGTAAACTATTTGATAAGTATGGTATTCGTCCGTTAGCAATTGTCGGTTTAGCCATTACAACGTTTGCGACATATGAATTCACAACGTTATCGATGGATACACCGTATAGCGTTATTATGACGGATTATATTATACGTTCGATTGGTATGTCATTCATTATGATGCCAATTATGACAGCAGGTATGAACGCACTGCCGATGAAATTAATTTCTCACGGTACAGCAACGCAAAATACGTCAAGACAAGTAGCTGGTTCAATTGGAACAGCGATATTAATTACACTTATGACCCAACAAACGACTGCTCACGTAGCAGATTACGGCAACATGTTAACAACGTCAAACCCAATTTTAGTTGATAAAGTACACGGCATGGGGCAAAGTTTAGCAGCTATTGCTGGATCAGCGCAAGCAGGAGATGCGATGAGCACGCAACTATTATTTGGACAAATTTCAAAGCTATCTGCAATTAACGGTATTAACGATGCCTTCTTAATTGCAACGATACTCGCAGGGATTGCTTGGGTGTTATCGTTCTTCTTACCGTCAGGCAATAAATCAAATAGAAAAGCAGGGAATTAATTTCCCTGCTTTTTTTGTGCTTTTTATAAAAGGAATTCAACTAAATATAGAATGAATCCCCTGCAGACATGAGTCCCCAAAAAATAACCCCTAATATTCCTGCAATAAAAATAATGAATCCCATATTGCGTATACTTTTAATTTTTGCTTTTAACCCAATGAATCCCGCTAATAATCCAGTTAAAGAAAAAAGGATCCAGTATAGAGAAGTTGGAATAGGAAGGATTGTATCACCATTAATCCCCATGCTCCAAAAAACATAAGGTAGCAAGGTAAAGGATAGGCTGAGTATCCCTGTTAAACAAATGAGCAATTTGCGATGTTTAATTCCTGCAATAATTAAAAAAATACCGCCAAAAAGCCCACATAGAGTAAGAAGTGGTACATAGAAAATCCAAAGTAAGCTCAAAACGTGCATATATAATCTCCCTCTAGTTAATGAGTTATATTTTACTGCATAAGGTTTATTTTGGATATTATTAATGAATATGTATAAATTGATAGAAATGAGTAGTACCGATACGAATTAATAGATGTAGAGTAAGTTAGAGAGGAGGGGGCTCGTGAAAATTACAGAAGAGAACGTTGTGAATCAGCTAAGGAAAAGGAACGAAAAAGCATTATATTTTATTATCGACCAGTACGGCGGACTTATAAAAAGTATTATTCAGAAGCATTTAGCTTCGTTCGAAGATGTGCAAGAGGAATGTATGGATGATGTGTTATTGGCGATTTGGAATCATATTGAAAAGTATGATGAAGAGAAAAATACTTTAAAAAATTGGATTGCGGCTATTACAAAATATAAATCTATCGATTATGCGAGAAAATATGAGAAGGCAGTAAATGAAAATGGGATAGATCACATAGATGAAATAGCGGTACATACCGATACGACTAAAAGAGAAATTAGTAATGATATGGAACATATATTAAATCATTTAAAGAAGAACGATAAAGAAATCTTTATGAAGCATTACGTGGAAGAAGATAGTGTAGAAGATATTGCGGAGAAAATGGGAGTGAAAACTTCTTTTATATACAATCGTCTATCAAGAGGTCGAAAGAAGTTAAGGGCATTATTTTTACATAACCGGATGAAATAAATAAGAGAAGAGGTGAAGGGAATGAAAGACCCATATGGAATGTTAAATGATATAAAAATGGATGAGAATGAATATGAAGAGATTAACTTAACTCATATAGAGAAACAGAAAATAAAAAAGCGAGTTCGTAAAAAAATAAACAAGAACAAAGCTCATACGAAACGGAATGTAGCGATTATAACATCTGCTGCGGCATTATTTATCATAATGATGACTGTAGATATGAGAAGAATGATTGCAGATATACCGTTAATCGGAAGTAAAATGGAAGACTACGTAAACAGTAGAGGCGAACCTTTAAAAGAATATAAAACGACAATAGGACAAACAGTTTATGATAACGGTGTAGAAGTACGGTTAGATGAAGTGATGATAGATGAAGGGCAGATTATTGTTAATAGTACGTTTAAGTCTAGTCGAATCAATTTAGAGGGTTCTTATCCTAGTCCTGATATTTATATAAATGGAAAACAGTTAAATGGCAGTGGTAGTGGTGGAGACAAGAAAATAAATGAGTACACGTATACATTTTTTTCAAATATAGATTTAAAAGATGATGAAATGAATCCTCTAGAAATTCGTGGAGAATGTGATGTACAAGTTGTATATAGGGATATTTCTTTAAAAGAGGGCAATTCAACATGGAAAGGAGAATGGGGCTTTTCCTTCAAAGCGTCTGGAGACAAAATAAAAGCTGAAACGAAAACAATCCCAATCCATAAGCATTTTAAATTAGAAAATGGTCAAAAAATAGAAGTGGAAGATTTAAAAGTTTCTCCTATATCTGCGAAGTTGAACTATAAGATGTTGAATGGAACAAAATTAGAGGTGAAATTTATCGCGAAAGATCAAGATGGAAAAGAGTTAATACCACATTCAGGCCTTACACTATCGAAAAATAGTTATTGGCGATTTGAAAAACTAGAAGATCGTGTAACGAAAATTGTTCTGACGCCTGTTCTAACTTCTGGTGAAGAGAGAGAAAAGAAAACGAATTATCGAAAAGTGTTAACGGAAGAAGAGTTTGAAGTTGTGATAAAAGAGTGAAAAGAGGTATCGCGATGATACCTCTTTCTAACTTAAGAATGCCAACATATTATTCATAATATGAAATAACATAGCTGGAATAATGGATTTTGTTTTTTTACATAAAATCGCCATTAATAATCCCATGAAGAAAGTAATGACCATTACTCCAAGTGAGTATGTATGAGCGATACCGAAGAAGAAGCTTGTTAAGATCGCTGCAATCCAAAATGGAAAGCGCTCTGAGAAGAAGCGAAGTATAAAGCCACGGAAAATAAGTTCTTCAAAAATTGGTGTAAGTATAGCGAAACCGAGAAGTAATAATATTTGATACTGCTTAAAAACGTCTAAGTTTAGTGCGGAAGATTGCTGCTTTGTTGCGTCTTGGAACATATAATTTAATAAGATGTAATTGAGTAAAATGTTTATAGCGAAGAAAAGAAGTAAGTATACGTATGTACGCCATTCTTTCAGTGCTTTAAAGTTAAATGATTTTAGTAGTAATTTTTTTGCGGGTTCGAATTTAAAAATGAAGAATAACAACACGGCTAGTTGTAATACGGTACTTGCGGTATTTACGATAGATTCATACAGGGCAATTTGCTTTTTATCTGTAAGACCTGCTGTATAAATTGTTAAGGGCATTGCGAGGAACACAGTAATAAGTCCGGTTCCGAAAAAAGCGAATAAAACGGAGCTAATAAATTGTCCCCATGACATAGAGTATTTCTGTTCATTAGAAAGTTGTGTAGCGGGTTGCATTTATAAAATCACCTCTTTATATTTGTATATTTAATTATAAAACATTTCGTTTTCGGGTGTAATGTTTAAATATTACATACAAAGGTGTATTTTCCATAAAATAATAAAAGAGGTATCACCCTATAGTGATGCCTCTTTCTTATTGATAACTATGTTCTGCCTTGTTATTCGATTTTGATTGCTCTATTTGTAATTCACGTTCTACCAATCGGTCTAACTGCTGAATAGCTTTAAGTGCTTTTTCATAAGAAATCGTTCTATAATGGTGCGCTCCGCCCGGTTCTTCATCTGCTTCATCTGCCCATTTAATAATGTTTTGAAGAGATGTCCTTTCAATTTCTTGCTGTACTAAGAAAGAATCTGTATGAAGAAGAATCGCGATAGAAATTTCTTTTGCTAGTTTCGGATGTTCTCCTAATCTAATAAGTAATTTATGAGCTCTTTCTGCTCCTTTAATTGCATGGATATCATTCTTTTTATACAAGTCATAATCCCATTCTCCCTCACTGTACCATGTGTGATGTCCGATATCATGAAGGAAACCAGCTTTTGTTGCAGCATCGACTGAGGCGTGATGCTTTTTAGCTAAGTGAAACGCATGGTAAGCGACAGCAATCGCGTGGACCATCCCAGAACGATTTACGTATTTTTGTGTAATATGGTGTTTGAAAATTTGTTCAAGCGTAATACGGTGCATAAAACATTCACTCCTTTTTATCTAATGGTGTCTATAAAGAAAATCGATCGGTTTAAATGTATTTTGAATATTGTACTCCATCTGTGTAGCGTTAGTAAAGTAGAAATGTTTAGGAGAAGAAAAATTTTATAGACATAAAAGGTCACCTTAGTTTTTTTCTAAGGTGACCTTTTATTGTTTATTTTTTTAATCCTTGCTCCAGTGTTCCTAACATTTCGTGTTTTTCATTTTCATCAGCATTTTTCCAAATGACTTCGAATAAAACGCCAAGACCTGGAAGCATTTTTTCTTCACCGCTTTGAATTGCATCGACAATCGTTTCTTGTAATTGATCTTGTGAATTTCCAGATACATTCGCTAATACAGCACCGCGTAAATTAAAACTCATTGCTTTCACCTCTTCTTCAGAATTGAAACTGACGTTAGTTTTTGTTCTTTTTTATGTAAATATGTATGAAAAATAGGCTATAATGATAAGACAAGAAGAGAGGGAAATACATATTATGAAAAACATTGATTCAGTGCAAAATCCGCGTGTGAAGCAGTGGAAAAAGCTGCAGACGAAAAAAGAGCGCGATAAAAAAGGTTTATTTTTTGTAGAAGGATTCCACTTAGTGGAAGAAGCTTTAAAAGCAGGAGTTGTAACAGAACTTATCGTTTCTGATCAGACAGATCTTCCGAAAGATTGGACAGTTAATGATGTGGAAATGTATATCGTACCTGAAGCAATCGTAAAAGTACTTCGTGAAACAGAAACGACGCAAGGCGTATTTGCTGTTTGTGAGAAACACGAGAGTGAAGTAGCTCTTGCTGATGGGAAGTTTCTTTTATTAGATGGCCTTCAAGACCCAGGTAACTTAGGGACAATTATTCGTACAGCTGATGCAGCTGGTATTCATGCTGTTGTGCTTGGAGAAGGATGCGTTGATGCATATAATAGTAAAGTGCTTCGTTCTACACAAGGTTCTATTTTCCATTTACCAGTTGTAAAAGGGAACTTAGAAGAGTGGATAGACAAGTTAAAAGAAAATAACGTTCCTGTATATGGAACCGCTCTTGAAAATGGAGTTCCATATGGTGAAGTAACACCAGCTGGTAGTTTTGCATTAATTGTAGGAAATGAAGGAAGTGGCGTAAGCGAAGAAATTCTTGCAAAAAGTGATCAAAACTTGTATATTCCGATTTACGGCGGGGCAGAATCATTAAATGTTGCGGTTGCAGCAGGGATTTTAACGTATTATTTGCAAAGCCCAGTTGCGAACAAATAAAAAACTTCTTATAATAAGTTGAAGTATATTATATTAAAAGTTAAATAACGAAAAACGTTGATAGAGAAGAGTAACTTACAAAATCGCCATAAAGGGAGAGAATGCCTTAGACTGAAAGTATTCTTATGGTAGACGGAAGTGAATTCACCTCTGGAGTTGACGCCAGGACCATATATATGTAAAGGCGTTCCGGTCAGAATTGATCGTTATAACTAATGAGTGGGCAGACCTGGTCTGTCAATTTAGGGTGGTACCGCGAATTTACCTCGTCCCTTTTTGGGAGCGAGGTTTTTTTATTTTTAAAATTAGGAGGGTTCCAAATGGAAGCACGTTTAAAAGAGCTAAAGCAAAAAGCGTTAGAGCTTATTGAAGAAGCGAAAGAGCTAAAGGGCTTAAACGACGTACGCGTAGCGTATTTAGGGAAAAAAGGTCCAATTACAGAAGTATTACGCGGCATGGGAAAATTATCAGCAGAAGAGCGTCCACGTATGGGAGCATTAGTAAATGAAGTACGTGAAGCGATTCAAACGCGTCTAGACGACAAAATTGGTAACTTAGAAAAAGCAGTAATTGAAGCAAAATTAGCTACTGAAACAATTGATGTTACACTACCAGGTCGTCCTGTTGAAACAGGTTGTCACCATCCGTTAACAGCTGTTGTTGAACAAATTGAAGATGTATTCATCGGTATGGGTTATGAAGTAGCTGAAGGAACAGAAGTAGAAAAAGACTACTACAACTTCGAAGCATTAAACTTACCGAAAGATCACCCAGCGCGTGATATGCAAGATACATTCTACATTACAGAAGAAACGTTACTACGTACACATACATCTTCTGTGCAAGCACGTACGATGGAAAATAATAAAGAAAAAGGCCCGATTAAAATTATTTGTCCTGGTAAAGTGTATCGCCGCGATGACGATGATGCGACGCATTCACACCAGTTCATGCAAATTGAAGGTCTTGTAATTGATAAAAACATTCGCATGAGTGACTTAAAAGGTACACTGCAAGTATTCGTGAAAAAGATGTTCGGTGAAGATCGTGAAATCCGTCTTCGTCCAAGTTTCTTCCCATTCACAGAGCCATCTGTAGAGATGGATATTTCTTGTATGATGTGTCACGGCAAAGGTTGCGGCACTTGTAAAGGAACTGGCTGGATCGAAATTTTAGGCGCAGGTATGGTTCACCCGAACGTACTTGAAATGGCTGGTTATGATTCAAAAGAATATCAAGGTTTCGCATTCGGTATGGGCGCAGAGCGTATCGCAATGTTGAAATACGGCGTAGATGACATTCGTCATTTCTATACAAATGATGTACGTTTCTTACAACAATTCAAACGAGCGTAAGGGAAGGAGAGGATAAGTATGTTCGTATCATATCGTTGGTTACAAGAGTATGTAGATATTAAAGATGTAACAGCACAAGAACTAGCAGACAAAATCACGAAAAGTGGTATTGAAGTAGAAGGTGTTGAATTATTAAATAAAGGTGTAAAAGGTGTTGTAGTTGGTCACGTATTAGAATGTGAAAAACACCCAGAAGCTGATAAATTAAGCAAATGCTTAATCGATATCGGTGAAGAAGAGCCAGTTCAAATTATTTGTGGAGCTGCTAACATTGCAAAAGGTTTAAAAGTACCAGTTGCAAAAGTTGGAGCTGTACTTCCTGGCAACTTCAAAATTAAAAAAGCAAAACTACGTGGTGAAGCTTCTCACGGTATGGTTTGTGCTCTTCAAGAGCTTGGTATTGATGGGAAACTAGTTGCGAAAGAATACGCAGACGGTATCTTCATCTTCCCAAGTGACGCTGAAGTTGGTGCAGATGCACTTGAAATTTTAAACTTACATGATGAAGTACTTGAGCTTGGTTTAACACCAAACCGTGCAGATTGCTTAAACATGTTAGGTGTTGCATATGAAGTCGCTGCTATTTACGGCCGTGAAGTAAAACTTCCAGCTATCAACTTACAAGAAACAGCAGAAAAAACTGCTGATTACATTTCTGTAAGTGTAGAAGCGAAAGAAGAAAATCCGTTATATATTGCAAAAATGGTAAAGAACGTAAAGATTGGTCCATCACCAATGTGGATGCAAACGCGCCTTATGGCAGCTGGCATTCGTCCAATTAGCAACGTAGTTGATATTACAAACTACATTTTAATGGAATACGGTCAACCGTTACATGCATTCGATTACGATAAATTAGGTTCAAAAGAAATCGTTGTTCGTCTTGCAAAAGAAGGCGAAAAAATTGAAACGTTAGATGATCAAGAGCGTACGTTACAAGATCACCATCTTGTAATTACAAACGGAACAAAAGCTTTAGCTGTTGCTGGTGTAATGGGCGGAGCGGATTCTGAAGTTACAAACGAGACAGTAAACGTTTTAATTGAGTCTGCATACTTTGCAGGTCAAACAGTACGCCGTACATCAAAAGACTTAGGTCTTCGTAGTGAATCAAGTGCACGTTTTGAAAAAGGAATCGATCCAACACGTACATTTGAAGCAATTCAACACGCAGCTGCTTTAATGGCGAAATACGCTGGCGGAGAAGCACTTGAAGGTGTAGTAGAAGCTGACAACTTACAAGTACAAGAGCGTACAGTATCTGTTACTGCTGAAAAAGTAAACCGTGTATTAGGTACAAATATTTCTGCAAGTGAAATGGGTACAATGTTCACAAACTTGAAATTCCCATTCACAGAAGTAGAAGGAACATTCCATGTGAATGTACCAGCACGTCGTCCTGATATTACAATTTCAGAAGACTTAGTAGAAGAAGTGGGTCGTCTATACGGTTATGACCACATTCCAGTTACATTACCTTCTGGAACAATGACTCGTGGTAAATTAACATCAGCACAAACGAAACGTCGTAAAGTACGTCGATTCCTAGAGGGTGCTGGTTTATATGAAGCGATCACATATTCATTAACAAGCGCTGATAAAGCGAAGCAATATATGGTTGAGCCAAATGAAAAAGCTCCTGTAAACCTTGCACTTCCAATGAGTGAAGAGCGTAGCCAACTTCGTTTAAGTTTAGTACCGCAATTACTAGAAGCTGTTTCATATAATGTGGCACGTAAAAACGATAGTGTTGCTTTATACGAAGTAGGTTCTGTCTTCTTACCAACAGAAGCAGGAGAACTTCCGAAAGAAGAACAACATCTTGCAGGTGTTATGACAGGACTTGCTCTTCACCATGCATGGCAAGGTGAGAAGAAAGTAGTAGACTTCTTCGTTGTGAAAGGTGTACTAGAAGGATTATTCGACGTACTTGGCGTTGCAAACCAAATCACTTATGCACCAGCAAAACGTGAAGGTATGCACCCAGGTCGTACAGCTGACATCGTATTAGATGGCGAAGTAATTGGTTTCATCGGTCAATTGCACCCAGAAGCAGAAAAACAATTAGATGTGAAAAATACATTCGTATTCGAATTATCTCTTGTAAAAGTATTTGGTGCAGACGCAGAAGAAACTTACTACGCAGCAATTCCACGTTTCCCATCTATGACACGTGATATGGCTGTTGTCGTAACAAAAGAAACAAAAGCTGGCGAAATGAAGCAAGTCATTGCTGAAGCTGGCGGAGAACTTCTGAAAGACGTAACGTTATTCGACTTATACGAAGGTGAAAAAATGGAAGAAGGCAAGAAGTCACTTGCATTCTCTATGACCTACTTCGATGCAGAACGTACGTTAACAGACGAAGAAGTAACAGAAGCACATAACCGTGTATTAACAACGGTAGAAGAGAAATTT
Source organism: Bacillus wiedmannii (assembly GCF_001583695.1). Taxonomy (GTDB): domain Bacteria; phylum Bacillota; class Bacilli; order Bacillales; family Bacillaceae_G; genus Bacillus_A; species Bacillus_A wiedmannii. The sequence goes on along the minus strand of NZ_LOBC01000039.1, from coordinate 29,112 downwards.
GGTGCGGAGTTACGTAAGTAATAAAAGATTGCCGGATTAAGTCCGGCAATTTTTTTTATGGCACGATTGTCGGAAAATCGATATATTACAAAAATCGCTGATATATTTGGAGTTACGATCGATATATTGCGAAAATCGCTGATATATTTTTTGGTATCTTGCATCTTTCTCTCGAATGTAGTACATTAATTTTAGTTTAACAAAATGAAAGACGATGATAAGGAAAAGTAGTATATACTATAATCCAAAGCGAGTCGGGGACGGTGAGAGCCTGATGAGGCGGTATATGTGAAGAACACCTTGGAGTTGCTAACCGAAATTGAATCTTGTATTCAAGAGTAGACTTAGACGGGAATCCGGCCTGTTACAAACCGGGAAGTATGTATTACATACGAGTTAAAGTTGGTCTTTATGACAAATTGGGTGGTACCGCGAAGTTTAACCTTTCGTCCCTTTATGGATGAAAGGTTTTTTTGTATTTAAATATATGTGCAAAGGAGAATTTCACTATGGAAAACACATTAGTAAAAAGTCTGTATAGAGATACAGATAAATACGCAGGTCAAACAGTACAAGTATCAGGGTGGATTCGTAACTTACGTGATTCAAAAGCATTTGGTTTCATCGAATTAAACGACGGTAGCTTTTTCAAAAGCGTTCAAATCGTTTTCGATACAGAGTTAGAAAACTTCAAAGAAATTGCAAAACTTCCACTTAGCTCTTCAGTTAAAGTAGAAGGTACAGTAATTGCAACGCCTGGAGCGAAGCAACCATTTGAAATTAAAGCAGAAAAAATTGATATCGAGGGCTTATCAGATTCTGATTACCCACTTCAAAAGAAACGTCACACGTTTGAATACTTACGTACAATTGCTCACTTACGTCCAAGAACAAATGCATTCTCTGCAACGTTCCGTGTACGTTCTGTCGCAGCATTTGCGATTCACCAGTTCTTCCAAGAGCGTGGATTCGTACATGTTCACACACCAATCATCACTGGTAGTGATACAGAAGGTGCAGGCGAAATGTTCCGCGTAACAACGCAAGATTTAAACAACGTACCAAAAGGTGAAGACGGACAAGTTGATGAATCAAAAGACTTCTTCGGCAAAGAAACAAACTTAACAGTAAGTGGACAGCTGAACGCTGAAGCTTATGCATTAGCATTCCGTGACGTATACACATTCGGACCTACATTCCGTGCAGAAAACTCAAACACAACTCGCCACGCAGCTGAGTTCTGGATGGTTGAGCCGGAGATTGCATTCGCTGAATTAGGCGACGTAATGGATCTTACAGAAGATATGCTGAAATATGCAATGAAATACGTACTAGAGCATGCACCAGAAGAAATGGAATTCTTCAACAGCTTCGTTGATAAAACAGTTCTTGAGCGCATGAACAACGTAATCAACTCTGACTTCGGTCGTATCACATATACAGAAGCAATTAAAGTGCTTCAAGAGTCAGGTGCTGACTTCAAATATCCAGTAGAATGGGGTATTGACTTACAAACAGAGCACGAAAGATACTTATCAGAAGAAATTTTCAAACGCCCTGTATTCGTAACTGACTATCCAAAAGACATTAAAGCGTTCTACATGCGTATGAATGAAGATGGAAAAACAGTAGCTGCTACTGACCTTCTAGTTCCTGGCATCGGCGAATTAATCGGCGGAAGCCAACGTGAAGAAAGAATGGACGTTTTAGTAGACAGAATTAAAGAATTAGGTATGAACGAAGAGGACTACTGGTGGTACTTAGAACTTAGAAAATACGGCGGTACAAAACACGCTGGATTCGGTCTAGGTTTTGAGCGCTTCTTAATGTACATCACTGGCATGGCTAACATCCGTGACGTAATTCCATTCCCAAGAACTCCAGGTTCTTCTGAGTTTTAAGATATGAAAAAGCGAGAGGGTTTCCTCTCGCTTTTTTCCTTTTCGGCAAGAAGACTCCATCTGATTTGTGTTACGGGTGAAATCCAACAATTCAGGTGGAGATGAATTGTTGCATAGTTTATTACCTCGTAGCAAAAAGTAACGCGAAGGGGTGAATATAAATGAGTAAAAAAGTAAAAAAAGATCATTCAAGATCAAGCCTAGGTTCTCCAGAAGTAGAAGGACAAGGAACGACGACACATGAAACAGGTTCTCATAAAGTATCTTCATCAAATAAGAAGCAGAAAAGAAGCTAACATAAAAAAGGAGAGTCTTGGCGGCTCTCCTTTTTTTATATGCATTACACCTTATTATCATTAATTTCTTTTGTAATTTTATCTACATCTTTGTCTAATCGATCTAAATAGAAATACCACAGTAAGCTCATGAACACGTAATAGATGGCCATAACGCCAAGGTTATCAGATATGTTTTCGAATGTGGATTTAGTAGTGAACAAAACTCCCCAAATGGTAGAAATAATGAAGTAAGAAAGCGGGCCTACGAGGTGTACGAAAACATATAATAATTTTTTAACTTTTACAGCGTTCATATGAAAAACCTCCTTTTTCTAATCATAGATTCAAGTTCCTCACAGAAGTGTTGTAGTTTTGTTGGATTGTGTATTAACAAGCGGGCATCGTGTTTCCCGATAAATCTTCGAATCCGAAAGTTTAATAAGAAAGAACGGCCGTAACGCTCTATTAAATCGTTGAACTCTCGTTGCTCACTTAGTAGCTGAATGTTTTCTCTAATTTCAAACTGTCTTTCGTGTGGATCGCCTAGTAAAATATTTAGAATCATTTGTAGAAGTAGCAATGGGAATCTCTTCCTATGTTAGAATAATCTGTATATTTTAATTGTAACAAAAATAAAAGGACAATAGTAGAGTGAAACAAAAAACAGGAGTTTGTAAGCTCCTGTTTTTGTCGATACTATTTTAATAAGCGAAACGCCTTCTCCCTATTAGCAAAATGCATTTTTACAAACTCAGGTAATCTTTCTTTACCAAGCTTTTGAATTAATTTAGCGGCTGCAATATCAACTTGTTTACCAGCACCTTTTGGAAGTGGCATGCCAGCTTTTTTGCTTAGTTCGTTAAACTGTTTTACGAATGAGTAACGAGCTAAAATAGAAGCAGCGGCTACTGCTAAATGGACGCTTTCGCCTTTCGTCGCGAAGTAAACATTTTCACGCTGTACCTGCTTTTGCTTTACTAAATATTTGTAGTATGTATCAGGTTGTGTGAATTGATCGATTAAGACGCCTTCAGGTTTTGTAGGTGCAATTTTAGCTAATAAGTTTGTAATAGCTTTATTATGCAGTAAAGCTTTTAACTTACCTTGGTTGTTTCCTTTATCAAATAGCTCGTTATATTTTTCATTATGAAGGACAAGAGAGCTGTAAGGAACAACGTGTAGAAGTTGTTTTGCAATGGCAGTAATTTGATCGTCATTTAAGTTTTTAGAGTCTTTTACACCAAGTTCTTTTAACAGTGGGATTTGCTTAGCATCCACATATACAGCAACTACTGTCATCGGTCCGAAGAAATCACCAGTACCAACTTCATCTGACCCTACGATAGACATTGTACCGATGGAAGTAGGGGGTGCATAACGGTGTGAATCGGCAGATTTTTTTACAGCTGTTTTCGGTGTTTGAGAGACAGTTTGCCAACGAGAAGCTTCTGCTTCAGCACGGCCACCTTGGAACATTACTTTTCCAGATTTATAAGCTGTAATCGTGCAAGACGGCACCTTTGCCATGAAGATTCCGCCTTGTGGGGTTTTTGGGCTAAGTGCCTGTTTGTATTGTTGTTTCATGTCTTCAATTACTGTAGAATTTGTTTGAATTACGATAGAATTTGACATAGTGGTCGCCCCTTTTTTTATATTGTTATTTTTATCATATCGGATTGTTCTTTCTGTTTCCATAATATGATGGTTCATGGTATGATAAACTTTAGGATTCTGTACGTGATTGGAGGCCGGTGAGTTGTCACAACAAAAGGGAAAGAAAAGTCGAATTAATGTAGAAATCTATGGTCAACAATATTCAGTTGTTGGCGATGAAAGTACAAGTCATATCCGCATGGTAGCAGCGATTGTGGATGATAAAATGCGCGAACTCAATGCCAAGAATCCTTCGCTTGACACGAGTAGACTAGCGGTATTGACGGCGGTAAACGTCATACACGATTACATAAAATTAAAAGAAGAACATGAGAAATTGAAAGAAAGTATGACAAAAAAAGGAATGGAATAACATGATTGATATTATTATCATTTTACTGCTTGTTATGGGATTTTTCCTCGGCTTACGCAGAGGGTTTATTCTGCAACTTGTAAAGTTAACAAGCTTTATTATCGCATACCTTGTTGCATACTGGTACTGTAAAGATTTAGCGCCAGCACTTGCGAAATTTATTCCGTATCCATTTGATAAAAACGTATCTGTTCCAGAATGGATTGATGCAAATAATATTGAGACAGTATTTTATCAAGCGCTTGCGTTTATCATATTGTTTATTATTACAAAAATTGCACTTTCATTACTTGGTAATTTGTTAAATATGTTTGCAGAAATACCGGTTTTAAAGCAAGTCAATGCGTTTGCGGGGGCAATCCTCGGATTTTTAGAAGTATATATTATTTTGTTTGTTTTAATTATCGTTGGAAACATTCTTCCAATTGAACAAATACAAACACCATTACAAAAATCATCAATTAGCAAAATAATTGTAGACGATACACCGATTCTTTCTGAAAAGGTGAAGGAACTATGGCAGACAGGTAGCAGAGTATAACTTCTCTTTTTTCGGAAAGAGGAGTTTTTTTCTATGAAAGAAAGGCGGGGCAATGATGAAGGTAAATAAAAAACAAGTTATTAAATTATTAGAGACAATCGGTCTGTTTATGGAACTAAAGGGCGCGAATCCATTTAAAATATCTGCATTTCGTAAGGCGGCGGCAGCGTTAGAAAGTGACGATCGCAGTCTTTCTGAAATTGAAGATTTCACGAAGATTCCGGGCATTGGAAAAGGAACAGCGGCAGTTATTCAAGAATATATAGAATCGGGAACATCTGAAGTATTACAAGAGCTTGAGAAAGAAGTGCCAAGTAGCTTATTACCGTTATTAAAATTGCCAGGACTTGGTGGTAAAAAGGTGGCTAAGTTATATAAAGAACTTGGTGTTGTTGATATGGAATCGCTAAAAGCGGTTTGTGAGGAAAATAAAGTACAAGCTTTAGCAGGTTTCGGTAAGAAGACAGAAGAGAAAATATTAGAAGCAATCGATCAAGTAGGATCTCGTCCAGAGCGTTTACCAATCGCAATGGTATTGCCTATTGCCGGGGAAATAGAGGAGAAATTGTCGAATATTGCTGAAGTAATTCGTTTCTCTCGCGCTGGTAGTTTGCGCCGAGTTCGTGAAACAGTGAAAGATTTAGACTTTATCATTGCAACGTCAGAACCAGCTACAGTACGTGAGCATTTACTGCAATTCGATAATATGATTGAAGTAATCGCAAGTGGAGATACGAAAGTTTCTGTTCGTCTTCAATATGAATATGATATTTCAATCGATTTCCGTTTAGTAAAACCTGAAGAATTTATTACAACTCTTCATCATTTCACAGGATCAAAAGACCATAACGTAAAAATGCGCCAAATCGCGAAAGATAGAGGCGAGAAAATTAGTGAGTACGGTGTAGAAAACTTAGAAACAGGTGAAGTGAGAACATTTGAAACAGAAGAGGAGTTCTTCTCTCATTTCGGTCTTCCATTCATTCCACCAGAAGTGCGTGAAGATGGAAAAGAAATTGAATTAATTAAAGAGTATCCGAACTTAATTCAATTCTCTGATATACAAGGTGATTTACATATGCATACAACGTGGAGTGACGGTGCTTTTTCGATTGAGGAAATGGTACAGGCATGTCGTGCTCGTGGTTATAAATTTATGGCAATTACCGACCATTCACAATACTTAAAAGTAGCGAATGGTTTAACGAAAGAGCGCCTTTGTGAACAAGCGAAAGAAATTGAACGTATGAACGAAAAGTATCCAGACATTACAATTTTACGCGGAATTGAAATGGACATTTTACCAGATGCAACACTTGATTTTGATGATGAAGTATTAGCAGAATTAGATTATGTCATTGGAGCGATTCACTCTAGCTTCTCACAAGACCGTGAAACGATTATGAAACGTCTTCGTGCTGCGCTGGAGAATAAGCATGTCACAATGATTGCCCATCCGACAGGACGCCTTCTTGGGCGTCGTGAGGGTTACGATGTAGATACAGATTTATTAATTGAACTCGCAAAAGAGACAAATACAGTTTTAGAATTAAATGCGAATCCAAATCGTCTAGATTTAAGCGCGAAATTATTAAAACAAGCACAAGATGCTGGTGTAAAAGTAGCGATTAATACGGATGCTCATACGCTTGAAATGTTAGAAGATATGGAAACAGGTGTAGCGGCAGCACGTAAAGGTTGGATTCAAAAAGATAACGTGATTAACACGTGGGATATCGAACGTTTATTAGACTATATTAAACGTAATAAGTAACACAAGGGGGACCTGCAACATGTTAGAAAGAACGTTGCGTGTATTAGAATACAATAAAGTAAAAGAACAATTACTTGAACATACAGCCTCTTCACTTGGCCGTGACAAAGTGAAGCATTTAGTGCCAAGCACTGATTTTGAAGAAATTGTAGAAATGCAAGATACAACGGATGAAGCAGCGAAAGTCATTCGTTTAAAAGGTAGTGCACCATTAGGTGGTATTACGGATATTCGCTCAAATGTGAAGCGTGCAAAGATTGGGAGTATGTTAAGTCCAAATGAACTACTTGATATTGCAAATACAATGTACGGTAGTCGTAATATGAAACGTTTCATCGAAGATATGGTTGATAATGGTGTGGAGCTTCCAATTTTAGAAACTCATGTCGCTCAAATTGTATCTTTATATGATTTAGAAAAGAAAATTACAAATTGTATCGGTGATGGCGGTGAAGTAGTCGATAGCGCAAGTGATAAACTGCGTGGTATTCGTACTCAAATTCGTACTGCGGAAAGTCGTATTCGTGAAAAGTTAGAAAACATGACGCGTTCTTCCAACGCGCAAAAGATGTTGTCTGACGCGATTGTAACGATTCGTAACGAACGTTACGTAATCCCAGTAAAACAAGAATACCGCGGTGTATATGGCGGTATTGTCCACGATCAATCAGCTTCTGGGCAAACGTTATTTATTGAACCACAAGTCATTGTAGAGTTAAATAACGCGCTTCAAGAAGCACGAGTGAAAGAAAAACAAGAAATCGAACGCATCTTATTGATGTTAACAGAAGAAGTGGCAGTAGAAGCGGATATCGTTTTATCTAACGTAGAAATAGTTGCGAATCTTGACTTCATCTTTGCGAAAGCTTTTTATGCGAAGCGAATTAAAGCAACGAAGCCAATTGTAAATAACGAGCGCTATATGGATTTAAGACAAGCACGTCATCCGCTTATTGATCCAGAAATTATCGTGCCAAATAACATTATGTTAGGTAAAGATTTCACGACAATTGTTATTACAGGACCGAATACAGGTGGTAAAACAGTTACGCTGAAAACAGTTGGTATTTGTGTATTAATGGCGCAATCTGGCCTTCACATTCCAGTAATGGATGAGTCAGAGATTTGTGTATTTAAAAATATCTTTGCCGATATCGGTGATGAGCAATCGATTGAACAAAGTTTAAGTACGTTCTCCTCACATATGGTGAACATTGTTGATATTTTAGAAAAAGCTGATTTTGAAAGCTTAGTTCTATTCGATGAATTAGGTGCTGGAACAGACCCGCAAGAAGGGGCTGCATTAGCAATTTCAATTTTAGATGAAGTATGTAATCGTGGTGCTCGCGTTGTTGCTACGACGCATTACCCAGAATTAAAAGCATACGGATATAACCGTGAGAAAGTTATTAATGCGAGCGTTGAGTTCGACGTGAATACATTAAGCCCAACGTATAAATTATTAATCGGTGTACCAGGACGTAGTAATGCCTTTGAAATTTCGAAGCGCCTTGGATTATCTGATCGCGTGATTGATCAAGCTCGTAACCACATTAGTACAGATACAAACAAAATTGAAAATATGATTGCGAAGTTAGAAGAAAGTCAAAAGAATGCAGAGCGTGACTGGAACGAAGCAGAAGCACTTCGCAAGCAATCTGAAAAACTGCATCGCGAATTACAGCGTCAAATTATTGAATTTAATGATGAGCGCGATGAAAAATTATTAAAAGCGCAAAAAGAAGGGGAAGAAAAAGTCGAAGCTGCAAAGAAAGAAGCAGAAGGCATTATTCGAGAACTTCGTCAATTGCGTAAAGCACAGCTTATAAACGTGAAAGACCATGAGCTTATTGAAGCGAAGAGCCGTCTAGAAGGTACGGCGCCAGAGCTTGTGAAGAAACAAAAAGTAAGCGTGAAAAACACAGCGCCAAAACAACAATTACGCGCAGGTGATGAAGTAAAAGTGTTAACGTTTGGTCAAAAAGGTCAATTACTTGAAAAGGTAAGTGATACAGAGTGGAGCGTACAAATTGGTATTCTGAAGATGAAAGTGAAAGAATCCAATATGGAATACATTAATACACCGAAGCAAACTGAGAAAAAAGCGGTCGCAAGTGTGAAGGGTAGAGATTATCACGTTTCGTTAGAGCTTGATCTTCGCGGTGAACGTTATGAAGATGCAATGATGCGCGTTGAAAAATATTTAGATGATGCACAGCTTGCAAGCTATCCGCGCGTATCAATTATTCACGGTAAAGGAACAGGAGCGCTTCGACAAGGTGTACAAGATTACTTGAAGAAGCATCGCGGTGTGAAAAACTACCGCTACGGTGACATGGGCGAGGGAGGCCTAGGCGTAACAGTTGTCGAATTAAAATAGCAAACAACGAAACAAAGGGGAACCATTATATGTTTATGGAGAAACTTGCAAAAGTATTGTTAGCTTGTTGCGGAATATTTTTGGTGATTGGGGTTATTTATTTAGTTGTTTTTGCGAAGTAAACGAGCGTCAATCGTGGCAGAGTGATATTGCCATAGATTGACGCTTTTAATATATAGGAAAAGGAATAAGCTATGAAAATCAACCAATACATAAGCGAAGCAAAATCTTGCTCAAGACGCGAAACAGACCGTCTCATTAAAGCAGGACGCGTGGCTATTAACGGCGAAATATGTACGCACGGTGCACTCGTGAGCGATGGTGATGTGGTAACGATTGATGGACAGGTTATTGCAAAAGAAGAGAAGGAAAAGGTGTATATTGCCTTTCATAAACCAGTTGGTATTACTTGTACAGCAGCCGAGCATATTGAAGATAATATTATCGATTATATCAATTACCCAGAGCGTATCTTTCCTGTTGGGCGATTAGATAAAGCGTCGGAAGGACTAATCTTATTAACGAATGACGGTGGGATTGCAAATCAAATTTTACACGGTGATCATGAGCACGAGAAAGAATACATCGTTACGGTTGATAAGCCGTTTACAGATTGGTTTATTGATGAGATGTCCAGCGGTGTAAAGATTAAAGATGGAATGACGAAGCCTTGTAAAGTGACAAGAATGGATCAATCTACATTTCGCATCGTTTTAACGCAAGGAATGAACAGACAAATTCGTAGAATGAGCCGTGCTTTCGGGTTTACTGTAACAAAGCTAAAGCGGGTTCGTATTCTGAATATAGAGCTAGACGATCTTGAAGTGGGAAAATGGCGGAGCGTTACATCTGAGGAATTAGACATTTTAATAAATCAGTTATAGGGAGGAAAAATTTTCTCCCTATATTTTTTTGTCAGAAAAAATAAAACTATTGATTTTTTAAAAAATAGCTCATATAATAAAAAACAACAAGTTTCGACAAGATATTTTATAAAAGTAATGATGAGGACATGAGTTGTTTTTGACGATTCTCAGAGAGGGAAGCCTAGGCTGTGAGCTTCCTAATACGGAAAGACAAACTTACCACCTCTAAACTTCAAGAGTGAACTGCATGATGCATTGTAATTCTTGGCGGATAAAACCGTTATCAATTTACACGAGCTATAAAATGAGCTTATTTTGTTATAAATTCATTTTATTAGAATAAGGGTGGAACCACGATTTCAACACTCGTCCCTTTGTTAGGGACGGGTGTTTTTTGCGTTCTTTTACGGGGAAGTATGCTTGAAAGAGGATATGTGACGGCCTTTAATTCAGAATATTTTGTCAATATAAAAATATGTAGGAGGTTAGTAGAAATGAAATCATCTTTAAAGTTTTCTGAGATGTTTGCAATAAGTTTAATGTTGTTTGCACTATTTTTCGGTGCAGGTAATATGATTTTCCCGCCGGCTTTAGGGCAAGGTGCTGGAACAGACGTATGGATCGCGTTATTTGGCTTTATCGTAACAGGTGTTGGATTACCTTTATTAGGGGTAATTGTTATAGCTCTAAAGGGAGATATTAATGAGCTAGCGGGACGTGTACACCCTGTATTCGCACTTGTTTTTATCACTGCAATTTATTTATGTTTAGGCGTATTCGTAAGTGTTCCACGTACAGGAACAGTTGCTTATGAAATGAGTGTTGCACCATTTTTACCAAGTGAGATAGCTGGTCAATCGTATCCACTTGTTATCTTTACATTCATTTTCTTTGCAGTAACTTTCTATTTAGCTTTAAACCCATCGAAATTAGTGGGCCGCATCGGTAAAGTATTAACTCCGATTTTGTTAGCTGTTATAGCAATTATCGTAGGTAAAGCAATTATTACACCAATTGGAGAATTTGGTGCACCGACAGAAGCGTATAATGCTCCGCTCTTTAAAGGTTTTATTGATGGATATTTAACTTTAGATGGACTTGCAGCACTTGTTTTCGGAAATGTTGTTATTAATGCCTTAAAAGCAAAAGGCGTTACAAATAAGAACAGCATTGCAAAAGTAACAATCTTTGCAGGATTTATTGCAGCGCTCGGTTTACTACTTGTTTATTTAGCACTTGCTTATCTGGGAGCTTCTAGTGTGTCTCTTGGAATGGGAGCAAACGGAGGGATTATTTTAACAAACGTTGTAAATCATTTATTTGGTAGTTACGGAACTTTATTATTAGGGATCGCAATTACAGCGGCATGTTTAACAACTTCTGTAGGTATTGTTGCAGCTTGTGGGGAATATTTTTCTTCCTTATTACCAAAGTTTTCTTATCAAAAGATTGTTTTCATCTTCTGTGTATTAGCATTTATGGTAGCAAACCTTGGGTTAACTCAGTTAAACGCATTAGCATTACCGATTTTAATTGCAATTTACCCAATTGGTATCGTACTGATTGTATTATCACTTGTTGAAAACTATATTCGTCTTCCATTAGCTATGTATGTAGGCGGTATTGTAGGTTCATTTGCAATTAGCTTCTTTGATGGATTGCATAATGCAAATCTTCAAGTAGCGGCCCTTGCTCCTATCTTAGATAAAATTCCACTATATAGTGTAGGGATTGGTTGGCTAGTTCCGGGTATCATTGGAATTGCAATTGGATATGTAGTTTCTTTATTTCAAAAGCAAGAAGTTGCTGTAGAAAAATAGTGAAAAGAGGCTTTCTATGAAAGAAAGTCTCTTTTTTTGTAGAAAAAATTGTATATAGGGAAATTTAGATATTAAAAATTTTATACGTAATATAGTTGACAAAAAAATTAGCATTAGGCTAAGATTGACTTAGTTGTGGAAATATTTGAAGGAAAGTGAGGAGTGAAAGGTATAAGGTTTTCTATAACGATATCATTTTGTAGATAGAGGTGATAGAGTAGGAGAATGGTGGTTTTATTTTTTTTGACCTTCATTGAGAATGATAATCATCAAAAGAAATAGGGACTTATGTTAAAATGTAAATCGCTCTTTATAAGGAATAGGGAGGGATATTATTTTTAACACGTAATGAGAATGATAATCAATAATATCTACATTACATAAATAAATTACAATTAAATAATGATAGAGGATTATTATTTTTTTCTTATAAATTGAGAATAATTATCATTTTCAAAAAAAGTATGGATGAAAGATAAACAAGGAGGAAGTAAGCCAAATGAGAAAGATTTCTGTATTACCCGCTTTTATTATAACGTTCGTATGTATGCTAGCTTTTCTTGTCATGCCATATGGGAAAGTTTCAGCACAACTAGCTGACGGTACTTATGATATTAACTATGTCATTCAAAAAGCGGAAAATGATTCAGCTTCAATGGCAAATGATTATTTTGAAAAACCAGCTAAGTTAGTTGTAAAAAATGGTGAGATGAGAGTACAAATTCCGATGAATCATAGTGCTTGGATTACAGAATTTAAAGCACCTGAAAACGGGAATTTTGTTGATGCAAAAGTTGTTAGTAAAGATGAATCAGCAGATAAAAGAACTGTAGAGTTTAAAATAGACGATTTATCTAAGCAAGCAGCTGCAAAAATTCATGTTGTTGTACCGAACGTAAATTATGACCATAACTACACAATTCGCTTTGCGTTTGATGCAAATGTAAAAGCGGTAGGTGGAGAAAATAAAGCAACTACTGTAACAAAGAATAATGATCAAACAAAAACAGATACACAAGTAAAAGAAGAAGTGAAGAAAGAAGAGAGTAAAGAAGCAAATATAGAGGCAAGCAAAGGAACAAATGAAAGTGGAAAAGCTGAAAAAACAGATAATCCAAAAACAGGTGATGAAGCACGCATTGGAATATTTGCAGCGTTAATTCTTATTTCAGGTGTTTTCTTAATTCGTAAAGTGAAGTTAAGTAAATAAATCTTTTGAAGGGCGATGAATATATGTTTAAACAATTAAAAATGATTATTGGCGTATTTGCTGTTTTATTTACGTTTATCGCAACACTAGGTTTACAAGATGCAGAGGCTGCTACAAAACTAGCTGATGGAAAATATAATATTGCTTTTACTGTATGGAAAGGCGATAAAGATGAATCATCTAGAATGAATAGTTATTTTGAAAGCCCAGCAACATTAACAGTAAAAAATGGAAAACAATATGTTTCATTTAAAGTGAAAGATAGTGCTTCTATTAAAAGTTTACAAGTAGAAAAAGATGGTCAATTTGTAGAAACAATCGTGTTAAGTGAAAACAAAAAAGATAATACTAGAGTTGTAGAATTTGAAGTTGCTGACTTGTCAAAAAAACTAAATGGCAAGGTGAAAATTAATATCCCAATTATTAATTATAATGCTTCATATGATATTCGTTTTGTATTTGATGGGAACAGTATTAAATAATTAAAAAATTTCCAAAAGGGAGAGTCGTTCCATTGAACAGGTATGTAAAAATTATTGTTGCTATGTTTTTAATGGCATTTACATTCGTATCAACATTACAACCGCTTGCAGTTCAAGCAGCAAGCCAACTAGCTGACGGTGAATATTCAATCGGTTTCAAAGTTCTTAAGGATACATCAGATGAAGAATCTATGATGAATCAATACTCTGTAAGTCCAGGAACTTTAAAAGTGAAGGATGGGAAGAAGAAGGTATCCTTTACGTTAGAACATAGTTCATGGATTACGAAGTTTGAAACAGAAAAAAATGGCCAGTTTGTTGCGACAAATGTAATTAGTGAAGATAAAGAAAAAGATACACGAGTAGTAGAATTTGAAGTGGACGATGTAGAGAAAGTATTAAATGCGAAAGTAAAAGTGGACATAGACTTTTTAAATTATCATCATGATTATGATGTGCGTATTGCATTTGATCAAAATAGTATTACACCGATTCATGTAGAAAAACCAAATGAAAAAGAGGATCCAGCAAATAAGCCAGATCCAAATGAAAAAACGGATCCAAGTCAGAAGCCCGACCAAAAGCCTGACCCAAATCAACAACCCAATTCTAACACAATTAACGATGGGAATTATAGTATTCCATTTAAAGTGTTAAAAGATAAGACAGATGAAGAATCTAAGATGAATACTTACATGGTAAATCCAGGAGTATTAAAAGTAGAAAACGGTAAGAAAAAGGCAATTGTAACACTAACAAGTAGCTCATTAATTAAAAATTTCCAAACGGAAAAAGATGGCGCATTTGTTGATGCAAAAGTAGTGAGTGAAGATAAAGAAAAAGATACAAGAGTAGTAGAGTTTGAAGTGGACGATTTATCAAAAAAATTAAATACAAAAGTATTTATCGAAATGGCATCAAGAAACTATAAGCAAACACATGATGTACAACTTTTATTTGAACAAGATAAACTTGAGTCAATTAAGAACGGAGAAAAGCAACCAGACGGTGATAAAAAGCCAGAGGTAGAGAAGCCGAATGTTGAAACAATTAAAGACGGTGAATACAGCATCAATTTCAAAGCTTTAAAAGATCAATCAGAAGAAATTTCAATGATGAACACGTATACGAAGAGTCCGGGCGTGTTAAAGGTGAAAGATGGTAAAAAATATGTATCATTCACATTAACGAATAGTGCATGGATTACAAAGTTTGAATTTGAGAAAAATGGTTCGTTCGTTGATGCGAGTGTATTAAGTGAAGATAAAAAAGCTGATACACGCGTAGTGGAAGTAGAAGTAGATGATTTATCAAAAAAGTTAAATGCAAAAGTAAAAGTAGATATCGATTCAATGAATTATCACCATTTTTACGACATTCAATTTGCATTTGATAAAGATAGCGTTAAACCGTTAGACAATCAAGGCGGAAATGATAACCAAGGCGGAAACGATAACCAAGGCGGAAATGATAACCAAGGTGGAAACGATAACCAAGGCGGAAATGATAACCAAGGTGAAAACGACAATCAAGGCGGAAATGATAACCAAGGTGAAAACGACAATCAAGGCGGAAACGACAACCAAGGCGGAAACAACAACCAAGGTGGAAACGACAATCAAGGCGGAAACAACAACCAAGGCGGGAACAATAACCAAGGTGGGAACAATAACCAAGGTAATAACACAACCATTGATCCAAAAGCCCTTAAAGATGGTGAATACAGCATTGGCTTTAAAGTTCTAAAAGATAAAACAGAAGAAATTTCAATGATGAACACATATACAAAAAGTCCAGCTGTACTAAAAGTGAAAGATGGTAAGAAGTATGTATCGTTTACATTAACGAACAGTACATGGATTACAAAATTTGAGTTTGAAAAGAATGGTTCTTTTGTTAACGCAAAAGTGTTAAGTGAGAATAAAGAGCAAAATACAAAAGTAGTAGAGTTAGAAGTAGATGATTTATCTAAAAAATTAAACGCAAAAGTAAAAGTAGATATTGATGCGATGAATTATCACCATTTCTACGATGTTCAATTTGTATTTGATCAAGGTAGTATAAAAGTTTTAGGTAATCAAGGCGGAAACGACAACCAAGGTGGAAATGACAACCAAGGTGGAAATGACAACCAAGGCGGAAACGATAACCAAGGCGGAAACGATAACCAAGGTGGAAACGACAACCAAGGCGGAAATAATCAACCCAAAGTAATAGTTGATCCGGAAAATTTAGTGGATGGTCAATATGATATTCCATTTAAAGTGTTAAAAGATAAAACAAATGAGCTTTCAAAGATGCATGACTATACTGTACACCCAGCAAAATTAATCGTTAAAGATGGTAAAAAGTACATTGAGATGACGTTGAAAAATAGTGCATGGATTACAAAATTCCAAACGGAAAATAACAGTCTTTTTGCTGATGCGAAAGTAGTAAGCGAAGATAAAAATGCAAATACGAGAGTAGTGCAATTTGAAGTAAGTGATTTATTTGCAAAATTAAATGCAAAAGTAAAAGTTGATATCAATGAAATGAACTACCATCATTTCTACGATGTCCAAATTCAATTTGATACAAATAATATTGGTGCGTTAGGCACGATTAAAGAGGATCCAAAAAATGATCCGGACAATCCAGTGATTACACCGAAAGTAGATAATGTGAAAAAAGTAGATAATCCTGATTTTAACCGAAATGCAGATGATAAGAAGAAAAAAGAAGATCAAAAAAATGATTCAAAAAAAGAGAAAAACTCAAAAACGGCAGATACAGCACAACTAGGTTTATACATGGTGCTATTGCTTGGGTCACTTGCTTTACTAGTTCGTAAATATAGAGCAGGAAGATTGTAATTTTTGGAGTCTTGATGCATGTTCGCATGCATCAAGACTTGTTTCATATTGTTTGGAAAGGAGTGGTGATTGAGAGTGAAGAAAATTGCTAGTGTACTAATGGCTATCATTCTATTAGTGAGTATAGCTGGATGCTCGGCGCCCAAAAAAGAAGCAGCAAAACAGGTAAAGAGTGAGAGTAAAGAAAGAATTGTTGCAACGACAGTTGCTGTTACTGAAATTATGGATGCATTAGAAGTAGATTTAGTTGGTGTTCCAACAAGTACGAAAGATTTACCAAAGAGATATAAAGGTTTACCTGAAGTCGGGAATCCGATGAGTCCTGATATGGAAAAGGTAAAATCGTTAAAGCCGTCAGAAGTATTATCCGTGACAACACTTGAATATGAATTAAAGCCAGTTTTTGATGGTGTGGGCATGAAAGCAAACTTTTTAGATTTAACAAGCTTGAAAAATATGCAAAATTCCATTAGCGATTTAGGTAAGCAATATGGACGTGAAAAGCAGGCTGAAGCAGTTGTAACGAAGTTAGATAACAAGGTTGCAGAGATTAAAAAAGCAGTAAAGGGAAAGAAAGAACCGACAGTGCTTATTTTATTAGGTGTACCAGGGAGTTATTTAGTAGCAACAGAGCATTCTTATATTGGAGATTTAGTGAAACAACTAGGTGGTAAAAATATTGTGCAAGGTGAACAAGTAGAGTATTTAGCTTCTAATACAGAGTATTTAAAAAAAGCTGATCCAGATATTATTTTACGAGCAGCTCATGGTATGCCTGATGAAGTTGTGAAAATGTTTGATAAAGAATTTAAAACAAATGATATTTGGAAACATTTCGCTGCAGTTAAAAATAACCGTATTTACGATTTAGAAGAGCGCTTATTTGGGACGACAGGTAATTTAGCAGCAATGGAAGCGTTAGATGAATTGAAAAAAATGATGTATCCGTGATGCATTTTAATATAAAGGAAGAGTGGAATGAATAAAAAAACTTGGAGTTTCCTCATTGTTACTGCATTGCTTATTGTTATGACATCATTGTCAGCGATGAAAGGGAGTTTAGAAATAGGTATCGTTGAGCTTGTGCAAGGGATATTTACAGGGGGGAATGAAGATGTTGAAGTGATTAAAGATTTACGTTTCCCACGTATTATTATTGCACTATTTACTGGAGCAGCTCTGGCCGTTTCAGGTGTGCTTTTTCAAGCTGTTATGAAAAATCCACTTGCTGATGCTGGGGTAATCGGGATATCTTCTGGGGCAAGTTTTATGACACTTGTTATTATTACGTTATTCCCGCAATTCTTTTTCTGGACACCCGTATTCGCCTTTTTAGGTGGTGCGTTTGCATGTTATCTCGTTTATGCATTTTCATGGAAGTCAGGGTTAAGTCCGCTTCGCATTATTTTAGTTGGTATAGCTATTAATGCAATGTTCACTGGATTAAATGAATCGTTCATTACGATTTGCGGATACTTCATTAAGAGTATTAAGCAAACGACGACTTCTAACATAACGATGAAGACGTGGGGCGATGTAGAAATAATGGTTACATATGGAACAATTGGTCTTATTCTTGCTCTGTTTGTAGGAGCTTGGTGCAACTTATTATCGCTACAAGATAAGACTGCGAAAAACTTAGGTTTGCACGTAACGAGAGTTCGTCTTATTATTTCTGCTATTGCAGTACTTTTAGCAGCAGTATCAACAGCAATTGCAGGTGTTATTGCTTTCGTAGGATTACTCGTTCCGCACATTTCAAGACAACTAGTCGGTTCGGATCATAAAGTATTAATTCCATTTTCTGCTCTTGCAGGAGCGTTATTAATTTTGACGGCGGATACGATTGGAAGGTTAATTGTGCCACCTAACGAAATTCCAGCAGCGACGATTATGGCAGTGATTGGTGGCCCATTCTTAATATTCTTGCTTAGAAAGAGTGATAAAGTTCATGGAAATTAAAAATGTAACCTTTTCGTATGATAATGTAACGGATCGATTAAAGTCGGTTAGTAGTGAAATAGAAATTGGTAAAATTACAACAATTATTGGTCCAAACGGTTGCGGGAAATCGACATTACTTGGTGTGATGTCAAGAAATCACGACCCTCGTAGCGGAGAGATAATACTCGATGGGAAGGCGATTAGTCAATATAAACCGAAAGAGTTTGCTAGAAAGTTAGCCGTTGTCCATCAACAAAATGAAGCACCGGCAGACATGACGGTAGAGAAATTAACAAGTTATGGTCGTATGCCTCATAAAAATATTTTTTCCTCGCAAACTGATGAAGATAGAGAAGCAATCGAAAGGGCTTTAGCATGTACGAATTTGCTAAGTAAACGTGATAAAGAGATTCACGCCTTATCTGGTGGAGAAAGACAACGTGTTTGGATTGCCATGACGTTAGCTCAGAAAACACCAATGCTCTTTTTAGATGAACCGACAACATATTTAGATATTTATTATCAACTTGAAATATTAGAGCTAGTAAAAGAGTTAAATGAAGTACATGGATTGACAATCGTTATGGTATTACATGATATCAATCAGGCGATTCGCTATAGTGATCATATCATCGTTATGAAAGACGGCGAAATTGTTACGAAAGGTAAGCCGAATGATGTTGTGACAGAAAGTATGATAAAGACGATATACGGTGTAGATGTCGTTGTAAAGCAAGATGAAGATACAGGGTTGTATATGGTCCCAATGGGTATTTAAATATGCGAACAATCCGTTTTGAGGTGATAATTTGAGTAGTAAAAAAGAACGGAAGAAGAATTCTTTTTTTCAACGAATACTTACAGTTGTTTTTTTAGGTACCTTTTTCTATTCAGTATATGAATTAGGTGATATTTTCATGGATTACTATGAAAATCGTAAAGTAATGGCCGAAGCACAAAACATTTATGAAAAGAGTCCGATGGAAGAGCAATCAGAAGACGGGGAAGTACGTAAACAGTTCAAAGCTCTGCAGCAAATTAATCAAGAAATAGTTGGATGGATTACGATGGATGATACACAAATTAATTATCCAATCGTTCAGGCGAAAGACAATGATTACTATTTATTTCGTAATTATAAAGGTGAAGATATGAGAGCAGGCAGCATTTTTATGGACTATCGTAATGATGTGAAATCTCAAAATCGAAATACTATTTTATATGGTCACCGTATGAAAGATGGTTCTATGTTTGGAAGTTTAAAGAAAATGTTAGATGAAGAGTTCTTCATGTCGCATCGTAAATTATATTACGATACATTATTTGAAGGATATGATCTTGAAGTGTTCTCGGTGTATACAACAACAACTGATTTTTATTACATTGAAACGGATTTTAGCAATGATACGGAATACACATCATTTTTGGAGAAAATTCAAGAAAAATCGCTGTACAAAACGGATACAAAATTGACAGCGAGTGATCAAATCGTAACACTTTCGACGTGTGACTATGCACTTGATCCGGAAGCAGGAAGGTTAGTCGTGCATGCGAAACTAGTAAAGAGACAGTAAAAAAAGTATAGAATATGAGAAGTGGTAACGCTTCTCATATTCTATACTTTAAAAAAGAAATATGTTTACTGTGCTGCAGCCATTGGCATACGTACAACTTCAACATTGTAGTAAGTGATTTTATTATCAAGAATATATTCTGGCATCCCGCCTTGATGTGAGTGAGCATCTTTAAATGCTGAGCTCTTCGTCCACCCCTGGAAATCTTCTTTTGCATTCCAGCGTGTGCTAATTGTTACTTCATCATGATCAACTGTATTTTGCGTTAAAAGAACTTCTAATCCTAAAAAGCCTGGCATCGTTTCGACTTGACCTACTTTATTAAAACGCTCAATTAATTTATGCCCATTTCCCTTTGTAATTTTAGCTGTATTTGTAACAATAATCATGTTTTATTCCTCCTATAAATATAGCCTTTATTTTCGAGAACTCATATACATTAAATGATAATGAAAATCATTATCATTGTCAATGGTAAATGTGAAATATATAAGTTCTTTTATTATTTTGGCCAGTAAGATTTCCATTTCAAAATGTAGTAAATATGTGGCGGTTAAGTGAGAGAATGAGCGAGTTGTACTAGCAAAGCAATAATATGGTATAGTGAAACGAGGCTGTTTTTTCAGGCTCGTTTTTTAAATGCTTCCTATAGAGAAAGCATGCAAATGGAAAGGAAGTTATTATATGCGATCAGAAGTAACTGTAAAAATAAAACCGAAATTTATAAAAGAAATTAAAAGTGGATATCCGCTTATTTTAAAAGATGCGATTCAAAATTTAAATGATGTTCAGGAAGAAGGAACAATCATTAAAGTAGTAGATGAGAAGAACAATTTTGTCGGAAAAGGTTATTATGGAAAACAAAATAAAGGATACGGCTGGATTTTAACGAGAAAAGAGAGTGAACAAATTAATCAATCTTTCTTTGAAAGTAAAATAAAATCTGCCTTACATAAACGAAAGCAATTTTACAAATCAAGTGATACGACAGCATTCCGTGCCCTAAATGGTGAAGGTGATGGTCTTGGAGGCTTAATTATCGATTATTATGACGGCTATTATGTAGTCAGTTGGTATAGTGAAGGGATTTATACTTTCAGAGATGAGATTATAGCAGCTCTTCAAAAAGTAGCAAACTTTAAAGGGATTTATGAGAAAAAGCGTTTTGATACGAAAGGGAAATACATTGAAGGCGATGATTTCGTAGCAGGAGTACGCGGTGAGTTCCCGCTTATCGTAAAAGAGAACGGTGTGAACTTTGCTGTTTATTTAAATGACGGAGCGATGGTTGGTGTATTTTTAGACCAGCGTAACGTTCGAAAACAAATTCGTGATAAATATGCAAAGGGGAGAACAGTATTAAATATGTTCTCTTATACGGGTGCTTTCTCTGTATTTGCAGCGCTTGGCGGAGCGAGTAAAACGACGAGTGTCGACCTTGCAAATCGTAGTTTAAGTAAAACGATTGAGCAATTTAGTGTAAATGAAGTTGATTATGAAGCGCAAGATATTATTGTAGAAGATGTATTTCTTTACTTCAAATATGCAGCTAAGAAAAAGATGAAATTTGATATGGTTGTACTTGATCCTCCAAGCTTTGCACGCTCAAAAAAATATACATTTAGTGCAGCGAAAGATTATAAAAACTTACTAAAAGAAACAATTGCGATTACAGAAAATAATGGGATTATCGTTGCTTCTACAAATTGTAGTGCATTCGATATGAAAAAGTTTAAAGGCTTTATCGATACAGCATTTAAAGAAATGAATGGCAAATACAAAATATTAGAAGAACATTCTTTACCAGAAGATTTTCGTACCATTGATCAATTTAAAGAAGGAGACTATTTAAAAGTAGTTTTCATTGAGAAAATTAAAGGTTAATAAAGAAAAAGGAGCTCGAGTTTACTTGAGCTCCTTTTCTTATTGAACGATATTTTGTACTCTACCGACTTGCCCATCCTGCAATCGCACTTTAATGCCATGTGGATGAGAAGGGGAGTTTGTTAAAATATCTTTTACAATTCCACGTGTTAATTTACCGGTGCGTTGATCTTGTTTTAAGACAATGTCAACTTCAAGACCGGGTGCGATATTAGAACGTTTTTGTCCGTTCATTTATACACCTGTACGTCTACGCTGGTTGTTTGTTTTCTTCGTTTGTTGGTTTTGTAATTTTTTCGTTGCTTGGCTTTGATTTGTATTATTTGAACCATTTCCATTTCCTTGCTTTTTCTTTGCAAGTTGTTCACGCATTAAATCAGCTAAGCTTACTTTTTTGTTTTCTGACATGATAAGTCTCCTTTATATAAAGTTAATTATGAACAATAGTAGTGAATTTTATCATATCATTGTTATGGAAGGAAGGGAAGTTGGTTTGAAAATTCATATAATTGTTTCCAGTCTGTAGTAGTTACGATACAATTGAATTGTTAACGTTTGTAAAAAGGGGATAGACATATGTCACATCATATTTTATTAGTTGAAGACGATATTTCAATTCAAGAGATGGTGGAAAAGTATTTAATAAAAGAGGGCTTTCAAGTTACAATCGCATCTGATGGAGAAGAAGGCGTGAACACATATTTAAAAGGTTCATTTGATTTGATTATCCTCGACATTATGATGCCAAAGCTAGATGGCTTAGAGGTTGTGCGAATCATTCGGGAAAAAAGTGCAGTTCCGATTTTAATGATGTCGGCAAAAGATACAGATGTTGATAAAGCTGTTGGATTAGGACTGGGAGCAGATGATTACATTTGTAAGCCATTTTCTATGATTGAATTGGCTGCACGTGTAAAAGCGGGTATTCGGAGGTCTACGAAATATTCGGCTACAGAAACAACAGAAAAGATGATTCAAATTGGTGATTTAGCAATTGATCCAATTAATTTTACGGTTGAAAAAAACGGAAAGCCCCTCAAACTTACTTTAAAAGAATTTGAGATTTTAAAGCTATTCGTAAAGAATCAAAATCGTGTATTTACGAAAGCGCAAATATATACGTTAGTTTGGAACGAAGAGTATTACGGTGATGATAATGTTATAAATGTTCATATGAGGAGATTGCGCGAGAAAATTGAAAGTGATCCATCTAATCCAGAGTATATTAAAACGTTATGGGGCATCGGCTATAAGTTGGAAGTGATGTAATATGGTCAATTTGTTAATAGGTATTATTTTTATATTGTTATGTGTCATTTACATACAGTATAAAATGAGGAAAAACAGTAGCAAAAATTTACGATACACATACGAAAAGTTAGAAAGTATTGTAAATGAACAAACAGGCGAGAAGTTACTCGTTATGACAGATGATCTAGAATTGCAAAAATTATTAGTGGCAATTAATCAATTATTAGCTGCAAAACAGAAAACGAATGCAGATCATGCGAAAGTAGAAATTTCGATGAGAAAAATGCTTTCCAATATTTCACATGATTTAAAGACGCCACTAACAGTTATTCTTGGATATACAGAAATGTTAAATAAGGATAAAACGATAAATAAAGAAGAACAGCAAATATTACTTGAAAAGGTGCATGTGAAAACACTAGAAGTAATGGAACTGATTCATAAGTTTTTTGATTTAGCAAAATTAGAATCTGGTGACAAGGCAATTGAGATGACAAAAGTATATATGAATGAAGTTTGTCGCGAGAAGATTTTATCTTTTTATGATTTAGTGACGACGAAAGGGTTTCAAGTTCATATTGATATACCAGAAAGAAATATATATGCACTTGGAAATGTAGAAGTATTAGGTAGAGTATTGAATAATTTAATATCAAATGCGATTACATATGGAGACGATGGAAAGACACTCGGTATGACGTTAAGAGACGATGAAACGAGTGTGTATATAGATGTATGGGATACAGGAAAAGGAATTGATGAATCTCACATTAATAAAGTGTTTGAGCGTATGTACACACTTGAAGATTCCAGAAATAGATTGTATCAAGGAAGCGGTTTAGGATTAACGATTACGAAAAGGCTTGTGGAAGCGATGGACGGAGAAATACATCTTTCTAGTAAGCCGTATGAAAAAACAATTTTTACAGTGGTATTAAAAAAGATACTGTTTTAGCTTGTAGAGAAGTAGATTCTACAAGCTTTTTTTCAGCGTAAGGAATTTGTAAGGAACGGGTAAGAAAAAAGAGATTTCCGTTGTCTATTATAGAAGTATAAAGTAGTGCGAAAGGAGAAAATGACATGACATATATATTAAAAACGAATCAGCTAACGAAAGTGTTTAAAGGGAAAGAAGTTATTTCTAACGTTAACATGCATGTGAAAAAAGGAGAGATATACGGTTTCTTAGGACCGAATGGTGCAGGTAAAACAACGATTATGAAAATGATCACAAATTTAATAAAACCGACGAGCGGTGATATTGAAATTTTTGGTGAGAAGTTAACGGATACATCTTATGAATTGTTAAAGCGCATGGGGACAATTATCGAATATCCAATCTTTTATGATAAATTAACGGCGAAGGAAAACCTAGAATTACATTGTGAATATATGGGGTATTACGACAAGAACGCAATCGATCATGCTTTACATTTAGTGAAATTGCACGGTATAGATGATAAAAAAGTAAAAGATTTTTCATTAGGTATGAAGCAACGACTTGGTATTGCAAGGGCGATCATGACAAAGCCAGAATTACTCATTTTAGATGAACCAATTAACGGTTTAGATCCAATTGGTATTAAAGAATTAAGAGACTTATTTAAAATGCTCTGCAAAGAATATGGTATTACGTTATTAGTCTCTAGTCATATTTTAGGCGAGATGGAACAAATGGCGGATACAATTGGTGTAATTCAAAATGGAAAACTAATAAAAGAAGTTTCAATGAAGAGTATTAACGGAAAACAAACAGAGTACATTGAAATTACTGTTCCTGATGTGAAGCGTGCAGCTTATATTTTAGAAGATAAACTTGGCATAAAAAATTATAAAATAATGAGTGGAAACATGATTCGTGTGTATGATACGTCAGCGTCTCAGCAGGCCATTTCAAAAGCACTTATTATGAACGATGTAGAAATTGAAAGTATTAATAAGAAACATAGTTCCTTAGAAGAATATTTCTTAAATGTAATGGATGGAGAGGGCATTCATGCTTAATGGATTGCTAGTGAATCTAGTAAGTGGATGGATCGTAATGTTCATAAGTGGGATTTTATATTATAGGAAACCAGAGCGGAAATGGTTGCTAATTCTACTAGTGATAGGAATGTTAAGCGTAATTACTGCTGGAATTAGAATGTTAACAGCGTAGAGAGAGTTATATAAAGAATGGAGGCGTGGTTTGTATGCTTAGATTAATGAAGCTTGAGTGGAAAAAGCATCGATTATCTAGTTACTTTAAAAGTGTAGCAATTTGTATTATAGCAATTTTCGCTGCAATAAGCCTTATGGCATTAGGAATGAAAGCCGAGGGAGACGTGCTTTTCTCTGACTTCACACAGAACATGGCTTTAGCAAATATTGTTATTAGGATAACATTCATTATTTTTAGTTCGGTTATTTTATCACGTTTAGTAATTGATGAGTATAAGAACAAAACGATACAACTATCATTTATGTACCCGCTGCAAAGGAAAATGTTAATGAGAGCGAAATTAACAATTGTTTTTTGTTTTTGTTTTTTGAGCACGATTATCGCTACTTTCATTATTAGTTTGCTCGTATATTTTGTGAGTCCAATGATGGGACTGATTGAAACGCCAGCTACGATAGGTGAAATAATAGCTATCGTTCCAACTACTTTTATAAGTGCATTTATGATATCTGGTATAAGTTTAATTCCTTTATTTTTTGGGATGAGAAAGAAATCGACACCGACAACGATTACTTCGGCAGTAATAATTGGTATGCTGATTAGTGGTAACGTTGGTCCTGGAAACGGTCAAGTAAGTATGTTTGATTTTATAGCTATCCCAATAGTGCTCTGTTTATTAGGGATTTTCATTAGTTATTTATCGTATCGTAAAATCGACAAGATTGATGTGGCGTGAAGCAAGCATAAAACAACAACGAACTGGGGTATGAATGTTGAAAAAAATAATAGTAATTGCAATTTTACTTATTACAATTGCTAGTGCGATTTTTGGTTTTAAGGTGTTTCAGGGGAAAGGTTTTAAGAAAGAAAAGTCTTTTGAGATAAATCATATAAAAGAAATAGAAGTAGACAATGAAAACTGGGATATTGAATTTAAAAGTACAGACGCTAATAAAATAGTAATTTTGGTTCAAGGTAAACGAGTAGATAAAGAGATAGATCCCGTCGAAATAGAACAAGCAGGGAATAAAGTTATAGTTAAGCAAAAACAAAAGGCGACCAGATTCTTTAATGGTTTTACGTTTAGGAAGAAAAATAGTATATCTATAGCTGTTCCGAAGAAAGAAATAGATAAAATTGTATTAAATAATAAATCGGGTGATGTGAAAATAAAAGATATAGTAGTAAAAAGTATTGTGACAAAAGGCAACTCTGGAGATGAAATGATTGTAGGACTATCGGCCGAGAAAGGTGAGTTCACATCCGAAAGTGGAGATTTAATGTTAAAAGATAGTTCGTTACAAGAAGTAAATATAACTTCTACTACTGGCGATAATTATGTGAGAAATATAAAAAACGAAAATATGAACATCACTTCAACATCTGGGGAAGTATTACTGAAAGATATGAAAGAAGGAAAATCATTATTTGTAGAAACAAAATCAGGAGATATTGGCGTACGGTATAAAGGTGTTCCGACATCTTTAAAACTCACGGCTAAAAGTAATTCGTCTGACGTAATGGTGAATGTAAATGGACTTAAGAAAGATACAAATACAGAAAAAATAAAAGAGGGAACTATTGGTGATGCAAAAAACGAAGTGAAGATTTTAAGTAAAACAGGAGTAATTTATATTGATTAAGTCTTATGAGGAAGGAGGACTATCATGCTACGTTTAATGAAGCTAGAACTGAAGAAGTTTAAGCTTGGATGGTATGTAAGGGGAGCGATTATTGCAAATATCGCTATACTGGCATTACTGATCTTTACGAGCATCGTTTCTCAAATAGAAGGAGATCCAGAAATAAGAGATCCGCAGATGATTTTGTTAGCGGCTAGTACATTAGTAAGGGCAACATTTATTATTTTTGGTAGTGTGTTAATCGCAAGGTTAATAATTAGTGAATATAAAAACAAAACAATATTACTTATGTTTTCTTATCCAATTAACCGAAAGAAAATGATGGCTAGTAAGTTGGCTATTACAGCGGTAGTAACATTTATAACAGTTATTTTATCTAACATTTTAGTAGTAGGAGTTTTCTTTGGGATAGATAGTTATTTTTCAATTCTTCCTAATCCATTTACAGTAGATCAATTGACGCAAGAAGGAATAAAACTGGTTCCTTTAGCTATTGCAACTGCGGGAATGAGTTTAATCCCATTATATTTCGGAATGCGTAAACGTTCAGTGCCAACTACAATTGTTTCATCCCTTATCGTTGTATCAATTGCAATGAATAGCACTACGTTTTCTGTAGCAACTTTTCTTCCTCTTCAACTAGCATTGGCAGCAATTGGAGTTGTGATTGCATGTTACGGAATTAAAAATATAGCGAAGGAAGATATAACAGTATGACAAAAATAAGAAAAAAGAGTTGGCGTTACACCAACTCTTTTTTTGTATATGTATGCTTCGTTACTACTCTGTAAATTTGGAGTGTTTGCTTAAATACGCTTGCACTCCTGGAGAAATATTAAAGTTATTAGGACTTTTATATTCGATAGTAAACTCTCCGTCTTTACTTGTCTCAAATGAGATTGCATAGCTATTCATTTTAGCATCGTAAGAAGTATTTTTGACTTCCGCATCTAGATCAAAGTATTTTGTAATATATTCTTTTGATTCCGTAACTGCTGTTTGTTTTCCCCAAGGGGTACCATAACTTGTGAAATAAAGAGATGCGCTGATAACTCCAATAATAGAAGTTAGTAAAATAGTTCCCATAACTATTTTTTTATTTTTTGTATTCAATTTGGTTGCTCCTCTTCATAATATGTATTCATTTTAACGTATTTTTCCATAAAACAACCATTTGGTAAAAATAGTTTCACATGAAACAAGTTACAGAAAAAGACAAGATGTGTAAACACCTTGTCTCTTTCTGTAGTTACATTTTAGGAGCTTCCATTCCAGCTGCAGCCCATTCTTCTTTTGCAGGACCATATACGCCAGGGACTGTTAAGTCGGCTTGTCGCATTAAAACCGTCATTTGTCCGCGATGGTGATTTTGATGATTAATAAGTGTCATTAAAAATATAGAATTCGGCATAGGACGACCAAAGAAGTCATTAATAGTAGCTAAGTCTTTATCCGTCCATTCGCCTTGAAGAGCTTCAACAAAATCTGCACTCACTTTACGGTATTGATCAGCAATTGTTGTTGCAGAAGTTGGTACAGGGTAATCTTTCGTTTCTCCTTCAAACTTAAGCCCTGTGCCAGATAGTATAACTGGAATTGCCGTCACGATATGCCAAGCAACTCTGCCTAACGTCCAGTGTCCAGGTGCAATTTCTTGTGACAAAGATTCATCTGTTAATGCATTGAGCATTTTTTGAGTAGACTCAGCCTCGTATGTCCATGATTGCAAGAAGCCTTCAATAGTTTGGTACATGTTATCCCTCCTCGTTATGTTCATAGGTTAAATTCGTAAAAAAAAGATAGTTTCCTTTTGACCTTATAAGAATGAATAAAAAAGGAGACTTCCAAGAAGCTCCTTTTTAACTTTCTTCCAACTCTTCCTCACCAACCATAAGAAATAAGGTGCTCCAAGTACAGCAACATTCAAATTTGCGCTAACGATAAAGAGTTGAATAATTGTTGAGCTAAATCCTAATTTCCATGAAAAAAGGACAATTTTAACTGCAAGTAGTCCGCCGATGAATACACCAATTGGATTGAAGTTTATATGTATATGCAGAATAGAGAAAAAGAATTTCGTTTGAGCAAGAAGGCGAAAGTACAAGCAAAAAGAGAGCAAATCGCATGTAATAATTACTAGAATGTATGGAATAAATCTGTGTTTATCCCCACTAGGTAAAGTGTTTTTTTGTTATTTAGATAGGTGTTTTCTAACTTGGTGATTTTACTTAAAAGATCGAACGTAAAGGAAGTGATCAACATGTCTTCATGGAGCAATAATATAAATGGATATTGTGGGTGTAATAATCAAAATGGTGTACATGTTGATTCATGCTGTTTTAGTTGTGATGGGACAGTTCCTAAGCTGGGTCCAACAGGTCCGACGGGCCCAACAGGTGACACAGGCCCAACGGGAGCAACGGGCCCAACAGGTGACACAGGTCCAACGGGAGCGACGGGAATAACAGGTTCAACAGGTCCAACGGGAGCGACGGGAATAACAGGTTCAACAGGTCCAACGG
>NZ_LOBC01000038.1 GCF_001583695.1 Bacillus wiedmannii | reverse complement strand
ATGTCAACTAAGTTTTTCAATTTCTTTTTTGTCGTTTTCTGCGTTTCCGCATCAGCGACGGTTATTAATATATCATGCACTACATACAGGGTCAATACTTTTTATAAAAAAATTTCACATCCCGTTAAAACTTTAAAACATGTTTCAAAAATCATTATAGTCTCCCTTCATCCTACTCCACATTTCATACCTTATCACTTTATCATGTTTCTGAACGAGTGAAAATTCTAAATTTTATGTTATATTATTGTTATAGGAGCGTGGTGAGAATGAGCATTAAGTATTCAAATAAAATCAATAAAATCCGGACCTTTGCATTAAGTTTAGTATTTATCGGCCTCTTCATTGCATACTTAGGTGTCTTTTTCCGTGAAAACATTATTATTATGACAACATTTATGATGGTTGGCTTTTTAGCTGTTATCGCTAGTACTGTCGTTTACTTTTGGATTGGCATGTTATCTACTAAAACTGTACAAATTATTTGTCCAAGCTGCGATAAGCCGACCAAAATGCTCGGTCGTGTCGACGCATGTATGCATTGCAACCAACCTTTAACAATGGATCGAAATCTAGAAGGAAAAGAATTTGATGAGAAATATAATAAGAAGAGCTATAAATCATAGGCATATATAGGTACAATGTGCCCTTACAAAACTAAACGTTAAAAGGTGATTTCTTAACAAAGAAATCACCTTTTGTATTTATCTTTAATTAAATTAGGTTCTTCACTGAACGTTTTAAATCCTCCTGAACCTAACGTAATTCCCATATATAATAAAGAAAGAGGGAGACGTAAACGTCTCCCTCTTTCTTTATTATATATTACGCCTTATGACACTCTGGACAAACGCCATAAATTTCTAAGCGATGACTATTAATAACGAAGCCTGTCGTTTTCGCAGCTTCCTCTTCAAGCTTTTCCAAGCCTCCATAAGGAAAATCAACAATCTTACCACATTTTTCGCAAATCACATGATAATGTTGACTTGTAACATAATCAAATCTACTTGAAGCGTCTCCATAAGTTAATTCCTTTACAAGTCCAACCTCTTTAAATACACGTAAGTTATTATAGACAGTTGCAACACTCATATTTGGAAACTTACCTTCTAATGCTTTATAAATGTCATCCGCTGTTGGGTGCGTCATAGATTCCACAAGGTACTCTAAAATAGCATGACGCTGTGGAGTAATGCGTACACCCGTATTTTTCAGCATTTCTAGCGCTTCTTTTAATTCTTCTTTGACCACCGTCATGCACCCCGATTCTATACGGATTATTATTTTATAATTCTTATAAAGAGTGTACTCCTTTTCTTATAAATCGTCAATATTTCTACTATAAGTATGTGGTTTATTTTTATATATAGCCTTATTCTTATATATCTTTCCCCATTTTCTATACATTTACATAGAAAAAAAGTGCGACATAATCGCACTTGGAATACTATCATCTGAGGAGGTATGCCCTACACTTCACTTTATGTAAGACGATAAAATATGTATAGACACTCGCCTTACTTCTATATATTTTATCTCCACAATGGATTTACTTTATATAAGAAAGAACATCTTCAGTATGTCCTTTCACTTTCACTTTACGCCACTCTTTTACAAGCTCACCGTCTTTATTAATAAGGAATGTAGAACGCTCGATTCCCATATACTCTTTTCCAAAGTTCTTTTTCAATTTCCAAACGTCGTATAATTCCGCTACCTTATGATCTTCATCTACTAAAAGTACAAATGGAAGATCATGCTTCTCAATGAATTTCAGATGTCTGTTCGCTGAATCCGGACTTACACCTAGAATAACTGTATCTTTCTCTTGAAATAATCCATACGCATCGCGAAAATCACATGCTTCAGTTGTACACCCTGGAGTCATATCTTTCGGATAAAAATATAGCACTACGTTTTTACCACGAAAATCAGTTAAGCGAACTTGTTCCCCGTTACTTCCCTCTAATGTAAATTCTGGAGCCATTTCTCCTACTGTGATCATTGTTATCACTCCTACTCTTTTCTTTTACTATATCAAATGCTATCTTATTTTTCATTGTCTATTACAGACCTCATTACAAAAGCAAACGGTAATGTATATCCAATTAGCGCTTCTGCAATCGCAATCCATCTCCCTATTCCAATCGGAGCTATATCACCGTACCCAACGGACAATAAAGTAACCGCGCTAAAATATAAGCAAATTTCTACAAGTTGAAAAGATTGGGCATGCAAGCTTTCTCCATCTTCTTTCAAAACTGCAAAGCCCATTTCTTCTAATACAACATAACTTAACCCAAACGCAATCAATACCGTTGTATAAATTAAAAATAAGGAGGCTAAATTATAAAGCGAAAAGAAACGCCTAGAATCTGAATATGAACTCCATAACAATTGGACACTTCTCAAAATAGCAATTGCTGCAATTAATAGAATAAATCCCCATAACATGTCCTCCACCTCATTTTATATGTATGAGACAGCCATTGGATTTATCCCTTAGAAACAAACAAGCTTCTATAATTAATTCCCAGCACCACGGTACCTTTTTACCCCTTGATTCCAAAGAGTAATTGCAATCGTAAAACAGATAACACCAACGAATGGTGTTGCAAATGCATAGCTATTCCACTCTGTTTTTCTTAAAAAGTATGCTGCTGGATACACTCCGACAAACGCAAATGGTAAAACAAACGTTAAAATGAAGCGAATCACACGGTTATAAATGTTAACAGGATAGCGACCATAGTTACCTATGTTATACATTAGCGGCATAATTGAACTTTTCGCATCCGACCAAAAACCAAGACTCGCAAGCGTAACAAATATCCCTCCGTATACAAGCGCTCCTCCTCCTACCATCAGTAAGAATAAGAAGAAATCGTACCAGTAAAAAGATAATTGCAGCTCCACTGCTGCATATCCCATTACAATTATTCCTGTAATCGCTCCAATTAAAGATTCAAGTTCCATTCTTTCTAATATAATTTGAAATAAACTATGAATCGGTCTCGTTAATATACGATCCATTTCTCCTTTAATAATGTAACGATCATTAAAGTCCCATATGTTAAAGAAAGCTGAGAATATGGCAAACGGTACTAAAAAGAAACCATAAATAAAGATTACTTCTTCTCTACTCCAGCCCTTTAATGCTTGTGTATGCCCAAACACAACGAGAATAAAGATTAAATTAACAGCCTGTAGTGCTAAATCAGAAAGTAATCCAACGATAAAATCGCCCCGATACTCCAATTTTGTTTTTATATATTGGCTTGCATATTGCAAAAATAGGTTTATATATATCATCTCATCATCCCCCTTGTACAATTAGACGTTTTCTCGCCGTTCTCCACATGAGTACAATTGGAATAATAAGTACAATTGCCCAAATTACTTGGAATAATAATGCCTCATACAATTTACTTCCTTGTATACCTTCTGAAAAAATCATACTCGGAATATAACTAATAGCCTGAAACGGTAAAAATACCATTGCTTTTTGGGCCCATAACGGATAAAAACTAATTGGTAATAATAGACCTGAAAATAAATCAATAACAACACGTTTTGCATACATAATTCCACTATTATTAAATAGGAAGAACGTGAGCATTCCAGTCATTAAATTAATTTGTGTATTAATAATAAAACTAAATATTAAAGATAAGAAGAAATATAACCACGTTTGAAAATTCGTTGTAATTTGCAATGAAAATAATAAGGTAACGATAACCATACCTGGAATTGAAAAGAAAGCAAAACGAAATATTCCTTCACCAAGACCTTGCATCACTTTCATGCCTAAATAGTTATATGGACGAATGAGTTCTACTGCTACACGTCCTTCTTGAATCTCCATCGCAATTTCCCTGTCTATATTATTAAAATAAAAGGCACGTGCCATCCACGCAATTGCGATATAAGTAGTCATTTGCGAAATAGATAAACTTTCAATATTCTCTTTTCCACTATAAATTGCTTGCCATAAAAAATAATACGCACCGATATTAATTGTATAAATTAAAATCCCGCTATAATAGTTTGTACGATACGCAAGCATCATTAAAAAGCGAATCCGAATCATTTCAATGTACTTACCCATGTTTAATACCTTCCTCATAAATGTTACGAATAATTTCCTCTGTAGACACTTCGTTAATTTTTAAATCTTTAATTTGAAAGGCTTGTACTACTTTAGAGATAAGCATTGAAATGATAACTTCTTCATTCGGTATTTTTGCAACCCACGCGTTTTCCTCTTTCGCTTTCGACCAAACGACATGACTATCTGGCATAACCATTGATAAAGCCTGATAGGAAACTGGTGCAATAAATTGAAAATGTATTTCCTTCTCTGCTCCCCACTGCGTACGAAGATTATTTAAAGAACCGTCATACATAATATTTCCTTCATCCAGCATGATAACGCGCTCACATAAAGCTTCAATATCAGTAATATCATGGGTTGTTAATAAAATTGTTGTTTTGTAACGTTCATTCATTTCTTTTAAAAATTCACGTATTTTTAATTTCACAAGAACATCCAATCCAATTGTTGGTTCATCTAAAAATAATAACGGTGGATTATGAATTAATGCTGCCGCTAATTCACAACGCATCCTTTGACCTAGAGATAACTTTCGAACTGGCTTATCTAATAAAGGACCAATATCTAACGTTTCAATCACGTGTTCCATATGCTCTTTATACTGAGCATCTGATACACCGTACACTTTTTTTAATAAACGAAAAGATTCTTGTACAGCAATATCCCACCAAAGTTGTGAGCGTTGACCGAAAACAACACCAATTGTTCTTACGAATTCTTCTCTCTGCTTATGGGGGTTCATCCCATTTACTAAAATTTCTCCTGATGTCGGAGTCAAAATCCCCGTAAGCATTTTAATAGTTGTTGATTTACCAGCACCGTTCTCACCGATATATCCAACCATTTCACCTTGTTTCACATTAAAAGATACATCATTTACTGCTGGTACTATTTTATAATTACGATTTAATAAATCGCGAAAAGCACCCTTTAATCCCGGACGACTTGAATAGGCTGTAAACTCTTTACGTAACCCTTGTACCTCAATTACCGATTTCATAATCGGACCCCCTTCCTAAATGTCACAACGAATAGTTTACCCAACTGCCTTCTCTATCACAAACAATACGTCTTTTCGAAAAACATGTTAGAATAATACATAGATTTTTGTAAGGAGATGAATTGTAGTGAAATTCACAAAATCAGAAGCATTACATAAAGAAGCTTTAGAACATATCGTTGGCGGCGTTAATAGTCCTTCTCGTTCTTTTAAAGCAGTTGGCGGCGGCGCTCCTGTTGCTATGGAACGTGGAAAAGGTGCTTATTTCTGGGATGTAGACGGAAATAAATATATCGATTATTTAGCAGCATACGGTCCTATTATTACTGGACATGCTCACCCGCACATTACAAAAGCAATTACAACAGCTGCTGAAAATGGTGTACTTTACGGAACACCAACAGCACTAGAAGTAAAATTTGCAAAAATGTTAAAAGAAGCAATGCCTGCATTAGATAAAGTCCGCTTCGTAAACTCTGGTACTGAATCAGTAATGACAACAATTCGTGTCGCTCGTGCTTACACAGGCCGCACAAAAATTATGAAATTTGCTGGTTGTTACCACGGTCATTCTGATTTAGTACTTGTAGCAGCTGGATCTGGCCCTTCTACGCTAGGAACTCCTGACTCAGCCGGTGTACCACAAAGTATCGCTCAAGAAGTTATTACCGTTCCATTTAATAATGTAGAAACCTTAAAAGAAGCTTTAGATAAATGGGGACACGAAGTAGCAGCTATCCTTGTAGAACCGATTGTTGGAAACTTCGGTATTGTAGAGCCAAAACCTGGCTTCCTTGAGAAAGTGAATGAACTTGTTCACGAAGCTGGTGCACTAGTAATTTATGATGAAGTTATTACTGCTTTCCGCTTCATGTACGGTGGTGCTCAAGACTTACTTGGCGTAACACCAGACTTAACAGCGCTTGGTAAAGTTATTGGCGGCGGACTTCCGATCGGTGCTTATGGTGGTAAGAAAGAAATTATGGAACAAGTTGCCCCGCTCGGACCTGCATATCAAGCTGGTACAATGGCAGGAAATCCTGCTTCTATGGCATCCGGTATCGCTTGTCTAGAAGTTCTTCAACAAGAAGGTCTTTATGAGAAATTAGATGAACTTGGTGCAATGCTTGAAAAAGGAATTTTAGAGCAAGCTACGAAACATAATATTGATATTACATTAAACCGACTAAAAGGTGCTTTAACTGTATACTTCACAACAAATACAATTGAAGATTACGATGCAGCACAAGATACAGACGGTGAAATGTTCGGTAAATTCTTCAAGCTTATGCTTCAAGAAGGAGTTAACTTAGCACCTTCTAAATACGAGGCATGGTTCTTAACGACAGAACATACAAAAGAAGATATTGAATATACAATTGAAGCTGTAGGCAGAGCATTCGCTGCTTTAGCGGATAATAAATAATCCCGCCATTAAAAGGAAAAAAGAAAGCACATCTTTCTTTTTTCCTTTTTTCTATTTCATAAATCCCTCATTAATAGTATAATTATTCATAATTATCTGTTTAATTTTCTTTTATATCCTTACTACCTTTGTATACAAGGCTGCTCACGCCTTAAATAGTAAGATTATTCAAACTTCAATAAGAGGGGGGATTGACGGATGCTCAATAAAACAAATACATGGACACCGTCTTTATTTCGAGATTATAAAAATGCAGAACATGATGCGTGTGGAATCGTTTCCGTTATGGAGAAACGAAAAGTTGCCACGAAAGAAAACATTGATCTTTGCATACAATCACTTGTCAAAATGAATCATCGAGCTGGTTTCATTAATGGTGAAGGAGATGGTATCGGAATTCACATTGATGTCCCAAAAGCACTTTGGAATGAAAAGCTGAAAAATAACGGATACAATCCAACGATTGTGGATCATCCCCACTTTATCGTTGGACATTTTTTTCTAAACAAAAACGCAAATATCGTTAATTTAAAAAATCATATTCGTACGCAATTAAATAACGAAAGTTTTACTATTATTTTTGAAAGTGATGATGTAATAAATTCCGATGCACTCGGTCCACTTGGTAAACAGGAAGAACCTTTATTTTGGCAAGTTGCTCTTATCGCAGAAAATAAAGTTGAAAATGTTGAGCAAACATTATTTTCAGTAACGATAAAAATAGAGGAAAACGAAGCGATTCATGTTGCTTCATTAAGTCGTGACCATGTTGTATATAAAGTTCTAGGCGC
Organism: Bacillus wiedmannii; assembly: GCF_001583695.1. Lineage (GTDB taxonomy): Bacteria > Bacillota > Bacilli > Bacillales > Bacillaceae_G > Bacillus_A > Bacillus_A wiedmannii. The sequence goes on along the minus strand of NZ_LOBC01000038.1, from coordinate 9,054 downwards.
TGGGGATACACTTGTTGCCTATTACAATGATTTACAACATCCACTTATCGCTTCAACTATGACTCTAGGACATAACCGCTATTCTACTAATACATTATCTAATTTTTTTCGTGTACAACCATTTAGCATTCTCGGACATAATGGTGAAATTAACACAATTGCAAAATTACGTGATCAAGCTGACATGATTCATGTTCCACTTACTGCTGGGGGCAGTGACTCCCAAGATTTAAACCGCACCTTAGAAACTCTACTTGTTCAATACGACTACAGTTTATTTGAAGCAATGGATATACTATTCCCACCAATTATTAATGAAATGAAACTTTATGAACCGCATTTACAAGATTTATATACGTATATACGTGAAGCTTGGGGCCATTTTGCGCAAGGTCCAGCTGGTATTATTTCACGTTATAAAGATGAGGCTGTTTTCAGCGTTGATTCCCTTGGACTACGACCAGTATGGAAAGTAGAGACAGCGAGTTCTTATGTTTTCTCTTCTGAACCTGGAGTTGTATCACCAACTGAATATGTAGCAGAACCAAAACCACTCGCTCCTGGAGAAAAAGTCGGTCTAAAGTGGAATGAACAAGATGAACTTGTACTCTACGAATACGATGACTACCAAACTCAAGTATATAACCGTTTTAAAAAGCGAGTTGATACTAAAGATTATCATTTAAACTTATCTATCCCTGAAACGAAAGAAATCCCAGGATTATGTGATTCTATACAAGTCGAAACGAAACAATACGTTGCTTTTGGATGGGACCGAGAACATATTCAGCTTCTTGAACAGATGGCAACAAAAGGCGTTGAGCCAATTCGCTCACTTGGGCATGACTCACCACTTGCAGCACTCGATACTGATAGACGAAATATCGCTGATTTCATTAAGGAAAGTGTAGCCGTTGTTACAAATCCAGCAATCGATCGTGATCGAGAGGTCGAGCACTTCTCCACACGAACAATACTTGGAGAGCGCCCAAGTTTATTAAGCGGAGCTAAACGGCCATTTGTAGTTGAGATGCTTTCCCCCATTATTTTAGAAGGAAGTGTAGCACAATCTATTACAGAGGAATTACACACAATTACGTACGAACAACTTATACAGCTATTCAATACTCATAGCTCTATCGCTACAATCTCTGCTACATTCAGTCCGCCAGAAACTTTACAATGCGCCTTAAATCGAATTAGTTCTGAAGCGATAAAGGCCGTGAACGATGGAGCTTCCCTACTATTAATAGACGATGCCAACGCTCATCTAAATGAACAGTTATGGATTGATCCGCATTTAGTTACCGCTAAAGTACATCAAGTATTAAGCGAAAATAAATTACGCCGAAACTGCTCTCTCGTTATACGTTCTGGTGCTCTTCGCTCTTTACATGATATCGTCACACTGTATGGATTAGGAGCAGATGGTATGAATCCATATTTATTATTTGCAACCGTAAATGATGGAACAAAAACGCCAATTACGAATTTGTATAATGCTCTTAATAAAGGACTAGAAAAAGTCATTTCAACAATTGGAATTCATGAATTACGTGGTTACGGTCGCCTCTATTCTTCTATCGGATTACATGAGGAAATCGCAAATATATTACAAATTACGAATTTCTTCGGTTCAAATGATTTAGCTTTTTCGCTTAAATCACTTGCTGAAGATGCACAATTGCGAGCGGATGATTATAACAATCCTAAAGTTAGAATGCGAAAATCTTTTCATATATTCCCGCGAATTTGGAAAGCAATCGGCGATGTCGCAAAAGGAAATTCTTATGATGATTACCGTGACAAATTAAGTGAGTTAGAAGAAAATAATCCAATCGCGATTAGACATCTTGTTCAAACGAAAGAAACAAAACATGTCGTTCCGGCCGAAGAAGTATCCATCAGCATTCAAAATCATGATTTACCATTTATTATCAGTTCCATGTCATTCGGTTCTCAAAATGAAATTGCCTTTCGTGCATATGCAGAAGCGGCCGATCAGCTAAATATGATTAGCTTGAACGGTGAAGGCGGCGAAATTAAAGATATGATTGGAAAATATCCACATACACGTGGACAACAAGTTGCATCTGGGCGATTTGGTGTAAACGCCGAACTACTAAATTCATCAAACTTAATTGAAATAAAAATTGGGCAAGGCGCAAAGCCTGGTGAAGGCGGACATTTGCCTGGTTCAAAAGTAACAGCAAAAATCGCTGAAGCGCGTAATGCTACAATTGGCTCTGATTTAATTTCACCTTCTAACAACCATGATATTTATTCCATTGAAGATTTAGCTCAAATGATTACAGAAATTAAAACGGCTAATCAACTTGCGAAAGTAGCTGTAAAGGTCCCTGTCGTCCCTAACATTGGAACAATTGCTGTCGGTATCGCAAAGGCTGGTGCTGACTTTATTAACATTAGCGGATTTGATGGTGGTACAGGTGCCGCACGTATTCACGCATTGCAACATGTAGGCCTTCCTGCAGAAATTGGTGTGAAAGCCGCTCACAATGCTTTATTAGAAGCAAATATGAGACAAAAGGTAGAAATTTGGGCTGACGGTGGTATTCGAAGTGTTAATGATGCCTTGAAAATCATGCTCCTTGGGGCAAACCGTATTGGATTTGGTACATTATCCATGATTGCAATCGGCTGTACAACTTGCCGCGGATGTCATCTAGATACTTGTCACGTTGGAATTGCAACACAAATTGATTCTGAAGCTCAGGCGAAAGAACACGGATTACGCCGCTTCGTCCCGCGCGAATTAGAAAGCGCCGTTGCTGGATTATTACATTTATTCACCGCTTTTGGCGTAGAACTAAAACGATTAACAGGAAATCTTGGTTATACAAATTTACAAGAAATTGTCGGACATTCCGATTTATTAGAACAAGTTCGAGGCGAAAATTTATTAGACTTATGTAATTTACTACAAACGATAGAAAACCCATCTGTTACAAAAACAGAATACGTACCGGAAAAACAATTTGAAACAGTTCATTCCCCTCATTCAAAAGAATTAATAGGCGTTGGCGTAGAGCAACGCGTTATGGGGGGGCTAGAATCTTGCTATCGCGTTCGTAGTAAATTATATGAAGACACCAAGCTTGAACCACTTACATTAAAGTATACGAATGGCTCTATTCCTGGAAATGGATTAGGTGCTTACAATAGTGAGAACTTATTTATACACGTAAATGGCGGTGCACAAGATGGTATTGGTAAAACCTCCTTTGGTGGTGGTATTTATATAACGAAAGCAAAAGGAAAAGACGGCATATATTATAACGGTTCTGTCGGAAAAGGTTTTGGGTACGGTGCACAAAAAGGATCGCTATACGTTCAAGGTAACGCTGATGCTCGCGCTGGCATTCGCCTCTCTGGAGCAGACATGATAATTGGAGGGCGAATGACAAAGCCACTCCGTGAAAAAGAGCAAGGGAATATAGGTGTATACTCTAATATTAAAGGTTTCGCTTTTGAATATATGACAAATGGGCGAGCGCTTGTTTTAGGGGATCCTGGTCCATGGATTTGTGCTGGTATGACTGGTGGTGTTGTTTATTTACGTCATGATTCAAGCTCGGGTTTAACAGAACACGCCTTAAAAAGAAGAATCGCAAAAGGGGCAAATGTTACATTACAACCAATTAGTAAAAACGGCGTGCAAGATGTGACTGAGTTATTGGTAGATTACATTCGTGTATTAAATGAACATGAGCAATACGAGGAAGTTGCTTTATTAACACCGTTACTCGATGATATGCAGCAACAGTTTTTTGAAATCATCCCGAAAAAAGAGCAGGCTGATCCATCTATCTCAACAGAGTGATCTACCAACTTTTCATTTTCAAGAAAAAATTGACGAAGTACACTTCTCATAGTAATCTATAGTAACAATTTGAAACCTGCTGAAATTCAGCAGGTTTTTTCACTAAAAATTGATGTTTAAAAAGAATTAGGAAAAAGTATAAAATGAATCTTATTTTCTTATTAACGTCACTAAAATATCACTTGCTAACATATTGTAATGAATGTATAGTATCATGTTGTACATTCATTATGACAAGAGAAAGGATCTTATTAAGGGTATGAAACTTGGTGCTCGCATTTTAAAAACGGGTATTGCCATCACATTAGCTTTATTTGCTTGTATTTTACTTCAATTACCGAGTCCAGTATTCGCGGGAATCTCAGCTATATTCGCTGTTCAACCGTCTGTATACCGCTCGTATTTAACAGCTCTTGAGCAAATTCAAGCAAACGTCATTGGTGCGGTATTCGCTATCGTATTTGCTACTGCTTTTGGACATAATCCTTTTATTATTGGATTAACATGTATATTAGTAATTGCGCTTACGTTACAATTACGATTAGAAAACACAATATCAATTGCTTTAGTAACAGTTATCGCCATTATGGAGTATCAGGGCGACGATTTCTTTAGTTTTGCCTTACTTCGCTTTGCGACGATTATGATTGGAATTATTGCGGCTTCACTTGTAAATTTAGTGTTTATGCCGCCAAAATACGAAACAAAACTATATCATCGTATCGTTGATAATACAGAAGAAATTGTAAAATGGATTCGAATGAATAGCAGGCAAGCTTCTGATTTTACAACGCTAAAAACTGATATTGATCGTATGAAAGAAAAGATGATCAAACTAAACCATTACTATTTGCTGTATAAAGAAGAAAGAAGCTACACGAAAAAAGTAAAGTTCGCAAAAATTCGTAAGCTCGTTTTATTCAGACAAATGTTAGCGACGACAAGCCGTGCTTTAAGTACGTTAAAATCATTACATCGTACTGAAAATGAACTGCGCTATATGCCAGAAGAATTTCAGGAATCTATCCAAAACGAACTTGACTCATTAACCCATTACCATGAACAAGTTTTATTAAAATTTATTGGTAAAGCAAAAAAACAACAATCCGTTGAAATGCTTGATGAAGTTGAAACAGGTAAACAAGAATTAATTGATATCTTTATGGATTATCAAAACAAGGACGATGAGGAAGCGTATAAAACATGGCTACACCTTTTCCCTCTTATTTCTGCCATTATTAACTATAGTGAAGAAGTAGAGCATTTAGATTTACTTGTGGATAGCTTCTACACATACCATAAACCAGAAGCAGAACTCCAAATCGAAGATAAAAAAGAAGACGAATAAAGAAAACAGCTCCTTTTACGCTAAAGGAGCTGTTTCTGTTATATGTTGAAGTTGATATAAATTGTAATAAAACCCTCTTTTTTTCATTAACTCTTCATGAGAACCTGTTTCTTTAATTTCACCATCTTCAATGTAAATAATCGTATCCACATGTGTAATCGTCGCCAATCGATGTGCGATTACGATCGTCGTCCGATCAGCAGCTAACGTCTGAAGCGCCTGCTGAATATACCGTTCATTTTCTAAATCTAAAGCGGAAGTCGCCTCATCTAATATAAGCAACGATGGATTCTTTAGAAACACTCTTGCAATCGCTACACGTTGCCTTTGCCCACCAGATAACTTCACACCGCGTTCCCCAACGACAGTATCATAGCCATCAGGTAACTCTATAATAAAATCATGGATTTGCGCAGCTTTAGCAGCTGCAATCACTTCTTCCTCTGTAGCTTTCGGGTTTCCATATAAAATATTTGCCCCGATTGTATCACTAAATAACAAATTATCTTGCAGTACAATTCCAATATGACTACGTAAATTTCTCATATCATACTTTCTAACATCTATCCCATCTACATAAACTGCACCTGAAGAAACATCATAGAAACGTGGGATTAAGCTAGCAAGAGATGACTTCCCTCCCCCACTTGCTCCTACAAGTGCTACCTTCTCTCCTGGCAACATAGTTAACGAAAGGTTATGTAATATCTCTTTTTCATCCGAATTGTAACGAAAAGATACATTATCAAATATCACTTCACCATTTAATTTTGTCGTTTGTACCGCACTTGGCACATTGACAATATCGTATTTTTCATCTAACAATTCAAACACTCGATCCATCGATGCGAAAGACTGTGTTAATGTTGTAGAGGAATTGACAAGGCGGCGAAGCGGACTATACAAACTATCCATATATCCAACAAAGGCAACCATAGTCCCTAATGTTAACTGCCCCTGAATTACTTCATATGCTGCAAAACCGATCACCAGTAACGGGCCTAAATCGGTTAACGTATTCACTACCGAAAATGTCCTTGCAGTCCAACTCGTATGCGTTAATGCTTTCGTCAAAAATTCATTATTTCTTTTTTCAAATTGCTTACCCTCATACTCTTCTAATGCAAAGCTACGTGTCACTTGCATCCCTTGAATACGTTCATGTAAATACCCTTGCATCGTTGCTAAAGCTTGCGAACGCTCTTTCGTTAATTTTCGAAGACGCCCGAAAAAATATTTCACTGCCACTACATAAATAGGTAAAATTAATAACGCAACAAATGTTAATTTTATATTCATAGAAAACATAACAATAATAGCAATAGCAATCGTTGCCGTATCTAGCCAAACATTCATCAAACCAGTAATTACAAAATCCTTTGTTTGTTCTACATCATGGATTACACGTGAAATAAGCTCCCCTGTTTTTGTATTCGAATAATAGCGTAAACTCAACTTTTGTAAATGACCAAAAATATTTTTTCGTAAATCATATAGTATTGTATTTGCGATACGCTGCGCGAAATATTGACGATAATATTCAATTGGCGGTCTTACTACTGCAAAAATAAAAAAAGCAATCCCAACGGCTGTTACTAATTGGGATGTTTTATCTTGAAGTGACCCTCCGCCTTGAATTACATCATCGATAATATATTTTAATAACCACGGCATAATAAGCGGGATGCCGAATTTAACTAGACCAATCATAATTGTAATAGCAATAAGCCATCGATACGGTTTAACAAATTGCAAATATCTTTTTATACCTTGCACATAATCCCCCCTCTAATAGGACAAACCTGCCGGGAAATCCCCTGCAGGTTTGTTTTAATTTCTGTACATTAAATATCTTTCATACCACATATCTACGAAATCTGGCGCGAATGGCCCTTTTCTTTGATGAATCCATTGTGTTAATTGTGCTACATTTCGTTTTAAAATAGTATCAATAACAGGTGGATACTGCATAATTTGACTATGCTTTTCATACTCATCTTCATCTAAAAGCGTATATGTCATATCTGGATATACTTTAATATCTAAATCATAATCAATGTACTTTAATGCTTCAGAATCATATGCAAAAGGTGAGCCTAAATTACAATAATAATATACTCCCTCTTCCCTTAGCATCCCAATCACATTAAACCAATAGTTTGCATGAAAATAACAAATTGCTGGTTCACGAGTAATCCATGTTCGGCCATCTGATTCTGTCACTACTGTACGATCATTTGCTCCGATCACAAGGCTCTGTGTCCCTTTTAAAATTGTTGTCTCTTCCCACATTCTATGAATGGAGCCATTATGTTTATAACTATGTATTTGTACTTTTTCTCCTTCTTTGGGAAATCCCATATATGCTCCCTTCTTTCAACTGCAAATGCCCTTTGAGCTGCATTCACTTTTTTTCTATTATAACTTTTTTGTCGAAATTTTAAAACTAAAGCGACAAGACTCTATTTTTCACACTGAATACCATATCCCTAATCTTCTTAGGAGACGGGGCCTTCGCTAAATGATTTACAAACGAGGAAATGGAAATAGAAAAAGCCCTTCCTTATTTCTATCTAAAGAAGGACCTTTCACCGGAAGGTAACAATATGCCTTATCCTAAACTCGAAATCATTTTTTCAGTTTCAAAAGATTGAATCACACTATTCGTTTGCTCTTCAAATTTCTCATGTAACAGTTTTAATGCTAATTCTGTTCTATATATTTCTTGGCGGATAAAATGTAATTCCTTTTTATCGCACGTATCCTTTTCGCTCATTTCAATTTGCTGATACTTCTCTAGATGAGCTTGTAACTTTAACAACTCATCCATCGTTTCCAATTGCTCTCCTACCAACTTATCAAAATCGTTCATTACTTACCCCCTTTTGGACTTATTTATCAGTTATTATTCCTCATTACATATTTCTCATCTTTACCTTCCTTCTCCTTTGACTACATTTGTTGACTTATTAGAAGTTATGTCGTTCACTTTATTTTCATTACATGACCCAGGCACAAAGAAAACACTTCTCCCGAATTAGAGAAGTGTTTTTCTTTCATTACTGATTTGAACTAGAAGATTGTGATTGTTTTGCAGCTGATTGTGCATTTTGTTTTTTCACAGCGTGCACATCTGTTTCAGTTGCGAATTCTGTACCATAACTAGCGTTTGCACTTTGTGCACCGGAAGCTTGTGCTTTCTTTGCTTCTGATTGTGCGTTTGCTTGTTTTACTGCTTGTGCATTTGTTTCAGTTGCGAACTCTGTACCATAACTAGCATTTGTACTTTGAATGCTAGCACCAGAAGTTGCCTTGTTATAACCTTGTTGTTTTTTACTCATCTTTCTCACCTCCACAACCAATAATGTAACCAATTTACTTAGAAGCTATCCGTAATTTTCTTTTTAAAAAATTTCGCATATATCTCTTATTACTCATTCAAACTATAGGAAATGGAGGTGGGAGTATGTATATAGGACGCGATATGACTGAACTAACGATGATTTCAAAAAATGAATGGAAAGAAGATGAATTAGCTTATTTTCATCACTCATTACAACAGATTTTGCCGTATTTAAATGCAGAAGGTCAAAGTATCTATAAAGAAATTGTAGTAGAAATTGAATCAAGAGGTGGCTTACAACAAGGTGAAGCTAATTGGACTCATGGGACAAAAATTTCTTACGATTAAAAAAGTGTTCCCAATCTAGGGAACACTTTTTTAATTTATCCCGCTTTAATGGGCAGTAAGACCCCCACCTCAAAATGCAGCGAAAGCAAAGAATTTAGGTGGGGGATCAACTGCCCATAAAAGTCCGATTGGTTCAACTAATAATCAGTGGGGGATGAAGAAAACCCCCAC
>NZ_LOBC01000037.1 GCF_001583695.1 Bacillus wiedmannii | reverse complement strand
GTAGTACAAGTACAAGTAGAAAACGCAAAAGAACTAGGAAGCTTACAAGTAATCAAAAAGGATGCAGAGAGTGGAAAAGTTCTAGAAGGCGCAGAATTTAGACTGAAGAACGAAAATGGTCAACTAGTTGGAGAGGCGAAAACAACGAATAAAGACGGCATTGTGAAATTCGAAAACTTAGTGCCAGGTAAGTATACGTTAGAAGAAACGAAAGCGCCAGAAGGCTACAAAGCGATAGAAGTTACAGTAGAAGTAAACGTTGTAGCAAATGAAGTAGCGAAACGAGAAGTATTGAATGAAAAAGTGAAAGAAGAAATTACAGGTCAATTAGAAATTACAAAAGTAGATGCTAATGATACAGGTAAAACATTAGCTGGCGCAGTGTTTGAAATTTGGAAAGATGGAACAAAAATAGACACATTAACAACAAATAAGAATGGTAAAGCAATTTCTAAGAAGTTAGAACCTGGAGATTACATTTTAAAAGAAGTTCATGCACCAGAAGGATATAAATTATCTGATAAGGAAATTAAATTTAAGATTTCTAATGAAAAAGTAGAAGTTAAAAATCTTGAAATTACAAATGAAAAAGAACAAGAAAAAGGTCCAGAAAAACCAGGCGAAGAAACAGAAAAGCCAGGTGAAGAAACAGAAAAACCAGGTGAAGAAACAGAAAAGCCAGGTGAAGAAACAGAAAAACCAGGTGAAGAAACAGAGAAACCAGGTGAAGAAACAGAGAAGCCAGGTGAAGAAACAGAGAAACCAGGTGAAGAAACAGAAAAACCAGGTGAAGAAACAGAAAAACCAGGTGAAGGAACAGAGAAACCAGGTGAAGAAACAGAGAAACCGGGTGAAGAAACAGAAAAACCAGGTGAAGAAACAGAGAAGCCAGGTGAAGAAGTAGGAGCGCCTAACTTACCAGAAAAAGAGCAAGGCAGTTCCAATGATCAAAAACTTCCAGCTACAGGGCATAATACAAATTACCTTCCATTTATAGGTGTAATTTTTGTGTTATTAGGAATGCGTTTAAGATTTATGAATAAAAATAGCTAATAGATTTATAAAAGGCAGAAGAGAAATGTCATCTCTTCTGCCTTTAAGTTTTTAAATAGAAGAAATAAGGTAAAACCTTCTGTATTGACCTGCAAACGCCCTTCAAGTAAACTAAAGAGAGTTTGCAAATGAAAAGGTGATAATGTTGTTAATTTCAATTAAAACGCTACAAGATGATCGTTTTTTACGTCCGCTGCAAAATATTGGCGGCTTATTTTTTGAAGATAGTACGATTGGATTTGAACAAGAGGAAGCAAATCTTATTGTTGATATACACATTGAAGAGAATGTGAAAGCATCTGCTCGTTTAACAGATGTTGCTACTGGAAATGTGTATGAAGAAACTTTCGCAAAAGATTTATCTGCTTTCACAGATGAAAAAGAGCGTATGAAGCAAGTGAAGCACGTTGTTTCTTATGTATATCTTTCTGTTCTTCAGCAGTTAACTGGTCTTGAACAAAGTTGGGGCATTTTAACGGGAGTTCGTCCGACGAAACTTCTTCATAAAATGCTTCAAAGTGGTATGTCAAAAGAAGAAGCACACCAAGAACTTCGTGAAAGCTATTTAATTCATGAAGAGAAAATTGAACTTCTTCAGCGTATTGTGGATTGCCAATTAGCGGTAGTTCCGGATTTATACCGTTTGAAAGAGGAAGTAAGTATTTATATCGGTATTCCATTCTGTCCAACAAAATGTGCATATTGTACATTCCCGGCGTATGCAATTAACGGACGCCAAGGCTCTGTTGATTCATTCTTAGGTGGTTTACATTATGAAGTTCGTGAAATTGGTAAGTTTTTAAAAGAAAAAGGTGTAACAGTTACGACGATTTATTACGGCGGCGGTACACCGACAAGTATTACAGCAGAAGAGATGGATATGCTGTATGAAGAAATGTATGAAGCGTTCCCAGATGTGAAAAATGTGCGTGAAGTAACAGTTGAGGCAGGTCGCCCAGATACAATTACGCCAGCAAAACTAGAAGTGTTAAATAAATGGAATATTGACCGTATTAGTATTAATCCGCAGTCATACCATCAAGAGACACTAAAAGCAATTGGGCGTCATCATACTGTAGAAGAAACAATTGAGAAGTATCACTTAGCTCGTGAAATGGGAATGAACAATATTAATATGGACTTAATTATTGGTCTTCCTGGTGAAGGGCTAGATATCTTCAAGCATACGTTAGATGAAACAGAAAAGTTAATGCCAGAATCATTAACAGTTCATACGTTATCATTTAAACGTGCTTCTGAAATGACGCAAAACAAACGTAAATATAAAGTAGCAGGTCGCGAAGAAATTACAGCGATGATGCACGAAGCAGAAGAGTGGACGCAAAAGCATAATTACGTACCATATTACCTATATCGTCAAAAGAATATTTTAGGTAACTTAGAGAACGTTGGTTATGCAATGCCGACGCAAGAAAGTATTTATAACATTGTTATTATGGAAGAAGTTCAATCGATTATCGGACTTGGCTGTGGTGCATCAAGTAAATTTGTTCATCCGAAGACAGGTGCAATTACGCACTTCGCAAATCCGAAAGATCCAAAATCATATAACGATGGCTTCGTAAAATATACAGAAGACAAACTGAAAATTTTAGAAGAGCTATTTGTATAAGAAGAAAGAGGTTGTTCCGATTTGGAATAGCCTCTTTTTTATATTGTTGTGAGTAAGTTGCTATAATTTCATTTACCAATAGACCACACTGTTTGTAAAACTATGTCGATAATAATCAGAAAAATTAGTCAAATCATTAGAGGACAATGTCTACTTATGGACGAAATGATAGATTTATGAAAGAGAAAAGGGGGAAATTGTTGGCATGTACATGACGATAGGGAGAATATTTGATTTAGCGGTTGGTAAGTATCCGAATAAAGAGGCGTTAGTAGAGCCGGAAAAAAATATTCGCTGGACATATAAACAGTGGGATGAGCAAATAAATAAAACGGCGCAAGCTCTGTTGAAAGAAGGGGTAAGAAAGGGAGATACTGTATCTGTCTACTTATATAATTGCCGTGAATTTGTAAACGTTTACTTAGCCTGTGCGAAAATTGGGGCAATCTTTAACCCGATTAACTTCCGTTTAAAAGCAAAAGAATTATCGTATATCCTTCAAGATGCAGCCTCGAAAGTAGTAGTCTTTGAAAAAGCGGTTGAATCAACTGTTGCTATTATTGAACGCGATTTTCCAAATTCGTCTTTTTGGTACGTAGAAGACGATACACCTTCCTATGCTAGTTCTTATCATGAAAAAGTGAATGTAGCATCTTCTGAGAAAATAGATATCGAAATTGATGAAATGGATTATTGTTCTATGCTGTATACGAGCGGTACGACAGGTCATCCGAAAGGCGTATTGCATCGTCATCGTGAAATGACTGAGCATAGTATGATTTGTACTTATTTCTTAAAATATAATAGAGATAGTGCCGGACTTGTTGTAGCACCTTTATATCATTGCGGCGAGTTAAATGCTGGAATCATTCCGCGTATTCAAGTTGGCGGAAAGAATGTTATTTTGCATCATTTTGATACGGATAGAGTATTACATACGATTCAAGAAGAGAAGATTACGACGTTTTTTGCAGCACCGACGATGTGGAATATGTTACTGCAAAAAGATTTAACACAGTACGATTTAACGTCGATGAAGATTGGTATATATGGTGGAGCGGCGATGGCGCCAGCATTAGTGAAGGAATGTAAAGAACGTCTTTATATTGATCTTGTACAAATTTACGGAATGACAGAAATGGGGCCAGTTGTGGCGTTTCTCGTAGAAGAAGATCAAATTACGAAAGCAGGTTCAGCGGGAACACCATGCTTTAGTCATGAAATTCGCATTGTAAAACCAAGCGATGATGCACCAGCAGAGCCAGATGATGTATTGCCTCCTTATGAAGTTGGGGAGATTATTTTGCGCGGCCCAACTATGATGGCTGGTTATCATAACCGAGAAGAAGCAAATGCAAAATCGATGTATAAAGGATGGTATCACTCTGGTGATTTAGGTTATTTCGATAAAGATGGCTATTTATTCGTCGCAGATCGTGTGGATGATATGGTAATTAGCGGAGGCGTTAATATTTATCCACGTGAGATTGAAGATTTCCTTCATAGTCATCCTGGTGTATTAGATGTTGCGGTGCTTGGTGAGCCAGATGAATTATGGGGAGAACGTGTTGTGGCTGTTGTTGTAAAGAAAGATGAAGCGATTACAGAAGAAGATTTGGAAGTATATTGTAAAGAAAGTGATGAATTAGCAGATTATAAACGTCCACGTCATTATTTATTTGTGGATGAACTGCCTCGTAATGCGAGTGGAAAATTACAGAAGTTTGTGCTTAGAGAGTCTTTGAAAGGTGCGAAAAAATAGAAAGTGTGGGATGCCTACGTGATTTTCGCCTGTTTGTCTGTAAGCGATTAAATAGACGAAGCGATATCTTTGCTCTTTTGTAGAGGGGGGAATTAAGTGAAGGTCAATTGATCTTCACTTAATTCTCGTTTTTTCTTAATGAAGAGTGATTCGTGTATTTGAAGTAAGGTGAAAGAACAAAAGGGATGTAATGTATAAAAGAAAAGACACCCTAAGGTGCCTCTCTCCGACTTGAACCATTTTCATTTCATACGAATCTATCCGTATTACCCCTTTGTTATAAGTGTAAACACATACTATAAAACAGAATCGTCTATATACACTAGATTGTTAGTTCACAAAATATAAGAGATCTGAGATCAGTATCGGAGTAACGCCACATCCCCTATAATGATTGATATGTTACGCCTTTTAAAAGAATCTGCTTTATAGAACGTGTCCACAAGTTATATTTTACTACATGTAATATTCATTTAGTTTATTTTTTGTGAATATGTATAATTACATAAACTTCATGAGAAAAAGAGAGTATACTTTGGTGTTTTGTAATAAAGATAAAGCCCGCCTACAAAAAATAGAGGGCTTTTCTTACTTCTTATAGATATCTATTCCAATTATATTATCAGATGAATCTAAACGAACATATACGTCATCTGACAAAAGGGGGGCATTATATATTCGTTGTTTATATGTTGATATCTCGAAGCGTTTTCCATTGGATTCACATTCCAAAATAATCATATCCCCATGTTCTTTCCAATTTACTAATCTAGCAGTTGTATTCATTTTTAATCCTCCTCTAAATCATTTTATGAAAATTACTAGAGATAGTGTGAGGAAGGAGTTTATATAGCCAAAAAAGAAACTTTAAGATGCTTTCTTTGATTGGAGAGATTGTAACATAGTAACTTTTTTGGAAAACAAATAATTCGATTATATTAATAATAAGGTTAATTAATATAATGTATTAATCTAACAGAAGGGAGGAATAGCCATACAATTAGTTTGTTTTAAAATAGTAAGTGGTCAATATTTCTTATTTGTAGAAGGTATTCAGATTCCTGTACCAATTCCAGCGGCTGCTGCAGCTCTATTAATTGGTTTAGGAATAATTCCACTTTGTTCTTAATATAAGGAATTTTAGCTGTTCTACCTTTTAATTGAAAACCCCTCAAGCATACGAATGCTTGAGGGGTTTTTACTGTTATAAAAATCGTTGAATTAAATGGGGTTCGCAACATTGTTTGATGGTCATGTTGGGATGCCCATTTTCTACTTTTACTTACGTGAAAAACCTTCTTCATCAAGGTATTCCGCAGCTTCTGGGTAAGAGTTGAATGTACCGTCTAAGTTTACACCAGCGTACACGTTCCACATATCATCCTCTTGAATAAGAGTTAGGATGTGGCCGTCTTCGTTCTTCCATTCTTCTTCTGCAGCAGGTTCCATTGGTGTAACAATTTCTTCTGGCTCCTGTGATAGACGTTCAATTACTTTTTCAATTAATGAACGCAGTTCTTCTTCTGAAAACTCACGGATGTTAATCATGCCTTTATCATCTGTTTTATAACCTTTAATGAAGTTTGCATATACAAAGCCGTTTCCATTTGGATGTAAGTGATAAACAACGTTCTTTTTATCTAAACGACTTTCTTCAAAGTGAAAGTTCACGCGTTTTAATGATACGTTCTTTCTTTCTAATTCAGGGAAAGATTCAATAATCGATAATTTTTCTTCAAAAGTTAGCATAGTGCCTCCAAATATATAATAAAAGATTTAATTTATCTATTATAGCATAGTTATAATAGTTTCCAAAGATGCGGCGTGAGCTTACAATTGAATGCGTTTACGTCACGATACTGTAAAAAGTGGGCTAACGAATGTATTCTTTTAGGTGTACAATGGAAAATGGACTTTATACGAAGGTGGTTATTATATGTTTCAAAAAATAGCAAAGGAATGTTTAGCAGGTTTTACTGTTGCGATTGTTGCGTTGCCACTTGCCATTGCATTTGGTATTGCTGCAACAGGAACGTCTGAGGGAGCACTAGTCGGATTGTATGGTGCGATTTTTGCAGGTTTATTTGCGGCTTTATTTGGCGGGACACCGGGGCAGGTTACCGGGCCAACTGGACCGATTACGGTAATTGCGACAGGGGTAATTGCGACGCACGGGTTAGAGGCGAGTTTTATAGCATTTATGATGGCGGGACTGTTTCAAATTTTATTCGGTGTATGTAAGCTTGGCTCTTACGTGCGATATATTCCGTATCCTGTCGTTTCAGGATTTATGAACGGTATCGCATTAATTATTATTTTAGGTGAAATAAAGCATGTGCAAAATAGTTTTCTACTCGTAGTATTAACGATTATTGTAATGATTGTTTCTGGAAAATGGATTAAGGCTATTCCATCTAGTTTAGTTGCATTAGTCGGTGTGACTGCTTTGCTTCCTTTATTTTCTTCTGCGTTAGAAGGGCTTACAGTGAAGTTGCCGATTATCGGAAACCTGTCATTAAATAAGGTGATTGAAAAGATTGGGACGATTCCAGAAGCGATGCCGACGCTTCATATTCCATCTTTAAGTGGAACAGGCATCGCAGAACTTATTTTACCAGCGCTTAGTATTGCTTTATTAGGATCGATTGACTCGTTGTTAACATCGGTCGTAATGGATAATGTGACGGGCACACGTCATAAAAGTAATAAAGAACTGGTCGGACAAGGTATCGGTAATATGGTAAGCGGGTTGTTTGGCGGATTAGCAGGGGCAGGTGCGACTGTACGATCTATCGTTAATATAAGAAGCGGTGGTAAAACGGCGCTTTCAGCAAGTATGCATAGTGTTATATTATTTATTTTCATTATGGGACTTGGATCAGTCGTACAATACATTCCGCTTGCTGTATTGTCAGGTATTTTAATTTTAACTGGTATTGGCATGTTTGATTGGGAAAGCATGAAGAAGATGCATGTAGCACCAAAAGGTGATGTCATTGTTATGCTTGTAACGATGGTTGTCACAGTGAAGTTTGATTTAATGATCGCTGTTGCATTCGGTATTATTCTTTCGTTCCTTATATACATGGTGAAATGTAAAGAACGTAAAGCTTCTATTGTAAAAGAAAAGGAAGCGACGTATAAAATTAAAGGTCCACTTTCTTTCCTAACAGTGGATCGTGTTTTTCATACTTTACAAGACGTAAAGTCTCCAGTTGTTTTACGTATGAAAGATGTGCGCTATATGGATGTATCAGGAGCGATGGCATTGTTAAACTTTGTTGAGCAGTCGGATAAAGTAGGTGCGAGTGTGACGCTAGAACAAGTGCCTGCTCATATTGAAAATACGTTAGTAACGATGGCGAGTAATGAGCAGAAAGATAAATTACAGTTTGTAAAAGCTGAGGCTATATAAGAAAATGCTCTCGTATGTGAAGTGACCCCCGAAAATGGGACACCAATCAAAACACCTAAACCACTTTTTCCAAATACATTTCGTACAAAAAAACGACATATTTATTATATATTCTTTTTTATCCCGCGTTAACGGACAGTAAAACTCCCACCTCAAAATTCAGTTGGAGCAAAGAAGTTAGGTGGGAGATCAACTGTCCATAAACGTCCGATTGGTGAGGGCTGATAATCAGTGGGGGATGAACAAAACCCCCACTGATTAAAGTTTCACTTTATAATAGCGCCTTTAATATTTTAGCATGTTAATAATTCGATTAAAATAATTATTCCATATGAATAGTTTCTAATTCCATACGTAAAAAAAGAGGACAATTAAGTGTTGTTTTATGTTGAATGTAGAGGGGTTTTAAAATGGAAAGAAGGTATTTGAATGCTTTATAGGAGTTAGTAATTTTGAGATAAGAGAAGTGATATAACTAAGGAGGAGAGTAGGGAGGAAATGCGGGAAGTAGTTATCCATCTGTTTTAACTTAGTAACCATATGTGCCTCCATTTCTTCATTCCTTTATTTCAGCACTTCTATATATAAATGGTAAATAGATGGAAAGTATGGATAAACCGACTTTAATTGCTATATTTTTTAACGGAATTGTATGTTTTATACGAGGCTATATACAAATTACGAGATTATTAGACAGAAAATTAAGAAAAAAGAAGGGTTTTTCACCTGCTTTCTATAATTATATAAGTATAATCTTTATGTAGAAAAGAGGGGTATATATAATGGAAGTAACAAGTAAAACAGAATCTGTCATTGTGAAATATGAAGGGCACGTTGCAACGGTTATGGTCAATCGCCCAGAGGTGTTAAATGCATTAGATGAACCAACGTTAAAAGAGCTATTACAAAAACTGAAAGAAGTTGCGGAGAGTTCAGCGCATATTGTGGTGCTATGCGGGAACGGCCGCGGTTTTTCTGCGGGTGGAGATATTAAATCGATGCTTTCAAGTAATGATGAAAGCAAGTTTGATGGTATTATGAATACTATTTCTGAAGTTGTTGTAACTTTATATACGATGCCGAAGCTTGTGATTAGTGCGATTCATGGACCTACTGCTGGTCTTGGGTTAAGTATTGCGTTAACAGCTGACTATGTGATGGCAGATATATCATCCGTTATTGCGATGAACTTTATTGGAATCGCTTTAATTCCAGATGGTGGCGGCCATTTCTTCCTTCAAAAGCGCGTCGGTGAAAATATGACGAAGCAAATTATTTGGGAAGGAAAGAAATTATCAGCAACAGAAGCGCTTGATATCGGTTTAATTGATGAAGTAATCGGTGAGGATTTCCAAACGGCTGTGAAGCAAAAAATTAGCGAATGGTCACAAAAGCCGATTAAAGCGATGATTCAAACGAAGCAAATTTTATGTGAAGTAAATCGTTCTAATTTAGAACAAACATTGCAACTTGAAAAGCGCGGCCAATATGCGATGAGACAAACAGCGGATCATAAAGAAGGCATTGCTGCATTTTTAGAAAAACGTTTGCCTGCATTTAAAGGGGAATAAAGTGAAATTTGAATTAATGGTAGTTTTACTGCCGGTTAATTTAAGGTAAAGGGGAGAAAGTGCTAACACATTTTAGTATAATTGTGTTAGCACTTTTTTTTTAGGAGTAATGTATGAAGAAAATTATCGGTGTGATCGGCATGATTGTAATAGCATATTATGCTTTACATAGTACACCATCTATGGCGGTGCGAACTGCTTTGTTTTTTGAAGGACATCCAAGCGTTGCGTTTTCTGGCGAGGTGACGAAAGAAAAAGATGTGAAAAAAGAAGCAATTCCAGCTGAGTACCAAACTTTATATAGTAAGGAAGAAGAATCAGAGCACTATTTCTTTCCGCACGTAAGGGCACATGGATCAGGAATTGATATGCTTAGTGCGTGCGTGAAGAAAAAATGGTTTTTCTATAAAGCAGAGCTCGGATGTTATTAAATATAGGAGGTTGAATGATGTCAGCATATAACAAGTTAGTAAGAGATCGTGTTCCAGAGAAGATTTTAATGTCTGGAAAAACATATACAGCACAAAAATTAACAGGACAAGCATACATACAAGCTTTAGCGAAAATTGGAACGGAAGAAATTCGTGAATTTGCTTCTATGAAAGAACGTGAACATGCGCTAGATTCTCTTGCGGATGCACTGGAAGTGATCATTTCATTAGCGCGTGCAGAAGGTGCAACAATTGAAGATGTAGAACGTCTTCGTAAGCAAAAAGAAATAGAGCGCGGTGGATTTGAAAGAGGCATTTATTTGTTGGATGTTTCAGAAGAATAGTTTGATAGAAAGCATAGTGTTTATGAATAACGCTATGTTTTTTTGTTAAAGTGAATTTTAATACAATTTAGAAAATTAAGCTATATGAGTAGAGGATTTATAGTAAATTCGGTATACTGAATAGTAGAGAAAATGAGGAGGAAACGACAATGGCACATCATACGAAAGAAACGATGGAACTTATTAAGGAGCTTGTCTCTATTCCGAGTCCGTCTGGAAATACAGAGAAAATCATTCGTTTTATTGAAAACTATGTAAGTGAGTGGAACGTAGAAACGAAGCGTAACAATAAAGGCGCTCTTATTTTAACGGTAAAAGGGAAAAATGATGCACAGCACCGTTTATTAACGGCACACGTTGATACGTTAGGGGCGATGGTGAAAGAAATTAAGCCTGACGGTCGTCTAAGTCTTTCTATGATTGGCGGATTTCGCTGGAACTCTGTAGAGGGGGAATATTGCGAAATTGAAACATCAAGCGGTAAGACTTATACAGGAACGATTTTAATGCATCAAACATCTGTGCATGTATATAAAGATGCAGGTGAAGCGAAACGCGACGAGAAAAATATTGAGGTTCGTATTGATGAGCGTGTCTTTTCAGCTGATGAAGTACGTGAATTAGGAATTGAAGTAGGAGACTTCGTTTCATTCGATCCGCGCGTTCAAATTACAGAGAGTGGATACATAAAATCACGTCATTTAGATGACAAAGTAAGTGTTGCGATTTTATTAAAATTAATTAAGAGATTACAAGACGAAAACGTAACATTACCATATACAACGCATTTCTTAATTTCTAATAATGAAGAGATTGGATACGGTGGTAACTCTAACATTCCAGAAGAAACGGTCGAGTATTTAGCGGTTGATATGGGAGCGTTAGGTGATGGTCAAGCATCTGACGAATATACAGTATCTATTTGTGCAAAAGACTCTAGCGGTCCGTATCATTATGCACTGCGTAAACATTTAGTAGAGCTTGCGAAAACGAACAATATTGAATATAAAGTAGATATTTATCCATACTATGGATCGGATGCATCAGCTGCGATTCACGCTGGATTTGATGTGAAACATGCATTAATTGGAGCGGGTATTGATTCTTCTCATGCATTTGAGCGTACACATGAAAGTTCGATTGCACATACAGAAGCGTTAGTATATGCATATGTAATGTCTCATTTAATTGAAGAATAATTTCATAGAAAATAGAGAGGGCTGATTAAAAATATTATTTTTAATCAGCTTTTCATTTGGTGGGTAATTAATCGCTTTTTGAAATGTATTTATATTTATTATTCCTTATATGTTTATTTTAATAATATAGATAGGAAACGTATTTACTACAGTGATTGAATGTTATAAACTATTATAGGAGTTATTTACCAGTTAATATTTTTAATATTATTTTTATGAAGTACAAGGCAATAGCTGCTGGTATGTTAGCAGCAAGTTTACTAGCTTATCCAGTTAGTAGTTTAGCAGAAACGAAGAAGTTTTCAGATGTTCGAGACGACTCATTTGCAAAAGACGCAATTTACTATTTAGTAGATCGAGATGTAATTAGCGGTATGACAAGTGATACGTTTGCGCAAAAAGTAGTAGTTATTGAAGAAAAAGATAGCTGGATTCGTATCCGTACAAATAGTGGCTTCCAATGGGTGGATACAAATCAATTAAACCCAGTAAAACAAGAAAACTTCTTAGAAGGTAAAGCAATTATTATTGATCCAGGTCACGGTGGAATTGACTCGGGTAATGTTGGTTATTATGAGGAAGAAAGTAAAATCGTATTAGACACATCTTTACGATTACAAAAAATATTTGAGAAAAAGACACCATTTACTGTTAAGTTAACACGTACGAACGATACACGCCCAGGAGTAGATTCTGGCGATTCTTTAAGAAAAAGAGTAGAATTTGCTAATGAAAATAAGGGTGATATCTTCGTAAGTATTCACGGTAACGGTTCTACAGGTAAAGATGGACACGGTACAGAAACATTCTATTATGCAGCAGCACCGACAAAATCAACGAACCCGTATACGGAAGACAGTCGCTTATTAGCAGACAAAATTCAAAAACGCCTTGTAGCAGCACTTGGGACATATGACCGTGGTGTGAAAAAGGATATTTGGTACGTAGTAAAATACAATACAATGCCAGCTGTATTAACAGAATTAGCATTTGTAGATAATAAAAGTGATGCAGATAAAATTGCTATACCAAAACAGAGACAAGCTGCAGCAGAAGCAATTTATCAAAGTATTTTAGATTACTATGAAGCAAAGGGGAATAACGTATCTTCTTTCCGTTAATAAATCAAAAGAGATTGCCAATAGGCAGTCTCTTTTATTTATTAACGTTTCTCTTTATTTCCGGCATGTGATATCATTTAATTTTACGTAAAAAAGATATTCGAATAATTGTAATCATAATAATTTTAAACGATAAAGGATGATAATAGATTGAGTAATCATAGTACAACACCTGCATGTATATATACGTATGCATTTCGTGAGGAGGAGCGTGCTTTATGTTATTTGGAAATGCGCTCGTTCTTTGGAATGGAGTCTCACGTTAATATTTTGAAAAGTGATGTCAAAATTGACCCGAGTAGAAGTGCATTTATTAAAGAGCGCGTTGAGGTTATGTATGAAGGAGACGACTTAGAAAGTATTTTAAAACAAGTGGAACAAATTGATTTGGCGGGAGCGTCGTTTAAAGTTATCTTCGTTAAAATCAATGACCTGGTTGGAGAAAATAAAATTGAATATGGGGAAAGACGTCTCATTGAACGAGACCTGGGCATGCATATTGAAGGAGAAGCGGATGTTCGTAATCCAGAGCGTGTATTCGGGATTGTTCCTCTTGGAGGACGCTGGTACTTCGGACATTATGTAGAAAGTGAACCAGTTTGGTATCATCACATAAAAAAACCGCATAGTTATTCGACATCTCTTAGCACACGTGTTGCGAGATCGGTTGCAAATATCGCTGTACCAAATCCAGATGGAGTAAGAGCAATTGACCCGTGCTGCGGTATTGGAACAGTAGTAGTAGAAGCACTTTCTATGGGAATTAACATCGTTGGTAGAGATATAAATCCACTTGTGGTGCTTGGAACGAGAAAAAACATTGCACATTTCGGGTTTGAAGGAACAGTAACAAAAGGTCCAATCGAGGAAATTACTGAGAACTACGATGTTGCCATTATCGATATGCCGTACGACTTATTTACGCATGCAACACCAGAAGACCAGTTCTCTATTCTTTCAAGTGCGCGCCGCATCGCTAAAAAGGTAGTCGTTGTAACGATGGAAACAATGGACGACATGATCCATGAAGCAGGATTTGAAATTACAGACCGCTGTATTACAAGAAAAGGATCATTTTCTAGACAAATTCTTGTTTGTGAATAAGAAAGGAAGGTCACCCGTTTGGGTGACCTTTTTTGTTTGATATTGATGTGTGATTGGTTGGTAGTTTAGATAGATGAATTAGCGAAATTTGTCGGTAAGTCGATATTCCATGGCGAATCGTCGATAAATTTAAAAAATCGCCGATATATTGTGTTGAATCGCTGATATATTCCGAGAATCATTGATATCGTTACATTAGTATATTACTGTTCTTTTAATTTCTCTTGTTGTACAAGTAATAAATTGCGTAAAACGTGTCCGCGGTAACTTTCTAGTTTTCGTCCTTCATGATAGCGCACACCTAATTTTTTTAATTCAGCTACGTACCAGCCTTTTGTTCCGTAATACATTAGATCACTTCCTTTTTGCTTTTGAACAGTATATGTTGGGGATGGAAGTAACTTTCCATTGAAAATAATAAGCCTGGTTGTACCAAGGTGCTCCATAACATAGCGTCCGGTCCATGTATAAAAAAATAGACAGTAGTGTATGCTTTTTTTAACAATGTATACAAATTTATACCCTATGCGTTGGCATGATATTTGCAATAAAAATAGTATCAACATATAGGGGAGAGATAGAAATGAAGGTTAGTAAAGTGTACACGACAATTGATGCTCACGTAGCTGGGGAACCGCTTCGAATTATTACAGGCGGCGTGCCAGAAATAAAAGGAGAAACGCAGCTAGAAAGACGCGCGTACTGTATGGAGAATTTGGACCATCTTCGCGAGGTTCTTATGTATGAACCGAGAGGACATCACGGTATGTACGGTTGTATCATTACTCCACCTGCAAGTGCTCACGCTGATTTTGGTGTATTATTTATGCATAATGAAGGCTGGAGTACGATGTGTGGGCACGGCATTATCGCTGTTATTACAGTCGGAATTGAAACAGGTATGTTTGAAGTGACAGGTGAGGAACAAAAGTTCATTATTGATAGCCCTGCTGGGGAAGTGATTGCGTACGCAAAATATAACGGGAGCGAAGTAGAGTCCGTATCATTTGAAAATGTCCCTTCATTTGTATACAAAAAAGATGTTCCTATTAAAATAGATAACTATGAATTTCAAGTAGATATCGCTTTTGGTGGAGCATTCTACGCGGTAGTAGATAGTAAAGAACTTGGTTTGAAGGTTGATTTCAAAGACTTAGCTGCTATTCAAACGTGGGGTGGTAAAATTAAGCACTATATCGAGAGCAAAATGGAAGTAAAGCATCCACTTGAAGAAGGGTTAAAAGGAATATACGGTGTTATTTTCTCAGATGAACCGAAAGGGGAAGACGCAACTTTACGAAATGTAACGATTTTTGCTGATGGGCAAGTAGATCGTTCTCCTTGTGGCACAGGAACTTCCGCAAGAATCGCAACTCTTTTTGAAAAAGATGCTTTACAAAAGGGAGAACTTTTCTTCCACGAATGCATTACTGACGGGAAATTCGAGGGGGAAGTATTGTCGGTAACAGCGGTAGATACATATGAAGCTGTCGTTCCGAAAGTAACGGGGCATGCATTTATTACAGGGTTTCATCAGTTCGTTATAGATCCGAGAGATGATTTGAATCGGGGATTTTTGTTAGGATAAGAGGAGGAGGTGGAAAGATATGCTAGTCATAAGCGCGAACGAACAACGAAACTTAGTAAATATGAATGAAGTCATTAAATACGCGGCGCTTGCTTTAAAAGAATTTTCCGCAGAAAGAACGATTACACCAATTCGCAGCTCATTACCATTTGCGAACGAGCAAAACACTGCATTAATTATGCCTTCAGTAGCGGAAGGACTTGAGGCACTTGGCTTAAAAGTAGTAACAGTAGTCCCCGAGAACAAAAAGATAGGAAAGAAAACGATAAACGGGATTGTGATGCTATCAGACTTTCAAACGGGAGAACCGCTCGCACTTTTAGAAGGATCCTACTTAACGATGGTTCGAACAGGGGCTCTATCAGGAGTAGCGACAAAACATTTAGCTCGTCATAACGCAAAAACTTTATGTATCATCGGGACCGGAGAACAGGCGAAGGGAATTGCTGAAGCTATATTTGCGGTAAGAGATATTGACAAAGTCATTTTATACAATCGAACAGAAGAAAAAGCGTATGCATTTGCGCAATATATACAAGAAAGATTCAATAAACCTGCATATGTTCACACAAATGCAAATGAAGCAATAAGCGAAGCAGACATTATCGTCACAACTACGAACGCATCCACACCAGTCTTCTCAGAAAAACTACAAAAAGGCGTCCACGTAAACGCCGTTGGCTCATTCAGGCCAAACATGCAAGAATTACCATCTCACGCTATCGCGGGTGCTAACAAAGTAGTAGTCGAATCAAAAGAAGCAGCATTAGAAGAAACAGGTGACCTTCAAGTTCCGATACAAGAAGGTCTATTTGAGGCAAGCAACATTTACGCCGAGCTTGGTCAAATTATAAGTGGTGAAAGAGCTGGTAGAGAGAACGATGAAGAGATTACTGTTTTTAAATCGGTTGGTTTGGCAGTAGTGGATATTATCGTTGCGAAGTATTTGTATGAGAAAGCGGTGGAGCGCGGAGTGGGGAATAGGATTGAGTTTTGAGGGAGACTGCCTTTTGGTGGTCTTTTTTTGCGTAAAATCTTGTAAAGCAAGAAAGAGTAGAGTATTTCATGATTAGAATTGAATATTAATATTCTAATATTCAATAGAAAGATTAAATATCTAAAAATTCATAATAAAATATTATAATATATTTAGTAAAATTAACCAATTTATATTTTGCTCATTATGTATTAAAAGGGAAATGAAAATGGCTGGACAAATTCGCATGTCACCAGAGGAGCTTAAATCGAAAGCCGCTCGATATGGACAAGGTGCAAATCAAGTTGAGGACATTTTAAGTCAACTACAAAACTCACAAAATGAATTAAGAGGAGAATGGGAAGGCCGTGCATTTGAAGGTTTTGATCAACAGTTCAATGAATTAAAGCCAAAAGTACAAAACTTTGCACAGTTATTACAAGAAATTAATATGCAGCTTAATAAAACTGCAGAGGCTGTTGCTTCTCATGATGAAGAATTATC
>NZ_LOBC01000036.1 GCF_001583695.1 Bacillus wiedmannii | reverse complement strand
CTTCAAATTATTTGAAACGAGGAGGAAAGTACGAGGATTTCTTTGTTCAAGGAGAAGAAATTTATACATATTCATTTTTCGGAAAAAGATGGGGTTAACCCCATCTTTTATTTATTTTCCCTTAATACTTTTCAAATAGTACATATTGCTATCGGGTTGACCCAAGAACTTACAATGTACGTAATACAAAGTTAGGCAGGGGGAAAAGTGATGGGAAGTTTACGATTACATATAGAAAATAAAAAAAGAAACCAAGAACTAAGAAATATTTGTTTATACTCAATTGCAAAAACAGTATCAATATTCGGTAGCTCTATGTATAGTTTCGCACTAGGATTATATGTTTTACACATAACTGGATCTGCGTTAAATTTCGCAATTACGCTCATATTAGGAACGATTCCAATGATTGTTATGAATCCATTTGCGGGTGTAATTGCTGATAAAGTTGATAAAAAGAAACTCGTCGTTTGTATGGATCTACTAAGTGGATCCTTATTAATAGCTGTTTATATATTAAGCAGCTATTATGGATTAAACTTATTCATCATTTATACTACAACCTTTCTTATGACAGTGTTTACAACCTTTTTTGGAATAGGATTAGAAGCTGCAAAACCAAATATCGTCTCTAAAGAGAGGCTTATGAGTATTAATTCTATAAGTAAAATTATCGATTCTGTATCTTTAATACTAGGCCCTATGCTAGGGGGGATTGTTTTTGCAGTCTTTGATATTAAAACATTTATCATTATAAACGGTATTTCATTTATTCTTTCGGGTATATCCATATTATTTATTAACTTTAAATTGTTCGAGCAAAACATAAACGAGGAATGTTCTATGGGAGAAATTAATTTTATTAAAGATATAAAAGAGGGATACTCTTACTTAATTGAGAGGAAAAGCTTAAAGAATACGTTTAATATATTAATTTCCCTTAATTTTTTCTTAGGTTTTGCTGTAACTGTTCCATTACCATACATTATTAATACAGTTCTCAATCTGAGTTCTAAACAATTTGGTATCATTCAAGGGACTTTTCCAATAGGTATGATAGTGGGTGCAATATTAGTAAAAAAGATAACTGATCGTTTTTCTTATTCCTATCTATTGAAAAAAATAAGTTTTATGTTGGCGATTTTTATGATAGTTTCAGGTATCCCTGTTTTATTCAAAAGTATTGAAGTAAATAATATTGTATTTGTTACTATGTATTGCGCTATTATGTTCTTTGTAGGGCTAACGATAGCATTAATCGATATCCCTTTAATTTATTTTATGCAAAAAGAGATTCCAGATGAATATAGGGGTAGAGTGCTTAGTATTGGATTAAGTATAGGTAAAATGATGCAGCCGATAGCACTGGTATTATCAGGTCTATTATTAAATCATATTCCAGCCTACACGATTCCAATTGGAGGGGGCATCGTATTTCTTATTTTGAATAAAGTTTATTCAAATAAGTTGAATTTAGAAATTCATTCAAAAGAGTATAGTGTTGAACGTAATTAAATAATATCGAAAAAGCGCTGGATCATCATCTTGCGCTTTTCTATCGTAATTCCGTTGTTATTCCACTCATACACTTATCAATATTATCTTCTTCAATACCAATAAATAATCCTCATACTTTTAAATCGAGATTGTAGAAATATTGTTAGTTGTAGCATGTCTCTTCACTGAACACTTAGACAAAAAGGATCTTAAACGTTGAAAAATACATTAGGGAGAGTATTGAAAAAGCATACGGTGGGGGGGATTATCTACAACTATAATACATGTTATCATATGTTCATATTATTAAAAACCTAAATTTTCCATTAGAGAACAGGAAAGGAACTATTATTTACTTTATGCTAGTCAAATACAACACCTTTAAATAAGTTATAAATAAGAAAAGATGCAACTCTAATTTATATAACATCTTAAGGTGCAATAAACAATATTCATAGAGTGAATAAATTAGGAAGACTAAAGAAAGAGTTGGAAGAAACGTAGATATAGTTTAAACAAAGGGGTAAATATTAATGAAACGTAAAATATTAACAGTAGTCTTACCAATTACATTAGCATTAGGAGTAGGTTGCAGTAAGGATGTCTCCGAAACAAAGAAAACTGATAGTATAAAAGTAGCAGAAGAAAAGCAAGATGATGGTAGATTAAAAAACGCACATGATTACAAAGAAAAGGTTAATGATGTAGCAAAAGAGTGGGTAAACCAGTATCAAGTTATATCAGATGTAATAGCAAAAGACCCTTCATTTGCTACTACAGAAAATGAGTTTAAAACAGAAATAGGTAATTTTAAGGTTGTAACACAGAAAATGAAAGAGATAAAACCACCTAAGAAATATGATGATTTACAAAAAGAGTTGTCTGATGCAATGTTAATGTACGAAGACTCTTTAAAAGAAATGGTAGAAGGTTTAGATAAAGGTAACCCCGAAACAGTCACACAGTCTTCTAAACATATGGATGATGCTTTAAAGAAGATAAAGAAAACAATACAGACAATAAAAGAACTAAAAGATAAATAGTAGTAATTAGGATATAGATTTCTATGAGATACAAAATTCTAACTATATCTACAAGGGATTCTTTTGCATAGTGATCAAGATTTCCGGGATATTCCAAGCTAATATAATGATTCCCTACAAAAAATAAGACAGTACACAATATTGATTTAAAGTAAAACTCAAATTATAAAAAGCGCAGGATCCATATCCTGCGCTTTTTATCGTAATTCAGCTGTTTTTCTAATAACAATCTTATCAATATCATCTTCTTCATCACCAATAAATAAACCGCGTTCTTTTAAATACGCCTCAAAATATAAATCTGCCTCTGCACGTTCATCATATGGTTTTACAGATAGAATGAAACCTAATTTATTTTGTTCCTCTAAATGAGAAGTGGAGATGTAGGCCGGTACATTGTGGCGTAAAAAGAGTTCTTTAACCGGAATAATCATATCTTTCATTAATTTCGTTAACATACCCATTTCAAACTCGAAATTAAAGCGATCTATGCTACATAAATCAGCAAATACTACACCAATAAAACCTGTATTAAATACTTCTTGATATTCTACTTCTTCGTTACCGTAAAAATTCTTTTCGATTAAATAATTTATAAAGTAAGAAACACCGTCACTTTGTTCAAATGGTTTCGTTGAAAGAACAAAGCCGATTTTCTTTTGTTTATGTAAATACACACATGACATGTATGCTGAAATGTTATGTTCTTTAAATAGAGAACTTGTTGCTCCAGAGAGGCCATCAAGTACGTGATGAACAATTTGAAGTTTTTTACGAGCGAAATAATAGGATTTCTTTTGTAACTCCAATGTATCAATAAAGACAGAGCCGATAAAGCCTGTATTTGAAATAATAGGTGTTTGCTTTTTTCTTCCTCTGCGCTTTGCTTGAGCCATTGTAAAAATCATCCCTTCATGTACAATTAAAATAAAAAGAACGTTTGTTCGTATATTTAAATTTTACTATTAAAACGCTCTAAAGTAAAGGGTTTTTGATGAAAAAATAACAAAAAAGACACCTGTAAAAGGTGCCTTAAACGCTGTAGGGAAGAGGGTTCATCCCAACTATTTATATTATGATACAGAAACGATCTCTTCTGTATCTTCTACATCTAAATGACAGTCCATAGTACGAACATCTTGATCTTCATGACTTCCAAAATAAATAGTAATTTTCATATGTATCGCTCCTTTATTCTAGGAATACCTAAAATAATTACTAGTAATGTTACTGTTTATTATATACCACTTTTTTCATTCCGACAACGTTATATCATTTTTAATTCTTTTAGGGGAAAAAAGAGTAATGTATAGAGATATTTTTATAGAAATAGATACATTTCTTATGTGTTATATTTAATACTGAAGAATTCGAAAACGAATTTTTATGAAAGGAGCAAAATGAATGAATTATAAACAGTTACTAATAGATAACTTCACATATAAAACCTCATATATTGCGCGGCAGTTACATGGAATGAATGTAAAAGAAACGAAGGACTACATTGCTGTCGAATGTGGTTTACCGGCAGATACATTTAATATCATTACTATACTAAACAATAATTTAACGGAAGGTATTGAGAAACTATATAAAGTGGTAAACAACTATAATCAAAAGAAACTTCCAATGAGTGTTTGGTTTTGGGATGATAGGCATGAGCAGACTATAAAAAGCGAATTAATAAAACTTGGCTTAAAAGAAGCAGAACAAAATATCGCGATGGTAGCAAACTTAAAAACAATACATCCAACAATAAATATGCCAAAAGATTTTAAGATACAAAAAGCCTTTTCACCAGGACAAATTAAAAAGTTTGGGGAAACATTAGCTAGTCTATTTGGTACATCAGAGGAAGGTATACATGTTCAAGCGTTCTACAATCAAACTGCTTCTTTCGATTTATGGAATAGTGAACAAATGAAACTGTACTTAGGATTTTATAAAGAAGAAGTCGTATCGGTTGGTTCATTAGTATGTACAAAAGATAGTATTGGTATTTATGATATAGCAACTAAAGAAGAATTGAGAGGGAAAGGGTTCGGCTCTGCTATGTTTAATTACTTGCTGCAAGAAGCAAAGGAATTGAAAGTTGCTCAATGCGTATTACAAGCTTCACCTGATGGCATTAATATTTATAAAAAGACTGGTTTTCAATCTGTAGGACAAATGACTGTTTTTGAAAATCGACATTTAATGGAATAAATCATCCAAGTCAAATTGCTTTCATGTAGGAGTTAAAACATCATTATGAAGAAGATATATATCGTTACAATCATTTGCACCTTTATAGTAATAGGTACTTTTGTTTTTCATAAAGCAAATGAACTTAAGTACACGAAAGCTATTAGTCAATTAAATCATATAAAAAACATTGCACATAGAGGTGCTTCTGCGTATGCGCCGGAACATACAATAGCAGCGTATAAATTAGGGCAACAATTGAGAGGAGATTATATAGAAATTGATCTCCAAATGACAAAAGACGGACATTTAGTAGCTATGCATGATGAAACAGTAAACCGCACTACAAACGGTACGGGGCTAGTTAAGGAACATACATTAGAAGAAATAAAGCAACTTAATGCAGGTTCTTTTTTTAATGAAAAGCATCCAAGTTTAGCAAAGAAAGAATTTGAAAATGTGAACGTTCCAACACTAGAAGAAATTATTAAAACGTTCGGGCATAATGCAAACTATTATATTGAAACAAAATCACCAGATGAATATCCTAGTATGGAAGAAAAGTTATTAGAAATTATAAAGCACTACGGAATAAATGATAAAGTTATTATTCAATCATTTAGTGAAGCAAGTCTGCAAAAGATTCATAGTTTAGATGTTAATATACCTCTAGTACAATTACTACCTTACAAAAAGGCAGCTCAATTAACTGAATTAGAGATGAAAAAGTATAAAACATACTGTATCGGTCTTGGGATGAACTATAAATATATTGATTCAACTTATGTAAAGAGAATAAAGAAACACGGATTAGAAGTTCATCCATTTACTGTAGATAATGAAACAGATATGAAAAAGTTAATTTTATGGGGAGTTGACGGGATGTTTACGAATTACCCAGATCGTTTACATTCATTATTACAACCTTAAACTATAATGGTGTAATTATCACTGAATCAATAATACAAGTACCCACAAGTATACAAAGATAGTTCGTCATCTACATAGAGCCGATATTGAAATGAAATCCGAAAAAGAATCCAATATTTTTATTGGATTCTTTTTATTTAGCTCTAAGTGACGAACTTAAAGCAATATGAATTTGAATTTGTTAATAAAATATTACATTGAGTATGATTTTTTGTAATTACCATCAGAAAGTAACGAAATTGTAATGAATTTTAACTACGATTTTTATATTTTTTTGATACACTGGCTACGAGAGGAATACCGATTAATGTAGGTAAAAACCAAAACCATATAGGCGGTAATAAACTAATTATGGGAATATGAATACCGACGTTTACTAAAAGTGCGGTAACGGCACCTATATAAGAGCCTAACATACCTCTAATATGGTGGTGAAGCCAATTTTTCCAACGTTTTTTTCGTGCGAGGTATCCATATATCGCAAATAAATAAGAGAAAATTGCTACATAAAATAAATATGCGATTTTATCCCAGTTTATAATGGATAATATAATTGCAGTAACGGTGATAACAACATAGGATGCATGATATATTTCACCCCATTCCGTATGTTTTCCTTTCTTCTTTTGAGCAACCATCGCTACAATACCGGTGATTAAACATATCGTTCCAAATAATATGTGGATGGTTAAAAGAATGTGAAAAATGCTCATAATAATTCCTCCTTTTTTATTTTTATAGTATTGCAGTATAGGAGGAAAGTTGAAACATATTGTTTGTTCGTCTTAATATATTGAAGTATTGGTACTCCTAGTACAAGTTTCAACGGATAAATTTTTCTTGAATTTAATGATACACGTATTACGTGAAATGAAGGAGAGACTTCCATGTTTACATCAATTACATATTTACAATCTGGGAATGAGAAGCAACAAAAAGTGTATGATGTTTTGAATAAACTTAACATTATGGAGGATTTAACTTTGTATAGTCCGGTTCTTTGCGGGACAATTCCTATTAGAATTGATACTCTTCAATCTGACTTAGATATAGTAATGGAAGTACATAACTTTGATGTTTTTGAACAGGAAATGAGATCTTTATACGGTTCTTATAAAGGATTCAAAATAAAAAAGAAAAAAATTAAAACTACAGAATCGATAAAGGTAAATTTTGAGTTTGAAGGTTTTGAATTTGAATTATTTGCTCAGCCTAAGCCAGTACGTAACCAAAATGCATATAGACATATGATAGTAGAGCACATGTTATTAATGCAGCATCCCCATATAAGGGAAGAAATTCTTCACTTAAAAGAGAACGGTTTAAAAACAGAACCTGCTTTTGCTCAAGTATTAAATATTGACGGAGATCCTTATGACGAACTTATTTTATTGGGACAGGAAATGAGATTGTGGTAAATACGATACACAAAAACTCCTCTTTTATTTATAGAGGAGTTTTTGTTATGTCATTAACTTACGGATTAATTCACTCAACAATTTCACCCCATAATTAATTTGCTCCGTAGAAGCATATCCATATGATAAACGAATGTACCGATCTGATTCTTCTTCATATATACGTCCTGGGTTTAAAAGAATTCCTTTTGATAGCGCCTCTGAAAATAATTTCTTCATCGGAATGCTAGGTACAATCTTTAGCCATATAAATAATCCACCACTAGGAATATCCCACGATGCAATATCTGCGCAGTACTTATTTAAAGCTCGTATCATGATTTGTCTTCGTTCTTTTAGTTTGATTCTTACGTTTGCAACATGTTCTTCATAAAAACCTTTATTTATCCATTCAGCAGCAACTCTTTGAGATAAAGAGCCCGATCCATAGTCTGTTTGCATTTTTATATCTGACAATCTATCAATAACTGGTTCGGGTCCAATGATCCATCCAATTCTAAGTCCTGGGCTAAGTGTTTTAGAAAGACTACCAACATATAATACATGTCCGTGTTTATCTATCGACTTTAAAGGAGCTGGAGGTGGTTCATCAATCCATAACTCTCGGTAAATATCATCTTCAATTATAGGTAACTGTTCCTTTTCACATATTTTTATTATTTCTTTTCTTCGCTCTTTAGACATTAATATCCCTGTTGGGTTTTGAAAACTAGGGATAGAATATAAAATGTTTTTCTTTTGACTATATTTAATACGTTTTAATAATTCGTTAGGTAAAATACCGTGATGATCCATACATATACCAGAGAGATTTATATTTGCTGATTGAAATACATGAAGTGAATATAAGTAAGAAGGTTGTTCAAGTAAAACGGTTGATTCTCTATGCAAAAGACCAATTGATATTAATTGGAGTGCTTGTAATGCACCAGAGACGATTAATATAGAACTGGCTGATGTATGTATTCCGAATGATTTTACGTATTTACTAATTGCTTCACGTAACGGCAAAAAACCTTTTTGTTCTTCGTATCCAAAATAATCTATTTCGTCACTTACGCTTTTCATAATGGACTGCATAGTTTCTAGCGGGAAAAGTTGAGGCGCAAGTTCACCTTTACTAAGATGGATAAGTTTTTTATTTGCTTCTGCTTCATTGATTTCTCTTACCATTAACTTGCTAGGTTTGTGAATACCAGCTTTTACATATTCACTCCAATCAGGCGGGGGATTCGTCGCTAATAATGACCATGTATTATTTGTTACAATTGTTCCTGCTCCAATTTTCCCTTGAATCAATCCATCTGCCATAAGTTCATCTAGCGCAGTTATTACAGTACTTCGATTTACATGAAATAATTTGGCTAACTGCCGTTGACTAGGAATCTTACTTCCAATAGGCCATTCTCCATTTTCAATTTTTTCTTTCATATAGTCTACTATCTGCCGATACTTAGGCAGTTTTTTATTAGTTGTCATAAAAAAACTCCCTCGTTCACTTTATAAATGCCAAGTGGTTGGTTTTTACGATAAATAACTGGTTGAAGACATTGTAACAACTATTAAATATGATGAAAAGAAATAATTGGTAATTATAAAGTGGTTGGTTTGAAGGGGGAGAAAAAAACATGAATTATAAAAAATGGGACTTTCGGATTATTTGTGCTCATGCTTTTACGATTTTAATATGGGGGACTGCCTTTCCAGCAATTCGTATGGGGCTCGAATCTTATACACCTGAGCACCTTACTTTACTACGTTTATTAATCGCTTCATTTATTCTTCTGTTGTTTTCCTTTATATACAAGTTACGACTGCCAGATTTAAAGGATATCCCAGCAATTTTTATATTTGGTGCTTTAGGATTTACTTTTTATCACATTGCATTAAACTACGGCGAAAAAACAGTAAATGCTGGATCTGCAAGTTTAATTGTTTCAGTCACACCTATAGTAACGGCTATTTTTGCATCTGTTTTTTTGAATGAAAAAATGAAATTAAATGGTTGGATCGGTGGTGTAATTAGTTTTATAGGAATTGCTTTCATATCATTTAGTCAAGGAGATGCTATTCAATTGAATAGTGGAGGATTATTTATTTTATTAGCAGCGATTTCAGAAAGCTTATTTTTCGTTTTCCAAACTTCTTACTTGAAAAAGTATGGCTTCTTGCCATTTACCATATATACAATCTTGTCTAGTACTATATGTATGCTTATTTTTTTACCAGGAGTTTATCAAGAAATACTGGCATCTCCAATTGAAGTGAATTTGAGCGTTATATATTTAGGTTTATTTCCAACAGTACTCCCATATATCGCATTGGCATATATCATATCTCATTCTGGTGCTGCTGAGGCAACAAGTTCTCTATATTTAACTCCAGTAACTGCATGTTTTATTGCTTGGATATGGTTAGGTGAAGTGCCGACTTTGGTTTCGATAATTGGCGGGGGAATTACTATAATTGGAATTGTGATTGTTCATATACCAGTATTAAGAAAAGAAAAACACAGGAATCTAGCAAATAATCAATCAGTATAATGTAATTCAAAAATAATTTTATGATACTTTTTTATATAGTTTCTTTCTTATGTTGATAAATATAATATTTTGTATTTCAGTTAAATATTGTATGTTACATTTTATGTAGTAAGCATTTTAAAAGGAGATGACAACATAATGAATGGAAAAAGAAAAGTTTTTACATGTATTTCTATTATAGGAATCGGGCTAGCTAGTTTTTCTAATTCTAGTTTTGCAGCAAATGTAACGGACAATTCAGTACAAAATTCTATCCCCGTGATTAATCAACAAGTAGCGACCGCAAAAGAAATGAAACCATTTCCCCAGCAAGTTAATTATGCAGGTGTTATAAAACCTAATCATGTTACACAGGAAAGCTTAAATGCTTCTGTGATAAATTACTATGATAATTGGAAAAAGAAATATTTAAAAAATGATTTATCTTCTTTACCTGGTGGTTATTATGTAAAAGGAGAAATTACCGGTGATGCTGATGGGTTTAAGCCACTTGGAACTTCAGAAGGTCAAGGATATGGGATGGTAATTACTGTATTAATGGCTGGTTATGATTCGAATGCCCAAAAAATCTATGATGGTTTATTTAAAACAGCAAGGGCTTTTAAAAGCTCTCAAAATCCTAATTTAATGGGGTGGGTTGTAGCAGATAGTAAAAAAGCACAGGGACATTTTGATTCTGCCACTGATGGAGATTTAGATATTGCGTATTCCCTTCTTCTTGCTCATAAGCAGTGGGGATCAAATGGATCTGTTAATTATTTGAAAGAAGCACAAGACATGATTACAAAAGGTATTAAAGCTAGTAATGTTACAAATAATAACCGACTAAATTTAGGAGATTGGGATACTAAAAGTTCACTTAATACAAGGCCATCAGATTGGATGATGTCACACCTTAGAGCATTTTATGAATTTACAGGTGATAAAACTTGGCTTACTGTTATTAATAACTTGTACGATGTTTATACACAATTTAGCAATAAATACTCTCCAAATACGGGGCTCATTTCAGATTTTGTTGTGAAAAATCCACCACAACCAGCACCTAAAGATTTCTTAAATGAGTCACAGTATACAAATGCATATTATTACAACGCTAGTCGGGTACCATTAAGGATTGTAATGGACTATGCGATGTATGGAGAGAAAAGAAGTAAAGTTATCTCTGACAAAGTCTCTTCATGGATTCAAAATAAGACGAATGGAAATCCTTCTAAAATAGTGGATGGTTATCAATTAAATGGATCAAATATAGGTAGTTATCCAACTGCTGTATTTGTGTCACCGTTTATTGCTGCAAGTACAACGAAAAGCGATAATCAAAAGTGGGTAAATAGTGGATGGGATTGGATGAAGAATAAGAAAGAAAGCTACTTTAGTGATAGTTATAATTTATTAACTATGCTATTTATTACGGGAAATTGGTGGAAGCCTGTACCTGATGATAAAAAAACACAAAATCTAATAAATGATGAAATGTATGAAGAATACGATAAATAATCGAATTTGAGAATAGTTACCTAGGAAAAGGAATTAGCATACGCTAGTTCCTTTTTTATATCTTGTAAAACACTATCCATTTTAAATTTTGCATAGATATACTTGCTTTTTTCATATAAATAGCTATTGATAAATCTATTTTTTATGAGGGGAGAGTATTTTTTGGAAAAAGTATTAAGAATATATTTCATGGGTGGTGTCTTTTTAGATGTAAGAAACGTTATCCCATTAGCAGAGGCAAATGTGTATGGAGATCCTATTGAAAGTAAAATTGTTTTTCAGCAAGCAAAGAATTTATAAATATTTCCTTTAAATGTAACTAACTATATCCAAGCTAATTCAAAGAATCCATTCCATACGATAATGAAACCAATGTATGATTACTATTTTTCTGCATACCAAAAACTTAATCCATCTATCGAAGGGCCTTTGCTTCATGATGTGGTTGCTATAAGTGGATTAGTAAATCCAAGTTTTTTTGAATTTGTGCATCGTACAGTGAATGTAGATACATACGGAGATACGAAAGGACAAACATTTGCTGATTTTCGACATAGTTCTATATCAGAAGGAGCCAGTATAGCTTTAGAAATAGATGAAGAAAAATTTATTCAAGATTTTATTAAAACTATGTTATAAGTCGCTGTCGAAACAGGGAATTATTTTACTACGTTGAATATATACATACATTCTCTTTATAAAGGAGCTTATAATATTGAATGTCCAGTTAAAGGTTGTTACGAGAGATAATTGGGAAGATGCTTTAAAGTTACAAGTTAAAGAAAATCAGACGAAATTTGTGCCAGCTGTAGCAGTTTCACTAGCTAAAGTGTATATAAAA
The DNA here is from genome assembly GCF_001583695.1 of Bacillus wiedmannii. Classification (GTDB taxonomy): domain Bacteria; phylum Bacillota; class Bacilli; order Bacillales; family Bacillaceae_G; genus Bacillus_A; species Bacillus_A wiedmannii. The sequence continues at coordinate 6,901 of NZ_LOBC01000036.1, read as the reverse complement.
CCAGATGGTGACAATGTAGAGTACATACCATTTGCGATATACGACGGCAATCTAATGGTTGGTTTTATTATGCATGCTGTTGTAAAAGAAACAACTGATATGTATTGGATAAATGGATTTATTATTGATCAAAAGCAGCAAGGTAATGGTTTTGGAAAAGCGGCATTACAAGAAAGTATTTCCTTAATAAAAAATACATGTAAGGCGTGTAAAGAAATTAGATTAACAGTACATAAAGATAATATCTCTGCAAAGAAACTATATGAACGTTACGGTTTTCAACCATTGGGACATGATTATGATGGCGAGCAAGTATATCGTTTATTCGTTTAACCATTATGAAGTAAAGGTGTGAAATGAAAGATGCAATTTTCAGAAGTGAAAATCGAAGTGTTTATTCCCGAAGAATACATTGAAATATTACGGAATGAACTAAATAGAATTGGAGCTTGTAAAACGGGGAAATATGATCATTGTCTTTCCTATAGTTCCGTGAAAGGATACTGGAGACCATTAGACGATGCATCACCTTTTAATGGGGAAATAGGTCAAATATGCGAAGGGCAAGAATGTAAAATTGAAATAAAGTGTAAACGGGACCTTGTAAAGGATGCACTTAAAGTTATTAACGAAATTCACCCGTATGAAACACCTATGATTTATATTATCCCTTTATTAAATGACTATTTTAATCAAATATAAAGTGAATGACTGGGAGGATTAACAATTGAAAAATAAATTCCATCATATTGTACGAGCTGTTATGTTAAAGGATAATAAATTGTTAGTGGCTGAATATATTGGCCATCATTATTTTTTGCCGGGTGGTCATGTTGAAATTGGCGAATCAGCTGAGAATGCATTAATTAGAGAACTACGAGAAGAACTCGGAGTAAACTGTAGTATAAAACAATTTTTAGGAGTCATAGAAAACCAATGGGAAGACCGAGAAGTTCTTCATTATGAAATCAATCACATTTTTGAAGTAGATTCGCAAGAGTTACATATTAATTTAAGGCCAAAATCTAAAGAATCTCATTTAGCGTTTCACTGGATAGATTATAATCAAGAAGCTTTACATACGTATAAAATCATGCCAGCGCCTTCAGTTAAAGAGTTACTGGAAAGAAAATTAAGCGATGAACTACTAAACTGTTGGATTAGTAATTTTTAAACACCTCTATTAATAATAAATACGTCCACCGAAAGAAGATTAAGAAAATAGGCTAAAAAACAAGGTACATCACCTAGTGTAAGTTCATATTTTGTTGATGTACGCATTTAGTCGATAGCCTTATTTCTACTTTGTTTGCAAAAATATATTACTTTTCATATTTGGACGGAATTTATATTTATAAATGGAGGGTTTCGTAATGAATCAGTTTCAACAAGAACTACAATCATTAAACCTTAATGATTATCAATCTGGTAATGTTGTGTATTGGGATCAACTGCAACAAAATCAATATCCATACTATTACATTCAAGATGACGCGCGTCGTTGCGGCGGATGCGGAGGTTGTGGTGGACGCTGTGGCGGATGTGGCGGTAGATGCGGTGGTTGTGCAGGTCGTTGCGGCGGATGTGTAGGCTGTGCTGGATGTTTCGGTTGCTTTAATTGCTGGAACTGGTGGATCATTTAAGTATAAAACATCAAAGCTATTTTGCTTGAAAGAAAGGTGTGAATACTATTTTGCACTTTTCTTTCAAGCTGTAATTTTTATGCGTATTAAGGGGGATTTATTTGTATACATACGATAAGTTAATTTCTTGGGTAGAAAATATAAAAGAAAATAATCATAGTTCTGCAACAGCACTTTGTATTATAAAAGATAACAAAATCGTACTAGAGCATTATAGTGGCCATCATTCAAATATATCTACAAGTAAAAAAATAACAGCATCTTCACAATTCAACGTTGCTTCTGCGAGAAAAAGTTATTTAGGATTAATGGTAGCATATGCGCTTTACGAGGGGAAAATAAACTCTATTGATGACGAGGCGATAAAGTACTTTAATGATTTCGACCCTGTATTACTTGGTAAAACAACGATAAGACATTTAGTAACCCATTCGCACGGTTTAGGAGAAACGAATGACGGGACAATTTTTCGTGAATTTGAACCTGGACAAGCATGGGCGTATAGAGATATTAATGTCAGAATGATAACACGTCTTATTTATCAGCTATATAACAAAAGTTTTCCTGAATTGTTAAAGAAGCGTGTATTTGATCTAGCTAACTTCAAAGAAACAGGTTGGAGAATTCAAGAACATGAAAAATTAGTTAAAGTTGTTGATAATCCAAATGAAGACGCGATTAGTGAAATTGGTACGGTAGATGATGGTACTGAAAAAAATCTATTTGTCTCAGCTAGAGAATTTGCACAGTGGGGCAATCTTCATTTAAATCAAGGTGTGATAAACGGAAAACAAATTGTTCCAAAAGAAGTTATAAAAATTGCTACGAGTTTGCAAAGTCCAACATTTACAAACAATGAACTACCACAAAACGGGTTGTTTTGGTTTGTTCAAAATGAACCTGCGCTTTCAAGTGAACTTGGTGAACGAGTGCCGAAAGGGTCGTATCAAATATTAGGAATTACAGGACCGACTCTTTTAGTAATACCTGAATGTAATGTAGTTGTTGCGAAAATGTATAATAAAAGATATAACTACGGCGGTGATAATTATTTATATTATTTACGTGAATTTAGCAATTTAGTCGCTGATACATTTCGTAACGGTAATAGGGCATAATTACTCCTATAATGAAAAGGAGTGAGAGAAAGTGAAAGATAAAATGAATAAAAACAAAAAGCAAAATATAAAAGATGTAAATACAGAACAAAATGCTATTTATAGTGATCCTAAAGATGCTGCTAATATGCAAACGGTACCGCAGCCGAAAGATTTTGATGAAATTGAATATTAATTTTTCATTCATCGGACTATATGATGAATGAAAAATACATCTTAAGTCCCATCACATAACAAAAATCTTTTGGTATCCTATATACATAAGCATTTGAAAATGTCTTATCTTAACAAAGCTTTCTTTAAGTAAATCTAATATAACCTGCGAAAAGACACTTCATTATGAAGTGTTTTTTTGTGTATATGAACTTAATTTCCATTTTTCACACAGTATCTTGCATTTTATGATGGTTATACTAACTGTGAAAATTCATGTCAAGATAAAAAAAGGGGACAGTTAGTATGAAACAAACTTCTATAAATCCGTTACTAATTGTTCTAGGTACAATTATTGTTCAAATTGGCCTTGGAACAATTTATACATGGAGTTTATTTAATCAACCCCTTGTTAGTAAGTTTGGATGGAACCTCAATTCCGTAGCGATAACTTTCTCCATAACAAGTTTTTCATTATCATTCTCAACCTTATTTGCAGGAAAGTTGCAGCAAAAATTAGGACTTCGTAAACTCATCGCTACTGCAGGGATTGTTCTGGGACTCGGTTTAATACTTAGTTCACAAGTTTCTTCCTTACCGTTACTATATTTATTAGCTGGTGTCGTTGTTGGTTATGCAGATGGAACTGCTTATATTACATCACTATCTAATTTAATTAAATGGTTTCCAAATCGAAAAGGACTTATTTCTGGCATATCTGTTTCGGCATATGGAATGGGCAGCTTAATCTTTAGATATATAAACGGAAGTCTTATCGATAGTCTTGGTGTATCACAAGCATTTCTATATTGGGGTATCATCGTTTTACTTTTAGTATTAACCGGATCGTTCTTCTTACGTGAAGCAATAGTGAGTAATGCTGTAACTGAGACATTACACAATGATTATACGCCTCGTGAAATGATGCGAACGAAACAAGTATATCTTTTATTTTTTATGCTATTCACATCGTGTATGGGCGGTCTATATTTAATCGGTATGGTAAAAGATATTGGGGTACAGCTCGTTGGACTTAGTGCAGCAACTGCAGCTAACGCCGTTGCAATGATTGCAATTTTTAATACGGTAGGTAGAATTGTTCTTGGAACGTTATCAGATAAAATTGGCCGAATGAAAATTGTCTCTGCAACATTTATTATTATTGGATTGTCAGTCTTTACTTTAAGTTTTATCCCGCTAAATTATGGCATTTATTTCGCTTGTGTAGCAAGTGTTGCCTTCTGCTTTGGTGGTAACATTACAATATTCCCGGCCATTGTCGGAGATTTCTTCGGCTTGAAAAATCATAGTACAAATTACGGAATTGTTTACCAAGGTTTCGGATTTGGTGCGCTTGCAGGAGCATTCATCGGAGCACTACTTGGTGGATTTCAACCAACCTTTATTATAATTGGTGTGCTATCTGTTATCTCTTTCGTTATTTCAATATTAATTCGTCCACCAAAAGCAGAAAAGAAAAAAGAAACAAAACATTTATATCGGAAAGTAGCTTAATTCTGGAAAAGAGTCCTAATAAAGGGCTCTTTTTATATTACAAAATATTTGATTTCCCCTTTTTAATAAATGTGTAGGAAGAAAAGAGTTACTTAATTCAAAATGAAATGATTTGAAAAGTAATAAAGTGATTTATTTCTCAACGAACTAAGTAGCAGATTAGTAAAATATTCATATTGTTTTATAAAGGTACTGAAATCATGTTATAAAACTACATTAACCACCTTTGTTATTAGATAGGCAATTCATTTGTATACCATTATTTTAATATAAAGGTAGTTGGCTTTTATTGGTTACAACTATAATTTCTTCTTTTATTGCATTCACTTCAACAAATATTGATGATATTTTTATACTTCTTGTTTTATTTTCACAAGTAAGGACAGAAGTAATTAAGAAAGAAGGTAGAAATGTCCGAGAAAAAACTAAGGTGAAAGAACTTTATATTGTTATTGGACAATATTTAGGGTTTAGTTTAATTATTTTTCTGAGCATCATTGGTTCTTTAAGCTCCTTTTTCATTCCTATATCTTGGATTGGGTTATTAGGATTCGTGCCAATTTATATGGGAGTGAAAGGACTATTGTCACTTCATTGTTATAAAGGTAATGAAGTCATTGATAACGCTTCTAGTTCATTATTTAAAGTAGCTTCGATTACATTAGCTAATGGAGCTGATAATATTTCAATTTATATACCGATGTTCGCTAGTCAAAATCTTAAAACAAATATTGTTACATTAATTATCTTTTTTTGCATGATAGCAATATGGTGTTTTATTAGCTACAAATTGTTAAGGACTCCTATTTTAGCTAAATTAATTGAGAGAAATTGTCATATTATCGTTCCAATCGTTCTAATTGGTTTAGGAGTGTTCATTCTTTTTCGCAGTGATACAATTGAATTATTCTACTAACATGTTGGAACTAACGGATGTATTAATTAAAAAGAATCAAACGTCGTATAAAGCCTTACTACAGATAAAATGTAGTAAGGCTTTTCTTTATTTTATTGAAATAAAATAGTGCTCTACGACTATTAAGTTAGACAGGATATTACGATTATTAAATTGAATAGATACTTTAAAAGGAGCGTGATAATTAAAATGAAAATAGTAAAACAATGGGTCCAAGAAGATAGTAATTACATAAGAGAAAAAGTAATTGAATATAACCAAAAACATATTTCAGATGAAGACAAAAAGCCATCAGAAAAAATTAGTTTTATAGTAAAAAATGATAAGGAAGAAATAGTAGGTGGAATAACCGCAATTTCATTTTGGCACCATGTTCATGTTGATTTCTTATGGGTTTCTGAAGAACAAAGACACGAAGGCTATGGAAGCAAGTTAATAAAACGTATTGAAGAATTCGCAATTGAAAAAGGCTGTAGGTTAATCAATTTAGATACTTTTAGCTTTCAGGCGCCTGATTTCTATAAAAAGCATGGATATAAAGTGATTGGAGTAAGTGAAGATCATCCGAAAGGACATAATCATTACTATTTAGAAAAACGTTTATAAAGTGTATATAGAATTAACGTTAGTATTTTGAATACAAATTTATCCTTTTGGATTATGCATTTAAAGGAGAATCTTGAGTGAATTCATATTTAGAGGCACTTCTAAAGCAAAACAAAGATCGAAGTGGAATATTAGTTACGGGAAACTAATTATTTATAGCGAATATATCTAAAATAGGCATCTAAATATATGCATTCAGATGAAGGGGGAAATGTTATGAATTTATTTGTAAATGATAGGTTTGATGAAACGAGAAAACATCTATTCGAGGAAATTATGATATTGGATGATGCTCAATTCAATAGTAAGCCAGACAAGAATAAATGGAGTATAGCACAAGTATGTCATCACTTAGTTTTATTGGATAAAGTGGTCATAAAGGTTATTTCATCTGGCTTAAAAAAGATTGATAGTACCCTAAAAGAGCGTCGAGAAATCCGCTCTATATTACAAGATAGATCGCTAAAATTTATAGCTCCAGGAATGATTGAACCAAGTTTAGAACCATTTGAAGTGCAGCAAATGGTCGATTTGTTAAACGAATCGAGAAAAGAATTAATGCGTTTCCTAAGTACAATAGAAGATGAATCTATATTAACGAAAAAATCAGTGATGCATCCAGCTCTTGGAGAATTACTTCTTGATCAGTGGATAGAACTGATCTATTTGCATGAACAGCGTCATATAGAACAAATCAAAGAGATAAAACTACTTTGTGAAATTGGGAAGTAAAAAATCTTTGGCTATTAACAAAAAATACGGGTCTCATATGTATACTTTTAAAATTGATCTAAAGAAACGTTAATTTGGAATCCGTTTGTTATATAAGTTTAACCTCGTCTCAAAATAGGAGCGGGGTTTTTACTAATTTAGGAGTTATTCTGGCATTTTCATTTAGTATTAATTTAATCAATTTTTATTCTAATTATTAAAACAAGTTAATGATAGAA
>NZ_LOBC01000035.1 GCF_001583695.1 Bacillus wiedmannii | reverse complement strand
GGTGATCCTGTTAAACCAGTCGCACCTGTTACTCCCGGTGATCCTGTTAAACCAGTCGCACCTGTTACTCCCGGTGATCCTGTTAAACCAGTCGCACCTGTTACTCCCGGTGATCCTGTTAAACCCGTTGGACCCGTCGGACCCGTCGGACCGGTCATTCCCGTTGGGCCCGTTGGAATATAAATTGGGGGAAGAACTGGAAACGTAGGTCCAATGTTTTCAGGTTCTATCATAGCTTTATTTATTGATGATTTATCATCTCGCTTCACTTTAATACCTCGTTCCACATTTTTGTTTACTACTTAACAAAATAATACATCTATCATTTTAGAAGAATTCCATAACTACTTTTTTCATTCTCAAATGATTTTTACATATAGTAAACTTTTTACCGTTGCTATAACTAGTAGTAATAATATAATAAAATGATAGTTCCATTTCAAAATACTAAATCGGTTACGTTCTAATTTAAAAATGAGGTGATTTATATTCAAGATAAGAATGAAAAAATGAAAAAAGAACTATTATCACTGGCTCTTGAAATTATTCTTCCATACAGACTTACAGGTCCTACTGGGCCCACAGGTAATACCGGTCCTACAGGCATTACTGGACCCACAGGTATTACTGGGCTCACAGGCATTACTGGGCCCACAGGCATTACTGGACCCACAGGCATTACTGGACCCACAGGCATTACTGGACCCACAGGCATTACTGGACCCACAGGCATTACTGGACCCATTATTACAACAAACTCTATGTTCGCTAATAATACATTAGGTGGTCCCATCTCAGTCATATTAGGTGGAACTAATATTCCACTTTCTAATAACCAAAGTCTCGGTAATTTTACAGTGAACGCTACAAATGATATATATACAATTCCTGTTACTGGAAGATATTATTTAACCTATCAAATTAATACAACAACTTCTCTACTTGCTGGTACAAGGCTACTATTAAACTCTTCGACTCCACTTCCCGGATCTATTTTTTCACCCGCAATATCAACTTCAAATTATAATAATAATTTAATAACCAATTTAATTGCTGGTAATACAATTTCCCTTCAAATATTCGGCGTATTATCCATAGTTAATTTAGTTGGAGGTGGTTCAACAGGTGCCTCTTTAACAATTATACGAATCGATTAATAAATGATTCATTCTTTTTTATAATAAACATTCTTAGCTGCTAAAGTAGTAACTATTACGTCATTCCTAAAGCTAATAATATTTCAATAATTTCACGACAGTGATTAAGCAATAAAAACAATTTGTACTATATTGATAGTAGAAATTATCTATACTAAATTTTCCGTATATATATTATCAATTTACACTTCTCCCTGCCAATGTTACATTGAGTAAGAAGACAGTTTATCAATTGCGAACCATCTCAATATGTATTTGATAAACCTACTCCAATCCTATACGCGAGAGCAATACTATGTTGACACTCAAACGAGTGTCTTTTTTTTATGAATTCATAAAATAAAACCATCTCTTATAGATGGTTTATCAACACACATTTCTTTATATTCTTAAAGTAATCGCAAGTTTATGAAGTTAGATAATAAATGGTCATACTTAACCGAGTTAGCGTTCGTCCGGAATTATAATACGAGTGCGATTTATCCGCCTTAAAGCGAATTGCATCCCCGCTATTTAATTTATATTGACAATCATTTATTTCAATTGTCAATTCCCCTTCAAACACCGTAATAAATTCTTCGGTCCCTTCTTTATGGCCTTCCGAACTTAATTTTCCTTCCGTTTCAATTTCAACCGTATAGATTTCAAAGTTCCTATCATCTTGAAAAGGAAAGGAAGGATACACTTTATATCTCCCATTGTCTTCTGATAATACTTGTACATCATTTCGTAAAACAACTTTCGTATCTGGTTGCGGATTATTGATTAAAGAAGTAAAAGACACTTTCAAACCATTAGCGATTTTCCATATCGTTGTTAATGTTGGGCTTGACTCTCCTCGTTCAATTTGTCCAATCATCGTTTTACTCACACCTGTTAATTGAGAGACCTTTTCTAAACTCATTTTCTCTTTTTCACGTATTGTTTTTAAATTTTTTGCTAAAATAAGTTGAATTTCTTCCATAAGAAACACCCCTATACTATATACAATATAACGACCGTTATGTATAATAAAAAGCACACGTTATATTGTTCTTTTCGGTCATTATAACACACACTAAATATTTAGGGGGTTTTGAAATGCCTATATTTTCTTTTTTGTTATTTGTTTTTATAAGTAGCTTCACACCCGGACCTAACAATTTTTTAGCTATGACATACGCCAATCAACATGGTTTAAAAAGGAGTATGCAATTTTGTTTTGGAGTAGCTTTCGGGTTTTTCATCCTCACTTCCTTATGTAGCTTCTTTAATATTGTACTAATTAATATCCTACCCATAATCGAATTCCCTTTAAAAATTTTAGGTGTAGCATACATGCTATATTTAGCTTTTAAAATACTCACTAGTAAAACTAGTACAGATTCCGATGAAAAACATAATAAAAACTTATTTACAGTGGGGATTTTTCTTCAATTTGTCAATCCTAAAGGGATACTATTCGGGCTGACTGTAGTGTCAACTTTTATTCTCCCTTACTATAATTCATATTCAAGTTTTCTACTTTTCTCATTATTTCTAGGTGTAGTTGGATTAATGAGCACATTTAGTTGGAGCTTATTTGGTTCCATGTTCCAAAAACTTTTATTAAAACATACTAAATCATTTAACATCATTATGGCCGTTTTATTAGTTTTCAGTGCTATTTCAATTGTAATCAATTAAATTCAAATTCTAAATTTCTTTTCTTTTTAAAAATATTGCTAAGATGCCCAATGAATTTCCCACTTACATGCATTACTTATCAATTTTCAAGGCGAGCGTCTCCTATATCTAACCTTATTCATACGAGATAAAAATTTTAAAAGAGGATTACTCATTATAAGTAATCCTCTTTTTCGGACTATTGATTTTTAAATATTCTGTTCCACTAAACTAAAATCTTTACTTAACTTCATACCACCAGCCTTTACGATCAAGATAATCTGTCATTCCTTTAAGTTGCGTATCTGAAGTTGGTTCAGAGATAAAATATGTTAAACCATCAGATTGTAAGATGAAGTTAGCTGTCATTTTTAGTGACGTTAATGCTCCCATTACATCGGGTGTTTCATATGGTGAAAAAGCTCCTGATTGAATGATATTTTTTTGGGCTGGCGGAGTTGTCCCACCAGATTGCCCCGTTAATGCATATACAATTGAATTAGCAATCTTATCTGGATCCCATTTTGCCATATCTGCTTCATTATCAATAAATCCAAGTTCAATTAAGATTGCAGGTGCTTTCGTATTCGCTAATACATAAAGGTCTTTTTGCTCCTTCGCGCCACGATTTGACCAGCCAATATCTTTTGAAAGTTGCGCTGCTATCTTTGCTGATAAAGCTTGTTGGTCTTAATACAGTACTTCAACACCATTAGCATTCGTATCATATGAGTTTAAATGAAATGAAACTACTAAGTCTACATCATGTGAGTTTGTTTTAGATACAATGTTATTTAAATTTTGCGCTTGTGTTGTCCCTACTTCATCAGTATCATCATAAACTGTATGCCCTAATGCTCTTAATTTAGCAACAACTGCATCCTTAACTTGGCGATCCATAATATGTTCTTTCCGATTCCCATAATTTGCACCCTGTACAATACTATTGTGACCTCCATGTAAACTATATCTAGCCATTGTTCAACATCCCCTTTTTTATTAATATATCCAAAGCTCGTCTTATTGTCCGGCCAAATATCAAGTAAAGCTCCAGCAAACAATAATAAGGGCACTAATCTATTTTTAAATTTTTAATTCTAGATTATCTATTCTCTAAAACAAAGGACTCATAAATAAAAACCAAAACTAATATTTTTTAGTTGCGGTTTTTACGCATTTAAACTATTTATTTCGAAATCTTTTTATTATAATACATAAAAATACGTTATAATATAAGCTACTGTTCTTTAGGAGGGGTTTAATGGCTGATAAATATAAATTTTTGATTCTCTTTGTTACAGCATTTGTTTCTTTCTTTTCCTTAATAAAAGATTTCCGTAACATTTCAAAAAGTTTCTTTTGGGGGAGCTTTGCAATCCTAACAAGCTTTATATTATTATTAACTCACGCTTTAGAATTAACTCCAATACTTCTCTATTCAGCTCAGATGGCTCTTGAGATTATTACAATACCACGTAAATTATTTCTTCCACCTGTCACTGAAGTTGCTAGTTTTTGCTAACAACTCATGTATCTTAAAAAATCCAACTCTATATTTTTAATTATCTTTACAGATTTAATATAGTGCGGTTTCTCCTTTCTAGAGAAACCGCACTATATTAAATTTCAAACTGACTAGTATAAAAATCTCATATATCGCTGTTTTTTTCATTGAGTTCGTTTGTTTTGTGTAAAAGAAAAAGCACCCAAATGGTTGCTTTTTACAGAATCATCTTTTTCTATATCTTTTTCTTCTGCTTCTTTTTACTTCCTTTTACTTCCTTTATTTCTCCTTGCTTAACTAGTTTTTCAAGATATAAACGTACTAGCTTATAAACACGCCCTCTTCGCTAATTTTCCTGCTCTTCTTGATTTTTCATCAGGACGCACAATGCTTTGTAGTTTTTCAGCTCTTTCACCACAAGTCTTCGCATCTCCTTTTCATCGATATCTTCAAATAATGAAAATTGATTCATACGATACGGTTCCCCTCCGATCGATCTACTCTGTTGAACTTTTACTTCATTTCCTTTTTACATTCTTCAAGAAAATCGATGACTTCTTGAGTCTGCACTCTCGTAGAAAATAATTCCATCACATCGTCTTCTGTGTTATAAACACGAATCGTTCTTTCCTTGAACTCCATCCCTAACATCCCATCATCACCTAAAAGCTTTACGTTACCCTCCATTCTTTTAACCTCACTTTCTTTTCAAAGGATTATTTTATTATGTTTCTACAAAATGGAAATTAATATATAATTAAACTATTCAAATAAAAGGTGGTGATGCAAATGACTGAAACAATCCGAATCGCTCTTTTCACTCTTGTAGGAATAAGTGCCGTATTTTCTGTAATTAAAGAATTTCAAAAACCAGAAAAAAGAAAGTTTTGGATTACTTTCGAAACTTTAATTCTGATCGGAGCAGCCTGGATGTTAATAGGACTTCTCATGTAACCTACATAATTAGTGCCCCCTACGAATAAAACTTAATATTCCGTCAGTATGTAAATAACCTTAGATTTTCTCCTTGCTCCCCCTTGAACAACCGAACAGTTAGCTTTTGCTAGCTGTTTTTTTATTTGTAACCCTGTTAGACAAACCTTCATATAATGTAGTCATTCCTTTCTTAAAAATTAAGCTCGTCACTTGAGTTATGAAAATAGGATTAAATCCTATAACCTTTTCAGAAATCATTCATATTTTATTTCTGAAAAAGTGCTTTGTTTTATAAAAAGGTGGTTGCGGAAACAACCGCCTTTTTGTTTATGAAAAAAGGATTATTTTGTTGAGTTTTATTTACATGAATAAATTCATAATATTTACATATCCCCCAAATTTATCGCTGTAATTACATATTTTTTCTTTTAATCATGGTCCTTAAAATAATTTAGATTGTTATGAGTACACATTTTTGTGTACTCTTTTCATACCCCTATAAAATAACGCTTTCATTTCAAAGTTGTATTGTTATTAAATTATCTATTCTACTCCTCTTCTCTTGTTCATATGCCGAGTTGTTTATTCATAAATTAAAAATAATTGACATAACTGAATGGAGGCTAACTATGTCTTTTGTGAATATTATTAAATACGGACGCGTTCCGCACTTTAACTCTAACTTCCCTTTGATTTTATTTTGGAGTCAGAAAAGCGGCTGTACTTCACTTGCACATTGGTTTTTTTATCAAATAAATTTATTTAAACAAGCCATAAAATACGATTCCTTCATCCATAATTATGAAAATGAAATATACAAAAACTCCTCCGACTACTTTATTGAACTAGCTGCAGCTTTATATACAAACGGAAAAGATTCTTATAAATTAGTGAGAAACCCCTATACAAGAGCTGTAAGTTCATTCTTTTCACTAATTGCCCCCCCTCACATAGAAAACCCAGCATGGAATCCTATTCGGAATTTTTATTATGGTAATGAATTTTGTAATAAGCCTATTTCATTTAAAATCTTTCTCTACTATTTAAAAGCGCAAATGATAGATTTAGAACAAGTAGATCCACATTTAATGCAGCAATATGAACCAGGTGAGGAAGATTTTGTTACAAAGTATATCTACCTTGAAAATTTCTCTACTGAAATTGTTCGCTTAGAACAAACATATCAATTAAAAACTTCTCCTTTACAAATACTAACCAAATCATGGCATCATCAGAAAGACAGGGCGATTTTTAGGGGTAATTTTGCAGATGCTGATATTACTGACCCTTTATTCCCACGCCTCCCAACGTACGATAGTTTTTATGATCATGAAACAATCCAATTAGTACAAGATATTTTTAATAAAGATTTTAGCACGTACAATTACCCATTAACTCCTTTAAAAAATAAGTGATTTTCTAATTGCAGTTTCATATATTATAGAGAAGCTTAAATTCACCTATTTAAGTTTCCTCATAAAACTCTCGTAGTAAGTTAGGACACTGGAAGCAGTGTCTTTTTTTAATAAAATTCAAATTCTATTATTTATTAAAACGTATAAATATAACTTGAAATACTCGTTAAGGTTGCCGTCATTGGCTCTATTTGTTCCACCGCCATTGTATATAATCAAAGTTCAATTATTTCACTACTATATACAAACAAAAAAACACTCATAATGAGCGCTTTTTTACGCGTTATTAGTCAAACTTTAAACCCCGATAATCAACTGGTATTAGATACAACAACTTCAAGTTCCAAACGATTAGTCCCAATTGGTGAAGAAACAATTTAAGCATTATAAAAACATAAAATTTTAATAAACACTGATAAATTAATACTTGGTCAAGCGTATATAGATTGTGATTTTGTTGTTAGCCCCAAAAGAGGTACATGGGGTTGTCACGGTGGATTTCATGGTTTACGTCATACTCATGCAACACTTTTTTGGTACAATTTTTACATCCAAAAATTACAAGTAAACAATTGGGTCATAAAGGTGTTTTCATAACCTTACGCATGTTTTACCTTGGATACAAGAATACGCAGTTAAAACATTTAGTGAACAACTATTTGGATAATAATGTTTACAAATATAAAAATACGGTTTCTCTTTCCTAGAGAAACCGCATCATATCAAAGTTTTTATTAAATTTTAAACTGACTCGTATACAGATCAAAGTAAAACCCTCTATCTTCCATAAGAGATTCATGATTCCCTCTTTCCAAAATACTTCCATCTTTTATAACAAGAATTTGATCTGCTTTTTCAATCGTTTTCAGTCGATGAGCGATTACAAAACTTGTTCGACCTTTCATTAAATTATTTAGTCCTTCTTGAATTTGCAATTCTGTTCTCGTATCAATATTTGATGTTGCTTCGTCGAGAATTAATATATCTGCATCTGCTAAAATCGCCCGCGCAATCGCAAGAAGTTGTTTTTGTCCTTGACTTAAATTCGATCCTTCTGAAGCAATTTTTGTTTCATATTGATTCGGTAAATGTTTAATAAAAGAATGCGCAGATGCTGCCTTAGCTGCATTGATTACTTCATCATCACTAGCATCTAATCGACCATAACGAATATTATCCATAATCGTCCCAGCAAATAAGTACGTATCTTGTAAAACTACTCCTATTTTACTTCGTAACGAATTAATATCATAATCTTTTATATCTTTTCCATCGATATGAATTTGCCCTTGCTGTATATCGTAAAAGCGAGTTAGCAAATTAATGATTGTTGTTTTGCCCGATCCAGTTGGACCAACTAAAGCAATTGTCTCCCCTGGCTGTGCCTTAAGACTCACTTCTTTTAAAATCGTTTTATTTTCCTCATAACCAAATGAAACATTCTCGAGTGCAACATGCCCTTGTAAATTTTGTACAATGCATGCATCTTTTTTATTTTGAATTTCTGGTACTTCATCCATAATTTCAAAGACACGTTCTCCACCAGCAACTGCCGCTTGAATTGTATTCATTAAAGTTGCGAATTGACTTAGTGGTCTTGAGAATTGACGAGAATAATTAATAAAAGCCGCAATGACACCTACTGTTGTCATTCCATTTAAAACCATAACTGAACCTGTCCCAATTACAAGCCCCATACCTAAGTTATTTATAAAGTTCATACTTGGAAAAATAAAAGCTGAAAATGTATCCGCCTTCGTAGCAGACATTCTGAGTTGTTCATTAATTTTATTAAAATTTTGTACGGTTTCTTTTTCTTTCCCGTATAACGTTGTAACATCCGCTCCAGTTATAGCTTCTTCAATAAAACCATTTAATTCTCCTAAATCTTTTTGACGCTTTGCAAAGTTTTTACCACTATAAGTAACTAGTTTTTTTGTAACGAAAAACATAATAGGTACTGTAATTAAAGTAACAATCGCTAAAATCCAATCTAATGCGAACATCGCAATCGTTACACCTATAAAGGTTAATGCTGATGAAATAATTTGTACAACACTTTGCGTCAACGCTTGATTCAAATTATCTATATCATTTGTAACACGGCTCATTAAATCCCCTTGAGAACGTACATCAAAGAACCGTAAAGAAAGCGTTTGGATTTTCTCAAAAATATCTTGTCGTATTTTTTGTATTGTTTTTAATGCAACGTTAACCATGACAAATGTTTGTAGCCAAGTTAACAATACTGTTACACCGTAAATCGCGATAAGTAACAAACACATTCTCGCCGTACCGCTTAAATCTTTCGGTACAATATATTGATCGATAATTACTCCCATTAAATAAGGACCTAATAACCCAAGTAATGTCGTAACAAATACTAAAAATATAACGAACGTAAGAGCAACCTTTTGATACCCCATATAGTTCCATACTCGCAATACAGTTCCTTTAGTGTTTCTAGCTTCACCCATTTTAGGCGCGTTACGCCCACCTTTATTAGCAAATTGCCCTTGAAAATTACGCATGTTCTTTCCCACCTTCTTTATGTAAATTGCCACCTTGGGAAAGATAGATTTCTTGATATACCTCACATCGTTCTAACAATTCTTCATGTGTACCATCATCAACTAATTCACCGTTATCTAAAACAAGAATTTTATCAGCATCTATTATAGATGAGATTTTAGAGGCAATTAATAATGTTGTTGTTCCTTTATATTCTGTTCTTAATGCCGATTGAATGTTAGATTCTGATTTCGCATCAACTGCTGATGTAGAATCATCTAATATAAGAATGGATGGCCTTCTCACAAGTGCCCTTGCAATTGATACACGTTGTTTTTGTCCACCTGATAAATTCGTCGCACCTTGTGTTAAATGATATTGATATGAATCTTCCAACTTGTTAATAAACTCAGTCGCACAAGCTGATGAAGCCGCTACTTCCAGTTCGTCATTCGTTGCATCTTCTTTACCATAACGTAAGTTCTCTTCTATGCTACCTGAAAACAATAATGCCTTTTGAGGTACAAACCCGATTGAAGCACGAAGTTTTTGTAAATCGTATGCTCTAACATTTATTCCATCAATGCATACTTCCCCTTGATCAACATCGTATAAACGCGGTAACAGTTTTGCTAAAGTAGATTTACCACTTCCTGTAGAACCGATAATTCCTACTTTTTCACCTTTACATATGTTAAATGAAATATCTTTTAAAACATATTCATTATTTTTCGTGTAACTATAACTAACATTTTTAAAGTCAATTTGTCCCTCGATTTGCTTAGGTGCAACCGCATTTGTTTCCGTCGTAATATCAACTTCAGTATTTAAAACTTGCTGTACACGATCCGCAGATGGAAATGCTCGCGCGATTTGCATAAATACCATACTTATAGACATAAGTGACATTAAAATAATATTCAAATAGTTTATAAACGCTAAAATAGCTCCTACTTGAAGCGTTCCATCAAATACTTTTTCTCCACCAATCCATAATGTTGCGACAATCCCGCCGCTTACAACTAACATAATGATTGGCATCATTATGGAAATAAGCTGCACCGCTCGAATATTTATCTTTGTTAAATTTGTATTAACATTTCCAAACTGAGTAATTTCATATTTTTGTCTTACATACGCTTTAATAACACGTACTCCAGATAAATTTTCTTGTAGCTTTGTATTCACTTTATCTAATGCTTCTTGCACTTTTTTGAACGTTCCGCTCGCTTTACTTGCAATGAATATAATCGCAAGTAATAAAATTGGAACAACTACAAGTAATATAGGAAATAACTCGCGTGCTGTTACAAAAACAATTATTATACTTCCGATAAATAACAAAGGACCACGAACAAGTACACGTAATGTCATCGTCATCGCCGATTGAATAGAAGTAATATCATTTGTCACAATCGTTAATAATTTCCCAGTTCCAAATGAATCACGATTTTCACTAGAAAATGTTTCTACTTTCGCAAATACATCTTTTCGTATGTCTGTAGCGAAATTAACAGCTGCTTTTGTAGAATACATCATACACCCAAGTCCTCCAACTAAACCGAGTGCTGCAGCTCCTATCATAAGAAGCCCCATTTTTATTACATAATTCAAATCACGATTTGCTATCCCAACATCAATAATATGTTGCATAATAGTTGGTTGAATTAAGTCCATCGCAACCTCAAGTACCATAAATAGTGGTCCAATAATCGCGAAGAACATGTATGGTTTTAAATAATGTAATAATTTGCGAAATGATTTCATACTTAATCTCCTTTTTCCTATGAAATTACCATTTAATAATTCATACCCTCCTTACTTAAGCCATATAATTTTTGATTTTCCCAGTATTTCTATTATATTATGCAAATTAATATTTAACATTATTAAATGATAAGCATTAATGACTTTCCGGTCAATAAATGTGCTTTATATTACGCAAATAGAAAAACCGTATTCTTAAGTAGAAAGAATACGGTTTTTAATCTATATCTCTTCAATTGTAAAATCTAAAAACTCAGTCTCAAATCCATTGTTTTTAGAAGGACTACACGTATAAAAACCTATTTTAACAGGCGCATTCCCTATATCCTCCATCAAATGAGCAATTCTTATTTGTTCCCATTGACAGCTATTTTTTACATATATTATATAATTGCCACGTTTACGAACAATTCGAAAATGAAGTTGTTGGGTAGCTAATTCTGTTGGAAAGTCTTGTGTTGACCAATCAGAATATCCATTATTCGTTACGACAGCTCCTAAATGAGAAGGGCCATCTGGAATATACTCTAATGAAGTTTTCAACCAACATTTTTCCGAAATCATAACAAAAAGACCTGCTTGATCGTATTTTGAATTTGGATCCATACACAATTGAACTTCAGCTTGAAAGTCTGTCATCATTTCATTATAAAATACATGACCATTCATTACTTCAAAACCATAATGTGTTTTAAGCCAGAAATCTGTTTCTGCTTTCGAACGGACAATAAACGACCGGTTGTCATTAATTTTATAATATTCAGGGACATTCATTATAGTGAGCTGCTCAACATGTTTAGGTATATACGATATATTCATAGTTCCTCCATAATAAAGCCTTTATACAAACCTTTAAAACTCCGCTAATACAGGGAATTTATAACCTTTAAAATCTAACTCTTTATTACTTCGAACCATTAAATACTTATTAGACTGTAATTCTGTAAATTGTACATCCTCAATCCCTAATTGATCTGGTGAGAAGTAAAATTCGATTTCTGTAAATCTTTCAGCGATTTCTCCGCATATTTCATCTAAAACTGGAATTACTGGTGCAAATACTCCATATAATTTCAACTTTTCATTATCTACTTCATACACAATTAGAGCATCTAGTTTCTCTGAATAATACAATTTCTCATTCCATCCCGAATCATACATATTCAAATAAAACGAAGGACTGAAGTTTAATGTTGAAAAATTATTTGAAAGTCTTTGGCTACTATCAATAGTTTCATGTATTAACTTTCTATCCTCTTCCATATAATAATCTAACTTTCTAAGTAAGGAGTCATTATTATTCTTTTTATCATATAGAATAGTCATCAAATACTCCTGCACAACTTTAAACCCAAATGATGCATATAGTTCAGGTTTTTCCGTAAATAATAATGTACATTCACATTTCTTATCAATTTCTTCTATCATTTTACTTATTAATTGTGTCATGAGTCCTTGTCTACGAAAATCAGGGTGAGTCATTACCGTTTGAATGCCGGCTGCATTTATTCTTTCACCATTTACTAGCAATGGTAGCGAAAATACCGCAACATTTGCAATCGCTTTATCGTCATGTAAAAATGATAAAGCTTTGTATGTATCATCCCAATAACCTCTTTCTGAAAAATCATTCAATGTTTGAATTGTAATTCCAAACACTTCTTCAAATAAAGGAAATAACTTCTCTCTTTTCGGTTCTTCTAAAAGAAATTTTTCAAAAATTTCAACATTCCCCATGTTGTCCCTCCATACGTTAATTCCATCAAATTAGATTTAGTTATATAACCTGCTCTTAATGTAATAGGTCTTACCAATCAATATACTATCATAAAATATAAAAAAAGAGTCTAATTAATTTTATGTTTTGACTATTCGAAAATAAGTCGAATAAAACGATATTAAGATTTTTGAATATTAATAAGTTTATTATATAAAAATAGTGCTTTCTACTTCGTTTTTACTCATAGAAATGCACCATTTATAAAAAAATATTTTTTATTATTTTTTTCCTTCTAGTCTCTCCCTCGTATTAATTTCTTCTCCTCTCATTCGCTTTTCAAATGTATTTCTCCAACTTGTAGAAAGTGCATGTACTTCTAAGATCCTTTTTAGCCCTTCCATATTTTGTTTTTCCTTATGCATAATACGATTAGCAAATGCTACTGTAACACCTTTTGGATCAGACTTTATTAACTTTAACGTATCAACAGGTGATACCCATCCTTCTTTTAATACACGAAAATAAAATCCTGTATATCCTGTTTCTTGAAAATAAAGTGGTAACTTTGGAATATTGTATTTCTTAGCTAATTTAAAACAAGGTTGTCTTGGCTGTGTTACTTGTACAATTGCTTCTCCAATTTGAAATGTATCACCAATACAAACATCCTCTTCACACAGACAATTAATTGTTATATTTTCTCCGAATGCTCCATATACAAGGGCCTGATTCAACTCTTTTTCCCAGTATCTATAATGTTCTCCAGAATACACACAAACTGCTTTATCTACTCCACCATGATGAACTAAGTCCGCTTGCCCATCTCCATTAAATTTTAAAAAGGATAAAAACACCGGTTCCCTTACTTGCTTCTTATTTATACCTGTATGAATTACCTTTCCGCCGTATGTAACCTCTTTTGGTAACCCTATATTTAAAGATAGTACCTCATATACTTTATTCATCTTAATCGCTCCTCTTACTTACCCCACAATTTTTCAATAGATTAATTTATACTTTCAAACTCTCTGTCTATTTTTCATTTAAAATGACAAAAGGTCAGCAAATGTAATAACCACTCAAATATCCTTGCTCCGATACTTATCTATCCTTACTTCAAAAACTTTTCAATCCCTCTCTAATAAAGTGATTATAAGCTCAACAAAATCATTGTTCAATCCAATTATTTATATAATAATGATAGGTATAACCTATCATTAAACTTGAGGTGATTCCAATCGAATTAAGACAACTTGAATATTTTTTAGCTGTTTCAAAAGAATTGCATTTCACAAAAGCAGCTGAGAAACTAAATATTTCACAACCTTCTCTAAGTCAGCAAATACGTGCATTAGAACATGAAGTAGGAATGCCGCTTTTCGATCGCATTGGTAAAAAAATATCTTTAACTGATGCAGGAAGGATTTTATTATTACATAGTAAAACCATTTTTCATGAAGTCGAACAAGCTCGTTCTGCAATTCAAGATCTAAACGGATTACAGCAAGGTTCCTTAACAATAGGCTCTTTGTTAACCGTCGTAAATTATTTACTACCACCAGCTATATTAAATTTTAATCATTCATATCCCAATATAGAGCTTTCTGTATTAGGGCTTCGTACAGGAAATATTCGTGAAAAATTATTACAAAACGAACTAGATATTGGCATTACATTTCTCCCGGTGCAAGATAAGGAGATTATTTCTATCCCTCTATACAAAAGTGAACTTACATTAGTCGTACCAACCGATCATCCATTAGCTGAACGTAATCATGTATCTATTGCTGAATTACAGAACTACCCTTTAATTCTTTTACCTAAAAATTTCTTTTTAACCGAACTAATTACATCTCATTGTCAAAAATTTAACTTTAAACCAAAACCAATTTTAGAAATTAGTACGATGGAATCTTTAATCCAAATGGTTTCAAAAGGAATGGGAATTACAGTGTTACCAAAACCGTATATAGACTTTTTACAAAATAAAAACATTCAAGCAATTAAAATAGAAAATCCTACCCCAACAATAGAAATTGGGCTTATTTATAGAAAAGATAAATATATGTGTGCTGCAACTCGAGAATTTATTGAACAACTAAAAAGAACAGTACGTTCTTTACAAAGCTAAACGAACAAAAGAGATTATCCTATAAAACCGTTTCACAACGCTCTAGTAGAATAATCTCTTTTCAAAACAAAATACAACATAACTTTTAAACTCAAATAAATTTCAATGTACCTTTTTAGATATTGGAATATATTTCGTAAAATATGCCCCCACTAGTAATAAAACAATTGAAATTAACCAAATAAAAATACCGCCAAAGTTAAACCAATATGCAAGCAAATTTAAGATTGCTAGTGCAAAGAAACAAATTGAAGTTAACGCACTCTTCAATCCTTTTACCCCTGCTTTTTTCTTTTTTCATAAGTAATATACATTGAAACGGCAACAAATAAGATAAGAACAATCGGTAACATTACTTTTAGCAATGGCAATCCCTCTCGTATATACACCTTACTATTACCATTTTATCTCATTTATTCTTCTTGAATCAATTAATAGCATTCTTCTCTCCAAAAGTCAGTATACGTTTTATTATTAAATTTCACATTTACCTGAGAAAATGAAAGACTTCCTCCAACTTTCAATGAGTACCAGTCGTTGAATAGTGGAGATCCGAAGCAAATATTCATTGTACGATTATGCAAATCAAATAAGACAGAATGCAAAGTTCCAAACCATTCTTCATAATTATGTACTGTCAGCCCAGTAGGATACTCTCTTTCTACTAATTCTTTTAAAGAATCCATGCTCACTTGTTCATTTCGATTTAAATGTTCATACAATGTGTAATATCTGTTTGTAGATTGTTCTAATCTTCTATTATTCAATTTTTGAACAGATAAACTAATCGCATGATTTGTTGATACGATAAAATTTTGGTTTTCCTCATCAATTGTGGTTATTGATTTAAAACCGTCAAATATTTCAATACGTGCTGCGTCTAAAGGATCTGCTACAATTAGATTAATATTACTTGCAATTGGCATTTCATCAACTAGTGATATCGCCTCCTGCACATTTTTACATTTCTCCAATAATACTCGAATTACCGCAAAGCATTGTAAACCACTTAACACTGGCTTTCGTAAGCCTTCAATATTTCCTACTGGTTGACCACATGCTGAAAATGTAACAGATAACCCATGCTCGTTAACTCCTTCTGTTCGACCGAAATAAAAAGTAGAAAAGCCACTATGCACATATTCACCTTCAACATGTGTTGAGCAAAAACGCATATCATCTATTTTTGGTGACAAATCATAATTTCTTAAAACATATGTGTGCTTTGAATCTGTCTTTTTAGGTAATACGACACAATGACTACATCCTGCTTTTAATAGTGTTTGATAATAATACATCAGATTTCTAGCAGGAATTTTCAACACTTCACAAAACCCTTCAATTTCTTCATTAATTCCTGGACAATATTGATTTAATATATTTCTAGATTCTGTCCAATAATTATCTGATACTAAATGTTCTTGCTGTATAAATTGTGGAATGAGATACGGATGATTTTTCACAAACTCCCCTTGTTGCTTTCCAATATCATAATGACTTCCTTTTAATGATGAAAAGTACCCCTTTACTTGGTACATCTAAATCCCCCCTTACATCTAATTTATCCATATCATACCAAATAAATTTTATTCATTCTTGATGTTTTTTACTGTCTTTCAAATCAAATTTGGCTGGAATAAAGAAAACAATTATAAAATAAAAATTAGGAAACTGTAATCATTAACAGTTTCCTAATTTACCTATACTATATTATCCCCTCTTCCACCAACGTTTCTGCAATTTGAACCGAGTTCCAAGCGGCCCCTTTTAATAAATTATCGGAAACAATCCAAAGATGGAATCCTTTTGGTGTATCAGGGTCTTTTCTAATTCTCCCGACAAATGTATCTATTTTCCCTTCTGCATATAATGGCATTGGGTACAACTGTTCACTAGGATTATCTTGCAGTACAACACCTGGTGCATCCAGCAACACTTCTCTTATTTCTGCAACAGTCGCTTCTTTTTCAAGTTCTATATAAACCGATTCTGAGTGCCCGGATACGACCGGAACACGCACACAAGTAGCTGCCATTTTCAAGTTTTGGTCCTCCAAAATTTTCTTCGTTTCTTGAATCATTTTTACTTCTTCAAATGTAAAATCATTATCTGTGAATATATCTACTTGCGGAAGTACATTAAACGCAATTGGATAATGTTTTTTATCTTTTTTCGCTGGTAATATAGTACTCTTTACTTCTTCACCTGTAAGCATAGACTCAGCCTGTTCTTTTAATTCATGAATCGCGTGAATTCCAGATCCTGATACAGCTTGATACGTTGAAACTATAATTCGTTCTATACCAAATGATTTTCGTATTGGCTGAAGAGCCGTTACCATCTGTAATGCTGAACAATTCGGAACTGCTATGATACCGTTATGCTCCTTTAAAGTGTGCGCATTTACTTCTGGAACAACGAGCGGTACATCGTGCGCCATTCGGTATTCACTTGTGTTATCAATTACGATGGCACCACTAGTGACTGCGTGATTAACAAATTGTCTAGACACTTCTCCTCCAGCGCTAAAAAAGGCAATATCAACACCTTCAAAACTAGTTATTTTTGCCTCTTGTATAATTATCTCTCGTCCTTTAAATTGTACTACCTTACCAGCGGATCGTTTTGACGAAAGCAATGTAACTTCAACTATATTAAACTTCATTTCATTTTCTAACAGTTCAATAACTTTCTGCCCTACTGCACCTGTAGCCCCAACTACAGCTATATGATAGCCCTTTTTGATCATCTTTTCTCCTCCAATATCACTTAAATGAATATTCCTACAATTTCATTTTATAAAGGATTTAATCATTTGGAAAATTGAAATACGTGATATAATCATTCACAAATCATGATAATAAAAGAGGGATTGCTTATGGAAATGAGACATGTTAAAACATTTTGTGCGATTGTTAAGTATGGTGGTTTTTCTAGAGCTGCTCATGCGTTAGGTTATGCGCAATCTACTGTGACAGCGCATATAAAAGCATTAGAAAACGATTTACGTCTCCCTCTATTCGATCGATTAGGGAAAAAAGTACTTCTTACAAAAGCAGGTCATCAATTTCATCCTTATGCCCTAGAATTACTAGCTATTTATGAAAAAGCGCAAGAAATCCCTCAAAATAGTGATGATTTAGAGGGAACATTAACGATTACATCTAACGAATCATTAGCAGTGTACCGATTACCACAATTATTACGTATGTACAAACAGGAGAATCCGAAAGTAAATATCGTACTGGAAACAACTACAAACGAACAAGCAATGAATAAGCTACGTGAAGGAGAATCAGATGTTATTTTCATAATTGGAGAAAGTATGGAACATAATGATTTTATTACGCGTACTTTTTGTAATGAAGCATTTGGATGGATTTTACCTCCCCATTACTCTACACACTCTAATCCATTTTGTTTACTAAATGATACTCAATTTATCTTTACAGAACAAAGCTGCGGCTATAGACCGATGGTAGATCGGTTTTTACGTCAAAGCGGAAATATTCCAGCTAAAACATTTGAAACTTCCAACGTTGAAGTCATTAAACAATCTGTGATGTGTGAGTTAGGAATTTCAATTCTTCCTTACATTGTTGTACAAGAAAGTTGTCAAAAAGAACAACTCTGTTTTCAGCCTATCGAAACTTCAACAGTTATTCAAAGCCATGTCATCTATCATAAATCTAGATGGATTTCACCCGTTTTACAATCGTTTCTTTCCTTACTAGAGCGGGACTAAAAGGTGCACAAAAAAAGAGTAACTGCCTAATAAGCACTTACTCTCTTCCAATAGTATCTTATTTATTAGTCTGTCCTCCATCTGCAATTAATTTACTGCCTGAATAAGTACCTTTTTGCATAAACACTTGATTAATTAACTCTTTTTGTTCCGCTTCTGACATTAATCCTTTTCCTTCGCCTAAATTCCCGCTTTGTAATTTCCAAATCTTGTTGTGATCCGCATCCATCTTTTCATATTTTCCTTGTTTCCATCTCTCTAATATATCTGCATATGTATTTCCTTGTACTAGATCATTACTCTTTACAATATCAAGTAAACTTTCAATTCGTTCTTGTGTGATAAAAATATAGCCCCACTTTTGATCAGCCTTCGTTTTTTGATGTGCCATTTCATGTAATGCTGTCTGTATGTTTTCATCTGTCCACTTAAAATTTTTATTAAAACCACTATTCGGTAATGAATGATTACCATTTTCTAAAAGCTTTGCATCTTCAGCTTTTACATTACTATCAGCTAGTACTTCTGCTGCCGGAGCAGCTGGTGATGCCTTTTTCGCAGCTGGTTTACTATTATTTAGATAATACAGCATACCATATGTTACACCTACGCCAATTACCGCCATACCAGCTAAAATACCTATTATTTTAAAAAATGTTTTCATCTTGCTTGTTTCCTCCCACATATCCCATTTCGTATTTTCTATTTCTTGAACCATATATAAATTTCCTTATATTATATTTCTTTTCTTTATAAATTGAAAGATTATTCCGTCAAAATACCCGTCTTTTTCAAATGCAGATCCATCTCTAAGCATTTCGTTTTAATTTTATAAAAATATATGCTAGCCTACATATAAAGGAGATGAATAAATATGAGTTTATTGTATAGCGGTTTAACTTTTTTAAACTTTGACGATACATATTTATTACAAAATAAACTTCATTCTTATTCACATGAAGATATTGATTTTAGTCATTTAGAGCACTCAAACCTGTATTGCGAGACTCCTTCTTTAAAGCGAATAAAACGGGAGTTATATCGTAGAAAGCAAAGAGGAATCACCTTTATCGGTTCTGGAAATTATCATTATGTATCTTATTTGCTACTAAAAGAAATAGATGAACCATTTAGCCTTATTTTATTTGATCATCACACTGACATGAACTTAAAAGAAGAAAATGAACATACTCTTATTTCTTGCGGTTCATGGGTATCATTCGCACTTCAAAATAACCCGAAATTAAAGAAAGTAATTATTATCGGACCTTCTTCTTTAACCATTCATTCTAATGATTATTCATGCGTAGAAGTATTCCCGATAGATACAACTTATGAAGTATCTACACATACGATACTTTCGCATATTCATACAGATACTATATATGTAAGCATTGATAAAGATGTTTTAGATTCAAAAGTAACTATTACAAATTGGGATCAAGGACATATGAAACTTTCTACACTATTAAAATGTTTACATTCTCTTATTAGGAATAAAAATGTTTATGGTATCGACATTTGTGGTGAACTACCGGTTTATCCTTCTCAGCTCTTTCTAGCTAAATATGCAAATGCTATTAAAAAAAATGAAAAAACGAACTTACAAATTTTAAAATCAATATATAATACATAAAAAAACAACGAGTACCTTATAAGGCACTCGTTGTTTTTATGCACGATGCTCTTTTAACCACTTCGTAATCGCATCTAACTTCGAAACATCAAAACGTCTCTCTTCACACACATTTAAACTGTTTAAACTTTTCACAATTTCTAATTCATTCGATTTTACACTTTTCGCATCAATCATTTTGCAATACCCATCTGTAACAGCATTTAAATTTTCATAATAACGTTGAAACGATTTTGATATATGTAAATGTTTTTCAAAGTTTCTTCTTCTTTTTGTCTCGTCAAATTCTTTCCGTTTTCTAAGTTCTTCATCATTCGTATATAAATAAAAATATTGATCAGGAAAACCAATTTCCTTATTGATCAGCTTTTCTTTATAAAAGTTTTCTATTAAAGATAATGGCTGATTAAATATATCAAAATGGAAACACCAATTATAACTAAGTGGCTGATAAATATCACCATCAAGTATTACTAATTCATATTGCTCTGACTTTTGCACTGCTATTTTCCAGCGCTCTACTTGTTTTTCAAAATACCATGTTCTATGTTCGTTTTTTGGTCTTTCAAATAAAAAATTCACTTCAGGTATAATGTATGCACCATAATTTTTTTCTAATTCATGACACGTGCTGCTCTTACCAACCGCACTCGCTCCCTCAAACGCTATAATCCCCATAGTTTCTCCCACTTTCATTAACTTAAATCTCGTTGTTTCTCTTTTCTACCCCATAACTGTCTCCATAAAACAATTGAAGCGATAGAAAGCATGATTGTCGTGATAATTATACTAAGGCTCAATTCAATATAAAGCAAACAAAAAGCCCGTTGTTGCGGCCTTTTCTCTATTTCAAGTTATTTCCTTCAATAAGCCTGTGCATATTATTGATTTCAATCATAGCATCATCAGTGTGTTTTACAAGGTCAGTCAGTAGTGTTGTGATTGTCCCGTGATTACGCTGAAATTCAAAGATTAAATCCTCATGCTCTTCAATTTTCTTCATTATGTCCAAGTAAGCATTTGGCCTTTTCAATTTTTTGAATCTGTTCTGTCATCGGTTCTCGCTTTCTTTACTATTAAATCCATTGTATAATAAAAAATTGTCTATACAAATCAATATGCAAATAAAGCTTATAAAAAAGAATTGAAAGATATTCGAGTGATTTTATTTTCTGAATTAAATCCTTGAATCTAAAACTCCTTTCTATTTATTGGCACCGACTATTTTTTAAATTAAATCCTAATTGATTGAGAATAACGAGAAATCGACAGAAATAAAAATAATTTCAACGTAACTTCCAAATTTCAGGGAATCCCTTTTTTTGTTTTGCTATAATAATTTCTATGGGTGTACAGCTCGCTACTTTGAAACTCCTGATAAGTTTATAGAGTAAATACTGGAACAATTTCACAATTTTTTAAGCTTTATCAAGCGGTAGGAATGGCGTTTCTTTTCGCTTTTTGAGTGGGTTAGAAAGATTAAATAACAAAGACTACAGAATAAGAAAAAGCTGTGCATGAATTTATTTAACTACATAGATTATAATAATTTTAGGAAAAATCACCAACAAAAAACTCAACAAATGTAAAATATATTTTACAAAACAACATAAAAAAGCCACCCTTAAGGTGGCATAATGAACTCAGCTATTAGCTCAAAAATACTTATTCAAATATTTTATTCAATGAGCATTTTGAAACATCGACAAAATTCCCCTTTGAATCTAGCAACCTAACAATAATATGCGTCGGAAAATCATCTTTATTCAAATCAAAACTTATTTGATAATCAGATTCTTTAAATTGATTCCCATCAATTTCAATTCCTTCATTCTTTAATTCTTGCACAATAGCATCATTTACTATATATCCCCAAAAATTTAGGTTTGATGTTCTCTGCATTAACAAAAATGGTACGGTTGACGGATACCATTTTTTAACATATAAACCCTTATTTGCTGTGAAAGATTCATACATTTCATTAAAAAGATTATTTACTCCACTAGTATTTGAGAAGCGGATGCCAATTAAATCAAAAAGTTCTTTTGCAATATCGACCTTGTGGGAATTTATATAGTTTTCCAGTTTTTGATTTTTTAATACTCCTTTTTCTTGAGTGAAAATCTGTTGCCAACCTCCCGCGTTTCCTGAATATCCTATACAATTTTTATAATCAGGATCGAATGGAAGACCATCCTTCAGGGAAGTATGTTTAGCGTACATAGCGCGAGTGGCATTAGAGCAAGAATTATTATTTGCTCCATTTGTAATGCTCACAACACTTCCACAAAATTCACAACAAGCATATTTGCTTCCTTTTTGGTAATAAGGAAATTCTTTATTTGTTATATTTTCAAATTCAGTTACTGAATGTGGTTTATCATTGTTCTCTTTTGATTCATTTATCTTATAGAACTTCTTCATTAATCGTTCCCTCCAGTATTTTTAATAAGTTAGTAAAATTATACAATGAATTTCCTCATAATACTTAAAATATGGCTCTTCGTTAGTTTCTGTGGAAGAAAAATTGAATAAAGGCAGCTACACCAACTAAAATTACATTAGATATTGAAAGAACTGTAATACCTGGATTTAACAATTGAAGAAAACCAAATAAAAAGGACGTGACAAAAATCCCAAGAAAAATGTTCTCAGTTTAGCATAAACCTAAATTTGGAATAATATATAAATAAAAGAGATGACTTTGTGCGTTTTACTATTATCACCAAGATTATTCACTGGTATTACCAGCACTTGCTATTTCCCACCATTTGTTGTAAGATAGTAATTAAGGTCAATTTAACACCATATTTCCTTTGCATATTATCAAGTATCAATCAGGATTATTTTGTACTCCTTATGGGTGTTTGATAATATGTGAACTTTTATTTTTCATTCAAATAAGGCCGATCATATTGTAATCTTTTTAAATTTTAGGAGGCATTACCATGACATTAACAGGTAAAGTAAAATGGTTTAACAGCGAAAAAGGTTTCGGTTTCATCGAAGTTGCAGACGGTAACGACGTATTCGTTCACTTCTCAGCTATCACTGGCGACGGCTTCAAATCTCTTGACGAAGGTCAAGAAGTTAGCTTCGAAGTTGAAGACGGTAACCGTGGACCTCAAGCTAAAAACGTTGTAAAGCTATAATTCAAACAATAAAAAGGTTGTTACCAGCTCGGTTAACAACCTTTTTAATATATAACTAAAATTTTTTACATAAAAGGAGTGGTTATATGTATCGCAATCGAAAGAACGATGTAGCTGAAGTACCACCAGAACAAACCCCTGTCTGGGAATGTGAATCAGAGGATTGTTTAGGATGGATGAGAAAGAATTTTTCATTTGAAGAAGAGCCTAAATGCCCTTTATGTAAAAGTAGCATGAAAAGCGGAGAACGTTTATTACCTAAAATAGGTTAATTTTTACTTAACCCCTCTTTTATAAGAGGGTTTTTTTATTATAAATTTATCCCGCTTTAATGGGCAGTAAGACCCCCACCTCAAAATTCAGCGAAAGCAAAGAATTTAGGTGGGGGATCAACTG
>NZ_LOBC01000034.1 GCF_001583695.1 Bacillus wiedmannii | reverse complement strand
AGATTGAACTGAAAGTGAATGGCATTTAATTAAAAAAGAATCTATTTTGAAATAAGATGATTCAAAATAGATTCTTACGTTTTAGTATTAAGATTATTTTAATGAAAAGTAATTTCTATGCTTTAGAAATATCAACGAATCCTTCTCCAAATACGTCACGAACATCGTGTATAGCGATGAACGCAGCCGGATCTGTAGTTTGAACAATCCGTTTTAGCTTGACTACTTCTTGCTTATTAATAACAACATAAAGAATTTCCTTCGGAGTTTTCGTGTAATAGCCATGACCTGAGTACACAGTAACCCCTCTGCCCATTAAGGTAGTTACCTTCCCGGCAATTTCATTCGGGTTATCAGAAATAATCGTAATGGCTTTCTTCGGATTTAAACCTTCAATTACAAACTCCATCACTTTCGTTGCTACATATAGCATAATAATTGTTATCATCAGTTTTTCTGCACCAATGATGAAATAAGATGAAAACGCAACAATTAAATCGAAGAACAGTAAACCATAGCTAATGCTCCATCCTAAATATTTATGCGTCATCCTTGCTAAGATAGTAGTACCTGCTGTTGTTCCGCCAACGCGAATAATAAGACCAATCCCGCATCCGATAAATATTCCACCGAAAATGGCATTTACGAGCATTTCATCAGAAGCAATCGTCCATCCTTCTGTTAAATGAAGAAATAGCGAGTTCGTAACTACAGCGATGATCGTATAAATTGTTGTGATCTTATTCAAAAATTTATAACCAGCTATTAACAATATCGCATTTAAAATTAAGTTAACTAAGCCTGGTGACCACTCAAATAAATAGTACGTAATAATCGTGATACCTGTTACCCCGCCCTCACCAAACTCGTTCGGAATAACAAACAAATTGACACCTAACGCAAAAAGAAATGCACCGATAATAATAAAAATAATGTCTGTCGTTCTTTTTTTCATACAGTACCTCACTTCTTATGTAAATATTTATTCTGTCATAAACTCTCACTATTATATCGTGGAATATTCAAATCGAACAGTGGTTTATTTTTATTTTAATATAGGATGATAAAACAACTTTATCCTATATCCACATGTAATTTAAAAAGTAAAACAACTGTATTTATTATGTACCACAAGTAAAGTTTTGATTTCACATGCAGTTGATGCTAAAAAAATGAATATGAACACTCACTCGCACAAACTTCGAATACAAAGCAAATAGGCGAAGCTATAGAATAGACTTCGCATCAAACATTTGATCCCAGAGATTTATATTCATACATTCCAGAAATAAATTTACTTATCTTTCTCCATATATTCTTTAATCTTTCGTTCTTCCCACTCTTTTCCGAATATCCCAACTGGAAAAGTTGTCAAACCATGTATAACGATACCGATCCCCCAACCTCCAAGTGGATATAAAAACCATAATTTACTTGAATCAGAGCTTATATTTATGAAAAAAAGCATTAAGTTAACTAGTATATACACCGTTAAATGAATATAAAACGCTTTTAAATTCTCCACCCTTTTTTTAGCTCGTAAATAATTCTCATCTCGCTCCATATATAAACACCTCTTTCATTATTGTATTTTTTAAATTCGCTCCGATTTAAACATCATATTCAAATCGGAAATCCCTTATTCTCAATAAAATACAAAACAAAAAAGTACCCATCAAATAATCATACACATGATCATTTGATGGATACTGCATGATACATTTGTTATTTACAGAAGTCTAATTAAGACCAAATCCAAACATCATCATTATTTTCAGCGTTGCTCTTTACCTCATGAACCTTTTCAATGTTGTCCGTTGTGTTCCAGTTAATAGAACTTCCGCCCCATCCTACATACTTCATATCAATTTTTACTTTCTCACCTGTATGAAATACTTGTCCCTTCGTTAAGAAAACATCAATAATATCTTTTTTCCCGTTTAGTGATGGATACTCAACTACGACATATGTAGTAGCACCATCTCCCTCATCTTCCATCGTTCCTATTTTTGATACTTCACCAATTACATAATCAGGAGAACCGTCTTCTTTCATATGCATGCCCAACTTGTTTGTTGTATATTCAACTGCAGTTGCAACCATATATTCTGCAAAATTACGCATCATAGATCCAGTAGCTTTAACCTCATCCCCTACTTTCACATTTGAAAGGGTATCTATATACACACTTACAGGCTCCTCATGTTGCTTAGATTTTACAACAATTACACCGTTATCTACTTCTACTACTCGTCCTTCTAATGTTGAGAAATTCGATTCAATAGAAGCAGCACTCGCTTTTGTTAGTTCTAACCCTGGTAAATTCGTTCCTGATAATGCTGCGATCCCTAAAGCACCTGCTAAAATTATTTTTTTCATACCCATATGTAACATCTCCATTCATGATGATTGTATTTGATTGGATACGACCAACCTGTAACTATTATAGTTACAGGTTGTAGAAAATAGCAACCATCTTTCTTATGCAATGTTGCATACTGTACTTTTTTAAATATAAATCGATTATTCCTATATTCAACACTACTGCTAAATTCTTGAATACCAGCAGGTAAACGGATTGATGATGCAGAAACTAATGTCATGCATCATGTTTTTTCAATGATACAGTTTGTATAATCGTAGTCTATTACATTATGTAGGAGCGGTGTTAACATGTTAATAAAACCAAAGAGGTTACAAGCAGGAGATATCGTGGCGACAGTAAGCCCTTCATGGGGCGGTGCAGGTGATTCTGAAATAAGATGGCGATATGAGCAAGGAGTAAAAAGATTAGAAGAAGTTTTTGGTCTTACGGTTATTCCCATGCCAAATAGCTTAAAAGGTAGCGAATACCTTTATAACAACCCAGAGGCTCGTGCGGAAGATTTAATGACAGCATTTAAAGATACGCGCGTGAAAGCAATTATTGCGAATATTGGCGGTGAAGATAGCATTCGCTTACTTCCCTATATAGATTTTAATGTGATACGTGAAAACCCAAAAATTTTTATGGGATACTCTGACGTTACTATTTCACATTTATTTTGCCATAAAGCAGGGCTTTCCTCTTTATACGGTCCAGCAATTTTGACCGACTTTGCCGAAAATGTAGAGATGGATCGATATACAGTTGAAATGGTAAATCGAACTCTCTTTTCCAATGAAACGATTGGCGAGATTCAACCAGCTCATGAATGGACGAGTGAGCGTTTAGAATGGATAGAGGTAAATAAAGATAAAAGGCGTACGATGCAACAAAACAATGGATATGAACTACTTCAGGGCTCTACCACTGTACAAGGGCGTTTAATTGGTGGATGTATAGAAGTATTGGAATTTGCAAAAGGAACGGAGATTTGGCCTGAGAAAAAACATTGGGAGGATAGCATTCTCTTCTTTGAAACTTCTGAAGATCATCCAGAACCAAGTTATATAAAGTATTGGTTACGAAATTATGCAGCGCAAGGCATTCTGCAAAAAGCAAAAGGGATCATCTTCGGTAAACCGAAAGACGAAACATATTATGAAGAATATAAACATGAAATACTTACAGTTATGAAGGAACATCATTTAGAAGATTTGCCGATTCTTTATAATTTAAATTTTGGCCATACTGAACCGAAGTTTATTTTACCTTACGGTGCAATGGCAGAAATTGATTGTGAAAATGGGTCTTTCTCTATTTTAGAGAGTGGCGTGGAATAAAGGGGAACTTTAAATAAGTATCTAATTGGAGGGAGATTACGTTTATGGAAGTAACATTTACAGTAAGTAAATGGGATGAAAAACTAATCGATGATACTAGAAAAGATTTCCCTATCAATATTGCCCATGTTGAATATGATATTGATGGTGAATTAAAAGGAAAAGCTTTTGTTGAATACTTGTTATATTATTTAGACTCAAATATAAATGATGGTCACTTGGCTACTGCTAAAATTTCTGGATTTTTACACTTTGAAGGAATTTATAAGGGGCAACAAGGGACATTTACAGCTATAGAGCAAGGAATATTTGATAAAGGAAATCTAGATTCCCCAGGAACAATTATTAAAGCTACTGGTAACTTAGAAAATCTGAGAGGATCCTATCATTATCAGTTTACAGGTCAAACTAGTAAACTAATTTTAGAGTTTGAATTTTAACAAAATACCTTACATTTTAGCGGAAAGGACATTTCTTGTAATACTAGGAATGTCCTTTTTGTTGACGAGCTTATTCAACTATTTCCTAATAGTTAAGAAAAGAACAGAGTATATTACATAAAATTTTCGTTCTGAGAGGAATTAAAACTCTAAGTCTGAGAGGCATGAAGCCCCCACCTATTCATTACTTTTCCTACTAACTAAAGAATAATCCCAGAAAAACTCCCCTTCATTACTTCTTTTTCAATTTGATTTATACAAGTAAACATCGCAATAATTTTTGTTCGATTTTTTTCATCGGGCTCAAATTGTTCAATGGTTACGTCACAACGAATTGTATCACCGCTAAAAACAGGACGTAAAAATTCAAAATCCATCTTGCGAGCTAGTACGTTATAATCACCGCCAATTTTTGTAGGCAGCGTTGATGTTAACAGCCCTTGTACAACAAATCTCCCCTGCTCATCTGGAGTAACATGATGAACACCTTCATCTTTCGATACTTCCGTAAATAAAACAACATCCTCTTTCGTAAAAGTTCGCTCAAAGGTGATTTTTTCGCCTACTTGCAATTTCATCTATACCCCTCCTCAAAAACACTTTTAACATAAGAAAAACCGAAACTATAATCATTTCGGTTTTTCAATCTAAAGAAGTCTATATTTACTTTAAAGAATGTACAAACAACCCACTACGCAGTTTCGGTTCAAACCACGTTGACTTCGGCGGCATAATTTCTCCAGCGTCTGCGATTGATAATAAAGCTTCCATTGATGTCGGATATAATGAAAACGCTGCTTTATATTCACCGCTATTTACAAGGTGTTCTAGTTCTTCTAATCCGCGGATTCCTCCGACAAAATCGATGCGTGAATCAGATCGCGGATCGTGTATTTCAAGTACTTGGCTTAATAAATGATCTTGCAGGATAGATACATCTAATCCTTTCACAAGATCGTTCGCATCAAACGTTTCCTCTTTCACTGTAAGCTTATACCACTTCTCATTTACATACATTCCAAAAGTTTTTGGCTCATTTGGTTTATACGGAGAAACAGCTGCTTCTTCTACATAAAAGTATTGCGTGATTTGCTTTAAAAACTGTTCTTCTGATAAGCCGTTTAAGTCTTTTACAACTCGGTTATAGTCCCAAATGGATAATTCATCGTGAGGGAATAAGACAGATAAGAAGAAATTAAACTCTTCTTCTCCAGTATAATTCGGATATTGTTCTCTTCGCATGAGTCCTACTTTTGCCGCTGATGCTGAGCGGTGATGTCCATCTGCAATGTAAAGACTAGGAATATCTTCAAATGCGTTTACTAAAGTAGCAATTACATCCTCATCAACTATTTTCCAAGCAACATGCTCCACGCCGTCTTCTGCTGTAAATGTATAGATTGGCGCATGCTCTTCTTTCCAGCTGGCGATGAAACGTTTCACTTCTTCTTTTGCATGATACGTTAAAAAGATAGGACCTGTATTTGCGTCACACACATCTACGTGACGAATGCGATCTAGTTCTTTTTCATGACGCGTTCTTTCATGTTTTTTAATTGTATCATCTTCATACTCATCGATAGATGTACAAACGACAAGACCTGACTGCGTTCTTCCTTGCATCGTCAATTCATAAATGTATAGCGCTGGCTCTTCATCTTGTATGAATACTTCTTCTCGTATAAATCGATTTAAATTTTCACCCGCTTTTTCATATACACGATCATCGTACGGTGAAAGTGCCGGGTCTAAATCAATTTCTGCTTTATCAACGTGTAAGAAAGAATACGGATTCCCTTTTACAGCCTCTCTTGCCTCTTTACTATTTAATACGTCATACGGTAAAGCTGCAACTTCCGCTGCTTTTTCTTCTACTGGACGAATGGCCCGAAACGGTCGGATTTTTGCCAAGTTTTCCTCTCTCCTTTACACAATCATTCGAACGGCTACAACACCTGTAATTTTGCTTATATTTTCCACAATGTTCTCTTTTATTATATCATCAATTCCGTTATCAATATCAATCATTGTATACGCCCAAGAATGTTTACTACGATTAATCATATCCGCAATATTAATATGATGTTCTGCTAAACATCCTGTAATTTGTCCTACCATGTTCGGAACGTTTTGATGCATGATTGTAATACGTTTCTTTCCGATATAAGGGAGTTCAACGTTTGGATAGTTGACTGAATTACGAATATTTCCTGTCTCTAAATATTCACGTAATTGGCGCGCTGCCATGATTGCACAATTTTCTTCTGATTCAGATGTAGATGCACCAAGGTGAGGCGTCGCTGTTACATTTTTCATCTTTATCACATTTTCATTCGGGAAGTCTGTTACGTAATGCGTAATAACATCTTCTTCTAACGCTTTTTGAAGAACATTTTCATCTACAAGTTCTCCTCTAGAGAAATTGAATAAACGCATACCTTTTTTCATCTTCTCTACAGCGTGTTCACCAATAATTCCCTTCGTTTGATTCGTAAGAGGAATATGAAGTGTAATATAATCACATGTTGCGAAAATTTCATCTAAACTAAATGCTCTTTGCACATGTGTAGAAAGACGCCATGCAGTTTCAACTGAAATGTAAGGATCGTATCCGACAACGTCCATCCCTAAAGCTAACGCATCGTTCGCAACTAAAGCACCGATTGCGCCAAGGCCAATTACACCTAGACGTTTCCCTGCAATTTCTGATCCAACGAATTGTTTTTTTCCTGATTCAACAAGCTGCGGTACTT
Organism: Bacillus wiedmannii; assembly: GCF_001583695.1. Taxonomy (GTDB): domain Bacteria; phylum Bacillota; class Bacilli; order Bacillales; family Bacillaceae_G; genus Bacillus_A; species Bacillus_A wiedmannii. The sequence goes on along the minus strand of NZ_LOBC01000034.1, from coordinate 19,722 downwards.
CTTCGCCCTCTAAATTTTTCGTCCAGCTTACTCCATTAATAATGTTACGTGAAGACATAATAAGGCTGGCGATAATAAGTTCCTTTACTGCATTGGCATTCGCTCCTGGTGTATTAAATACTACAATCCCTTTTTCTGTACAGCGCTCGACAGGAATATTATTTACACCAGCACCAGCTCTTGCAATCGCCTTTAAGTCTTTTGAAAATTCTTCTTGGTGTAAAGAATAGCTGCGAAGTAAAATACCATCTGGGTGGTCCATTCTATCCCCTACTTCATAACGCTCTCCGTCAAAAACTTGCAAACCCTTTTCCGCAATTTGATTTAACGTTTGAACACGAAACATATCCCCATCTCCCTATCTATTCTCAAGCTCAAATTCCTTCATATAATTTACTAATTGCTGTACGCCGTGTGCTGGCATCGCATTGTAAATACTTGCACGCATACCACCGACTGAGCGATGTCCTTTTAGCGTAACAAGGCTGCGTTCTTTCGCTTTTTGTAAAAACTGATTGTTCAGCTCTTCTGACGGTGTTGTAAACGGAATGTTCATAAGTGATCGATACGTAGGATCAACTGGTGAAGTAAACAATTTTGATTCATCTAAGAAATTATAAAGAAGTGAAGATTTCATTCTATTCTGTTCTTCAATCGCAGATACCCCGCCCTGCTCTTTCAACCACTCTAGTACAAGTTTCGTTACGTAAATACTAAAGGATGGCGGTGTATTATATAAGGAGTTATTTTTGCTGTAAGTTTCATAGTTTAACATCGTAGGACAAGAGCGATCTGCTCCCCCAATTAAATCTCTTTTTATAATAGCAATCGTTAAGCCCGCTGGCCCTAAATTCTTTTGCGCTCCCGCATATATAAGACCAAACTTCGTAACATCATATTGTTCTGATAAAATATTTGAGGACATATCCGCAACGAGCGGTACTTTATCTAAATGTGGAATGTCCACATATTTCGTACCCTCAATTGTATTGTTCGTTGTAATATGTACATAATCTAGTTTTTCATCATTTGGTAAACCATCCAATTTAGGAATTGTAGTAAACTTCTCTTTTTCAGAAGAAGCAAGCACTTGTACTTCCCCTATTTTTTCAGCTTCTTGCATCGCCTTTTTAGACCATGAGCCAGTCAATACGTACCCTGCTTTTTTATACGTATTCATTAAGTTTAACGGTATTATAGAGAATTGTAATGACGCACCGCCTTGTAAAAACAGTACTTCATACTCATCAGGAATGTTCATTAATTCACGAATCAGGCTACTCGCTTCATCTATAATACTTTGAAAATAAGAAGATCGATGACTCATTTCCATAATAGACATGCCTGTCCCGTTATAATTTACAAGCTCCTTTTGCACTTTCTCTAAAACTGGCAAAGGGAGTATTGATGGTCCAGCTGAAAAATTATATACTCTCTCCATCACCCTAATAACCTCCCTATTTCTTATTTTTATTAATTTTTAAACTTTCTGAATTATAACCCGAAATATAATACGTGGTCAATTTGTTTTCTATTATTACGGCGTAAGACGCAATGGAATCGCTTGCATGTGCAAACTATTTTTTATAAACATAAAAAAGAGTGTTAAGTACATAATCGTACTTAACACTCTAGTAGTAATAGAATAATAGCTAATTGTTCGTAAAGAACCGATCAAAAATTTGATAAATAGCAGAAAGACCAAAGAGCCAATAAATAGTGTCCACAAGCGCCGGCATAGAACCAAACCATTTCTCAACTACATTGTAATCTAACGCTACAAATAACCAATTCAAACCGCCAAGAATCACCAAAATTACTGTAAGGTAAGACAAAAATTTCATTCTGATTGCCCCCTAGGTGATAAGATGGTGAAAGGCCTTTCACTAGAAATATATGTGGTAAAATTCAAAACTTACCTATTTAATAAAAATTATTTTCGGTACCAGCCGTTAATAACTGCCTCTGCTTCTTTACTATGTATTTGATACGCATGCGTACTATTATGAGAGCCAATAAACCAAATGGAAAAACCTTTAAAATACGGTTTCGTTTCTAATACTTCTCGGTAAGCGCGCCATCCGTTTAATTGTACGTCCTTTGAAAACACATTAGAAACATCTGGATTCCACGGATTTTGTAATCCAAGCTCACGCGCCGGAACGTTAAATCCACCAAAATAAACGGGCTTTCCTGTTGCTTTATGTAATTGTTCCAATTGCTGCACAACATTTTGTCCACGATTATATACTGTTGTGGCAAATAAACTTTGCTTCACTTCTTCGTATGATGGATTTCTTTTTCCCGAAACTTCAAACCAACTATCAATACTAACAATATCCACCTTTTTTAAATATGGACGATTTATTTTTTCTATAAACTTCGCTTCATAAGATGGATCAAAGCTTGCTGTTAACCACCAGTTCATTTGATACAAAACATTTCCTTTATATTGCTGACGGACGAAATCAATCGTATCGCTCCAATATCCTTCTGCATATTCCATATTCACGAAATTAGAGGCAATCTTGAGCCCGTACACATTGTATTTACTTGTAATCGAATGAAAGATATCTTGTAGAATAACCGTTTTCCAATTCCAGAAGAAATTATTAATATTACTCGGATTCCATTCCGTTTCCCCAACATTTCCTTGCTGAATATACGGGAACGGTTCCACAATAACTTGAATATTACGCTTTAATAATTCTTGAATTAAAAGAATAGCCTGTTGCTTTTGCGCTTGATTAATTACCATATTCGTAGAAGTTACATTCGGAATATCTACTTGAATTGGTACATTTACTGTATTTAAATTTAAGCGCTCTACATCAGCTAACACTTTCGCCACATTTCCAACTTCCCATACCGTTACATTTCCTGATTTTATTTTTCCAGATTGAACAGTATTTACATCTGCCTGTACATTTCCTTGAAAACAAAAAGAAAACAACATAATAAACACCCCTAAAAAACTTACTAAACTCTTATTTTTCTTCACAACTTTCCTCCTATAATTTTTGGCATTCTTGCTTATTCTATACAATGTTTCACATATATTCCATAAAAAAAAGGGGGTGGAATTTTCATCCATAAAAATGCTATTCACCCTTTATTCAACCCTTATTCATACTAACCTCCTAAAAATAGTAAGGTAAATAAAAAAGGAGCGTATTTCCGCTCCTTTTTTTCCCTTATATGATTGAATTTATTGACTTCCTTCTGGTAACTTAATTGAATCAAATTTTTCATATGAATCAATTTTTATGCTCACAACTGTATCCAATTTTTCTTTATCCGCACTAGATTTCTTATCTGTATTACGTTCACTCAGTTTTATAGCTGTGCGCATCTCTTCAAATTTATAATCTTTCGTTATTATATATTCAACAGTTAACGCATCCATATTAAATCCTTCCATTAATTTGTTCATATCTCCATTAATTTTCTGTAATGTATCTACTGCTTCTTTCCCCTTTAAGTCAAGTGTAAGCTTATATGTATCTCCCTCCTTCTTTGCTTTCATTTTCTTAGCCAAAACTTCCGGTAAATCTAACTCATTAAGTAAATTTTTACTTACCATTACGTCATTTACATTAAATTGATCACTAGGTATCGTAATTAACTCTCCTGTACCAGGGTCTTTCACTTGAGCAACGACTTTTCCATCTACTTCGTACGTTACAATATCTGTTCCACTTATTTTCATTTCTGCTCTAGAATTCTTTCGTTTCGGCTCCATTTGAATGTTCATTTTAATCTCTTCTGATTGACTGTTCCCCTTCATTGACATAAGAGACGTTAAAGTGAGAAAATCCTCTTGTTTAAAATTATCACCTGCTTTTTTAAAAATATCTTTCGCTACTAATTCATTTTCTTTTTGTACAGCGACTGGTTTCGTAACATTCGTTTTCTCACTACTACACCCCGTTGTCAAACCTACTATTAACGCCAAACTAGATGCTACAATTATTTTCTTCATAATGATCTCCCCATTCCCTATTAGAAATAATTACACTTCGTGTATAGTCAATTAAATGAATTAATATAAAAACAGATACAATACTTATTTCACTTCTAAACTAAACCAATTGTTCAATCCATATACTAACGTAACTAACGCTCCAATAACACCAAAAACAACTATATTTATACCGATTGAAGAACCAAATACAACAGCCATTATTGACACAATCATGAATAAAATGGCGATACTATTTATCTTAATTTCTACTATATCGCCATCCTTTACTTTCTTTTCTTTACTCCCAAAAAAGAATTGTTTTACTTTTATATTTACTTCATCTCCCTCAAAAGGAAGCGTATATTCTTCATTATTTTCAAGTTTCACTACTACTTCATTATCTACCTTTACAGCCACTCTTGCTGCTCCTCCCATCATTCCCGTTGCCCTTACTACTTTAATACTCATGCTAAATCCCCCCTGCTTCAACGCCTTGTGACTCTATTTTCCCAAGTAGCTCTTCATATTTTTGCATCTCTTCTTGCCCATTATTCCAGCTCTCACCGTAAATATGAGTTAACTTTCTTGCTGTTATTTCAATTATAAAAGAGCTATCTCCATTTTGAAGTAATACATACGTTCTTGTATCCTCTTTATATATTTTCATAGGAGTTGCTTTTTTTAACTTCTCCCCGGCTGGTTGTCCTACTTTTTCTAACATTACCGGTACATAACTTTTCTCTATAGCTCCCTCAATTGTACTTCCATTCCAATCACCTTTTCTTAATACGTATAATACAGTTACTACTTCTAACTTATCGAACGATTCTTTTTTATCTTTGAGCGCTTTATCTTGTTGCTCTACAATAATATCCTTCGTTTCTTGACTCATTTGTGGCGTCGTATTCACCGCATTTGTATTATTTAAGTTATACAATTTCCCAGCTTTAAATATAAAGGAGATCGATAAAACGACAATTAAACAAATATACCATTTATTATATTTTGGTGATTCAATATCTGAATATGATTGAATCTTTTTATGTTCAGCTGATGATAAAGCTGGTTCTTTCACTGCTGCAGCAACCTCTTGCTGCCCCTCATACACAGTTCCTTTACTCCAAAACCCTTCTAATTGTGCTTCCAGTTCCTCTTTTGATAGTTTCGCAGTCGGAATAGTAGTAGCCTCTTCTTTTTTAACTGTACTCTCCATATTGGAAATTTCACGATTTCGAATGATTTTATTTCTTTTCACATTGTATTCAGCATCAAAGGGGGTTCCTAATCCTACTTCTTTATGAATCCGTCCTTTTATAATAGATGAAATGCTATACATCATAAAAATAACTATATACACGGAACCGGCATACCAACCTGTTAAATATACAGGGAGGATTATCCAACCTAAAAGGCTTAAAATAACTAAAATATAATGCAATTTAAGATTCCTCTTACTTGCAAACGAAAATATTTTACAAAACTTAGAAAAAGCATTCCAAAATGTATACGTAAAACTTGCCATAAAAGCACAATACTTGTTTTTCGTTCCGATTGTATCTCTATAAATTTTGTAGGCACCTTCATGATTCGGCTCTAATCGTATTGCAGTTTCAGCTAGCATTCTTGCTTTTTTAAAATTCCCTTTTTCTCTTGCTACATTTGCAAAAGAGACTAGATTTGTTACATTTTCCGGATTCAGCTCTAAAGCACGTTTTTCCGCCTTTATACCCTCTTCTATTCGTTTCGGATAATAACTCAAAAGAATAAAAGCATATCTTCCTACATACATATCATTTTCAGGTTCTAATTCTATCGCTTTGTTATAGTAAGTAATACCTTTATTTAGCGATTCGATATGTATTTTTGCCTCGCCCACATAAAAGTAATATACGCCTTCTTCCGGATAATTTTTTATCCCTATTTCTGCTATCTCTTTTAATCTCTCAAAATTTTCTTGCGCATAAAAAATATCTAGTGCTGTTAACAAAACATTTTCATCTAAGTGATCTATTTTTAGTGCTTCTTCTAAATATTTACTCGCTTCATCAATTTGACGAAAACCAAAGTAGTACACATGACTTAAACAAATATAACCAGTAGCATCTTCTGGATTTTCTTTAATCATCCATTCCGCTTCTTCTTTTGCGAGCTCAACATCACCAAGCTTCAATAAGTGCGAAATTCTCCTAAGTTGCTCTTCCATCTATTCCTTTCCCTCCAATCTAATATCATTTATTTCAATTGGTGTTCTTCCATATACTCTAATACTTTGTCAAAATCTTTATTTACATCACTAAACGTTGCATAATTTTTTGCGGTTGAGAACCAGTCTAAAGTTGTCGGTTGCCTGTTTTTCATTGCTTTTAATAAATCTTCATTGGATAAGGGTTGTAACTGTCCCGTTTCAAATGAACGCTGAATAGCTTCATTAATAGAGTCTTCCACTAAATATGTTAAATCTGCCCCTGAAAAATGCTCTGCATACTTCGAAACAAAATCTAACTGCAATTCCATTCTCGGTTTATCCTTTGTTTTCAACTCTAGTATTGTCAATCTTTCCTCGTTATTTGGTGGTGCCACAAAAACAAGTGAATTAAAACGGCCTGGTCGTCGTAACGCTGGATCAATATACCATGGTGTATTTGTTGCCCCAATTATATACACACCCTCATTAAAAGAATTGCTTCCGTCCATCTCCACTAGCAATTGATTAACTAGCGTTCTTTGATGATGAGCCCCCATCTTCTGTCTATTCCCGCCATATGCGTCTAATTCATCTATAAATAAAATACAAGGCTTTGTTTTTCTTGCCTCTTCGAACACTTCATGTAAATTTTTCTCTGCTTCTCCTGACCACATCGAGAGTATTGCTTGCAGCTCTAAATGAATAAAATTAGCATTTATCTCGCCTGCAACTGCTCGCGCTAAAAATGTCTTACCACATCCAGGTGGCCCATAAAATAATAAACTGCCTCCTACTTTCTTACCAAAAGCCTGAAAATACTCCGGATTCTTAATCGGCATAATAAAGTCCATATTGATTTTCTTTTTAATATCTTCCATTCCGCCAACATCATCAAAAGTTATTTTACTCTCTTCCACTTCAACCATTTGATTTTTTTCTCTATCAAAAGAAATCACTTTAATTTTCTCTCGATATTTCTCCATGTCGTTCATTCTTGTATTTATCCCCCTATAAAACCCTTTAATTTAGAATACATGTATCCCTATTGCTGTAAAACCTTAAACAAAATATTCCAAAAAAATTATAACAAAGTTCTACAGAATATTTTGTCAAATTTTGTCACATAACGAAAAAGAGACCCTTACCTATAGTAAGAGCCTCTTCTAACATTATTTCGGCTGTAAAGTTAACACCTTCCCCTCTATCCCCTCCGTATTCAGTGTAGTCGTATGATACGTTCCATTTACCCAATCATCTATTTGATCATGGTACCAATCGCTTCTAAAATGTCCCGATTGTCCTGGTCCTACGATATGATAACCGTTTGACATATCTTTCGTATCAATCACGAATCGCCAAGATGCTCCATGGTTTACAATACCGTTATCTCCGTAACTCGCTGCTTGAACGGTAACTTGGCTTCCGCCGATTGGAATTGGTTTTTCACGATTAAATGCAAGTAGTGCTAGCATACTAGATGATTTTGAAATTGGATGTGTGAACGCCAGTTGATGGTAATCGCCCCACTTCCACTCCGCAACATTCAGTCCATATTCCTTCTGTAGTTTCTTCATTACATTCTCGTACGAAGTATGCACAACTTTCGTGAAGCCTCCGTACTTCATAAACCAAGCGCCGTTTTCTCCCGCTACTTCTTTTCGAATCAATTCATCAACAACTTGTGACTTCCCTTCAAATAACTCCATCACATCTTTCGGTATTTCTTTTGAAAATAACGTATTCGAAATCTCTTTCATTAACAAATGAAATATTAATGGTGCCGCTTCATCTTTACTATCGTAAAAATTCCACTTTGTTAATTGTTTTACGCCTTCTTTCTCTACTTCATTTAAAGATGTTTTATTTAACTCTTTTAACAATATAGGAGTAAACTCTTTCCCATATAAATTTTTTTGATCCATCTGTAACACTTCTAAATCTTTCACTGTATACTTTTCTTTCTCTTGTAAAAACTCTTGAATACGCATTTGTCTATATGGCTGCGCCCACGTATTACTAATATGGTACGGATAATTATCATCCACGATTTTATTATTCGCAGTGGAAATAAACCCTTGTTTTGGATTGATTACTTTTGGAAGTTGATCATATGGGATATACCCTTCCCATTCATATTCATCTGTCCACCCTGGCACTGGCAAACTCCCATCACCTTTTTTACGCACTGGTATATTTCCATTCGCTTTATACGCAATTGTGCCGTCATTTGATGCAAATACAAAGTTTTGAGTTGGTGTATGAAAATCTTGAAGTGCCGTTTCAAACTCATTCCAATCTTTCGCTTTATTCATATTTAATACAGCCTTTAACTCAGCGGAAGGTTCCAAAGCAGTCCATTTCAAAGCGAATACTGTTTTCGTTTTCTCTTTCCCTTTATCCGCAAACTCCGAAATGACTGGTCCATGCCTCGTAACCGTCACATTATACGGAATTGTTTTCCCGCTTTTTACTTTAATAGATTCATCAACAACTGTAGCTTTTTCCCATTTATCGTTATATAAAAATTCATTTTCATTATTAGGATTTCGCTTCTCAATATATAAATCTTGCACATCAGGACCTGTATTCGTAACGCCCCATGCTATTTTGTCATTGTGTCCTAATATAACACCAGGTACTCCAGCGAAAATAACGCCACTCACATGTAAATCTTTCATTTCAAGTTTTGATTGATACCAAATAGAAGGTGTCGCGAGAGATAAATGAGGATCGTCTGCTAAAATCGGCTTACCAGATGCACTCTTCTCACCACTTATGACCCAATTATTGCTACCGTTAAACTCTGGCGGAATGATCGTTTTTGCAAAACTTTGTGCTACGTCCACATTTGTATTTTTCAGTTCAGCTAACAATCTAGGCGCATCTTTCGGATATGTAGGAAATAGCTCATTTGCTTGCTCTTTCGGTAAATTTTTCAGTGCCCAATATCGAAACGCCTGTCCGTGCCAATGTCCGCCTAAATCAAACGCCATATACTTTCCAATCGTTAAAGAATCCACGATTGACCATTCAGCAGGCTCATAGCCCAATACGGTAAACTCAACTGGCAATTTCTTTTCTTCTTTTGCCTCACGTATAAAAGCGTTCACCCCATCAGCAAATGACTGCAGGGCATATTTCGCTTCTCCATCATATTGACTAACAGATGCTTCGGCTGCTCGCCGTAAACCGAGCGTTCGAAACAACTTATCTCGATCAACAGCTGCTTCCCCTACAACTTCACTCAACATCCCAGAAGCTTGCCTTCTACTTAAATCCATTTGAAACAAACGATCTTGCGCTTGTACATACCCTTGCGAAAAATATAAATCATGTGCATTTTCCGCTTTAATATGCGGTACCCCTTTACTATCCCGCTTTACCTGAACAGCATGTTGTAAATCCTCTATCTTTATCGTTCCATCTATCTTTGGCACAGAACTAAGCGTATATATGTTCAAAAAAATCACTGTACAAATAACTAACAAAAGAACGACACTACTAGACCAAATAAAAATTCTCTTACCCCTAGTTCGTTTCTTCTTTATAACGACTTCCACATATAACCCCTCCTTCCTGAAACTATTCGCTTCTATTTAAGGAAGCACCTTTTAGAAAAGTTGAAAAACCCATACTTTCTCATACTATGGATCATACAAACTACATACCGCTCTCTTATGTACGCCTTCCTTTCTTTCAATGAAATCTACTCGCCCTTTCTTACACCAATTCCTCAAAATTCCCTTCACATAAGCGAGCGTTCGCTTATTATGTTCAAATGCAATTTTAAGCGCCTCTATTACTGTCTTTCCTGAAACTTTTTGTATCCACTCTTTTAATTCCTTCACGATATATGGAGATAGACTACTTATATTTTGTTTGTAAAACTTATAAACTTCACTATGCGACGTACCCTCTTCTGTCTCTTCTATCTCTTCTTCCTTCTCCTCAACAACTTCTTGTAAACTACTATTATCCTCTTCTGCCGGCATACCAAAATGCTGCAATAATAATGGAATCTTCCATTCTTCTTCAAGACATGTACGTAAAAACATATGTATGAACTCTTTATTTTTTACAGTCTTTAACTCACGTAACACACACTTCTCTACATTCGTATTTAAAATAGGGTTATAATGTAGCCAATTTATTATGTATAACTCTTTCGTTTCTGCATCGTATAAAATCTTTCCATATGCAACAAACCTATTTAACAGCTTTTCAACAGTTTCCATACTGTAGCCTGTTTCCAGTTCTGCCACACGCTTCGGTAATACGTAAATTCCACATTGCTTCGTTTTCGTACCAGTTAACAAATATATGTAAAAATAACGCTCCTCTGGCGTTAAATCTAATATGAATTCATCTTGCCAAAAGTTCACCTGCACATTACGGTACACCGCCATATGTTTCCCTCCTCCTTTTATTCATAAAAAGACAGAATTCAACCCTTCAATATACATATAGGAATGAGCGCTTTGTTTTTGCATTTGAATTCCAAATTTTTTTAACTACTACAACGCCGGTTTTATTTTTCCGCGCTTTTTTGTTCTTGTAGTTGTTTTTGTTTTTGTTTTTTTCTTAGTGATTTATTACTTGGTAGATGCTTATAAGGGGCTTGGGAGGGGCTTCATAGGGGCTTCATAGGGGCTTCATAGGGGCTAAAATAAAAAGGAGTTGTTCCAAATTTTCATTTTGGATAGCTCCTTTAACATCCTTATTACTTTTTCTTGCATCAGTACAAACTTTTACATACCATTCATTTATTTCTGCATAGAGTCTAACATCTTCACTAAAAAGGCAGCTGCCTCACCACGAGTTGTTGTACCTTTAGGATTAAACTTGTTATCTCCAACACCAGTAACTACCTGTAAGCTGTATAATCGCTGAACAGGCTGTTTGTATGCGATCAAATGTTGATCTGTAAATGGTAATGTGACTAAATTACCTGTAACACCTTTATACTGTAATGCCTTGTCAATCATAACCGATGCTTCTTCACGAGTGATTGGTGCATTCGGGTCAAAAATACCTCCACCACGACCGCTAATAATTCCTGCACTTGCACTTCGTTTCATACCATTATGAAGTGACGGATGCGCTTTGTTAATGTCTACAAATGACTTATTTCCTCCTTCTGGTAATTGAAGAGCATTTGAAATTAATGCAGCAAACTCAGCTCTCGTTACATTACGATAAGGCGCAAATACACCATTTCCTTCTCCGTGCATAATACCTAGACTGTGTAGTTTACGAATATGTCCCTCAAACCATCCACCTGTAATATCATCTTTTGGCTTTTGTACTTCTTCTTTTGGTACATTGTAGTTAATCTTAATCCAACTTGGATTATAGAAAATCCACTCTCCATTTCCTACTTTGTACCAACCGTTTTTAACTGCTAACACTTTGTAACGGTCACCTTTTGAAGCTTTACGAACAATATGATGCTCAAGGTCCGCACCACTACGTACGTTTATACCGTCACCATTCACTACAAGCTCCATGCTAGGTTCAGCTGGATTAAATTCATTTGAATCAAATAGCTCGTTTCTTTCTTGTAAAGGCGCGTCAATTTGCGCATTAACATTTGCATACCATTGAATATCTTGTACGAAGCCATTCCAATTTCCACGAGAAATTAAAATATCAGGACAGTTTTTTCCGCTCCATTGTTGATGCCTATAAATGTGATCCGTGCTAATTCCTTCTTTATTCATTAAGTATCTTGCAAGTCGCTTCGCATTCTCTAACGCTTTATTATAATCTCCATCTTGGTTAACTAAAATTTCAATACCGATAGACTCTCTGTTTCCTGACCCATCCCCATCTCCTGCATGCCAACCATTTTCATTTGTTGGTAAGTGCTGATAGATTTGTTTATCGTCCACAGTAAAATGCCACGAAGCTATTCGGAACGTACCTTCCGTTGCTTGTTTATACAAATATTTCGCATGATTTTCAGCATTCGCACCGCGGGCTGTGTTTTCAGTCTCATGAATTGTAATATAACGTGCTTTCATCGGATTAGCCGGGCGAATATCAGGATTTCCTGCTGGAACAATCCACTCTACAAACGGTACACCTGCAAGTGTTCCATATTTCTTTGTAGTCATCGATGCACTATATTGGATGGCTCTTGGCTTTTTAACCGGCTTCATTTCGCGAGTAGAACTATCATTTCGACCGTCTACATGTTCAAAAGCCCTTTCAATGTTTGAAATAGCTTCATCTTCCGCTACTTGACCTGTTTTCGCTTCTTTCATTTTATGTAACTCTTCTGTTTCATCATGTTTATGTTTATATTCTTCTAAGAGAATTTTCTCATTCTCTGATACTTCCACTTCATTAATTTGCATGTGATCTGGAGTTTCTAGATTGAAATTAGAATAACTTAATCCGCTCGTTCCACGTTCCCCTTGTGCGATACGAAGCTAATCCGTTTAAAGGTTTTTACTCCCTTCTGCTGATATTGCTAAAGGTGCACTCCCTAACATTACTAAACTTGTTGATAGTGCCATTACTCTTTTTTTTATGATTGTATTCATTGCTGTAATCGATATCTACACTGTTCGTGCAGTATCTCAACCTCCCTTTATATTCTCATTAGTGAAAAACTATGAATCTACTATGTACTTTTAACAAAACTTTCATCACCTATGTATATTCACCCTTTTATACATACTTTCATTTTATCCCCAGCAGGTGAATGATAGTTTCTATAAAATTCCTTAACAGACATTATTTTATAACCAATTGCAATTGTCGTCAAAAGCACTTATCCCCCTTACACGCCACTGCTTCTCAAAAATAGATTAGGATACCTTTTACTCATTTTCTTCAACTAGAAGGACCTTTACGTTTTTTCATAACTACTATGTATCTATTAATTAGATCCTGATTTAATGTAATTTCTCTATTTGAAAATACTTACATTTTTCAATTTTCCACTATAATATAGTTATCATCTTTTTACATTGAAAGGAGTTTTTATATGGAAGAAATTGCTCATATTTTACTCACTAATATTGATACATGAAATGAAGAAGACCAAAAAATTGTAAAGAAACTAGCTAGTAAGTTAAAATCTTTTGCTCATGCACCACTACATAAAAATCACTGCTGTTGAAATATTAAAACAAACAGTACGAGTTTATGAGATAATACGTTAAAGGGGATGAACGAATTGTTAGATACGATTGTTTATGATAAAGCGAAGTACCATTATCAAGGTGATTTTCCTGAGGACTTACCAATCGATCAAGCTTTTGTACATACTGGCATGTTTTTAGGATGGATAATTGAACGTAATTTATGTAGTCAAGAATTTGAAGAAGAGTCTCAAGACGAAATTAATCAGTTTAAACTTAGACAAATGACTAGCACAGAAATTTATATGAACTGGGATGGCGTTTTAGCAGACGACATGTTAAATGATGAGGGCAATCAATTCACAATGTACTACTTTAACCATGACGAGGACTGGAAATATATAAATGATTACAGTAATGTTTTTATAGATGAAGGCGAAACCCTCTACCATGTGCAAGATACTTGGGAAAACTATTTTAAATTAAAAGAAGTTATTGATAATAGCTATAATTTTTGGAAAGACAACTTACAAAATAAATAAGTATAAAAAGTCGATTTCTTATGTTAATAAGGAATCGACTTTCTTAATAGTAAACTTAAATATTTTTCATTCTAGCCTCTATTACAAATTCTCTTTAACGTTTTCGACAATCTCATTTATCGTATTTCGATCAAACTTATCACTAATTTCGTATGTATCACGATCTCCTACTAATTGCACGCCTACGATATCGTTGCGATCCTTACCATATTGCACTTCTATAATAGACCCACGCTCTATTTGTTTCCAAACGAGACCTGCTTCATCTTTATTATCTAAAATAATACAGTCCGCAATATTTTCATCAATCCCTACTAACTTGTTGTCATCTATAAACCCAACCTCGTATTGTTGACGTTCTTTCGCTTTACTGCTTACTAATATACCTTTGCTACCATATGAGTAATCCATATAATCCTTTTTCTCAGATTGTACCGCTTTCGTCTCTTGTACTTTAGTCTTTTCAGCAGTTCCACAACCTGTAATAAGAACGATTGGTATAACTACAGTTAATACTAATCTCGTAAATTTCTTTATCATTTGTAACCAATCCCATATATTTAATGTGAAACTCCATTTATTACTTTATTAAAGAATAACATGATACTAGGTAGACAAAATCAAAGATAACATATTATTTACATACTCACACTTTAATTAAGGACCAGGCCATTTAAACCTAGTCCTACATAACTTTATCTTTGCTTCACATACTGAATTGTATTGAATGAAGTCTCATTAAATAATCGTAAGTTTTCCCCATCATAATCTTGAACTTTATATGCTATTTTCTTTTTTTGAATTGTATCTTCTACACCGTCTACTAAACGTTTATTGAGATGTAAATAGATTGTAAAAGCTTCCTTATCATATTCCCAAGTTCCTTCAATATAATTCTTTTTATTTGGATACTCACCTTTACCATACGTTTCAAATGTCTTATCACCTTTTAGAATAAGTGACATAATGAAACCGTCTGTTCCTTTGAATCCCCAATTACCGATTAATTCCGTACCATCTTTCACATTCTTCATAACATTATCCGTATTAATTCCAGCTTTCTTATCTAACTCTTTCAAATCTTTCATAGATACTGTACCGTCACCGATTTTAATATCCCTTTCAAGATCTTTGAATGCCTTCAGCCAGTAAACATCTCCTTCTTTCACTAACTTTTCGGATTTCTCGATTAACTCTTTATCAGTCTTATCGCCTTTTTCTCTTTTTTCTTTTCGGGTGAATACTTCATTTATTAAAGAAAAAGACTCTCTAAAATAACCAATTGCTTTTTCAAAATCCTTTTGTTGATTTACATACTCTGCAGGGGGATCTATCGACTCAAATTTATCTAACATTTTATTTAATTCTTTCACACTATCTACTACATCTGATTTCTTTTTCTTACCGTCAAAAACCTCTCTTGTAATATTGTTATGCTCCGCAAACAACTTATCAAACTCTACCCCTAATGTATACACTTTATTAGGATAGTCTTCCTTTGAAACCTTTTCTTTCTTACTATTAGACTTCGATTCTTTTACTTTAGACTCTTCCGTTTTCTCCTGTTTAGAAGTGTTCGTTTTCTCAGACACTCCACAACCAAATAACAACATGACCGGAACTGCTACTCCTAGTAGTTTCTTTGCATTCATGACTGATTTCTCCTTTTACTTGAATAAATTACTCTTACTATAGCCATCCTCTTTTTTTATCTTGTAATTAAAGTTACAATTGCAATAACTCCTAGAATCGGTCCCCAATATTCCATTTTTATAAAAAATAGTGAGTGTTTTTTGTTAAACATAACTTTTTCACCAGTTTCAGCATCTATATAAACTTTCCCATCTGGTTTATTAATATATTTACCCAAATACCAAGACATAACCCCTGATATAATAAACATTACCGCCATTGGCCAACTATGGTCTTGAAAATATGTAGCGTCTCCCGTTATAGATCCAAAGATAACCTTACCTAAAAGAGCATTAATAATTACAATAATTGCGACTAAAAAACCCCAACCAGACCAAATAATCATCTATTTCTCCTCCTAGAACATACAACTTTGTATTTTATTTTAATTTGAACTGCAAACGAAAACGTTCAAAAAACCGAATATTCAGACGTAAACAATTATATTTAGCCTACATTCGATTCTAACTTTAATGTTCTAAATGCAAATGAACCAGACATAATTTGTAATATTGTTGGAATAAGTAAAAAGAATAATGACATAAATAACATAACTATAGGAATCACAATCATACAAACTCCATAAACTTTATTATTAACCTTGTTTACTAAACACGATAAAATAAGCAACCCTATTTGAACCGTTAAAATAATAGAGTAATAAGCTAAAAGTTCGTAATCAAAACCTTCCATAATATTGAACGCTACAACTATTAATAGTATGGAAATAATCATTCCCAAAATGCCACCAATTAAACCTAGTACGAATTCAGGCGTTCTTTTCAATACAATCCTCCTTTTATGAGCTACTAACAACTTGTATATTTTTCCCATTCACCATCATACCAAATATTCATTGGAAAAACTATACAAATGTATTTTTTATTCTACTGTAATTTGCTCGTAACTATAGATAACTTATAACAGTTACAAAATCAAATCCTTCAAAATCACTAACCGAATTGTCATACTGAAAATTATAAATTAAAACAATAGAATTATAGGATTTCTTTACTTTAACTACTTCCTTAATTCGAGATAGTATTTTATCATCATATGAACATCCCGTTAATAACATAGAAATGTCATCACTTGCTTCTTCTAACACTTCCTTTTCAATAAAATCCTCATCTACATCAATCATCTCTATATTAAAATCAGCAAAAAACCTTGCTGGTATAGCGTCTCCTTCTTCATCATACGTAACATCCATATATGTATCCAACTGATCTTGCGTTTTCATATTACCTAACCATATTGAAACCATTCCATGTACTTCCATTCATAGCGTCCTCCATTATGAATATATATTCCCATTCAACTTACGCTTTACATACTCTGCAATTTCCATCTCTCCTCTTTCAACAGCAAACGTATAAGCATCCATTTCTTTCATATTATTACCAGAATATTTTATCGTTATATCTATCCCATTCATAACTAGCAATTTAACAATTTCAAAATGCCCACTATATATGGCAGCAAACAGAGGATTTCGATCCGGCTCACTAGTATCCATTTCAACTTGATGTTTAATAAAGTACTCTGCAATATGTAAATGCCCTTTTGTAGCTGCTCTTTCAAGTGCATTTGTAGAAAAAGTCCCACACTTTGCATGAATATCTATCCCTGAATGAATTAAATACTCTATTATTTCTAAATTTCCATAGGCCGTCGCTACATGTAACCACGTACCAAATGGTGTGACATACGATAACATTTCTGGATTTTTACCAAGCAAATCTCTTAACGTGTCCAATTGACCACTTTTTACAGACTCTCTAATCCTTTTCGCAAATTGAATCTTATCCATTGTAG
This sequence comes from Bacillus wiedmannii, assembly GCF_001583695.1. GTDB lineage: Bacteria > Bacillota > Bacilli > Bacillales > Bacillaceae_G > Bacillus_A > Bacillus_A wiedmannii. The sequence continues at coordinate 2,430 of NZ_LOBC01000034.1, read as the reverse complement.
TTCTCCTTTATTTCTTATCTTGCAGAACCAATTTTATAACTTACCGACTACTTTAAGACTCGTGATTTTTATAAATATCATTTCTTCTTTCCATTCAGTTAAATGGGATTATTCAGAAATTCATTATCATACTTATTAATTAGCGCTTTATCATTTTCATTAATTGGTACTTCACCTAAGTATTTATGTTTCCAAATAATCATTTGATCACTAAAACTATATTCTGTATCGAACCAATTTGTATAATCGAAATGCATGTTAAATTCCCCACTATGTTCCAGAGACATTGTAAAAGAGTGCCAAAGTTCTTGCTGATTATCTTTAAAAACATTTCTTAATTCCTTACTCAATGTATATAAAGAATCTTCTTTCCTTTCAAATTCCTCTTCATTAACTTCGTATTTAAAAGGAATTTCCACACTATAATTATAATTTTCTTTATTTCTGAAGTTGTTATAGAAAAAGTAAGTTCCCCCTCCAGCTTCTGATATTTGTGCATAAAAATAAAATTTCTCCCATTCTTCTGGAATCATGGCATGAACTGTTTCCGCTATCTCTCTATATAATCGATTCAGTTTTTTTTCCAATTGAATTCCCCCTATTTGATTTTCATCGTCCACTTTTTCTATATTATACCATCCTTTTAATTAGCTCTTTATTTACAATAAAGCGTAATGTAGTTCATCCAAAAATCAAATCAAGTTTCGATAGCTTTAGAAAGTAGACATACCTCTTGAATACAATTAGTATTAACATGAGAAGTATGAAAGACTTAAAAAGGCTTTTATATGAAGGAAGGAAGTGCACAACTATGGATTTTAAAACAGTTATGCAAGAACTTGAATCTTTAGGTAAGGAACGAACGAAAAAAATATACATATCTAACGGTGCGCACGATCCAGTTTTTGGCGTAGCTACAGGTGCTATGAAACCAATCGCTAAAAAAATAAAATTAAATCAAGAGCTAGCTGAAGAGCTTTATGCCACAGGCAACTACGATGCTATGTACTTTGCAGGTATTATCGCAGATCCAACAGCTATGAGTGAATCTGATTTTAATCGTTGGATGGATGGGGCGTATTTTTATATGCTATCTGATTATGTAGTAGCAGTAACTTTATCGGAGTCAAATATTGCACAAGATGTTGCTGATAAATGGATTGCAAGTGGGGACGAGCTTAGAATGTCTGCGGGCTGGAGTTGCTACTGCTGGCTTTTAGGAAATCGCAAAGACAATGAATTTTCCGAAACTAAAATTTCCGATATGCTTGAAATGGTGAAAAATACGATCCATGCTTCGCCAGAACGAACAAAATCTGCTATGAATAATTTCCTAAACACCGTGGCAATTTCATATGTACCACTACACGAAAAAGCAGTCGAGACTGCAAAAGAAGTTGGTATAGTTGAAGTCAAACGTGCTAATAAAAAAAGCAGTTTGTTACATGCTTCCGAAAGTATTCAGAAAGAACTTGATAGAGGAAGACTAGGTTTCAAACGTAAGTATGTAAGATGTTAAACAGATTCGTATCTAGGTGTCAATTCGAGAAAAGTTGACACCTTTTTCATTCAGGTTATCTATCCCCTAACTTATATTAAAAAATAATATCCTGATAACCTACTTCCATTACCTTTTCATTTAATAAACGAACTCCTACACCATTTTCTATATCCCACGTACAATTAAATGTAATTCCAACCTCTCGTCCTTCCGTAATATCTGCATACGGAACAACAATACCCTCTAAACTGACCATCTCTAGTATTTGATCAGTTGTTTCAACTAATGGATAATTTTCTTGCACTCTAATATCATATCCTAATTCACATCGCCTTTGTTTGTAATAGTCTAATATAGACTGTAATAAACTTATTTGTACCTCTTCCCAATTTTTTATTAATGATTGATACGCTACATACTGCTCTTCATCAAACATCCCATCTTCTTCACCATCTATCATCAAATCAATCTCAGTTACATTGCCTATAAAAGTTATAGGCATACACTTAGCCCAAGCATAATTATATTCAATCTCTCCAAAAACTGAATCGTTCACTCTCATTTACCCATCATTCCTCTCACACTTATTACTAAGGTATCCCTACCTATTGTTAACTTCCATCAACACTTAACACTTGAAATACTCTTTCAAAAACACATAAAACGTTGGCCAACTCTCCTTTAATTCTCCATTTAAAAGTAATTCATCTCCACCTTCAAAATTTACTGAGTGAACCATTTCCTTCTACTCCTATAGGAATCGTATATAGTCCCTTAATAACTCGTGATTAAGTCTTCGCCCTCATATCTAGGGTCTTTCTCAACTTTACCATCTTTTGTTTTGATGACTTTTAGTCTACCTAACCACTCTGCTCCGTTATATGTCTCTTCACTTACCCATACATTATGCTTTTTACCATCTACCTCAA
>NZ_LOBC01000033.1 GCF_001583695.1 Bacillus wiedmannii | reverse complement strand
CGAATGTTTTGATCTAACGTGTTGTAGTCATACGATACTTTATTTGTGTATCCGCCTTGCGTTACTGTTTGTTCTTTTAGTTTTTCTGTCTTACTGTTTGCTTTATCGTGATATGCCCAGTCAATTTTTCCGCCTCGGCTATCTGTTGCGCTTGTAACGCGGTCAGCCTTGTCGTATGTTTTCGTGCGTTCTACGCCGTTGACAAGATCTTTCACTTTCGTAACTTGTCCATTTTGATCACGTTCAAATGTAAATGAATCTTTTCCATTGCGTTTTTCGCCAACGACGCGATCTGCTGTATCATATACAGATTCTAAAATAGAGCCGTTTGGCATTGTTGTTTTAATCTTGTTTGCATTTTCATCGTACGTATTTTCAATACGACGGTTTAACGCATCAATATACACTGTATTTTTATTATCTACATCATATTCATATTTGTGTGTTTGCGTTTTCCCACCAAACATGACAGATTTCTCTGTTGTATTTCCATTATGATCATAACGATAATTAACAGAGGTACCATTCTTTAATGTAACCTTCGTTAATAGATTATCTTTGTTGTAATCATATAGTTTTGTATTTCCTTTTTCATCTGTCTCGCTCTTTTTATTTCCTGATGCATCGTATGTGAATGTATTCTTCTGTCCTTCTTCATCATACGCAGCAACAACATTTCCATCGTTGTCGTACTCGTTTTTAATAAGAGCGTTACCTTCTAGTACACGAATATTATCGAACCAAACTTTTCCTTTATTCTCTCTTCTAAATAGAAGGTAGACTTCCATACGCTTAATTGGTTTAGTGGCAGGAATGACAACTGCACTACGATTCCAATCATTTGTACCACTTGGGAATTTTGCCTGATAGTTCGTACCACTACCATCTTGATAATACACATCTGCCCAAATAGAATAATCTCGTGAGAGCTTATCTGATGCAGTATTTTCTACATTCTGAGATTTAGACATCCCTGTTAATGTAATTGTTTCTGCTTTTTGTTGGTTTAAATGTATATGCGCACCATAGCCTACATCTGAACCACCATATTGGCTACGTTCTAATACAATAGACGAATCTCCTGTAAAGCTTTCCTCATGGGAAGTATCTTTCGGATCACAACTTGATCCATTGCCTCGAATCCATCCTGGAATACAACCTTTCTCCGTCATATTCTCTACACTACTATTTTCAATTGGATTAAAGCTTGAAGACACTTCTCCTTTTTCAAGTTGCATCTTATCAAACCATGCAGAACCACTTGAATCTGCTCGATTATAATCAACTTGTAGATATATTCTAACTTTTTTCGTTTGGCCTGTCGTCTTAAAAGTTACTTGGCGATTCGTCCAATCTTTCTCGCCTTCTATCCTGTTATGACGCGTATCAAACCAATTATTTCCACCATCAAGAGGATTTCCATCTTCTTTTAACAACTGAACATTAAAGAATGCACCAGCATGTGTTAATGATGTTTTCATCATCCCACTTAATGTATATGTTGTATTTGGTTCTACTACAATATCTTGAATCGCACTATGATATCCCCAGCCAGTATTTTGCGCCTGTACAATCATTCGTAATGATGAAGATCCGCCCAATCCACCTGGCGCAAAGATTGTATCTTTTCTCAATGCTCCTTGGCTATTACCCTTTTCTTCAGTCCATCTCTGCGTATCATTCATCTCAAAACTTGGATTTTGAATTAGGTTTTCACCTGTCCCTAACTCTCTCGTTGTTTCAATTGGATTTCCAAACTGATCATACTGCATGAAAGATGATGTATTTGCTGCTTGGTCAGTTTCAGAGACTTCTGTATTTGCAGCTTTATAGGCAACTGTTGTTTCACGATTTTCGTTATCTGTCGCTTTTATAATTCCGTTGTCTTTATTGTATTCAAACTTCTCAGTTCCCATTTCATCAGTAACAGAAGTTACATTCCCATTACCGTCATAGGTCGCTGTTTCTGTTTGATTTTTAGGAGTTGTTGTTTTTACTAAATTGTTTGCATTATATTCATACGATGTCGTTAAATTCAGTCGTCCCACATCTTCAACTGTTTTCACTGGATTTCCAGCATCGTTATACGTATAAACAGTCTTACGTCCTTTAGGGTTCGTTAACGTAACTTCCTTCGAACCTGTATTATATGCTAATGTCGTAGCTTTACCTAATGGGTCCGTTACTTTTACTAATCTATCATTCTCATATGCATACGATGTTTTATATGGTTTAGCATCTGTATGTTGTGGATCATAAATAGATGTTAGTACCCCATTATCATATCCGTATTTATATACTTTTCCTTCTGGTGTTGTAGAAGAAACGAGTAAATCTCCATCATACTTAAATGTAATAGTCTTGTTATCTGGACCGATTACTCTTGCTGCTTTTTTATTATTACCATCATATTGTACGACTAACTCTTTACCAGAAGCATTCTTTACTTTTGATAAACGGGATTCACCATCATATTCATACGTCGTCGTGTTTCCATATTTATCTTTTGTATACTCAATACGCCCCTGTGCATCACCAGATTTATAGAATGTAACAGTTTGATCTTTATCTTTTATTTCATATCCGCCTGATACTTGCTTAATCTCTAAATATATACCAGTAGGAGCTTGATACTTATTGTCTCCAGTTTTAGTAAATGTAACATTTGCTCCGTTAGCAGAAATTAACAGTAAGTTTCCATTTCCGTCGGCCCAAATTCTTTCCTCTAATCCACTCGACCAACCCGTACCAAATAGACCTACCTTTTTACTTTGGCTATTATACGTTCTTTCTACTGATACGTCCGGTCCGCGCCCTGATAATGTAATATCTTTCTCACTCATGATAAAGTTACCATTTGTAGCATTGACTTGTCCGTTTAAAACGGGAATAGATGCCCAGTAATCAAACATCCCCATAAATCCAAAGTCTTGGGAGAATTTAGGTACAAATTCATGAGAAATTTCACTTTCAGCATGCCCCGCTGTACTATACGCTGTTACACGGAACCAATAGTTTTGCGCACCTGCATAGATTCCACCAGAATTCTTATACACAGGTGATGGATCAACTGCTAATTCTGCCCCTTTTTTATCATGATGAAGTAAATATTGACCTTTTGCGATTTCATCTTTCGTTGGCCAAATCTTCTCATTTTGCGTTGTCCAATTCGTTTTATTTCCGACATCGAACGCTTCATAATCTTTTCCGTTATAAATCCAAACTTTATATCCAGATGCTTCAGGAACCGGGTCCCATTTCAATGTCACATATCCTGTTGCCTTATCGGTCGCATTAATGTAAGCTGAACCATCTGGCTTTTTCACTTGCTCTAATGGAATAAATGGAACTACTTCATCTGAAAGCGGGCTATCGCCAAATGGATATGTCGCAACAATACGAATCCAATAACCACGTCTCCAACTATAATCTCCATAGGGACTACCTGCTAAATGAGCATTTTTATAAATTGGCCCTGGATTAACTGGTGCTTCTCCACCACTACTTGTACCATCTGTATGGAACTCAAATTCCCCTTGTGCAATTTCTGCTGGCGTCGGGAAGATTTTTTTATCTTTTGTCGTCCAACTAGTCACATTCCCAACAGGAATATATTCATAATCATATCCATTAAAAATAGCAACTTTATAACCTGTTGCTCCTGGAACTGCATCCCATTGTAGATTGAAGTGACCTGAACCACTACCACTACCATTTGAGTAAGTTTGTACTCTTGGCTTATTCGGTTTTGCGTAAGAATATTTCACTTCTAAGTACGGTGCATTTGCTCCGTTTTCAGCTGCAATAAATTTCTTCCAATGGTTTTGTCCATTTCCGTTTGCATGTAGCTTAAAGCCGTTATTTTGTTTTGTGCCTTCCACCCATGCTTTTACTGTATTTGTTACGTTAAATTTTGCCCATTGTCCTCTTGTTACATCAGCATGCGCAATATTTGCAGAGTTCGGTTTATTATTCCAGTTCACTCCACCAACATTCCAGCTACCTGTAACTTCATCTAACCAAACACCATTTGGTTGATTCGCATAATAATGCCAAACTGTATAGGCATGGAATGTAGCACCTTCAATCTTTGCACCTTTTAAATTTGAAACATTCGGTTTAACAAATGCAAAGTTTGTTCCAGATGACCCATCATAATACCCTACTTTTAACGTGTAAGCATTTTGACCGGAATCCCAAAGTTTTCCTCCTGAATAGTTTACAGTTGGATAGGCACTTGCAGCGTACGCATTTTCAAAGTTACCTAGTTCAACAGAAGGATCCACATATACCGGATATTTTCGCTCTGGTGCTTGTAACCACTGCGGGTCTGCGGTAACAGTTAATGTATATGTTTTTTCATCTTTCTTCTCAAGATTGTAACGAACCGCATCTGACGTTACAGCCTCACCTGATTGTTGATCCACATTTGAATCATTCATATACGGTTTCGGTAATGTGAAGACTTTTTCTTTTTTCTCATTTTGGAAGTCGATTGAACCATCTTCCTGTATATTCGGTGTTAAATCTGTTTCTAATGCAAAAGTAAAAATGTGATGTCCTGTATATTCACGTAATACAAAATCTTCTTTTACGTTTTCATTAAACGTCGTACTCTTTAAATCAATATTCGGGAAAATCCCTTTATACCAGACTGTATTATTTTCATGTGTTGCAGTAACTGGTGACGGCTTCACTTCACCTTTTTCACCATTTGCACTCATTAATTTGTACTGAATCGTATGATCTTTTACTTTAAATTGAACGTACTTTCCATCTTGTGCTGTTTTCTCGAACTCTGGTTCTAATGTTGTATTTTCTGTTACAATTTTTTCATTTGGTGCTTCTACTAATTTCGGTGAAACCTCTTCTAACTTTCCATCTTTCTCAACATGAATTGGTTCCGTATATACCTTTTTCGTATACGTACCATCATTATTATCGAAAACTTTTTCTGTTTCCGTTCTTTCTTCTACAATCTCAGTCGGATTTGCTTGTGCTTTAGCTTTAGCCTTATCCTTCTTTAACTGATCTGGATGTGGAGCTGGTAACTCCTTTTCCTTTTCCTCTTTCTTTTCTGTTTCTGGCCTTTGTTCTGAATTTGGAGATGGTGTAAACGGTGGTGCCGTTTCTGCCAATCCATTCAGTGGTATGGAGGTAACAATTAATGCAACTACGATAAGTTGGATTAAGTACCTATACCATTTCTTTGCTTCCATAAACTCACCTCGCTGAAATATTTTTAACATATATAATGTTACATATCACAATGTAAACAAACGAAAGAGTAAAGTAAATATAGTTTTAAAGTTTTGAAGATTTCGTGCACAAAATCCGACAATTTACCGACAATATTATAATTGTTATTCACATAAAATTAATTTTATATTATAATATTTCATTTATCTTGGTATAGATTTAAATAAAGTTTATCGAGCCCCTTATTAAAAGAGGCAATACTTTCTCCACCTCTATCCCATTAATAAACCCCTCAACAAAAAAAGCACACAATCTATTCACAAAAGTGAACGTTGTGCGCCTTCATTTCTCATTCCGTTTCATTTATTTCTTCAACTTATCCGTCTTCGCAATAAATTGTGCTGCTTCTGCGTGGCTTACCGCTTTATCTGGAGCCCAGCCATTATCTGTTCCAACTGAAATGTTTTCTTGGATTAAAATATTGGCATACTTCGCACCCCAATGATTGTTTAAGTCAGCAAATTTTTTTGGTAGTTTCATATTTTCATTTGTTTACTTTTTATAAGTTTTAAAAATAACATAGTATGTATCAGCTGCTTTTATATAAATATACGCAACGCAACTACTTAATTGATAATCATTATCAATTAAGCGCAAAAAATATCATCTCCTGCACAAATATGCCTTTCGTTCATTTTTAAATAGTAAATAATGAGCCGTATGAACCTTTCTCTCTAAATAATCAATAGAATACGAGCTTGATGGATCGACTAAATCACCTATCGCACCTGAAAGGTGATCAATTACTTGCTGCAGTATTTCTAAGTTTTTCTTCTCACTTTCAGCGTTCATTTCATCCATAATGTCACAAATAAGATATTGAACTCTCCGTAAACGTAATTCCTTTTGCTCCACGTATATCTCCTCCTTATTAGTCATATTACGGTTTAAATATATGGGGTTATAGCTTAACCAATTCTAAAAAATACAAAGGCAACCATCTTCATAAAGATGGTTGCCCCTATTTTTAAACTTGCATCGCTTTTTCTTTTAACGCTCTTCTTAACAATTTACCCGTCGTATTCTTCGGCAATTCTGTTAAAAATTCGATACTCATTGGCACTTTATATTTTGCTAAATGTAACGTGCAATAATGCATAAGTTCCTCTTCTGTTACGTTAGCTTGTTTCAAAACGACGTATGCTCGTACTGCTTCTCCTAAGTTTTCATCAGGAACGCCAATTACGACAACTTCTGCTACAGATTCGTGTGTATATAATACTTCCTCTACTTCACGAGGGTATACGTTATAACCGCCAACTAAGACGATATCTTTTTTACGATCAACAATATAGAAGTAACCTTCTTCATCCATTTTCGCTAAGTCACCTGTATATAGCCATCCGTCTTTCAATGTCGCTGCTGTGTCTTCTGGAGAGTTATAATATCCTTTCATAACGTTAGGCCCGCGAACAATTAATTCACCGACTGCGCCAACAGGTACTTCTTCCCCAAGTTCGTTCACAATTTTGTTTTCTACATGCCAAATATTTGTGCCTATTGATCCTGGTTTACGCGGACGATCTAGCGGGTTAAAGCAAGTAACTGGTGATGCTTCTGATAAACCGTATCCTTCTGAAACAATAACGTCAAAACGTTTTTCAAAGTTTTGCAGAAGAGCAACTGGCATTGACGCACCACCTGAAATACAAAGACGAAGCGTCTTCACATCTTCTGCGCTTGCTTCTTCAAATAAATATAAATAATTGTACATCGTCGGTACACCAGCAAAAATCGTTGGCTCGTACGTGCGACAAATACGGAATACTTCTTTCGGACTAAATTTCGGTAACATTAAAATAGTTGCTCCATTCACAATCGGTGCATTTACCGCCACTGTTAAGCAAAATACATGGAACATTGGCAAAGCCGCAACGACGCGATCATCAGCAGTATATTGTAAATACGACGCCACATCGCTCGCATTACTATATAAGTTTTTATGTGTTAACATCGCACCTTTCGGTTTTCCAGTTGTACCTGAAGTGTATAGAATAACCGCTACATCTTCTTCATCTAATTCTGGGCCTTCAAAAGTTAAATCTCCAGCCCCTATCATTCCCGTAAACGTTTTCATTTTTTCGGTTTCTGTATGGTTAAAATCTGATGAGGTTTCGCATATGATGATGTTTTCAAGTGAAGGAAGTCTTGTTGTAAGAGATTGTATAACAGGTAGAAGGACGTCGAGTACGATGATTGTTTTTACATCTCCATTTTGTAAAATGTAATGCATTTCGTCTGCTGTATAAATTGGATTAACTGGAATAACAGTTGCTCCAGCTTTCATTGTTCCGTATAAACCGACCAAAAAATGTGGTGAGTTTCCAACAACTAATGCGACATTGTCCCCTTTTACAATGCCCATTTCTGCTAAATTGCTAGAAAACCTTGTGACCATTTTGTTTAATTGGTCATACGAGACCGACTGATCCATAAATATATAAGCCGGTTTATCCCCCTTTTTTTTCGCCGTTTCAGCCAAAGATTGAACGAGATTCACACAAACCCCACCTTTATAAAATTTAGAATATTTAAAAATTCTAAATTAATTATATTAAAAGAAAATTAAAGTAGCAAGTGATATTCCATTAACTGCATATACACAGAGCACCTCCTCTTAGTTTACTTTGGAAGGATAAGGGGATTTTATTTACAAGCAATTTATGAAACTAGAGCAAAAATCATTTTAAGATAATATGCACTCATCTTTTCTCTCAGTTTTTCTAGTTCTTCTTTATTCAAGCTCGTATACTCCCCGTGCAAGTTAAGAGCATCCGCTCCATCTTCATGAAAATACACCGTAACATATAATGCCGGTAACCCTTTATTGTCTTCATCTATCGATAAGACGACATCTGGTGTTTTATTAACAGTGCTGAATGTTTCATTTCTTTTCCACTTCTTATTTTGAAACATGTCTTGTATATCATGTATCTTTCGTTTGTTATCTGTATGCGTAAAATATATAACATTATCCTCCGCTGGTTTTCCGATAGACAAAATTGTACGACTTGAGGCCGATCCACTGTTACAGGCTGTCATTCCGATGACGAAGCTAAGCAATAATACAACGTACATTACCCTTTTCATTTCGATCCGCCTCCTTTTGAATATATATATTCCTTTGTAAGGGGCAGATGTCCTGTGATTTTATGGTATATGAAATTATATCGGCGATTTTTCGAATATATCTACCGTAACTCGAAATATATCAACGATTTTCCAAGTATATCTACCGTAACTCGAAATATATCAACGATTTTCCAAGTATATCTACCGTAACTCGAAATATATCAACGATTTTTAAAATATATTGACTTACCGACAAAACATGACAATCTACGCAAAAAGAAAGAGGCTGTCCGTTAAGGCAGCCTCCCTTATTTTTAGAAGAATAAATGTAAGAAATCTTCTGTTGTAATGTTACCGAAGTAGCGTGCGATATCTACGCCTTCTAAAGCTACAGTGAATGCATCTTTATCAAATTGTACGCCTGTTAGACGTTCTTCAATGTCATGCACATCTAGTGAACCGAAGAAGTCACCGTAAATTTTACATTCTGTTACAGTTCCTTTTTTCACTTCAAGACGAACGTCAACTTGTCCAACTGGGAAGCGGTGTGAATGTTGTAAGTTGAACTTCGGAGATTTTCCGTAGTTCCAATCCCAATTTTGGTAACGTTCTTCAGAAAGTTTATGGATCTCTTTCCAATCCTCTTCTGTTAATTCATACGTTGGGATTTCTGTTTCTCCTTCGAAAATTGTTTCTAGAAGAAGTTGTCTAAACTCTTCTGTCGTCATTTCTTCGTTTAGGAACTCTGTAATGTTCGCAACGCGGCTACGGATTGACTTAATTCCTTTTGATTGGATCTTATCCATTTTTACTTTTAACGCTGATACGACGTGATCGATTTCAGAATCAAATAGTAACGTACCGTGACTGAACATACGACCTTTCGTTGAGAACTGCGCGTTACCTGAAATTTTTCTGCCTTCAGCTAAAATGTCGTTACGACCACTTAGTTCTGCATTTACACCTAATTTACCGAGCGCTTTCGTTACAGGTTCTGTGAATTTTTTGAAGTTGCTGAAACTGTCTCCGTCATCTTTCGTAATAAAGCTAAAGTTTAAGTTTCCTAAATCATGATATACTGCGCCTCCGCCTGATAGACGACGAACGACATGAATTCCTTGTTCTTTTACGTAATCTGCATTAATTTCTTCTACTGTGTTTTGGTTTTTACCAATGATAATGGAAGGTTCGTTAATGTAGAACAGTAAATATGTTTCATTAATATCTAAATTCTTCACACAATATTCTTCAATTGCTAAGTTTATTCTAGGATCTGTAATCCCATTATTATTAATAAATAACATCGTATCACCTCATGAGTTCCAAATGTAACCACTATGCGCTAGCGTAATATGGCCACTGAAAATTTGTTTTGCTTCTGTTACTAAATCAGATGTGTTTCCTGTATGCGGTAAGTGCGTTAATAAAAGTTCTTTTACATTTGCATCTTTCGCAATACTTGCTACTTCTGTACTATTCATATGCCCTGCTTTTGCAGCTTCTTGATGTGCATACATATTACACTCACAAATGAAAAGATCAGCATCTTTTGTGAATGGAATAAATTCAGGAATATAACTTGAATCAGCACTGTATACTACAGCGTCACTACCAGCTGTAATACGCATCGCAAAGCATGTAACAGGATGAACAGTTTTTAAGAATGAAATCGAGAACGGTCCGATTTGAAGTGTTTCTTCTGGATTGTACGCGATTGCTTTCGTATGTGGTTCATGCGTTAAAGAATGGAATCCATTCTCGTCAAACGTATGACCGTATATTGGTAATTCCGGTAGTTGCCCCTTTGTCGCACTCGTAATTAATCTCGCATATTGCAATACCCCAATGTCTGCAACATGATCATGATGATAGTGCGAAAGTACAACTGCATCTATATCAGACGGTGTTATATATTTTTGAATCTGTGCTAGTACACCACTACCACAGTCTACAAGTAAACGAAAACCATCGTGTTCAAACAAATACCCCGACGTTGCTTCTCCCGCTTCTGGAAAGCCGCCCCAAAAGCCGACAACAGTCATTTTCATATGTATCCATCCTTTCTAAAACCGAGTAGGAATGCATGTTTCACTTACATTCTACATTGTTAACTATAATCCATTTCCTAAACTTTTTCATTATTTTTCAATTTTGTTATAAAACAGTTGTTGACTTTTGTTTTTTGTACTAATACAATGATAGTAAGAAATGGAAATGGAGGGATTGACATGATCGATCAACCAATGGAGTTTTTCAGAAATTTACCGACGAAAACTTGTGCACATTGCGGGAAAGAAATTGATGAGCAACACGAAGCATACCATAACAAATGTGATGACTGCGTTCACGAAGAATAGTAGTTTATGAACATAAAAAACCTAGCAGACATAGTCTACTAGGCTAATAACATCGTATTCTTCTTCATCGTTGAACCTTTCACCAAGAGCTCCAGTTCAAACTCATACAATTCTTTTTGTCGATAATTTTTCGTATGGATTTTATCCATCATCAGGTCGACAACTTTTCGGGCCATCTCATCGATTGGCTGTTCAATTGTCGTAATACCTGGCTCTGTAATTTGTGATAATATTTGATTATCAAAACCGATAACAGCGAGATCATCTGGAATGCTCCAGTCATGGCGTTTTGCCTCTGAAATGATTCCAGCTGCAACCTCGTCGCCTCCTGCCAAAATCGCGGTAGGATTTTTTTTGTCCTTTAATACTTCATGGAATATTCTCTTTCCATCGTCCCAAGAGAAAGCGTTTTCAAGAAAATCGATCGCTTCTACTTGGCGGCTCTTCTCAGTTATTGCACGTAAAAAGCCCATTTTTCGCTGCTGGCTAACCACTTTGGTTTCGTTACCACGACAAAAAATAAGATTACGATATCCTTGTTCTAACACATGCTTAGCAGCTATGTATGCTCCTTGCGCATGATCAAACTTCACTGTTGGAACATTTGCTTCCTCAATATATTCATTACATAACACGATTGGACCGTGCTGTAAGTATGGCTCTACATCTTCCCACGGATTTTCTAGTGAACATAGAATAATCCCATCTACTTGTTTCGTAGATAATAATTGTAAATACTCCATCTCTTTTTCCGGTAAATATCTTGTTTGACAAATAATCAGTTTATATTTATGTTCAGAAGCAGCAATCTCGATTGCTTCAATAAATCTACTGAAGAAAGGATTTGTAATCCTTGGAACTAGCACCGCAATTGTTTCCGTCTTTTGTTTACGAAGCCTTCTCGCCGCAGAATTAGGAACGAAACCTAAATGCTTCATTGCTAATTGAACCCTTTTTTTCTTCTCATCTGAAACATATGGATGATTATTAATCACCCTAGAAACCGTTGTCCTTGATAACCCCGCTAATTTCGCCACGTCCTCTATAGTCGACACGAAATCCTCCCCCTTTGCATGAAAACGTTTTCTTAAACTGATTATATAGTATATTATTGGAAACTGCAATATGGGTTGTTATGATTTTACTATATTAATATTATACATAGGGAAAAGTCTGTTAATGGGATGAACAATCATACTGCTTTTAGACTAAAAAAGATGAACATAGCATAACGTATATACATCTTCTTACTAATCCTTTATTCAATATAAAGCCCCATCAATACGTCATCTCCATATGTTCCATCTTCATATTTAATTTGCTTTCTTTGTCTTCCTTCTTCTACAAACCCCATACGTTTATACACCTTAATCGCCCTATCATTAATAGAAACTACACCTAAGCAAATTTTCTCTAAACCTTCCTGTCCTTTAGCCCAACTAATAAGAAATTCAATTAGTTTCGTACCAATTCCTTGATTACAGCACGCCTCTCTAATCCCCATTCCCATTGTACCTGCATGTCGTAGGCGTTCTAGTTCGTAGCGTTTGAAAAGTAAAAATCCAACCACCTTACTATCTACTTCATAAACTATATAAAGATTCCCTTTTTCATTGCTTTTCCGTATCTTTTCTTTTTCTGCATCAATATCATTTGGTAATTTCTTTGGAGATACTATGAAAAACTTTGTAGTACTTTCCGATAATATAATTTCTTTTCTAATATTCATTATTGCTTCTGCATCAGTCTCTTTTGCTAATCGTATCATTGAATCACCTCGTACTTTTTCTTTTAAAAAATAATATTAAAACTATAAAACGCCCAATATGCAATATTACATATTGAGAATCTTTTTACTCTTGATACAATATTCATACATCAAAATAAAAGGAATGTATGCAATGAATCCAATCTTAACAGCTGCAAAACAACTATTACATAAAGAAGAAAAGATTTTATCTACTTTAAAATGTTCACTTACTGGCTATATTATTACGCATAAAGTCCCGCATCCTGGCATGTTACTTGCTACTAATAGAAGACTTCTCTTTTTTAGCCAATATAAAAACACGTTCATTGCCGAATTTGATTATGAAAAAATTCTATCCATAGAAACGAAGAGAAGAATCTTTGACAAAAAAATAATATTTTACTATGAAGATGAATATATAACGCTTGGATACATTACAAGTTCGAATGTTGAAGAGTTCATAGACTTACTTCAAAGAAAATGTAAGACTAGCACGGACTTATAATCAGCAGGGATTCCCCCTGCTGATTCATTATTTTAACTCCTCCCACTTCGTCCAAACTTCTCTCCCGTTTATATGGTACATATTATCCTCTCGATCCATAAATCCGTGCACAATAAACTCACGTCTAATCGTACAGAAATCATCATGATATTGTTTTATAAATGTATTAATTTCTTTTTCCGTATATTGATTTTCAGCGTTTAACTTGCTAATTAAATGCTCTAACAATACTAGTTTTTTCTTCTTTTGACCTGGAATCGATTTTAGGCGGTCCTCTTTATCGAAAAAGTTACGAATGGTTGTATCACGAAATTTCATTTCACTTTCAGTCATTTTGTTGTCCTCCATCGGTTTTTATGCCATAAAATTTATCGTTTGTCTTTACTATCCTTCTTCATTCTTTTACTTATAACATCCATAAGGTAATACCCGCTAATTAGCACATAGTAAACTAAAAGTATTCCTAGTGCATCTTTCATATTTATATATTTTTCTTTATGAAACAAGAAAGATGATTAGCGGATTTACGATAAAATAATAAGTAAGATTTCCTTTCATCATATCAACTCCTATGTACTATACTTCTGTTCAAATGGTTGCAATTCCTGTCCTTTTATTTAGCCCTACATTAAAATAAAAAAGCACCGAAAAGGTGCTTTTTTCTATGCTTCAATCGATTGGTTTTCCGCAATATTTCTAAATTGTCGTTTGTGCATCCAAGTTAAGGATGCGATTGTTCCAAGTGATAATACCACGATGAAAATCATGAGTATTCCTACGTTTTGCCACATGAAGTTAAAGTCTCCACTTGATACGACTGCTTTCAATCCTGATACAGAATATGTCATCGGTAACCAAGCATTGAATGGTTGTAAAAACTTCGGAATCAATTCTAGTGGGAATGTTCCAGCACTTGTTGTAAGCTGAATGATTAATGTGATGATGGCGATGAAACGCCCTGCATCACCGAATGCTGTTACTAAACATTGAATTAATGCGATAAACGCTAAACTTGTAACGATGCTAAAGAGTATAAAATACGGCATACTTTGTACTTCTACACCTAATCCGAACAGTAATATGACATCAGCTACTACTGCTTGAATAATACCGACTGATAGTAAAACGCCAAACTTACTAATAAACCAGCTAAACCCCGATTTTGGAACACCAACTGTGTCACGTAATGGATATACGATAGATAATAATAATGCCCCAACAAATAAACCGAGTGATAAGAAATACGGTGTAAATCCAGTCCCGTAGTTTGGAACTTCCGCCATTTTCTCCGTCTTCACTTTTACAGGGCTTGCAAACATATCATACGTTTTATCCGTTCCTTTTACTTCACCCGTTTTCTCTGCCCCTTCGCCAAGTTTCTCAGCAAGTTCACCTGAACCGTCGTTTACTTTTACAAGGCCATCCGTTACTTTTCCGGAACCGTCTGCTAGTTTATTAACGCCGTCGATTAGCTGGGTTGAGCCGGTTGACATTTTATTTAGGCCACCATTTAGATCGCCCAGACCTGTTGTTACTTGATTTGAACCATCTGCTAATTTGGTTACTCCTACTGATAATGTACCTAAACCACCTGTTACTTGACTTGAACCGTCCGCTAATTGATTTATTCCACCTGCCATTTGGTTTGCTCCTACAGATAACGTACCTAAACCGCCTGTTACTTGGTTTGAGCCATCTGCTAATTGATTTGCTCCTGCAGATAATTGACCTAATCCAGCTGTCACTTTTCCGGATCCGCTTTGTAATTGCGTTACTCCATCAATTAATTGAACTGATCCATCTTTTAATTTATCAGCACCTATTTTTGCTTTATCTAATCCTTCACCAAACCCATGAAACTTACTAACAAATTCATTTTGTGCGTTCGTTAATTTTTCAACACCACCTGCCAGAGTTTTCACCCCTGCTGGATTTGGTAATTTGTTTTGCAATCCATTTGTTGTTTGATGTATTTCGCCTGTTAATTGTTTTACTTCTTCATTTAATTTATTTGTTCCACCTGCTACTCCGGCAGCTTTTTGCTGAACTGTCGCTGTACTTTTTACAGCACTTGTTACGAATGGCTGTAACTGCTCTTGATATTCTTTTGGTAAACTTTCAATTTGCTTTTGTAAATTCGCTACCTCTTGCGCTGCATTTTTTGCATCTCCTGCTGTTGATTGTGTAAGTTCATTTAACTGATTTACATTCGCCCCAGCTCCATCTATTTTCTCATTTACTGTATTCAATATAGAAGGAACTTTCGACTGCATTTCCTCTAAGCCTACAGCAGACTTTTGTACGTTACTATTTAACTCTTGCAATCCCTTTTGAATTTCTTGAGACCCTTTTTCTAATTGACTTTGCCCTTCAGCAAGTTTTCCCATACCATTTGATAGGTCAGTTGTTCCTGTTTGTAATTCACCAGATTTACTTACTAGTTTGTTCAAGCCACCAGTCACTTTCTCAGATCCATCACGCAATTCACCCGTTTTGCTATTTAACGTATTTAAACCGTTCGTTATTTTTCCGGATCCGTCCACTAATTTTCCTATACCTGTCTGCATTTCACCTGTTTTGCCATTTAGCGTATTTAAACCGTCTGTTACTTTTCCGGATCCATCTTGTAATTTCCCTATACCCGTTTTGCTATTTAATGTATTTAAACCTGCTGTTACTTTTCCAGACCCATCTACTAACTTATTAGATCCATCTGCTAATTTCCCAACTCCATCCTTCATCTCCCCAGACTTTCCTTGAAGTGTATGAAGGCCATCTGTCACTTTACTTGAACCATCGTGCAATTCACTTGATCCGTCATGTAGTTTATTTGCTCCTTCCGCCCCATCTGCTAATCCTTTTGAGACGTCTTTAATGGAATCAAACATTTTCTCTGCATATGTTTTCGTTAACGTACTTGATACTTCACCTTTAATTTTTTCAATCGCTGTTCCACCAATTTGTGAAGATAAGAAGTTTAAGCTTTCGTTTGGAATATATTCTAAGTTTAATGGTTTTGGATCATCTTTTAATAACGTTGTAGCGTTACTTGAGAAGTCATTTGGAATGCGTACTAACATGTAATACTTTCTACCTTCCATTCCTTTTTTCGCTTCTTTTTCACTTACAAACTCCCATTTGAAACTTGTATTATCTTTTAAATTATCAACGAGCCCTTTTCCAACCTCAATTGGTTTCCCATCAAATACTGCACCTTTATCTAAATTAACTACCGCAACTGGTAAATCATCTAACTGTTTATACGGATCCCAAAAGGCCCATAAAAACATACCTGCATATAAAATTGGTACGAATAAAACCGCGATAATTGGAATTAATATTTTTTTACTTTTTATAATTTCAGTAAACTCTTTACGAAGTAACTGATTCCATTTCATCATTTCTCCCCCTTTATTAAAATGACCAAAATGTTCATTTGGTCATTTTTACCCAAACAAAAAGGCTATACTTATTCATACATATGCCTTATCCCCGAATTTATACTATGCAACTGTTCCTTACTATGAAGTAAATATTTCTATTATCCCTCCTAAAATAAATATATGACCATTTCGTTCAAGCGGTCACTTTTTATAATAATAAAAGGATTATCTTAGTTTGACAATCCTTTTAATAAATAAAGTTCAAATAATTCTGCAATTTTTTCTTTTTCTAGCGGTTTATGATTTTTTTCCCAATCAAAAATAAGCGATACGTATAAGCGAAGCATAATAAATGCTGTAATTTCTGGATCACATTTGCTAATTTCACCTTTATCAATCGCAATCTTTAAATACGATTGAATAACAGAAACGATTTCCACATCTACTTGTTGCATCACTTCTTGTACTTCTTTCGTTCCCATGTCGCGCTCTTCTTGAATTAATTTAATCATGAGCTGATGTTCTTTTCTGAATTCTAATATGCTATATAATGCTCTATGTACATTTTCAAAAAATGAAACATCTGAACGAATTGCATTTTCTGCAACTTGTTTCATTTCTGTAATTAAATTAGAAATAATCTCACCAAATAGCTCTTCTTTATTTTTGAAAAAAGTATAAATCGTTCCTTTTCCTACATTCGCTAACTTCGCTACTTGATCCATCGTTGTTGCTTTATAACCGAACGCTGAAAAAGACTTTGTTGCAGCTTCAATAATAGAACGTTTTCGATCTATCGCCACATCGTCACCTCCAAAAATGACCAATTGGATAATATAGTCAATCAGTACATCTTTGATATTACCACACGCTTACATTCTAGACAAGTTCTCTTTTTTATTATTTCCAGTATAAAAAAATTCCAGTCAGTGTATATCATACTGTCCATAGTTTATCAGAAGAAAAGAGAAAAGGAAAAGGTGTTCTTAAGATATACAATTAAACCTTACTTAACAACAACAAATTTCCCTTTTTTCAAATAATCAAATAAAAAAACAAGAAAATCTTTACATTTAATAGTAATATAGAAAATAGACAAGTTTATCAAAATAGTGGAGGCTTTTTCAGTCATGATGCGTGCGCTTCGTTTAAATATAAAGCAAGCTTTTTGTAGTCGTATTTCTTTAATTATTATGTTTAGTGGATTCGTTCTTATTTGTATTTATCACTATTACTATGTAATTCGTTATTTAGGAGACGCAGCGAGTGGACCTATTTCAACAGATATAAAATGGATCGGATTTCGCGACAATGAAATGGATGTTTATTTATTATTAATGCCAGTTATTGCGAGTTTCCCCTTTAGTACAAGTTACAATTCGGATAAGTCAGATGGTTTTAAACCGTTTGTGAGTAAGGGGATTTCTTTATTTCCTTATTCAGTAATGAAATATATCGTTACGTTTTTTTGCGGAGGATTTCTTTATACATTTCCATTCATCTTATCGTTATTATTTTGCAAATTAACCATTCCAGACGGAACACCTACGATTGGTTCAGGCATCATAAATGCTGATGGAATGTTCGCAAACCTATATTTCGATGCGCCTCTCACTTACATTACTGTATATATCGGAATTAATTTTTTATTTGCAGGTTTAATGGCCCTTTTAGGACTTGCTGCATCTGTATGGTCACAAAAGGACTATATGGCAATTCTCTTTCCATTTGCAGTTGCCTCCATTCCTTACGTCCTGCTAAATACAATATTTCCTTCAATAGGCGGAGCACCTATTCATTTATATGATCCGAAACAACCATTGCAAGGCATGTCACCGTATATTTTAACGATGCAATGTGCTTTCTTCCTTCTCGTTAGCTTATTTATGTATATACAAGGAGTAAAGCGGGATAGAAAAAAATATAGAAGAAGACTGCAAAAAAGAGATCGGTGTAGAAAAGCGTTTCAAGCAATTTCGGACTAAATCATTGAACGAATAAGAGCGTAATTCCCTAAGTTAGCTTAGAGAATTACGCTCTTATTCTCATTTACATTTATCAATCGTATAATCATCTCCCCTTTACGGCGTACCTGCCAATCCCCATAAAATAACGACCGCCGCAAAATAAATCGCTTTAATACCTACAACTGAACATAATAAAATAATTGCATATGTACTTAATTCTCTTCTTGCACCTATTAAAGTAAAAATGACTGCCAAACTAAACGTTACATAGGACGATGCTGTATGTATTAAGTTATATGTAATATCCAAATTTTGAGTAAGTCCTGTTACCTCCGCTACAAATTGGAGCATGACGATTGTACAAAACAAAATTGCAAGCTGATTCATTAATTTTCCATTTAACCACGCTTGCATCTTTAACCTCCTCATTACAAAAAGCTGAATTTTTAATTAATTTTAACATGATTTTTACAGAAAAAGAACGCTCAGTATATCTCTAAGCGTTCTTTCATGACTATTTAAGAAGCTTTCTTCAAATCAATTTGAGCAAGTACTGGATCGTGGTCACTTACACGTCCATGTTCTTTCATAATGTTTGAGTTTAAGTGTACTGGATCTACAATTGTGTGTGGTGCGATGTTGTTTGTTACTAAAATATGATCTAACACTTGTGCATTTCCTTCATGAATGTACGTGTAGCGGTTCTCTTTCGGCACTGTGTTTAACATATTTTTCAAGATTGTTCCTTCTAGTGTTTTTAATGGTTTAGCAAACTCAAAATCGTTCATATCTCCTAACACAACAACTGGTGCATTCGTGTTCTTTTTCTGAATTCCTTGTACGAATTGATTTACTTCTTGCGCTAGCTGAATTCGTTTTTCTTCACTCTTTAATACGAGCGGCTGCACTTTTCCAAATGGCGTTGCATCTCCTATTTTTGAGTTTAAGTGATTTGCAACGACAACAACGTTTTGTCCTTGGAACGTAAATTCTGCTGCAAGCGGTTTACGTGTACTTTCAAATAATGGATTTTCGTCTCCAATGCGAACGACATTTTTATCAAGTAACTTCGGTACTGCTGCTAATTTCACGCGTGATGGGTTGTAGAAGAAACCGACGCGAATATTCGCTCCTGGTGCTCCTCCGTCTAGATTATTATTCGGAGCAATTTCTACATACTCATACTTTGGTCCACGAATTTCTAGAACTGCATCAATGATACGTTTTGCGCTTAAAGAAGCATCTGTTGTACCGTCATTAATCGTTCCGTTATTATCTTGCATTTCCTCTACACCGATAATATCTGGCATTTTTAAGTTGTATTTAATAGAATACGCTAACGCTTTTACTTTTTCATCTGTTGTTTCTTTTTTATTCGCCGAGAAGTTTTCAATGTTATATGTAGCAACTGTTAACTTATCAAGACGAGGCTGAATATTCACGCCTACTTGCTTAAATCCACCTTCCACTACAGATGGTAATTCCGTTATTGGCGAAATGCGGAACGAACCGTAATCATATCCGACTACCCCTGTTATATCTCCAGTGAAAGTATCTCCTACTTTTGCTACATAATCACGAGGTACTTTTACAGAAAGACGCTCTGGGTTTAATTGATTTTCATCTAATACAGGTGTGCCGTATTTCGTTACGACTTTATTTCCGCCATTTTTTACTGTTACATATAAATTTCCGTTTTTCTGAGGTGCAATAATTTTTGGCGTTGGCATCGTAACGCGCATACCTTCTATACTTTCATAAAAGTCGATTGCATCTTCATTTGGATCAAATAAACCGAATGCATCATTATCGATAATTTGATCAGGGATTTTCACACCGTTTTCTCCAAGTACAATCGGTGCTGGTAAAGGTTGATCTTTTGCGATTACAGCAACGCGGCTCGCTTTAATTTCCGTCGTCGTTAAATCTGTGTCAAACCTTTCTGCATACCCAGGTCCAACATATTCTTCTACTTCTCCATCAACTTGAATAAGATCTCCTACCGCTACATTCGCATCTTTTTTGTATACGTACATACCTTCTGACGTAGCTGGATCATTATCCGGCTGGTTATCTTCTATATAAAAACCATTTTTATCAAGTGCTGTTACAACGCCTTCCACATTGTATACTTTCTTCCCTTTGTAAGGAGAAATATGTGATTTCCCTTGAATATCATGAATACGAACTGGTTCATTGTTTACGATAATAAATGAAAATGTTGAAACCGCTGAAGAAGTAAGCCCTTCTTTCTCTGCGATTGCTTTAATCACACTATTTTCATTCACCACAATTTGTCCGTTATAACGAACGCTCTTATTTGTAGGGTTAGAGCCATCTAACGTATAGTAGATTGTTGCTCCTTCTGTATTCGTTGTTAATGTTACCGCTGTCCCCTTCGCAACTTCTCCACTACCAGGCGAAGCTACTACATCGCTAACACGGTTTTGTCCTTCCCCTTGAAACTTATGAGCTGTTACCGATTTTAAACCTGGGCTACTAAAATATAATTCAAGCGTCCCTGTTAAACTAACTTTCTTCCCGATATTTTCAGGATGATCTTTCACGTTTACTGCCGCTCTCACATCACCCTTTGGCAACTGAACAGGCATGATTTTGTCTGGATTCGTTTCAGTTGGCGAATCCGCAATTGCTACGTTTGTATCATCAAACTTAGCAGGATCTTTCGTGTATTTAGAAGGACTTTGCGTATATCCAACGATGTATCCTTCCACTGTCCCCTTCGTTTTCCCTTGCTGCTTAAATACTTGAATTGCTTTTTCTACTGACATAGAAGTATTTTCTTCTGCCTGCGCTAAAGTTCCAGTAAATGAAAGCAATAGCAATAATGATAAAAAGACACTTAACAATTTCTTCACAGCCATTTTCCTCTCCCTATTTCATATTTTCTCAGCATTTCTATCATAACAAATGATTCGTTATATAGAATGCTATTTCGACAAGTTTTACAAAAAATTTATTTAATTTACAAGCTTTCAAACTATAATACAAAATAATAATTTTACACCTTCTACGAATGCGACCTATAATAGTAGAGAGAGAAAACAGAAAATATCGAAATTTCATTGGCATGTAAAATGGATTCATTTGAATAGGAGTGATTGGATGGAAGTGCAAACAGAAACATACCGCGCAGCTATGAATGGAACATTAGAACGTCATTTTTCAGATATGATTGCCGTTATACCAACTAGAATTACGATTGAACAGTTAAAACAGCGGCTAGAGACTATCTCTACTAAAGTGGATGAATTAAAAATTGTTTACAGTGATGAGACAAGCCTTATTGTTGAGTTACATATGGATGAAACAATCATACCGTATGAACTGCATATTGATGAAACGAGCGATCCAGAAGAATATAAAATGTACAATAGACAAGATTCTACAATCGTAGATCGTAATTTTGAAGATGCTGCTTATGGCACTGAAATTTTCACTCGTACGCTATTTGTAGGCGATGTGCTGGACTGCTTTTTCCAGCAGTTACAGTTTTTATGGAACCTCGCTCCAGACTTGTTATTTGTAATCGATTCAAGTGCAGCAATGAAAGTAATATCTAGAAGCTATATTGAATATCACGTTGAAAATGAATTATTACCTGACATTCCTGACTTGTACGTTATTCATTCTGTTTATGAAGACGATAAAGACGGTGAGCCTACGCAATATTGGTTTCATACACATGGCCTTTTAAGAGCAGGCGTAACGGAAATAGAATTAATTATTCCAAATCGCATTTCTTCCTACTACGGCATTGGTGACCTCTTTCAAACATTTGCTAATAATACCGTTGAGAATGGCCAAGTCCCTATGAATGAGCCTATCGTTATCGCACATAGTCAGCAAGGTTCTATACATACAGTAGCTGTTCCATGGGAGAAAGGCTTATCTTATATTGGGCATAAAACGAGTATAGATCAATTATCTTCAATTGAGAATGAAGAAGTGAAGCTACAACCAATAGATGCACAAAACACATTCTTAGGCGGGATGGATGACCGAGATGAATACCATCAATCGCCATCTGTTCTCTTGTTCAAATTTGATACTTCAGAAGAATGTATCGAAAGCTTTTTCAAAGAACACGAGGAAGCTACAGGGCTCATGTTTTATAAAACAAATAGTGAAACGGCTCGTATGGCTTACAATGCGAAGAATACTTTCGGGTATTTCAGCAACATTTTTCAAATTGAACAATCAAATGAAGATTTTCGTTTTCTCGCTAAGTTTGGTGTTTCCTATGAAGAGGGGAAAAGCGAACATATGTGGTTTGAAATGCAACATATTACAGAAGACCTTATTCAAGGAATACTCATTAATGAACCATATTTTATAGAAGATATGAGCGAAGGAAATTCTTATCATTTAGATTTTGATGACTTAACAGAATGGGTTATTTATGCTGGTGATGCTGTTATAAAGCCAAATAACTTATATATGTTTATTGGCGAATAAATATTTTATATAACAAACAAAACGCCTTCAATACGATTGAAGGCGTTTCTTATATTTTATTGTGCGATTAATTCAGCATCCATTACTTTCTCCAAATGAGATAATACACGCTTTGCAGCCCTCTCACCTTGATCAATACAGTCTGGAAGACCAGAACCAGCGTAAGAACTACCTGCCAAGTATATACCTGGCAACTCTTTCTCCATAAATGTTGTGAGTTTCTTCATTCGCTCGTTATGACCTACTGTATATTGGGGCATTGCCTCTTTCCAGCGACTTACGACTGTAAACTCTGGATCCTCCGTAATATCCATCGTCTTTCGTAAGTCTTCTAGTACAAGCCTAACAAGTTCCTCTTCTGTTTGTTCTACAACCGCTTCATCACCAGGGCGTCCAACGTAACACCTAAGAAGCGTTTTTCCTTCTGGCGTTGTATGTGGCCATTTTTTATGTGTCCACGTACATGCTGTAATTGTGTAGTCGCTATTTCGAGATACGACAAATCCTGTTCCATCGATATCGCGCTGAATGGCTGATTTCGAAAAAGCCATTGCTACATTCGCAACTGATGTGGACGGAATGTTGCGGAAGAAACGAAACTGCTTGTACTGTGCAAACATAGATGGCAATACTTTATGTGAGCTTGCCACTACGACCGCGTCCGCTTCTATTTCTTTTCCGTTACTAAGAGTAATCGTGTAAGCATCACCAAGTTTTGCAACTTTTTCAATGCGAGTTCCCTTTATTATCATACCTTCATGTATCTTTGCTTCGAGAGATTCTACGATAGATTCTAAACCTGTTTTCACTGTTTGGAAGATTCCCTTTTTCGGTTCAGATTTCTCTTTTTTCGGAGCAAGTGTACGCATACCGAGTGAAATACTGCGATGTTTCTGCTCAATTTGATACATTTGGGGGAATGTTGACATTAAGCTCATTTCATCGATATCCCCTGCATAAATACCCGATAGTAATGGTTCTATTAAATTTTCAACCACTTCGTTGCCGAGGCGATGTCTGAAAAACTGCCCGAGTGATTGGTCAGATACTGGTTTTGATCTCGGCATTAACAGATCAAAACCAGCTCTTAGTTTACCAATTGGGGAGAACAGCCTGGAAAATAGAAACGGCGTAATTTGCGTTGGAATTCCCATCATCGATCCGCTCGGCATTTTATGTAACCGATTGTTTACGAGGATAAATGATTGACCGGCCTTATTATTTACAATTTCATCGCCAAGACCTAATTCTCGCGCCAGTCTAGAGGCACTTTCTTTTCGTGCTAAGAAAGAATCCGGTCCGCGTTCAATTGTAAATCCATCTTTTCGAACGGTTTGAATTTTCCCGCCAAGTTTACCCGATGCTTCTATCAGTAATGTATCGATCGGCAAGTTCTTGTCATGAATATCTTTTTGTAAGTTATACATTGTTGTTAATCCTGTGATGCCACCGCCGATAATTACAACTTTTTTCCTCAAGCAGGCTCCCCCTTTCTTCTTACATTACAGATTCTTTTTTCTTTAATACAACATCTGTTAAAGAGTCGATAAATGCGTCCGATGCATTTGGCATTTCTGGACGATAATATTTCGCGCCAATTTCATCTGTCACAACTTTACACTCAAAGTCATTGTCATATAAAACTTCTAAATGCTCCGCAACAAATCCAACTGGTGCGTATACGAATGAACTGTATCCATACTTTTCATTTAGTTCTCTCGTTAAATCTTGTACATCTGGACCAATCCAAGGATCTGGCGTGTTTCCTGCGCTTTGCCAACCTACTGCATAGTTCGCTACTTCAGCACCTCTTGCAATATAATCCGCTGTTTCATTTAATTGATCTGGATATGGATCGCCCATTGCAATAATTTTCTCTGGTAAGCTATGAGCAGATACGATTAATACTGCTTTTTCACGCTCTGTGTCTGACATACCGTTATATATACCTTTCACTGCATCAACCCAGTACTGGATGAATTTCGGTTCTTTATACCAGCTATCAATGCCGTGAATTGTTAAGTTTCCAAGTTTCTCAGCTTCTTCTTGTGCTCGTCCTACATACGATTTCACGCTAAATGTAGAATAGTGCGGCGCAAGAACAAGTGCGATTGCATCTTGTATACCGTCGTTATGCATATCCTTCACTGCATCTTCAATGAAAGGTTCGATATGTTTTAAACCAAGATACATATGGTACTCTACTTCATCTTGTACTTCATTTAAACGCTGTTCTAACTTTGTAGCTTGCTCTAATGTAATAGTAGCTAAAGGAGAAATGCCACCAATTGCACGGTAACGCTCTGTTAAATCTTCTAGCATTTCAGGACTTGGCTTTCTTCCTCTACGAATATGTGTATAGTAACGTTCAATATCTTCTTCTTTATATGGCGTTCCGTATGCCATTACAAGCAAACCAATTTTCTTTTTCATACAGCTATTCTCCTTTACTTCGCTAACTGTTCTTTAGAGTATTCATGAATAAATGTAGTTAATTGTTTTAATGTATCTGGATTTACTTCTGGGAATACACCGTGTCCTAAGTTAAAGATATAACCTGGCTCTTTCATCCCTTGATCTAAAATAGCTTTTACATGTTCTTCAATAACAGACCAAGGTGCTAGTAAGAATGAAGGATCCATATTTCCTTGTACCGCCTTATGAACACCGCGTGCACGTGCTTCTTCAATCGGTAAACGCCAGTCTAAACCTACAACATCAAGAGGTAAGTCATGCCATTCATTCACTAAGTGCGCAGCTCCTACGCCGTGCATAATCATTGGAACACCCATCGTACGAACTTCTGCAAAAATACGCTCCATCGCTGGTTTAATAAATATGCGGTAATCTGCTACATTCACTGTGCCAACCCAAGAATCGAAAATTTGAACTGCTTTTGCTCCTGCGTTAATTTGCGCTTTTAAATATGTAATAACCATATCTGCTAACTTATCCATTAATGCGAACCAAGCTTTCGGCTCTGCATACATGAACGCTTTCGTATTATGGTAATTACGAG
Source organism: Bacillus wiedmannii (assembly GCF_001583695.1). GTDB lineage: Bacteria > Bacillota > Bacilli > Bacillales > Bacillaceae_G > Bacillus_A > Bacillus_A wiedmannii. Next base: position 9,670 of record NZ_LOBC01000033.1, on the reverse strand, counting down.
ATGGACCGCCTTCAATCATATAGCTCGCTAACGTAAATGGAGCTCCTGAAAAACCGATTAACGGTACGTCTAACATTTCAGTCGTTAATAAACGAATCGTATCTAATATGTAGGGTACGTCATCTTCTGGATTGATTTCCCCTAGTTTTTCTACGTCTTGTAAAGAACGAATTGGATTATCAATAACTGGGCCAATACCTGATTTAATTTCTACATCCACACCAATTGCAGGTAGTGGTGACATAATATCTTTATAAAGAATTGCTGCGTCTACGTTATATTGATCGACTGGCAACTTTGTAACGTAAGCACATAACTCTGGATTATGTGTAATTTCAAATAAAGAATACTTTTCTTTTATCTTTCTATATTCCGGCTGCGAACGACCTGCTTGACGCATATACCATGCTGGTACATAATCAGTACGTTCCCCCCTACATGCTTTTAAAAATGTCTCATTTATAGTTCTTACCAAGACCCTTGCTCCCTTCCTTGCCAATGCTTTTGCTCTAAATACGTTCTATTCCGATATTTATCTTTTTTTACTATACAGCTTGTAAAAACAAAATGCATAACATTATGTACGTTGTTCATGAAATTGACACAAACATTCGTAAAACCGCTTACTATTTTCACAACATTCTTATTATAGCACAGAGAAAAACTATGGTTTAGCTACTTTTGACTTTTCTCCTTCACGTTTCGTTTGTGTGTTATATGGTACAACATAAAAACTCGGTTTTGAAAAGATGTTAACGAACTTTTCCTCATATTCTCCGGCACCATTTACAGTGCCTACATGCGTATGAACTCCGTTTTCCACTCTATAAATACGATACATAATTCTTTCATCTGGAAGTGGTGTCCAGCTTAATTTTGCTTTAAATAAACCGAAAGGGCTAAACGCTAATTTCATTTTCACATCTTCAATCTTGCGCAGCCGAATCGGAGCACCGATTGTTTCCACACCTTCTGGTTTCATAAACTGCTCTTTCTGTTCTACATTTGCCTTCGTTAAAATTTTCTTAAACAATTTCGTTGCTGACACACTTTCTCCTTGCAACTGATGCTCTTTATCTGTACGGTCATAACCAATCCAAACAGCACCTACTAAATTTGGCGTATAGCCAACGAACCACATATCTCTAGCTCCATTATCGTCATTCGGTAAGGAAGTTGTACCTGTTTTCCCAGCTAATGCACCGCTATATATGCCTGCTTTCGCTGTCCCTTCCTTCACAACCCCTTCTAACATTTTCGTCATATACCATGCCGTTTGTTTCGAGAAAATTTTCGTTTCTACTTTTGGCGATTCTCCAATAACTGCGCCGTGTCTATTTAACACTTTATCAATCACGTGCGGCTCAATAATAGCGCCATTTGCTAAAAATGCACGATACATTTTCACAAGATCAAATGTTGAAACACCATTTTTCAGCCCGCCAAGTGCTGTACTTAAACCAGCATCGGCAATATGAACATTTCCTTTCTCTAAATATTGCTTTCCTTCTTCTACCCCTAACTCATTTAATAAAGAAACTGCCGGTACATTTGCTGACTCTAAAATCGCATCATACATCGTCATTTCTTTCGTATATTGACGATTGTAATTTCGAGGTTCATAACCTTCAAAAGAAGTTTTTTCATTCGTTAATAAAGAATACGGATTATACTTTTTCGTTTCGAGTGCTGGTGCATAGACGATAAGTGGTTTTAGCACAGAACCGGGCTGTCTTTTTGCGAAAATACGATTAAAGCCTCTCGGGACGTACTTTCTTCCGCCAATCGCCGCTTTAATTCCGCCCGTACGATTATCCATTAATAGAAAAGCACCTTGCGCCCCCTCTTCTTTACCAGGGAAATTCCTTGCATCTTGAAACTGGTTATACGCTACCTTTTGAATCTTTTCATCCATCGGTACGACAAACGTATATCCTCCGCGCAGTACTTCTTGATGAGACAATCCGTATAAACGAGCTGCTTCATCTATAACCATATCAATATACGGCATATATGCGAGTTCATTCTCGTCTAAGTTTTTATATAAAGCAATTGTCTTTCCTTGATAACGTACACTATCTTCGGCAGTCAAATAGCCTTGTTTATGCATAAGTGACAATACGAGATCTCGGCGCTCCTTACTTTTCTCTGGAGAGAAATAAGGTGAATATCCGTTTGGTGACTTCGGAAGACCTGCAAGCATTGCTCCTTCTTCTACGGTTAGATCTTCTACATTTTTATTAAAATACAACTTTGCTGCTGCTTGAATACCGTAAGCCCCATGCCCAAAATAAATATGATTCATATACATTTCAAGAATTTGTTGCTTCGTATATTTTTGCTCTAATTGAAGCGAAATTGCGACTTCCTTCAATTTACGCGTAACTGTTTTTTCACGAGTTAAAAAGACGTTTTTCGCTAGTTGCTGTGTAATGGTACTACCGCCTTCGACCTTCTCTCCAGCTAACGTATCTTTATAAAGAGCACGGAATATAGACGGGTAATCAATTCCTTGATGCTCATAAAAACGAGAATCTTCCACCGCAATAAACGCCTGCTGGACATGCTTTGGAATTTGCTCTACTGGTACGAGATCTCTATTTTCTACATATAATTTCGTAATCTCTTTCCCTTTCTGGTCAACGATACGTGATGAAGAGTGGAAAACGAGCTGCTTTTCATCCATCATATAGCCACCAGCTAACACAATAAGTTTATAAAGTACAATCGCTAATACTAGCGTTGCGAATCCACCTAATAAAGTCCACTTTACTTTCTTCATACATCGGCCTTCTTTCCAAATGATGGTACATTTATTATTTGAAAAAGAAGTATCTTTATGTATATAATCTTCGAAGTTTTTTAAGAGAGTTGATATAATAGAAACAAATAATTAAGGGGGCATTAAAATGAAGGCTATTATTTCATACGAAACACCTCTAGAACAAGCACATTTCACTGCAAAAAATAATGAAAAAGATATGTTTTATAAAGAAAATACAGAAGAATCAGTAGAATCAGCGCTTCAATATGACGTACTAGACGCTGTTGGCGAATTTAAAGGACAACCTGGCTATATCGTTTGTAACAACATTTCTGTAACAGACGAAGGTCGCCCAGTATTTGAAAACCGATTTAAAAACCGAGCAGGCCTTATTGAAAACGAACCCGGCTTCCAAGCAATCCGTGTTCTACGCCCATTAAGTAACGATACATATGTCATCTTAACAATGTGGGAAACGGAACAAAACTTTAAAGATTGGACAGAATCACGTTCATTCGAAAACGCTCATAAAAAACGCCCTGCACAAGCAGAAGGACAAGCTCCGGCTCAGGCGCATCCACATGCAGAGCAGCAGAAAAGTATTTTCTCTCGTCCGTCATTTGTGACTACTTTTGATGTGTTAGTTTAAGTTTTTGAGTTCGGAGTTTGAAGACCACGGTATGTGAAATTATATCAACGATTTTCCGAATATATCTATCATATCTTTGAATATATCAACGATTTTTTCAATATATCGACGATTCGACAAATGACGACATAAAAAAGGAAACACCGTTACACGCCGGTGTTTCCTTTTTCTTTGTACCAATTATATATACGAAGCGCATCTTCTTTTTGCATATGCTTCACTTTGTAACGATGCCCCGCTACCGATACCACTGCTGTACATAGCTCGTCTTTCTTTTGAAAATGCGACTGACCATATCCTACTGCTTGAACATGTCTTCTTCGCATAATTCCTGTATATTTCGCAAGACCACGGTATACCATGACTAACTGATTGTCTCGTATCATATATCCGCCACTTGTATACCGAGCGTATGCAAGCAACGTAAATATGATAAATAGTGGTATTAAAGTGAACAACGCAATATTTTGTTTGAAATATATACTCGTACCGATGATCGGCAGTGCGAGCACAGCACTTGTAATCCAGCCCATTATTACGTAACGACGTAATGCAGCCTTCGGTAAATGAACGATTTCCTCTTCCATTTCATACGGTAACTGCAAATATGTAAGTAACTGCTGGACATCTTTCTTTTTCATAAAAGGATGTAACATAACTTCATTTCCAGCTGCTTCTATACTTTGAATGACTTCCACTTCGACAGAGCAATAACCGAAAGGCTGGCGGAGAATTCCTTCTTTCACAGTGATCGCTTGAATACGGTGTAATTTTAAAACAAACTCTTTCTTATCAAATAACCCTTGTACGATACGAATTTCATTTCCTTTTCGCTCTATTTTAAAGTTCGCATATTTTAACGCATAGCCAGCTGTTGAAATGGCCCACGAAACCGCCATTAAAATCGCGGCCATAACGATTAATTCATATACACCGTTATCCATCACATACGCTTCCACTTTATTTATGAGCCATTCTGGAAGAAATTGATTAAACTCTGTGTAAATAAGAAGTAATCCTGAAAACACTAATCCGAATCTACCAGACGTAATGGAAGCTGCTAAAATTTCTTTCATCGTTAACTGATAAATCGTCTTACTTTCTTCTGCCATGGGTACTTCTTCACTCGCAGCGCTTCTTTTTTTATTTAATAAAGCAATCAGTTCCTTCGCTTCCTCTTCTCTAATGCCAGCTAACATCACTTCTGGCTCACTACCCCCGCCGGCTACTTCTATGTTTAGTTTCGTCAGGCCAAGTACTTGATAAATGATGTTAGAAGACGTACTAATATTTTGCACACGTTCTTTATTTAAGTAACTTTCTTTCTTAACGAACACACCGTGCTTTATATGTAAAATATTATTTTCAACCCAGTACACTTTGAAATACCATTTTATAGCTGAGAAAATTGCCATAATAAATAATATGGCCAAAAGAACAAGATGTAAGAAATACCAAGGTTTTACTTCACCATCTGAACGAAATAAAACAAGAAAAATAAAAGGCAACAAAGTCGCAATTCGAATACCTAATAAAATTGTGATCGGATGTTGCCTCTTATACATCCTCATCACTCACTTTCGCAAGTTCTCCAATTTGTCTTTTCAGCTGCTCTGCTTCTTCCTTCGTTAAACCTGGAATACTATGAGAAGTTGCCGCTGTTGAAATATGTAATTCCGCTAAATTATACTTTCTCATAATCGGGCCTTGTTCAATCGTTACGTGCTGCACACGAATCATCGGAATGAGTACGCGTTTTACAACGAACATTCCCTTTTGAATCTCAATCTCTTCTTCATTTAATCTGTAACTATAATAACGTTGACGTAAATTTGGAAACACAAAATAATCAAGCGGGATAAATGTAATAGCTCCTGTTACTAGCAAGCCAAACAACCAGCCCCACCAGTTAAAATTGATCATAAAAAAGAAATACGCAATTACGACTGCTAGTATAACTGCCGCCCCAATGAAAGCGTGGATTCGCCACACTTTCAGCATATTAGAATGAATCTCCCTTTCTAACGGCTGCATCTCATCACTCCAATTATATGAATGTATTAATTATATATTAGTTGGTATATACATATTTGTAAAATTATCCCGCGTTAACGGGCAGTAAAACTCCCCAAAAATTTCAGCTGGAGCAAAGAAGTTAGGTGGGCGTCGGGCTGCCCGTAAACGTCCGATTGGTGAGGGCTAATAATCAGTGGGGATGAATCCCCCACTGATTAAAGTTTCACTTTATAGTTTCCTACATCGTATCAATCATTTCCTTAAAATTCCCTTCATTAATCGCATACACATGAAACTGAATGTAGTCTATTTCATTCGTATTCGGACGGGCATATGGCAAAATAGTAAATTTAGAAGCTGATCTTCCTAACATATCTACAATCATTAGAGAAACGTCAATATATTCGAAATCCACACGGAATACTACCGCTTCCCCTGTAAATTCATAATCTTTAATCGCATCATAAGATTTATTCGCACTAATTAACATTACTTTTAATAGTTGGTTCAAATTTTCTGGTTTAAAATTAATCATATACACAGCTCCTTTTTTAATAAAACACTATGAAAACAGTGTAATCTTATACTTTCATAGCTTTACACATCAATTATATAAAAAATAAAGCTAGTTTTTTATATATTTTTTGATATAATTACATACGGGAAACGGGAAGAATTTTGTCTTCCCTTGTGTTTTTATTTGCATCTAGTACTTTTGCTAGATGCTTTTTTTATGCTAAAAAAGGTACCCTCATATACTTTGAGGATACCTTTTTCATCGATTTAGTGCATTTCAATAATCGTACCATCTTCGAATACTTTGAATACGCCAGTAAATCCTGATCCAGCTGCGCCTTCTATTTTATATGTCGTACGCACTCTAATTTTATAATATTTCTTTCCATTTTCTACTTGTGTATCTTCTAGCGTGTAATCATATTCTTCTTTATATTCATTTTTGATATATTCTTTAGCTTTCTCAAAAGTAAATGCATTTTGATTCTTTCCTGCCTCAGTTTTTCCGTTCTTTTCTGTTGCTACCTTTTGATTTTTTTCTGTCTCAGTTTTTTCGTTCTTTTCTGTTGCTACCTTTTGATTTTTTTCTGTCTCAGTTTTTTCGTTCTTTTCTGTTGCTACCTTTTGATTCGTTACTACATTTTTTTGTGCCTTCACTGCTGCTTCACTCTTTGCATTTTTTTCTTCTTCATTAATTTTAGTAACTAATCCTACTGCTTTTTTATTATATTCTTCAAGGTTCTTATTATCTTTTGTTTCTGCAACTAACTTATTTAATATCTCTTTCGCTTGTGCATAATTTTTCTTACTTATTAACTCTTCACTTTTCGCCAATTGCTCACTATACTTCTTTTTTTGTTCTAACACAGCTAGTAATGCTGTTCGTTCTTCCTTTGCCTGCTTTATAAGTGTATTATTCCCATCCTTCATGTTCTCTACTTTTTCAAATGACTTGATTGATTCTTCTACCTTTGTTTCTTCTTTTAACTTCACTGCTTCAATCATTATTTTCGTTTGTTCTACAAGCACCATTACATCTGAATCGTCTTGTTTCTCATCTAGCGCTTTTTCAAATGATGATAAGGCATTTTTATATTCTTTATTCGTTAACGCGGTCTTCCCTGCATCCATTTCTTTTTCAAAATTCCCATTACTACATCCAGCTAACATTAAACATGTAATTCCAATTACCGTTAATAACTTCCTCATTCTTTCTCCCCCTATGTGTTCCTAAAACAATAACAGCATATGTATAAAAGTCTGTGTAGTAATTAGACTGAAAGTAAATATGTACTGTACATTTCATTTACTATCATTACTTAAAACACCTAAATAGTTGGTATTTGTTTTTCTTCTTTTAAGACAGAAAGGAATTTTAATAATGTGCGTAAAGCTCTCACCAGACTCTTTACTACACACACTTTTATACACATAGAAAAACTATTTTTAGGTTGCTATTTTTTTAACTTTACATATTCTCGGTTGATTGGATATGAACTTCAAATCGTAACATATCGAAAAGAAACAGAAAACAACTCGTAACATAAGTTACACTTTGTAATTGTTTTGTAACACAAATGTAACATATGATTTTTAAACATACAATAGTTTCTTTACATTATTTTCCCCTATCTACATTTTAAGGTGTTAATACAGTGCTAAAACGAGTTTCATCTCCCACCTGCTATTGGACTATCATCCTTTGAATACTTTAGGAAAAAGCCCTCTTTCTTAAAGTACTCAAATTAATTACATAGATAACTCTTTTTTCACCCAAACATTACGAAGGCCTTTAACCTTTTATTTTCACATTAAATATATATAGTTTTTTTTTGATATAACCATATTAAGAAAATAGGACGAACTTTTTCTTCCTTTTTGTTTCTATTTGCATCGAGTTCTTTTGCTAAATGTTTTTTATGCCAAATAAAAAAGGTATCCTCCAATACTTTGAGAATACCTTTTCATTTTTATTATCTCTGCTGTTTTCTACCTAATACGAGCAATCCAAAACTCATCATAATAAGAAGTGCTCCCATATATGGTTCCACAGGCATTTTCTGTCCTGTCTTCGGTAATTCTTTTTCAGGCTTTTCTGGATTCGTTGTTTCTGGTTTTTCTGGATCCGTCGTTTCTGGTTTCTCTGGATCCGTTGTTTCTGGTTTTTCTGGATCCGTCGTTTCTGGTTTTTCTGGATCCGTCGTTTCTGGTTTCTCTGGGCCTGGTGGTGCTAAAGAAGTCAATTTGTTTAATACTTCTAATTGAACTGGACTTATCATTCCTTTTGTAATTTCAAATGGAATTGGATTAGTTAACTTTTCATAACCCTTTGGTGCTTCTACTTCTACAAGTGTGTAGTGACCTACAGATAAGCCTGAGACTTTCGCTTTTCCTTCTTTATCTGTTGTTACTTTCGTTACTACTTTTCCTTTTTCGTCATGAACTTCAAACACTGCCCCTGATAATACATTCTTACTTTCAGCAGCCATTTTTGTAATTTCTACTGAACCTTTGTCTAACTGTTCATTCTCTACTTTTAGTAATAAAACTTCTGTCATACCTTTTTTGATTTCGAATGATACTGATTCTGTTAGTTTTTTGTAACCTGGTAAACTTTCCGTTTCTACTAATTTGTATTTTCCTACTGATAGATCTGAAACTTTCGCTTTTCCTTCTTTATCTGTTGTTACTTTCGTTACTACTTTGCCTTGCTCATCTTGCACTTCAAAGACTACGCCTTCTAATGCTTTCTGACTGTCTTTATCCACTTTTGTAACTTCTACATTACCTTTATCTACCAATTCATTCTCTATTTTCAATGATAAGACTTTCGTCATACCTTTTGTAATTTCAAATGATACTGGTTTTTCTAGCTTTTTATAACCTGGTAAACTTTCTACCTCTACTAATTTGTAACTTCCTACAGATAGGTCTGAAATGTTTGCTTTTCCTTCTTTATCTGTCGTTACTTTCGTTACTACTTTGCCTGCTTCATCTTGGATTTCAAAGACTACACCTGCCAATGTCTTCTGACTGTCTTTGTCCAATTTTGTAATCTCTACTGTGCCTTTATCTACTTGTTCGTTTTCTACTTTCAGCGATAAAACTTCTGTCATACCCTTTTTGATTTCAAATGATACTGGTTTTTCTAGCTTTTTATAACCCGGTAAACTTTCTACCTCTACTAACTTATATTTTCCTATGAATAAACCTGAAACGTTTGCTTTTCCTTCTTTATCTGTTGTTACTTTCGTTACTACTTTTCCTTTTTCATCTTGCACTTCGAAAGTTACGCCCGCTAACACTGTTCCACTGTCTTTATCCACTTTTGTAACTTCTACATTACCTTTGTCTACCAATTCATTCTCTATTTTCAATGATAAGACTTTCGTCATACCTTTTGTAATTTCAAATAATACTGGTTTTTCTAGCTTTTTATAACCTGGTAAACTTTCTACCTCTACTAATTTGTAACTTCCTACAGATAGATCTGAAACGTTTGCTTTTCCTTCTTTATCTGTTGTTACTTTCGTTACTACTTTTCCTTTTTCATCTTGCACTTCAAAGACTACGCCTTCTAATGCTTTTTGACTGTCTTTATCCACTTTTGTAACTTCTACATTACCCTTGTCTAACATTTCATTTTCGACTGTTAAAGCAAGAGATTTTGTCATGCCTTTTTCAATTTGGAAAGTAATCGGATCTACTAATTGCTTATATCCTTT
>NZ_LOBC01000032.1 GCF_001583695.1 Bacillus wiedmannii | reverse complement strand
GCATCAGCTAAAGCATCTTTATTTTCTTTGTCTACTTTTGTAATTTCTACATTTCCTGTATCCACTAATTCATTTTCTACAGTTAATTGTAATGCTGTTACTCTACCTTTTTCAATTTCGAATGAAATTGGTTTTTCTAGCGGTTTGTATCCTGCTGGTGTTTCTACTTCTACCAACTCATACTTTCCAATAGATAAATCTGAAACATTTGCTTTTCCATCTTTATCTGTTGTTACTTTAGTAACTACTTTCCCTTTTGAATCACGTACTTCAAACACAACACCTTCTAATGGTGCTTTACTATCTTTGTCTATTTTCGTGATTTCAACATTCCCCGTATCCACCATTTCGTTTTCTACAGTAAATGTTAAAGACTTCGTCATACCTTTTTTAATTTCAAATGATACTGGTTTTTCTAACTTTTTATAACCAGGTAAACTTTCTACCTCTACTAATTCATACTTTCCTACAGGTAAATCTGAAACATTTGCTTTTCCATCTTTATCTGTCGTTACTTTTTTCACCTCATTGCCCTTTTCATCTTGGACAACAAACGTTACTCCCGCTAACGGTGCCTTATTATCTTTATCTATCTTTGTGATCTCTACATTTCCCGTATCTACCATTTCATTTTCTATTTTTAATGATAGTACCTCGATCATGCCTTTTTTGATTTCAAATGATACTGGCTCTGTTAGTTTCTTATAGCCTGGTAAACTTTCTTTCTCTACTAATTTGTACTTTCCTACAGGTAAATCTGCAACTTTTGCTTTTCCATTTTTATCTGTTGTTAATTCCTTTACTACTGTTCCAGCTTCATCTTGCACTTCGAAGACTACACCTTCTAATGCTTTTTGGCTGTCTTTATCTACTTTTATAATTTCTAATGAGCCTTTATCTAACTGCTCATTTTCTACTTTCAGTGATAAGACTTCTGTCATACCTTTTTTAATTTCGAATGATACTGGCTCTGTTAATTTTTTGTAACCTGGTAAGCTTTCCGTCTCTACTAATTTGTATTTTCCTACTGATAAGTCTGAGACATTCGCTTTTCCATCTTTATCTGTCGTTACTTTTTTTACCACTTTTCCTTTTTCATCTTGCACTTCGAAGACTACGCCTGCTAGTGCTTTTTGGCTGTCTTTATCTACTTTTGTAATTTCTAATGAGCCTTTGTCTAACTGCTCATTTTCTACTTTCAATGATAAAACTTCTGTCATACCTTTTTTAATTTCAAATGATACTGATTCTGTTAGTTTCTTGTAACCTGGTAAGCTTTTCGTCTCTACTAATTTGTACTTTCCTACTGATAGATCTGAAACGTTTGCTTTTCCATCTTTATCTGTTACTACTTTTCTTACCACTTTATCTTTCTCATCTTGGACTTCAAATTCGACACCCGCTAATACTGCGCCACTTTCTTTGTCCATTTTTGTAATTTCTACATTACCTTTGTCTACCATTGCATTTTCTACTGTTATTGGGAATATGCCGTCCCCTGTTACATTTACTTCGAACTCTTTTTCTTTTAATTGGTATCCTTCGGGCGCTTTCGTTTCTTTTAAAATATATTTTCCTGGTGCTAACGGTTTAGAAATTGCCTTACCGTCTTTATCTGTAATAATATGCTCAACTACTACACCGTCTTTTACTATATCAAACTCTGCATTTGCTAACGCTTTACCACCATTTTCCGAATCAATTTTCTTTAATTCAATTTGACCCTTTTGCATGGTATTTTTAATTTCAATTGTTTTTGTTTCTCCAGCTTGAAGCGTAACCTCTACCGGACTTGTTAATTTTTGATATCCCTCAGGTGCTACTTTTTCATAAACTTTATACGTCCCAGGAGTTAAAGTTTGAGGTGCTGAAAAACCTTTTTCGCCTGTTTTCAGTACTGCAACAACCTTATCCTCACTATCTCGAACTTCAAATTCGGCACCTGTTAACTCTTTAGTCGGATCCTCAGCATCTATTTTATGAATAGCTACTGTACCGTCTTTTGGAGGTTCAGGCGGCGTAACCGTTACTTCATTTGATGTTAATTTCTTATCATCAAAATGTAATTCTGCTTTATTAGGAATCTTCTTATCTACGTAAGAAGATAAGTCTGCATCAGCTTTAATTTTCGCCTTAATATTCAAGTTAATTATCTGGTCTTCATATGACTTATAGTCAAAACTCTCACCGAACGTAAATGTTACTTCACTTTTTTGTTTATCTATCTTTAGTGTTCCTTTAGAGGTAATATCTTGGCCATTTTGATCATACACTTTTGCCTCTAATACTTCTAATACATCTTCTAAATCATCACTAATTACCATAGATGTGTATTTAGGAGGATCGTTTGGTATATGTGTACCAACTTGATATTGAATAGGTTGATCCATTTGCGCTAACTGCTGATTCTCTACAAGCTTACCACTCTCATCAACTATATTCTTTTCAATACTAGGTGGATGATCGTCGCCTGAACCAGTTCCTCCCCCACCACTTACGAATACTTCTCCTACTTTTTCTTCAGTTTTAATATTTTTGCCTTCTAATTTCACTGTATTTTTATGAGGCTTTGCAGCGGGATTGGTAATCTTTGTTTTATATCTTAAAATATAACCTTTTGAACTGTCTGGAAATTCAATTGTAAATCCAGTTTTCGTTGCATTGATTTTAATTTTAGATAAATCTGCTGGCTTAATATTTGTTGGTGCATAACCATCTTCAAATACAGCCTCTTCTAATACTACGCTGTCTGTAATTAATTCATGCCCAGGTCCCAATGTATCTGTTAATTTAAGATCTTGCATTTCTGTTCCAGTTGCATTTACATATACAATCCAATCAGCAATGGACGGATCTTCTTGATTATAAGAACCCCATTTCAATAGATTATCTGTATTGGGCTGCGGCTGCGGTCTCTCTGTCGTATTACTTACACTTACTTCTTTATTTACGATTTGACCATCAACGTTAAATTCTAATGGAATTTTTTCGACACCATCATATGCTTCTAGATTAAAGTAGAATTCTACGAATAAAGAACCTTTAATGTTATTCTTTCCATCTACGTAATCACCCATAGTACACGTCAATAGACCATTTTTCATATCACATGTACCAACTATTTTTCCTTCAGCATCTTTTAAAGGAAAACTCAGATTCATAAGATCTTTTCTAAATTCTTTTGGCATATCAATTGTGAATTGATCTCCACTTTTTATTTTTTCTTTAGCTGACCACTTCACTTCTACTTTCATGCCATCTGAGGCTTGATATGGTTCAGACGTTGTACCATCAGTACGGGAGATATTAATCTCGTCCACTGGATTTTTTATCACAGCGGCTTGAATAACTGGAGCCCACACATTTAGCACTGAAAATAATACTAGAAAAACTAATGAAACCATCGAAATATGCCTCTTAGTACTTTTCATTTGCATAATTCCCTCCTATTTTTTATATTTATATAACAAAAAAAGACCGTCCGGTTGCATCAAAAATGTGCAACCAGACGATCTTAGTAACCAATATGTATTACCGTAGACTCTAAGCTTTGCGGCCTATCCTTTCGAATAGTGTGCTAAAAATATTTTTTATTCTTTTTTTGTTTCATTTTCCTCTTAAACCAAATATTACTATACCGTCTGGACGGTTATAATTCAATACTCTATGAAATTGTTCTATTTTTCTAATAAAAAAAACAATTCACCAGTGCATTAAATAAGCAATGGTGAATTGTTTTACATTATATAGTTCGTATATTCTATTTATATGAATCAAAAATAAGAGCTTGAATCACTTTTTCTCTTAATTCGGGGCTTAGTCTTCCAACCCCTAAATATTCCGAATACCATAATCCATCTGCCGCTAATCTAATAATTGTGGCACAAACTGAATCCATTTCATCATTTTCTATATTATTTTGCAGTTGCTGAAATGATTGTTTTAACGGTTCAAGTAATTCAGGCTTTAGCATTAATGCTGCCATCATACTACTACCCAGCTCTTCTACTCTTCCCTCATTACTTAATCTTTCCTCTACAAAAGAACGTACCCACCTTCCTTTCTTCTCTAAGTCCTCCGCTACTTTATTGTGAATAGCGTCTTGATACTCCTCCGTCCCTTTGAGTATCATGCCCTCTATTAAAGCTTCTTTAGTTGAAAAGTGATACAACAATCCACCTTTACTTATCCCCGCCTCTTTTGCTACCGCTTCTAAAGTTAACTTAGCAACCCCTTTACATTGCACAATTTGAGAAGCGGCTTCTAAAATCTTTTGCCGTGTTATACTTGTACTCATTCCTTTTTAAAACCCCATTTCTACTAAATTTATATAAATACGTACCTTATTTTTAATATCGCTGAGTAATAATAAATATTTTCTTTATACAACAAAAGCTTCATTGCCTTTGAATTGTTCATTGCTTCTTCTATTAAAAATTTCCATATCATTCAATATGATAACATTAAATACCGAAAGTTGACTATACATCTATACTTTTATATTCATTGAAAATATATCCATAAACACGAAATGTATAAAAATTGATTATCCTTATATATCTAATCTATAATTTAAAGAGGTTTATATTTTCATAAAAATAAAGTGGAATTTTATAAGGCTGATTCCATTGGAAAAATTCTCTATTAGTTATTTAATATGCTTACTGGTTTTTTCTATCATTGTGAACGTTTTATAGTATACACTAGTTCCAAATTATGCTGACTCCTGGGGACCGATTTGGGTATCTATTATTATGTTTTCAATTCTTGGAAGCATCCCGTTTCTTATCGGTTGTTTATTTGGTGAATTTTGTTATAGAAAAATAAAAAGAAGTCACGAATTAAAGATCGGAATTCCTTTATTTATATTGTTAGGTATTTCTTACAATCATTTATTCTTTATGTGGTTTAACGACAGAGATTTTTTATCCTTTTATTTAGAAGCTTTTCTGGATACTGGCCTTCCTATTACTGTATCATCTTTACTGTTTTATCTTGTAAGACGGCGTTAATTCTTTATTCACTACATAAAAAAATGTTATTACTCCTGTTACATTGAGTAATAACATTTTTATTTTAAGCTATTTAACAAATTTGTTTCCAACTAGCATCCTTCACATCTTCACTAGTCGGCTTTCTAACTGATTTCACAAAACATTCCTCGCAAGCACCAAGTGCAATGAAATTTTTCTGTGCTTGTCTTAACGAGACTTCATTCGCCCCGTCTTCCGTAAAAGACGAGCCATTCTATTTAATCCTCACTTAATTTCTTCTTATACCAATCCTGCATTCTCTCCGCATCTTCTACTCTCGTATGCTCTAATTTATAATTCGATGATGCGTTAGAGAACTTATACGTACATAGATTTGCACGGCGCTGGAAATATGATTGTGTCTTTTCCATTGATTGAACGTGTCTTCTTCTAACAAGTCCTGTATATTTTCCTAGACTGCGATATACAAGCGTAATTTGCTCTCCGTTTACACTGTAACCATTTGTTTTAAACGTTGCGTATCCAAGTGTAAAGATGAGGATCGCGAGCGGAATGAATGCCCACATGATGTAATACTTTTCAAAGTATATACTTATTCCAGTAAGCGGGATTGCTAGCATTGCGAAAAAGATGAAACTATCAATGAGATAGCGTCGTAATGCTGCTTTTGGTAATGAAATCATGTTTGTATTCAGTTCGTATGGTAATTGTAAATGTGCGAGTAACTGTTGTACGCGATTTTTTCGAATGATTGGATGCAGTGTAACTTTTTCTTTCTCGTCACCCAGTCCTTTACCTTGAATAACTTCTACTTGCACAGCACAATAACCGAATGGCTGACGTAACATACTTTCTTTTATCGTAATACCTTGAATACGATGCAATTTTAAGACGAGTTCTTTTTTCTCAAGCAATCCTTGCGAAATGCGGACTTCGTCATTTCTTCGATTCACCGTGAAATCTCCATGTTTTAGCGCATAACCGATTGTCGATATAATCCACGAAAGGACGATCAAAATGGCTACCATGAAAATCCAGCCATATATATCATGTTCCATTATATACGACTTTACTCCATTCTCTATCCATTTCGGAATGTACTCATCTACTTGGTGGTACACGAAAAAGATTAATGAGAATAATAGTCCAAACTGACCAGATGTAACAGAGGCTAGCAAAATTTCTTTCCAAGTTAATTTATATTCAGTCGCTTGCTTTTCCTCTGTTACGATTTCTTTTTCTACTACTTCTTCTGATGTTTCTTCTGCTCTCACTTCTGGAGTTGGATCATTTAGCATCGCAATAAGCTCTGTTGCCTCTTCTACTGTAATACCAGCTAAGCTAACTTCTGCATCATCGCCCCCGCCAGCTGTTTCAATTTGAATTTTCTTTAACCCAAGCATTTGATATAACACGTTAGAACTTGTATTAATCGTTTGAACGCGTTCTTTATTTAAGTAACTCTCCTTCTTCACAAAGAGCCCTTGCTTCACATGTAATACGTTATTTTCAACCCAGTATGTTGTGTAATACCATTTTTCAAACGCTGAAAAGACGGTGAGTAAACCGAATGCAGCGGGAATTAAATACCAAAACGGAAACTTTCCGTTTAAACTAAACATGAAAATAATGAGTGGTATAAAGTCTGTTATTTTTAATTCTAATAACATCGTGATCGGATGCTGCCTCTTATACATCCTCATCACTCACTTTCGCTAATTCTGCGATTTTCGTTTTCAACATTTCTGCTTCATACATCGTTAAGCCTGGGATACTGTGAGAAGTTGCCGCTGTTGAAATGTGCAATTCTGCTAAGCCATATTTTCTCATAATCGGACCTTGTTCAATCGTCACGTGCTGCACACGAATCATCGGTACTAATACGCGCTTTACGACGAAAAGACCGTGCTGAATTTCAAGTTCTTCTTCATTTAGTTGATAGCTATAATAACGCTGACGAAGTTTCGGGAATACGAAGTACTCCAATGGCGCTAGTGCAACCGTTAACCCAATTAACACGTACAAAATCCATGCCCACCAATCAAACTTTATCATGAGGAAAAGGTAAGCTAAAATGACAAGAATACCGATCCCTTCTTCAATTACAGCACGAACTTTCCACACCTTGACCATGTCAGGGTGAATTTCATTTTTCAATGGATCCATGTAACCACTCCAAATCTAGTAATCTAATATACGAATACTCTCAATCTATATTTTACATAACTTTACATAAAATTGAAATTTAATTATCTTTCTTCTCAGGAATAAAATATCCGAACCAAAGTAGCCAAATGAAGCCTATTAACTTCATCCAGCTTCCATCCGCTTGAAAAGCTTCAATCATACCTGGAATTTTATAAATCCCAATGAATCCAAGAAAACCGAGCCACCAGTTTTTTTGCATTTTCACCTTTATTCCTCCTTCATTACGTTTTTCACATTTCGAATCCAAATTTCTTTATACTTTAACTCGAATCCCATTAACATGTAATTACTCATATTATCGATCACGAGCGCTAACGTATGAGCATTTTCTTCTGTTGCCTGTTGTGACACAACGTCAAGTTCCACACCTTTTTTCAATAAATCGTGGAAGCCATTTAAGAAATCTTCTTGTATTTCAAATAAGCGTTTCTGATACTTTTCATTTCGTGATGCAGTTACGATAAATTCATTTATAACGCGTAATATTCCTTCTTGTCCTTCATACTCAGAAAGCATATGTAAACCATCTGAAATTAACTTTTCTGCGAAGTTTTCTTTCGTATATTGTTCTTTATCGAAATAACTCACGAAATGATACCCCGAGAAAATTTCTTCAAATAAAAAATCAACTAACGCTTCTTTAGAAGAAAAATGATAATAAATAGCCGGTTTTGAAATACCTACCTCTTTCGCGATCATGGAAAGGCTCATCTTCTCAATGCCGTGCTCTGCCATGAGTTTAAATGATGCCTCGACAATGTTTTGCGATGTTTGTAAATTCTTTGTCATACTGTACCTCACTTTTTTTACTTACTGGTCGGTAAGTAAATTATAAAATGAAACGAAATGATTTGCAAGTTAGTTAGTATCTCCAGAAGGGATTTATTGGTAAATGCAGAAAAGTATAAAGTAAAAGCAACATATAACAATAAGGAGGATATTCCTATGGGACTTGGCGGTAAAGGTGGTAGTGGTGGCACTGGCGGCGGTGAAGCTGGACAAGATGGTAAAAGCGGATTTCCATTCATCGTTGTACTCTTCATCGTATTGATTATTGCCGGAGTTAGCTATATCGGCATTAACTTCTAAAAAAGCATCCTAAATCACACATTTAGGATGCCTTTTTTTAATTTCTATTCAGCAGTCGCATACGATAACAATTCATCGTCACTTCTCCGAGCCTTTGCAGTAATTGATAGTTCGCATATGCGCCGACCGGGGCACCGATTATTGGTACGAGCTGAAGCATTTTTGCTAAATCGATATAGTCTCGGTACTCTGTTTGGAACTTTTCCCAGTCCATATGATTTTCTTCTTCTGTATCCCACGTTTCGATTGCTTTCCATATTTCTTTTCGGTGATCGTCACTTGAAAAGGCAAGTTGAAAAACGTGAAGGATAAAAAGGCGCTCTTCTTTGTTACTTGTATCAAATCCGTACAATGTTGCGGCATCGAATAAAAATTTAATTTTAATGCCGAGTAAAAGCGGAAAATCAGCAAGGCCAAGGAGAATACCGCCAGCTCCCGTCCCTGCTCCTTCTGCCGCTGCTATTTTTTTGTACTCATCCATTTTTTTACGTACTTCGTCGTCTCTTCTTTGCAATGACCAGTTCGTCTCTTTTAATTTCGGCTTTATAAAGTTTGATCCAGCACTAATCGTTTGCACCATCATCCGAATCGTTTCCGTTAATACTTTTTGCACTTTCGCCGGAATAAGCTGTTGCACTTTCGTCTGCACTTTCTTAGAGAACCGTGTCATCATAGAAGAATCTTTCATGAATGTAGCTTTCCACTGCTCCAATTCTTTTATAACCTTCTCTTCGTATGTAATCATAGGTTCATTCCCTTCAATTTAAACGCTCAATACGTTTCGCCCCGTATTGATAAACGAAACCGATACTAAATACTATGCTTACGACTAGTAAAATTCCCGTCATCATGAAATCTTTCGTCGCAAGGGCGAATATAACTGTAAATACAACACTGCCGGTAATAAGGATCGCATTTAATAAGACAAGAAAATCTTTCTTCTTCTCTTCTCCCCCTACCGGATACAAATCAAGCCAAATCTTCATGCGGTGATGCTTCCATAAAGTTAATAGCTGATAACCGATTAAGTATAGGAAAATAAGGCTTACGATAAATCGTCCATATAAAAACGGAATGAAGTAAAGAATAACTCCTCCAAGCGCGAGCAGGCGCACATATAAGCCGAAATAGTTACCAGATCGTAAAAACGTTCTCGTATATAAGTATAAATATGTACGCTTCTCACCAATCATCGAAAGAATGAAATCAAGCCATTTTCTACGTGCTACTCTTTCTTTTAATGCTGGTACATCAACGAACATGTTCGCGATGCGGTACAGCAGCATCATCTTCTTACCTTCTTCAGAAATTAAGTACTCCCAGTTTAGCGGCTTTCCCTTCACCATTTGATGCAGTACTACAAGGTATAACACCATGAGAAGGACGATTCCGCCAACAAAAATAACGGAAGTACGCCCTACAAGGAAGTACACAAATAAACCGTTTAAAATAAAACGAATGAACCAATCAGCTCTTTGTATATTTTGATCTGTTAAAAATGATTTTTCCCATGCGACGAATAAGTTCCACGCTTTTACAATGACAAACGCGAGTACAATCCATATGTAAGCCGCTCCTGTTTGCTTCATTTGCTGGAAGTATAACGGGGCAAGCGCTGCCGCTACGATTGCGATTATGTATAACTGAATCATAAACGTAAAGAGAAATGCCTTTGTAAAGTACGGTTTTAACTTTTCTTCAACTGGCAGCAAGTAAACGAGATCTGCTTCTTTTAATAACGTTTGAATGGATCCGGCCGTTAATACGAGTCCGAGCAACACTGCCATAACAAGCGCTGTCGGAAATGAAGGTGTTAACATTTGTAACCATTGCTGATAATAATACGCTCCTGCGCCGATGATAAATACGAAAATAAATTTCAAATGATCATTAAATACGTATTTACTATATGTACGAACTTCTTTTAGAAAGTGACGAAATCGTTCTTTCCATAATGCTGTGCTATTCATAATCTTCTTCCTTCGTTAATGCAATATAAATATCATCTAACGTTGCACCTGGCATATTAAACTGTGATTGCAGTTCAGATAATGTTCCCTTCGCTCTTACTTCGCCTTGATGCAAAATAATAAACGAATCACAATAACGCTCTGCCGTCGCTAAAATATGTGTACTCATTAAAATACCTGCACCGCTCTTTTTCATTTGATCCATCATTTGAAGGAGTGATTGAATCGCTAACGGATCAAGCCCAACGAAAGGTTCGTCCACAATGTAAAGAGATGGTTCCACTAAAAAGGCACTCATAATCATTACTTTTTGTTTCATCCCTTTTGAGAAATGAGATGGAAACCATTTTAAACGATTTTTCATGCGAAATTCTTGTAATAGTTGTCCTACACGTTCTTCATATTGTTGTTCATCGACACCGTACGCCATCGCTGTTAATTTCAAATGTTCTTCTAGCGTTAGCTCATCATATAATACTGGTGTTTCTGGGATGAACGAAAAACTAGAACGGTACGCTGTCATATCATCACGAATTGTTTTCCCGTTAATTGTGACAGTTCCTTTTTTCGGTTCCATTAAACCGATAATATGTTTAATTGTCGTACTCTTCCCGGCTCCATTTAAACCGATTAAGCCGACAAGTTCGCCTTTATTCACAGAGAACGAAACATCTTTTAGTACAGGTCGTTTCGTATATCCTCCTGTAACATTTTCTACACGCAATAACTCGCTCATACGACACCACTTTCTTCATTAGTATTCATTCTATATTCATCTTACCAAAAATAGCGCTGTACTACATAGTATCGATGCCCTCAAAAAAAAATTTAAATTTGTTAGCATATATTTTTACGAAAGCGGACATCATAATTAGTGAAGAAGGAACACATTGAAAAAGCAACCACCAATTGATGAGTACAACAACATAGTGAAGTCATCATGAAATGGGGTGTCCATGTTGGACAAAGAAATTTACACATAACCAGATCATTTGTTTCATTTTCGAAACGGGGTGTCTCCGAAAGAGCATATACTGTTTTAAAAAATAAACAATTTCCTTTTATAAAGATTGCAATTCATTTCACTTGAAAATGGGGTGTCTACGGCAGAAACTTTAGCCGATTTACCGTGCATTTCTTAAATAAATGAGGTGTCTGCGAAACGTAAATTACGATAATGCTTTTTCAATCCCTCTTCAGAAAACAGGAAGCTGAGTCAGCTTCCTGTTTTTCGTGTTTGTTCTCTTATATAATTATGGTAAAATACGGCTAAGGCTACTTGAAAGGATGAGATCAATGAACCATACAGCGGACAATTGTATTTTTTGTAAAATTATTGACGGGCAAATCCCTTGCTCAAAAGTATACGAAGATGAACATGTGCTTGCATTTTTAGATATTAGTCAAGTAACAAAAGGACATACTCTTGTTATTCCAAAAGTTCACAAACAAGACATTTTTGCGTTAACGCCAGAAATCGCATCACACATTTTTTCTGTCGTTCCGAAAATCGCAAATGCGATTAAAGCAGAGTTTAATCCAGTTGGCTTCAACCTACTTAACAATAACGGTGAAAAAGCTGGACAAACTGTGTTCCACTTCCACCTTCATTTAATTCCACGCTACGGTGAAAACGATGGTTTCGGTGCTGTTTGGAAATCACATCAAAATGAATACACAATGGAAAATTTACAAAACATCGCAAGTACAATTGCAAATAGTGTGAAATAATGACACTATAATAAGAAGTAATACATAACAAGCCACTTTCCTAAAGTGATTACATATTGCATGGCTTGTTTCTCCATTCAAGATGCCAGGGAATGTGCATTGCACACTTTTCTTTCCCTTGTCTTAAAGATATGCATATTTTTTCACATCATGAATACGAACAAAAAATAAGGAGGTTTCCTTTTATGTCAAAAGCTAAATCCTTTATTACAGGTGTCATTTGCGGCGGAGCAGTTGCTGGATTAGCCGTTCTTTTCTCTACTCCTTCTTCTGGTAAAGCTATGCGCGGTAAGCTGAAAGAAAAAGGAACTGATATTAAAAAGACTTTAGCTGATATTACAGCTGATACAAAATTATTAAAACGTCAAATCGTTGAAACTGCTTCGGAAGGTAAAGAAGTGTTTCAAGAATTAAAAGAAGATATGCAAGACACGCTTTCTAACTGGAAGCAAGATATTTCTCAAAACAAACGACATATTGAGCAAGAAATTTTGGACATTCAAAAATCAATTGAGAAACTACAAGAAGCTGTTCCGGAAAAAGCGTAAACAAATTCCTGCTTAGTTTTTTGCATATAACAAATATTTTTTATATAAATTGACCTTAACACGGCATATCACACAGATATGCCGTGTTTTTATGCATTTACAATATATGTTATCACTTAACATGTAAGGACAACACATGTATTCACGACTCATAAAATGCTTCCATAGTTATGCATGATTTGTATAGAATGTCATTTTTCCGAAAAATTTTCACAATTCTCACAAAAAGACTTTATTAATTTTTACTTTACTGGCATAATAGATAGTAATGAAAAAGAATGTTAAAGTGGGTGAGTAAATGAAAAGTGGAGAAAAAGATTACTCGGTAAAAGAAGCGATGATTTTCAGCCAACGCATTGCTCAATTATCGAAAGCGTTATGGAAATGTGTAGAGAAAGATTGGCAACAGTGGATTAAGCCTTACGATTTAAACATTAATGAGCATCATATTTTATCAATCGCTTATCATTTAAAAGGGGCTTCTATTTCTGAGATTGCTAAGTTTGGAGTTATGCACGTATCAACGGCGTTTAACTTCTCGAAAAAGCTGGAAGAACGCGGCTATCTTGTATTCTCAAAAAAAGAAGATGATAAACGAAATACGTACATTGAGATTACAGACAAAGGGGAAGAATTACTACTTCGCTTAATGGAGGAGTATGATCCTGAAAATAACTCTGTATTTAATGGGGCTCTTGCACTTCGTAATTTCTATGGTAAGTTCCCAGAAAATATCGAACTTATCGCTATCTTGCGCAACATTTACGGACAAGACTTCATCGATATTTTTGAGAAATCATTAGAGAATATTGAGGAGAATTTTACGGAATCCGATCAGAAGTTAGTTAAGAAGTAATCTATTTATTTTTTCGCAATCATGCTTAAGAATTCATTCATAAGCGGCTTAAATAAACCTTGTTTTGCTAGCGCTTCCGCAGTTTCGTGTACTTCGAGCTGATGTGGAAGCGCTTTTTCAAATTGATCTAACAGCGCATCGAACAAAAGAAGCCCTTCTGCTTTCTCCACTACATATTGCTCGTTCAGTATTTCACAAAGATTTAGTATACGTTCAATATCTTTTTTACGAGCTTTTTTCTTTATGATCAAAGAATAAAATGGACACTTTTCTTCATCAATCATTTTAAATAGTAGGTCTACGTAGTATTCAGCTTGTTCTAATCTTCTAACAACGTCCATTTTCTCCCTCACTTTCTAGCACAAAGTCTTCTATTTCTGAATTTTATAACACGAACAAAATATCGTATGATACAATATATAAAGTATATGTATTTTAGCCAAAAGGAGGTCTCGCCTCATGACACTTATAACAGTTGTTTTTGTCGCATTCGCACTTCTTGTTATATTTTACACGAATTTCATGACACATACACTGTGTGAACGAAAACAAATAGCTGCGAGCCGCCAACCCGGTGTCTTTCGGGTTATTAATGTATGTATAACAATTTTATTAATTTCTAGTTATATAGAAATTATATTTCATGGAAAGTGAGGAAGGAAAGCCCTTTCCTCACTTTTTTCCTCTATAAGCAAATTATACCTACTATAACCAATAAAATAAACAGTACAAGTAATAAAATAAGTTGAGAATTCATCCCCATCCCCTCCTCTTTTCTATATATGCGGCATGCGCCCAATAGGCTACACCTTCAAAATCTGACACACACTGGTTAATTTTTCTTTATCAATATGAAATCGAGTCGAAATATGATATATTAAATTTTGTACATATTGCTTATACTATGAAATAAATGACACGCATCTTAACTTTATCCTCAGCCTCGGTAAGCCCTGTTAAGCGCGCTTTACCAACGAAAAAAGCAAAAGTATCAGTGAGACTTAATCGGGCTCTTATGAACCAAAATTCATTGGTGTAGGATAAATTAAAAATACATAATAGTAGGAGTGTTTATCGAATGAAGAAAGCTATGCTTGCCTTAGCCGCAACAAGTGTAATCGCATTATCAGCATGTGGAACATCATCATCAGACAAAATCGTTACATCTAAAGCTGGTGACATTACAAAAGACGAGTTCTACAATCAAATGAAGACACAAGCTGGTAAACAAGTATTAAACAACATGGTTATGGAAAAAGTACTTATTAAAAACTACAAAGTTGAAGACAAAGAAGTAGACAAAAAGTTCGATGAGATGAAAAAACAATACGGTGATCAATTCGATACACTATTAAAACAACAAGGTATTAAAGAAGAAACTTTAAAAACTGGTGTGCGTGCTCAATTAGCGCAAGAAAAAGCTATCGAGAAAACAATCACTGATAAAGAACTAAAAGAAAGCTACAAACCTGAAATTAAAGCAAGCCACATTCTTGTAAAAGATGAAGCGACTGCTAAAAAGGTTAAAGAAGAACTTGGACAAGGTAAATCTTTCGAAGAGTTAGCGAAACAATACTCTGAAGATACTGGTTCAAAAGAAAAAGGTGGAGACTTAGGATTCTTCGAACATGGTAAAATGGTTAAAGAATTCGAAGATGCTGCTTATAAACTGAAAAAAGATGAAGTAAGCGAACCTGTAAAAACACAATTCGGTTACCACATCATTAAAGTTACAGACATTAAAGAGCCAGAAAAATCATTCGAGCAATCAAAAGCTGACCTGAAAAAAGAGTTAGTTGCGAAGAAAGCACAAGACGGCGAATTCATGAACGATCTTATGATGAAAGAAATCAAAAAAGCTGACGTAAAAGTTGACGATAAAGATTTGAAAGATCTTTTCAAAGAGCAAAAAGCTGACGCTAAGAAAGACGAAAAGAAATAATGAATTGAAAAAAGCTTGGGCTTAGGCCCGAGCTTTTTTGTATACTCTCTTCTCTCGATAAATGAAATTATAAGGTTAATTCTCAAATAGATTAACCTTGGTCCTAAATATAGCAGTGATTTTTCAATTATATCGACTCACCAGTAAAAACTGACAGTGATTGCGATCCCCTCTTCAAAAACACAAAAAAACCTTGATCCACGTAGCACGGAACCAAGGTTTATCTTATTATCATTGATTAAATGATAAAATTATGTTAAATTAGTACAGAAACACGCTTTCTAAAATGAAAGGAACGTATTTATCCGTATCTTAATTGTACACCAAAACACATCTTCAGTCAACCTCTATTTTTCACTTTTAAAGGAGTGCTTACCGTATGAACAAAAAACTTGATTTAGAGCAAAAAAGATTGGATACCGTAATAGAAACAATTACGGAGCAAATTGATAAACTGGAAAACGAAACTGGCAGACGCCGGGCAGAAGTAATCCATATTCGTAAACACTTCTGGGATGACGTGAAAGTGAATACTGATACTTTTGATGATTATCTTGAAACAGTTATCAACTTAAGACAACAAGCTCAGTCACTAGCTGTCACACAAATTACCCATAAGCACACCTTTAATCGACTTGCCGCATTAAGACGCATGCATAAAGCACCTTACTTCGGACGAATTGATTTCAAAGAAGAAGGAGAATCTGCTGCGGAGAAAATTTATATCGGCGTAGCTACACTTACTGATGCAAGCGGAGAAAACTTTCTTATATATGACTGGCGCGCACCCATTTCGAGTGTGTACTACGATTATCCACCAGGACCAGCCGAATATAGTACACCAGGAGGCGTAATCCACGGTAATGTGGAGAAGAAATTACAATACATTATTCAAAATGGCGAGATTGATTCTATGTTCGATACGAGCCTTACAATTGGTGATGAAATCTTGCAACAAGCGCTCGGAAAAGGTACGAACAAACACATGCAAAGCATCGTTGCTACAATTCAGCGCGAGCAAAATGAAATTATTCGTCACGATGAAGGCCGACTCCTTATCGTGCAAGGAGCTGCTGGTAGCGGTAAAACGTCAGCTGCGCTGCAACGAATCGCCTACTTACTATATAAATATCGCGAATGGTTAAAAGCAGATCAAATTATTCTCTTCTCCCCTAACTCTATGTTCAACAGCTACGTATCTAACGTATTGCCTGAACTCGGTGAAGAAAATATGCAGCAAGTTACATTCCAAGAATATTTAAACCATAGACTAAGTAAGTCATTTGACGTTGAAGATCCTTATGAGCAATTAGAATATATGTTAACTGAAACGAATAGCCCTACCTATAAAACGAGAAATGCTAGCATTCGATTTAAAGCATCTACTCAATTTTTCGAGATGATTAGAGCGTACAGACAATCCCTTGAATCTTCAGGCATGCTATTTAGAGGAATGAAATTTAGAGGAAAACTAATTGTTTCTGCAAAAGAAATTACAGAGCAATTTTACAACACTGACTCCTCCCTCCGCTTCCATAGTCGAATTGAGAAGTTAACAGATTGGCTAAATAAACAAATAGATGCACTTGAAAAGACAGAACTGAAAAAACCTTGGGTAGAAGAAGAAATTGAACTACTTAGTAAAGATGAATATCAAAAAGCTTATAAATACTTGCAGAAAAAGGGCGAGTTTGACGACAACTCCTTTCATGATTTTGAGAAAGAAACGAAAGTACTTGGACGTATGATTGTCCGCAAAAAATTGAAGCCACTTCGTAAAGGTGTTCAAACATTGCGTTTCATCAATTTCACAGGCATATATAAACAACTCTTCACAGATGCATCATGGGTTACTGGAGAAAAACCGAAAGAGTGGGATGATATTTGCTCATTAACAGTAAACATGCTCGATGAAGGAAAGCTATATTACGAGGATGCGACTCCATTTTTACTTTTAAAAGAGTTAATTGAAGGCTTCCAAACGAATAGATCGATTAAACACGTACTCGTAGACGAAGCGCAAGATTATTCGCCGTTTCAGTTCGAGTTTTTAAAACGTCTCTTCCCTGCTGCAAGAATGACGGTACTTGGGGACTTTAACCAAGCGATATTTGCCCATGCGAGTGAAGCAGTGAATTTCAATACACTTACTAGCTTATACGGACCAGATGAAACGAACGGCATCAACTTAACTCGTAGCTATCGCTCAACAAAACCGATCATTGAATTTACACGTGCTCTCGTACCAGAAGGAAAGAACATTCACGCCTTTGAACGTGACGGTGAGAAACCTACAGTGACGAAAGTATCGAATGACAGCGAACTGCATGAACATATTACTGCCAAAGTTGCTGAACTACAAAAACAACAGCACAATACGATCGCAATTATATGTAAATCTGCAGCTGAAAGCGCCGCTGCCTACGAAGCACTTAGTCATATCGAAAATATTAAACTTGTGAAAAGTAACTCAGCCGAGTATGAGCAAGGCATTGTCGTGATCCCCGCTTACTTAGCGAAAGGTATCGAATTTGATGCTGTTATTATTTACGACGCTTCTAAAGATGTATATAGCGACGAGAGCGTTCGTAGATTGTTCTATACCGCTTGTACGCGCGCAATGCATGAGTTACAACTTTATAGTGTTGGCGAGGTTAGTCCGTTTATACTTGGGGCTGATTCGGAGAGTTTTAAGCTTATTACACCTTGATACTAATCAAGGTGTTTCTTTTTTATGCAGGATTTACACCTTAAAAGTAGAATATATCATTTTAGAAAAAGCTAAGGAGTGAAAAGATGAACCATTATTTTATCGCTATTTATGACGGCCTGTTTCCTACCGACAAATTACATAACATTTTACAATCTAAACCTACTTTTACTGACCTAAACGTCCGCCCTCTCGCAATCTCATCACCAAGACCTTTCACATTATTAGTTGGCGCAGAACACGATACACTTACAACTGGACTTACAGATACATACCATCTATTAACGAAAGAGTTGCAAAAACTAGAAGAACAAGAAAAGTACTACTACGTATATGATTATAAAATTAGAAAGACTATTGATAACCCTGGCGAAAAATGCTTTCCACTAGCGACAATCCATATAAGTGTTACGAAATTCCATAAGATGATTCAAAAAGTAAAAGACTTGAAACGACCTGTATTTGCAGGTTATAACATCACTTCTCATGATGCAGATATACTTACACTTGATGTACTTCTCTCTTCACCTTTATTAGATCCTAACACTTCCGAAAAAGATGCGGAAGAATACGCCTATTTACAACAACTAGCTGAATCAATTTCTCGTTCTGAATTATGTACTTCTATAAAAGCAAGTGCACTTATTTAGAAACGAAAAGAGGGTTATTTATCATAACCCTCTTCTGCTATCTATTTACGTCTATACTTGTTCATAATAATGCATTCTTTTACATGCAACTTATATAAGTATCAAGGTGTTTTTCTCATTCTAAACGAAATATCTTTACGTCGATATACACTTAGCACGATCCCCATTATAAGCGCATGAAATACAGTCGGCGTTAATCCGTAGCTAATAAAAGGTAATGATATAGAAGCAATCGGCAATAATCCTAGTATCATTCCAACATTGTAAATGAACTGGAATATAAAAAGAGTCACTCCACCAACGAGCAGCAATTTACCATACCGATTATTTATTTTATAGGCTATGACTACTAACCTTACTACGAAAAGAGAAAGGATCAAGATAAGGATTAACGCAAGCACATATCCATAATAATAAGTCAAACTTGCAAATACAAAATCAGTTTCTGGATTAGGGATGAGCTTTACATCTCCATATGTACCAAACCAACCTGCTGACGACATTACCTCTTTTAAACGTATATACATAAATCCTACGCCCTGTGCATCACGCTCTGGATTCAAATACCCTAAAAATCTATCCAAATGATATCCTTTTACTGAGGGCCAGGAAAAAGACGCCCTTATAATCAATAAGCAAATTGGTACAATTGTAATAATTAATGCCGTTTTCTTTCCTAACTTACTCCACCAAAGCATAACGAATACCATCGTGATATAAATAAAAATCACTGAAAAAGCTGCGCCAATTAAGAATAAATACAAAGAAAATAAATACAACACTACAAGATACCTAACTTTCAATCTATTGTTATTGAAAAAAGAAGCCCAAGCTAGAAAAAAGAACGGTACTGCCATTAAACGATCAATTGCAATAGGACCAGCTTTTATTATCGGTTCTCCGAGTATCGAAGCGTTCGGAAAACAGTATAGCACTAACAGGACAACTACTCCGATTGTGTAAAACAACCATCCCATTCTCTCTAATCTCCGATAATCAAGTAGCATCATCCCAATAGCTGTTACAACACCGAGAATAACAAATATCACCTTATTCATGAATAAGTCAGCATGTCCAAAAGTTATAACCGGCAAAAAACCTAACCCCATAGCAGCCACTAATAAAATAAGTAAAAACCAATCCACCTTTGGCTTATGTAGTTTGTTAAGTTCTTGCCCTAGTTTAATTGGGCTTCCCATTTGTTCTACAGCTTTATTTTCAGCAACTTCCTCACTTAATCCTTTTTCTATCCACGTGTTCTTCGCCTGTTTTAAGTGAAAATCTAGTTCAGTTGCCACAAAGCTCTTTGCTTCTTTTGATTTAATATGGTTCGTAACTTCGCTTACAAAACGCTCCCCTTTTTTATTCAATTTCGCCTCACTCCTTTACTAAGCCTTTTAATATAAATTGTACCTTCGTAGCATTTTTCTCTGCCTTTCGCAGCATCTTTCTTCCTTTATCATTTAATTGATAATATTTCGCTCCTGCATGATCCCAGCTTGATTGAATAAAACGGTTCTGTTCTAGACGATGTAATACGGTATATAAAAACCCTTCATTTCCTTCGAATTTCCGAATCCCTCTCCCTCGTAGTAACTGTGACAATTCGTATCCTGTTTTTTCATTACTGAGAAGTTGTAAAATGGCTAAAGAGATGTCCTCTTCCTTTTCGTTTGACGCATTGATTTTTTCACGCACCTGCTTTCGATGTTGATCAGAAAAACTCAAATGTTTAAACGTTGTATTCTCCATTGATTTTCGCAGGCCTTTTAATCGATCTTCCATTTGATTATTCCTCCAATCCTTTCTTCAAAAGCTCCTTCGCTTTTTTCAGTCTCGTTTTTATCGTGTTTTCTTTCACGTCTATTACAATAGCAATCTCTTTAATTGGTAATTCTTCATAATAAAATAGATAAATAACTTCTCGATATTTTATCGGTAAATTCATTACCGCAGAAGCGAGCTCACGGTCCTCCGCATTTTGAATAACAGTTTGTTCGACACTATCATTTTGAACCCCAATATAAGCCGATTCATCCTCTGTCACGATCACCTTTTTGCTATACCAACTTTTTATATAGTCCTTACATTGATTAATCGCAATTCTCCATAACCACGTTTTTACATTCGAATTCCCTTTATATGTATGAAGAGATTTATAGCATTTCACAAATATATCTTGCATTACATCCTCAGCAACCTCTTTATTATTCACATATGAATACACAAGCTGTAAGACTTCTTGTCCATACTTGTTCATTATTTCGTCGATAAGGAGTTCCTTATCTTCTATTTCAAACGCTTCTATCGTTAATTCATCCACATCATTTCCTCCTTCCCATATATTAGACGACGTACTGTATGGAAAAGTTTTATAAATTTATAAAAAAATACAGATGGCAATGTCCGTACCGTTTTGTTTAACCTTTATTTCAAGTACTCTTGATTTCATAAAATCCATGTAGCCCTTTAAACTCTGCATAGGAGGCAGCCACTTATTTATAAGTACTACTCCATCTCCATCTAAAGTTCAAGCTCATTTTCACTTCCAAATAATATTTTTAATCGTACTTATACTATATCTCTAACTTAAATCCACTTTCTCATGGTATAATTTCATTTATCTAGACATTCGAATATCATAATACAAAACATATACTATACGGAGGCCAAAACTAATAATGCCAAAGAAAAAAATCATAACTTTACTAACCACCCTAACATTAGCTTGCGGATGCACAGTAGCACTAGATTCTCCCAACCAAACTAGTACTGCTTCTCTAAAAACGGAGACTTTCACAGGATATGTTATTTCAATTGACACTGTATACATACTCGTTGCAGATACCCCTACAAAAAAGGAAGCACTTTCCTACTCCGAGGTGGAAGCAATGAAATTTATTCCAAATAAACTATTAAAACTTCCTATCGAAAAAAATAGGAATTATCAATTGGGGGATAAACTCGTTATATCTTTCGGCGCAACGACTAAATCTACACCTCCAATTGCAAATGATGCTACGATTGAAAAAATACCTAATGAATAGCAACCTTAGGAACTCTCGATTTCATCAATTACAACTCCCTTTTTAAAATAATATTTTTTGCGAAATCATTCCCTCAGCAAATTACATATAATAAACCGAATAGTCATTACACTACATTCACCTAAAAAGCGTCTTCCTCACAAGGCGCTCTTTCATTTTGCAATAAGGATTTTGCCTTCGTTTTCTATAGTCAATATTCCCCTCACCGCTAAATGAAAAAGAGAACTCATTTCACCGAGTCCTCCTTCTTCCTAATACTCACTTAAAGAATCTAATATCTCATGGCCATACAAAGAGGGCTTCATAATATCAAAACCGATAAATTCTTCATACTTTTTATCCGAAAAATAAAATACGATATTATGAAATAACACTTTTTGCAAATGATTTTCCTGAGAAACTCGAAATGAGTATATGTAGTTATTATCATTTGAAGTTTCCTTTTTATATATTTTACTCCTATTTGTTAATCCTTTTAATTTACTTGCATTTTCTCCAAAAAACTCAATCCCAACTATACGATCAAATTGATCTATATCTAAATTCAATTTCGGATTTTCTTCCAATTCTTCAGTCGATTCAATCTCAATTTCTGAAGTAAATGGAATTACATACAGATATGCCATCTGGATTTCAGGGTCATAGGTAATTAATTTTTTCATGATACACCTCATATTGGTATCTTATTTTTTCATTAAATTTATCTTTATAAACTAAATATTAGGTTTTTTGGTTATAAAATACAAGTATAGTATTTGAAGTTCTATACATAACACAGCTGCTTTTTCTAGTTCTGCTGTGTATTTCATTTGAACGTTGTTATCAGTATCCTTTTTTTATTTAACAAGAAATAAAGTTGTATATGACAAACCACACTTTACACACTAGAGCTTTTTATCCATTTGTCTTGTTCCCTATTTTAAAACATAATACAATTGAAATGTAACTTAATAAGCTATAACTAGTAGGTGTGATAATCATCTCTTCCATTTTGAAAAAAGGGGGGAGGTGATAATATGATCGCGATGTTTGTAATTAAATTAGTGTATGGTATCCTAACCGGAGCTGGCGTTGTCATCGGTAGAAGATACGTCGGTCCATGGCTAATTTCTGTATACAAAAAAGCGAGAACCACCCTGCTTCGTGGAAAAGGTAAGGGCGGTTCTCGGCTAAAACGTTAATGTAATTGTCTTATAACCGCACCTACTACCACCACAATAGCAAGTTAGGTTACACAAGGCAGAAGTTTCTCAGGCTTCTGTCTTCTTTATTTTATGCAAAATTCATACTACATACTCTATCATCATTGTAACACATTTTATTTATTTTTAGTCAAGATGAAAAACACCTGAAGGGCTTCCCTCCAGGTGTTTCTCTATTTTATGCTAATGCAGCTGCCTGTTCTTGTTGATCTACAGGAATGACAGCGTCTGTTAATGCTTTTTCTAATTCAGCTGTGTATTTCATTTGCTCTTCTTTGCTCCAGCCTAGTTTCGCAGCCATGTAGTTAATTACTGCTTCTTTCCACTCATATACCCAGTGGATGTTGAAGAATACAGCGCCTCTACGGCGTACGAAGAAGTCAACTGGTTTTGCTGTCATTTCGTAATCCATTGCGTATACAAGTGGGATTAGAACGTCAAGCGGCATGTTGTATTCTTTCGCTTCGTCTTTATGTTTTTTCGCTAAGTCGAACAGTACGTCAACGTTAGAGCCGTAGAATTTCGCGAATTCTTCTGCTTGTGCTGTCGTTAAACCGTGTTTCGTACCTTCGCCTGCTTTTTTCGCAACGAATGCTGGGAATCCGTGTGAACCACTTACATGTCCACCAGAGATTGGCATATGTTTCGTGTCGCTCTTAGGATATGCACTATGACCTTCTTTTTGTAATAGGTTTGTTACGTAGTCTACTACCATTTCAGCCATTTTACGGTATCCTGTTAATTTACCACCTGCGATTGTAATTAAACCAGATTCAGAAGTCCAAATTTCATCTTTACGAGAAATTTCAGATGCATTCTTACCTTCTTCGTAAATTAACGGACGTACACCAGCCCAGCTTGATTCCACATCTTTTTCTGTAATTTTCACACTTGGGAACATGTAGTTAATCGCATTAATGATATATGTGCGATCTTCTGTTGTCATGTGCGGTACAGCTGCATCTTTATCATAGAACGTATCCGTTGTACCTACGTATGTTTTTCCACCGCGAGGAATCGCGAACACCATACGTTTATCTGGTGTATCGAAGTAAATAGCTTGCCCTAATGGGAAACGTTTTTGATCAATTACTAAATGCACACCTTTTGATAACTGAAGTACTTTCCCTTTTTTCGAGTTATCTTTTTCACGAAGTGTATCTACCCAAGGGCCAGCTGCGTTTACAATTTTCTTACCGTACACTTCATATACTTCGCCATCTAGTAAATCAATTACACGTACACCACATACTTTTCCATCTTTATATAAGAAACTGTCTACTTTTGCGTAGTTAACAGCTTTCGCACCATGCTCAATTGCTTCTTTCATTACTTCAATTGTAAGACGCGCATCGTCTGTACGATATTCTACGTAGTAGCCGCCGCCTTTTAATCCTTCTTTTTTCACAAGAGGCTCTTTGTTTAATGTTTCTTCACGGTTAAACATTTTTCTGCGCTCGCTTCGTTTTACACCTGCTAAGAAGTCGTATACACGAAGACCAATTGATGTACTGAATGATCCGAACGTACCGCCTGTATGGAACGGAAGTAACATCCACTCTGGTGTTGTTACATGGGGACCGTTCTCATATACGATCGCACGCTCTTTCCCCACCTCTGCTACCATTTTCACTTCAAGTTGTTTTAAATAACGTAGACCACCGTGTACAAGCTTCGTTGAACGACTTGATGTACCTGCTGCAAAGTCCTGCATTTCAAACACAATTGTTGATAACCCGCGTGTTGCCCCATCTAATGCAATACCAGAACCAGTAATACCTCCACCAATTACGATCACATCTAACTCTTGTTTATTTACTCCGTTTAATACGTCTTTACGTTGTTTACTTGAAAATTTCATGGTAATTCCTCCCTTTGATAACGAAAAAAGAGACCACGAACTCCGCTATAGATTTCGCCTCTATAGCGTGTTGTGGTCTCTCCAAATCTCCTACCGAATTATTAACTTGTCACCATTATAACACTGTTTATGATTATTTGAAAGCTTTTGTTGCTTCAATTGCTTTTTTCCATCCAGCATATAGCTCTTCGCTTGTTTCCGCTTCCATCGTTGGTTCAAAGCGTTTGTCCATATGCCACTGTTCTTTAATTTCATCTTGGTTTTTCCAATACCCAACCGCAAGACCAGCTAAGTACGCTGCACCTAAAGCTGTCGTTTCATTGATCACCGGACGCTCTACAGGAACGTCTAAAATATCACTTTGGAACTTCATTAAGAAGTTATTTTTAACTGCTCCGCCATCAACGCGTAATGTTTTCAGTTCAATACCTGAATCTGCTTCCATTGCGCATAGTACATCTTTCGTTTGGTACGCTAAAGATTCTAGTGTTGCACGAATGAAATGCTCTTTCGTCGTACCGCGCGTTACACCAAACATAGCGCCGCGTACTTCACTATCCCAGTACGGTGTACCTAAACCTACGAATGCTGGTACAACGTATACACCGTCAGTTGATTCAACGCGAGAAGCATATACCTCACTCTCACTTGCATCTTTAAACATGCGCATTCCGTCACGTAACCACTGAATTGCAGAACCTGCTACGAAAATACTTCCTTCTAATGCGTAGTTTACTTTACCATCTATACCCCATGCAATTGTTGTTAATAGGCCGTGCTCAGAAGCTACTGCTTTTTCACCTGTGTTCATTAACATGAAGCAACCAGTTCCGTACGTGTTCTTCGCCATACCTTCACCGAAACAAGCTTGTCCAAATAATGCTGCTTGTTGGTCACCAGCTACACCTGCAATCGGTATATTTTGACCGAAGAAGTGATAATCAATTGTTTCTCCATATATTTCAGATGATGGACGTACTTCTGGAAGCATGCTCTTTGGTACTGTTAACATGTCTAGAAGCTCATCATCCCACTGTAAGTCGTGAATATTAAACATTAATGTACGTGATGCATTTGAGTAATCCGTTACGTGCGCTTTACCGCCAGACAATTTCCATACAAGCCACGTATCAATCGTTCCGAATAATAGATCGCCGTTTTCTGCTTTTTCTCTTGCACCTTCAACGTTATCTAAAATCCATTTTACTTTCGTACCAGAGAAGTATGCGTCAATTAAAAGACCTGTTTTTTCGCGAACCATTTCGCTATAACCTTTTTCTTTTAGCTCATCACAAATTTCAACTGTTTGACGAGATTGCCATACGATTGCGTTGTAAATTGGTTTTCCAGTCGTTTTATCCCACACAACCGCTGTTTCACGTTGGTTCGTAATACCGATACCAGCGATTTGTTCTGGTTTTACATCAGCTTCGCTTAAGCAAGTTGCGATAACTGCTAAAATAGATCCCCAAATTTCTTGTGCATTATGCTCTACCCAACCTGGCTTTGGAAAATGTTGTGTAAACTCTTTTTGAGCTGAATGAACAATTTCACCTTTTTTATTGAACAGAATTGCGCGTGAGCTAGTTGTTCCTTGGTCTAAAGAAAGAATATATTTTTTCATATCGGTTTCCCCCTATGCTACTTTTCTACTATTTGTATTGCTTTCACTTTTTTTACTTGTCATATAAGAGATTGCTAGTACAATCACAGTTGCAATAATCACATAAATAAGTGCTGCATTTTGTTTTCCTTCAAATACAACTTGATGGAATAATCCTGCAAGTGATCCACCTAAAATTGGACCAACTACTGGAATCCATGCATACTTCCAATTTGAACCGCCTTTTCCTGCAATCGGAAGGAAGAAGTGTGCGATACGCGGACCTAAATCACGAGCCGGGTTGATCGCGTATCCTGTCGTTCCACCTAATGATAAACCAATACTTACAATTAAGAAACCTACGATAAATGGATTTAAACCATCTGCAAATTTATTTGCTCCAATTGCTAATATACCAAATACTAAAACGAATGTTCCAATCATTTCACTTAAAAGGTTTGCAAATGTGTTCGGAATTGCTGGACCTGTTGCAAATACACCTAATTTTGTTCCTGGATCTTCTGTTTCTTTCCAGTGTGGTAAGTAATGTAAATATACAAGAACTGCCCCGATAATTGCCCCAATCATTTGTGCTGCGATATAACCTGGTACGTCACTCCATGGGAACGCTCCCTTAAATGCTAATCCTATCGTTAAAGCCGGATTCAAATGTGCCCCACTAATTGATCCAACTGCATACGCTGCCATAGCAACTGCTAAGCCCCAGCCCATTGTAATAACAATCCAACCAGAATCTTTCGCAAACGATTTCTTTAAACTTACACCAGCGCAAACGCCGCCACCAAGTAAGATTAACAACGCAGTCCCTACTAACTCTCCTAAAAATGCTGACATAGTATCCCTCCACAATCAATTTAAACGCTTCCAAATGTGATAGAGGTAAAATGAATGGCCATTCGTTTTTGTCAAAAGAAAAAGACCCACAGCTTTGCACGCTTCTATATAAATTTATATAGAAACAATGAAATGTGGATCTCTTCTTTTCTCCGTCACGTTTATTAACTTGTCTATAATGTTAACCTTTCATGAAAGCGGTGTCAACAGAATTTTTTCACATTTTCGTCACTTTTTTTGGTAATGTTTCCATAGTTCTTTCTTCGATGTCGTAATCGCTGTCGCACCAGCATTTAAAGCTCTTTCAACATCTTCTACAGTACGAATGAAGCCACCTGCTAAAATCGGTACACCTGTACGCTCTTTCACTTCAGCAATCACATCCGTTAACGCTCCAGGAAGCACCTCTATATAATCCGGCTTCGTCTTTTCTAGCAAATTACAGCTCTTTTCCATCGCGCTAGAATCAATTAAAAAGATGCGCTGAATTGAGACGACACCCTTTTGCTTCGCCTTCATAATTACGCTCGCCTTTGTTGACAATAACCCGTACGGTTTATATTCTTGGCATAAAAACTCCGTCGCATGCCCATCACTTTGTAATCCATGGATCAAATCAACATGTAAAAACACCTTTTTCCCATGCTGCTTCGCAAGTGACACAACACTCTTCAATTGACCAACATGAATATCTAAAATAACAATATACTCATACGAACTATGTAATAGCTTCTCCAAATCTTTAATTTGCCTCACTGCCGGCAAAATCTTCTGTTCATGAAATTCCATTCTAAATGTCCCCTTCTTTATGTCATCCTATCCTTTATAGTACACAATTTGAGTAGAAAGAACAGCTAGTGCGGGGAAATTATTTCCTCTATCTATATATTTTCTTCAACTTATCAGAAGCCGTGCCACCTATAACCATTAATATGAGGGGTAAAAAATTCATTACATACGGTGCATCTGCTACAAGTGTAATGCTCGCTCCGGCAAACTTATTTAACATCCATACAACGATTTTTGTAACAAACAAAAATACGCCCATCATAAATAAACTATCGAAAACCACCTTCCATTTTGGATATGCTAACTGTTTGCTATCGTTAATTACTTTTTGCGTCAACTCTTCATCGCTCCTTAGTAGTTCATCAATCGTAATACCGAACAGATCGCTTAAATGAATAATAATTTCAATGCTCGGATAGTTCTTTCCCGTCTCCCATTTCGAAACAGACTGCCTACTTACATGAATCTTTTCAGCCAAATCATGTTGCGACCAATTTCGTTTTTCTCTTTCTTGTTTTAAGCGTTCACTAAAAATCATACTGTGTTTATCACCTCTCTACGTCCAGTATGGTCAAATAACTGATGAAGAGTAAAGCGAGTTGTCGTTGCGTTAGCTGTGCAACTTTTACGTTACAGGTTGTAATGGCGCTATGTAGTGTGTATATTTCATATGCTATGCTCCTATAATAATTTCCCGAACAATAATCGTGCTTCTTAACATTGTCGCTTTGTGTCGGTAAGTCGATATATTGAAAAATCGTTGATATATTTTAGGAAATAAAAAAGTGGATAACAAGACGTTATCCACTCTCCCCTAATTATAATAAAACCGAATCCTTATCACTATTCTGATTACCCTCCTTATCATTCTCCAAAAAGAAAATCGTTTTGTTCATTTCTCAACTTATACTAATATGGATAGTGCCAGGGAAATTAACGAAGAAATACAATTAGAACGAACAAAAAACCCTGTAAAATTTCTTACAGAGTTTTTTGCCAACTATTTATTGTTTTGCATAACGAATACGAACATTATCATCCATATGATAAATTTGTAATGTATTTCCATCATAGTTTTGTAATTTATACATCATACTATCATTTGTTAACTTTACTTCTTGACCGTCTTTAAATGCTTTTGTTACTTTTAAGGATAACTGGAATGACGGAACATCTACCGCATATGTCCCTGTTAAGTAGTTATCTTTATTCGGATAAGAACCGTTCGCATAGGACTCAAATGTTTTATCACCT
Organism: Bacillus wiedmannii; assembly: GCF_001583695.1. Classification (GTDB taxonomy): domain Bacteria; phylum Bacillota; class Bacilli; order Bacillales; family Bacillaceae_G; genus Bacillus_A; species Bacillus_A wiedmannii. The sequence goes on along the minus strand of NZ_LOBC01000032.1, from coordinate 10,272 downwards.
TTTAGTACTAACGTAGTTTTTATACCACTACCGTAATCAATACCCCAATTACCAATAATCTCAGTACCATCTTTGATGTTCTTCTCCATGTTTCCATAATTAATTCCTAACTCTTCACTTGTACCAACTGTACCTACAAATACCCCCGTTTTAGCTTGGCTTTTATCTGTTTGAGCCTGACTACCCGTAGTTGGGTTTGTCGGTGTAGAAGTACTTGTTGTACTAGTAGATTTTTCTGTGGCTGTATCACCTTTTATTTCGGATCTTAACTTATCGAATGTAGGTTTCCAAATACGTTTTGCTTCCTCTAGTTTTGCATTTGCTTTATTTAAGATTTCCTTATCGGTCTCTAAGCTGAAGCCTTTATCGTTAAATAACTTCTCTATTTCACCGAATGTTTCTCTTAGTTTACCTGTCGCTTTTTCAATCTCTTTTTGTTCTTCTTTATGTTTTTGCGGTGCGTAAATCTTCTCTATCTTATCAAATACTTTATAGATGTCTTTAATACTATCTAATACCTCAGCTTTTGATTTACTTCCATTTCTCAAATCTCTTACAGAAGCATCATAGTAATCAAATCGTCTTAACATATCCTGTTCAATGTCTAATAAATATTGTGCATAATCTTCATCTAAAACTCGAACCTTTTGAACATCTTTACTTTCTTCTTTCGAATTAGTTGATTTTTCTTTCGTTTCAGCAGCCTTAGATTTACTCGTTTCTTCTGTCTTTTCTTCTTTATTTGCCGAATCTTTTACTGTAACACAACCACTTAATAATATGGCAACTGGAACTGCAGCAGCTATTAGTTTTTTCACTTTCATACCTCATACCCCTTTAAGTAATTTATTCTTAGTTAGTTTTGCTACCGATACTCTTCGCTGCTTCTTCAAACAGTTTTGAGCCTTCTTGTGCTTTACTTAATGATTGATGCATTTTACTCTCGTCTTCTTGGTCTAATGCATCAAAGAGAAGTTGAAAACAATCCGCATACAGTTCCATCGATTGCTTTATCTTCGCTTGTTCTCCCTGTAATTCAGGAGGTGCTTGTAGATTCTTCAATTTCGTTGCGGTTGCCTTTGCTCCACCTAAACTCAGTTGTACTTCACTTTTCTTTTGTTTGTATGATTTTACGTCTGAATCTGCTATTCCTTCAATTAATTTCATTGTATCTTCAATTTGAGTGGCACTGTTTATAATATCTGCCTTGTACCTTTCAACATCTGAACCAGTTACCTTACCAGTTGAAGAATTAGAAGCAGTTGAATTATTCGAAGAAGAACTTTGTTGACTACTTGATGAACTACTGTTTGTATCTTCACCTTTCGCTACAGATAAGCTATCCTCTTTCTTGCTATCAGTTGACTTACTCTCTTTTTCAGCAGCCTTACTCTCTTTCTCTACCTTTTGCGTTTCTTCTTTCTTTGGTTCGGCTTTCTTACCATCAGTTTCAATTGTAATACAACCACTCAATAACATAACTGGTAACGCTAAACTTACTAATTTCTTTGCTTTCATAATTACTAATACCCCTTTATGTGTAAAATTCAGTGCAAACAAGTTAATATACTTAACTAATAAATTCCCCCCGAATAATTTATTAGAATCTACTATCCATAGATTTCCTGTATATTCATAATCTTTCCATATATATCATTTTACAGAGAATTACATATTTGGTCAAAGGGATTTATATAGTCTTTGAAGGGAAATTTACTAAATGAAAAGAAATTTTATTCACAAAGAAAAGAAGCTAACAATAAATTGTTAGCTTCTCAGCTGAAAATAAAATATTATCTTTCCTTATCTTCTAATATCTAGGTTGTGATTGAATATTTGTAAGATGAGTATCAAACATATCAATTATTTCAAGAAATCTATCAGCTTCACGGAAAACATGGTCTGCTAATAATGGATGAATGATACTCTTTATTTTACATTGCTCAATTAAATCACGTGCTGTTTTCTTAAAATCCCGAAGAGATGCAACCGACACACGATTTTGATCTAAAAATTGATCTAGAAGTGGGACTGTTTGAGATTGTGGTTTCATAGATTCTAAGTCAATTGCTTGATACATCAATTCATCAAAATCATTGCTAAAATTCCGCGCTGTGTCTACAAGCTTTCTTTCCGATGGATCAAGAAGATGACCAATAAATTTAGCATGGTCTGCCATAATCCTTAAAAAGAAAACATTTTCTTTAATAATGGCATCAGGAAGAGCATCTAATTTACCTTCATTTAATTGTATTAAACGTTTTCTAAAATAATCAGCTTCCCTACTCGTATGGTCAACTAACAATGGAAAGTTATTTTGTCCTGGCAATTTACATGTAAGAATTAATCCTAAAATTTTTCGTTTAAATCCCCAAATATTAGTTGCGGCTTGTTGTACTTCTGAATTAAATCTTTTTATTTGCTCAGGATCTGTTTCATTTGTATAGGAATGCGCTATTTGTTCGATATGTTCAAACAATCGATAAAATTGATTAGCCTCTTCGATTAGTTGCGTATCCTCACATCTAAACCCTAAGCGAAGAAAAAAAGAATGCTCCTTCATGATTCTAGACCAAAAACGAATTTCATTTAATGAACGCTCAACAAACATTACAGATGTAACACCTGTATCAGGATGTAATGATTTTTCATCCCTATGCATTGTTAATCCCCTCCAGTAAATACTGCGCTAGTTCCATTCTTATGAGGAAAAAAATATATAAATACCATCAATAAAAGTTCATGATGAATATTGTATACATGTAAAATTCAACTTGTATAAGCTTAGCTTGATGAACATATACTGCTCCTCCAGCAAAAAAAGGCTACCAGCTAGATGTAAAGTTCTACTAGTTGGTAGCCTTTCAAAATGTCTATTAAAGCAATACCGAATCCTTATCAGTATCCTGATTCCGTTTCTCTCGCTCTTCTTCTAAACGCTTCATATACACTTCGCCTTCTTTTTCGATAAACTCATTATCCATATCTTGCTCTTTTTTTGAAGTATATAAAACCATGTAGCCACTTAATACGATCCCAACGATTACAAGATACACCCACCATGGTAAAGTTTCCACTGCACCTCATTCCTTTCCTTAGACAAGCCTTATTAGTTTCACTGTATGAGGAAAGAAGTGGATTTATGCTTTTAATTTTTATTGTGGATTCTTCGCGAAGAACGCTTGTACATATTCCATAAATTCGATTGGCTCCTGGCGAAACGGTGCGTGGTATCCTTTTTCAATGATATGGAACGTACTATTTGCAAATAGCTCGTGATACAGTTCACCATTTTTCCAAGAAACGCTCTTATCGTGTCGTCCCCATATAATTAAAGTCGGCACCTTAATTTTATCAGCTTCCATCGCGATGCGGCGCTCTCTCATTTTCGTCAGTTGATCATAATGCTCTTTATCATCGCGACTATTTTTCACTGCATTTTTATTATAATCTGTAATCTCTGTTACAGTTTGTAAGTCCGTTGATAGCGGTGGCACTTCATAGCTTTCTTTTTGCTGGAAAGACTCTATCCCTGTAGAATCCGCTAAAACGAGATGCGTTACTGCATCCGGATATAAATACGCTAAATTTAGAGACATCTCTCCGCCCATCGAATGACCAAGTACTGCGAATTGATCGTATCCGAGTTTCTTCATTAACTTATAATATAAATTCACTTGCGCAGGAAACGAATACTGAAAATCAACCGGCTTCGAAGAACGTCCAAATCCTAAAATATCAACCGCGATAATCGTATGGTCCTTTACAAGTTCCGGATAAATATCACTAAACCCATCTGAAGAACCACCAAACCCGTGAAGCATAAGTAAAGGCGGCTTCCCCTCACCAATTTGCTTAAAGTAAATCGTCTGCCCATCAATTTGCGCCATACTCTCTTTCGTATGCAGCTTCATCATAACAGTATCTTTCACTTCTCCAACCTTCGCAATCGGCTTATCAACGAAGTTACATACGATTAACAAAACGAGCACAATACCGCTAATGAAATAAAATTTAAACCGTTTCAAAATTCCCTTCTCCTTTCTCAAGTTGCTATTTAAAGTTTTTACATTATTTGGTTGTTTTATGATTAATTTTAATTGTAACCACGATAGTTACAATTATACTAAAAAAATATTACTCATTGCCACTAGTGATGGTTACTTTGTAACTATTATAGTTACATATTTAAAGTAAGTCAATTCTTTTTACGACCAAAAAGAAAAGGGACCTCGTTATGAGGTCCCTTCACTTTATTATTTAATTTAAAAATGGTCAGCGTGTGAGTCTTGCTTGCTAATACCGCCACCGTCACCTTTATTGAAGTTGGCTGGTGCTCCGCCTGTGTCGCCAATGTTAACGTAGTCTGGTCTTGCTGGTGCTCCTCCTGTGTCTCCTATATTAAAGTAGTCTGGTCTTGCCGGTGCTCCTCCTGTATCTCCTATATTAACGTAGTCTGGTCTTGCTGGTGCTCCTCCTGTGTCTCCTATATTTACAGCTTGATTTGTAAAAGAACTATTGAACCCAATTGATAATACCCCTACTAATGCAGTCCCAACAATAGCCAAACGAAATTTCTTCATTATTTTAACGCTCCCTTTTCCAATATATTTTTTTGAGCCTTATTATTCATATAAAAATATTTACTTGCCTTAACATGATCATCAAACTCATAAAATTTCAGTGCTAAAATTTCAGTGTATTCTTGAATACAATCCCATAATCTTTCTCTCTCAAAATAAGAAAGTCCTTCTAAAATTACATCTTCAATAATTGATACTGAAGATTTTCCATTGAGTTCTTTCAAAATTTTAAACCGATGTTGAAATTCTTTTTCTCCCAAATCAACACAAATATTTAAACCTTTTTCAACAATTGGATTCGCTAAATTATATTGTCCTAATTTGTAATGTTCACGTGCTTCTACAAACAAGGCTTTAAAGTGTTCTGGGTAATTTTTGGTCACCTCAGATATATGACGAATTGCTAATTCTGAAAGATTTTGACTAGCATAAAGCCAAGCTAAATTATGCCGAACCATTAGCATATATTTTTTTTGATCCGCTTTTTGCAATACTTCCATAGCAGAATTAAAGTTTTCTTCCGCTAATTCATAGTGATCTATGTCTACACAACATAGTCCAAAAGCATTTTCACATAATCCTACTTTTATTTCATAGCCTGGATATTGCAAAAATGCTGTTTTTGCCCTATTCAAGTAATCTATTGCATGAACTTGGTCATATTTTTGATAATAGAAATTCCCCATCCGATAATTAAACTCCGCATGTTCTATCGGATCTGCAATATATTTCAATAACTTCTCAGCTTGTTCGTACTGCTGTTTCGCTTCGTTATAATTTGAAATTAATGTGCAATGAAATCCTTTGAAAAAGTGATAATAATAAGCTAAAAAGCCCTCTGTTGGAATTTCGAAAGCTTCCACTTTATCAAAACTATCTTCTCTAACCCCAATCCAATCAACTAATGCATCATATCTAAAGTTCAATAACGCATGATAAAGCAATACATCCTGATCCACGTCCAAACCACTAATCTTACTTTCAATCTCCTCTTTCATTTCCGTAGCTTTCTCTATGTTTTGCTGCAACATTACACGATACCAATCATCTAAAGAATGTTTCATTTGCTCCCGCATTACTACATCTGCTCCCATACACTCGCATCTCCTTTTCTTCAAACTTACAAAATTAGGATATTTATACAATTATCCAAATTGTATATTACCACCTCTTTTCTATGTATTGAAAAATAATTGTCAGAAAATTTATAATTTAAATGAATTATACCAAATATTTCTATTTTGAAAACTTGAGAAACATTTTCCAGAAAATTTTATAGCCTAAATAAAAAAGCAAGCAGTTCCAGCGTTCCGCTAAAACTACTTGCTCTCCTACCTACTATCTCTACTTTTACTCTTTAATAAATTCCTTCGTACTTCTCACTGTATCAATTGGGCGAACTAATTTTTCGATTTCTTCACGTTTTGGCTCTAAGAATGGAGGTAATGATAATTTTTCGCCAAGTGTTTCGTATGGCTCATCTCCCATAAATCCTGGTCCGTCTGTTGCAAATTCAAATAAAATTTGCGGTGCGACTCTTGCGTATAATGACTCGAAGAAGTGACGGTTTACATAGCCAGATGAAGGGAGACCAGCGCTACCTATTCTCTCAATCCATTCTTCTAGTACAGCACGATCTTCTACGCGGAATGCAGCATGGTGCACTGTACCAAAACCTTGTTGAGCTTCGGGAAGAACCGTATTATGTTCTACAATGACACAAGCACCGTTTCCGCCTTCGTTTACTTCAAATAAATAGAATTCTCCTTCTTGCGCAACCTCTTTAAATAATAGAACTTTTTCTAACACTTCTTTAAAGAAACTAAAGTTCGCGATTCGAATAAATACAGGTCCTAAACCAGTAATTGCATATTCTAATGGAACTGGCCCGTTTTGCCACGGTGTACCTGATTCGATCCCTTTATCTAATTCATCAGATATTAATTGATAGTGTTGATCATCAAAGTCAACGAACGAAAGAGTTTTCTTACCAAATTGCTCTTTAATTCCTGTATGCTCCACTTCAAGGCGATCAAAACGGTTCACCCAATACGCTAATGCTGCATCAGTTGGAACGCGGAATGAAGTTTTTGAAATTTCATTTGTGCCGTGTACTCCTTTAGGAATACCTGGGAAGTCAAAGAATGTCATATCTGTTCCTGCACTACCTTTATCATCTGCAAAGAATAAATGATACGTTTGAATATCATCTTGGTTTACTGTTTTTTTAACTAAACGCATTCCTAAAATGTGAGTGAAGAACTCATAGTTCTTTTCTGCACTACTTGTAATTGCTGTAACGTGGTGAATTCCTTTTAATTGATTCATTTTATATTCCTCCAGTGGTTTTCAATTTTATAGTTTCTCTTCTATTACTTCTCTTCAATAGGCGCTAATTTCGCTTCAATTTCTGCTCGCTGATTTTCTAGGAACGGCGGTAGATCCAGTTTTTCTCCTAAATGTTCTACATCTCCATCAACTGTAAATCCTGGTCCATCTGTCGCAATTTCAAATAAGATTCCGTTTGATTCACGGAAATATAAGCTTTTAAAATAGAAACGGTCGATGATTCCTGAAGACTGGAAGCCTCTTTGTATCACCTGTTCTTCCCAATAAGCAAGCTCTGCATCATTTTTCACACGAATTGCTAAATGGTGAATGCTACCGCGGCCCGGTTTTTCAGTAGGACCATCTAAATATTTCACAACGATTTCTCCAAAAGCTTCTCCTTTAATGGACTGAAAAATCGCTTCTTCGTCATTTCGGCTAACCTCTGTATAACCAAACATCTCTGTAAGTGTACTCGCCATTTTATCAAGTCTACGAACTGTCATTTCCACAGAACCCATTCCTTGGATTTGATGTTCAGCAGGAACTTCTGATTTCTCCCAAGTCTCCCAGTGCTCCACTTTTTCTCCGTTTGAAACGAGTAGTACTAAGCGAAGACCTTCAGCATCCTCAAATTGCAAAGCAGGACGATTTGCATATGTTGTCATTTCACTATGTTTCACATCAAATTCCTCAAGTCGTGCTTTCCAGTAATGCAAGCTATCCTCTGAAGGAACAAGTAACCCAATTCGAGTAATCGCATTCGTACCACGGTATGTTTTTCCTACTAAAGGAATTTCGAAAAACGATAGCTCCGTACCTGGACTTCCCGTTTTATCTCCGTAAAATAAGTGATACATTGACGGATCATCTTGGTTTACTGTCATTTTCACACGACGTAAACCAAGTACATTTTTATAAAAGTGATTATTTTCATTTGCATTTTTCGTAACCATTGAAATGTGATGATGCCCTTTAATTTCATACATTGATAATTCCTCCGCTTCATTTTACTAGTCAAGTGATAATTAAAAAATAATATGCTTCTTAGCTTTTCAATTTATTCTCATTATATTTTTGTAAATTCATCTTAGTTTTTACTGAATAAGTTACTTCGTTTTTTAATCGAAAGCAAGTGAGTGTATGTTTTTCATATGACTCAATCGCTTTCGTTACTATCACTTTACACCTCAAGTGATTGAAAAGCAAGCGAAAAATCTCGAATTTGAGATTTTTTTTAGTTAAATAACATTTAGGGTGTAAAAATCATTAATTTCTGGATAGCGTCACTATCCAGCTAAAGACTCAAAGCTCCCCATGCCCATCAAGCTAACAAGAATACACTACCCCAAAACGATAAAAATGAACTTCGTTGCTATAAAGGATAATTTTTTGGTCCGAGGGAATTATAGAATTTTATATCTTTACAATTATTTATGGGGAGTTAATTCATTTTTTTTAAGAATAAGTAATTTCTTAAATAAAAGGTCACGTACCTCTTCCTTATGATTATTAATTTTTGGTGATTGATAAGAAATTTAATGAATGATTATTCGAATATGCTTTCGTAAATGTTAAATGTAGTTTTTGGATAATGTTTGGTCAAGTTGATACTAATACCCTCGATAAACGAAAGAAAATTAAGAGTGTTCCGAGAAAAAGTAATAAAAAAACGCTCTTAATTTATTTAATTGAGTTATCCTTTCATACAAAAATCTGATTATTTATGTAATTGAAATTCCATTAAAACGCTCATTTACAGAAGAACATTATTCAAGTGAAGCCCTCTATAATTCAATTACAACTCCTTGAAAGTTTATGATACTATCCTGATCACACTTTTTATATTTAATGTTTTAAGGAAAAAAGCTATACTATAAGCAAAACTAAAAACCAGAAAGGAAATACCAGAACATGGGAAATTACTTACTATTTATCCTTACAGCACTCCTTATTATAATGATGCCTGGTCCCGGTTTTGCTTTAGTTACAAAAAACACTATCTCTCATGGTAGAAATGGTGGGATAAAGACCGTTTTAGGAACGGTATCTGGAATGATGATTCATACAATAATGGCTACACTAGGACTCTCTGCTATCTTAATGAAATTTGCTATGCTATTTACATTAATAAAATATGCTGGGGCATTTTATTTAATTTATTTAGCTGTAAAGTCAATTAAAAGTGCTTTTTCTAAAAAAGAAGATATGTCAGGTTCAGTGGAAATAAACTCTAAGGATATTGGAACGGTTAAAATTTTTAGACAAGGATTTACCACGGCAATCTTAAACCCAAAAACGGCTGTATTTTTCCTTAGTTTTCTACCCCAATTTATTGTGAGTAATCAAAGTCATTTCTTCCAATTTCTTTTGTTGGGATTCACATTTACGACTTTGACAGCAATATGGTATTTACTTTATATCTCTCTAATACGTCAATTAAGAACTTTTTTAAGAAAAGAAAAGGTGAACCGTACAATAGAGGGTATTACTGGCACAGTATTATTAGTATTTGGAGTTAGGCTATTTTTCCAAAAATAAATATGTAATAGAGAGAGTTTAAAACTTTCGGTTTTTCCAATAAATGAATCAATATAAAAAGTATGGCTTTCAAACAGTAAAAAAGTTAACAAACGGGTGCGTTTGTGGAATAAGCTTCAATAAAATAACCAAACTTTTTATAAAAAAGTGAATCGATTATATTAAATAAGAACATGTTTTGATTAACATGTTCTTTATATTTGCCTCTATATCATGATGGTTGTTTTTTGGCCGCGATGGTATTATTACGGAAAACGATCCAATCGAACAAGAAAAACGTATTAAATACAATGATTTAATCACCAATTCTGTAATTTTTCAAAATGTAGTAGATATCACTATAATTTTATGGCAACTAAAAAAGAAGGTTATCGCTTTTCACGCCAAGATTTAGAAAGGCTAAGTCCTTATATGACTATACATATAAAACGCTTTGGGGATTATGTAATTGATTTACAGAAAATCCCCCAACCAATAGAAGAAGCAATCCCTTTATAAACTCAATAGGTCAAAGTTGGAAAAAAGGAAGTCTATGACCTATTTTTACACGTATCTCGGCTGTACCCCATATTGATATAAAGGCGTTATCCTTTCCTATGATTTCTCAGAAAGAATAACGCCTTTTTCTTTTTAGGGGGTATTTTGTCTAGTTAGCTTAATAGCGATGTGGTTCTACCCCTTATAAATGTTACAAAAATCTTTCAAATAGCTCTAACTTGCACAATGCTTCCCGTTAATATAATACGCTGATTCTGTGAAAACCGTAAATACAACCTCTACTTCTGGAAGTCCAAAATCCATTACATATGTAGTAATGGCC
>NZ_LOBC01000031.1 GCF_001583695.1 Bacillus wiedmannii | reverse complement strand
TGTTCTTCTACTTTCTTCTGTTCTTCTACTTTCTTCTGTTCTTCTACTTTCTTCTGTTCTTCTACTTTCTTCTGTTCTTCTATTTCATTCTGTTTCTTTACTGTTTCATCTTTTAATAGTTTTTGTAAAGTCTGAATTTGTTCATCAATAGCTTGCAAACTAACTTCTTTCACGATATAATCTCGCTTCTCTTTTATACTGAGAAAACCTTCATTCACGTATACGGCCACTTGTTGAATCGATTCACTTTTATTCACTTTTAATTCTTCTTGTATTTGATTATAAGGAGTTTCTATTGCAGTATATACATTTTGCAGCGCTTCCTCCTCAGAAGCAATTTTCTCACGTCCTTGTTGCCACACTACAATTGCCTGTTCAATTTCTTCTATAGAAGTTACTGCCAACTTCCCCTTCATTTCTCCATACTGATGCTCAATAAACTGTTTATGTTTCTCAGCTTCCTCTTTTAACGTATCAACTGTCTTTGGAAATATAATCGCTGTAGAAAGAGCGGCTTCCACTTTCGTTTCATGAATAAATGCAGCTTCTGTATACGTCATTATTTGAGAGCCTAAATAAAACGTAATGGAGCACATACAAGGCAATATAAGCATCTTTTTTAATTTGCGAGGTGTTTTCAGCATCATAATCTCTCCCATCGAACAAGATGTTCTCTATACAGAACGTTACTTTTATTATAATAAAGAACGATACAAAATGATAGCTATATACTAGAAAAATAGAAAAAGGGCTATCCATTTGATAGCCCTTTTACATATTATTTTGTTTCACCTTCTGTTTGTTGTGCATCAAACGTCCAAGTTAATTGTAACTTATCACCCTGGAATTCATTTTGATCTTTTTTATTATCAACGAACTCAAATTTCACCTTGAATTTATCAGATTTACCTGCAGAAATACCTTTTTCATCCCAGAACCAAGCAGCTAAATCATTATCTACTGCTGTAAGTGTATCACCCTTCAATTTATCTAATGTAGTTTGTTTCACAATCGTTTCATGCTTATCTACATTTTTTAAGAATGTTACTTTAATATGTTTACCAAAATCATCTTTATTATCTTTCTTCGTATCTTCTACACTATAGTCTGTTTTTAATAGAACTTTTTTAATATCTAATGTACCTTTATTTTCTAATTTAAATTCTTTTTCAACTGTATCACCAGGTTTTAAATTCGATACATTAACAACTGTTGATGGATTTAATGCTAAATCCAGTGTACCAGCCGCAAATGTATTGTTTGACACTTCTTTATCACTGAAAAATGCAAATGTTCCTCCGCCAACTAATGCTGCCCCTAACACTGCTGATGCGATACCCATACCTAATTTTTTCTTTAAAGTCATGTCCATATCCCCTTAATCTATATATTTGTTAACTTCCTAAACGGAAAGTATAACCAAACGAACTAGACGGATTGTTCTACTTTTTTCTCTTTCTTTTCTCCGTCAATGCTGCGAATCGCACCAAAAATAGAAATCGCAGAATAGCCTAATAAAAAGACTCCTGGAATAATAAGAAGCAATGCAGCTCCAGCCTTTGAACTAGCATAATTTAATGCATATCCTGCATAAGGAACTGTAATATCTGCATATTTCCCAATTACATTCTCCGCACGTACTGGTTCTAAATCAGGACCGTTGTTGTTATCACCTTTTGTTTCATACATTACTTTTCCATTTGTATCTTTCACACCGATAATACGGTGAGTGATAATTTTTTCATCTTTCTCTTTAAAGGTAATAACATCACCTTTTTGATATTTCGAACCATCTTTCGTCGGTTCTATCGCAATGATTGATCCTGTTAAAAATGTCGGTTCCATCGATCCTGATAGCACTGATTTAAATTGATATCCCAGCACTGTTGGATCTCCGCCACTCGCTTTTGACGAAATAACTACAAAAGCTAGAAAAACCATTAATGCAAATAAAACAAACGAGATAACGTTGCTAATCACTTTCCAAATTAATTTCATCGTCTCTCTCCCTCTCCGTTGTTTTATATTATTTGGAGTATATAATACTCAATCAGTTCTCTAACAAGAACACAACTAAATAATATAACGAACAACTCGTAAATGCAATAAGAAAATTTACAATTATTAGTTATTTTATATATACAAAAAAGACTGTGACAAAGTCTCTTCACAGTCTTTTTACTAGTAATTTATTTTTCTTCTGATTTCATTCCTGTTGTATTTCGGCGTAGCACTACAAATAAAATGGCTCCAAATAGTACAGCGGCACCTATCCCAATGCTTATTATTTTTACATTTGATTCATTTACTTCAAGCGTAGCCGTATCTTTTTTAGGCATCGGAAAAGTAACATCTTCTTTTGAAAGAACATTTATCGTCGCAATTGTTTGATTATTTTTCGTGATGTCAACTGCACCAACTACCTCACCACGATGAATTCCTTTATGATACAAAGAATCTTTATCTAATGAAGCCGCACGGAAAATCGTCCTCACATTTTTACCTTCATCTTTCTTAAGCATAAGCTCTGCACTTTTTTCAAGCTCGCTATCAATATCTTTATTTAAATACGTTGCCTTTTGATGCCAGCTATGTTTATCTAATACAGTTTGCTTCACAAATTGACCGAAAGAATAATCCGCCATCTGCTTCAAATCTTCATAAATTTCAGGTCTTTGGGAAGCCATTACTACATTTATAATGCGATTACCATCCCTCTCATTTAATAGAACGAGTGTATTACGCGCTTCATTTGTAAAACCCGTCTTCCCGCCAATGCTATATGGATTTTCAAAATAAGTAGACTTATTAAAAATAGAAACCGTCTGGCTAGATGTCGTAACCGTCGTCCTTTTCGTATTCATCGCTTGTAAAATCTCAGGATACTTTTGTACACCTCTCGTAATCATAGCCATATCATACGGCGTCGTATAATGGTTTGGATCATGCAATCCATTTGGCGTTACAAAGTGACTATCTGTAGCCCCTAATTGCTTTGCTTTCTCATTCATCATATGAGCGAACTTCTCAACATTTCCGCCAATACGCTCCGCAATCGCATACGACACATCATTTGCACTCAGCACCATTAAAATCATAAGCGCAGTATTTCTATTAATCGTCTCACCAGGTTGAAATTCAATTTGATAATTACTCTTCTCTTGATCTAATGCTAATTGCGAAAACGTAAATTGATCCTCTGGCTTCGTATGCTCCATAAGTAAAATCGCTGTTAACACTTTCGTCATACTAGCCGGAAATGCACGATGATGTGCGTTTTTGTTATACAAAACATCTCCAGTTTTTGCATCAATCGTAGTTGCAAACTGACTAAAAACATTTGGTCCTTCCGCAGGTGGTGGTGCCACTTGTTCTGGATTCACTCCAATATTCGTCTCCGCACGTAACGTCATAGGTGTCAAAAAAAATAAACAAATAACGGTAATAAAAGCCAAAATTTCCTTAAAATTTACCATATGACTCTCCCTTTTCACTATACTCTCACAGTTTAAAAACTGAATCTACCAATCCATATGTAATTTGTATTAAATTGGAAGAATATTCACTGTTTTTTACTATATCATATTTTTACGATGAAGAACATAAATATACAATAAAAAATAAGAAGGAGTTATTCTTTCTTATCCTTCTCATCAATCAACGAATCTATTAACTTTTGGCTAGCTTCTTCAGGCGTAATCTCATCTGTCATCCCCATAAACGACCAACCTTTAGAATCGACCCACTCAACAAACTCTTGTAAAAACTCATCATGTGTAACATCCACATCAAGAATTGAGCCATTAATCGAAATTGTTCTATTTCTAGATACGCGCATCTTGAACGTTTTTCTTACCATTACAATAATTCTCCCTCTACTTCTGAATATTTATGAAATAATCTTGTATCTCTGTTATACATGATTTTAAGTAAATTGTAAAAAGGATATATTGGCCAATTTGCATATTAAAACTGAAAACCTATCACCCTGCAAAAAGATCAAACGATATGTAAATGATCATAAATGACCTAATAGATCCACATAAAAATAAAACAAATTACATTTTATCACACAAAATACAAATGACTTTCGTACAATAGAATGGAATATACTAGAAGAAAACTTAAAATGAGGAGGAACCCCATGGCGCGTTGTACATATTGTAAAACGAAGTGGACAATAAAAGATGTATGGTCGATACTCGTGACATTCGAAATAGATTGCCCGTATTGTTTCAGAAGACAATATCTATCAAAGAAAACATTGAACGCTATGCCAGAACTTATAAGCTTACCTTTACATTTCTTATTCCCTTTTCTAGTTGATTTGAGTGATGAGGGGCCTTTGGATTGGTATCGGAAGTCATAACACCTCAGTATCTTCTATTTATTACATATAAAAACATACATACTAATACACCTCTAAAATAAAAACTATTTTCTATTACACTACCTCTTTAAAAACTTACTACAAAAAATATTGTAAATTTTCAGTAAATTATGTATAATTACTTTAACATAATGATTAAAATTACAAATACATAATCATTTTTGAAGATCCCGTAGCTCAGCAGGGAGAGCGCCACCTTGACAGGGTGGAGGTCGTGAGTTCGAGCCTCTCCGGGGTCATAAAATACGATGAAATGACGTTCTATCAACGGATAGAGCGTTATTTTTATGCGATGATTTACTCATTGATTTAGCCGACAGGGTTACGGTACACCGCCAAACTGTATGTCGGTATGGAAACCTCCTATTTCGTTATAAAACGGAAAGGGGGTTTTTTGTTTGTCTTCTAATCGTTTGAAAGGTAAACGTATAAAACAAACGCGTACTACTCGTCGTACCTTAGACGATTTACACGTTCTATTTACAACATTCACTCACGTAAAAGAAGCCGAAGGACGAGCGCCTGGTACCTTACGTCAATACCGTGAAAACTTTCATTATTTTATCGAGTATTTAAACGAAAAAGATATAGCGCATAATTTAGTCGCTCTTGATACAGATATAATCCGAAACTATGTCCTTTATATGCGAAATGAAAAAGTTAAATTCGAGGGGCATCGTTTTAAGAAAGAGAAATATATGACGGTTGGTTTGTCGGAATCTACCGTTAATACTAGACTAAAAACTTTACGAGCATTTAGCCGGTATTTATATGAAGAACGAATAATAGACGAAAATCCTTTGCTAAAAGTTAAAAATCTTAACGAACCTTTGGAGGAAATCGAAACGTTATCTTTAGTTGAAGTAAAACAACTACTAAACGCACCTGACAAAAGAAAATTTAGCGATTTTAGGGACTTCGTATTAATGAACGTTTTACTAGATGGAATGCTACGGATTAGCGAGGCTTTAACGTTAACTATTAACGATATCGATTTTGAGGATAACGTTATACATGTAAGAGGACGGAATGCAAAGAGTAGAAAATATCGGATAGTCCCAATACAGAAACAGACGAGCAAATTTATTATCGAGTTGATAACGGGGAATAAAGTTGATTTCGATAGTGAATATATATTCTTAACCAACTAAGGCGAACCAATCGATAAGGACCACTTTAATAAGCGTTTAAAGTCATTCGCTAAGAGAGCGGGAATAAAGAAAAACGTACACCCGCACTTATTCAGACATACGAGTGCTACCGCTGCATTAGAGTCAGGCATGGATTTACGCCATTTACAACTCATATTAGGTCACAGTGATTTACGGATGGTTATGCGATACACTCATCTATCAAAACAATCGCTAGTAGATCAGCAGAATCAACATTCGATAATTAAACAGGTCGTTGCACCTTTAAATAGAGATCGGAAAACTAATAGAACTCATTTTTAAGACAAAAAAATAGAGCATCCGCCAAGACCACATATAAGCATACAAACCCACAACATCGGAATTAAATTCAGGTAATAACGTGTATAGTCTTACCAGCGAATTCGATACACGTGAAAAACCGGTAGGATCGCCGAAATGTTTTTTAAGTGTATCTTCCGCTAGGATATCTGCATCTTCAGTTTCTTTTTCCATACAAACGTCCTCCTTCGTAATTTTTACCGCCTATACTTATTAGGACACGAGCGGGTCCTTCGTCGCGCATTTTCCGATTAAATAAACGTAAAAAAGAACGTGTGTAGGCCGCACGCTCTTTACTCGTTCTATATATAAAATTGCCGTCATCGTTTTCGTCTTACCTTGCCCGGGTTTGTTTTCCGACCAGTTGCCGCTGGTTTAATTCTGTCTCTCTAGTACCGCTTCAATAAATTCTGCGGCGCTCATTTCGTGTATATTTACGATTGTCGCTCTGCAATAAATTTCGACTGTTCTATAACTATCCGTATCATAAATCGTTAAATCCTTTTTACCGCGTTCGCACAAAGGTATTTCTCGGAATTATTGCCTTTTAGACTCTAAAAAAAACCCCCCCAACAAAGGCTCTCTGTCAATATAAAAATTTATACTAATATGGTATAATTTTCATGGTTTATTAAGTATAGAAAGGATTCAAGTAATGGGAAAATTCCAAAGTAATTTACAAACAGCAACACAAATTGCTACGAAAATGGGATTAGCCTCTGACAGGCTTCAAAGTGCAACAAGTCGTTCTATAACAAAGGCGACGCGTACAACACTATCTGTTAATTCCAAAGCACAAGAAGCGAATCAACAAGTTTTAGATTTAACGAAACAATTTTCTGCTGCTTTTCAACAAGCGATTGATAATATTCATTCGGTAGCTAACGATTTTGAGAGAATGGATAACGAACTTCAAAATATTTTTCGCTAATGTAATAACCTACGTAAAGTAAAACGGTAATAGTATACTTGGACGATATGTCGAAAGAGGATCAAATGGTGCTTTAGATGTGGAAAATGCTGTGATTGTTTTGAAAAAAGATAACCAAGGAAGTTTTATTATTACAGGATATCCAGAAAAGTAGAGGAGAATTTGTATGGAAAATAAATATAGCCATTATGAAGAATTAGGTGATTTCTTAGCAGGAACATTTCACCAAGATATTGAATCACCTGAGGAAGCTCTTAATGAATTTATAATGGAAGTTACTAAAATATGTATCGAAAATACTAAAAATGATATACTTTTGTTTTTAAACAGTAATCTAACTGATAGTGAAAAAGAGGAATTTATTAAATATAATGCTTACATTTATTTCCCTGCATTAAACTTAACAGCTATAGAATGGTTACAGCAGACCCTTGAAATACTAAAAGAAGCTATAAAAAGTAAAGAATAAAAACTAAACAAAGCCGACTCAGCTTGATATGAGTCGGCTTTACTATTACTTCACACTCACATACGCATCACTAGCCGTAATGTAGTACGTAGTTCCTTTCAAATTACTAATTAGAGTCGGTATTTTACGTTTTAAAGCCGTTTTCCCTAGAGAATTGTCTAGGAATTTAGCGGTATGTATTCGGTATAGTAGTAATACATAAGAAAGGTTTATAGTCCGTAAAACGTATAGTATTATCTAGTGATTTAGACCCGAAGTTTTAAATTCTGCACGGATTTTGCGGGCACCTGGCAAAACTTTTTTATTTTTGATAGCCCCGGGGGTAAAAAAGAAGCCGGTATTATTTTACCGACTATAATTTAAACGTTTTTAATTTGCCTTCAATGGATATAAATAAAGTTTTTATATTTTCGTGTTCAATAAAATCAATGGATTCGAAATACCGTCTGGACAGTTTAAAGCATTATAAAAATTACTTTTTGCCATTTCATAGCCATCTTTAATAAGATAAGTGTCGCCTATTGCTGTATATAACCAAGTACTTGCTTCCCAATCCGTCTTTGGTGCTGGCACCATATCTAAAGCCACTAAATATTTCTCTATTGCTTGATCAAATTGTTCTACTTCAAATAGAATATCTCCCTCTTCACACAGTTGTACAATTTGATTGTATACTTTATCATCTAGTTCCAATTCCCTTTACCTCCAATTATTTTTTAGTTGGTGGCAAATATCTCTCACCTAATTTAGCGCCTGCTGATCTATTTAAACTAAAATGAGATAATTCTCTATCTCCATATAAATAGCAAAAGAAAAACCAGCAACTTTAAAATTACTGGCTTATCTCTTATTCATATTCGAAAAAACAATTACAATTGCTCCAAGTACATAATGCCCCGCTACCATCCACATACTCCGATCAAAGATCATAAGCGATAACCAAAGCGATATATTAATAGCAGCAAATAATACATATAAAATGAAGTCTCTTTTTTGTAGCGCCTCTCGATTCATCAAAATATAAATTGCACCGATTGGCGGAAGGATGAAGCAAAGGAAAAAAACAAACATTTTTCTTAACGACCATGGATATGAAGTTACTGTCTGCATATGAGTCTCCTTTTCACTTTATAGTACATGTAACATCGGTCTTACTATTCTATATTCGTCACTATAAGGCTCCTTTATGATTAAAGGGGAGTGAGGACCTTTTTCTTCTTCTATCACTGTGAATAGTTCTGTTTTTTCTTGTAATATATTGGATTCACTATTTTTAGTAGGTTTTTTACTTGTTTCAAGTTTCTTTGTTACTTCTCCGAGCCTTTGCCCAACTTCTTCTGCTTTGGCAGGTTCATTCGTTACGTAGTATTTCTGGCCCTCCCATACTAACATAGGTGGCACTTGTTCTCGTTTGTTACATATTATATAAGTAATACTAGCTATAAGTAGTAGGCATGTTAATAAAAAGAAGATAGTTTTTTTATTCATATACTATTCTCCCTATCTATCATTTTATTAAATTATATAATATCGATTATATGTAGTAAATGGATTATGTGGGAAATTTCGGATTTTAAACCAAAAAGAAAAACCTTACTACAGTAAGGTTCCATTTTTAAATTCTATAGTGACTGATTTATTAAAACGATCATTACGATAATCGCTATAAACATAACAACTAAACAGCCGATCATTTTATAAAAGCCTCTTTTCGTTAACGTCCCACCTTGAACGTCTTTACGAATAAATAAGAATACGGCTAAAAATAATACAAGCCCAATGCCAAAAGCATACATCATTTGCATATGTTAATCTTCCTTTCTCTCTTCCATCTTAATATCTTTTCGCTAAAACAACAAATGAGATAAAAACTGTACTCATCGTAAGTGCCATCAGTATGTTCAATAGTTCAGTAGCAGATAGTGTAAGTATTTTTAAGTTTAAGCCGATAGAGAAAAGAAGGTAATATGCTGTTAATGCAAAAAAGCTGAAGAACATTCCTTTATAACGAATAAGTTTCATTCGCTCATCTTTTTCTTTAAATTGCGGGTGTAAGTAACTTAAGCAAAAACACATAATCATCATCGCAAGCAATGTATACGTTGGAGCCGGTGGTGCAGAATGCGTCATTATGCCCGCTAATACCATGGTTCCACTCATAATAAAGAAAATAATTCCCATAATTAAAAAGTACTTTTGTGAATAATTCATTCCGATTCCTCCTCTTCTTTTCCTTCATAAATAAATACATGTTCTATCGTTGTCTGAAATGTTTTCGCTATTTCAAATGCTAACGGAAGTGATGGATCGTATTTTCCCTTTTCAATTGAAATGATAGTTTGCCTAGAAACTCCAAGTTTCTCAGCCAATTTTTCTTGAGATAGTCCAAATTTTTTTCGGTATTCGACCATTTTATTTTCCAAGGAAATTTCTCCCTCCTCCCTTATATCGAGTATATATGTAAAGGAAACTTTACGTCAAGTTTCCTTTACATTCATTTTGTTTATTTTTCGTTCTATTTATATAGAAGAAACTTTTTCATTTTCAGCACGTCTATTTTGAAATGAAACATGGAACACTGTAATGAACCGTTACTATATCTCCTCCTCTCTTTTTTTAAAATTTAATATCTCCCTATTTGTTTTATCCTTTTAAAATATTTCATTTATCTCTTTATTCCACAAAATGCGTTATTGGTTTTACGGTGTTTTTCGGCATATTTATAGAAACTAACTGTTTATGAAGCATTTTTTATGTTTAGCAACTTTTTTTGTAGAAATCCTTCACTTTCCTTTCAATATTTAACACTATCTAAATAAAGTTTACGATAAATTCATAATTTTTTATTTTTTATACTATATTCCGTTATATTGTTGTATAATATCAATGAAAGCGCTTATTATTTCAATATACATAATTCGAACTCTTTTTCATCGAAACATTCTAACTATTATATTTATATTTACATGCAACAATTTTAGTTATTTGTATAGGTATACCAAATATATCCACCCCATTTTTCTGTAGAATTACTTTATAACATGAAAGATTAACTTGGGTGATAAGTTATTGTGAATGTTTTTTTACAAAACAGATAAGTAATAGTGTTTGGTATTATGTAAATTATTGTAATAACATAAGAGTAAAGAAAACATTTACATTGATTATTGGTTCATCAATTATTGAAAAGAGCAAAATGCACCTTTTGTATGGAAAAAGGATTATATGCATTGGGAGGTTTAAACAAATGACGAGGAAGAATACAACGACAAACCCTTGGGCCAAGTTCCATGGTCCGAACCTTGGTTATGTTATTGAGCAGTATGATCTTTACGTAACTGGAGCAGGTTCTGTTGATCCGGAATTACAAGAGCTTTTTGAAATTTTTGGAGCTCCTTCGTTTCAAGATGATGTCGTAACAGGGGACAACACAGCAACACATTTTTCTCCTCAAAACACAGGGAACATTGAAAAAATTCTTAAAGTCGTTCAGCTTGTTGAACAAATTCGTTCATTCGGGCATACGTTGGCTCACATCAATCCGATGGAAGATGCTGCTAATGGACAATCTCTTCTTGAGAAAGCAATGAACGAACTGAGCGACGCTGACTTAAAAGCGATTCCAGCAAAAACAGTATGGCAAGATGCGCCAGAAGGTATTCACACTGCACTTGATGTAATTCATAGATTAAAAGACGTTTATACAAAATCTTTAGCTTATGAATTTTCTCATATACAAGATAGTGAAGAACGCGCGTGGTTACATCAAATGGTGGAATCAAATTCATTGCGTCAACCACTATCAAATAAAAAACGAACTGCTCTTTTAAAACGTTTAACAGCTGTTGAAGGTTTCGAGCAATTCTTGCATAAAACATTCGTTGGGCAAAAGCGTTTCTCTATCGAGGGCGTTGATATGCTTGTACCTGTTCTAGATGAAATTGTTCTCGAAGGTGCAAAGGGCGGCGTAGAAGATGTCATGATTGGTATGGCTCACCGCGGTCGTCTAAGCGTACTTGCACACGTATTAGAAAAACCATATAGTCACATGTTTGCTGAGTTCAAACATGCAAAAATAGAAGGCGCAGTGGCAAATTCTGGATGGACTGGCGACGTGAAATACCATTTAGGTAGAGAACAAGTCGTTAGTAACGAAGAAGTTAGCACTCGCGTTACATTAGCAAATAACCCAAGTCACCTTGAGTTCGTTAACCCTGTTGTAGAAGGTTTTGCACGTGCGGCTCAAGAGAATCGTAAAAAATCTGGTCTTCCAGAACAAGATACTTCAAAATCATTCGTAATTTTAGTTCATGGTGATGCTGCATTCCCTGGTCAAGGTATTGTATCTGAAACGTTGAACTTAAGCAGATTGAACGCGTACCAAACAGGCGGAACAATTCATGTTATCGCAAACAATGCAGTTGGCTTTACGACTGATAGCTATGATTCTCGTTCTACGAAATATTCAAGTGACCTTGCAAAAGGTTTCGATATTCCGATTGTTCACGTGAACGCTGATGATCCAGAAGCTTGTCTTGCTGCTGCTAACCTTGCGATTCAATATCGTACATTGTTCAAAAAAGACTTCTTAATCGATTTAATTGGTTACCGCCGCTACGGTCATAACGAAATGGATGACCCAGCAGTTACGCAACCACAAGTGTACAAAAAGATTAAAAATCATCCAACTGTAAGAGCGATTTATGCAGATCAATTACAAGCTGCTGGTGTTCTAAATGCAGATGAGGTTGAAACAATGACTCAGTTTATACAAGAGCAATTAAAATCTGACTATGCACAAGTACCGCCAGCTGATACGAGCGCTGCAACAATTGACGTTAAAGTGCCAGATGTTGTTGCAAAAGGCATTCAGCCAATGGATACTGGTGTTGAGATTGACTCACTTCGTGCAATTAATGAAGGTCTACTATCTTGGCCAGAAGGCTTTAACGTATATCCGAAAGTGAAGAAAATTCTTGAACGCCGTAAAGACGCTCTTGAAGAGAACGGTAAAATTGAATGGGCACTTGCTGAGTCATTAGCATTCGCTTCTATTTTACAAGAAGGTACGCCAATTCGTTTAACTGGTCAAGATTCACAGCGTGGTACATTCGCGCACCGTCATATCGTATTACACGATACTGATACAAATGAAACATATTCACCATTACATCGCTTACCAAACATTAATGCATCCTTCTCTGTTCATAACAGTCCGTTATCAGAAGCTGCTGTTGTTGGTTACGAGTATGGTTATAACGTATTCGCTCCAGAAACTCTTGTTATGTGGGAAGCGC
The DNA here is from genome assembly GCF_001583695.1 of Bacillus wiedmannii. Classification (GTDB taxonomy): domain Bacteria; phylum Bacillota; class Bacilli; order Bacillales; family Bacillaceae_G; genus Bacillus_A; species Bacillus_A wiedmannii. The sequence goes on along the minus strand of NZ_LOBC01000031.1, from coordinate 32,855 downwards.
AATATGGTGACTTCTCAAATACTGCGCAAGCATTATTTGATCAATATGTTTCAGCAGGAAGAGCAAAATGGGGTCAAAAATCTGGTTTAGTTCTTCTATTACCGCACGGTTATGAAGGTCAAGGACCAGAGCATTCTAGTGCACGTCCAGAGCGATTCTTACAGTTAGCTGCTGAGAATAACTGGACAGTGGCAAACTTAACGAGCGCGGCACAATACTTCCATATTTTACGTCGTCAAGCATCTATCTTAGGAACAGAAGCTGTTCGACCATTAGTATTGATGACGCCAAAGAGTTTATTACGTCACCCACTTACGCTTTCAACTGCTAGTCAGTTAAGCGAAGGACGTTTCCAACCTGCTCTAGAACAAGAAAACCTTGGCATGAAACCAACTAAAGTAAAACGTCTTGTTTTAAGCACAGGTAAAATGGCGATTGACTTAGCAGCAGAAATTGAGTCTGGTAAACATGAGTATAACTTAGATGAAGTTCATGTCGTTCGTATTGAACAGCTGTACCCATTCCCTGCTGAGAAAGTTCAATCTATTATTAAACGCTTTAAAAACTTAGAAGAAATTATTTGGGTTCAAGAAGAACCTCGTAATATGGGCGCATGGCATTACATGGCTCCAATTCTGTTCGAACTTGCTGGAGATAAAGTGAAAACAGGTTACATTGGACGCCCAGATCGCTCTAGCCCATCTGGCGGCGATCCATTCGCTCACAAAGCTGAGCAAGAACTAATTGTTGCACACGCTTTAGATGTGAAGTATAACTTCCGTCAAGATAAACAAGAAATTGAAGTTTTCAGCAACTGAAAGTAACAATGAAGGTTTCTAGCTTGTTCCCCGGGCAGATCTTCTGCCCAGGGGCAGGCTAACAAATGGAGATTACCGAAGACAAAAGAAGAAAAAACACACCGTTAGGCAAATAAGGGGAGGACATTTAAAATGATCGAAATTAAAGTACCTGAGCTTGCAGAATCTATTACTGAAGGAACTATCTCACAATGGCTTATCAACGTAGGCGACAAAGTTGAGAAAGGTGGCAGCGTTGTTGAGCTTGAAACTGATAAAGTCAATGTAGAAATCATTGCAGAAGATTCAGGTATTGTATCGAAGTTACTAGGCGAACCTGGGGATACAGTTGAAGTTGGCGCAACTATCGCAATTTTAGATGCAAACGGAGCACCAGTTGCAGTAGGTACACCTGCACCGGCTGCTGAACAGCCAAAACAAGAAAAAACTGAGGCACCGAAAGCTGCGGCTCCAAATGCTGAGCAAGCTGCAACTTTACAAGGTTTACCAAATACGAACCGTCCTATCGCATCACCAGCAGCTAGAAAAATGGCTCGTGAATTAGGAATCGACTTAAACGACGTACGTAGCACAGATCCACTTGGACGTGTGAGACCACACGATGTACAAGCTCATGCTGCAGCTCCAAAAGAAGCACCAGCTGCTCCAAAAAGTCCAGCTCCTGCTCCAGTTGCAAAAACGGAATTCGAAAAACCAGTTGAGCGCGTGAAAATGTCCCGCCGCCGTCAAACAATTGCAAAACGTCTTGTAGAAGTTCAACAAACATCTGCAATGTTAACAACATTTAACGAAGTTGATATGACTGCAATCATGGAATTACGTAAAGAGCGTAAAGACGCTTTCGAGAAAAAACATGATGTACGTCTTGGTTTCATGTCATTCTTCACAAAAGCAGTTGTTGCAGCATTAAAACAATTCCCATTATTAAATGCTGAAATTCAAGGCGATGAGCTTATCATTAAAAAATTCTATGATATCGGTATTGCAGTAGCAGCTCCAGATGGATTAGTTGTTCCAGTTGTACGCGATGCTAACCAATTAAACTTCGCTGAAATCGAAAGCGAAATTCGTAATTTAGGTATGAAAGCACGCGATAACAAACTTTCATTAAAAGAGTTACAAGGTGGTACATTCACAATTACAAACGGTGGTGTATTCGGTTCTCTAATGTCAACACCAATTCTAAACAGCCCACAAGTAGGTATTTTAGGAATGCACAAAATCCAAGTACGTCCAGTTGCAATTGATGCAGAACGTATGGAAAACCGTCCAATGATGTACATCGCTTTATCTTACGATCACCGTATTGTTGATGGTAAAGAAGCAGTTAGCTTCCTTGTTGCTGTTAAAGATATGCTTGAAGATCCAAAATCATTATTATTAGAAGGTTGATAGATTAATAATCTATTACAGGCTGTAGAATGAATTATTCTACAGCCTTTTTTTATTGCGTTCATATGGGACAAATTTCATAACATAAGCTAATAATGTATGCCTAAAACGTAAGGAGGATTAAAATGAATAACCTTCCAATTGATGCAAAACTTAAAGCAAATAAGGATACTTTTTTCCTCCCCGACTCAAACGGGGGTGTCTATTTTCGAAATAATGCCAGTTCATTTCGTATGGACGGTGATGGAATTTACAACTGGATTGAAAAATTAATGCCAATGTTTAACGGGAATTATTCTTTAGCAGAAATAACCGATGGTCTCCCTCTCCCCTATCAAAATCGTGTATTTGAAATTGGAGAGATTTTATATGAAAATGGTTTCGTTCGGGATGTAAGTCAAGATGCACCTCATGAATTAAATAGCGCATTACTTGATAGATACGCTTCACAAATTGAATTTTTAGAAGCTGATTCTCATTCAGGCGCTCTAAAATTCGAAACGTATCGCGCGGCAAACGTCCTTATAATTGGTTCTGGAGATATGCTTACTTCCTTAGTTTCTTCTTTATTAGAATCAGGATTACCTACCTTTCATTACCTTGTTACAGATTATGAGGAAACAAATTACGATCGCATTCATGAGCTAGTAGAACTTGCACATGAAGTTGATGATCATGTCCTTGTTCAGGAAATAGATACGACAATTGATCGTCCCCTGCATGAAGTGTTCGAGCCTTTCGACTGGATTTTGTATGTTTCTCAAAATGGAGATATTGAAGGCCTAAGAGCAGTTCACACGATTTGTAGAGAAGTAGGAAAGAACTTCATACCTGCCGTCTGTTTATCAGCACTTGGTATAGCCGGCCCTATCGTAACAGCTAATCGTGAAGAATGCTGGGAATCCGCATGGCACCGGCTACATGAAACGACTTTACAAAATGAACATTCATCAGCATCATTTTCACCACTCCCATCTGCAATGTTAGCAAATATAATCGTATTTGAATTACTTAAGCATGTCGCTGATGATTCTTACCGAGAAAAAGAACCACAATTCTTTTTATTAAATTACGAAACACTCGAAGGAGCATGGCATCCTTTTATAAAACATCCTCTCGCAACTGATGAAAGTTTTACAATTGATACGATAGAAAATCTTTCTGAACAACTTGAACAGCGGTCCAACCAACATACCTCAACTGATTTATTCCGCTTTTTCGACTCATTAACTTCTAAAGAAGCTGGTTTATTCCATGTATGGGATGAAAAAGATTCATATCAATTACCGTTATCACAATGCCATATTCAAGTAGCTACCCCACTATCAGATGGTCCTGCTTCCCTCCTGCCTCTTATGACTTGTGGTGGTTTGACTCATAATGAAGCGCGCCGAGAAGCTGGTTTAGCAGGAATTGAAACATATGTAGCAGAAATTATGCACCGACTTATTCCGGAACATAACGATATCGGTATCGGTGCTGGAGAAACGATGACAGAAGGTGTATACCGGGCACTGCAACAACATTTAAATAACAAATTGTATGAGCGGCAGTCACATATGCTAGAAGAAATTACGACGATTGATTTAACTGCAATTCATGATAAACATTGTAGATTTTATTACGATGCTCTCTCTACAATTCATGAAACACCTAAAATAGCAGTAAGCGAAGAGATTCTCAGCTTTCCTGTCGTTTGGGTCGGTATAAATGATCGCTGGTACGGTGCATCTAATATTAATATGACGTTAGCCTTACGAAACGCACTACAACTATCACTTCTTCATATTCAAAATGAAGAGACTCCTTACAGAGCTAATATCTTGCCTGAATCCTCTATTATTTTATATGACACGGATTCTTTTAGAGTGGAAATACAAGCGGAAGAAGAAGTTCCAGGTGTGCAATCTGTGCAGCTTGCCTTGCAACATTTAGAAGAACATAATTTTTATCCATTCGTGTTTGATTTAGCCATTGAATCATTTTTGAAAGAAAACTTAGATGGTGTGTACGGTGTATTAATTGCAAAGGAGGACAGTCTATGACTCAAAATATATTGCTTATAGGAGATGGCTTACTTGCAAACTATGTACATGATCAACTATGCAAACAATATTCTATCATTCGCCAACATAACCTTACAGAAGAACTCCCTGAAAATATTCATCTCGCTCTCGTATTACATGATGGCTCTCCTTCTACTATTCATCATGATGCCGAGCTAATGTTTCGGTCGAATCATATTCCATGGCTACGTGCATTCACTTCATTTGGTGAAGGTATTATCGGTCCTTACATTCATCCTCTTGCAACTGGCTGTTCCAACTGCTCTGATGGACGCCGATTTATCGCTGGATTTGATCAACAAGAAATGTGGGCACTACAGCGGAAATATGCGTTAAAGGCAGATAATGTAACAAGGCGTGATGTACGTGCCACCCCAAATGGTATGTTACAAATGTGCCATCTTATTCGTGCAGAAACAGAGAAAATATTAACTCTTAACCATTCTTCTTTAGAAAATGAACTCATTTTACTAAACTTACAAACACTGCAATGTACGCGGCATTCTTTTCTTCCCGATCCGCTCTGCCCTGTATGTAGCAATTTGCCTGATGATACGGCAGATGCAGCTGCGATTTCGTTACAACCGAGCTTAAAAACAAGCGAAGCAGCATATCGCTGTCGTTCCATTCATGAACTAAACACATTTTTAACGAGAGATTATTTAGATTATCGCGTCGGTATGTTGAACGGAAAAATGCAGCATTCTTTATTACCATTTGCTGACGTTATTATAAACATGCCATTAATGTTTGGAAACGAAGGTGTTGCAGGCCGAACTCATTCATTTGCAATGAGTGAAGCGACTGCTATTTTAGAAGGTTTAGAACGATATTGTGGTATGTCACCTCGAGGAAAAAAGACAAATGTACACGGCAGTTTTCGTGAGTTAGAGGATCATGCACTTAATCCCCTCTTGCTCGGTGTACATACAAATGAACATTATAATCGTAATAGTTTTCCGTTTAAACCGTTTGATCCTGACTATGAACAAAACTGGGTATGGGGCTACTCTTTATTACAAAACCGGCCACTTTTAGTTCCTGAATCAATTGCTTATTATAGTCTCGGTCATCGAGATGCTTTCGTGTATGAAACATCAAATGGATGTGCAATTGGTGGTAGTTTAGAAGAAGCAATTTTTCACGGCATTTTAGAAATTGTAGAGCGTGACGCCTTTTTGCTCACTTGGTATGCCGAATTACCTCTCCCCCGCCTTGATCTTAGTTCAGCAAATGATACGGAATTACAATTAATGATTCAGCGGCTGTACACGATTACTGGGTATGAATTACATGCTTTTAACGCAACGATGGAACACGGTATCCCAAGCTTATGGGTAATTGCGAAAAATACGCGTGAAAATGGAATGAACGTTGTTTGTGCGGGAGGCTCTCATTTAGACCCTGTCCGCGCTTTAAAGAGTGCCATCCATGAAATAGCAGGCATGTTACTAATAGCAGACGATGAACTCGAACAAAAAAGAGAGCATTACGAAAACTGCTTACACGATCCTTATCTCGTTAATAAAATGGAAGACCATAGTATGCTGTACGGATTGAAAGAAGCAGAAGAACGTCTTCACTTTCTTTTACGTGACGATGCCCCGGTGCAGTCGTTCCAAGAAATGAATGCATTACAATCAGTTGATCTAGATTTAACATCCGATCTTCATCAACTTTTAAACCGTCTGCAGCAATCTGGACTTGATGTAATCGTTGTAGATCAAACAGTACCTCTTATAGAAAAAAACGGATTACATTGTGTAAAAGTCATTATTCCAGGCATGTTACCGATGACGTTCGGCCACCATCTTACTCGGGTTACAGGACTAGATAGAGTATATACTGTGCCGATGACACTTGGATATACAAACGAACCTTTAACGAATGAACAATTAAATCCACATCCGCATCCGTTTCCATAGTAAAGGAGGGGATTCTATGCAGCTAGATACTTTTTTACATCATCTCCATTTTTCAATTGATGAAATTATGCCAAATCATGAAGTGGACTGGGAAGATGCACCGCTTCCTTATAAATTATATCGAAATGTACCTGTCATCCCTCTCCCTTTAGAAATACCATTCTCTGTACCTAACTCTTCTACTACACCAACTTTGAAGGAAATTGGTCATTACCTTTGGTACTCATTCGGTTTAACTCAGTTATGCCAGCTAAATAGCGAAAAAATTTTATTCCGAAGATCTATCCCTTCAGGCGGGGCTTTATATCCAAATGAATTGTATATATATTTAAAGATTGACGATTATCCAGACGGCATTTACCATTACGATGCCGCGCATCACCGGCTTGTTTTACTTCGTGAAGGAAATTTCGATTCTTATCTTTCGGAAGCACTTGGCAATCGTTGTAACATACAGTCTTGTTTTGGTGCTGCATTTGTATCCACTATGTTTTGGAAAAACTACTTTAAATACAATAACTTTTCATATCGACTTCAAGGGTTAGATAGTGGTGTTCTCATCGGCCAATTACTTGCATGTGCCAAACAATTCGGTTACACAAATGGCGTATATTTTCAGTTTCTAGACCGTGCAATCAATCATTTACTCGGACTATCAGAAAGCGAAGAAAGTGTGTATGCTGTTGTTCCTTTAAGTACAGAACCGCAAACTAATTGGTTTCACAATGATTACCGTGAAAATAAAACAGTTACTTCTCATGAGTTGTTACAGCAAATTCCGCCGTTAGCACACGAATATTTCGTTCGATCAAAGCAAGTATATAAACATCCTATGATAACAAAAATAAATGAAGCTTCTATGATCGAATCGACAGCACACTTCCACACACTACATCATGAAGAACACTATCAACATCATGCGCACGCTGTACAGTTGCCGCAAGTAGAACGGTTATCGTATGATTTCTTACAACTTTGTAAAGAACGGTATTCCCCTGATGCTGACTTCACTTTAACGAAATGGGATGCAACAGGGCTCGCTACTTTACTACAAGAAGCGAGCCTCGCCTTCCCTTATTACAACGACCTTGATGGTCAGTATGTAAATGAAAATACGCGCGTCTCCTTATATGGATGTTTTTATAACGTAAAAGATATAGAAAACGGCGCTTATTCTTATAACAGCAAAAATCATTCCATACAACCACTTCGATACGGAGACCTTCGTTATCCCCTTCAATCTAGTATGACGATGGATAACGTGAATCTTTTTCAAGTACCGCTTTGCCTACATGTAGTCGGAAAGAAAGATTACTATACAAATGTATTAGGCTATAGAGGATACCGTATTCACCAAATGGAAGCTGGTATACTCGTTCATAAACTCGTTTTTGCTGCGACCGCGATGGGGATGGGCGGGCATCCATTACTAAGTTTTGATACAAATTCATGTGATCAGTTATACGGGATAGATACTGGAAATGAAACGTCTCTTATTCAAATTCCTGTTGGGGCGTATCGAGCGCGGAATTGGTTAAAAGGGGATTTGCGTAATTAGAAGCACGCCGGTGGACGGCGTGCTTTTTTTAAAGGACTTAATTTATAAAAAGCGAAATGAGTATATATTCTTACATAAAAGGAGAGTTTAACTTGAGCATTTTACAACGATTAATCCAGCAAGCAAAAAAACCTCGCGGGACAATTGGTTCTTCCATGCTTTGTATTATGAACAGTGCACATACGGGGCTAACAAATTGGGCATTACAGAAATTACATATAAAGAAAGATGCAATCATATTAGATATCGGTTGTGGCGGAGGTAAAACGATACACACTCTTTCAAAACGAACTCCACTTGGGAAAATATATGGGATTGATTACTCCAATCAAGCTGTAAAAAATTCTCTACAGACGAATATAAAGGATGTTCAAAAACAAAAAGTCATTGTTCAACAAGCAAGCGTTTCTTCTATTCCCTATCATACGAACTTCTTCGATCTCATTACCGCTTTTCAAACACACTACTTTTGGCCTGATGTGGAACAAGATATAAAAGAAGTATTTCGCGTCCTACAACCGAACGGATCCTTTTTATTAGTGGCTGAAACTTTCAAAATTCAATATCATATGGAGAAATGTAAAACGAATGAAGAATTAATAAACCTATTTTATAAAACAGGATTTAAAAGTGTGAAATGTTACGAAGAAAGAGGATGCCTTTGTGTAATAGGAAACAAATAAAAAAGCAGACCCTTTGAGGTCTGCTTTTTTACTAGATTAACTTAAAAATACTCTTAATTTGTCTCGCGAATAACCAATTTTTCGTACCGTAGTTATCATTTAAACTATCTAAATTGATAGATTGTCCATTAGCAAACTTTAATTCTAACGTTGTATTTTTGTCATTTGTTTTTAAGTTGCTATGTGTAATTGCTTCATACTTTAATTTTTCGATTTCAACATAATCATCTTTTTCTTGTCCAATCACGACATGATCTTGGAAGAAGAACAATACTTCTACTTTCTTACCGAAACAAAATACATTTTTCGTATAAATTAATGTCGCATTATCAAGTCCGACGCATACTTCTTTCATCTCTTCAACAACGTTTCCAAAGTCTTCTTCTTGTCTTGCGTTTGATTCAGCAATCCATTCTTCGATTGTTTTCATGTTAATTGCCATACTGTGCCCCCTGGTTCGTTCATTGCTTTATTAAAAAATAAATACTATATGAAAATATAAGCGATAAGTACTATGTTTTCAAGGGTGAACGGTATATTCGAAATAAAGTGAAACTTTAATTAGTGGAGGTTTTCTTCATCACCAACTGATTATCAGCCCTCACCAATCGGGCTTTTACGGGCCGTTAATTTGGGATAAAGCTACATTTCAAAGTAATATAGTAAGAGCACCTATTTCATTATATTTTAAACGTTTGAACAAGGCACTCTTCATCATCAATTATTTGTTTTCGTTCATCAAATTCAATGTTTAGCTCTCTATATACTTTCTTCCAAAACGTAACAGCTGGTACGTTTTTTATAAGTTCAATAACGAAATATTGTCCTCTTTTCTCTTCTAATACATTTTTAATAACCTTCTTTCCGATTCCTCTTCCCTTATATTGATTCAATATGAAAATATCATTAATACCAAAGTCATTTTCCTTTTTTAAAAATGGACGTTCCAGTAGCAATAAAAACCCTACAATATCATTATCACATTTAATAAAATACGGAGTGATTCCATCATTTACCCAAAACATACGCAAATCTTCGTATTCAAAAAATCCATTTGCCCCAATCTTTATATTAGGAGTGAATGTAGAGAGGTCATGAAGATATAGTGCGTACAAATTACGTAATATTTCTTTTTCTGATTCTTGAACTGTTTGAAGTGTTACAAACATTTTTAATAATCCCCTTCCCTATATGTAACTGTTTCCCCCTCTTTATTATTCGCTAAAAAAGTTTACCTACCTTTGCAAAAAAATAGCACTTAAAAAGTGCTATTCTGCTCTCCTTGCCGCTTGCTGAATTGGATCCCAAACGCTGTTATATGGTGGTGCGTAACTTAAGTCGACATCTTCTAAATCGTGAATGCTCATTTTATTGAAAAGTGCCATTGCGATCACATCAATTCGTTTATCTACACCTTCTTCTCCAATTACTTGTCCACCTAATAATTGTTTCGTGTCAGAACGATATAATAATTTCAAGTAAAGTGGTTTCGCATTTGGATAATAGCCCGCCATATTTGTGGAGTCTACTTTGACTGTTTTATACGGAATATGTAGCCCTTTTGCTTCTTTTTCATTTAAACCTGTTCTTGCGAGCGTCAAATCCATAAATTTAATAATACCTGTACCTAACGTACCTTTAAATGCTCTTCGTTTATCAAGCATATTCAGTCCAGCGAGTCGGCCTTGTTTATTAGCAGTCGTTCCGAGCGGGATATGATCATGAATTTCCTTTATAACGTGGTAATGTGTTGCGCAATCACCAGCTGCATATACGTCCTGCACATTCGTTTGCATATATGCATTTACTTCGATTGCCCCTTTATAATTTGTACGTATATTTGTTCCTTCAAGAAAATCAGTATTTGGCTTCACTCCAACCGATACTAAAACAAGATCTGCTTTATACGTCCCTTTATCCGTTTCAATTTGTTCCACTCTTTCATTTCCTTTAAATGCTTTCACATTTTCATTCGTTAAAATTTCAATATTGTGTTTATCTGCTTCTTTATGTATATATTCAGCCATATCTGCATCATAAATCGTACCGATATGATCATTTCGCTCAATCATTCTTACTTTCTTACCAAGTTCGACGAATGTTTCTGCCATCTCCAGTCCAATCGCACCGCCGCCAATAATCGTTACATCTTCAACTTTACTCGTTTCTAGCGTTTTTAATATGCGCTCAGCATCCGGAATTGTTTTTAAAAGATGAACGCCTTGCAAATCTCGACCTTCCCATTCTGGCATAACAGGACGCACTCCAGTCGCAATTAATAATCGATCGTACGGAAATTCAAAAACATCTTTCGTCTTCGTATGCTCTGCGTACACCGTTTTCTTTTCCGTATCTACTTTCGTTACTTCATGACGCACTTTCGCATCAATTCCGTATTTATCACGAAACGTCTTTACATTACGCGCGATTAATTTTTCCGTTGAAGTGATAGCACCACTAATGACATACGGTAATCCACACTGCGCGTACGAATAAATTTCACCTTTTTCTAACGTTACAACATTTGCATTTTCATCGTTTCTAACAATTTGCATAGCTGCACTCATACCAGCTGCATCTCCGCCAATAATGACATAGTTCACTTTACCACTCCTTCTTTTTTACATACTCTTTACGTTTTCCATATTTTTTAGAAATAACACCTACTTCCATTGTAAAGAAAGAGAATTTCAACTTCAAATTTGGTGCACAAACCTATACTTTAATAGGTAACCGTCGTGTCTTATAAACAACATGTTTAATATGCTATAACAGTAACAATTGAAAGTAGGTGAAACATACATGTGCGCCGGCCTTCTCGCTCAAACTCCAGAGGAACCGAAAGAACCAAAACCCGCCTTGTCGCTTGATCAAGAATTCTCTATTAACGCAACCATTTATAGTGCTCGTGCTTGGTTATCTAATGATGAGACTTTCCCACAAACGATTTGGAAAGGCTCTCGCTTCGCTTCAGCATCACACGCTGGCAAGTCCATCTTACCAATCGGAACTGTAAAAATTTTGAACTTATCTGATGATACAATAACAGTTACTGCATCATCAGAATCAGATGATACTCTCAAAATAGTCGTACCCCCTCATTCTGAAGGTGTTTTAACATCTAATGGTTTATCTGATGTGCAAGCAAGTACATCAGGAGGAGCAAGTAAAGTCACGTTCCTCTTTCATATCTTTTTCTCAAGGGATCCTGGTTCAGATAAAAAACCATAAAAAAGGTACAGTTATGCACTGTACCTTTTTTCACGTATTCTATTCTCTTGATTTGATGAGTTCAACATTATAAGATTCAATATCCGTTAGCTTTCCTGCAAAATATGGATTTTCTCTATACCAAGACTGCTTTGAAAAATACGCTTGCATGTCTTTCGTTTGAAACATATGTCCATGTCTTGCGTATATTTCGTTTCTCGCTATTTTCAACTGTTCTTTCGATAAATATGCTAAGTCCGCACTCGTTAGTTTTCGAATATCACTATCAGGGAAGATAAAACCATTATATACATACCGAGTCGTAGCTGGCGGAGTAACATTGTAAACAACTGTTTTTTCCGAGCTCTTCTTCTGGAATGGAAGATTATACGAAGGAAATGCCGTTACCGTTTCTACCTTCGTCGTTTCCCTTCCATTTTCTCCATTTCGTTCTAAATAAATCGTCGCACTTCCATCAGTCGCTACAGGCCCCCACGTAATTTCTTCTCCAACCAGCGCTGTAACTGGATTTTGATTCACGTACAATGTTGCACCAGGCACGTTCGTTTGGACAGTAATATATTGACCTTGCAACGTTAAATCTATCGTTACGTTATTTTGACCTTGTTTCATAAGTACAACCTTTTCTTCACGTGATAGTTTCACATAGTCATTTTTATATTCTGCTTGAAACATTTGAGTTCCCGGAAGAAACGGTCCATATTGCTTCTCAAACTTTTTGTCATCTGTCTTATCAATTTCTTTTCCGTTCATTTTTAAAGCTGCACCTTTTTCATTTGAAAGCAACGTCGTATAATACGTCTTTGCTTTCAATTTATACCGATCAAATAAAAAGAAATACTTTCCGTCTTTCGTTAACGAAAAGTCTGTTCTTTCGATTCCGTTCCCTTGTTTTTTATCTATCCTCAAATGTTCTTTCAATTCATTCACATAAGATGGATTTTCTTTTATATACGAAAAGAGTGGCATTAGACTCTCTCTCGTTACAACAACTGACGGATCATCTGCCGTGACGATTTCAGCTAACTTCTCCCCGTCCTTCTCTTGTAAAATCGTAATCATCCGGTCTACTTGTGCCGACTGCTTATAATACGATGATCCGTATAAATAGAGTCCGACAATCGCTATAACAAATAGTGCTAACAGTGTAATGCCAACCTTTGCACCACCACTCATGTTCTTCTTTACTACAGGACTTCCCCTCTTCATCCCGCAGTTTTGACAAAATTGCACACCTTCTTCAAACTGAGTCCCACACTTTGTACATACATTCATCCATTCAACCACCTTTTCATTAGAAGCCAGTTATTCCCTGTGTAAAGGTTTGAATTATCGTGCTAATGTAAGACCACAGTACAATGAATGTTGCAATTCCGATTAAAACATTTGCGATAAGAAGTGTATAAATAGGATCTAATCCGCCGTTATCTAGTTTTACTGTAGCTACAATTATACTAATTCCCATATACGTTGTAGCCAGCCCTAATAAAATTGGTAAGAAAAAGATTAATAAGAAACTAAAAAGAAAAGAAAGAACTAATATAGCAATTGCCGGAGTTGCTATCGTTCCCCATATACCGAATACTTCAAGATACGAAAAAGATGCTTTCATCATCTTACCGCTTACAAAAATAATAAATCCGACAAATAAAGTTAAAATTAATAAAAATAAAAAGACCGTTACAGTGTCCAAAAAGAATGTAGGAGTAGGTATATCTGGTGCAAATGTTCTCGTAACAGCTGCTGCAGCACTCATCATTCTATAAAAAAGACATGCTCCTAAAAAACAAATAAGAACAAGACTTACAATTCCATTTCGCACTTCAATATTCCCACTTTTCATAATGGCCGATGGTGATTTAAAAGCATTTTTAAAGAACTGAAAATAGCCACTTGCAAATCGCTTCGCTTGCTCTACCGTTTCATTTGGTCGAGCTTCCTTTGCTGGTGCTACGCGTGCCTGTTGCTCACCTTCTTCCTGTGCACCACTCGCTACTGCTCCCTCTGTTAACGAATGTCCACAATTCCCGCAAAACTTTGCCTCTGTTGTATTTTCCGTATGACACGCCGGACATTTCATTCTCTCATCCCTCCTTTAAGCATATACCGTATAGGGTGTTACAAATTCAATATATGACTTTGTACATAAAACATGACTACAAGAAAAAGATTATGAAATCCTTCTTTCAAATGAAAATATATGTGCTAGCAATCTTGAAAAATAATGCTATTATGAAACAGAACAAATAACATTTTTAACAGATTGGATGACAGGCAATGGAATTAGTAAACTCAATTTTTCAAATACTCCTTACAAGCGTAATCCAATTATTTTCCTTAATTGGCGTTATCATTGTAATTGGATTTCTATTAGGCTATTTAGAATCATTAACACGCATGTATTGGTCGAGAGCTTTCGGAAGAAAAGGATTCCTTTTAACGGCGTGGATCGGTGTTCCTATTCATGAACTTGGACATGCCATTATGTGTGTACTTTTTCGTCATAAAATTGTAGCAACGCAGTTTTTCCCAACAGATACAAGTCAAGGTGCTTTAGGCTACGTACAACATCAATACAATCAAAAAAGTGTATATCAACGAATTGGGAACTTCTTCATTGGAGTCGGTCCTATTATTTCCGGTATTACTGCGTTAATCCTTTTAATGCGCTATTTCGTACCAAATTCATATTTCTTATTTAATACAACCCTCGAAAAAACAATCGCTTCTACTTCTATTAATATAGAAATGGTTCAAAACATGCTTTTATCGACGTTTGTATTATTGAACAGCTTATTTACAATAAGTAATTTATTAAATCCTTCTTTTTGGTTATTTTTATTTATCGCCATTTGTATTTCTGCACATATCGCCTTAAGTAAACCAGATATTAAAGGATCAATAGACGGTGTTATCGTCATGTTTATCGTGTTATTTTTATTCAACATAATAGCAGGACTATTTCAGTACGACAGTAACCAGCTCATTGGAAAAGTGATGAAGTATAATATGTACCTCATTGCATTTTCTAGTGTGGCACTACTATTTTCTTGTATTTCTACACTTGTTAGTTTTGGATTTTATAAAATAAGAGGAGGGCGTTCGTTTTGAACGCCCTCCTCTCATCACTTATTGTTCTTATAATCACAATGCTCAACCGGAACACGAGCATGTCCTTCTTCATCTGTACACCATGACTGCGACTGGAAGGCAAGAAAAATACCGATCCATGATTCTTCCTTTTCGAAGTGAATGAGTATACCTCCGTCTTGCCATATACCATTATCACCTTTCCATTTCTCTACATTCCCTTGGTTCATATGAATATCGTGTATACCGTTTCCTGGTTCGAAATGGAAGTAAGAATCGGGTGTATTTTCTTCTGGTCCCCATCTTTCACCGAACGCGTAAATAATTGCTTTTTCTTCTATTGCTCGTTTTATATAACGTTCTATTTTTTCATTTAAATCATTATCCACTCCTGCTTTTTCAGCAGGTAAAGGAATCATTTGTTTCGATTCAAATACATTACCTCTTACGTAGTCTAAAGCTACTTTCGGTTCATTGTTTTTTATTTCTGTAAAACCGAATGGTAATGTCGGTAAAATATGAATCGCCTCTGACCGAATATCGTTACTCGCAAAATATAAAACTTCTGACGGATAACTTTGCGATTTCACATTAATTGCAATACGATAATCTACTTCTGCTTCGCCTTGTAAATGAACTTGATAATGAGGTGTTTTCCCTTTTCCAATCTTTGATTGTATAACTGTACCTTTTAACACGCCGTAGTTTTTTAGGGGCATACATTTCATCTCCTATTCATTTAGTAGAAGCTTTTCATATTTAAGGCATTATCCATATAAAAAGAAAATCCTCCTTTCTCAGGAGGATTTCTTATTTTCTCAACATATACCAAAAAATAACCTCTACGACCACAAGTAACACCGCACCCAAAATCATTAACGTCGTCTTCTTTAATAGTTCATTTTCACGATAAGGGATGTTACATAAATACGCACCCAGTGTAATCCTTGACGGGCAAGCGATTGTCGCTACTGATGATGCGGTGTTTTGCAGTGTTGTGACGTATTGCCACGGGAGTGCTACGTTTTGCGCAGTTTGCATTTGTAGTTTTATGAACATCGCATTTGATCCTGCGTTACTACCTGTTAAAAAGCCACCGATTCCGCCGATAAACGGAGCAACGAAAACGAAAAACGTTCCAAATGTTTCACCAGCTGTTTTTGCAAGTAATGAATGCATGCCAGATGCACCCATTAGTTCTGAAATGGCGATAAACATCGTCGTCGTAATTGCAAATGGAATCCATTGTTTTATCGTTTGCGAGAGTGATTGTTTAATAATATGAGATGGAATGCGGAAGAAAATAATAGTAAATAGGCAAGTCATACCGAGCCAAAATCCTGGTGAATATAGTAGCTCCAGTTTATAAGAGTATGATTTTAAATCAAGGACTGCATATGATCTGAATACATCATGTAATGCTGGTACAAGGCGAGAAAGTAAAATACAAACTGTTAGGAATATATAAGGGCTAATAATTTTTATAATAGATACTTCTCTCTCCGTTGCCGCAGCATGTTCTGTTATAAGATTTTGTTCATTTTTCCCTTTTAATTTAATGATAAGAAAGCCAAATGCAATTGTAACGATAGAACTTAATATACCTGCTAGTTCAACACTTACATATGCGTTAGAAAGATAAATTCCGAGAGAAAATAATAGAAAGAAACCGCATCCTTCCTTCCACTTTTCAATAACCGCCTGCCAACCGCCAACAACGTGTAAAGAAAGAATGATGAAATAAGCAAACATCGGAATGCTTAGTAGTGCCGTATTCGTGCCAAGTGTTGTAAGCGGCATATTTATAAGCTGCGAACCGATAATCGTACCAGTTGCCATTGCGCCCCATGAACTAGCTAGTAAACCAATAAATGAAAGTAGTACAGCTTGAAACGGTTTATAGCCTAATGATAGAAAGATAGGTGCTGCAACCATGAAGCCAATTCCGAATCCACTTACTGATTCGATTAGCGGACAAATACCAAAACACATAAGGAGCATTTGTAATAAACGATCGTGCGTCACTTCTTCTAAAAAACGCGCTACTTGATCGATGTACCCCATTTTGTTCATGAGGTGAAATAAAAAAATACCGAAAAACAACACGTACCCGACAATAAAACAAATTAACCAACCTTTAATCGTTGCGTGCACAGTTTCACTTATCCCTAGTTGAAACGTTGGCGAGAGTAAAACGATTCCAACAGACACAACGTAAGCAATTAAAGAGGACCTTAATGACGTTTGTTTAAATAAAAATAAACAAATGAAAATCATCATAATTGGGATAAGTGCCAACAATATGGCCATGTTATCATCTCTTTTCATTAAAAATACAATTTTTAACTATTATATAACAGATGTCATAAATTTCAATTGTTTTTGCAACAGATTCAAAAAAGGAGCCATTTAGCTCCTTTTTCAATTACTCCCATTTTCTATTATCCTGAAAAACCGTCTGCTGTCTGACTATTTTGTCTAACACAACAAACACAATATAAGCACATATTACTTGCAATACAACATTTCCAAATTTCATTAATTCAAATGAATGGATCCAGCGAAATAATTCGTTTAATAATACAATCGAAACGATACTAAATAGTTCTATACTAATCGAAAATATACATATTTCTAAAATAGATTGCTCTTGAATGCGATTTAAGTTGGAAAAGATGAATACATATCCTAAAAATAGAGCCATCACCTCTATTTTCGTCATGCTAATAAGCCAAGCGTATAATGGTACAGTTAAAAGAAGATATAGTAGTTTACGTCTTAGCATGCTTTCTCACCCTCTAAGTTATATGTATTTTCTGTATATTTTAACATTTATTACGTAAAACAAAAAGAAGAGACTTATGCCTCTTCTTTTTGTTTTGTTGCCTGTATTAATTCACATATTTCTTCTCGCTTTTCATTTTCTAACAGCTCGATGACTTTACTTCCAACGACTACTCCATCACATATTGTAATCATTTCTTCTACATGTTCCTTCGTTGAAATACCGAACCCTGCCACTACCGGTAAATGTGTATGTGATTTTACTTTTTCTAAGTAACTATGAATCTCACCTTTAAAGTTTTGACGTACTCCTGTTACGCCCGCTACTGTAACAGCGTAAACGAACCCTTCTGATTCACTCGTAATTTTTTCAATTCGCTCAATTGGGCTCGTTACTGTAACGAGTGGAATTAGCGCAATGTTTGCCTCTCGAAGTAACGGGGCAATAATATTTTGCTCTTCATACGGTAAGTCTGGAACGATGATGCCATCTACACCTGCTTCTATACAGTTTTCGATGAATCGTTCTTTTCCGAATGCGAGTACCGGATTTAAATATGTCATGAGTACAAACGGAATTTGTACTTCTTTCCTTACCTCTATTAATGCTTGAAAAATGCCTTTTACTGTTACACCGCTATCTAGCGCTCGTTTCCCTGCTCTTTGAATCGTTGGACCGTCTGCGACTGGATCTGAAAACGGAATGCCGATTTCAACGATGCTCGCTCCTGCTTCATCTAGAAAACAAATTCTTTCTTTTAATTTTTCAAGGCCACCATCTCCACCCATTACGTACGGAATAAATGCTTTCTTACCATTTTCAAACGCTGCTTTAATTTTTTCTACTCCCATTTTTTACACCTCTTCCATATAACGTTTTATACTCTCTACATCTTTATCACCGCGGCCAGATAAGCAAATGACAAGACCTTCGTCTTTCTTCATTTGCGGCGCTAATTTTAATGCATATGCGACAGCATGTGAACTTTCTAACGCCGGAATAATTCCTTCTTTTTTCGTTAATAATTGAAATGCTTCTAACGCTTCTTCGTCTGTTATTGAATGATAAGAAACGCGTCCAATATCTTTTAGCAAGCTATGTTCTGGCCCAACACCTGGATAATCGAGTCCCGCTGAAATAGAATGCGCTTCTTGAATTTGTCCTTCTTCATTTTGCAGAAGGTACATCATCGATCCGTGTAAAACACCAACGCTTCCTTTCGTTAAAGTCGCTGCGTGCTTTTCTGTATGAACGCCTTTTCCAGCTGCTTCAACGCCGTAAAGAGCAACTTCTTCATCGTGTACGAACGGATAAAACATGCCCATCGCATTACTACCACCGCCAATACAAGCAACGACTGCTTCCGGCAACTTTCCTTCTAATGCTTCATATTGTTTTTTCGTTTCTTTCCCAATTACACTTTGGAAATCACGAACAATTTTCGGGAATGGATGTGGTCCAAGAACGGATCCCATAATGTAGTGTGTATCGTGTACATGTGAAACCCAGTAGCGAAGCGCCTCGTTTACCGCATCTTTTAATGTACCGCTACCTGCCGCTACGCTTTCTACTTTAGCTCCGAGTAATTCCATTCGGAACACATTTAATTTTTGACGTCTCACATCTTCTTCTCCCATAAAGATGACGCATTCTAATCCGAGTAGGGCACATACAGTAGCGGTTGCCACTCCGTGTTGTCCTGCCCCTGTTTCAGCGACAACTTTTTTCTTGCCCATTCGTACTGCAAGTAGTGCCTGACCGATTGTATTGTTAATTTTATGAGCTCCTGTATGGTTCAAATCTTCACGTTTTAAATAAATCTTTGCACCGCCGCAATACTTCGTCATATTTCCAGCGAAATAAAGCGGTGTTTCTCTTCCGACGTACGTTTTTAAATAATGATTTAATTCCTTTTGAAACGCTTCATCTTGCATCGCTTCTTTATATGCTTCTTCTAGCTCTAATACAGATTGCATTAACGTTTCTGGAACGTATCGTCCTCCGTATATACCGTAGTGACCTTTTTCATCTGGATATGCGTAGTTCATTTGGAACACTCCTTCGCTTTTATAATAAATTGTTTTATTTTCTTTAGATCTTTCTTTCCTTCTGTCTCCACTCCGCTACTTACATCGACCATGTATGGCTGAATCGTTCGAATCGCTTCTTCTATATTAAAAGCGTTTAATCCACCAGCTAATATCGTTTTCTCTCGCAATTTTTTTGACATATGTGCGAGTAACTCCCATGAAAATTGCTTTCCATTTCCTCCGTGAAACTTTTCTTTCGGGCTATCAAACAATATATAATCCGTTTCATATGTTTGAGCATTTTTCATATCACTCTCTGAAGTTACCCCAAGTGATTTTATAGACGGAATATTCAATCTTCTGATTTGATGATTGTCTTCATCCCCATGTAGTTGCACATGCGTTAACCCACATTCATCTGCAATTTTCTCGATCACTTCTACTGATTCATTTACGAAAACACCAACCTTTAACACGTTTTTTGGAAGCTCCTGAATGATTTCTTTCGCTAGCACTGGAGTGATTTTTCGCTTACTTTCTGCAAAAACAAATCCGAGTGCATCAGCTCCGTATTCGCAAGCACGTTTTGCCGTTTCAACATCAGTGATGCCGCAAATTTTCACTTTCATATGTTCACCTTACAGTCTTCAAAAAAGGTATGAATAGAAGATGATGTCATAAGTGCCTCTCCAACTAACACACCTTTTGCTCCAGCTTTTTTAACACGGATAATATCTTCCTTTGAATGAATCCCACTTTCACTAATCCAAAGTAATCTCTCCTCGTTTAATCGTTTTCCAAGCTTTTCTGTTTGGCTTAAATCGACTTCGAATGTTTTTAAATTACGGTTGTTAATGCCGATAACGTGCGGATTTAATTGGATTGCAATTTCTAATTCCTGCTCATCATGAACTTCAACAATTGCTTCTAATCCTTTTTCTAGTACGTAGCTGTACAGCTCTTTTAATTTTTCTTTCGTTAACGCCGCTACAATTAATAAAATAATATCTGCTCCAGCTTCATACGCCCTATCAATTTGAATCTTATCAATTATGAAATCTTTACATAGAAGCGGAATGTTACTTTCTGCTCTTGCCGTTTGTAAATCGTGAAACGACCCTTTAAAAAATTGACCTTCTGTTAAAACAGATACTGCTCCTGCGCCGCATTCTTCATATATTTTCACTTGTTTTCGTACATCAACGTGTAAATTAATATCTCCTTTTGATGGTGATGCTCGCTTTACTTCTGCAATGACAGTAAACTGCTGTAATGCTTCTACAAGTGAATATGTCTTTCTACTTTCTTTTAATGGTGTATACGTCTCATATAATGCCGCAACTTCCTTTTTCTTTTGGTCTACAATTTTATCTAAAATCGTCACCACGTTAATTCACCCTTTCTAATTTTTCATTACTTGCTGCAATTAATAAGTTTAGTTTGGCTAATGCTTTTCCAGAGTCAATGCTATATGCCGCTAGTGTAATTCCTTCTTCAATCGTTTCTGCTTTTCCATTTGCAAAAAGGGCTAGACCTGCATTTAATAAAACTGTATCGCGGTAAACATTCTTTTCTCCGCTTAATACTCCGAGCGTAATCTTTGCATTTTCTTTCGAATCCCCGCCTCTAATCTCTTCGTTTTTCACTATTGAGAAACCATATTTCTTAGGTTCAATACTCGTTTCTACTATTTCATTATCTTTCAAAATGACAACATAATTCTCTCCTTGTAATGATGCTTCATCTAAAAATCCACTTCCGTTTACGACAAGCGCTTGTTTTCTGCCTAGTTTCTGTAATACTTGCGCAACTGGTAGTAACATATCTCGTTTATAAATGCCGACAAATTGTGTTTCTAAATTTACCGGATTTGTTAAAGGACCAATTAAGTTAAAAATCGTCGGCACATTCAATTCTTTTCTTATTTTCATAATGCGTCTTAATGCTGGATGCATCGCTGGTGCGAATAAAAATGCGATGCCGACATGCTCTAATAAATAATCAATTTCGTTTGGCGTACTGCTAATATTTACACCGAGTTCTTCTAATAAATCTGCACTTCCTGTTTTACTAGAAACAGCTCGATTACCATGTTTTGCAACCTTTACGCCAGCTCCTGCCAGTACAAATGCCGATGTTGTACTAATATTAAACGTTTGGGCACCGTCACCACCTGTCCCGCAATTGTCCATTGCTCCTTGTATATGGTTCGAAAACGGTAATGCCTTTTCACGAAGAGCTCGAACAAGGCCGTATATTTCTTCTGCCGTTTCACCTTTCGCTTTCAGTAATACTAAGAAAGCTGCAATTTCACTCTCCAATATGTTTTCATTTAATAAAAGAAGCCCTGCTCTATACATCTCCTCTTCTGTTAAATGTTGTCCCTCCACTAATTTACGAAGATAGTTATTCATACTCTTTCCTCCTCCTTCACTTCTGTTAAAAAGGCACGTATTAACTTTCCACCTTCTTCTGTCGCGATTGATTCCGGGTGAAACTGTAATCCGAATAGCGGATAATAATTGTGACGAACTGCCATAATTTCTCCATCGTCCATCGCTGTCGCTAGTATGTCAAAACACTCTGGCAAGCTCGTTTGCGCTGCAACAAGGGAATGGTAGCGCATCGCCGTTAATGGCTGTGTTACATATGAAAAGATTGAAGTTCCATTATGTTTTACACGTGATGTTTTACCGTGTTTAATGCGTTCTGCTCTTACAATGTCTCCTCCAAATGCTGATATAATTGCTTGATGACCAAGGCAAATCCCTAATATGGGAACGTTCTTATAAAAATGACGAATCACTTCGATACAAATGCCAGCATCCTCTGGTTTTCCTGGTCCTGGTGATAGCACAATTCCTGTTGGGTTCATCCCTTCTAACTGTTCTATCGCTATTTGATCATTTCTTACGACTACAATATCTTCTTCGTATTCACCTAACAGTTGATACAAGTTATATGTGAATGAATCATAATTATCAATTAGTACAATCATTTCATTACCTCCAATAGCGCTCTCGCTTTATTTAACGTTTCTTCATATTCAGCTACTGGGTCTGAATCATAAACAATTCCCGCTCCTGCCTGAACATATGCTTTTTCATCTTTTACGACCATCGTTCGAATGGCGAGCGCCATATCAAGATTCCCTGAAAAACTAACGTATCCAACTGCACCTGCGTATACATTTCTTTTTTCATTCTCTAGCTCATTTATAATTTCCATCGCTCTAATTTTCGGAGCTCCCGACACTGTTCCTGCTGGTAGGCAATACGCTAATGCATCAAATCCACTCATTTGTTTTCGTAATATTCCGTAAACTTCAGATACAATGTGCATAACGTGGGAGTATTTTTCTACTTTCATATATTTATCTATCGTCACGGATCCAATTTCACTTACTCTGCCAATATCATTTCGCCCAAGATCTACAAGCATCATGTGCTCCGCTCGTTCTTTCTCATCTTCTAACAGTTCTTTTTCAATTTCCGCATCTTCCTGCTTCGTTTTCCCTCTCGGCCTCGTACCGGCAATTGGGTTCGTCATCACTTTATCGTCTCTTACTGATAACAAACTTTCTGGCGAGGAACCGAGTACAACATAGTCTTGAAAATCGATATAGAACATATATGGTGATGGATTGGCGATCCGAAGTTTTCGGTATAACGCGAATGGATCACCGATACATTCACTTTGCAAACGCTGTGACAGTACGACTTGGAATATGTCCCCGGCTCTTATATGTTCTTTCGCCGTTTCTACCATCACGCGAAATTCTTTTTCAGTTATTGAAGAAGTAAATGATAATGTTGATCTTATTTCAGTTACTTCAGATTCTTCTCCCTGTAATACTTCCTCTTTGTATACTTGCAATCTTTCATATACTTCTTCATAAGAAGCTGAATCGTCTTCCCTGCATACATATACAAATGATAATTTTTGGCGTAAGTGGTCATACACGATAAACTCACGGTACAGTAAAAGGTGTACTTCCGGAATATTCAATGGATCGTGTAAATCTGCTCCAATGTTTTCATATTGCCGAATGACGTCATAACCAATATAACCAACTGCTCCTCCGCAAAACGGGAATGGACTGTCTACTTGAGCTGACGCGATTTCTTCTTCTAACACTTGTAGTACGTTACTTTGCAGCTTTTCTGTTTGGCCGTAAATCGTTCGTTCTACTTCCGTACCAACACTTTTCACTTCACCATATGGATTACATCCTAAGTAAGAATAGCGTCCTTTATCTTGATGAAGCTGCGAACTTTCTAATAAAAACTTTTTCTTTCCTTTCATACGTCTATATAAAGAAATTGGCGTAATGCTATCTCCTTCTTCTTCAGCGATTACTAAAAATGCTCTTCCCTGTTCTTTTTGCTTCATAAATTCCTCTTTTGTCATCATGCCTTTCACCTCAATCTGAAAAATAAAAAAGTCCCCTACATATCGAAAATATGTAGAGGACGATAATTTTACCGTGGTACCACCTCATGTTGGACGCAAAAGCATCCCGCTTTGTTCAGGTACAAAATATATACCTTATCCTTGTAACGGCGGAACCCGGGTTGCCTACTGAAAATAATTGTTCAGCATACCTCTCGTAAGCCCATTCCGTATATGGCACCGCACCGGGCTCCCACCTATCCCCGGCTCTCTGTAACGTCTCCAATATACGTACTCTTCTTACTTAAACGATTTCATTTATTTAATTTTTTGTACACAAAAAGGGAGTACTCATCCTATAGAAAGGACGGGTACTCCCGTGGTGCCACCTTAATTCGTTACAAATGTAACGCACTTTACCGTATCAAAAACAATACGTGTCTCTTGTATCGATGAGATCATGTCGCCAAAGCCTACTTCTTTCGTTTCGGTTTGGAAGCTCCGAAGTCCATTCCACATCAATCCCATACTGATTCGCACCAACCATCAGCTCTCTGACATGTTCATCATGTGTACTCTTCTTCATCAACGCTTGCATTTTTTTAAGTTGCACTCATTATAGACCTAACTTTTTTCATAAGTCAATACTTTTAAAAGAATTTTATTTTTCTCTCCTTTCAATATTATATTGACAAAACAACCTCTTTTTATGTAAATATAATAAATACTCTATTAAAAATAAGGTTTTTTGCATGAATATTATATATTAAAAAAGTAAAACAATGTCAAAAAACGCTTACATTTCTGAAAATTCGTATTTCTGTATGGATTTTTCAGAATAATCATGATAGATTATAAATATGCATAACGCATCAAAAGACATGACAAAAGGAAGGGGAACTACATGAGTACGCAGATGTTAACTTTAACTTCTATCTCTATTTACATGCTCGGGATGTTAGTAATTGGCTATTTCGCCTATAAACGAACGTCCAACTTAACAGATTATATGCTTGGCGGGCGTACATTAGGCCCCGCAGTAACAGCATTAAGCGCTGGAGCATCCGATATGAGTGGTTGGCTTTTAATGGGCTTACCCGGTGCAATGTTTAGCGTTGGATTAAGTAGTAGTTGGATTGCGATCGGCCTGACACTAGGCGCATACGCAAACTGGCTATATGTCGCTCCTCGCTTACGTACCTACTCTGAAATTGCAAATAACTCTATTACTATCCCAGAATTTTTGGAACACCGTTTCCACGACAAATCTCACATGCTACGTTTAGTATCCGGACTTGTTATTATGATTTTCTTTACTTTCTATGTAGCTTCAGGATTAGTTTCAGGCGCTGTATTATTTGAAAATTCATTTGGCATGAACTATCATGTTGGATTATTCATTGTTGCAGGCGTTGTTGTCGCTTACACATTATTTGGTGGTTTCTTAGCAGTAAGTTGGACAGACTTCGTGCAAGGAATCATTATGGTAGTCGCTCTTATTCTTGTTCCTATCGTAACAATTATGAATTCGAACGGACTTGGACCTGCATTTGATACAATTCAATCTGTAGATCCAACACGTTTAGATATTTTTAAAGGTGCCTCTACTTTAGGAATGATTTCTTTATTCGCATGGGGCCTTGGTTATGTTGGACAACCTCATATTATCGTACGCTTTATGGCAATTTCCTCTGTAAAAGAAATTAAAAGCGCACGAAGAATTGGTATGAGCTGGATGATTTTCTCTGTTGTCGGAGCTATGTTTACTGGTCTTATCGGTATTGCTTACTATTCACAACAAGGGTTGACATTATCTAACCCAGAAACAATTTTCCTTGAACTAGGAAAAATTTTATTCCATCCACTTATTACTGGATTTTTATTA
The DNA here is from genome assembly GCF_001583695.1 of Bacillus wiedmannii. Lineage (GTDB taxonomy): Bacteria > Bacillota > Bacilli > Bacillales > Bacillaceae_G > Bacillus_A > Bacillus_A wiedmannii. Next base: position 7,000 of record NZ_LOBC01000031.1, on the reverse strand, counting down.
GCCGCTATTTTAGCAGCTATTATGAGTACAATTTCATCTCAGTTACTCGTTACTTCTAGTGCTATAACAGAAGATTTATATCGTACATTCTTTAAACGTTCTGCTTCTGATAAAGAACTTGTATTTGTCGGTCGTATGGCTGTACTTGTTATCGCATTAGTCGGATGCGCTTTAGCGTTTAAACAAAATGATACGATTTTAGCTCTTGTTGGATACGCTTGGGCTGGATTTGGTTCTTCATTCGGACCTGCTATTTTATTAAGCTTATATTGGAAACGTATGACGAAGTGGGGCGCACTTGCTGGTATGATTTCTGGTGCGGCTACAGTAATTATTTGGACTCAATTCAAATTCTTAAAAGAATTCTTATATGAAATGATTCCTGGTTTCACTATTAGTTTACTAGTAATCGTTATTGTTAGTTTACTAACGCAACCTTCAAAAGAAGTTGAAGAGCAATTTGAGAATTTCGAAAAACAACATAGTCATAATCTATAAAGGAAAAGCTCTGCTGTTATCGTATCAGCAGAGCTTTCTTTTTATGAAAGTTCGACAATCTTCTACTCGAATTTAACAATTTCTTTATGTTTCGTTAAATTAAACATAACACTACTCCTTTATAGTATTACTATCAGCACTTATACAGAAAGGGGACTCCAACATGTTAGCAGCTTTCCAGCAACAACAAACACGAAAATTTTCACCTATTACAAATACTTCTGCGTCTTGTTTGAACATACAACCTAACCCACCTAAAATTTCAATCGCTCCTTCTGTTATTTCAGTCATTGGTGTTCATATGGAAAAAAATAAGTTGAAAGTAAGAACTGGACAAAGCACTGAGTTATCAGCTTCCGTTTTGCCAGTACAAGCAACGAATAAAGAACTTATTTGGACAAATATGAATGCTGATGTTGTCACAATGTATCCAAAAGGTAATACGGTAACGATTACTGGAAAAAGTGCCGGAAGAGCAGTCGTAATTGTCACAACTACTGAAGGAAAGTTCCGTGACCTATGTATTATTCATGTACAACCTTATATGACAAATCCAAAGTAAAAGAGTGGCTTCCTAGCCACTCTTTTAGTTGATTTCAATGTGTGAATTTTTACTTGTAACAAGATTGATGAATTGGTCTTTATCTTTAGGAGAAATAACTTCTGTTTTATGTGCGCCATAAACAATTTCAAGTCGATCCAATGACAATGCATGAGCAGCTATTGGATTTTTCGTATTTGAAATTTGTTTTATATCTCGTATAAATATGCTTTTTTTAACGAGACCTGATCTAATTGTAATTGTTTCTTCTCCGACGATGTATTTTGTCGAAAACCAACTCCACATAAATAATATTGCTAACGGAAGTGTAAAAAATAAAAGAAAATACTCTTTTCCTGCAAATAGAGGAGCAACACACGCTCCAATGACAACGAAAAAAATCGGATATAACCATATATCTTTTTTTGATGGAAATTCCATTAAACTTCCCTTCCTCCCCTATATTTCTGTAAAACAAAAAGAGAAGTATCACAACTTCTCTTTTCTCCTCTAACATTATAATTCCTGTGTATACGCAGGCTCATTTACTACATTTTTTGCTGTTCGTTTTTGTTGCTGTAGTAAGAAAACAGATACACCAAACAATACGAGCATGCTACCGATAATTTGCATGGCATTTAGTCTTTCACCGAGTAAGAAGAACGCTAATATAGATGCTCCAACTGGTTCACCTAAAATACTCATTGAAATTGTTGTTGCATTTACATAGTTTAATAACCAATTATTAATGACGTGTGACACTGTCGGCACAACCGCAAGTAAAAGAAAAACGGTCCAATCCCACTTCGTATAACCTGTAAAAGGTACTTGCAATACTATATTATAAATCCCCATAAAAATACCGGCGAATGCAAAAACTGTAAAGCTATAAATCCAGTGTGATACTTTCTTTACTGTTGTTTGCCCGATAAATAAATAACCGACAACCGCTATGACACTTAAAAAGGATAATATATCTCCATAAATCGCTTGTTCACTTAGCCCTAAATCTCCCCACCCAATACACATTACGCCTAGTATCGCTATTCCCATTGTCGCAATGGCTGAGTATGTTGTTCTTTCTTTAAATAAGAAAAAACCTCCAACTAAAGATACGATTGGTTGAAGCGCTAAAATAATCGTCGAACTAGCAACTGTCGTATGCTTTAAAGATTCAAACCACAAAAGAAAATGAAGCGCTAAAAAGAAACCAGATCCAATTAAAAATCCCCAATCTTTTATTTGAATCTTACTAAACTCTTCACGTTTTTTCCAAACGATAGGCAGCATAATAAGTACGATAATCCATAATCGATACATACTTAATATTGAAGATGGTGCTGAGGACATCTTTACAAAAACTGCTGCGAATGAAATGGCTATAATGGAAATTGCTAATGGTAGTGCGATTGATCTTTCCTGTTTCAAATTCCGTCTCCCCTCTCACCTGTCAAAAATCCCACTTCATTATATCCGTTTTCTTTCATAACTTAAATACTAATTTTTTAGATTCTTCGTACCATTATGGTAAAATAGAAACGAAAGCACCTATTAGTGAATATTTCTTTCTTTTTCACTACAAGCGTCGCTCTTACAATCATTACAGTAAATTTTTATTTAGGGGGATCTACATGAATCAAACAATAGGGAGAATTGAAGAAATTTCATTTTATAGCGCATCACTTCAAGAAGATGTTACACTTCTCGTTTACTTACCAGTAAATTACACACCACTGCACAAACATACAGTTGTAATTGCACAAGATGGTAGAGATTATTTTCAGCTTGGTAAAGCGCACCGTATAATTGAGCGCCTTCGTGAAACTGAAGAAATTGACCGTACAATTATTGTCGGTATTCCATATAAAAATGTACACGATCGTAAAGAAAAATATTTCCCAAATGAAGTGAAAAACGCTGCGTATATTCGTTTCCTTGCTCATGAACTTGCACCATATATCGATGAAAATTATCCAACGTACCAAATGGGAAAAGGTCGTGTGTTAATTGGTGATTCTCTTGGCGGGACAGTTTCCTTCATGACTGCACTTATGTATCCGCATACATTCGGTAAAGTCGTTATGCAATCACCATTTGTGGATGAAACAGTGATGAGCTTAGCAAAAGACTTTAAAAATCCGGAGGCGCTAGACCTTTATCACGTCATTGGGACAGAAGAAACAGCTGTAAAACGCACTGATGGACAAGTATCCGATTTCGTACAACCGAACCGTGAGCTCAATACGCTTCTGACAGATAGAAATTTCATCACACATTACGAAGAATTCGAAGGTAACCACACGTGGAAATATTGGCAAACTGATTTACCGAAAGCTTTCTCTCATATTCTATCAATGAAATAATAGAGAGCAGTATTCAGAATAATTTGATATAATAGATTAAGAGAGTTATTTTCTCAAAATCTAACTAGACTTACAAAGGGAGGAATTGGAACATGAAATTAGGCATTGTAATTTTTCCATCTAAAATGATTCAAGATAAAGCGAACGGATTGCGTAAACGTTATGATCCGCACTACGCATTAGTTCCGCCACATATTACATTGAAAACACCCTTTGAGACGCAAGATGAACAATTAGAATCGATTGTAAAAGAGTTACATACAATCGCAAGTAAAACGAACCCTTTCACCCTTCATGTCGGAAAAGTTGGTTCATTCGCACCTGTTAATAATGTTCTTTATTTTAAAGTAGAAAAAACACCTGAACTTACTTTCTTAAATGAGGAGATGCATAGCGAATTCTTTATACAAGAACGCGAGTACGCTTTCGTACCTCATTTAACAATCGGACAAGGCTTATCCGATGCAGAGCATGCTGATGTATTAGGTCGATTACGTATGAAAGATTTCTATTATGAACAACCAATTGATCGCTTCCATCTTCTATATCAATTAGAAAACGGAACGTGGACTGTATACGAAACATTCCACCTTGGAAAGGGGAACAACTAATTTGCACGCACAGATCGTACAAACGGACGAACAACTAAGAGATGCATTCTCTGTACGTAAGCAAGTATTTGTGAATGAGCAACAAGTTTCTGCTGACGAAGAGTATGATGAGTTTGAAGAAACTTCAACACACGTTGTTATATATGATAATGATGTTCCAGTTGGTGCTGGTCGTTTTCGCATACTGGATGAAATAGGAAAAATGGAACGCATTTGCGTACTAGCTTCCCATCGTAAAAAAGGCATTGGAAAAATTGTTATGGATGCACTTGAAGCGTATGCGAATGAAAACTCGCTACCAAAATTAAAGCTGCATGCCCAAACACATGCTGAAGATTTCTATAAGAAACTTGGATATGTAACGCATTCTGATGTATTCATGGAAGCAAATATTCCTCATATCGTTATGATAAAAGAATTGTAATTTGAAAACAGGAGGTATCCCCTCCTGTTTTTTACATTGCTATTTTCTTTTTCTTCCGCTAAAGTTAAATGTTGATGCTATAGTTTTGAAGGTGAATATATGACACAAGAAAAATTTTCACAAAAATCATTAACGCACGCTGATATTCCGCGTGCAACATACCATATTCCAAAAACATCTACCCATTTAATTATGGAAGAAGATGCTGATGCAGCGTATTTCCGCGCTCTCGAACAACAAAATGTTTTTTTAAATGAAAAACAATTAGAGGCCGTACGCACGACAGAAGGTCCTGTTCTTACATTAGCTGGTGCCGGAAGCGGGAAAACATCTGTTTTAACAACCCGCGTAGGTTATTTAGTAAATGTAAAACAAGTTCATCCGCGAAATATTTTATTACTTACATTTACACAAAAAGCAGCTGAAGAAATCCGAAACCGTGTAGCAAATTTACCAGGTATGAATCGTGCTGCAAGTAGCTACGTTGTTGCTGGTACGTTCCACTCAGTCTTTTTAAAATTGCTTCGTAGTCAAGGGTATAATCAGCAAATTTTAGCAAACGAAAAACATAAACAAATTATGATAAAGAAAATCTTGAAAGAATTGCGTCTAAAAGACGATTATGATGCTGAAACGATGCTCGCTATGATTTCACTTGAGAAAAACAAATTGAATCGTCCGAAAGATGTAAAAGCAAAAACACCCGTTGAACAAGAATTTAAAGAAGTATACGAGCGTTTTGAAGAAGTAAAACAACGATATAATTATATTGATTTCGATGACATCTTATTAGAAACATATTATATGTTAGAAAATAACGTTCCTTTGCTTACCCAATTACAACAACGTTTCCACTATATTGAAGTAGATGAGTTCCAAGATACATCGTATGCACAATATGAAATTGTAAAATTGTTAGCCACGCCAAGAAATAATTTATTTATCGCAGGTGATGACGATCAGGCGATATATGGCTGGCGAGGAGCAAGTCACCAAATTATTTTATCTTTTCCAAAAGAATTTGATAACACTACAATTATCGCACTTAATACGAATTACCGATCCAATCCTTTTATCGTCGGACTTGGAAATGAAGTTATCAAACTAAATCAAGAGCGTTTTGATAAAGAGCTATATTCTGTGCGTGAAGAAGGTGTACAACCTTTTTACGCAAGACCGGCTACGACTCTTGATGAAGCAAATCAAATTTTGCAGCTCATTCAAGAAAAAGTAGATAGCGGCGAACGCAACTTTAAAGATTTTTGTTTACTGTATCGCACACATTCTGTAAGCCGTTCGTTACTTGATCAGCTTACCATTCACAAAATCCCGTTTATTAAGCACGGGGCGAGTCAATCATTTTATGAACATTCTTTAATTAAGCCTGTATTAGATCATTTAAGACTGGTGATTGAACCGTTTCGACTAGAATCACTTTCAAATATATTGCCAACGATGTATATCGGGCGTGATGATTGTATTTCATTTATTGAACGTGAACAATGGAAATATGGTGAGGGGCGGTTCCCTTCTCTTCTTCATTTCTTATTATTAAATCCGAGCTTAAAACCTTTTCAAGTGAAAAAGGTAAATGAGCGTATCGATTTTATTAAATTTATAAAAGAATTAGAACCGAAAAAAGCATTAAAAGAAATTATTCATGGTAAAGGAAAGTATTTAGAGTACTTACAAAGTAACGATCGTTCTTCCTTTACGATGCATAAAGATATACAAGAAGAAATGTTAGAAGAATTAATGGAGTCAGCAACTCGTTTCACCGATATTCCAGCTTATTTACAATTTATTGATGAAGCAATTCAAGGTCAAAAAGAAATGGAGGCATTAAAAACAATGCCGGAAAAAAATGCTGTTTCGCTTATGTCTATTCATAACGCAAAAGGCCTTGAATTTCCATGTGTCTTTTTACTTGGAGCGAGCGATGGTATTCTTCCCCATACTTCTTCTTTAAAAGATGCAAATGATCGTGTTACAGAGACTTCTGAAGCTTTAGAGGAAGAACGCCGACTACTTTATGTCGCAATTACACGTGCAAAAGAAGAACTTTACATTTCCTCTCCTCAATTTTTTAGAGGTAAAAAATTAGATATCTCTCGTTTTTTATATACTGCGCGAAAAGATTTATCTGAAAAGACATCCACTAAATAAGGATGTCTTTTTTTATATTGCATTATGTACATCCCTCCTAATATAAATTACCTGTTTTCGTCATGATAATTAACGTAATATCAACCATATCTCATTCATATTGTAATAGTGTATGTCAGAACTCACGATAAGGAGTGAACATAATGAGCTGCAATTGTAACGAAGACCATCATCATCACGATTGTGATTTCAACTGTGTATCAAATGTCGTTCGTTTTATACATGAATTACAAGAATGTGCAACTACAACCTGTGGATCTGGTTGCGAAGTTCCATTTTTAGGAGCACATAATAGTTCATCTGTAGCAAATACACGCCCATTTATTTTATACACAAAAACTGGAGAACCTTTTGAAGCATTTGCACCAACTGCAAGCCTTTCTAGCTGCCGATCTCC
>NZ_LOBC01000030.1 GCF_001583695.1 Bacillus wiedmannii | reverse complement strand
CGGTTGTTCATTATAAAAAACTGTATTTTCGAAGAAGTATTTGTCTAAACGTGGTAGATCACCATTTTTAGGATTAATAAAGTGAGAAGTAGTATCTGAGGAAGCAGCTACTATAGCTTGTGATAGAAAATCACCAGCTGTTAAATCAGCAAAACCAGAAAATGGGACATTGGCAATGCGGTCATATAGCACACCATTACACTCGTCATTTGCATATTCAATGTTTTTACGAATATATCCTTGTACAAATAATTTTGCTCTTGTAACTCGGCGGTAAGGTGTACCTGGTACTGGAGTAAATGCTACAGGAACTAACTTACATTGTGTTAAAAATGCATTTTTTAAAATGCGTTTGATTTCAACTGCTGGAGGATCTAATGAAATATCAGATTCTACAACAATTTGAATCGTTCTTTCTGCTAAAACAACTGGGATTTTTACAATGGGTGCTCCTGGAGTAAGAATTGGTGTTGCAGCTGCATCACTTAATGGTGTTTGAGTTTGTCCATTTACCTCACAAGGTACGTTAATTGGGCATTGTTCACTCATATTATCTAATCTCCTTTTTAAAATAAATTTAGATTTTTAAAATCTTTCAATGTCAATATATTCGTTTTTTTCATTTATGTATAAGCATGTATACTAGTTTTTAAAATTTATTTATAGAAATTTATTTATAAAAATTTATTAATAGAAGATATTTTTATAAGGTGTATGCTTCTACAAAAATTTATTGTGCTCAATATACGAATTTAATAATATATTATTCTAATAAGATTTACAGAAAGAGAAACATGAGTTTTTTTATTGAAGTTGTAGGAAAAATCTAAGGAAGAAGAGGGCGAGATACCTGGCGGCTTAAAATGGTGACGACGGATTATATATTCCTATAAAAACTATCAATAGTCTTGTATATCCTGCTGTTCTTGTAGAAGTAGAATATACAACATTAGCAAATAAAAAATGATATATAGGAGTAAAACAACACTCGATAAGGAAAAAGAGTTAGAAATCATTCAAATTATTTATTTTGTTAAAAGCTGGTGGGAAAACGAAAAAATAGTTCAAACTACAGTTTCAAATACAGAATAGAAAGATGTGGAAGTAGTGGCAGAGTCGTGACCGCTTTTTGGCAGTAAATGTGCCGGTTGTTTTGGCATTTCCGTGTTATATTTGTATTGTGAGAAGTGGCGGAAAACATTGCTCACAAAATTCCTTATAACTGAAAATGGATCGTCATAACCGGTGGCGATGGTTGCAGATTGAATGAACAGTTGTTTCTTGATTTCACATTCAATTACAATTTACATTGTGTAAACGAAGAAGGGCTTTTGCTCTTCTTCCAGTTACTTAATAATGTACAAATAAATTGATGCAGCAATATTAGGTGATTGGAAGAAGGAGAAAACTTCATTTACCGTAATTGAAATACAAATAAATAATTGATATCAGAGCACACATTCAGGTGCTTTTTATTTTGATATGCTAATTAATCGCAAATCGGTATTCCAAGTACTCTTAGAGCTAATGCTACTTGAAGAGAAATCTCTAATCTAGCAATTTCGATACCAGCTACTGTAAGAATTAAAAAAGGCTGGCCATTTACAAACAAAACAAACTCAACACAAACCAAATATTGTAAAGAAGGTTCAAAAACCATATAATGTAACACATCATATATTTTGTTACATTATATTTATTATTATAAATGCCGTTATATCAGCGTTTTTTTCTATTTTTAAAAATAAATACCATATTTTATGTAACATATTGTATAATAAAGATACATCTAATGTAACATAACGTATAGAGGGGTAAGGAATGAAGTTTGTGCAACCAATTCGAGATAAGAAAAAATTAGAAGAAGTGAAAGAGGTTCTACGTCGCCAGTCTTATCGTGATTTGTTTTTATTTGAGATGGGAATCAATACTGGTCTAAGAATTAGTGACTTATTAAAGTTACATGTAAATGATGTAAAAGAAAGAACTCACATTGTTATTAAAGAACAAAAGACCGGAAAAGAGAAACGTTTCATTATCAATACAGGGTTAAGAGAAAAAATAAATGAGTATGTAACTGGAATGAATGAAACAGATTGCTTATTTGCTTCTAAAAAGACAGGAAAACCAATCACAAGAATTCAAGCTTATCGAATTATGAACGCTGCTGCTGAAAAAGTAGGCCTTGATGAAATTGGAACGCATACTCTTAGAAAAACTTTTGGATATCATTATTACCAAAAGACAAAAGATGTAGTAATGCTACAAACGATCTTTAATCATTCTGCTCCATCAATTACATTACGTTATATAGGCATTCAACAAGATGAGATTGATAAATCATTGGAAGATTTCAGTTTATAAATAGGGGTAGCACCAAATAAGAAACATTTAAAGTAGCGAATCTGCTGCTTTTTTTATTTTACAGAGAAAAAGGAACCCTAAAAAGGGCTCCTCTGTCATCTTGCCGTTCTATAATCGTTGTTTTTAAGCTTTTTTCTAATATCCATAAATCCCAGGACCATTATTATCATGCATATTAATTTGAGCCAGTAGAACTCCTGGTGAAAGATTAGCCCAGAGAAGAAGTCATAAGCGTATAACAAACCGACAATTGGGAATAGCCAAGTCATAAATTTCAAATCTTTTAGATGAAACTTATAATTATTAATCTTTTTCCATATATGTATCAACTCCTATTGTCCTGATGTTCTGTAGTTTTTCTTGATGATATCTCGCATGTTTAGGATAAAGAATAGAAGAAAAACCAAGGCTATGATACCGTAAATCCAGTAGTATGTATGTCCTGTTGTGAATTCAGTATAAAAAGAAAGGGAATTCCAAACTAAAAGGATGGTTGAACAGATGGTAGAGATCAATAATGAACTAAAACTTCTCATGATTTTCACCTCGATTCAAAATGTTAGAGATTATTTATAATTTTACATATAGATAAATAGATTTGCAATAATAGGATGTAATAAAATGATTTAAAGGAATTACCGTGAGGTGGTGTAAATGGAAGAAGAAAATATAAACGTTCCTACATGTTCTGTTTGTAATGAACCTTGTATGTGGACATTAAAAATGCCATTAACTATTACTCATTTTGATAAAACATATATCCGTGAAGCAAATACGGATAATGCTCATATATGCATTGAGTGTTTAGAGAAGGAAGTGCAAACAATTGGATAAGGGGGCAGGTGTTATGTAATTATGGCCAGACAACGAAGTCCAGACCGTAACAAAGCGTATGAAATATTTAAAGAACATAATGGTGATATTACGAATCGTAAAATTGCCGAATTGTTGTCTACATCCGAAAAAACTGTAAGTGAAAAAACGGTTGGCGGATGGAAATCGAAAGATGGATGGATAGACAAATTAAATGGAGTACTCCATAAAAATGAACGGAGTACTCCAAAGAAAGATACGGAGTACTCCAAAAAGAAACCAGGAGCACCCAAAGGTAATAAGAATGCTGTAAACAATCGTGGTGGAGCCAAAAAGGGCAATAAAAATGCTACCGGTAATCCCGGAGGTTCTGCTCCGCTACGTAATGGTAATGCTGCTACACATGGTTTGTATAGAAAGTATTTACCACAAGAATTATACGCTTTAAAAGAAGAGCTAGAGGAAGCCATTAACAATGATCCATTATCAATTCTATGGGAAAGTATAATGCTGCAGCACGCTCAAATCATTCATGCTCAACGTATTATGTTCGTTAATAATAAAGAGGACATGAAAAAGGAACTACGAAAGAAAAAGCTTAGTGAAAGCGGCTTTGAAGAAGAGTGGGAGATTCAATTTGCTTGGGATAAACAAGCAAGTTTCTTAAATGCTCAATCTAAAGCACTTTCTACCTTGTCTGCTCTTATTAAAGATTTTGATAGGTTGGCTAATATAGATGATGAGCGACGCGCTAAACTTGAATTTATACAGGTTCAAATCGATAAGATTAAATCTACTAATAATGATGATAATATTGAGCCAGTTGTCATTGTAGATAATATCAGTGGTGATTTAAATGTCTAAAAAGCAAATAGATGAAATACTTCCACCAGCATTTCATCAAGTTTGGTTAGCCCGTAAATGTGAATCTATATTAAAAATCGTTTGTAAGGGCGGTCGTGGTTCGGGTAAATCTACTGATATATCCATTTGTATCGTTATGGATGGACCTTATTCAGTTTCCTATTACGGTTCTTTGTATACGTAAAGTAAAGGATACAATAAGGGAATCCTGCTATGAGCAAATAAAAGAAGCGATAGAAATCTTAGGTGTAGAGCATTTATTTCGTTTTAAAGAAAGTCCGATGGAAATCATTTATAAACCGCGTGGAAACAAAATGATATTCCGTGGTGCTGATGACCCTGCAAAAATCAAATCTATTAAAATAGCGAAGTATCCAGTTGCTATTGCATGGTTTGAAGAGTTGGCCGAATTTAAATTAGAAGAAGATGTTTCTACAATAGAGAAGTCTATTTTGCGTAAAGAATTACCGAATGGACTGCGATATAAAATGTATTACTCGTATAAACCACCGAAGAGAAAACAGTCCTGGGTTAATAAGAAGTTTGAAACGCAATTCAAGCCAAAGAATACATTTGTACATCATAGTACATATCATGATAATCCTCATATTTCTAAGCAGTTCGTGGAAGAAGCAGAAGAAACAAAAAGACTTAAACCACAGCAATATGAACATGAATATGAAGGGAAACCGACAGGCAGTGGCGTTGTTCCATTTAGTAATCTCACATTCAGACGTATTACAGATAAAGAAATTAAAACATTTGATAATATACGTCAAGGGATTGACTGGGGTTATGGGAATGACGCGCTGTCTTTTGGCCGTATGCATTATGATAAAACGCGCAGAAAGCTTTATATATTCGGTGAAATACATGGCGTTAAAATCAGTAACCGTTCCTTAGCTGAAAAGATTAAACAACTCGGTTGGGATGACGTCGAGATAATTGCCGATTCATCGGAACCAAAGTCAATTGATGAAATGAAAAACGATCATGATATTAAGAAAATAAAAGGTGCAGTTAAAGGTCCTGGTTCCGTTGAATACGGGGAAAAATGGCTAGATGATTTAGTGGAAATCATAATCGACCCTAAACGTTGTCCGAAAACTGCAGGTGAATTCGAGAATATTGATTATGAAGTTGATAAAGACGGTAATCCTAAAAATAGATTACAAGATAAAGATAATCATAGTATCGATATGACTCGTTATGCATGTGAGGACGATATGAGTAAACGTAAAGTCGTTATGGGTGGAAAGGTTAAAAGAATGTAGTCGGGTATAAATTGTTCGGCTATTTCATTTGCTTTTTATTAATAGAGGTATCGCCACATACCTATCAAGCTAAGAAAAGCAAATACCCCAAAAACAAGAAAATTGGCATCCTCAGGTGAAAATGTACAATTTTTTGTTTTGGGGATACTTCAAAATGTTAGGTTGATGGGCATTTGGTGCTATTTTGTATCATACATCTCTAAATTTTATAGAATGTTCACAGCTGTAATTTTGCAGGTTGAAATAGCAAACCTAACGATTGTAGTTGGATTTATAGGTAAAGTACCTAGAACAATACCAAGACCTGTTTGTTCCACGTTAAAATTTGCTGCAGTAGAACCAGTACTTGCTAAAAGATTCACTGTAGAACCAATAAGCGTATCTAGTAATTCCCTAATTGGTCGTTCACGACAATCACATTCGCATCCTGAGTCTACAGGTGGAAGTAATATTATAGATGGCCCTGGTGGTAAAAATCCTACCCCTGTTACATCAGAAATATTGACCACAAAGGATGTGATACCATCTGTAACTGTAACTAAAAAATCATTTACGGAAGTGATAGTAAATAAAAAGAAAAGAGGGGGGACGTTGGGCGCGTCTGCAATAGTGCCAAGAATTACTGTTTCCCCAATAAGTTGTTGTAAAACGTTCTGCATAGGTAAAACGCAGCAATCACAAAGACAACTTTCAGTTGCTCCCGTTGGGCCAGTTGCTCCCGTTGGGCCAGTTGCTCCTGTTGGGCCAGTTGCTCCCGTTGGGCCTGTCCCTCCCGTTGGGCCAGTTGCTCCTGTTGGTAAAGTAAATGGGGGAATTGGGGGAAGTGTAGGACCAATTAAATTTGGATTCAATGCATTAGCTTGAAGTATTTGATTTTTATCAAACATATAACTACCTCCTATGGGTATATTTTGTTATAGGAATATAAGCAGTTACCTTACATGAAATCTATTCATCACTATATTATATGCTAACTTTTTACTATTGTGTGTTTTTTATAGCACCGAAGTTCATTTTTATCGTTTTGGGGAAGAATGTGTTTCTTAACTTGATAGCGATGTGGCGGTGCCCCTAATAGAAGAAAGGAGGACACATAAACGATATGAGCGATAAGAAGACAATTAAGAATGTAAAAGTATTTGGTATTAATAAAGCTGCAGATGATCCGAAGAATAAGGAAGACAACAGTAAGCAAATGGCGGTTGACCCATTCGCGCAAATATATGGTGATAAGGGATTAATTATACCTCCTTATGATATGTCAGTACTGCTGGAAATAAAGGAAAGTAATCCAATCCATTCCATTCTGCTTGTATTAGCGCACAAGTCGATGATATTGCGGGTGTTGGTTTCGACTTTGCTCCTTTTGAAGAAGTGAAAGAAGCAAACCAAGAGCAATATAAAAGATTAAAAGAATTCATGCGTAATTGTAATCCAAAAATGACAAGCGCAGAGATTATAAGGGCCGTATGGGATGATTATGAAACAGTTGGCTGGGGTATTATCGAGGTTGTTCGGAATAACAAAGATGAACCGTCAAAACTTTACCATATTCCAGCTCATACAGTACGTGCTCATAAAGATAAAGTACGTTTTGCTCAAATCGTAAGTAACAAAGAACGATGGTTTAAAAAATTCGGTTATCCAGATGATTATAGCCTTGTTGATGGTCGCCCTTTAGGAGCGGAGGATATCGCGGAAAATGGAACAGAAAAAGCCGGTGAAGTTATTGTTATTCGTAAATTCGGTTCTCGTTCTTCTTATTATGGGATACCTAATTACGTTAGTTCTATTGGCTCAATAGTTGGATCTCAAGCAGTGAGAGATTACGATATTAACTTTTTCACGGGTAAGACTATCCCAGATGCTTTGTTATTTCTTGAGGGCGTCGATGAAATAGATGATGGAACAGAAAACGAGTTAAAAGAGTTCTTCTCTGCAGAAACAAAAGGAGAGCATCACAAGTTGGCCGTTGTTCCTGTACCGCCAGGAGCAAAAGTTAGGTTAGAAAAAGTCAGTCCGTCCAGACGTAAAAGAAGGTAGTTTCCGTTTATATAAGCAGGATAGCGCAATGGAGATATGTGTGGCCTATCGTGTACCACCTTATCGTATCGGTTGGGCTATGACAGGTTCATTAGGACAAACAACTGCTAAGGAAATGAATGAGATGTACAAGCGTTCTATTATTGAGCCTGGGCAAGAAATATTAGAACATCGATTGAATAATCAATTGTTCCGTGTATTCGCTGAAATATTAGGTGGTTTAGATTGGTATTTTAAATTAAACGAAATTGATACAGATGATCGTGAAGCAGATATGCAATATGCGGCTGATGGTTATGAGAAACGTATATTAACAAGGAATGAATCTCATAAAGTAGTAGGTTATGAACCAGTAGCAGATGGGGATACATTCTTTGAAGGCAGTCAAACTGTTTCTCAAGTAGAGCAGATTGCAAAAGCTGCAGATGATAAACAAGATAACTTAATTGCTATTAATACATTTAGAGAAAAGCATGAAGAAATAGAGAAAGCTATGCAAAAGAAGGTAGCTGATTTTTTTCAGAGCAGGGAAAGCGGCTCTTAAACCTGCTTCCCGTAATTCGTATTAATAAAGCAGATGAAGAGATTGATCTTGTGATTACAGAAGCAGAAGTTGATGAATTTCTTGATAGTGTCGATTGGGATGAGGAACGAAAAATGTTTGTCGATGAAGTCACTGCTACGCTACAGGATGATGTAACAGAGTTTGTACAGAGTACTATTGTATCAAACGGTTTAACCTGGATGGTATTAGATCCAATTGGTGACGTCGCTGCAAAATGGGTTGCTGCTTATGCATTTGAATTAGCAAAGGGAATCCATGAAACTACTAAAGATAGATTAAGAGAAACGATGTTAAAGAATCTTAGTGAGGGAATGGGTGTCGATGCATTAAGTGTTTCTATTGCAGATGTAATGTCTGAAGCGAGTAACTACAGAGCAATGATGATTGCACGTACAGAAATAACATATGCAATGAATTACGGCAATTTAATTGCTTATAAGGGTGCAAATAGAAACAAGAAAACATGGCTTACAGGAAATGACGAGCGTGTTTGTAAAGAATGTGGTGGTTTACATGGGGAAACGGTAGATATTGATGATCTATTTAGTAATGGAAAGATGTGCCCACCAGCTCATCCGCATTGCCGTTGCACTATGATTTCAGAAGAGTAATAAAATACACCTATCTGATTGGGGTTTCATCGTCAAAACGTATACAGCTTTAAATTGGCTGCTATGCGTTTTGACAGTGGAACCCCAATATTTATAGGGAAGGAGGTAAAACAATGGCATATGAACTGAAAAACGCTAATATTAGCTATGTTTCCCTAGTTACAAAGGGAGCTAATGGTCGTCAATTTGCCATCATGAAAAGCGAAGCTGCTAAACAACCAAATATATCAAAACAGATCCCAATCCTTAAAACAGAGGAAGAGAAGCAGCTTATTACAGGTGTAGTATATGAACCGCTTGTTGAAGATAGTCACGATGACATGATGACTGCAGAAGAGATAGAAAAGGCTGCATATACTTTTATGGAAAATTACCAACATATCGATAAGCAGCATGATGAAATAGCTGGTAAAGGTACTGTCGTCGAAAACTGGATTGCTAAAAGCGATATGATGGTTGGCGATCAAGAGGTAACAGCTGGTACCTGGCTTATGACAGTCCGCGTCGACGATGAAGAAACATGGGAACAAGTAAAGAAAGGCGATATTACAGGGTTTTCAATGGGGGGATTTGCTGAACGTGTAGAAATTGCGAAGGCAGATGATTTTACTCATGAAGATAAAAGTCTCATTCGAAAAATGCTAGATTTCGTCAAAGGTGAAAAACACGAAATTAAAAAAGGCGAAGTTAAAGACCGCTTTATTGATGAAAAACAAAAGCGTGATTTACGGGCTGTTTTTAATTTATTTGAAGATGTGTTCTATTGGGAGATTTGGGAAAGTAATCCCGATATCGACCGTATGGCAGCTGCTCTTGACGATATGAAGGACATACTTTCATCTATTAAGGGCGGTTATACCATTGCGGAATCAGAAGATAGTACAAAAGGCGTATGAAGGCGAAACAGTTACAGTTAAACCAAAACCACAAGAACCTTCTCAAAACGTAACATGGACAACAGGGCTTGCTTATATCGATGGATATAATGTAAACCTTAGAAATGGACCATCAACAAATTACGGTATTATCCGTCAATTAAGTAAAGATGAATCCTATCAAGTGTGGGGAAAACAAGGTGATTGGTTAAATCTTGGTGGTAATCAATGGATTTATAACAATCCATCCTACATTAAATATCAAGGGGAACAAACTTCTGCTACAAGTTCTGAAGTAGGAAAACGCGTTGTTTCTAAAGTGGACAACCTTCGCTTCTATGATTCTGCTTCTTGGTCTGATAAAGATGTAGCTGGAACTGTAGATGAAGGACTTGGTTTCATTATCGATGCCAAAATAAGTGTTAATGGCTCACCGCAATATAAAGTACACAACAGCCAAGGGAAAATATACTATGTAACTGCATGTGAAGTCTACGTATATATGAAGTGAAAAAGTATGCCCAAGTTTAGACATACTTTGGATGATGAAGAATTAGGGTTTACTGTGAATCTAAAAGTTAAAGTAAATGGTTTGCCCTGATATGAAATTCAAAATAGTAAAGGCGTTTCGTGTGCCGTTTATGTTCACATATTTGCTCACATTTTGTTCACGTATTATATAAAAAAGTATGAAAATCCATAAAAATAATTATTCTAATAAACTTTATTCTGGATACTAAAAAGTGCCAGACCCCTTGTGATATAAGGGATTTGGCACTTTTATATTTTTTATGTTTTAGCAAATAAACAACCCTAAAACTGCTCATTCTTCTCCCAAGATTCTACAATATAATGTGCAATCGTCGGGTTGAATCCTTTCCCAACTAAAAACATAATCGCAGCAACTTCTGTTAAAGCATGTTTGTGTGATGTATGTTTTGCTTCATTTAAACCGTAATCTACCCAAGGTTTTACGAAATCTAGTACAGGTTTCTTTAAAGGTAAAAACTGTGTACCGACAACTTGTTGAATTTGTTGTTGCGTTGGTTCTGTAATTGGTCCAGGCGGTAAGATTTGAGGCTGTGTGATATCAAATGTTGGTCCTGGTGGTAAGATTTGCGGTTGTGTAATATCGAGTGTTGGTCCTGGTGGTAAAATTTGTGGTTGTGTTGGATCGATTGTTTGAGGTGCCGGTGGTGAAACACGCGCGTCATAGTTTGGTTGGTGCATTTGCGGCTGAGTTGCATATGGATTTTGTTGAAATTGTTGTTCTTGATTTTGTGGTGCTACGTATGGATTTTGTTGAAATTGTTGTTCTTGATTTTGCGGTGCTGCATATGGGTTTTGAGGATATTCATAATTTGGACGTGTGTCGAATGAATTTTGTTGATGATTAGCTTCTTGGTTTTGTTGTGATGCGTATGGATTTTGTTCATAGTGTTGCTCTTGTAGCTCTTGTTCTTCATATTGTTCTGTGTATCTTTGGTCCTGTTGCTGAGGGTAAAATGGTTGTTGTGGATAAGGCGGTTGATTATTATAGAACATATTTATTCCTCCTTCATGATGATGCCTACCACCCAGTGTATGGGCGGACAAGAAAATATGTGATGAAAAAATGCGGGCGTGTTACAATAAGTAACTGGGTGAAGATAAAATGACAAAACAAGAAAAGATTCAAAAAACAATTACTTTTGTAAAACATATTTTAGAAAAAGATGCGAGTGGGCATGATTGGTATCATATTGAACGCGTACATAAACTGGCGATTTCTTTATCCGAGCAAGAAGGGGGAAATCGTTTTATAATTGAAATGGCAGCATTACTTCACGATGTGGCAGATGAGAAGTTAAATGAAAGTGAAGAAGCAGGAATGAAAAAAGTTTCTGATTGGTTAGAAGAGTTACATGTTGAAGCAGAGGAAAGTAAACATGTTCTTCATATCATTGCCAATATGTCTTATAAAGGTGGTCATGGCGGTAAAGTGGATTCACTTGAAGGGAAGCTTGTTCAAGATGCGGATCGCTTAGACGCTCTTGGAGCAATTGGAATAGCTCGCACATTTGCGTATGGTGGAGCGAAAGGGAGATTAATGTATGATCCAACTATTCCTCCACGTGAAGTGATGACGAAAGATGAATATAGAAAAAATAACGATCCATCTTTAAATCATTTTTATGAAAAACTTTTGAAACTAAAAGACTTAATGAACACGAACGCAGCAAAACAAGAGGCTGAAGTTCGTCATCGTTATATGGAACAGTTTATTGAACAATTTATGAAAGAGTGGAATGCACAAATATGAAAATGTTAACTGTGGAAAACTTATCGAAATCATACGGAGAAAAACCGTTATTTGATGGATTATCATGTAGTATTACAGAAGGACAACGTGTCGGAATTATTGGTGTAAACGGTACTGGTAAATCGACATTATTAAAAATTATTGCAGGGTTAGAAACTCCTGATACAGGTGATATGACGCATTCCCGTGGGTATACAATTAGTTATTTATCACAGCAACCAGAGTTTGATGAAAAACTAACAGTATTAGAGCAAGTGTTCCATGGTGATACACCTTTAATTCGTCTTCTTCGTGATTATGAACAATCGTTATTAAATATCGAAAAAGATCCAAGTAATGAAAAAGTACAGGAACAATTATTTGCAGTGCAGCAACGTATGGATGCGATGAGTGCATGGGAAGCAAATGCGAATGCAAAATCGTTATTAACGAAATTAGGAATTACTGATTTTACAGCAACTGTTGGAAACCTATCTGGTGGACAAAAAAAGCGTATTGCAATGGCGCAATGTTTTATTGAAACACCTGATTTATTAATTTTGGATGAGCCTACGAACCATCTTGACCATGAGACAGTTGAATGGTTGGAAGAATATTTAGCAAGATATAATGGTGCGGTATTACTTGTAACCCATGATCGTTATTTCTTAGATCGTGTGACAAACCGTATTTTTGAATTAGACAATGGTAAACTATATAGTTACGAAGGAAACTATAGTACATTTTTAGAAGCGAAAGCACTTCGTGAAGAACAAGAAATTGCGCAAGAATCAAAACGTCAAAACTTATATCGCCGCGAACTAGCATGGATCCGCCGCGGTGCAAAAGCTCGTTCGACAAAGCAAAAAGCACGTATTCAACGATTTGATGAGTTAAAAGGTCAAGAAGGACCAGCTGCAAAACAGTCAGTTGATATTGCGCTTAGCGGCAGTCGCCTCGGTAAAAAAGTACTTGAGTTAAAAGATGTAACGAAAAAATTCGGTGATAAAACGGTATTACACAACTTTAATCATATTGTGAAACCAGGAGATCGTATCGGAATCATTGGAGCGAATGGAAGCGGAAAATCTTCTCTATTAAATATGCTTGCAGGCAAGTTAGCTCCTGATAGTGGTGAAGTTGAAGTAGGACAAACTGTAAAAGTTGCTTATTATACGCAAGAAAATGAAGAGATGAATTTAAATCAGCGTATGATTGAATACATTAAAGAGATTGCAGAAGTTATTCATACGACAGATGGAAAAGTAATTGGTGCATCTCAAATGCTAGAACGTTTCTTATTCCCGACGCACTCACATGGTACACCGCTTGGTAAACTATCTGGTGGTGAAAGAAGACGTTTATATTTATTACGTATTTTAATGGGAGAACCAAACGTACTATTACTGGATGAACCTACGAATGATCTAGATACACAAACATTAACAGTACTGGAAGATTATTTAGAAGATTTCCCAGGTGTCGTTTTAACTGTATCGCATGACCGTTACTTCTTAGATAAAGTAGTAGATGAATTGTTCATCTTTAGTGGTGGAGGCGAAGTGCGTGAATTCCTAGGTAGTTATACGGACTTTTTAGAAATGGAAAAGACGAAAGAACTTATTGAGAAGGCGGAAGTTCAAAAAGAGAAAAAAGTGGTAGAAGAAGCTCCGAAACAACAACGTAAACGTAAACTTTCATACAAGGAGCAGCGTGAATGGGAAACAATTGAAGATACAATTGCTGAACTAGAAGAGAAAATTGAGTCAATTGGAGAAGAACTTACGAAAGTTGGATCTGACTTCACAAAGGCACAAGAATTATCTGAAGCACAGCAAAAAACAGAAGAAGAGCTAGAAAAAACGATGGAAAGATGGAGTGAACTATCAGACATCGTTGAAGGATTAAAATAAAAACAAGCTGCATATATTGAAAAGTAAAGAGAAAAACTTTACACTATTGGTAGAACCTATTTTAGGAGGGAAAAAATGAGAACATCTAATCCAATGTTGAAAAAAGAGGCATTCCGTAAAGAGGGAGCAAGTGCTTCTGCGATGACGATTGGCGGAACAGTAGGCAAAACGTTTATTATGCTTATCTTGCTACTTGCAACGTCTGTCTATTCATACATACAGATGATGCAGGGGACGATGAAGATGCCAGTACTAATTGGTGCTTTAATCGTTGCGGCAATCATCGCATTTGCGTCTATGTTCTTCCCACGTATTTCACCTTTTGGTGCACCAATCTATGCGGCAGTAGAAGGGGTTGTATTAGGTAGTATTTCAGCGGTTTATACAATGAAGTTTGGCGATTCTATCGTTTTAAATGCTGTATTACTAACAATCTCAATTCTATTTGCAATGTTAGTGTTATATGCAACGCGTGTAGTAAAGGTAACGGATAAATTCCGTACAGGCGTGATGGCAGCAACACTTGGAATTATGGTTATGTATTTAGTCGTATTTCTACTAAACATGTTTGGTGTAACTGTTCCGTACATTCACCAAGGCGGTACGATTGGTATTATTATTAGTGCAGTTGTTATCGTAGTTGCTGCATTAAACTTATTACTAGATTTCGATTTAATCGAAAATGGTGTACGTAGTCAAGCTCCGAAATATATGGAGTGGTACACTGCGATGGGACTAATGCTTACATTAGTTTGGTTATACTTAGAAATTCTTCGTTTCGTTTCTTACTTTACGAAAAATGACTAATAAAAAAATCCTGCATGAAAAATGCAGGATTTTTTTATTTTCAAAGATAGAGTGAAATTTTAATCAGTGAGGCTTATACTGCCTGTTAATGCAGGTTAATTTCGGTAATGGTATAATATGGTTGTTGGTAAATCAAATTGAAGGGGGATGGAATATGATGAAAGAGAAGAAAGGGATTATGAAAAAACTATTTTCTAAAAGTTTTTTCATAGAACTAGAAGATGCTTTAACGTATCCATCATCAGAAGTTATTATTTCCGCTATCGAAAGGTATGCGGTTGAATGTCAGGAACAATTGAATTTTGAGAGTAAAGTTAAACCGATTACTTTTTACTTAGAAAATG
Source organism: Bacillus wiedmannii (assembly GCF_001583695.1). Classification (GTDB taxonomy): domain Bacteria; phylum Bacillota; class Bacilli; order Bacillales; family Bacillaceae_G; genus Bacillus_A; species Bacillus_A wiedmannii. The sequence goes on along the minus strand of NZ_LOBC01000030.1, from coordinate 32,767 downwards.
TAATGTATCGTGTTGAGATAAAGATGGCTCGCGGTGGATATTACATTTCCTGTAGTGAAGTATAAATTTTGAAACCTTACATGTTTAATATATGTAAGGTTTCTTTTTTTCTTTTACAGCATATAAAATAATATTTTTTACTTTAAAATATATTATTTTACGTTTTTTACCCTTCATACATTTTTCTTTACAATAAAGAAAAATATGTGAGGTGGTATAACATATGATGAATCGAGTTGTATTAATCGGTAGATTGACAAAGGAGCCAGAATTATACTACACAAAGCAAGGTGTCGCTTATGCACGAATATGTGTTGCGGTGAATAGAGGTTTTCGAAATAGTCTAGGTGAGCAACAAGTAGATTTTATTAATTGTGTCGTTTGGAGAAAATCGGCTGAGAATGTAACTGAATATTGTAAGAAGGGGTCACTTGTTGGAATTACTGGACGTATTCATACGAGGAATTACGAGGATGATCAAGGAAAGAGAATATATATAACGGAAGTTCTGATTGAGAGCATTACATTTTTGGAGAAAAGGCGGGAGGGGGCATCGCAATAAGATGGGATTTTAAACAATGGGTTTGGGGGAATTAGGTGGAAAGAGAAAGAATGAAAAAGTATGATGATGGAAAGAAATCAGCAAGATAAAGCATCCGAGTAGGTTTAAAGAGGTGGAACATGTTACAATACAGCTAAGAACATGCAATAAAGGAGAGTTTTTTACGTGAAGATTAAAGCAATTGAACCCACGCCAAGTCCAAATACAATGAAAGTTATTTTGAATGAAGTATTACCATCAGGAGCGCGTAATAATTATACAAATGAAAATAAAGAACAAGCACCAATGCAAGTGCAAGAAATTTTGAAAATTGAAGGCATTAAAGGTGTATATCATGTAGCCGACTTTTTAGCGGTGGAGCGAAATGCAAAGTATGACTGGAAAGTTTTATTACAACAAGTTCGTGCTGTTTTCGGCGAAGAGGTAGTAGAAGAGAGTGAAGAACAACAACTTGCTCATTTTGGAGAAGTGAAAGTGTTTGTTCAAATGTTCTTTACAATTCCAATGCAAGTAAAGTTAACAGATGGAACATCGGAAGAACGTGTTGGTTTACCAGATCGTTTTAAAGAATCAATTATGAAAGTTCAAATGTCTGCACCAAACGTTGTAAAAGAACGTAAATGGGTGGAACAAAGTACACGTTACGGTAATTTTGAAGAAATCGGGAAAGAAGTAGTAGAAGAAATTGTTGCTGCTTATTCAGAAGAACGTGTAAATGAAACAGTTAAAGAATTATTAAACCAGGCAGGTGCTGTTGAAGTAACGATTCAAAAGCGTGAGCCATATAAAGTAACAGAAGAGATGATGAAAGATGCTGACTGGAAAAACCGTTTTGCGGCATTAGAACAAATGGATCCTACTGAAGAAGATATGCCAGTGTTGAAGATGGCGTTAGATGATGAAAAAGTTTCGATCCGCCGTTTAGCAACAGCGTATTTAGGTATGGTAAAAGGTGATGGAGTATTGCCGTTATTATATAAAGCGTTATTAGATCGTTCAGTAAGTGTTCGCCGTACAGCGGGCGATTGCTTATCAGACGTAGGTGATCCAGCAGCGATGTTCGTTATGATTAAATCTCTGAAAGATTCAAGTAAATTAGTACGCTGGCGTGCAGCGATGTTCTTATTTGAACTTGGAGATGAAAGTGCGATTCCGGCATTAAAAGCAGCGCAAGATGATCCAGAGTTTGAAGTAGCGATGCAAGCGCGTCTAGCATTAGAGCGTATTGAAGGCGGAGAAGAAGCAAAAGGTTCTGTATGGAAACAAATGACGGAGTCTCGTAAAGGAGAATAATGTATGATTGTTTTCTATGATAGTTGGTGCCCGATGTGTACGGCGGTTGCTGAACGTACGAAAAAATTAGATAAAAAGGGTAAGATGAAATTTGTTTCATTTCGAGATGAAGATGTAGTTGAGAAATATGAACTCTCTCAAGAACTACAAAGCAAGATGGAACAAAGATTGTATATTTTGAAAAATAATAAGTGGTATGACGGGATTCATAGCATACATGTATTAGCAAAGGCTGTTCCATCTTACTGGTTTGCCGTGCCTTTTATAAAACTATCTATTGTACTTGGATTTGGAAGTAAAGTATACGATTATATCGCTAACAATAGAAAACTTGTCCCAGTTGGACATTGCCGTGAAGGGGTTTGTGAAATCCCTACAAAAAAATGAAATCATCGTAATCTTTCTTTTGCACCTAGTAATAGAGCGTGATATGATGAATTTGGAATGAAAGTTGAAGGAGAGATTACAAGATGTCAAATGCTTATGAAGAATACATGCGTCAAATGGTAATCCCAATGCGTCAAGAATTAGTGCGTTCTGGGTTTGAAGAGTTAACTACAGAAGAAGCTGTAACAGAATTTATGGAAAACACGGCAGGTACAACTTTAGTAGTTGTAAACTCTGTTTGTGGTTGTGCAGCTGGTTTAGCACGTCCATCAGCAGGTCAAGCAGTTGTTCGTGCTGAAAAACAACCTGATCATCTTGTAACTGTATTCGCAGGCCAAGATAAAGATGCTACTGCAAAAATGCGTGAATACTTCGGAGAAATTCCTCCATCTTCACCATCTATGGCATTATTAAAAGGAAAAGAAGTTGTTCACTTCATTCACCGCCATGAAATTGAAGGTGCAACTATGGACGAAATTATTACGAACTTAGAACAAGCTTTTGAAAAGAATTGCTAAAGAAGGGGGAGAGTAAATCTCCCTCTTTTCTTTATATAGAGGTGAAAAAATGATCGTAACAACAGCAGGAAGAACGAACAAAGAAATGACAGATTATGCAAACAAGGTAGCAGCAGAATTAAATCGTTCTTTCGTTAAACGTAATGACGTACCAGTACATAAACTGCATGAGCAGTATGAACAAGATGTACTTGTTGTAGGGAAAAACCGATTAGCTATTTATCCGAGAGGAACGGAAGAGTCGTTTTTCTTTCATCCAAACTCAGCGATGTTTCGTGTGAAAAGGTTAATGCGCGGAGAACATGATCCGTTTGTACAAGCCACGCAATTAGAGAGCGGAATGACAGTGTTAGATTGTACGCTTGGCATGGCATCAGATAGTATTGTAGCTAGTTATATTGTTGGTGAAAGCGGAAAAGTAACGGGACTTGAAGGCAATGAGTATATGGCTTATATTATGGAAAATGGTTTGAAAACATGGTCTTCATCTGTTTCTGAAATTGATGAGGCAATGCAACAAATCGATGTGAAGCAAACGGAGCATTACGCATTTTTAACACAATGTGAAGATAATAGTTATGATGTCGTATACCTTGATCCAATGTTTGAAGAAACTGTTATAGAATCAGATGGAATAAAAGGATTAAAACACTTCGCTTTGTATCATGATATTACTGATGAAACAATTGCGGAAGCGAAGCGTGTGGCGAGAAAGCGTGTCGTTTTGAAAGATCATTTCCGTAGTTCTAGATTTGAAAAACACAATTTTCACGTATACAAAAGAAAAAGTGCTAAGTTTCACTTTGGTGTAATTGACCCTTGCTAATTGTTTGAAAAAATGTATAATAAGCAATAATTAATTAAATATACTGTCGATGACGAAGAGAGTAGTCTTTTTTTGAAGGAAAGCGAGCTAGGGGTGGTGTGAGCCTAGTGCAGAAGAAAAAGATGAAGCGCACTTCGGAGATGCTTCTTGAACGAATAGTAGAGTAAGCCGAGGCCCCCTGTCCTCGTTATAAACGGGAAAGTGGTTCGTAATGAACAACAAGGGTGGTACCACGGGTTAAAACTCGTCTCTTTTTAGAGACGAGTTTTTTGTGTTTTAAAAATTAAGGAGGTTGTAGTATGGATTATAAAACGCAGTTTGCGGAAAGTTTATCTAATATTTTCACGAATGAATTAACACAAAACCAAATTTTAGATTTAATCGAAACGCCGAAACAAGATGAATTCGGAGATGCGGCATTTCCATGTTTTTCACTTGCGAAGCAATATAAAAAATCACCAGCTCTTATCGCAAAGGAAGTTGCGGAGAAATTAAGTGATCCATTTTTTACGAAGGTAGAGGCTGTTGGTCCTTACGTAAATGTATTTTTTAATCGTGAAACTGTAAGTGATGCAGTGTTAAAAACGATTTTAGCGGAGAAAGAAAAGTACGGTCAAAATCACTTTGGATGTGAAAAGACTGTAGTTATCGACTATTCCTCTCCGAATATCGCGAAACCTTTTTCAATGGGGCATTTACGTTCTACAATGATAGGGAATTCATTGAAACATATCGCTGAAAAATGTGGCTACGAAGTTGTAGGAATTAATTATATTGGAGACTGGGGCACACAGTTTGGAAAGTTAATTACCGCTTATAAAAAATGGGGAAATGAAGCAGTAGTTAAAGAGGATCCAATCCGTGAACTATTTAAGTTATATGTTCAATTCCATGAAGAGGTAAAAGACGACGAAGAACTAGAAGAAGATGGACGCGCTTGGTTTAAGAAATTAGAAGAAGGTGATGAAGAAGCGGTTGAGCTTTGGAATTGGTTCCGTCACGAATCCTTAAAAGAATTTTCTCGTATTTATGAACTTCTCGGTGTTGAATTTACTAATTTTCAAGGAGAAGCTTTTTATAATAACTTAATGGAAGATTTTATTGGGATTTTAGAGGAACATGATTTGCTTGAAGAGTCAGAAGGTGCGTTAGTCGTTAATTTAGAAGAAGAGGGAATGCCGCCTTGCTTAATTAGAAAATCAGATGGTGCGACGATTTACGCAACACGTGACTTAACGGCAGCTGTATACCGTCAAAACACATATGCATTTGATAAAGCGTTATATGTAGTTGGCCCAGAACAAAGTTTACATTTTAATCAATTTTTCACTGTATTAAAAAAGCTTGGTTACAATTGGGTTGACGGCATGGAACATGTACCGTTTGGGTTCATTTTAAAAGACGGCAAGAAAATGTCGACACGTAAAGGAAGAGTTATTTTACTTGAAGAAGTACTTGAGGAAGCAATTGACCTTGCAAAACAAAATATTGAAGAGAAAAATCCAAATTTAAAGCAGAAAGAAGAAGTAGCAAAGCAAGTCGGCGCTGGCGCAGTTATTTTCCACGATTTAAAAAATGAGCGTATGCATAATATTGAATTCTCATTAGAAAACATGCTGAAATTTGAAGGGGAAACAGGGCCGTATGTACAGTACACACATGCACGTGCGTGCTCTATTTTAAGAAAAGAAAGTGTAGAATTTGAAACGTGTACGTTTGCATTAAAAGATGATCATAGCTGGAGTGTCGTAAAATTACTTAATAAATTCCCACAAGTAATTGAAGCAGCCTTCAACAAAAATGAGCCATCAATCATTTCGAAATACGTATTAGATCTAGCACAATCGTTTAATAAATATTACGGAAATGTACGTATATTGGAAGAGAGTAAAGAGAAAGACAGCAGACTTGCATTAGTGTATGCTGTGACAGTTGTCTTAAAAGAGGGGTTACGATTACTTGGGGTGGATGCACCTAAGGAGATGTAAAATAAATAGGTATACGTATCATAGTAGATATGTATGCCTATTTATTTTTATAGAAAATATGAAAGCAGAAGTTTTATTTTATTAAATCTAAATTTTTCTAGAATTGTTTCAGGTGTAGGAATGTCCTTATTTAATGGAGAATTGTAATGTCATATATAAGGGGCATTAGAATTGGAAACATACGATTGGAACAGTAAACTAACATATGTGAACTACTCGCCACTTAGCAAAGCTGGAAGTGGAGCTTCTCAGTTCCACGATGAAAGTAACCTTTCGTCTCCCTGAGCGTTACTTCGAGGCGTTCCATCCCTACTAGATGACCAACGCTTGGATGCTCTATTGGTACGGTTGATATTTTACGCAGGAACCAAATGGCTTGGTTTTCGCACGCTATTTTCTTCCTGCAACCTCATATATCAAGTTATCAAAGAGCTTCATACAGCTGTTTCATCAAAATTTTTCGAATACTACCAAACCGAAATTCATCTCCCACCTATCGTTGGACTATGCCCTTCACACGCCTCTGGAAGGAGAATTCTTTCGGGAAATTCGTTAAAAGAAGAGGGGGTTGCAGGGCATCCAGGTGATAAACAGCAAGTTATAGAACGTTTAATGACTAGAGGATTAACATATGATGATGCGCTAACTCAATATGAAGCTGAACTCCGATTTTTTAAAGCATTTCAAATGCACTCTTCTTTAGTATATGCTCCGAGTATGAAAATTACATTTGGTGAAATAGAATGTTGAAAGATAGCGATTTATTGAGGATTGTCATTTTTTGTCGGTAAGTCGATATGCACCGTATAATCGCTGATATATTTGAATTATCGCCGATATAATTCCATGTACGGATTTCGGCTTCCAAAAGATAAGATCCTCATGTTACGTTATTCCATTTAATTAAACAAAATATGGAGAAAAACAATCATTTTTACTATATTTTGTTATAAATTTGAATAATATTAATTAATACCATCCATTATAAGAGATTTTAGTTGAATACCTACAATATGATGTGTAAAATCTAAGCAAGTAGCAGTATAAATAAATATTCGAGGTGAATACATGCTAGATTTTAAGCAGTTAGATGCTTGTTTGAAAGACAAGAGATTTATAGATGGATTACAGGAAATAAATAATGAAATTTCATATATAAAAGAAAAGAATACTTTATCTTATTTGAAGAATTGGCTTGCTAGTGTTCCTTCGCATAAGGAGTTTGACATATTAATACGTCTTACTGATGAAGGGCTTATGCACCAATACAGTTCATTCCTCATTCGCTACGCCTACAAAAAATTCCCAAATATGAGAACGCTCTCTTTATATTGTGATGAGTTAATTGATGAGCGGAAAATACTTGAAGTAGAACAGTTGTTAAAAGACTCATTAGAAGAGGTAAATAAAGAAGAAATAGAAGCTGATCTTTTAGCGAAAACATATTTTACGTTAGTACGATGTTTGTTGGAAATGAAACGAAATGAAGAAGCCCTAATCTATATGCAAAAGGCAGAGGAGTACAGTTCACGTGCCGTATTTGATAAATGGGGCTACGTCTATATGCATACAGGTGAATGGGAGAAAGCAGAAGAACAATTTATAGCTGGCATGCAGCATAAAGATTGTGAAGAGCTATCTACCTATTTATTATCACAATTATATGCGAATCAAGGAGAACAAAAACGTGCTTTACAGCTAATTGATGATGCGATTGTAAAGTTCCCGCAAGTACCATATTTTCATTTTGAAAAGGTAAAATATTTATTAGATTTAAGGAAGTATGAAGAAATGTTAGCGGTAATAGATAATATAAATAATCAGCTTCCTTATCATGCGTATAAAGCTTACTTTGTACATTTACGTGCAGAAGCGCTTTACAAAATGAATAAACTTGTAGATTTACAACAGTTATTAAAAGAAGAAAAAAGTTTAAAAGAGTCTTTATATCATAATTTAGAAAAAAATCCAGATGGAAAAAAGGTGCACTTACCGATAGTTCCGATTGTACAAAAGGATAATTATTGTGTTCCGACAAGTTTAGAAATGATGTTGCAATTATGGGGAGAAAAACGTACACAAGATGAAATAGCAGAGTTTATTTTTGATATGACAGGCTCAAAGTTTTCAGATACTGTTTCTTATTTAGAACAATTAGGTTATGAATATTGTTATTTTAAAGGTAATGAGGAAAATTATAAGAGACTGCTGGATGAAGGGATTCCTGTTTTATTAAGTATAGATATTGAGCATGCTTCACATGTACAAGTGCTATCTGGATATGATGATACGTTACAAGCTTTTTATGTTCAAGATCCGAACTTTATAGAACCAGTTATTGTGGAATATAGTAAGTTACAAGAAAAATATCGTTACACAGGTTGTTTAGCGATTACGTTTGTTCCGAAAGAAAAGAAGGAGCGATTAGCATTTTTAAATGAAGAAGAAAATTATTATTTTAAATCTGTTTTTTCTCTTACGGATCATTTAGATGAACATGATAAAGAGGGGATTCATAACTTAGTACAATTTTTAAAAGAGACGAGTGATAATCCGAATACGTGGTTATATACGGTTAAGCATTTAGATGTTGAAGTAGATAATGAGTTTATTATATGTTGTATTGAAAAGTTAATGGAGAAGTTTCCAAACTCAGATTTTGTTAAATTGCATGGTGCGCAGTGCTTTATTCGCCTTCAAGAATTAGAAAAAGCCGGGCAAATGCTGACAAGTGTTGAGAAGAAAAATAATCGTGCTTTATATCATTTAATAAACGGAAGATATGCTTTTGAACAGGAGAGTTATATAGAAGCGATTTCAAGTTTTCGTTCATCATTACAATTAGACGCAGATCAGCCGATTACTTGGAGTTTTCTCGCTTTATCATACATGTATATCGATCAATCTGAAAAGGCGTTGCAGTTTTCTCAAGTTGCTTTAGAACGTAGTCCAGAAAGATTCACGTTAACGAATCACGGATTAATATTAATAGATTTAGAAAGATATGAAGAAGCGTATGAAATTTTTAATGACCTATTAAGAGAGAATAAAAATGAGGCACATGTATGGTATGAGCGCGCGAGATGTGCGCATCATTTAGGGAAATTACATTTAGCGATAAAAGGGCTTAAAGTAGCGATTTATTTGGATAGTAATGCGCCTTACATCTATACGAAACTTTCGGAAATATACGAGTCTGATTTGAAGGATGAGGAAAGTACGAAAGAAATTTTATTAAAAGGTATTGAGAATTGTGACGATAAGGCACCTCTATACGTAAAACTCGGTGACTATCATTTTCAAAATGATAGTCTGGAAGAAGCAGAAACATTGTATAATCGTGCATTAGAAGAAAATCATGATGATGTTTATTCTCACTTTGGACTTACGCAAGTTTATATGGCGAAAGAACAATACAAGGAAGCGAAACAATATATTCTCGGTATTGAAAAACAAATTGAAAAGAGCCAAGATTTTCTTATGAATGCGGGAATGGTTCTATGGGATGCTGAGGTTGAACTTGGTGGAAATGAAGAAGGGTTTAAAGTAGCTTTGTCTAAGTTAGAGAGTGGTATAAAGCAGAGCGAATATAATGTGGCAAGTGCGTTAGATGAATATGTGAATCGAATTAAAGGAACGGTATTTGTACAAAGAGGTATAGCATTCTTAAGAACGTTACACAAAGAAAGAAATGAAATAAGCGAATACGGTTGTTATACAGGTATTTTATATGAATCTATTGGGCAGTACGGCCAAGCGATGAAAAGGTATAATAAGGCGATAGAACAAAAGGAAACGGCATTACCTTATTACCGAATGGGTGAAACACTTATGGTATTAGGGCAATTGACGGAAGCAAAACAAGCGTATGAAACATGTTTAGAGCTTGATGAGAATTTCGAAGGTGTACATTTACAGCTTGCAGAAATATACGAAAAAGAAGAAAATCGTTCTAAAGAACAAAGTCATATGGTTCAGGCTATGAAAGAAGAGCCGATGCATATTAATATGGAATATTTGGCGCAGCTTTCAGTAGAAATGAGTCTTCAGGAAGAGTTACTGACAGAACTAGAACAATTAGCGGACGAAGCACCTGAAATATGGCGATTAGATGCGATTGCATATGTGTATGGAGCGATGGATGAAATAGATAAAGAACAAGCACAGATTGAAGAGGCACTTCAATTAGATAGTGAGCATATAGAAGTTCTATATCATTATGCCAAAGTGTTAGTGAAAAAAAGAAATGAAAAAGCAATTGAAATTGCAATGAAAGTTATACAAAAAGATGCAAATAATGAACGAATATTTGATGTGTATGTAAAAGCGATAGAACAACATAAGAAATTGTCTAACATACGAGATTTTCTTCATACATTAAAGGTGAAGAAGGCAGAAAGAAGTATGGCATTTATGTATGCTGCATCTGCGGTGACGGAAAGATGGATTGAACGTCAACAAAATGAACAGCCGAAGAAATCCATAATTACGAGAGCTTTTTATCGTATGAAAAACCGTGCGAAAGAAATTTCGATTATTACTACAATCATTGATTTGTATGAAATTTCGTTAAAGTTAAATCAAAAAAATAGTATGGCAGCGCAGCGATTTTCACTATTTTACGAGAATGTGGCGATGTATAAAGAGGCGATAGATGTATTGCAAACATCGTTAGAAAATAAATGGGATTACGATGTAGCGAAGCAACTTGTAAATCTTTTCATAGCGTGTGAGGAAGAAGATATGTTACGGGATGCTTCAGAAATAACGAAGCAAATGGTTCGAGAGTTACCAGATGATTATGATACGCTTCTTTTACAAGCGCAAGTATTCTTTAAAATAGGAGAAGAAAGAAAAGCAGAAAAGATTACCTTACAATTAATGGAGCAAACACCGTTTGTAAGTAGAGCGTTTCTTGCTTTAGGAGAAATGTATCAAAGTCAAGAAAGGTTTGAAGAGGCAATTCATGTATTAGAAAATGCTTCTATACATCATCCAAATGAAGCAGCAATTCTTCTTTCTTTAGCATCTTCATATCATGATACCGGCCAAACACTAAAGGCAGAAAAAATAACAAATGATGTATTAACAATAGATGCGAGTGATTTGTTAGCAAGATACGATCGCGCTTGTTATTTAGCACAGTTAAACAGAATTGAAGAGGCGAAGGAAGAGCTTGAAATTGTTCTTCGTGAGGATGAATCAGGATTCTTTGCTGAGCTTATTGAAGAAGATGAAGATTTAGCTGGAATACAAGAATTTGAGAAATAATTGTATAGGAATAGGGAAAAAAGGATATAAATAAATATATATTTCGAATTAGTTGACAATTTATTGCCCAATGGCATAAAATAGCTTTTAATAAAGTATACAAATCTGAAGACGAGAACGAGTAAAATAATGAATTGTTCCCCAGAGAGCCGGTGTATAGCTGAAAGCCGGTGTGCAGACATTATTTGAAAATCATCTCCGAGGAGCCGAGGCTGAAAATAAGTAAGCCCGGACGGATGTCTACCGTTACAAAGAACACGTATGATAGTACGTTGCTAAGTGCTATTAGCGAAGAGCTAATAGAATTAGGGTGGTAACGCGGTTAAACCCGTCCCTACTTCATGGGGACGGGTTTTTTGTGTGCTTTAAAATATTCAAAAGGAGTGATTGTAGATGAAGAAAGTAGATGTAAAAGAGTCAGCTGTAGGGAGAGAAACACGTATTCGTAAGCAGTGGAACGAGCAAAGTATTTTCGAGCAATCAATTCAGAATCGAGAAGGCGCACAGTCTTTCGTATTTTATGAAGGACCACCAACGGCGAATGGATTACCGCATGTAGGTCATGCGCTTGGACGGACAATTAAAGATGTAGTAGCAAGATATAAAACGATGGCTGGTTATAAAGTGCTACGAAAAGCGGGATGGGATACACACGGTTTACCTGTAGAATTAGGTGTTGAGAAGCAACTCGGTATTTCTGGTAAACATGAAATCGAAGAGTATGGAATTGAGCCATTTATTCAGAAGTGTAAAGAAAGTGTATTCACATATGAGAAGCAGTGGCGTGAATTCACTGAAAGCATCGGTTATTGGGTAGATATGGATGATCCATACGTTACGTTAGAGAATCCATATATCGAAAGTGTATGGCATATTTTAGGAACGATTCATGAAAAAGGATTATTGTATAAGGGACATAGAGTTTCACCATATTGCCCAAGTTGTCAAACTTCACTAAGTTCACATGAAGTTGCACAAGGGTATAAAACAGTAAAAGATTTAAGTGCAACAGTTAAGTTTAAAGTGAAAGATAGTGAAAATGAATATTTCCTAGGTTGGACAACGACACCTTGGACACTTCCAGCAAATGTTGCGCTCGCTGTACATCCAAATATGGAATACGTGAAAGTGAAACAAGAAGGTCATGTATACATTGTTGCGAAAGAACGTGTAGAAGATGTATTAAAAGAAAACTATGAAGTATTATCTGTTCATAAAGGTGAAGAATTAGTAAACACATCTTATATGCCGCCATTTCCAATGAAGGAAGTTACAAATGGCTATCGAGTTATCGCAGCCGATTTTGTCACGGCAGATAGTGGTACAGGACTCGTTCATATCGCTCCAGCATATGGGGAGGACGATTATAGAGTCGTTCAAAGTGAAGGATTGTCATTCTTGCATGTTGTAGATGAGAAAGGTGAATATACAGAAGCAGTACCATTTTTGAAAGGGAAATTTGTAAAAGATTGTGACGTGGATATCGTTCGTTATTTAGCGAAGGAAGGCTTACTATACCATAAAGAAAAGTATGAACATAGCTACCCACATTGTTGGCGTTGTGATTCACCACTTCTTTATTACGCAGGAGAGAGTTGGTTAATCCGAACAACTGCAATTAAGGATACATTTTTACAAAATAACGATTCTGTTACTTGGTATCCAGACCATATGAAACATGGACGATTTGGTAAGTTTTTAGAAAATATGGTGGACTGGAATATTAGCCGAAATAGATATTGGGGAACACCATTAAACGTATGGGAATGTGAAAGTTGCGATCATCAATTCGCGCCGAAAAGCATTGCTGACTTAAGAGAGCATAGTACGAAAGAAACACCTGAAGATTTGGAATTGCATAAGCCGTATGTAGATGAAGTGCAAGTTTGCTGCGAAAAATGCGGAAGTAAAATGAATCGTACACCAGAAGTAATTGATGTTTGGTTTGATAGTGGTTCCATGCCATTTGCGCAATATCATTATCCATTTGAAAATAAAAAGTTATTTGAAGAACAGTTTCCAGCGGATGTTATTGCAGAAGGCATTGATCAAACACGCGGCTGGTTTTATAGTTTATTAGCAGTATCAGCACTATATACAGGAAAAGTTCCATATAAACGAGTGTTATCACTAGGGCATGTATTAGACGAAGAAGGACAGAAAATGTCTAAAAGTAAAGGGAATGCACTAGATCCAGTTGATTTAGTAAATCAGTTTGGTGCAGATGCATTAAGATGGGCGCTACTCGTTGACAGTGCTCCGTGGAATGCGAAACGTTTCTCGGAAAGAACAGTACTGGAAGCAAAATCTAAATTTGTAGATACATTAGTCAATGTGTATAGCTTCTATGTTTTATATGCAAATTTAGATGGGTATAATCCGAAAGAAACGTATGATGTAAAGCGGACGAAATTGGATGAATGGGTATTATCAAGATTGCATAGCACTACGAAAAAAGTGAGAACAGCACTTGATGATTATCAATTTACGAATGCAGCTCGTGAAATCGCGGCACTTGTAGATGAAGTAAGTAACTGGTATGTAAGACGATCACGTAATCGTTTCTGGGAGTCTGGTATGAATGCTGAAAAAGCAGCTGCGTATGAGACACTTCATGAAGTACTTGTAACAATTAGTAAATTAATTGCACCATTTACACCGTTTGTCGCTGAAGATATTCATTTGAATTTAACTGCAAGTAGCGTTCATTTAGAGGATTATCCAGTTGTAAATGAATCACTACTTCAGCCGAAATTAGAAGAGGAAATGGATGCAGTTTTACAGGTTGTTGAACTTGGAAGAAGTAATCGTAATCAGCATTCTTTAAAAGTAAAACAGCCGTTAGCAGAACTTGTATTACTAGCGCATAATGAAAATGATATGGATTGGGAATCTTATCGTGATATCGTCATGGATGAGCTAAATGTCAAAGCGTTTCATGTTGAACTCGATGAAACGAAATATACGTCCTATCAATTAAAGCTGAATTTTAAAACAGCTGGGCCGAAGCTTGGTAAAAATGTGAATGCAGTAAATACATGGCTAAAACAATTACCAAAAGAAGAAGTGCAACATTTTGTATCTACAGAAAGAGCAGTTTACGAAGCAGCACCAGGAGAAGAAGTAGTTGTAACAGCTGAAGATGTACTGGTAGAGAAAGTCGCAAAATCAGGATTTTCTAATACGACTAACGGACAATATACAGTTATGTTAGATACGAATGTAACGGAAGAATTGTTACAAGAAGGAGTAGCTCGTGAATTCATTCGAGCGGTTCAAGAATATCGTAAGCAGTTAAATTTACCGGTTAATTTACGAGTAGATGTTATTCTTGATACAGAGGAAGAACTACAACGAACATTAACGAACCATAAAGATTTATTGGAAGAAAATTTACTCGTTAAGCAATTTACATTTGATCACTTAACGAATGAAGACGATGAACTATCTTTAGGTGAAGCGAAAGTTCGAATTAAATTAAGCGCGGCTCATTAAAGAAAAAAGGAAGTTGGAATGATTCCAACTTCCTTTTTGTATGATGGAAATTTATCCGGCTAATTTCCTCATAATCCATTCGATAGGTCCTCTAGAAAATTTCTTTCCCCATAACACACTAATTAAAATGCTAAAAATGAAAAATCCACTAGCAAATAATAAAACGAATAGTAGTGATTGTTGTTCCATTTTATTTAATAGAATTAACGTCCCAATACCGATAAATACATGGCTGACATAATGAGTTAATGTTAATTGTCCTGTTTGTACAATGGAAGTGACAAACCAATTATTTCTATATTTTTCAGCGATGTTGAGGCAAATGATTAATATAGCAATAGCGGATCCTGTAGCAGATAAAATATATAATACATTTGGTAAGATGGGTCCTGTATTAAATAAAAATGTGGCAGCCTCTTTGCCGATATATGGAATAAAAAAGTGAGTAAGCCCTTTTGATAAAAGTTCTGACAATATTGTAATTGTAATACCCAGTAAGAGTAATCTTTCTCTAATTTTCTTATTATGAAGATCTAACCTGCCAATTATCATACCGATTAAGAAGAACGAGAACCAAGGGAAAATAGGGTGATAGCCATTAAAGAATAAATTGCGAAGAAAACCTTGTATTGTCCAGAAGTCTACATAGTTTATGAATGGAGTAGGTCCTCCCCAACCTTCGAAAGTATTGAAAGTAAGCTGAAGAGCTTGTGCGATTAATAAAATAATGATAGAAAGAAAAAGTAATAGTTTTTTGCGTACTGTAATGAGTAATGCAGCGACGAAAAGGTAAACACCGTAGTAGTGTATTATATCCCCAGTCCACTCTAGTCCATATAGTAGTAATCCTAAAATAAATAAGAATAGTGATCGTTTCCATATGGTCTTTCGGCTATTAGAAATTTTTATTTTTTCATTGCTAGCAACGGCTGACCTAGTCATTAAAGTGATACCGATGCCTGCAAGTATAACAAACAAAGCAGAAGCTCTACCTTCAAATAGTGACATGAGGGTTATTAAAAAAGGGGGACCATTTCCTTCTGCACCTGTTATCACCATGAAATTAACAAGTAGCATACCAAACATCGCCAAAGCTCTAGCGAAATCTAAGCCGATAATGCGCTTTTTTGTATTCACTTCAATCCCTTCTTTCAAAAATGCTATTTACAGCTTCAATCCAAATTTGTTTATAATCTATCTTTGCATCAATCATCATAAAATTCCCGATATTATCAAGCACTAATGCTAACATATGAGCTTTTGAAACTAGATTTTTATTTTCAATTAATTGAAGTTTATTTGCTTTTGTAAGGAGTACCTCAAATCCATGTAAATATTCTGTTTGCACAGTTAGTAATCGATCTTTGTACATATTGTTTCTTGAAGATAGTAAAACATATTCTTGTAACACAAGATTAAAATAAGGGTCGTTTCGCTGTTCATCAATTATTTTAAGGCCAATTGCAATACATTTTTCAATAAAATTTGTTTTCGTAAATTCTTCTGTATGAAAATACGAAGAGAACTGCATAGCTTTACATAATTCAGTAAAAATACATTCAATCAAGGCATCTTTAGACTTAAAGTAGTAATATATAGATGGTTTTGCGATACCAACCTTCTCACCAATCATCGTATAAGTTGTTTTAGCAATACCGTACGTAGCAAAAAGGCGATAACTTGCTTCCATTATTGAAGAGAGTGTTTCTTCACTTTTACTCATAATAGATCCTCCTAAAAAAGGTTATTTAAATTGTATCATTCATTAATAATTTTTTCAACCTACCGTTAGGTAAAAAGTCTATTTTTTTAAACAGTAATATGAAAAGTTTCAGGGATAAGGAATGACTTTAGAAATTTCTTTCTAAAGTATTGTTTTCACTTTACGCATAAATATTGAGAAAATTTCACTGATCCTAAATGGAAAGGTAATAGAATTGTTTATAGAGAATTACTCGTAGATTCAATTTTTATCCCCCCATGTTGTGGGGAATGATTGCCTAGTGGTAATGGGATAAGGTTGAGCTACTTTATTAGGGGGAGTGGTTCTATGTTTAATAAAAAAATGGTGGCAATGGCAATGGCAATGACTGTGCCATTAGTAATGGGGATGATTTCTACGGTTTCGGCGTTGGAAAAACAACAGCAAGTAAAGCTAGAAGCTTATTCGCCGCAGAAAAAAGCAACTGAATATTTAAAAGAAAATGCTGCACAGTATGGATTGAAAACAGACCTTTCAGACTTGCAATATATTTCTACAACAGAAACGTCAGTAGCTTCATATGTTAGATTCCAACAAGTTGTTAATGGTGCGCCTGTATTTTCAAAACAAATTACAGTTACACTTAACGGAGAGGGAAAGGGCGTACTTGCTGTTTCTGATTATCAATCCGTCAAAGGTGTGAAGGAAGTAACGACAAAAATTAGTGAAAAAGATGCAATACAAAAATCAATGGCGTATGTTGGAGAAGCAAGTGAGCAAAACTTATGGGCTCCTACAGAGAAAGAATTCGGATATATTGTTGAAGAGGGAATTGCTCGTCCAGTATATAAAGTTGTAGTCCATTCTAATAACCCGTTTGGTGCATGGGAAACATTTATTGATGTAGAAAATGGGAAGTTAATTAAAAAGGTTGATATAAACCGAAAAGCTGAAGGGACAGGAAAAGTATTTTTACCTAACCCAGTCGTATCTAGTGGTAGTAAAGTAGGCTTAAAAGATAATAACGATGCGGATTCAACAGCGTTAACGAATCAATTGAAGACTGTTACGTTAAAAGGTTTAGATGGGACAGGATTTTTAATTGGAGAGTATGTAACAATTTCTTCAAAAGCAAAAACAAAATCTACAAATTTACAATTTAACTATACACGTGCAAATGATAGCTTTGAAGATGTTATGTCGTATTATCATATCGATACATTACAGCGTTACATTCAAGGGTTAGGTTTTAAAAATATTAATAATCGCTCTATTAAAGTGAATGTGAATGGAACGACGGCGGATAACTCATTTTATTCTCCGACAACGAAAGCTTTAACTTTTGGTACTGGCGGAGTAGATGATGCAGAAGATGCTGGTATTATCGCACATGAATACGGACATTCAATTCAAGATAACCAAGTTCCTGGCTTTGGTAGTTCAGCAGAAGGCGGAGCGATGGGAGAAGGATTTGGTGACTTCTTAGGTGCTACGTATGAAGATGCAGTATCGACAACAGGCTACGGAAAAGCATGTGTTGGAGAATGGGATGCGGCTGCTTATTCTAGTTCAGATCCGACGTGCTTGCGCCGATTAGATACGAATAAAGTGTATCCGAAAGATGTTACAAATGAGGTACATGATGATGGGGAAATTTGGGCACAAGGTCAATATGAGATGGCACAAGCTTTTGGACGTGATGTAGCAACGAAAATTATTTTACAATCACACTGGTCATTAACACCAAACTCTAAATTCAGTGATGGAGCAAAAGCGATTAAGCAAGCGGATGCTCTTTTATATGGCGGACAACATGCTGCTGATATCGATCGTATTTGGGCAGCAAGAGGAATTAGTACGAATTAATATAAAAAGTCGTGGCGTTTATAAGCCACGACTTTTTAATTTGCTTAAGAACTGGTACTAGTAAAGTAAGCTATATGAATGCTAATGTAAATTCATCCGCATTCTAGTTGTTTTTTTCGTCTTTAAAAACAAAATGCTCTTTAAATTTTCTAGACTCAACTTTTTGACCGTTTCTCATAGAGCGGAAAGGGTGTTCTTGCCAAGTAATGATTACATCAACTTCATCTGCTTTTGTGGCAACTGGAAAATTAGTATGTTCAAATCCAGTTTTTCCACTTGCTAAGCGACTTTCCTTTCGTGAGAAAAGTTCATATTTCGTTTTCGTTTTTGGCTCGTTGCGGAATACTTCGACTTGTACGTTATATACTTCACTGTTACCAACATTTTTTACTGAAAATTGATATGTTTTAAATTCATCTTCTTTAGCTTGAAGCATATTTTTATCTATGTTCTTCGGTTCATCAATATTCACTTTCCATTGATCAGAGTTTTGGGAGATTGGTAAAGATTTTGGTGAATAGGCGTATGTTTCATTCACTGCAATTAGGCATAACAAAAGAAGAAAGAAACTAATCGCTTTTTTCATATAAACACCTCGCTATAAAATTTTTATTAATATGCGTAAATGAAATGGAAATTATGTAATAAAATGGAAAGAGGTGATAATTTGATTCAAATGAATTTGAAAAAACTTGAAGAAGTAGTAGGTGGTGAAGGGTTACAAGAATCGTTTCATCACATAGAGATACATGGTGTCTGCATAGATTCCAAAAGCATTAAAGAAGGAAATTTATTTGTTCCAATCATTAGGGTGAAAGATGGACATGATTATGTGAAAGAGGCATTCGATAATGGAGCTGTCGCTTCCTTATGGAAAAAGTCTTACGGCACTCCGCCAAAAGGGATGCCAATTATATTTGTAGATGACACTTTATTTGCTTTGCAACAATTGGCACAATTTTATCGAAAAGAGCTAAATGTAAAAGTAATTGGAATTACAGGTAGTAATGGTAAGACAACGGTAAAAGATATAATAAGCACGATTTTAAGTACAACTCATCGTGTGCATAAAACAAAGGGGAATTTTAATAGTCAAATCGGTTTACCATTAACAATTTTAGAGATGAAACGAGATACAGAGTTTTTAATTCTTGAAATGGGGATGAGTGAAAAAGGACAAATTCGAAACTTATCAATAATAGCACAGCCAGATGTAGTAATCATTACAATGATTGGCCATTCTCACTTAGAGACGCTTGGATCAAAAGAAGAAATTGCGAAGGCTAAATTAGAAATTATTGATGGATTAAAAGGTGAAGGATTATGTTTGTATAATGGAGATGAACCATTGCTTTTGAAAAATAAGAATCTATCGAGTATAAATTGTAAGGCATTTGGTGAAAAGTATACAAATGATTTGATTCCAACAAACGTGCAATTAGATGAATATGGTGTTCATTTTAAATTAAATGATTCAAAAATACAGTACGATGTTCCCTTACATGGAAAACATAATATTTTAAATACGATTGTCGGAATCGCCGTAGGTCAATTTTATAATGTCACTACAGAAAAAATACAGAAAGCATTGCGACAAGTAAATATTACTCATATGCGCTTTCAATTTTTAACTGCTAAAACAGGGTTTACAATTATTAACGATGCATGGAATGCCAGTCCCTCTTCAATGAAGGCTGCAATTGAAACGTTACAGATATTAAATGCCTATAAGAAAAAAATGATAGTAATTGGGGATATGCTGGAGTTAGGGGAGAATGCTGAAACATATCATAGAGAAATTGGTAAAATGTTAAATGAAGAGAGCATTCAATATGTATTCACTTATGGAGAGTTAGCTGAAATTGTAGCGGAAGAAGCGAGAAAGAAATATGATACAGGAAAAGTACAGTCATTTAATAGTAAAGCCAAGATAGCAGAGGAAGTATTAAAAGTTATAACGAAAAAGGATGTTGTATTACTAAAAGGCTCACGTGGAATGGCTTTAGAGGAGATTGTACAAAATTGGATATGAAAAATCAAAATATATTAAAAAAGGCTTGCGTTTTATAAAGTGAAGAGATAGAATACTCTGTAAATATAAAAAGTGAGGATCAGGAAAAGTACATGATGCAAAGGTCTACAGAGAGCAATCGGTTGCTGAGAAGATTGCGATACCGCATGATGGAAAGACACCTGTGAGTGTTGCTTTGAACGTGATAATTAGTAAAAGCAAACGGTACCTACCGTTATCAGGGCTAAGATGGTCATTATGACAATTTGGGTGGTACCGCGGAACAATCCGTCCCTATTTATAGGGGCGGATTTTTGTATTCTTTGAAAGGAGGTGAGTGACCGTGGATGATGACGATGACAACAATAATGTAAATAAATATAAAATTAATGGAGGGAAAAATAATGGGGTCAATAATGAAGCGTTCACTCACAAAAGAATGTACGGAGCAAGGTGGAAAGGTTGTATTACTTCAAGGATGGGTAAAAAAGATTCGTCATCTAGGTAATGTTAGTTTTTTATTAATAAGGGATCGATCGGGAGTTATGCAATGTGTATTAGAAAATGAATTAGCTGGATATAAGGTAGATGTGGAAAGTGTCGTTCAAGTCGTTGGTGAAATTGTAGAGACTTCGAAAACAGAGTTAGGGGTTGAAGTGCTTGCTCACGAAGTGAAAATATTAAATGGCGCAGAACCACTTCCGTTTGAAATAAATAAAAAGAAGTTACAAATTGGTTTAGATCAACTACTGAATGAGCGGGTATTATCATTAAGACATGAGCGAACCGCGGCGATATTTAAAGTGAAATCTACACTCGTTCAGAGCTTTAGTGAATTTCTTATAGAGAACGATTTCACACGTATATTTACTCCGAAAATTGTTTCACAAGGGGCAGAAGGAGGAGCGAATGTTTTTAAACTTCCATACTTTCAAAAAGAAGCTTATTTAGCACAATCACCACAGTTTTATAAACAGATGATGGTAGCTGGAGGGTTAGAACGTGTTTTTGAAGTTGCACCTGTTTACAGAGCGGAACATCATAATTCTTCCCGTCATTTGAATGAATATATATCGTTAGACGTAGAACTTGGATTTATTCATGATTTTTATGAAGTGATGCAATTAGAAACGGATGTTTTACGATATATGTTTCAACAAGTAGCAAAAAACTGTGAAAAAGAACTACAACTATTACAAATAGAAGTACCTGTTATTATAGAAATACCGAAAATTACATTGTTAGAAGCGCAAGAAATTTTGAAAAATAAATACCGGAAAGAGTCGCCAAGTGGGGATTTAGATACAGAAGGTGAAAAACTACTAGGGAAATATGTGAAGGAAACATATAAGAGTGAGTTAGTTTTCATTACACATTATCCGAAAGAAGCTAGGCCGATGTATACGATGCCGAATAATGAGAATCCGTCTATTACTGATTCGTTCGACTTACTATATAAAGGATTAGAAATAACATCAGGGGCACAACGAATTCATGATTATGAAAAGTTACTTGCTTCTTTTAATGAAAAGGGATTACATCCAGATACATTTCAATCTTATTTAAATACATTCCGATACGGTTGTCCCCCGCATGGTGGTTTTGGAATTGGATTAGAGAGAGTTGTATACAAACTATTAGAATTAACAAATGTACGAGAGGCGAGTGCTTTTCCAAGGGACTGTACAAGACTTATCCCTTAATAATAAGGGAAGGAAATGTATCCGTTGTGCTATTTTATAGTACAACGGATTTTTTAGTTCATAAAACTCAGCACTTTCTCACCAAATTTTAATGTAAGCTTAATTGTTCTCTCTTTTTTCACCTTTAGTATAAGCCTTAGAAACGAAAGAGATATACAAGGTGAAGGGAGAAATATTACATGCGTATTTTAGTTGTACCATCAGGATTTAAAGAAAGTTTAGGGGCGAAGGAAGCTGCTGATGTAATGAAAGAAGGGATTTTAAAAGTCATGCCGTTAGCTACTGTAGAGACTTTACCAATGGTGGATGGTGGGGAAGGTTTTACAGAGGCAATTATAAATATTACTGGTGGAAAAATGTATGAAGTAGAAGTAACGGGACCTGTAGGAGAACAGATACAATCTTATTTTGGTATTTTTGAAACGAGAAATGGTGAGCGTACAGCTGTTATTGAAATGGCTGCTGCAGCAGGATTACGCCTTGTACCGAGAAATTTACGTGATCCTAGAAAAACGACTACTCATGGTGTTGGGCAGTTAATAGAATTAGCTTTAAATAAAGGGGTAGATCGTATATTAATAGGGTGTGGTGATTCAGGAACATCTGATGGCGGAGCTGGTATGGCTGAAGCGTTAGGTGTAAAGTTTTTAAATGAAGATGGAAAGGAAATACAAATTCAAGGTGGAACCTCTTTATTACAAGTTTCAAACATAGATACATCACAAGTAGATCCTAGATTAAGGCATGTTCAAATCGATGTTGCCTGTAATTGGTTTAATCAATTATGCGGCGAGCAGGGAGTAGCGCGAGTATTCGGTCCGCAAAAAGGTGCTAACGAAGCCCAAGTAATAGAACTAGAAAAAGCACTGGAGCGCTATGCTTCTGTTATAAAAAAAGATATAAGTATAGATGTACATCATACGCCAGGTAGTGGTGCATCTGGCGGACTTGGTGCTGGACTGCAAGCTTTAATTGGTGCAACGCTTCATCCGAGATACGATATTATTATGAAGTATATGGATTTAAATAAACTATTGCTAGCGTGTGATCTTGTATTTACTGCGGAAGGAAGTATAGATTTTCAAACACCACGTGGAAAAATTCCAGCTGAGGTGGCTAAATGCGCAAAAAAATATGGATTACCAGTAATCGCATTAGTTGGGACAGTCGGTAAAGGTGCACGTATTAATTACGATTATGGAATTGATGCATATACAAGTATATTACCAATGCCATCTTCATTAGAAAATGCATTTTCTAATGCGGAGAAATGGCTTCGTGATTGTACAGAGGGTACGATGCGTACAGTTTTAGTTGGTTATCAAATCGCTTCTCGGTTGAATAAAAGTGGGTACGTATCATGATTGAAAAAAATGTAGTGGAATTACATGTGAACAGTACTGATCATCCGAAAACTAAGCCATCTTGGATTCTGCCCATAGCACTTATATTAATAGTAGAAATAGTTCTTTTGCTTCCATCGTCATTAACGATGGAAGCGAAATGGAGTTTGTTTGGATTTTGCTGTGCAATTATATTATGGACAACAACAACGATAAATTCGGCCTATATCGCACTTGGATCTGTTCTATTTCTAATTATTTCAGGAACAGCAAAGCAAGATCTTTTATTTGATTCGTTAGCTTCAGATGTCATTTGGCTTATGATCGGTTCCTTTATTTTAGGAAGGGCACTTCAAGTTACCGGTTTAGCTGAGAAAATGACGTGCTTTGTTGTAAATCGTGCTCGGAATATTTTGGGCTTGTGCGGGATTTTGACAATGATTATTCAAATACTCGCTTTCTTTATTCCATCAACATCTGGACGCGCAGCGGTTGTATTACCTGTTTTTCAAGCTATATCAAAAGAAATTGGGAGTAGAAGAATTACGAAAGCATTAGCAATTTTAATGCCTACTGTTATTTTAGTTTCAACAAGTTCTACAATTATTGGTGCAGGTTCCCATTTAATTGCCCTAGATATGTTAAAGGAATTTAATAATAAGGATATTACATTTGTGGAGTGGTTAATATGGGGATTTCCATTTGGATTCATAATGAGCTTTATAAGTTGTCGTGTAATATTATTTTTATTTTTAGACAAAGAGGAAGTAAAAACAAAACTGAAACAGAAAAAAGTTAAGTTTGAATTATCGCGAAATGAAAAGTATACAATCAGTACTTTAATAGCAATGGTAGCTTTTTGGTTAACAGAGTCGTTTCACGGTTTGGAAATTGCAATTGTAACGATAATCGGAGTGTTTTTATTAACTTTGCCAAAACTGGGCGTGATGCAGTGGAAAGAAAGTTTAAAAGGTGTCTCATGGAACTTAATTTTATTTGTTGGAGCAGCAATTGCATTAGGGAAATCTTTAATGGAGAGTGGTGCAGCGCAATGGATTATGCAGAAGTTATTTTTAGTAACAGAACTAATTAATAAGCAATCCATTTTCATCGTGTTACTCGTAATTGTTATTCTTTCAGTCACATCACATTTATATATTACATCTCACACAACGAGAGCGGTAATTTTTATTCCGCCATTATTATACTTTGCAAGTAGTCTACAGCTAAACGAAGTCGCTGTACTATTTTTAGGCATTGTTGGCATGAATTATTGTTTAACCTTTCCAGTCAGTTCTAAAGCATTACTTTTATTTCAAGAAAGTGATAGAGAAACTTTTCAGCCGCAAGATTTATTAAAGTTAAGTAGCTATTTAAGTGTTATGTATATGTTTGTAATGGTTGTATTTTACTATGCATATTGGCAGTGGGTTGGATTGTCTCTCTAAAAATCAGGAATATAATTCATTCCTGATTTTTTTTATTAAGTCGAAAAGAATATTGGGTATTATTTCTTTTGGAGGAAAGTATTACTTGTTATACTGAAATGGTATGAAAAGATTATATAATGCGGGAGGCTTTTATGGGAGAAAGGATTTTAATTGTTGAGGATGAAGAAAAGATTGCGCGTGTCGTGCAGTTAGAATTAGAGTTTGAAGGATATGAAAGTGAGATTGCTAAAACAGGAACAGAGGCAATGGAAAAGTTTCAAGCTAGTAAATGGGATTTAATTTTACTTGATGTAATGCTTCCAAATATAAGTGGGTTAGAAGTACTTCGAAGGATACGTTTGAAAAATGCTGTAATACCTATTATTTTATTAACCGCTCGTGACTCAGTTGTTGATAAAGTAAGTGGCTTAGATCAAGGAGCAAGTGATTATCTTACAAAGCCATTTCAAATAGAAGAACTTTTAGCGAGAATTCGTGCATGTTTAAGAATTTCAAACGTAAGAAAAGAAGAGGAAAATAGTAGTTATCAAATTGCAGATTTATATTTAGATGAGAAAACACGAGAAGTGAAAAGAGAGAATCATTTAGTGGAATTAACACCACGTGAGTTTGATTTATTACTATTTTTAATGAAGCATGAAAATCAAGTGTTAAATCGAGAACAGATCGTAACGAATGTTTGGGGATTTGATTATTATGGTGATACAAATGTTGTCGATGTGTATATTCGATATTTACGTAAAAAAGTAGATTGTAATGTGGACGTACCACTTATTCACACTGTTAGAGGTGTTGGGTATGTCTTAAAGGTGTAGTATATGAAAATTAAAAATAAAATATATTTATTCTCTACAGTATGGTTACTACTTATTTTGTTACTTATTAATAGTTCTATATACTTTTTGTTTTATAAAGTTACAACGAACGGAGAGTTAGAACGATTAAAACGTGAGGCAGTACATATTATAGAAGGAATGAATGCGGAATCAGCAAAAGAAATAGACGCAGTAAATCTACTACAACCATACTTACCTTCAAACGGTATGATTAGAGTTATTAATGAAAATTCAAATGTAATGATTAGACAAGAAGTGGATAGTACAAAACCAATCCCAGCAGTAAATACGAAATTTGAAAGAAAAGAATCGGCGGGAATTTATGAGAAGAATGGTGGGAAATTCGCTTATATAAAAATGCCAATTATTTGGAATGATGGGAAAATCGTTTCGTTAGAAATGACAGAACGTTTAGATAGTTTGCAAGAGAATTTGAATATGTTAAAAAATGTATTAGTTATTGCTTCACTTTTCGTTTTAATTCCGTCTTTTTTTGCGGGCAGAATGTTAAGTAAACTAATTTTAAAACCTGTAAACTCTTTAATACAAACAATGGAGCATATACAAGATAGAGGGATATTCAAAAAGATATCGCTAGAGAAAAAATCAAAAGATGAATTGTACAAAATGGGAACGACATTTAATAAAATGATAGATTTATTACATCAAAACTTTGAAAAACAACAGCAGTTCGTTTCAGATGCTTCACATGAATTGAGAACACCGTTAACAGTTATTGAAAGTTATGCAAAATTATTAAAAAGATGGGGAATGAAAAAACAAGATGTTTTAGAAGAATCTGTAGAAGCGATATACTCAGAGGCAGTAAGAATGAAAGGCATGACAAATCAAATGTTACTGCTTGCCAACAGTAGTGCAGAGTGGAAGTTGGAAACGAAAGAATCAGATGTAGTTCGTTTATGCAAGTTGACTGCGGAACAACTAGAAAAAACATATAATCGGGATTTTCGTGTTATTACAGAGGAAGAAAAGATTGTTGTAAATATTGATGAACAAAAAATAAAACAAGTATTAGTAGTATTATTGGATAACGCAATGAAATACAGTAAAGATTCAATCGATTTGATAGTAGGAATACAAAAGGAAAGAGTCTTTTTTTCTATTCAAGATTACGGTATGGGAATTCCTAAGGAGGATATACAGAAAGTGTTTGATCGCTTTTTTCGAGTTGATAAAGCGAGGAGTAGGGAAACAGGAGGAACAGGTCTAGGATTGTCGATTGCGAAACAAATTATTGATGCTCATGAAGGGAATATACAACTGGAAAGTGAAGAGGGAAAATGGACGAAAGTTACCGTATATTTGCCTCGTTTTTTATAAAGAGATAGGAGCTTGAAAATGAAAAAGAAATGGAAGGTTGCATTGTTACTTTGTTTTGTGCTTGTAAGTGTAGCTTTTGTATCACAACGTATTGTTTCTAAGCAAGGAGAAAAAATATTATCCGAAAAACAAATTCAGAATATTGTGTCTGAACAGTATCCTGGAAAAATAAAAAATATGAAATTAGTAAACAAAGGGGAACAAGATGTATATAAGGTAAACCTTTTAAATGAAAAAGGCTCATATGAAATAATAGTAGATGCTCAAAGTGGTAACATAAAACGTGCAAAAGAAATATCATTAAAAAGTAATACAATAACGAAAGAAAAAGCGGAAGAAATGGCACTTCAGAAAGTACAGGGGATCATTAAACAAATTATATTAGAAAAAAGAAATGGGATAGAAGTGTTTGTTATAACGATAGAAACAAATGCTACTCAAAGTACAATAGTTGAGATTGAAAAAACAACTGGCAAAATTCAATTGTTACAGAAACAAACGACAAAAGTTACAGAGCAGCAAGCAAAAGAGATTGCAGTGCAGCAAGTACAAGGGAATGTGAAAGGGATAAGACTAGAGAAAAAGAACGAAAAAAATGTATATGTAATAGAGATAGAGAAAAGTGCAAATGAGAATGTAATGGTAGAAATTGAAGAAGCGACGGGTGCTTTTATTGGTACTTCACAAATACAAAAAGTCGTTACAGAAGAGCAGGCGAAAGAAGTTGCGTTACAAAAAGTACCAGGCGGATTAATCGAGAATGTAAGTGTAGTCAATATAAATGGTACGTCTACCTACCAAATTATAATAAAAAAACAAACAGAAACAGTTGATGTAAGAGTACATACAATAACAGGTGAAGTCATGTCTACTACAGCGGTAAATAATGCTATTCAGCAAAAGGAGTCATCTCAACAACAAGATGACGATGATCAAGAAGAAGGTACTGATGATCACGGTGATGATGATGACGAAGGATAATGAAAAATAAAAGAGTTTTCTCACCAAATTTTAATATATCCCTTGACAGTTACAAATATAACCGATATACTTCATATTAATTTCAAAAGAAAATATATTCTAAATATTTAAATGTGTTGAATAGGAGTAGTAAGGTCGTATATTTGTACAGAGAGCTATGGGTTGGTGTGACATAGTCAAATGACATCCTGAACTCGCCTAGGAGCAGTAAGGTGGAACGGAATCACATTCTTAGTAAATCTTAACGGTTAACCTTCGATATTAGGTTTGTAATCAAACGATTACTACTAAGGTGGATTCATAATGGAATCAATAAGGGTGGTACCGCGTTAAGTAAATGGCTTAGCGTCTCTTTATATAGAGACGTTGAGCCATTTTTTTATTTTATGGAAATAGAAATGGAGGGTTTATTCGGATTGGTTTATAAAATTTAATTATCTATATAGAGTAATTTAATTAGGAGGAAATAAGATGAAACAGACGGAGCAATGGACTTCGAAATTAGGTTTTATAATGGCTGCAGCAGGATCAGCAATTGGACTTGGCGCAATATGGAAGTTTCCTTATATCGCTGGGAAGAGTGGGGGAGGAGCATTCTTTTTAATCTTTATATTATTTACTATATTAATTGGACTACCATTACTTATAGCTGAATTTATGATTGGACGCAGTACGCAGAAACAAGCAGTTGGAGCATTTAAAAGTATCGCACCTAATACAGGATGGCACTGGATTGGACGCCTTGGCGTTGGAACATGTTTTATACTACTTTCGTTTTATAGTGTTGTAGGTGGATGGGTGTTAATTTATTTATTCAGAGGAGTAACAGGACAACTTATTACTCCGGGACAAAATTATGGAGCATTATTTACTGAAACAATTGGAAATCCCGCTTGGGCGATTATGGGACATTTCGCTTTTATGTTCATTACGATTTGGGTTGTATCAAAGGGTGTACAAAATGGAATTGAAAAAGCAAGTAAATATATGTTGCCAGCATTGTTCGTTTTATTTGTTGCTCTTATTATTCGTTCATTAACACTTGATAATGCAATACAAGGTGTGAAGTTTTTCTTACAACCAGACTTCTCAAAGATTACTTCAGAAAGTATTTTATTCGCGATGGGACAATCATTTTTTGCGATTAGTATCGGGATTTCGATTATGGTTACCTATAGCTCGTATTTAAATAAAAAAGAAAGTTTACCAAAATCAGCAGTTACAATTGTTGGATTGAATTTATTTGTTTCATTATTTGCAGGTCTTGCTATCTTTCCGGCCGTATTTTCATTAGGAATGGAGCCGACAGAAGGGCCTGGATTACTATTTATCGTATTACCATCTGTGTTTAGTCAAATTCCATTCGGTGGGTTGTTCTTAACAGTATTTCTTGCACTATTTACATTTGCAACATTAACATCGGCATTTTCTCTACTAGAGACAGTTGTTTCAGCATTAGCAAATGGTGAACAAGAAAAGAGAACGAAATTATCATGGATAATCGGTTTCGGCATTTTCTTAGTAGGTATACCATCCGCGTTATCATTTGGAATATGGAGTGATATTACGATTTTCGGAAAGAATATTTTTGATGCAGTAGACTTCTTATCTAGTAATATATTAATGCCACTTGGAGCACTATTTATTAGTATTTTCGTTTCATTCAAAATGGAAAAGAAGGTGCTAGAAGCAGAGTTTTTTGTAGGTGGAAATTATGGAAAGAAAGTATTTACTTGTTGGGCGTTTTTACTTCGATTTGTAGCGCCACTTGCAATAATCATCGTCTTTTTAAATGTAATAGGGATTATTTAATCTAGGATGTTATAATATTCAGTAAAAAAGAAGGTGATGATTATAAAGGCGAATTTGATGGGAACAGGGAAATACATGAACATTAGAGGGAAAAAGCTATACGTTGAAACGTATGGAAATCTTAAAAATAAACCAGTCCTATACTTGCATGGTGGACCAGGAGAAAGTTGCTATAATTTTTCATTTCATCAAGCGGAACGTTTAAAAGATTCTTTATATGTAATAATGATAGATCAAAGAGGTGTTTGTCGCTCAGAAGAAATTACTGAGGACGAAGCTTTTGGATTAAATGATTTGATTGAAGACTGTGAGGAACTAAAAAAAGTATTACAAATTGAGAAATGGTCTGTCATTGGACATTCTTTCGGTGGATATGTAGCATTGTTATATGCTTCGATATATCCAAGTTCAATAGAGAAAATCATATTTGAAGCGCCAACTTTCGATTTTGCATTAACAAGTAGAGCTTTGTTACAAAAGACAGGGCATTTATTAAAAAAGTATGGAAAAGAAGAAGTAGCAGAAGAGTCCATCGCTTATTCATCTAGCAATGCTACTTCAGAAGAGTTGCTAGATGCTTATATAAGACTAAGCAATGAATTAGAAGAAAATAGAATGGGGATTTACAATTATAAGGAAGATGTGACAGACGAGAGTTTGTATAGTGATGAAGAGTGGGAAGTATTTTCAAATCGCTCCAAAATTCATTTTGATAGATTAAAAGTAGAAGGAGCAGTTCATACTTCATTATTACAAAAAATAAAAGATATACAAAATCCAATGTTATTAATTGTAGGAAAACACGATGCAGTAACGTGTGAAAAACAAATTGAAATATTTAATAAAGATGCTCAAAATGGGGATTGTATTGTATTCGAAGAGAGTGGTCATACACCGCATTATGAGGAAGCAGATAGATTTGCAGAAACAGTCATGCATTTTTTGAAATGAAGAAAAGGGTGCTTCTATAAATGAGAAGCACCCTTTCTAAATTTCTGGATATGTGATTGTTATGTTTGGCCATTTACTTTGCCAATTCTTTTTAATAACTCTGTTTTTGTACATATGTATACGTTCTTTTGTTTCAAGAAAATGAGTTGTTGGCCTCACTTGTAAGGAAAGAACATCTTCAATACCACATGGGGCTGTTAATATGACGTTGTTTAGTTCGTCAAGCGTAACTCCTAAAGCGGTCGCTGTTTCAGGAAACCTAGAAATAGCATCAACGGAAGAAGAGTACGGTGGCATATTATTCACTACATGCATACGAGCTTGATTTTTTACCGACCAAGGTATAGAAGCATCCATATTTACCAGTGCTTTCTCTAGTGATTGCTCATATACCTCATCTGTATGTAATTGATCAAAATAAATGACATCAATATCTGGTGTAGCCGTTCGTATTTCGTAGTCATGTAAAGTATCCCAAACTTTAGAGCGAACAAATCCGGCGCAAATCCACCAATCTGGTAGCTCTAGTGATTTTGCCATTTGTAATATATCCATCATCCATTCGTCGTTTTCGATTAAGCGAATTATATCTTGCTCTGTTTGTATAGTCATTTGTTATCCCACCTACTATTTTTATAGAGGACTAATTCATCAGTTTAATAATCCATGTGATCCAGTAAGCACCTGGTATGAATAACAGTTGTGCTAATAACGTACCAAAAAGTCTAGAAATCATTAGCCAACCATACATTTTACTCATTGCTTCTGCACCTTCTTCTGATTGAAGAGCTCGCTCTGTTAAAAGAGCGATACGTGGATCGAGCAGCACTGTTAATAAAATAGTAGCAAAGCCATTAATAAGGCCAGAAGCTGTAGTAGCTTTTGTTGCGTAAGCTGGAAGTAAAAAAGAAGCGTATAGGGCTGAAAGAACACCAGCTGTATAAATTGCAGTAGCAAACATGTTAATAAGCATAATACGTTTTGGAATACCACCGATACGCAGTCTATGAATCATTTCTAATTTTGGAAAGCGTACGTATTTTCTTGTGTACTTTAATTTTTGAATGTTATTTGTTTTCATCATTCGAATGAAAGAACCATCTGTTTCAAAGTTTTGAATGACGTATCCAAATAATTTGGTCAAAGTTGGATACAGTATAATTGCAAGTAAAGTACCGACAGAAGCGGATAATAGAACGAGCCGTATAGTATGTTCTAAATTAATGGAAGCGTCTCGTTTTGCCTCATCGACAATCCCGCCGATTAAAAAGGCTTGTAGCATGTTAGATGTTCTTGATATAAGTAACACCATGCCTACGACAGACAAAGCAACAGCAATTCTCTTTAAACGCACTCCAGCTAATCGAATACTATAAGAGCTTGTTTCAACCGCGTGAATAACAATTGTGAAAACCATTATAACAATTAAGGTTATTGACATTAGATTCACCAGTTTCTATTAAAATAATTATAACCTTTTTACTTTATCATATGTATTCCATTTTGTAACTGAACGTATGTGACATAGAAGAAGAAATTTCCGAAAAGATAAATAATGATAGTATAGTAAAAGGTAGGCATGAAAAAGCCTTCTATATAATATGCAAAGTAAATAGGAGCGGGGGATTAAATTTGTACACAACATTTCTATTTGACTTAGATGGAACCTTGACGGATCCGAAAGAAGGAATTATAAATTCAGTATTATATGCATTAAAAAAGGTTGGAATTGAAGAATTACATGTAAGCGAGTTAGATTCATTTATTGGTCCACCCATCCAGCAATCATTCGTAGAGAGATACAATATGAACGAAGGAGAAGTTGAACGAGCTGTTTTTTATTTCAGAGAGTATGTAAAGCAGCGTGGATTGTTAGAAAATAATGTTTACGAGGGTATTCCAAATCTCTTAAAACAATTAAAAGATACCGGAAATCATTTATTTATAGCAACTTCAAAACCTACTGTATTTGCAAAACAAGTACTAGATCATTTTCAACTAACGAATTATTTCGAAAGTATCATTGGAAGTAATTTAGATGGTACAAGAATAACGAAAGAAGAAATCATTGCTCATATTTTACAAACAAATGAAGAATTTAATAAAGAAGACATTGTTATGATTGGAGATAGAAAGCACGATATAATCGGTGCGAATCATAATAAGATTGCTTCAATTGGTGTTTTATACGGTTATGGTAGTAAAACAGAATTGACTGAATTTGGTGCAACTCATATAGTAAATGATGTAAAAGAACTACATCATTTTTGTGTAGACAATAGTTTGATAAAGCAGTAAATATAGAGACTAGCAATCCCTTTATAACGTATGACGATGAATTCGTTTATCCCGCGTTAACGGACAGTAAAACTCCCACCTCAAAATTCAGTTGGAGCAAAGAAGTTAGGTGGGAGATCAACTGTCCGTAAA
>NZ_LOBC01000029.1 GCF_001583695.1 Bacillus wiedmannii | reverse complement strand
AAAGTTAGTTTGTCTAGCATCTAAAAATAAAAATTGACGTTTCACGTTGTTTGTTTCGTTCAGTTTTCAAAGAACTTATCTGCCGCTCAGAAGCGACTTTATTAATATAACATTTCGTTATATTTTCGTCAACAACTTTTTTCAATAAGTTGTTTTTCGTTTGTTTTGCTTGTTACCTTTCGTGGCAACGAATATAAATATACCAGTTTGATTATTAAAATGCAATAGTTTTTCTAATAAAATTTTTAACTTAGTAAAAAAGTATAAAAACAGCACATTTCTTCTATATAAATATAATTTCTCGCACCATCAAGAGCTACTATCCCTACGTAGCTCATACTCAAATAAAAAAAGCTTTGGAGAAATCTCCAAAGCTTAGTCTTGTTTATGACGCATAGCAGGGAATAATAATACATCACGAATAGATGGTGCATTCGTTAACAACATAACAAGACGATCAATACCAATTCCTAGACCACCTGTAGGAGGCATACCGTACTCAAGAGCTTCAATATAATCATCATCCATCATGTGAGCTTCATCATTACCTTGTTCACGCTCTTTTAATTGCGCTTCAAAACGTTCTTTTTGATCAATCGGATCATTTAGCTCAGTGAATGCATTTGCATGTTCACGTGCAACGATAAATAATTCGAAACGATCTGTGAATCGTGGATCTTCGTCATTCTTTTTCGCAAGTGGCGAAATTTCTACCGGATGACCGTAAATAAATGTTGGTTGGATTAATTTATCTTCTACTTTTTGTTCGAAGAATTCGTTTATAATATGACCAACTTCCATCGTATCCTTAATACCTACATTATGTTCTTTTGCAAGTTCACGCGCTTCTTCTACACTCATTGGATTCCAGAAATCTGCTCCTGAATGTTCCTTGATTGCATCTACCATATGAAGACGTGTCCATTCTGGTTCTAGATTAATTTCATAATCACCATATTGGATTGTTGTTGTACCTAGTACTTGCTTCGCAATATGAGCAACCATATTTTCTGTTAGTTTCATAATATCTTTATAATCAGCATACGCTTCATATAATTCAATCATTGTAAACTCTGGATTATGACGAGTTGATACACCCTCATTACGGAATACACGACCGATTTCATAAACTTTTTCTAATCCACCAACAATAAGGCGTTTTAAATGAAGTTCAATTGCGATACGCATGTATAATTCCATATCTAACGCATTATGGTGCGTAATGAAAGGACGCGCAGAAGCTCCACCTGCAATTGCATGCATCATAGGTGTTTCCACTTCAAGATAACCATTGTCATCTAAGTATCTTCTCATTTCACGAATGATTTTACTGCGAGTAACGAATGTTTCACGGCTTTCCATACTTGTGATTAAGTCTAAGTAACGTTGACGGTAGCGTTGTTCAACATCTTTTAATCCATGATATTTATCCGGTAATGGACGAAGAGATTTCGTTAATAGTGTAAAGCCCGTTGCTTTCACCGAAAGTTCTCCAACGTTCGTTTTGAACACTTTACCTTCAATACCTACTAAATCACCTAAATCTGCTGTTTTAAATAATTCGTACTCTTCATCTCCAACAGCATCTTTACGAACATAAATTTGAACTTGTCCATGTAAATCTTGAATATGTGCAAATCCAGCTTTTCCTTTACCGCGTTTTGTCATAATACGACCAGCGATAGAAACAGAGATTTCTTTCTCTTCTAATTCTTCTTTAGAGAACTCTCCATATAAGCTTAATAAGTCATTTGTTGCATTTGTACGTTCAAATCGTTTACCAAACGGATCGATTCCTTGCTCACGTAAGTTATGTAACTTTTCACGACGAACAAGCAATTGGTCGTTTAATTCTTCGTGGTTCATGTTATCCATGGTATTGATATCACTCCAGCTCTATTAATTTTTACAATATATACAGTATAGCATTTTCTACTCAACTAGAAAAACTGCCAGCAACTAGCTGGCAGTTCTTCTTTCTTTCACGTAATTATAGGAAGTGTATAGAAGAATGTCAATCTTCCCTATCTATTATTAACCAACGTGAATTGTTTGTTGTTTCGCTTCTACTTCTTCTACAAATGCACCTAATACATTCGCAAGGTCCTCACGCGTATTACAAGCATTAATACCATTACGTACAGTTGCATTACCACGAACACCCTTTAAATACCAAGCTGCATGCTTTCTCATCTCTCTTACAGCGACATTTTCGTTCTTTAAATCGATAAGACGATCTAGATGCAACATACATACGTCAATTTTCTCACGCACTGTCGGTTCCGGCATTAATTCACCTGTTTCCAAATACTTTACCGTACGATAAATCATCCACGGGTCCCCAAGGGCAGCGCGACCAATCATAACACCGTCTACACCAATTTCATCAAGCATACGCTTTGCATCTTGTGGCGTTTCGACATCACCATTTCCGATAACCGGGATATTTACAGCTTGCTTTACTTGTTTAATAATATCCCAATCCGCTTTCCCTTCATACATTTGTACTCGTGTACGTCCATGAACTGCTACTGCTTGTCCGCCAGCACGCTCAACAGCTTTTGCATTCTCAATTGCAAAAATATGATCTGCATCCCAACCAATACGCATCTTAACTGTAACCGGCTTTTCAACAGCATCTACAACTGCCGCTACCATTTCATATATTTTATTTGGGTCTAAAAGCCACTTTGCTCCCGCGTCACACTTAATGATTTTCGGTACTGGGCAACCCATATTAATATCAATAATGTCTGCTGTCGTATATTTATCTACGTATTTCGCAGCATCTACAAGAGTTTCTTTCTCTCCACCAAAAATTTGTAAACTTAATGGCTTTTCTCTTTCATCAATATATAACATATCTAATGTTCTTTTGTTATTAAGTAATATCGCTTTATCACTTACCATTTCAGCACAAACTAAACCTGCACCAAATTCTTTTACTGTCAAACGGAATGCAGAGTTACACACTCCCGCCATCGGTGCTAATACAACCGGGTTTTTCATCTCAATATTTGCAATCTTTAACACTCGACTTACTCCTTCCTTCATAGTCACTTCGGCATTAATTCCTCCACTGAAACCTTTAATGCCTTAGCAACTTCCACTACAAAATCTTGGGAAGGCGATCGATTCCCTCTCTCAACTTCACCTAAAACAGATACAGATACCCCTAACTCTTTCGCAAAACCTTCTTGTGTATAACCTTTTAGCTTTCGAAAAGCACGAATGCGTCTTCCCCATTTTTCTGCTTCCATACCGTTACTCCCTCTCGCCTTTTCATTTCTTCTACTTGTGAACGTGAAATGTTTTGTTTTATATCTTGATTAATCTCTAACAACGGAACGATAACAAAAGCTCTTTCGAACATCCGCGGATGCGGAACAATAAGATTCTCTGCTTCAATATTTTCTTGATTATATAGTAAAATGTCAAGGTCGATGGTCCTCGGACCCCATCTAATTTCCCTTTTTCTTCCTAAATCATTCTCTACTCTTTGTGTAATTTTCAATAATTCTTGCGGTGATAAATTGGTAGAAATTTTTATAACTAAATTTAAAAAGCAACTTTGGTCAGTATAGCCAACTGGCTCTGTTTCATATACAGATGAAATATCGTTAACTTGGATATACGGGTTTTTGTTTAAAAACTGAATCGCTTCAGTTAAATACGTATAACGTTCTCCGATATTTGAACCTAATGCAATGTAAGCTATATTATTCATGGACGTTCTCTCGTAATTTCCACTGCTACAGCACGATAATGCCCAGGTATCGGCGGATCTGGTTTAATTACTTTAATTGTACAACGGAAAATGCTCTCATATTGTTTTAATATATCTGCAGCAATATTTTCAGCGATACTCTCTACAAGCTTATACGTTCTATCTTCAACAACTTTTCTACATAACTCGAAAAGCTCTCCATAATTGACAGAATGCTCTAAGTCATCACTTTCTCCTGCCTGTTTCAAATCCAACTCCACCGTTAAGTCCACTTTAAATCTCTGACCCAATTTATTTTCCTCTGGGAATACACCATGATAACCGTAAAACTCCATATCATGAACATAAATTTTATCCAATTACTTTACCCCCTTACCAATCATCGCATCCATCATCTTAGCCATACGTGCCATTTCCTTCACATCATGAACACGAACAAACTCACAACCCTTTTCAATGCCGAGACAAACGGTAGCTCCTGTTCCCTCAAGACGTTCCTCTACCGGTAAATCTAACACATGTCCAATAAAGGACTTTCTTGAAGTACCTAAGAGAACTGGATAACCCAGTACGTTTAACTGTTCTAAATTACGCATCGCTTCTAAATTTTGTTCAGGTGTTTTAGCAAAACCGATGCCTGGGTCTAAAATGATATTCTCATCTCGCACGCCAGCGTCTTTAGCAATTTTGATGCTTTCATATAAATCAGCAATCATATCAGCCATTAAATTGCGGTAATTCATGTTATCGCGATTATGCATCAAGATAATAGGTACATCGTAATGAGCTGCAACTTCAGCGATTTTCGGTTCCGCCTTCGCTCCCCAAACGTCATTAATAATATGAGCGCCCGCTTCGATTGCTTGTTTTGCAACTTCAGCTTTATACGTGTCGATAGAAATAGGCAATTCCACTTCTTTTGCAACCGCCTGAATCATCGGAACAACTCGCTTTATTTCTTCTTCCACCGATACTTTAGCAAAACCCGGGCGAGTAGATTCACCGCCGATATCAATAATATGAGCACCTTCATCTCGCATTTCTTTCGCATGGCGCACCGCAGCCTCTAACTCGTTGTAACTCCCACCATCAGAAAACGAATCTGGTGTTACATTTAAAATTCCCATAATTAAAGTTTTTTCATTTAAGTTCAATGTATATTCGCCGCAGCGCAAATCATAATCCCACTTCAAACTACACATCTCCTCTTCGCAATTCATTTCTGCTCCACAATTTCTCTCTCTGCATTTCATAAAGACTCATAAACCTTTTTGTAACCATACCTACTTTACCCGGGAAATCTCGTCCCTCTATATGATAAAGCGGGACAATTTCTTGAATCGAGTTTGTTACAAAGACTTCATCAGCTGAAAGTAATTCATCTTTTGTAAAGAAACCTTCCTTTACTTCGATGCCCAGCTCTTCAGCAACCTTTATAATAAACGCACGAGTGATACCATTTAAAATCCCTGTTTTTAGCGAAGGTGTATACAAAATATCACCTTTCACGAAAAAGAGATTCGAAACAATACCCTCTGCAACATAACCTGTTTCAGTAAGGAAAATACCTTCCTTATTCACAACATTTCCAATTTCACGTTTTCCTAAAATGTTATTTAAATAATGATGAGACTTTAAGCGAGACGCACCCTCTGGTGTATTTCGCACTTGTTTTAAAACAACCCCTTCTTTTTCCACTACATCTTCGGGGGCTGCTAAAGGTTTTATAAAAACAATAACAGACGGCTCTTCATACATTTCCGTTTGCAATCCAATTTCATCTATACCCGCTGATACATTAAAACGTACATATGCATGCTCTAATTCATTCTTAACGAGTAAATTCTTCAAAATAAGCAGTACTTCATCTTTCGTCATTGTCCATTTAATTTGCAATGTATCCAGCGCATCTATTAAACGGTCATAATGATCATCCAATAAGAAAGGATGACCATTATAAATACGAAATGTCTCAAAAACTCCAAGACCATATAAATAACCATGATCATAAGGAGAAATTCTCGCTTCACTTGCTTCTACATACTCACCATTTACGTAAATTAACACGATGTCACACTTGGGCTGTATTTACGAATGAAATTCTGCAACAACTCTTTCCCGTGGGAAGTCATAATTGATTCTGGATGGAACTGTACACCTTCAATCGGTAATGTTGTATGACGGAGCGCCATAATTTCCCCTTCTTCTGTCCAAGATGTTACCTCTAAGCAATCAGGTAACGTCTCTTTCTTAACGATAAGGGAATGATAACGTGTCGCAGTAAACGGATTAGGGATATCCGAAAAAATCGTCTTTCCGTCATGATGCATAAGCGACGTTTTCCCATGCATTAAGCGCTCCGCACGTATAACCTCTCCGCCAAACACTTGTGCAATGGATTGATGTCCAAGACAAACCCCAAAAATCGGAATCTTTCCAGCAAAGTATTGAATAACCTCCATACTAACACCTGCTTCATTAGGACTACACGGACCTGGCGAAATCATTAAAAAGTCTGGTTTCATATTCTCAATATCTGAAATAGTCACTTCATCGTTACGTTTAACAACAAGCTCTTGTCCAAGTTCTCCAAGAAACTGCACTAAATTAAATGTAAAAGAATCATAATTATCAATCATTAATATCATTTCTCTCACCTAACCGTTTCTTCGCTACGTTCTTTTGCACGCCATAAAGCAATCGCCTTTTTTAACGACTCTTTATATTCATTTTCCGGATTCGAATCAATTACAATTCCCGCTCCTGCTTGTACATGTGCTTTTCCATCTTTAGCAAGCAGTGTTCTAATTACAATATTCAATTCTGTATCTCCAGAATAACCGATCCACCCGATTGAACCTGTATAAATCCCTCGGCGAACAGGTTCTAATTCTTCAATAATTTCCATCGTACGTATTTTCGGAGCACCAGTAATTGTTCCCCCAGGGAATACAGCCTTCACTAAATCAAAAGCATCTTTATCTTCTTCCACCTCACCACGCACATTAGAAACAATATGCATAACATGTGAGTATTTCTCAATTACCATAAATTCATCTACTTCTACAGTGCCATATTTACAAACACGCCCTAAATCATTTCGTTCTAAATCCACAAGCATGACGTGCTCTGCTCTTTCTTTTTCGTTCTCAATTAATTCTTTTGCTAATTCTTCATCCTCTTGCTCATTCTCCCCTCTAGATCTCGTTCCAGCAATCGGTCTTGTACTTACTTCGGTTCCCTCTTTCTTAATTAGCAACTCTGGCGATCCACTAACAATTTGAAAATCCCCGAGCTCCAAGTAACCCATATATGGAGATGGATTAATCTCACGAAGACTTGTATAGATTTCTAGTGGGTGTGTTTGTAACGTTCTTTCTTGCCTTGTCGACAAGTTTACTTGGAACACATCACCAGCCCCAATATATTCTTGAATACATTCAACCGCCTTCATAAAGCTTTCTTCTGTAAAAGCAACTGTTTCACTTTTCTCTTCAGGGCATGCAAAAGGTATATTCACTTCTGGCGCTTCTGTCGCCCAAAGAATCTTCCATTCATTTAATCGCTCTTTTGCCTCTTCATGCTTATCTACATAATGTGTAATAATCCATAATACTTTTTCTTTTTGATCATAAACAAACACATCATCAAATAATAAAAAGAATATATCAGGTATATTAATGTCATCCTCCGCATGGGAAGGGAGTTTTTCAATATAACGGATGCAATCATAACTAAAGTAACCAATTGCACCACCTTGAAATGGAGGGTATTCCGGATTATAATCCGTTTTCCATCGCTCCATATATTCCTGCATTAA
The DNA here is from genome assembly GCF_001583695.1 of Bacillus wiedmannii. Taxonomy (GTDB): domain Bacteria; phylum Bacillota; class Bacilli; order Bacillales; family Bacillaceae_G; genus Bacillus_A; species Bacillus_A wiedmannii. The sequence goes on along the minus strand of NZ_LOBC01000029.1, from coordinate 40,850 downwards.
ATCTAATGGGTTTCCTTGTTTTATTGTTTCCTTACCACTTTCACTTATATGTAACGTTTCACCCTTCCCTCGGATTACCGCTACTGGGTTCAACCCCACAATGTTATAACGACCGCCACGTCCACTCTCTAACAAAATATGTTGCGGTTTATCCTTAGAAAGAAATTTATACTGCTTAAAGAAATCTAACTGATATGGAATAGAAAGCGCTACAGATTTTCTTCGTTGCATATCAACACCCCGTCTTCTTTTATCCCACCCTCTTAGATTAACCACCTCAAAATACATTCGTTATGTATATAAAGTGGTTATACTCGAAGGCTAGTGAAAATAAATTAATTATACTACCTCTTATTTTACATGAAGTTTTCTAGTCATTCACTCTTTTCCTATTTCCAATCCAAAAAGAAAAAGCATCCTTTTCAAGGATGCTTTTTCAATCACATATAATTAAGACTCAAATTGATAAAGCGGTGTACTTAAATAACGTTCACCGTTACTTGGGATAATAACAAGTACCTTTTTCCCTTTACCTAACTTTTTCGCAATTTCTGTTGCTGCATAAATAACTGCTCCAGAAGAGATACCCACTAAAATACCTTCCTCTTTAGCCACTCTTCTTGCATATTCAAATGCTTGCTCTGCTTTTACTTGAACAATTTCATCATATACCTCTACATCCAATGTCTCTGGGATGAATCCCGCCCCAATTCCTTGGATTTTATGTGGACCCGGTTTCCCACCAGATAGTACTGGTGAATCCGCAGGTTCTACTGCATAAATTTTAATATCTTTATACGCTTCTTTCAGCACTTCACCAGCACCAGTAATCGTTCCACCTGTACCAATACCTGCAATAAACGCATCTAATTGGTCACCCATTTGTTCAACAATTTCTGGCCCTGTTGTTAAACGATGAATTTCTGGATTCGATTGGTTTTTGAACTGTTGTGGTATAAAGTAGCCATGCTCTTTTGCTAATTCAGTCGCTTGACGAATTGCTCCACCCATTCCTTCAGGCCCTGGAGTCAATACTAATTCCGCACCGTAAGCACGTAATAAATTACGACGCTCAATACTCATTGTTTCTGGCATTACTAAAATTGCCTTATATCCTTTAGCGGCCGCTACCATCGCTAAACCAATTCCCGTGTTACCACTTGTTGGCTCAATGATTGTATCGCCTTCTTTTAATAATCCTTTTTTTTCAGCATCTTCAATCATAGCTAATGCAATACGATCTTTAACACTGCTCCCTGGATTCATAAATTCTAATTTTAAGTATATATCTGCGCTGTTTGATTCTACGATGCGGTTCAACTTAACGATCGGCGTTTTCCCGATTAATTCTGAAACTGATTGTGCCACTCGCATTCCTGTCACTCCTAACACCGAGTATTTTTATTGGTTTTATCTATATTTAGATTTTGTCAGAAAATTCCCTGTTTGTCAATCTATTTAGAGGATGGATTCCCTCACTTCCCTTATTACAAACTCTCAATTAAATTTGTAATATCTTCTTTAGAGAACTTGTATCGCTCATTACAGAAATGACAATGAACTTCTGTCTCTTCTTCTTCTTCGCGAATTTGCTCTAACTCTGTTTTACCTAAACTAATTAACACACTCTCAATACGTTCGCGTGAGCATGTACAATTAAATTGAACATCCATCACTTCTAATACTTTTACTTTATCTTCTCCAAGAACTGCATACAGTAACTCTTCTGGAGAAAGCCCTTGTTCAATTAACGTTGATACAGGAGGAATCTTCTGCAAACGATCTTCAATGAATGAAATTGTTTCTTCCTGTGCACCTGGCATAATTTGAAGGATAAATCCACCTGCCGCTAATACGCTGTCATCTCCATTTACAAGAACGCCAACTCCTACAGAAGAAGGTGTTTGCTCAGAAACTGCAAAATAATACGTGAAGTCCTCCCCTAATTCTCCTGAAACAATTGGAGATTGACCAATAAACGGCTCACGCATACCAATATCTTTAATTACTGTTACAAATCCCTCAGTACCTACCGCTTGATATACACGTAATTTCCCTTGTTCCGTTCCTTCAAAATCAACATGTGGATTCGTTACATAACCACGTACATCCCCATTTGCATGAGCATCTACTAAGATAGGACCAATCGGACCATTACCTTCTACCTTAATCGTTAACTTTTGGTCACCTTTTAACATCGCGCCCATCATTGTACCTGCAGTTAAAGAACGACCAAGTGCCGCCGAAGCTGTTCTCCATGTATCATGACGTCTTTGCGCCTCACTTACTGTGTTTGTAGTACGTACACTATATGCACGCACTTCTCCATCAAATGCTAACGCTTTTACTAAATAATCTTTCATACTCATTTATTCACCTTTCTCATGCTGTAAATTTGCATTACGCTCGTATAACATATACAAACCTTTTAATGTTAAAAATGGATCTACAACATCAATTACATTCGATTCTTCTGAAATTAATTTCGCCAATCCACCTGTTGCAATAACTTTCGGTTCTTGTTTAGCTTCCTCTTTCATACGCTTAACAATACCTTCCACTTGTCCAACATAACCATAAAGAATACCAGATTGCATTGCACTTACCGTATTCTTTCCAACAACACTGCTTGGTTTTGTAATTTCAATACGAGGAAGTTTTGCCGCTCTACTATATAAAGCCTCTGCTGAAATCATAATTCCCGGCGTAATAACCCCACCCATATAATGCTTTTCTTCGTTAATATAACAATATGTAGTAGCCGTACCGAAATCGACAATAATAAGCGGACTTCCATACAAGTGGATTCCTGCTACCGCATTTACAATTCGGTCCGCGCCTACTTCACGTGGATTTTCATATTTAATATTTAGCCCCGTTTTTATTCCAGGACCTACTACAAGCGGTTTAATTTTAAAATACTTTTCACACATGCGCTCTAATGCAAACATAATTGGTGGTACGACTGAAGACACGATAATACCTTTCACATCTTCAAACGAAAGACCTTCATGCTCAAGCAACTGCTTTACAAGCATTCCATATTCATCTTCTGTCTTATGACGATCTGTTTCCATGCGCCAATGTTGACGAAGTTCCCCCTCTTCAAACACGCCTAGCACAGCATTTGTGTTCCCTACATCCAATACAAAAATCATATTCTCACCACTTATCTTATTTAATCTATATTTGTGCAGTATGTATAAAACTTATAAAAACATCATATCACACATACTTATATAATCAGCTTTTCTATCCTCATCATTTTACAAAAAGATTACGCTCTATTTCAATTTTTAATACCAGATTTACTTAAATTTTTTTCTACTTCATTTCGTTCCACAAATAAAAAAAGGAGTGACCATCGTCACTCCTTCACCTCTTACTTATCTTCTGATTCTTCATCGTCCTTCTTCATATTGATATTTACTTTCACATCATCTGAAGATATTGGACGCTCTGGCAATCTGCCGTAATCATATAAATGATTGATTTGCTCTGCATCTAACGTTTCTACTTCAAGTAACGTTTTCGCAATAATATCTAGCTTATCACGTTTTTCAGTAAGAATTTGTTTCGCGCGAGCATAACATTCTTTTATAATAGTTTGCATTTCCACATCGATTTCATGTGCAATTGCATCACTGTAGTTTTGTTCTGAATGGAAGTCTCTTCCTAAGAACACTTGACCACCTTGTGAGCTACCGAATTGCATCGGTCCAAGCTTATCACTCATACCGAATTCCGTAACCATACGTCTTGCAATACCAGTCGCACGTTGGAAGTCGTTGTGAGCACCTGTACTCGCTTCACCAAACACAATCTCTTCAGCTACTCGACCACCAAGTAAACCAGTGATTTTATCAAGTAACTCTGGTTTTGTCATGAAGTAACGATCTTCTTTCGGAAGCATTACTGCATATCCACCAGCTTGACCACGAGGGACAATTGTTACTTTATGAACGATATCTGCTTCATCAAGGACAACACCAATTACAGTATGGCCAGCTTCATGGAATGCAACGATATTACGTTCTTTTTCAGAGATAACACGACTTTTCTTAGCTGGACCTGCAATAACACGATCCGTTGCTTCATCAATGTCACTCATATCAATTTTCTTCTTATCTTGACGCGCAGCCACTAAAGCAGCTTCGTTTAATAAGTTTTCAAGATCCGCACCAGAGAACCCTGGTGTACGAGTTGCAATTGCTCTTAAGTTGATATGATCATCAAGCGGTTTATTACGAGCATGTACTTTCAGCACAGCTTCACGGCCATTTACATCTGGACGATCTACTGTAATTTGACGGTCAAAACGACCTGGACGTAATAACGCTGGATCAAGAATATCAGGACGGTTTGTTGCAGCGATGATAATAATACCTTCGTTTGCACCGAATCCATCCATTTCAACAAGTAATTGGTTCAACGTTTGCTCACGCTCATCATGGCCACCACCAAGACCTGCGCCACGTTGACGTCCTACTGCATCAATTTCATCAATGAAAATGATACAAGGAGCATTTTTCTTTGCATTTTCGAATAAATCACGTACACGTGATGCACCGACACCGACGAACATCTCTACGAAATCAGAACCACTGATAGAGAAGAATGGAACGCCTGCCTCACCTGCAACGGCACGTGCTAGTAAAGTTTTACCTGTACCTGGAGGTCCTACTAATAGAACACCCTTCGGAATACGGGCACCAACTTCAGCGAACTTACGAGGATCTTTCAAGAATTCAACTACCTCAACAAGCTCTTGTTTCTCTTCATCCGCTCCAGCAACATCTCTGAAACGAACTTTTTTCTTTTCGTCATTATATAACTTCGCCTTACTTTTCCCGAAGTTCATAACACGGCTACCGCCGCCCTGAGCCTGGTTTAATAAGAAGAAGAATAAAATGAAGATAATGACAAACGGAATGATTGAAGTAAAGAACGTTACCCAAGCACTTGTTTCTTCTGCTGGTTGATACTTAACTTCAGCACCTTGCGCTTTGTCATTAATTTTCTTTTGTAATTCCTCAGTATTTGGTGCATAAGTAACAAATTGTTCTCCTTGGCTAGAGTTGTTAAATTGTCCTTTTACCTCAAATACACCATTTTTCGGTTGAAGTTGCACATTACGCACTTCACCTTTTTCTAGTTTAGTAATGAATTTATCGTAGCTAACTGATGTCGTTTTTTGTGTCGAACCATTAAAATAGCTCACGATTCCAATTACTACTAGGAATATCAGTAAATAAAAGATGGTATTACGGAAGATACGATTCATTCCTAACCTCCTCTCACGGCATAAACACTATAGTAAATCGTAACATAGAAAAACTTTCCTATACAATTGTGACGCCTGTATTTAATTAATTTGAGTAAACACTTGGTTTTAATACTCCTACATAAGGAAGATTACGGTACTGCTCTTTATAATCTAATCCATACCCTACAACAAATTCATGTGGAACAGTAAACCCAACATAATCCGCTTTCAAATCTACCTTACGGCCTGTCGGCTTATCTAATAACGTAACAATTTTTACAGACTTCGCTTTACGATATTTGAATAGGTCTACTAAGTAACTTAGCGTAAGACCGCTATCAATAATATCTTCAACGATTAAAATATCGCGACCCTCTACAGAAGTATCAAGGTCTTTTAAAATTTTCACTTCGCCTGTTGAAACAGTAGAGTGACCGTAACTAGATACAGCCATAAAATCCATTTCAAGATATGTATCTGTTCTCTTTAATAAATCTGCCATGAATGGCATTGCGCCCTTTAATACACCAATCGCAAGAGGTATTGTGTTTTTATAATCCTCTGCAATAACCGCACCTAATTCGCGCACCTTTTCTTGTATTTGTTCTTCAGAAATTAATACTTTTTCGATATCTTGATTCATCATTTCATTATCCTCCCGGAAGACTCCTTGCTTTTGTAGTGAATAATCATATATTTATCCTTCTTTGCCGCCTCTTTCGAGATAGCAAATGCAGATCGCTTCAACAAGGGTACCCAAATAATATTCCCACTTGCATCACAAACGACCGGCCATTCTTCTCTTTTTTCTCTTGGTACTTTTGCTTCGATAAAAATAGTTTTTATCTTTTTTGTGCCATTCATACCTTGTATTGACATGCGATCTCCATTTTCTCTAGAACGAATACGAAGTGGATATGATATATCATTATACTTAGCAACAAATACTGTTTCATTCATGTTACTTGGTATGTCTTCGCTCACCTCTGTTACAAGCTTATCCCCGTTCGATAGCGTAATTGTCCCGGGCACTGATAAATCTTGTAAAAAAGGAGAAACAATTTCTTGTTTAAATCCAAAGCTGCACTCCTCGTATGCGCGAACAATTTTTAAATCACCTGGGAAATCAAGTGAACCCGAAGGTTGTGTCCGCTTAAAAAACTCGATCACTTTGTCAATATGTATAGAGGAAAGAGAAGATGGAATCTTATATTCATAAAGATAGTTTAATATTAGTTGAATCCCTCTTCTTTGTAAAGGCATAGACATGGATTCAAAGGCAGGAATTGATAAGCTAATTTGTTTATCACTTTTTTTTGTAATTACTTTATTCATTTTCTCAAAAGCTAATTCCTGCAAATACGCCTCATCCTCTTGCATCTGCATGCTAAATTTTTGGAATTTCTCATGCACTTGTGAATTTTCTTCTTTCAAATGAGGAAGAACATATTTGCGTAATCGATTCCTTGTATATACTTCCTTTTTATTACTTGGATCTATACGGGGAATTATTTTTAGCTTATTACAGTAATCAACAATCTCTTCCTTCGTTACTCCAAGTAACGGCCTAATTAAATATCCATTATGAAAAGGACGCTTCACTGCAATTCCTGCATATCCTTTCGGAGTACTCCCTCGTACAAGGCGCATTAAAATCGTCTCTACTTGATCATCACCATGATGTCCAAGAGCTACATATCTCGCATCATATTTCTTCATTATTCTTTCCAAAAATGCATATCTGCATTCTCTAGCAGCAACCTGTGCATTCATTCCGTGTTGCTGTTGATATTGCGACACATTAATCCTTATCGTTTCGCAAATAACTCCCAGCCCTTTACAAAGGTCCTGCACAAACTGTAGGTCCTCATGAGATTCATCACCTCTAAACATATGGTCCACATGTGCCACTACAATTTCGAACTGTTTTGCTGCTCTTTTTTCTAACAAATAATATAGAAGAGCCAAAGAGTCAGGACCACCAGAAACCCCTACAACAATTGTTGAACGTTCCTTTAATACATCATGCTGCTTTACAAAGTCATCTACCTTTTCAACAAATGTATCTTTCAACTTCGTAATCACCTTTCATTAAACAAGAACAGCAACGTTAGTTACCTTGTTTATAATGGTACAACTTTTACAAACATTGTGCAAAAAAAAGATATACAAAAATTACATTTTTATCTTACATCATCCGTACATATTCACAAAAGTAATAACATTATCTTTTAAAGTAAAAAAACCTAGGCATCCACCTAGGTTTTTAGAAAGAAACAGTGATAAAGAAACATCACACTTAAAATTTATTGTGCCTGCATTCCTACAATTGGAATCGTAGCCCACTTCGGCATATTTTTCTTCACTTTCGCCACAACGATAGTCATATCATCATTTATATAACCATCACAAGAGCGAATCACCTCTTCCATAATGATATCAGCAATTTCTTGCGGATCTTCGGTTTGTAATTCTTTAATTTTTCGTTTCATCCATAGTTCATGATTTTCTACATGTTGCGCTCCCTCGAAAATCCCATCGCTCATCATAATAAGGATATCGCCCGTTTTTAATTGTTCACCTACTACATCAACTTCAACATCCTCAATAATGCCCATCGGCAAATTACTTGCCTCAATTTTCAAAATATTATTCGCGCGTTTAACAAAACTCGGCGTCGATCCAATCTTTAAAAATTTCGCACTCGCATCCCGCAAATCCACCATAGCTAAATCTAACGTCGTAAACATCTCTTCTGTTGTTCTTAAAGAAAGAATAGAATTGATAGATTTAATCGCTATTTCCTCATCAATGCCTGATTGAAGTATTTTTTGTAATAATTTTACCGTTTCTTTACTCTCCATATGAGCTCTTTGCCCATTTCCCATACCATCACTAATTGCAAGCGCATATTTACCAACACTTAAATCCATCATCGCATAAGAGTCACCAGAAACAAACCCACCGCCTTTTGCAGCTGTGGCCAACCCAGTATCAAGAGAATACGTTTTTGCCGAACCAAATGATATTAAGCTGTGGCCGTTCGGATAAGAAGATTTTTCTTCATGTTTAACAACAATATTTTCCTTTAGAATGTCAGAAAGCATCGGCGCAACTAACTTTTCACATTCTCCATGTTCATTAGATGCAACTGGAATCAACATTTCAATATCAATACTTCCTCTATCTAAACAATATATATCAACATGCTCTACTTCTACGCCAAAATCACGAAACGCTTGCATAATCTGTTCTTCCTGCACTTGATGATTTTCTCGTTCTCTTTGGATCTCCTTAGCAAAATCCTCCATAACTTTTGATACACCTAATAGTTGCTCCGCTACTATTCTACGGTTTTCTTTCATTTGTTTTCGTAATTTTTGTCCTTCATAGAAGTGATCTAATTCACCCGCTACTAAATCCGTCACTTTCTTCCCTCTCACACAATGCTTGTCCCATTCACGAACTAACTTCCGATTATGCTGCAACGTCCCCTCTTCCGTTTCACTCATTATTTGTTTCATATAATCGTACGTTTTGTCGAAATTAACTACCCAGCATTGGTCCTTTTTAAAGCATGTTTGACATGTTTTTGCAGTAATTGTACTTAAGAACAAATCCGCTTCTGTCTCTTTATCTTCCTCCTCCACATATCCATATACAGAAAAGCTATTAGATAAAGCAGCAAATACATTGGCAAATTGATTAATTTTATTCGCTGTAACATCACGCATCCTTCTTAAATACTGTTGTTGATCTTGCGAATGTTCCTGTGTGCCTGGCATGAATTTAGCAATACGATCCATAACAAGTTTCGGTGTTAATAAGAAGAACATAATCGCCACACCAGATTCAATTAAAGTTGTCACAATGTTTGTTTGCTTGTCTACATATAGCGTAATCAAGCTCGTCCCAATTAATAAACCTAAACTAACACCTAAACGCTTCCCTTCTTTTAACAAACCACCAAGCAACCCAGAAAAAGCAAGTAGACTAAGTTGAGACAAACTGGAGACATTGGCTAAACTTAATATTAATCCAGTGACGACCCCCACTGTAGATCCTGTAGCAGCCCCCGCAATAAATGCAAACACGAGCACTAAATACCTAGTAAAAATATGTTGAATAGAAGCGTCATATACAAACCAATCTGTTGTCCCTGTTAAAACAGATGCTAGTAATATAATTAAACAAACAATTTCTTCTGTCTCTAGCGCTTGTTGTTTACCTTTTCGTTCTACTAAAAGCGGAACACTTTGTAAAAATATCATAGTTAATACGAAGCTAAGCCCTGCCTCAATCGTACTAACGAGTAAATCGTACATGGTGACAGTTTGTTGCGCGAAATATACGACAACTAAATGTGCGGTTAATGCGGAGATAAATACTTGGAATGGAACAAGTCCAACAGTTTTACGTGTAAACCGACTAAAGAAGATATTATAAATGAAGAAAGTAAAAATAGATGCAAAGGTAAAGAATAAATTATCTATCGAAACTGAAAGTGCGCCCCCCATAAGAGCCAAGAACGCGAGCGGCATTTTATCCCGCTTCATAACATAAACAGCAGCAAAAAACGGCAGTGCAAACGGTAAAATGTTTGTTAATATATATGCTCGTCCCAAAAGAAAACCAATAACAACAATAATAAATCCCCATCTAAAGAAAACCTGTTCAAACTTCATTCGCAACTTACTCGTCCACTTTACTGCTCCAAGCTGACTCTCATTCATTGCCAATGCACTTGTATTCATAGTATTCCTTCCTGCTTTAGGCATATTTTTAACACCACCTGCATAGTTTAATTACTGTCATTATAAAAGATGATTATTGGGATTTTTGTCAAAACAACAGTTTTCACTTTTATAATCGTTCGACTTTTTATTCGAAATAACTCTACATATATACACGGTATGTAATTTATTCTCACTATTTTAATTGAACATTCAGAAAATATAGGGTGATTTTGTAGAAGTGTTGTATGTCTTAATTTATTTAACAAAAAAAGATCATGCAAATTTGCATGATCTTTTTAGGATGACCCGTACGGGATTCGAACCCGTGTTACCGCCGTGAAAGGGCGGTGTCTTAACCACTTGACCAACGGGCCGTTAAATTAAATATAGCGGCGGAGGGGATCGAACCCCCGACCTCACGGGTATGAACCGTACGCTCTAGCCAGCTGAGCTACACCGCCATGTCGTCTTATTTAACGGACAATTAGTATCTTACCTCAGATATATTTTAAAGTCAACACATCTTGAAAACTTTTTTAAAAATATATTTTCACATATAAAAAAGCACCCCGAGCAATCGCCCTGGGTACCTCTCTATATGCTAAGAATTAAACGTTCTTATTATCCGCGACGTGCGCCACGGCCACCACGTTTAGATTCTGTGTTACGCTTTAAAGAAGTTAAACGATCTTCACTGTCCTTTAAGAAACGTGCCATCTTTTGCTCGAATGTTTCTTTTGGAGCTCGTTCGTTACCGCCGCCACGGTTATCTCTGTTGAAAGAACGATTACGTTGTGGACGTCCAGAACGTTGTTGATCGCCACCGCCACCGCGTTGGTATTCACCACGTGGACGATCTCCTTCTGTTTTTTCACGCTCTTTCGCTTTTTTAATAGATAGACCGATCTTACCATCTTTTTCAACGTTAATAACTTTTACTTCTACTTGGTCGCCCACTTTTAAGTGATCGTTAATATCTTTCACATAATTATCAGCAACTTCACTAATATGAACAAGACCCGTTAAGCCTTCTGGCAGCTCCACAAAAGCCCCAAAATTTGTAATACCTGTTACTTTACCCTGTAACTTGCTGCCTACCTCGATTGACATAAAAAAAATGCTCCTCCTTAGTGGTTAAAAAGTCAAATTTTACTTTATTATATATAATCCTAAAATATAGTGTCAATAAGACATACTCTACTTAGAAACAGGAAAAATTATCTCCCCTTTTCCAGAGAAGAAATAATCCCTTCTAGCAATCTTTAATACGTACTCTTCATCATTCAACTTTTGAACTTCGTCTTTTAGACTCTTTTCTTTATTCGTTAATGAATCCAGTTCTTTTTTCATGTCCTTAACTTTTGCTTCTTTTGCTCTAATGGAACTGTTTTGTTGATAAAACGTTACACTAATACTCGCAATAATTGTAAAAGCAAAGACAAGAAAAACCGCTAAACGGCGATAAAGTCGCTTCCTGTTCTCATCCGTTTGTATTATATGCTCTTTAACAGGATTTGGACTCTGTTTTTCGATTGTTCTTTGTCTCAGTTCCCTCATTTCCGAGGTCCCCCTAACTTCTTTTTTATACGCCCCCATAATTGGAAGATGTGTCCCTTCAATTTTGCTATATATTGCAGGAACCCTACATGTTTCATTATAAAAAGTTTAACACGATTAGGGAGAAGTTTCCATATGAGCGAAGCAATAAATCGAACAGGCCAGAAAAAAACTTTCCATATGAAAAGTAATATCCAAATCACCATTTTCCATAACACATGTCCAATTGAAAGCAGTATACGAAATAAGAATAATATAAATGCAATAAATAGCTGCGCTATAATAATAACAGGTTTTATCATGAGTAGCTTTATAATTTGAACAAAAAAGTGTGTTGTTTGCATAAAAATATAGATGAGAAAATTTAACAGTCTCATGTATATTGCTTTCAATAAGCTTTGATATGCCGCAAAACCACATAATAATGCCAAAAATACATATATACGTAGTTCAGCTTCATTTACAAGAAGCAGTACATAAAAAACGAATAATGCTTGGACAATCCAAAATAGTATATCATGTATAAATACAAGCCAACGTTTACGTTCTTGCCGCTTTAAAAATCGTTGGTATGTATCTAAAGACGCTCCAATCCAAGCACCCATTCCGATCATTGAGAGCATCGTATACAACTGAATTGTTAGGCTCATTTAAACAACTTACTAAAGAATCCTTTAGTTTTCTCCCCTTGATTCTCATCAATATACAGCATCTCATGAACTTTCCCTTTAATCGATACAACACCTTTTTCTACATCTAAATTTTTCATTTGCAAATTTTGACCACGAATTGTTAAAAAACCCATTACGGTCTCAAGTAAAAACTCCTCGCTATCAAAACTCTCTACCTGCTTTACACCGGTAATATCAATTACACGCCTGCCACGCATAATAATATCATGCTCTACCGAAACATTTTGTTGATTAGAAGACATAGGTGAGTAACCATTATCCACGTAAATCCCCCCATAGATTTATACTAGCTAATAGTAATGTATGAAGGGATAATTGATTTTAGAACAAGCCTTCTTCAGCCTTTACTTTTTCTTCGCGAACTAAACTATACATATTTGCTGCATCTTCTTTTTTAGTCGTTTCTTTCAATTCGTTTATTTTTACAGTTACTATTTTTTGACCAAAACGAATTGTTAATTCATCAGCTACTTTTACATCTGAACTCGCTTTTGCCACTTGACCATTAATTGATATTCTTCCTTGATCAGCTACTTCTTTCGCTAATGTTCTTCTTTTAATTAAACGTGATACTTTCAAAAACTTATCTAGACGCATATCAAATCCCCCTATTAACGCTCTGTTTGTTTTGCCTCTTCCCATAAAACGTCTAACTGCTCTAATGATAAATCTTGCATCTCTTTATTCATTTCAGCTACCTTTGCTTCCATGTATAAGAAACGACCGACGAATTTCTCATTCGTTGAACGTAACGCCTCTTCGGGATCTATTTTATAATGACGAGCTATATTCACAAACGCAAATAGTAAATCGCCAAATTCACCTAACATTTTCGCCTCATCCATATTTGTAACTTCTTGTTGGAACTCTTGCCATTCTTCTAAGGCTTTCTCTATCATCGGTTGTACATCAACCCAATCGAAACCAACTTTGCCAGCTTTTTTCTGGATTTCATAGGCGCGTAGTAACTGTGGCAAACTTTTTGGAACCCCATTTAAAACAGATTCTTTCACGAATCCTTTTTCTTGTTTTTTAATTTCTTCCCAATTGACAATTACTTCATCGGCATTATTTACATCCGTATTCCCAAATACATGGGGGTGGCGGCGAACCATTTTCTCAGATAAAGTTCGAATAATATCATCTATAGAGAACCAACCTTCATCCTCCCCGATTTGAGCATGCAACATAACTTGTAATAATATATCACCCAGTTCTTCTACTAAGTGATCATCATCCTCTTCATCAATTGCTTCCAACACTTCATAAGCTTCCTCAATTAAATACTTCTTTAAAGATTGATGTGTTTGCTTTTTATCCCACGGACAACCATTCGGTCCACGAAGGTCTGCAATAATTTCTCTAAGCACATCAAACTGTTGATACAAGGACGCACGTTCTTTAACTGGTGGTACATATACACTCGTTAAATTATTCAACTCTGTTTCATGATCTAACATGTACAACGGCACCTTTTTAACTTGTTCAAATGAAGTCCCTGCAGCTGTTACGATATACACTTCATAATCATCTGATAGCATCTCCATTAATGTTAATTTCACATCAGATGCAACGAATGCGTCATATACTTGGCAAAAGATTAAATGTTGACGTAATTCTAATTGTCCTCTTTCAAATGATGTGGCGTCAATTAATTGGAATCCTTCAATCGGATCAATCTTTAGACTCGCAAACATAGGATCAAGGAAACTTTGTCCACCTTCAATGCGCACTTCAACATTCGCTACTTCACCTTTTTCCAACAGTAGCTGAACCGTTCTTTCCGCTACAAGCGGATGCCCTGGCACGGCATAGATGATTTCTGTGCCTTCAGCTTGTTCTAACAATGTATTCGCGATTGTTTCATATACAATTTCAAATGTATCATGCGCTTCATATACACTGTCAAAGGCTGTATATTGTATACCTTCTTTCTCCAACTCTTCTATAACGGGATGTTCCTTCGTTCTAACAAACATGTGATCTGCTTCTTTTATTTTTCGATATACACCCATCGTTAACTGATCTAACTCACCAGCACCTAATCCTAAAATAGTAATGATTCCACTCACAACCTGCCACCTCTATCCACTCTTCTTCAATGAACCTTCTTTTTTCTCTTTTTTCATAACGGTTCCTATTTCCGCTTTTGTAAATACACGTAATTTTAAAATTAAAAACACATATGTTAATCCACCGATAGCTACACCTAACAATGCCTCAAGTGTTGCAATTCCTCTATGCCTTGTATCAATTACTAATCCAGACATTTGCATCAAACGTATAAATATTATTAATACAAACCCCATACCGATACCACTAATAACTACACCTAACATATTACGCTTATCGATAAGCGATTCGGATACAGCTTGCATAAGTAATGCACTATTTAGCACAGAAATTACAATTAACGCAACTAGTGTTGCAATTGCAGCTCCCTTCACACCAAAATACGGCATTAATGTATAATTTAAAACTAACTTTAAACAACCCCCAAATATAACGAATATTGCTGGTTTTAATGTTTGTCCTAACCCTTGCAAAATAGAAGCAGTTGTAATCGACAATGAACTAAATAAAATAGATAAAGATAAAATGGATAAAACATCTGACCCATCACTATTTTCAAACAACATAATATTCGTAGGCTGAATAATACAAGTTAATCCAATGGCAGCTGCAAATCCAATAACAAATGTTATTTTCATTGCTAACTTTACCTTTTCTCGAATAAAGGAAAGATCTCCTCTTTCCTTCGCCGCTGTAATAATTGGAATAAGTGACAATGAGAAAGAAGTTGTCACGACCGTACCTAATTGCATAAGCGGGATACTTCTGTCGTAAACACCTTTTAATACCTTTGCACTTTCAGCTTGCTCTCCTGCCCCAATAAGTAAGGAATAGAAGGAAATGGAATCAGCCATTTGTATAAAAATAAGTACTAAGTTACTAACACAAATTGCCAATCCTTGCCAAAACAGAATTTTAATGATCCTCTTTTTTCCCTTAATTCTCTTTACACTCTTGAAAAATATAGAACGAAAGTCATGACGCATATAAAGTACAAGTACGATAATCCCAATTAGTCCGCCTGCGATTGAACCTAACATAGCACCTGCACCGACTGTATATAAATCAAATCCGCGAGCAATTAGGAATAGAGATAAAAATACAATAATAGAAACACGAATTGTTTGTTCTATCACTTGCGAAACAGCTGTTGGCATCATATTATTGAACCCCTGAAAATATCCTCTTGCTACAGATAAAAACGGCATCAATATGAATGAAAATGAAATAACACGTAATAACTTATCTAAGTGTATATCACCCATGGCTGCTGCAATTGTTTCGGCACCAAAAAACAATGTAAAAAAGCCTACGAAACCAATTCCTAATAAAAACCAAAAAGATACACAGATAATTTCTTCTGCTTCTTGTTGTTTCCCTCGCTCTAATCGTTCCGCAACCATTTTTGAAATTATAATGGGGAACCCATAAGTAGCTAAAATTAAACAAAATCCATAAAACGGATAAATTTGTTGGTAAATATAAAAACCAATATCACCCGCTATATTTTGATATGGAATACGGTAAAAAGCGCTTAATACCTTTGTAACAAAACTTGCGATTGTTAATATAATAGCCCCACGCCAAAAGGCTTGATACTTCTTCGATTCCATACAAGAAAACTCCTTTTTCTATTCTCACCCCTCGTATTATATCATAAAGAAAAGAACAAGCTTCCTTGCCTACACGAGTAATAATACGTTCGTGCAACGCTAGAAATGTTCAACGAAAAAAGGTAGCAAAGCGCTACCTTCATTCAATATACATATATCTCCAAATATTTGATTTCTCAAGAAGAAATATCATAATTAGGAAAGATTGCTACTTCTAAAATTCGATATAGCCTTACTGCTCCATTTGTTTCGCTAAAAAGCTTGCAGCTGTATTTACTGACTTATGCTCTACTTCACTTATAATATCCTCTTTAGAGAAGATAACAACAGCTCCAATTGGATCCCCATTCGCAACAATCGGGCCAATTGTATAGGAACTCACTTTTTCTGTTACTCCATCAATAATTGAGATTTCGCTTTCATCTGTCATAATTACAGACTTACGCTCTTCCATTGTCTTCTCAATTAAATCGCCAACACTTTTATTTAAGTATTCTTTTTTAGATACGCCTGCTACTGCGATAATAGAATCACGATCGCATACAAGCACATTATGTCCTAAGCTATCGTATAAAGCTTCCGTATATTCCTTTGCAAAATTACCTAGTTCACTAATTGGAGAATATTTTTTCAAAATCACTTCTCCATCGCGATCAACAAATATTTCTAGTGGGTCTCCTTCTCGAATACGTAAAGTTCTACGAATTTCCTTCGGGATTACTACCCTACCTAAATCATCAATTCGACGTACGATTCCAGTTGCTTTCATTCTAATGCTGCCTCACTTTCTACTGATGATCAAAGTGGTGAATTTACCTGTTCATGTAAAAATCACCAACTGTTAGACATAGTATTTTACACATTAGTTCTTCTATGCACGCCGAATTGTATTTTTTTATCTTATATTAGGCATTTATGACTTCTTTTTTTACATCTGGTAGGCCTTTTAATAAATTTTCAGCAATTGTTAACCACTTCGATGTCTCTAAACCATTTGTTTTCATAACGATTTTCAATTGCGATCCTTCCATTCCTAGACCAATCATACGTCCAAAACTATTTCCGAGCATGAATAATTTTCCGCCATCAATATTTTGACTTGCTTGTTCTGAGAACAGAATTGTCACTTCAAATTTATTTTGCTTAATTAACTCAATTTGTTCTTTCATTGCCAATACTTTAATATTTGCAATTTGCAATAAGTAACCGACTTCTTGCGGGTAATCACCAAATCTATCTATCATCTCTTCCTGCAACTCTTCAATATCCTCAATTGCAGAAACACCTCTAAACTGTTTATACATCATAATCTTTTGTTTACTATCTGAAATATAAGCATCTGGTAAATATGCATCTACTTCTAAATCAATTTCAACATTAACTGTATTTTCAACCCCATCTGTTCCTCTACGCTGTTCAATTGCATCTTTTAACATTTGAGAATATAGATCAAATCCGACAGAATCAATAAATCCATGCTGTTCGGCTCCTAACAAGTTACCTGCACCACGAATGGATAAGTCTCTCATCGCAATTTTGAAACCTGATCCAAGCTCTGTGAACTCTTTAATGGCTTGCAGACGCTTCTCTGCAACTTCTGATAACACTTTATCTCGTTTGTATGCAAAGTATGCATATGCAACACGATTAGAACGTCCAACACGACCACGAAGCTGATACAACTGCGATAATCCCATACGATCTGCATCAAATACAATTAACGTATTTACATTCGGAATATCTACACCCGTCTCAATAATTGTTGTACTTACAAGAACATCATGCTGCCCTTCTAAAAACGATAGCATAACAGACTCTAATTCACCTTCGTTCATTTTCCCATGTGCATACGTTACACGCGCGTCTGGAACTAACATCGAAATTTCATCTGCTTTTCTTTCGATATCCTCCACACGATTATATAGGAAGTAAATTTGCCCACCTCTTGCAAGCTCTCGTTCTATCGCTTCTCGCATTAACGCTGGATTATACTCTACTACATACGTTTGGACTGGGAAACGATTTTCTGGCGGTGTCTCAATAACAGATAAGTCACGCACACCAAGCATAGACATATGGAGTGTACGCGGAATCGGAGTTGCCGTTAATGTTAACACGTCAACATTTGCTTTTAATTGTTTAATTTTTTCTTTATGTGTTACACCAAACCTTTGTTCTTCATCAATAATAAGAAGACCTAAATCTTTATAAGTAACATCTTTAGATAAAATACGATGCGTTCCGATTACGATATCTACCGTACCATCTTTTAAGCCTTTAATTGTTTCATTTTGCTGTTTTCTCGTACGGAATCTACTTAATAATCCTATATTGATTGGATAATCTTGAAAACGCTCTCGAATTGTTTCATAGTGTTGTTGTGCAAGGATCGTTGTCGGCACTAAAATTGCAACTTGTTTTTCATCCATAATTGCCTTAAATGCCGCACGGATAGCTACTTCCGTCTTTCCATATCCTACATCACCACAGAGAAGCCTATCCATCGGACGTCCACGTTCCATATCTTTCTTAATCTCGTCAATAGAACGTAATTGATCCTCTGTCTCTTGATATGGGAAAGAAGATTCAAATTCTTGTTGTTCTGCCGTATCTGGTGTATATGCATAACCCTTTGAAGCTTCGCGCTCAGCATATAGTTTAATTAGGTCATCCGCAATATCTTGTACAGATTTTTCAACTTTCGTTTTGACCTTTTTCCAATCATTTCCGCCCAATTTATAAACTTTAGGATCCTTACCTTCAGATCCTACATATTTCTGCACTTGGTCAATTTGTTCAATTGGAACGTATAACTTATCATTACCTTGATATTTAATATTCAAGTAATCTTTATGAACACCATTAATCTCTAGTGTCTCGATACCTAAGAATTTACCTATACCATGATTTACATGAACTACATAATCTCCAACTTTTAATTCCGAATAACTTTTAATACGTTCAGCATTAGATAACTTCTGCTTACGTTGTGATTTTTTAACTTTTTTATGAAAAAGCTCTTTTTCAGTAATAACAACAAGCTTTTGCATCGGCATTTCAAATCCTGCATGTAAATCACCTACAGCAATTTGTAACCTTCCAGGCAATAATATATCTGTGCCCTCTACGATATCTGCCTCAATATCATAATCACTTAAAATATGTTGTAGTTTTTTTACACGTTCATCATCTGTGCCGAGCACAACAGTCGTAAAATGCCCTTCGTTCCATCTATCAATTTCAGTTTTCAACAACTGCATCTGCCCATGGAAATCTTGCATTGTTTTACATGTCACATTCACAATGTTTTGCGGATGTGTATGTGCTATATGACGTAAGAATAACGTTAAATATACAAAACTTCTTTTTTTATGATGAAGAAATTCCTCAAACGAGTGTGAGAAAGATAAATCTTGAGTAATTGTTCCCTCACCAAGAAGTGATATATACCATTCCGCCTCTTCCGTTTCAAGATGTGATGCCGTTTCTTGAATACGGGAAATCTCATCTAAAACCACAATACCATCTTCTGGTAAATAATCTATCAGACTAGCAGGTTCTTTATAGAAAATAGATAAATATTTAAACATCTGTTCTATACTTTGCCCGTTTTTTAACATCTCAATTTCATGACTTACCGTTTCAAGCACTGTAGTCTTCAATTTATCATCGGAAAGTTTTTGCATCGTCTTAGTCAAGCCTTCCTCAAGATGCTCAATTCCCGACTTCAATTCTTCCTGTGAAAATAAAAACTCTGTTGCTGGACCAAATCTAACACTTTCTTTTTTATCTTGAGAGCGCTGTTCATCCACATCAAATAATCGAATAGAATCAACTTCTGTATCGAAAAATTCAATACGAAATGGTAACTCTTCAGTTAATGGGTAAATATCTAATATTCCCCCGCGCAAACTGAATTCCCCAGGAGCTTCTACCATCGACTTACGCTCATAACCAATATGATGTAAAGTATGCAAGAATGTATCTAAATCAATCTCTTGCCCTAGATTGATTTCGATTTGCCTTTGCTTCCACAACTCTTTCATTGGTAAAAATCTGCGTAGTCCTGCAACTGGCGCTACAATAATCCCGTTCTCTCCTGCCGCTAAACGATTCAATACTTCAATACGTTGCGCCTTCAATTCTGGGCTTGCAACACCAATTTCTGATGCTATCAATTCATTTACTGGGTATAACCACACATCTTTTTCACCAAGTAACGCCACTAAATCTTCATGCACTTTTTGTGCTTGATATAAATTATGCGTCACAATAAGTTGTGATTTTTTTGTTTTTTTATATAAGGCCGCCATTAATAACGAACGAGAAGAGGTTGCCATACCTGATACAAGTTGTTCTTTTAAACCATCTTCTAGTCCATTAATAACCGATTGGATCTCTTCATTTTTATAAAATTGCTCTAATAAACCTATCATTTTCAAAACCCCTCTCAACATAAAGAGCAAGCCACTATATTTTATGCAAATATTTTGGAAAAAGAAAACAGAAAAATGCTTTGGACATGCCAAAGCGACAACATTTTATTGCAGAAATTTTTCATATTCATAATACTCAGGATAAGATGCGAGCGTTTCTTGACACGATTCACAAATCGTTTTTATATATATATTTCCATTCTCATGAAAATGAATCATCTCTACTACTTCTTGCTCTGTTAGTTGAAATAAAACGTCGCTATACACTTTTTCTGCGGTAACGGAGCCTACATTACTCCCGCAATGTCTGCAATAATAATACCCTTCCATACTAGCCTCCTAAAAATCCAATTACTACTAGTATGGGTAAAAGCAAGACAAAATATTCCCAATCATACCCTTAACTATTGAAGGTATTCATGATTTGAAGAAAAGGTTTATTTAACCATTCTTCACATGCATCCGCTGCTTTTTCAATAGAATGACTCACATCAGGAATTTCTTCCGATGTAAAACGTCCTAATACGTAATCTACTACCTTCATGCCATTTTTCGGACGATCAATTCCCATACGGATACGTTGAAACTCTTGTGTTCCTAAATGTGAAATTGTTGATTTCACACCATTATGTCCACCAGCACTACCTTTCATACGAAGGCGTAATTTACCTACAGGGATGTCTAAATCATCGTACAGAACAACGAAGTCCTCAACATCAATTTTATAGTAATCCATGATTGGTCGAATACTTTCCCCAGATAAATTCATATATGTAAGTGGCTTTAATAAGATTACTTTTTCTCCATTAACAAATCCTGCACCAAATATTCCTTTAAATTTTTGTTCATTCAAAGAAATATTCCAACGCTTCGCAAGTTCATCAATCGCCATAAATCCAATATTATGCCTTGTTAATTCATATTCTCTACCCGGGTTCCCAAGTCCTACTATCAATTTCATTCTTGTACCACTACTTTCTTTTTTCGATACGAAAAGACGTAACCAATCTTGGTTACGTCTCATTCTATCCAATTAATTGAATAATACACTTACAGATTCTTCTTCGTATACACGAATGATTGCTTCTCCGATTAGTGGAGCAACTGAAAGTTCATGTACTTTGTCGATTTTCTTCTCTTCTGGTAATACGATAGAGTTCGTTACAACTAACTCTTTAATATTTGAGTTTTGGATACGCTCAATTGCTGGACCAGATAATACTGGGTGTGTACAGCAAGCATATACTTCAGAAGCACCGTTCTCAACAAGAGCGTTTGCTGCTAATGTAATTGTACCAGCTGTATCAATGATGTCATCAATTAAAATTGCTGTTTTACCTTCAATATTACCGATAATGTTCATTACCTCTGATACGTTCGGACGAGGGCGACGCTTATCAATAATAGCGATTGGTGCTTTTAGACGATCTGCCATTTTTCTAGCACGAGTTACCCCACCGTGGTCAGGTGACACGATTACGATATCTTTAAGACCTTTTGTTTCAAAGTAATCTGAAAGAATCGGTACACCCATTAGGTGGTCGATTGGGATATCAAAGAACCCTTGAATTTGTGGAGCATGTAAATCTAGAGTGATTACACGAGTTGCACCTGCCGTTTCAAGCAAGTTTGCTACAAGTTTCGATGTAATTGGTTCACGAGAACGCGCTTTACGGTCTTGACGCGCATAACCATAGTAAGGAATAACAATATTAATTGTTTTTGCAGATGCACGCTTTAATGCATCGATCATAATAAGTAATTCCATGATATGTTCGTTTACTGGGAAGCTTGTAGATTGAATAATGAATACATCGCAACCACGGATACTTTCTTCAATGTTAATTTGAACTTCTCCATCACTAAAACGATCAACAGAACATTTTCCTAGTCCTACTCCAATGTGCTTTGCAATTTGCTCAGCAAGTTCCTTATTAGAGTTTAAAGAGAATACTTTCAAATTAGAATTTAGATATTGAGTCGACATCTAGATTAACCCTCCACATTATGATTTTTTCTTATTCAGCAATTGATCAACATAGTCTTCTTTGTTAACTTGACGTGCACGTGCTACAGATAATGCTTTTGATGGAACATTCTCTGTAATTGTAGAGCCTGCTGCCACATAAGCACCATCTTCAACTGTTACAGGAGCAACAAGGTTTGAATTACATCCAATAAATACCCCGTTACCAATCACAGTTTTGAATTTATTCTTACCGTCATAGTTCACCGTAATTGAACCACAACCAAGATTCACGTCTTCTCCAACTTGTGCATCCCCGATATAACTTAAGTGTGAAGCTTTACTTCTATTACCAAAAACAGTTTTTTTGATTTCCACGAAGTTTCCAACGCGTACTTCATCTCCAATAACTGAATCTGGGCGAATATGTGCAAATGGACCAACCGATACTTCTGTACCAAGTTTACTATCATGTACAGTAGATTGTCGAATTGTCGTACGATCTCCAATTTCACTATCGCGAATTACTGTGTGCGGTCCAATTTCACAATCAGAACCAATTACAGTATTCCCCTCAATAATTGTTCCTGGATGAAGAACTGTATCACTACCGATAATTGCATCAGCAGAAATATACGTGTTACTTGGATCAATAATTGTAACACCATTTACCATGTTTTTACGGTTGATACGGTTTTTCATAATAATTTCCGCTTGCGATAGAGCGACTCTGTCGTTAACACCTAACGTTTCATCGAAGTGCTCTGTTTGATAAGCCGATACGATATGACCTTCATTTTTTAAAATCTCAATAACATCTGGCAGGTAATATTCACCTTGTACGTTATCATTTGAAACTTTAGAAAGTGAGGCGAATAAAGCTTTATTATCAAAACAATACGTACCTGTATTGATTTCTTTAATAGCTAATTCTTTCTCATTTGCATCCTTATGCTCAACAATCTTTTCAACATGACCATTCTCATTACGAACGATACGACCATATCCAGCAGGTTCTTCTATGTAAGCTGTTAGCACCGTTGCCATTGCCCCTGCTTCTTTATGTTGCTGAAGCAATGCTTCCATCGTTTCAGCAGTTATTAGCGGCGTATCACCACAAATAACTAAAGTTGTTCCTTCTTCATTTGCAAGTACACTTGCAGCTTGATCGACAGCATGTGCTGTACCAAGTTGTTCTGCTTGTAATGCAAACTCACTTACGTTTCCTAGCTGTTCTTGTACCATTTCAGCACCATGTCCTACGACTGTTACAAGTTTCTGCAATCCTAATTGCGTTACTTGATCGACAACATGCTGTACCATAGGTTTTCCACATACAGGATGAAGCACTTTGTATAGCTTAGACTTCATACGTGTGCCTTTGCCTGCAGCTAGAATCACTGCAAATCTGTTTGACATATAGACCCTCCATCGCAACCTATTTATCCATTAACGATATTATCCTAAATCATCATATATTTCAAGAAACACATTTTAACTA
Organism: Bacillus wiedmannii; assembly: GCF_001583695.1. Lineage (GTDB taxonomy): Bacteria > Bacillota > Bacilli > Bacillales > Bacillaceae_G > Bacillus_A > Bacillus_A wiedmannii. Next base: position 17,010 of record NZ_LOBC01000029.1, on the reverse strand, counting down.
TTAAATTTTACCATAATTCTTATACGATGTTTTACTCTTTAGTATCTTTTTTAAGAAATAAGCTATACTATTTAAAATGATTTTGAAAAAATTAGAAGTTTTTCTCTTCACTTTAATAAATTCAGAATTTTCCGTACGAAAATAGATAAAACCACACAAAAAAAAACAAACTCCTGTAAATGCTTACAGGAGTTTGTTGCAAAATTATAGGGATTTCTTTAAAAAGCCCTTTTCATTCGAATTTTACGAAGCACCCGCTTCTTCAAACTCAACCTCTTCTAACTCGCCTAAACGATGATACTCTGTTAAAACCGCATCTTGAATTTTAGAGCGTGTATTAGAATTAATTGGATGTGCAATGTCACGGAATTCTCCATCTGGAGTACGTTTACTTGGCATTGCTACAAATAATCCATTATTACCATCAATTACACGAATATCATGAACAACAAATTCATGGTCTAGAGTAATAGAGGCAATTGCTCTCATGCGGCCTTCTGTGTTTACGCGGCGTAATCTTACGTCAGTCACTTCCATCTTGTGTTCACCACCCTTTTCTAAATAAGCGATATATTTGTATAAATTCCACAAAATTTCTATTTTCCCTTTAATTTTTTAAAAATTTTTAAGATAAAAATTTTTAATGTAATTGAATATAGAGATTAGTGGAGGTTATCGCTTACAAAAGATTACTTAACTAGGGCAATTACTTCGATTTCAATTGAAACATCTTTCGGTAATTTTGCTACTTGTACACAAGAACGAGCTGGCTTATGAGTAGAGAAATAAGAGCCGTATACTTCATTAACAGCATTAAAATCATCCATATCTTTTAAGAATACTGTTGTTTTTACTACTGTATCAAATGAAGCACCTGCTTCTTCTAATACCGCTTGTAAATTTTGAAATACTTGCTCTGTTTGTACTGTCACGTCTCCTGCTACAAGCTCTCCACTTGCAGTTAACGGAATTTGTCCTGAACTGTAAAACATATTATTTACAATAATCCCTTGTGAATATGGTCCAATTGCTTGCGGTGCATTGCTTGTTTGAACAACTTTCATATTTTTTCACCCTTTTATTATTTATTTTTACTCTTTAAAAATAGTGCACGAAAAGCAGTTTGTCCATCTATTTTATAATTTATAAATAGAATAAAAAAAAGATAAAGCGATCTGCTTTACCTTTTTACTCAGCCTCTACAAGCCCTTCATCAAATGGTGCCAGTGAATAATTTCCCTTTTCCACTTGAATCGCTTTTTCTTTCACATCAACTTCTGATAGACGAATTAATGATACAAAATTATTAATTAGTCGTTCTTCAATATCCGTGGATTCTACTAATACACCAATACCAACAACATTAGCCTTAAACTCTTCTAACATACTCATCATACCTTGAATTGTCCCGCCGGCTTTCATGAAGTCATCAATAATTAAAACATTTGACCCCTCTGGAAGGCTACGCTTTGCTAACGTCATTGTTTGAATTCGCTTAGAAGAACCTGATACATAGTTAATACTAACAGTTGGGCCTTCTGTTACCTTATTATCTTTCCTTGCAATTACTACCGGTACATCTAAGTAATTTGCCACCGCATAAGCAAGTGGAATCCCCTTCGTTGCCACCGTCATAACCGCATCAATTGGTTGCCTAGCAAAAACAGAAGCAAACAAACGACCTGCGCCATTAATATGGCGAGGATTACTTAAAAGATCTGTCATATATAAGTAACCACCAGGCAAAATACGATCTGGATTTTCAAATAAGCTACAAAGCTCACCAATAATTAGATCTGCCTCTTCCTCACTTATATATGGTATATATTTCACTCCTCCTGCTGCTCCTGGTACCGTTTGCAATGTGCCGACCCCTTGTTGTTCAAACGTTTGCTTAATAATAACTAAATCTTCACTAATGGAAGACTTAGCTGATTGATACCTTTCAGCAAAAAAAGTGAGAGAAACTAGCTGACGAGGGTTTTGTAACAAGTAATACGTCATATCGACTAATCTTGTACTTCGTCTAATTTTCATACTCTCACCTCAAATCACGAATATTCTAAACAAATCATAACGTATTATACGTCTTTATTCAAGCGTTTCTCGCTCTCCTAATAAACGTACTGCGTATACTTGTTCACAAAATCCTTTTAATCCGTTATATATACGATGCATTCGCGAATCATGGTGCACAAGACCAAATACGGTTGGGCCACTTCCACTCATTAATACGGCATCCGCCCCAAATCGCTTCATCTGTGCCTTAATACGTGCAACTTCAGGATGCATCGCAAACGTTACATCTTCTAAAACATTACCAACAGTATCACAAATCCCTTTGTAGTCCCCAGCATTTATGACGTTAACCATTTTATCTACATTTGGATGTGTAACTCGATTTAACTTTAAATTTCCATACACATCAGCAGTAGATACACCAATATGGGGTTTTGCTAAAATAACCCAACAAGAAGGTGGAGTTTTTATGTGCTCAATTTGCTCTCCTCTTCCAGTGGCAATTGCTGTCCCACCATATACACAAAACGATACATCTGATCCAATTTTTGCGCCAAGCTCTGCTAACTGATCAATTGTAAGCCCTAAATTCCATAATTTATTAAGGCCACGTAATGTCGCTGCTGCATCACTACTTCCACCTGCTAATCCAGCTGCTACTGGAATCGTTTTTTCAATAGTAATAGATACACCTTTTTTCACATTAAACTTCTCTTTTAATAATTTCGCTGCTTGATAAGCTAAATTTCTTTGGTCGTCTGGGACATACCGATTATGGGATAAAATTTCAATACGGTCTTCTGCTAATTCCATTAGTTCTAAACGATCCGCTAAATCAATTGTTGTCATAATCATTTTCACTTCATGATATCCGTCTTGTCTTTTTCCCAGTACATCTAACGACAGATTAATCTTTGCTGGTGCTTTCACTAGTAGCTTCAATCTATTCACCCACTCTATGTACTCAATCTTTTATCGTTTATTTTACCATAAATTTATAGTAAGACGATGACACTTCCCTAATTATAACGAAAAGCATTCAGAATGAAACTACTTATGTAAAATGATGGCACCTTTTCGAGTACAAAAAGCCGAGGAATCACTCCTCGGCTACCGTAGCATAGAAAGTATCTTACAACTACTGGTTTTGTTTCATTAATTGCTGTTCTGCAATTTCTATAGCACGTTTCACCATGTTACCAGCATCTTTCGCACGAATTCCGCCCCAGCCTTCTTTCTGAACAACATCATAAAAGCCTAGCTCTTTTGCAAGCTCTTCTTTAAATTGATTTGACATGACACCTCTTCGTCTACTCAATGCAGAGTCCCTCCTTATTTTGCTACGGTATAATTAGTATGCAAAATAATATAGCTTTTCATTTGTGGGAATATATGTAACGATACATGAATTATAAAATCACTTCATTATGAGGTTCACCATAAAACGTTAACTCTACTGTCTCTGTTAAAACATCCGCATAGCTATATGATACACGTTGCAACGCATCTTCTTGCTGATCCAATTGTACAACAAAAACAGAACGGTACGTTTCTGCAAGTACACCTGATTGTTCTACTGTTTTTCTTCTCCCACTATTTGCCTTTAACATCAGTCTCTGTCCAAGATGGTGATCTAATTCGCTTTTAATTTCATCTAAACGTTTTGACATATACTTCGTTACACCTCGCTGTAATTTAGATTGAACACTTAAAACACGATATATCTATCCCAATTATTAACCGCAACTCACAGACAATATCATTATAAAAGCATCATGCGTTCAAATAGATAGAAGAAATACTATATTGTAAAAGTATCATTATGTAGTCTGCGCGTTCTTGTCTCTTTTTATCCAAGCTGATTTAAATCCTTCCCATACAAAAAAGCAAGATACATATGTACCTTGCTTATTCTTCATAATGTTGAAAGGGTAATCCAGTTCGTAAAATTCCCCTCGTCTCAATACCGCCAAGTCCCTTTTCGCCGGTAATCGTATTACGTACAACATCCCATACATTTACTCTTTCCATAAATGACGTAAAACTAATTTTTCCAACCACATATACAGGATCTAGTGCGTGAATATTAATTCTAGATGGTGAACTAGCAAAATTAGCACCTGCTCGAATTAATGCTTCAAAGTGTGATTGGCATGCCCCAGCAAAAATAACGAGTTGATCCAATGATGGATATTTTTTTCTCACTTCTCGAACAGCCTGTACAAAATGCCTTGAATGCCTATATGCTGCTAAATCTCCCTTTACCCCTTTTGATTTTGTATATGCATCGTGCCCTGTAATAACTAAAATGTCCGGACGAAAATGATCTATTAAATCTACTACCTTTTCATGCATCTCTGTTTCTTTACAATGAATACCTTGTACAGGAACACCAATTTTATTATATAAGTCTAAGCACTTGCGCAAATATAACGGGTCTCCATCTATATGCAATACACGTCCTGGCATTTGAAAATAATTTACCTCACTTGTATATCCACCCGTTGAAGTGTGTTCATGCCTTTGTTTCATTAATACATAATCTTGTTGAAACAAACGATACGTACGCTCCATCGTTTCTTTCTCACGCTTCGCTCTTTTTTTATGTTCTCGTTGGTCTATACTAATTAAATCTTCAAGTGGCGCATCTGCCACCAGTCTAATTTCCTCCCCAAATAATATAGCTATCTCGCCTTTTATTTCTATAATACGAAAAAGGATATCCCTATTATGAGAATATCGTTCCACTAATTCTCCAACATGTAAAGCCATTCTCCTACCTCCAAACTCGTTAGGCCATCTTACCTGTTTTTAAAGTATGAATGTAGGAGAGGAAAGGTGACAAAAGGGACAGTTCAAGTTGAACTGTCCCTTTTCTATTCTTATGACAATTTATGAAGAACTAATGCATTACTTAATGTTGCAAACTCCTCTATAGATAGCGTTTCGCCTCTTCGTTTTGGATCAATTCCTACTTCTGTTAAAATTCGATCCAACAGCTCTTTATCTTTCGGGAAACCATTTAAATTATTTGATAAATTATTCATTAAAGTTTTACGACGCTGTGCAAAACTTGCTCGTACTACTTCAAAGAAGAATGTCTCATCTGTTACTTCTACAACTGGTTTCGGGCGCTTTAGGAGACGAATAATCGCAGAATCAACATTTGGTTGTGGCACAAACACTGTACGTGGTACAGTCATAACTGTTTCTACCTCTGTATAATACTGAATAGCAATGGATAAAGAACCATACTCTTTCGTTCCAGGTTTAGCAGCTAAACGATCTCCAACTTCTTTTTGCATCATAACAACAAATCCACGAACCGGTAATTTCTCTTCCAACAATTTAAATAAAATTGGCGTTGTAATATAGTACGGTAAGTTCGCTACTACCATTACATCTTGCCCTTCCTCAAATTGCTCACTAAACACCTCATGTACATCTGCCTTTAGTACGTCTTTATTTATAACTGTAACGTTGCTATATGGCGCTAACGTCTCATCTAAAATCGGTAATAATCTCTGATCAATTTCAAAAGCCACTACTTTTTTAGCACGCTTCGCTAATTGTTCTGTTAACGCACCGATACCTGGTCCAATTTCAATTGCACCACTTTCTGAACCAATTTCAGCATGATCGACAATACGATTTAATACATTCGTATCAATTAAAAAATTTTGTCCTAAACTTTTTTTGAATGAAAATCCATACTTTTCAACAATGTCTTTCGTACGATTTGGCGTTGCGATATCCTTCATTTTCTTTCCTCCTGTATGACTTGCTTATAAGCTTCTGCAAACGATTCTTTTGAAACTTGAAACATTTGTAAACGTTTATGTAACTGTTTTGCGTTTGTATAACCAATCTTTAATAGCTTACCCATTCTTTCTCTGCGACTCTTTGCCATTTCTCCGCCCACTAAGCCTGCATCGACTAAATCGCTCCAACTAATTTCACTTGTGTAAGCTTCCATTTCTTCATGTATATTCTCTAAAGCACGGCGAATTGATTCATTAGAAGCATGTTCAATCCCGACACCCTTTTTCCTTTTGGCAAGTGCTTCTTCCTTCGGTAAAAAAGCATGTTTACATCCAGGCACCTTATCAGAAATAATTTTTCGAATACGCTCTCCAGGATAATCCGGATCTGTGAAAATAATAACGCCCCGTTTTTGTAGCGCTAATTTAACTTGCTCAATAACATGATCACCGATTGCTGAACCGTTTGTTTCAATTGTATCCGCATCAACAGCACGCTTAATCGCAACTGTATCATCTTTACCTTCTACAACGATAATCTCTTTAATTTTCATGCTTGCCTCCACACTCGTTTCGTCTCTACTTAGTAAAACAAAAAAATGACGACTTTTCCATTATTATTTTCCCCATTCTTACATTTTAAAAAATAGAATGTCCAAAACTTTGTTCTCTCTTCTTATTGTAACACTTCCTCATTCGCCCTTATTTTTTCACAAAAATAAAAAAGAATGGGTTCTCCCACTCCTTTTTATTCAACACCAAATAAAGTTTTTGCATTTTTTGTTGTTATTTCTGCTACTTCCTCATAAGAAATTCCTTTTAAATTCGCAATTTCTTCTGCTACGAGTTTTACATAACTCGGTTCATTTCGTTTTCCTCGAAATGGATGTGGTGTTAAATATGGACAATCTGTCTCTATTAACAATTTCTCTAATGGAATCTCCACAGCAACTTCTTTCGGCTTCTTAGCATTTTTAAATGTAACTGGTCCGCCTAACGAAATTAAAAAGTTCATATCAACACATCGCTCTGCTACTTCTACGCTGCCGCTAAAGCAATGCATAATGCCTCCCACTTCAGCTGCATTCTCTTCTTCTAGAATATCAACAATATCTTGAGTTGCATCGCGGTTATGTATAATAATCGGCAATTTCACCTTTTTGGCTAATGCAATTTGTTTACGGAATACTTCCTTCTGTATTTCTTTTGGAGACTTATCCCAATGATAATCTAATCCCATCTCTCCAAGTGCAACGACTTTAGGATGAGAAGCAAGTTCTTCTAACCAAGCTAGATGTTCTTCTGTCATGTCAATTGCATCAACTGGATGCCATCCAACTGCAGCGTAAATAAAATCATAAGTTTCAGCTAATTCAATCGCCTTTTTTATCGTTACTTCATCAAAACCAACAACAACTGTATAGGTAACTCCCGCTTCTTTCATTCGTGCAATAACCTCTTGCAAATCTTCTTCAAATTGCTCTGCATTCAAATGTGAATGTGTATCAAACAACATAATACATAACTCCTTTTATATTGAAATCAAGTTTATTCTAAAAAATAAGCTCTTTAATAACTTAACGATAACAATACTATAATTTTAATGCAAAAATAGAGAGTGTAAAAAGAAAAAAGACGCTTCACACATGTTACACGTGAAACATCTCTTTTCTTGTCTTAATTACTTGATTTTTGTACCGTTTGGTAGATTTTGGTCAATTGATGCTAATGATAATACGCCATTCTCTTCACCCGCTAAAATCATACCTTGTGATAATTCACCGCGTAATTTTACAGGTTTTAAGTTTGTTACACAAATAACCTTTTTACCTTTTAGGTCTTCCGGCGAATAGAATTTTGCAATTCCTGAAACAACTTGACGCTTTTCTGTACCTAAATCCAACTGAATTTTTAACAACTTATCTGCTTTTTTCACAGGTTCAGCTGATAGTACTTCAGCTACGCGTAATTCTACTTTAAAGAAATCATCAATTGTAATTTCTTCTGCTTTCGGTTCTTCTTCTTTTTTCTCTTCTACTTTAGGAGCAGAGCTTTTCATTTGTTCTTTAATGTAACCTACTTCTACTTCCATTTCTAAACGCGGGAAAATCGGGTTTCCTTTTTCTACTTTTGTTCCAACTGGAATACAGCCAATTGTAGATAGGCTTTCCCAAGATTTATGTGCCTCTTCAGTAAGTCCAAGCTGAGCAAACATCTTACTTGGTGCTACTGTTAGGAACGGCATAAGCATAATACCTGTTTGACGAAGCACCTCTGCTAAGTGAGCCATTACAGAAGCTAATTTTTCACGATCATTCTCATCTTTCGCTAATACCCATGGTTGTGTTTCATCAATATATTTATTTGCACGGCTAACCAATTGCCAAATTGAGCTTAGCGCTACAGAGAATTCCATATTCTCCATTGCCTCTTCTACTTTTTCCAATGTATCTTTTGCAAACGTTACTAACGTTTCATCGAATTCCGTTACATTTTCTTTAAATGCAGGGATTTCTCCGTTAAAGTACTTATCAATCATAGCTACTGTACGATTTAATAAGTTACCTAAGTCATTTGCTAAATCGAAATTAATGCGCTCCACAAATCCTTCTGGTGTGAATACGCCATCAGATCCGAATGGAACTTCACGAAGTAAGTAATAACGTAATGCATCTAATCCGTAACGATCGATTAAAGTAACTGGATCTACTACGTTTCCTTTTGACTTACTCATCTTTCCATCCTTCATTAAAATCCAACCATGAGCAAAGATTTTTTTCGGAAGAGGTAAATCTAATGCCATTAAAATGATTGGCCAATAAATTGTATGGAAACGAACGATTTCTTTTCCAACTAAATGTACATCAGCTGGCCAGAACTTCTTATACATCTCTTCATTTTCTGTTCCATAACCTAATGCTGTAATGTAGTTAGATAATGCGTCAACCCATACGTAAATAACGTGTTTCGGGTTACCTGGAACACGAACTCCCCAGTCAAATGAAGTACGGGAAACAGCTAAATCTTCTAGGCCTGGTTTAATGAAGTTATTAATCATCTCATTCTTACGAGACTCTGGCTGAATGAAATGTGGATTATCTTCATAGAATTTTAATAGTCTGTCGACATATTTACCCATTCTAAAGAAATACGATTCTTCACGAACAAGTTCTACATCATGACCACTATCTGGGCTTTTTCCTCCAACTACTTTTTCACCTTCCATAATTGGATCTACTAATTGATGCTCTGTATAGAATGTCTCATCTTGTACAGAATACCAACCTTCATATTCATCAAGATAAATATCACCTTGATCTACTAGTTGCTTGAAGATTTTTTCAACAACATCTTTATGACGATCTTCAGTTGTACGAATAAAATCATCATAAGAGATATCCATTTTCTCCCAAAGCTCTTTAATTCCTGCAACAATGTTATCCACATATGCTTGTGGTGTAACATTTAATTCTTCTGCTTTCTTTTGGATCTTCTGTCCATGCTCATCAGTTCCTGTTAAATAATGAACATTGTATCCTTGCATACGCTTATATCGTGCCATCGCATCTCCTGCTACTGTTGTATAAGCATGTCCAATGTGTAATTTTCCACTTGGATAATAAATTGGGGTAGTAATATAAAAGGACTTATTTTCCTCTGTCATTGTTTTGGACCTCCCGGATAACCTCATATGTATTTATAAATAGTATATCAAAAACTTATATATAAAGTGAAACTTTAATCTGTGGGGGTTTTGTTCACTCCCGCGGATTATTAGCCCGCACCAATCAGGCTTTTACGAGCAATCCGAATCCAACTTAACTTCTTTGCTCCAGCCAAATTTTAAATTTAGAATCTTACTGCTTGGCAAATAGCGAGTTAAAAACGAGTTAATACTTAATATCTTTATCATCTATTGCTCATATTTCAAGAAAATATACAGTCCTTACTTACAATCTATAAATTTTTCTGAAAATAAAGTGAAATAATAGTAGAAATTACTCTCATTCTATTATATATAAGAAGTAAGAAATCTATAAATCTTTTTAAAAAATATAGAATTAAAGAATTGACGGAAATGTAAATGATTGGTATCATATGTCCATAGGGTATTTTGTCGAAAAATGACGAATCTAGAAAATAGACTCGAAACTTATAAACTATTTCTTTAGGAGGAAAAGAATTATGAAATCTACTGGTATCGTTCGTAAAGTTGATGAATTAGGTCGTGTAGTAATTCCAATCGAATTACGCCGTACTTTAGGTATTGCAGAAAAGGATGCTCTTGAAATCTACGTTGATGACGAGAAAATCATCTTAAAAAAATATAAGCCAAACATGACTTGCCAAGTAACTGGTGAAGTATCTGATGGTAACCTATCTTTAGCTGAAGGTAAAATTATCTTAAGCAAAGAAGGCGCTGAGCGAATCTTAAACGAGCTTCAAGATTATATCGAAACAGCAAAATAAGCTTCTCAATTATGAGAAGCTTATTTTTTATCGACATGATAGATTTGATATACATCGCGTTTCGACAAATCTCGATCTTTAGCGACTGTTTTTATTGCCTCTTTTGAATTCATACCTTTTTCGTTTATATAGTGTTCAATATGATCATATACCGAAATAGATTCCCACCATTTTTCTTCTGGGGTAGGTTCTTCCGTTGAACCAGCTACTAAAATACAAAACTCGCCACGAACTTCATTTTGTTTCGTCCACTCAATTGCTTCCTCAACTGTTCCACGAATAAATTCCTCAAATTTTTTCGTTAACTCTCGACATAATACAATTTCTCTATTTCCCAACACTTCTTGCATCGAGATTAAAGTATCATCTAAACGATGGGGCGCTTCATAAAACATCATTGTAGTTTGTACATAACGAAGCTTCTCTAACTCCATTTTTCTTTCTTTTTTATTTCTTTGTAAAAATCCATAGAAATAAAATTGTTTTGTTTCAAGACCTGATGCAATTAATGCTGTAAGGGCTGCATTTGCCCCAGGAAGCGGGATTACATGATACTGTTCTGCTACAGCCTCTACAACAATATCGTAACCTGGATCGGAAATACAAGGCATACCAGCATCACTAACAAGTGCTACAGTCTTTCCTTCGTCTAACTTCCCTAATATTTTCCTACCACTTACTTCCTTATTATGCTCATGGTAACTCATAACGGGGGTTTCAATTTCGAAATAATTACAAAGTTTTTTCGTTTGTCTCGTATCTTCAGCAGCAATTAAATCAGCTTCTTTTAAAATTCGGATTGCACGAAATGTCATATCTTCTAAATTTCCAATAGGAGTTGGTACTAAATATAAAACTCCCTTTTCATTTTGTTGAAAGCTTTTTTGTTGCCACATAGCGTTCTCCTTTTTGCATATATTCTTCTTTTTGTTTTCTATTTAACTGCTTAAAATAATACTCTGCTTGCATAGCTGTACGCTTATCTTCATGAAATTCTATGTATTTTAAAACAACAGGAAGTCTAGCACGCGTATACCTAGCACCTTTTCCACTATTATGGGTCTGAATCCGCTTCTCTATATGATTTGTATATCCAGCATAATAACTTCCGTCAGAGCACTCTACTACATAAAAACAATGCTTATTCTTCTCCATATAAAATTGAACGAATCTCCTTTGTATATTCATTATTTGCTTCATATACAAAAAGAGGGGGCAATATTTTCAAATCTGCGTTTCCATCCTTAATTCCTTCAATTAACAATGTATTCGCTTCTTTCCCTGCCTTAGGATAAACAAATCGCACACGCTTTGGTTCAATTTTGTATTTACGCATTAATGTAACAATATCTAGCAAACGACCTGGACGATGTACAAATGCTACTTTCCCACCTTGCTTTACTAACTGACTACTTGCAGATACAACATCCTCTAATGTACACATAATTTCATGACGAGCTATCGCTAAATGTTCATTCATATTTTTCTCAGAAGTTGCAGGTGTTTGAAAATAAGGGGGATTACATGTAACTACATCATATTGATGACGTCCAAGTTTCTCTGGCATATCTTTCAAATCCCCATGTATTAAGTGAATTCTTTCTTCTAACTTATTGTATTGAACGCTTCTGATTCCCATATCATATAAACGTTCTTGAATTTCTACACCTGTAATGTTTCCCTTTGTTCTTGTACTTAATAAAAGGGGGACAACTGCGTTACCTGTACACAGATCAAGTACATTACCTTTTTGAATCGGCACCCAAGCAAAGTTTGCAAGTAAAACAGCATCTAACGAGAAATTGAATACTGATGGGCTTTGTACAATCTTCATATCTTGCGCTAATAAGTAATCTAAACGTTCATCTTCATATAAATTCATATGTTACTCCTTTTCTTACACTTAACCTACCCTATTTCATCTTCTACTAATAAAAAAACATATTTCATTCTACTCTCATGTATAAAAAATTACCTTTCCAATTATCATTGGAAAGGTAATTTCACTTTTTATTTAAAAATGACAGGCAGAATAAACAATCTCCCTCTTTACGTACACTTCCATAATGCAGATTACAAATATGAAAACCTTCTTGATATAGCCTTGCTAAATTATCATAGCCTTCGCCAATATCAGTTGTCTTCGGCTTCACTTCTTTACGTTTTTGAGTTTTTTGTTTTTCCTTAATCTGCACTTCTTCAAAGCGGTGTCGCAAATTTTCATTTTCCATTTTTATATGTTGGTTCTCTTCCAACAACTCTGCAAGATGTTGTTTTAATTCTCCCAACTGTTTGTATAAATGTCCAATTTGCTCTTCCATACTAGAAACCGATGCAAAAATATCTTTTTTCTCCACAAGCACCCACCTCATTAATCTGTGGTTTGACTCGAAACGACCCCTTTATTCACTAACTCATCTAACGTATATTCTACTATCCGTTCCTTGTCTACTAGTTCCACTTGAATTAATCTTTCTAAAATATTTAATCCGATAACACGGCCAGTACCATGCGGGGTTTGTATACGTTGATCTAAATCAGGAAGTTGTTCCTTTGCTGCCTCATATTCATCATTCTCATATTTTAAGCAACACATTAAGCGACCACATAAACCAGAGATTTTTGCAGGATTTAATGATAAATTTTGATCCTTTGCCATCTTAATGGATACAGGTTCAAAATCTCCTAAAAAAGTAGAACAACAAAGCATACGACCACACGGACCAATACCACCAAGCATCTTCGCTTCATCACGAACACCAATTTGTCTTAGTTCAATTCTTGTCCTAAAAATTGCCGCTAAGTCCTTCACTAGTTCGCGGAAATCAATCCGACCATCCGCAGTAAAGTAGAAAATAATCTTATTGCGATCGAACGTATACTCTACATCTACAAGTTTCATATCAAGATTATGCTCTACTACCTTTTGCTGACAAACTTGATATGCTTCTTTTGCAGCATGTTTGTTCTCTTCAACAATGGTACGATCATTTTCATTTGCAATACGAATAACCTTTTTTAGCGGTAATACAACGTCGTTTTCATCAACTTGCTTTTTGGTAATAACTACTTTTCCGTACTCAATACCTCTTACTGTTTCTACAATTACAAACTCATTTTCAGAGATATCGAACTGATTCGGATCGAAGTAATACACCTTTCCGGCCTTCTTAAAGCGAACACCTACTACATCATACAAAACGGTCATCCCTCCTGCAACCGCAACACTAACTGTTCGAACACAAGCTGCGCATTTACATTAGCGTTGATTCTATTTTTTGCCTCTAATATATTAAAGAGAGCTGATACAATGCGCTTCTGAGCATAGGAGAAAGATTCAAACATCTCTTTCTGCTCATGAAAAACAAGACGATCTTCTTCTCCAAGTTGAACATATAATAAATCCTTATAAATAAGGAGCAACATATCTAAACCTTGCTGTAATTGTTCTTTCTCTCTAAAGTGTTTCCCCCATTTTTCTTGTACAAAAAAAATAGAGGCTTTATCCTTTTCGAGCGCTTCACATAATTTTATCACTAAAGCTCGTGCTTGTGCAAACCATTCATCACTACATAAAGCTAAAGCTTCATCAAAACTATTCGTGAGTTGCGTAGCAAGTGTCGATAAAGATGCCGTAATACCTTCATCCTGTAATTTTCTAATTAAAGATTCCGTAGGTAACGGTCTAAATGTAACAACTTGACAGCGAGATAAAATCGTATTTAAAATTTGATGACTTTGTTCAGTAAGTAAAATAGCTGTTGTATCACTACTTGGTTCTTCTAAAAATTTTAAAAGTGTATTCGCTGCATTTGCTGTCATACGATCTGCGTGCTCAATAATATATACTTTTTTATTTGCTTCTAATCCTGTTTTTGAAAACTCTTCTTGTAAATCATGAATTTGCTGTTTCTTAATAGATAATCCGTCTGGTTTTACAATATGTAAGTTAGGGTGGTTACCTGAATCAATTCGCTTACAATTTGTACATACGTGACAAGGCTCTACCCCATTCCGACCAGAACAGAGGAAACTCTTTGCCATTTGAATTGCCGTTGCAAACTTTCCAGTCCCTTTCCCTCCCTCTAACAAGTAAGCGTGGGATATACGCTCTTTTGCAATGCTATTCATCAACATTTTTACACCGATGGGTTGTATAGCAGAAAGCTGCTCCCACGTCTTCGTCATAACGCATACCTCACTTATTTCATTCTTTCCTTCTATTATAACAATTTATCTTCTATAATCTGAACAACTTCTTCTATAAGTTTTTCCATTGGTTGATCAGCATTTACCAATACAATACGATCTGAGAAACGTTCTACAACTTGTAAATATCCTTCACGGACACGTTTATGGAAAGAGATATCTTCCATATCTAATCGATTTACTTCACGTCCTGCATCTTTTTCAATGCGAGCTAAACCAATCTCTGGTTCAATGTCTAGGTAAATCGTTAAACTAGGCATACAGTCCTCTGTTGCGAAACGATTTATTTCAAATACTTTATCCATACCTAACCCTCTTGCATATCCTTGATACGCTAAAGAGCTATCTATAAAACGATCACATAATACAAGGTAGTCCTCGTTAAGTGCCGGCATAACCTTTTCCACCAAATGTTGTCTACGTGCAGCAGCATACAGAAGCGCCTCTGTACGTGCTTCCATCATCGTATATTCTTGTTTATGTAAAATTGTTCTAATATCCTCTGAAATTGCAATGCCACCTGGTTCTCTCGTCGCCATTACCTTTTGTTCTTTTTGTTCAAAGTACGGCAATAAACTTTTAATTAACGTTGTTTTACCAGAACCTTCTGGACCTTCAATTGTTACAAATAATCCCTTCATCCTAAAACCTACTTTCTATATCATACACTTTCATATATTTCGTGCTACCTTGAAAACGAGCGCCTGATTGCTCTAAATACATAATTTGCTCTTTATGTTCTGAAGTAATTCTTTCTCCATACATAATCAATGGAATTCCAGGTGGGTACGGAATTACCATTTCTGCCGCTATCATCCCAACTGCTTCTTCTACAGATACTACTTTTGTTTCATATCCTTCCAGTTGTTTATATGTATACGGTAAAGGAGAAAATTCTCCTTTATAAGTATAACGAATAGATTCCTTCTTGTCTTTCACCTCATAATATTGCAATGCCCCTCGGATCATCTCTATAGCCTTCATATACTCCTTATTTACTTGCAAGGGCAAAATAAATAGGACATTATACGGATCCGCCATTTCTGTATATATACCGACCTTTTCAAATACAGACTGTAATTCGTACCCTGATAACTGACAACGTGTCTGTACAGTAACCTTTAAATGGTCTTGTAATGGATACTGTAAAATAGCTATTTGTGGAATAGAACACAATTCGTCTTTAAATCCCCGTAAAAACTCGACTATTTCATCATGTCCCTTTTCTTTTATACGTGCTATTGTAAAGCGGGCAATATCAAGAGAAGTCATAATTGGATACGATGGACTACTAGATTGTAGCATACTTAAATAGGTAGAAACTTTTTCTTCTTTCACTAAGCGACTATTTATATGTAAATAGGACCCCATTGTCATCGCGGGTAATGTTTTATGTGCAGAATGAACTACAATATCTGCACCATATGCTAATGCTGACTTTGGAAATGCCCCTCCTAAACAAAAATGGGCTCCATGTGCTTCATCTACTAAAACGGGGATTTTATGTGCATGTGCATAAGCGATGCTTGCCTCCAGATCTATTCCCATACCATAATAATTAGGATGCGTTAAAATGAGTGCTTTAGCATTTGGATATTTTTCAATTGCTTCCTTAATAATTTCATCATGAATTCCCACTGGTACATTATAAGCTTCATCAATCCATGGATCTAAAAAAATTGGATTTGCGCCCGCTAATTTTAAACCATTAATAATTGATTTATGACAATTTCTTTGTACAAGAACAATATCATGTTCCCCACAACAAGACAAAATCATTGCTAGATTCCCTACTGTTGAACCATTAATTAAAAAATAACTTTTTTTCACTCCATATACATCAGCTAATAACTGTTGTGCCTCATCTATACATTCAAACGGACTATGTAAATCATCTAACCCTGACAACTCAGTTACATCGATAGATAGTATATCTTTAAACTCCCCTACAGCTTCCTGAGGGAAGTTTAAACCATTTTTATGACCTGGAACATGAAAGGATAACGGTCCTCTTTCTTTAAACTCTGTTAATGCCTCATATAAAGGTATGCGATTTTGATTCATCTATATCTCTTCCTTATTATTTCATTCTTCCTCTATTATACAGAACAAAAAAAATAATAGGCATATGCCTATTTAAAAATATGATACTTCTAATTTCCGAAGCTGTTTTAAATAATATATATACTTCGGATCATTTGTCTCCGTATTCACCATATCCTTTTCACATTCATAACATATTAAATTATTATAAACATATATCCCTTCTTTTCTTTCTGTCTCACAAACAATACAAACTTCATTTTGTGCTTTCATAACCTTCCCTCCCTATTTAAATGGACATATTTTATACTTCTATTCCTTAACAATTTACAGAAAAATATACATCCATCTCTTATATAATATGATTAACCCTTGGGCAACGTGTTTGTATTACCATTACTTCTTTTTTCGTACTGTTTGAAAACAGAAAAAAACACAAGTCAAAAGACTTGTGTTTTTAGTTGCTTGGCGACGTCCTACTCTCACAGGGACAAGGTCCCAACTACCA
>NZ_LOBC01000028.1 GCF_001583695.1 Bacillus wiedmannii | reverse complement strand
GCGCCCGTGTTACCTTGAGGCCCAGTAGCACCGGTAGCGCCCGTGTTACCTTGAGGCCCAGTGGCACCGGTAGCGCCTGTGTTACCTCGAGGTCCAGTAGGCCCGGTAGGACCTCTGCCGAACGAAGCTGAATTAACTAGAGTAGTTTGTAACTCTGCAATTAATTTAAGGAGTTCTTGGAGTGTACAATGATCGATTCGGAATAACTTTGTGATGTAAAGTAAATAATTAATTAAAATTTGGAGTTCAACAAATACAGCACTTGCTACGAAAGTTGGATTTTTTAATATAGTTATTAAGTTTTTAATAATAGCTAATCCTTGCGCTTTCAGGGAGGAAGTAGCTTCTAGTGAACAAATAAATTTACTTAGTAGGTTCAATGTATCAATTAGATCTTCAATATTTTGGGGAGATGGATTTGCAAAAAGTTTTGGGATTATTTTTGTTAAATCGATAATGATTGCGCGAAATGTTCTAAGTTGTGCTTTAGTAATTGGGATCGATGGGGTATTTGGGATTCGTCCAGCGCTACTTGGAAAGCATGGTTTGGAGAATTTGTTTTGACTGTCGTCATAACGAGACATTAAATCTCTCCTTTCTCATGAGAATGTGAATGAAACTCATCATAGTAGATGCAAAAATTAGTTAAATGGTCATAGTAAAATCGTTTGTTTAAAGAAAAAATAGAAAAAACGCCTCATGATAAGGCGTTTTTTCTATTTTCTGCGTATTGATAATATCGTTTTAGTGAAACTTTTGATTTGAATCCAGCTAGTTTTATAATTTCTGACTCCGGAGTTTCTTTTTTTATTAAGTTTAAAATATAGGTGTTACGAAAGTGTTGTCCTGAGATTCCTTTGCGTAAATTAGCTCTAGATACTTCAAGGCGAATCATTTTTTGGATAGCGATTTCTGTTAATCCCTTCGGTGCATCATTTTCGTATACCCATCTGTATGTTCCGCGATTAAAATCAAATGCGATAAATAATGGGTCATGACTATGGTATTTTGGACGAACGGGTTCAGGGATGCTTTTGTAATAAGTATATAGTTGTTTTTTGTCTTCGTTAGTTAATGTAATTGTTCTTTCTACCCCTGCGGTTGCTGGGATAGAAAATGTGTTAGTTTCAAAGTGAACGTGATGCATAGTTAACGCTGTAAGTTCCTGTAAGGATAATCCATAGTCGATTAATAAGTTTAAAATAGCAACATTACGATCCATTAATAAAGGGCGCACAGGACGTTGTTTTTCTGAAAGTCCTTCTAATGAAGTGATTATATGTTTCAATCTTTTTTCTTCATCAGATGAAATGAAATCTTCGTTACGAAGTGTGCGGTCTGGTTGAATAGAAATTTCCATGTTCTTTAATGGGTTAGGGATGTTTAGAAAATGATGCATTCTATTTAATACAATAAATACACGGTGCATCGTTTTCTCTGAGTAATGTCGATTCTTTTTTAGGTCGGAAAAGTAATCTTCGTAGTCTTTTGTACAAAGTGTAGCCCATATATTACTGGAAGGGAGCTTTTTGTTTTTTTCTAACCAATGTCCGAAATCTTCAATGTCATAAACATAACGTTTAATGGTTGAAGGTTTTCGGCCTTTATTCAATAAAAAAATAGAAAAGGCTTGTATTGTATCATGGAATTCCGTTGTCTCCATAGTCCCACCACCTTCATTATTTCTTATATTATAGCAAACTTTTCTGAAAATAGTCATTTGCAAGGGAGACCGGAATAATAATATTTGGTGAGTGGATAAAGTGAAACTTTAATCAGTGGGGATTTTGTTCATCCCTCTGATTATTAGTTGAACCAATCGGGCATTTACGGACAGTTATCTCCCGGCAAACTTCCTAGCATTTGCTGAATTTTGAGGTGGGAGTCTTACTGCCTGTTCATGCGGGATAAAATGAGGTGATTGTATGGAACAATCGATGCGAAAGAAAAATAATAATCAAATTAACATTGTGTTAAATCATCGAAAGAAAATTTCTTTACCGGCCGCAGAAAATAAAACAGTGATTTCAAGTGAAACTACTACGAAACATGAGATGTTGCAAAGAATTGAAGAAGAGATGGGAAAGCTTGTTGGGATGGATGATATAAAAAAGATAATAAAAGAAATATATGCTTGGATTTATGTGAATAAAAAAAGACAAGAAATAGGGTTGAAATCTGAGAAGCAAGT
The DNA here is from genome assembly GCF_001583695.1 of Bacillus wiedmannii. Lineage (GTDB taxonomy): Bacteria > Bacillota > Bacilli > Bacillales > Bacillaceae_G > Bacillus_A > Bacillus_A wiedmannii. The sequence goes on along the minus strand of NZ_LOBC01000028.1, from coordinate 456,231 downwards.
ACTCCATATGTTGTTTAAAGGGAATCCAGGTACAGGGAAGACAACTGTTGCTAGAATGATAGGGAAATTGTTGTTTGAGATGAATATTCTATCAAAAGGGCACTTAGTTGAAGCTGAACGAGCTGATCTTGTAGGAGAGTACATCGGTCATACAGCTCAGAAAACAAGAGATTTAATAAAAAAAGCAATGGGAGGTATTTTGTTTATTGATGAGGCGTATTCATTAGCCAGAGGGGGAGAAAAAGATTTTGGGAAAGAAGCAATTGATACGCTCGTAAAACATATGGAAGATAAACAACACGGTTTTGTATTGATTTTAGCCGGTTATTCAAGAGAGATGAATCACTTTCTTTCATTAAATCCAGGACTGCAATCACGTTTTCCGTTTATAATAGAATTTTCTGATTACTCAGTTAATCAACTGTTGGAAATTGGGAAGAGGATGTATGAAGAACGTGAATACCAGTTATCGAAAGAGGCTGAATGGAAATTTAGAGATCATTTACATGCTGTAAAGTACTCATCGCAAATTACATCGTTTAGTAATGGAAGATATGTACGGAATATTGTTGAAAAATCGATTCGTACACAGGCTATGCGGTTGTTGCAAGAGGATACTTATGATAAATATGATTTAATTGGGATATCAAGTTGTGATTTGATGCTTGAAGAGGAGACGCACAGTACGTAAACTGTGCGTCTGTTTTTTGTATAAGTGCTGCTACTCTTTTTTTGCTTTTTCTTGATAAGATTTATGGAAGTGTTCCATTTTAGCGCTTTTTTCGTGTGCAGAATTAGAATCGTGTCCAATTTGACCTACTGAGCTTTTTTGAGCACCTTTATTAACGTGGTTTGTCATTTGTGTTCACCTCGCTTTGAGGATTAGTATAAACATTATGTAAAGAAAAACTCGTTAGAAAAGAAAAACCTCTTTACGATCTGTAAAGAGGTTGGATTGCTATTTATGCACTGAACGCTCTTTTGTATCGATACGTCTATGCGGTAAATGCCATTTGTAATGAATAGAAACCATGCGGAAGCAAACAATTAAAATGAATAAGGTATATAGAGCCCAATCGCTAACAATAATTTGAGCACCGATTAAGAAACCTGCTAGAATCGTCCAAAAGGCATATACTTCAGCTCGAAGGACGAGAGGTTTTCTGCGGGCTAAAAGATCGCGGATGATACCACCGCCAATACCAGTTAAAACAGCTGCTACGATTGTAGCGCTAATTGGTAAATTTAATTTTTGAGCGTATAATGCTCCTTGTACGGCGAATGCTGATAAGCCGATAGCATCAGTGATATTTTCCCACTTTTTCCAGTGTCTAATTAATTTATTAGGAAAAAGAAAAATAATCGTCATTGATAGTAGTGCGATTTGGAATAACATGTCTTGTTGCCAAAACGCGACAATCGGATAACCGATTAATAAATTACGAAGGGCACCTCCCCCAAATGCGGTTGCCATTCCTAAAATATACACTCCGAAAATATCATAATCCTCTTCCATTGCAACAATGGCTCCGCTTAGTGCGAAAGCGATTGTGCCTATGATGCTAAAAATCTCCCATGCCATGAATTTTCTCCCCCGCTAACTAGATGAAATGTGCTTCCTCTGCTATTATATTAGAAGGTTTAAATTTCGAAAAGGATGAGTGAACATATTTGATGGAAGAAAAAGAAAAAGTCATATTAGTAGGCTGTCAATTGCCACAAGATGATGATGAAAAGTTTATGCATTCCATGAAAGAGCTTGCATCGCTAGCGAAGACTGCACGAGCAGAATTATTAGTGTCTACAACGCAAAAACGACCGAAGTTTCATCCGGCGACTTATATAGGTAAAGGTAAATTAGAAGAGCTTACAATGTTAACGGAAGAATTAGAACCGGATGTTATCGTATTTAATAACGAATTAACGCCGAGTCAAATTCGGAATTTATCCTCAGTATTAGATGCGAGGGTAATTGATCGAACGCAACTAATATTAGATATTTTTGCGCAACGTGCGAAGTCGAGGGAAGGTAAGCTTCAAGTAGAATTAGCTCAGTTGCAATATACAATGCCGCGTCTTATGGGGCAAGGATTGTCTTTATCACGTCTTGGTGGCGGTATTGGAACGAGAGGGCCGGGTGAGACGAAACTTGAGACGGATCGTCGTCATATTCGATCACGCGTTGATGAAATAAAGAAACAACTTGCGGGTGTTGTGGAGCATCGAAAAAGATATCGTGAGAGAAGAAAAGATAATAAAGTATTTCAAGTTTCATTAATAGGGTATACGAATGCTGGAAAATCTACACTGTTTAATAGATTGACGGAAGCAGATACGTTTGAAGAAAACTTGTTGTTTGCAACGCTAGACCCGACGACAAGGAAGATGCCCTTACCTTCAGGTTATACAGTATTACTAACTGATACGGTGGGTTTTATACAAGATTTACCTACGTCATTAATTGCTGCTTTTCGTTCGACATTAGAAGAAGCTGGTGAAGCGGATGTTATTTTACATGTAGTTGATTCAGCGGATCCTAATTATGTAGGGCATGAGAAAACAGTAAAACGATTATTGTCAGAACTTGAAATTAGTCATATTCCTATTATTACGTTATATAATAAAAAAGATGAATTACATCAAAACTTTATTCCGTTTCCGAAAAGTGACTTCTTAATGACTAGTGCCTTTGAACAAAGTGATTTATTACATATAAAAGAAGCGATAGAAACGAAAATGAAGGAAGAAATGAATCGTTATCAAGTGGAAATTCCACCGAGTGAAGGTAAGCTGTTAACGCTATTAAAGACGGAAACGCTATTAACAAAGATGGAGTTTCTGGAAGAAAAATTTGTATATGATTGCGTAGGGTATATTTTTGCTCATTCATCGCTTAATGTGCAATTAAAGAGATTTTTAGTGGAAGAAGGAGAAAATAAAAATGTTTGATCGTTTGAAAAATGGAGAAAAAATTGCTCCAATAGTAAAAGAAGTAGAGAGCCAGATTACAGAAGTACATAAACGCGCGGATGAAGTAATTGAAAGCAATCAGTTTCGTGTGTTAGAAAGTTTTCGTAAACATAAAATTAGTGATTCGCATTTTATCCCGACGACAGGTTACGGTTATGATGATATTGGCCGTGATACGTTAGAAAAAGTGTATGCGGATGTATTTGGAGCGGAAGCTGGTCTTGTTCGTCCGCAAATTATTTCAGGTACTCATGCTATTTCTACAGCGTTATTCGGTATTTTACGTCCGGGAGATGAGTTATTGTATATCACTGGCAAACCGTATGATACGTTAGAAGAAATCGTTGGTGTACGCGGAAAAGGTGTAGGTTCATTTAAAGAATATAATATTGGTTATAATGCAGTTCCACTTACTGAAGAGGGGCTTGTTGATTTTGGAGCTGTTGCGGCTGCAATTCATAGTAATACGAAGATGATTGGGATTCAGCGCTCAAAAGGTTATGCTACTCGTCCATCGTTTACTATTTCTCAAATTAAAGAGATGATAGCATTCGTTAAAGAAATTAAACCTGATGTTGTTGTGTTTGTAGATAACTGTTATGGTGAGTTTATTGAAGAGCAAGAGCCATGTCATGTTGGTGCAGATTTAATGGCAGGTTCGCTTATTAAAAACCCTGGTGGTGGAATTGTTAAAACTGGTGGTTACATTGTTGGTAAAGAACAGTATGTTGAAGCGTGTGCATATCGTTTAACATCTCCGGGAATCGGTGCGGAAGCAGGGGCATCTTTATACAGTCTGCAAGAAATGTATCAAGGTTTCTTCTTAGCGCCGCATGTAGCGGGACAAGCGCTAAAAGGTGCGATTTTTACAGCTGCATTTTTAGAGAAGTTAGGAATGAATACATCACCAGCATGGAATGCACCAAGAACAGATTTAATTCAGTCTGTTCAATTTGATGATAAAGATCGTATGATTGCATTCTGCCAAGCGATTCAATATGCATCTCCAATTAATTCTCACTTCACTCCATATGCCAACTATATGCCGGGTTATGAAGATGATGTAATTATGGCTGCGGGAACGTTTATTCAAGGTGCAAGTATTGAATTGTCAGCTGATGGTCCAATTCGTCCGCCTTATGTTGCTTACGTGCAAGGTGGGTTAACTTATTCACATGTGAAGATTGCGATTTGTTCTGCAATTGATGCGTTAATTGAAAAAGAATTATTAACAATTTCTTAAGGGGAAGCTGTCGATTTCGACAGCTTTTTTCTAATGAAAGTAATGATTAATTTCATTAGAAAAAAGAATGAAAAAATTTATAAAAAAATCATGTAAGAAAAGCTAACATCTATTGACACTAAACATAACATGGTATAAAATGAGAAGCAGTTAAGGCGAAGGAGGAACTGAAACAATGAAAGAAGATAGACGTTCTGCCCCGCTGTTTCCTATTGGTATTGTTATGGATTTAACACAATTATCTGCACGTCAAATTCGCTACTATGAAGAGCATAATCTTGTTTCTCCAACCCGTACAAAGGGGAATCGTAGATTATTTTCATTTAACGATGTAGATAAGTTGTTAGAGATTAAAGATTTATTAGATCAAGGCTTGAATATGGCTGGTATTAAACAAGTGTTACTAATGAAAGTAAATCAAACAGAAACAGTGAAAGTAAAAGAGGAAACGAAAGAAATTTCAAAAACCGAGCTTCGCAAAATACTTCGAGATGAACTACAACATACAGGTAGATTCAATCGGACTTCATTGCGACAAGGTGACATTTCAAGGTTTTTTCACTAAAGATAACTGATTCTGAAGGTGTTTAGAGGGACTAAGGAGGAATTTATAATGGCTAGGTACACAAGAGAAGATATTTTCCGTTTGGCGAAAGAAGAGAATGTAAAGTATATCCGCTTACAATTTACGGATCTTTTAGGAGTAATTAAAAACGTAGAAATTCCAGTGAGCCAATTAACAAAAGCTCTTGATAACAAAATGATGTTTGATGGATCTTCTATTGAAGGTTTCGTACGTATTGAAGAATCTGATATGTACTTATTCCCGGATTTAGATACTTGGGTAATTTTCCCTTGGACAGCTGAAAAAGGCAAAGTAGCTCGATTAATCTGTGATATTTACAATGCAGATGGCACTCCATTTGATGGCGATCCACGTAACAACTTAAAGCGTGTATTAAAAGAAATGGAAGCATTAGGATTCTCAGATTTCAATCTTGGACCAGAGCCAGAATTCTTCCTATTTAAAGTAGATGAAAAAGGAAATCCAACATTAGAATTAAACGATAACGGTGGATACTTCGACCTTGCGCCGATGGATCTAGGGGAAAACTGTCGTCGTGATATCGTTCTTGAACTTGAAGAAATGGGCTTTGAAATCGAAGCGTCTCACCATGAGGTTGCTCCAGGGCAACATGAAATTGACTTTAAATATGCAAATGCAATTCGTTCATGTGATGACATTCAAACATTCAAACTTGTTGTAAAAACAATTGCTCGTAAACACGGTTTACACGCAACATTTATGCCAAAACCATTATATGGTGTGAACGGTTCAGGTATGCACTGTAACTTATCACTATTCAAAAATGGTGAGAACGTATTTTTCGATCAAAACGGTGACTTACAATTAAGTGATGATGCTCGTCACTTCATCGCAGGTATTTTAAAACACGCACCAGCATTTACAGCGGTAGCAAACCCAACTGTAAACTCTTACAAGCGTTTAGTACCTGGATACGAAGCTCCTTGTTACGTAGCATGGTCTGCACAAAATCGTAGCCCGTTAGTACGTATCCCTGCATCTCGTGGAATTAGTACACGCGTAGAAGTACGTAGTGTTGACCCAGCTGCAAACCCATATTTAGTAATGGCTACATTATTAGCAGCAGGTCTTGATGGAATTAAAAACAAATTAACTCCACCAGCTGCAGTAGACCGTAACATCTATGTAATGACAAAAGAAGAGCGCGAAGAAGCAGGCATCGTTGACTTACCAGCAACATTAGCGCAAGCATTAATTACATTGCAATCGAATGAAGTAGTATGTGGTGCACTAGGTGACCATTTACTTGAGCACTTCATCGAAGCGAAAGAGATTGAGTGGGATATCTTCCGCACGCAAGTTCACCAATGGGAACGTGATCAATATATGTCTCTATACTAAGAGGCTTAAACCCTTGACACATAATGTGTTGAGGGTTTTTTATTTACAAAACATTTTTATAGGAGGGGATATAAAGGGGCAAACAAATTCAAAAATGTATTTGCTAATACCAATGTGAAATGAATTTCAATTGAAAAAGTGAGTTATAATATACGACCGATTTAAAAGTTTTAAAAAGCCTTGCTACAATCCGTTTTAATACAAAGAAAAACACCCTGATACTGCAGTAATAGGGTGTTTTCGTCATTTATCTACAGTGAATTATGAAGAATATTGTCGTAATTTTTGAGCTGGAATTAAGAAGTGATTAAACAAAAATAAATTATATTGACTCGTTCTATATAAAGAACTAAAATGACAGTAATTAGGAAGTTTTGTATATTCGAAAAATAAAAATAATAATCTTGTTTTTGTTTTTTTATGGAATGCTCAACTGAAATCTCATTGGTATTAAATGAGGGGGAGAAGTAATGAATAAGGAAATAAATTTGAAAAATCTATTCACTTTAATGCGGAAAAGGGTGTGGATACTACTATTGTTTACGACTCTCACAACGGTAGGAGGAGTCCTGTATAGTATGTATATGAAAACGCCTTTGTATGCTTCTTCGGCAAGGGTAATTGTTCAAGCTAATGCCGAAACGATGAATACATTGAAAGCAATGGTAAATGAGCCTGTAATATTAGAAAAAGTAGCTGCTGAATTGAATATAAACAGATCAGCAGGTGCATTAAGTGGACAAATAAGTACAGAAAGTGTACAAGGCTCTCAAATTATGAGGATAAATGTAGTGGATATGGATCCTGTGCTTGCACATAAAATTGCAAATACTACAGCGGCTGTTTATAAGCAAGAAGTAGCAAATATACTGAATTTTAATAATGTAAGTATATTACCAGAGGATCCAGTTCAAAAAAATTCTATGCCTATAAATATAAATCACTTTAAGACGATACTAATCGCATTCACGCTAGGTATGGTGCTCAGTATCGGTTTTATTTTTTTATTGGATTCATTGGATGAGAGAATCCAATCAGAACGACGAATTGAACAATTGTTAGATATCCCTGTTTTGGGTGGAATTTCTAAAATGAATAAGAAGAATATGAAAGATAAATTTAGTGGGAAAAATACAGTGTTATTGGGGGAGGGAACGGAGTGGCATACAAAAATAGACGGAAAACAAATAAAGTTAAAGGAGAGAGTATAGTTGCGTATACCGCCCCAAGATCGAAAATTTCGGAGCAGTATCGTTCGCTTCGAACAAACATTCAATTATCTTCGTCTATGCATAAAATCAGGACGATAGTGATTACTTCTCCGAGGTACGGTGAAGGGAAATCAACGATTACAGTAAATTTAGCAGTCTCAATAGCACAAAAAGGTGAAAAAGTATTGGTAATAGATGCGAATTTACGAACACCAACGATTCATGAAATGTTAGAAGTAGAAAATACAATTGGATTAACTGACATATTGAACGGAAAAACAAATTTGGTAGGTGCTGTAAAAAAAACAAGGATGGAGAGTCTGGATGTATTAACTAGCGGTCCAGTACCATTCAATCCGTCAGAAGTACTTAGTTCAGAGGAAATGGATATGTTGATTCAAAAGGCGATGGAACGGTATGACATCATATTATTTGACTCTTCCCCTGTATTAGAAGTAACAGATACGAGCGTATTAGCTGATAAGTGTGAAGGAGTACTTTTGGTGATCCGATATAATCGCACTGTGAACGAAGACGCACTTGAAACGAAAAGGGCACTAAGTTTTACGAAAAGTAGAATGTTGGGTGCGATTTTGAATGGGAAAGTATAAAAGCTATTTTTAAATTAAACTTTCACAAGTGGAATTGTTCGTTATAAAGAAGAAAATAAAATCGTGATGTGGTGATGTCTCCTGACCGCTATCAATGGAGGCACTCGATTATGCTGTGGGTTGTGAAAACAACCTTAGATGCCAGTCGTCAAAAGTGTAATGTGAGGGAGGGTTAGATGCCCATGTTTTATTAAAGTTTCTAACTATGTGTTTTTAATAAAGAGAATATAGTTAGAAACTTTAAGTTTGAAAGAGTTAAGTAAGGAATTGATTAAAGGAGGAAGTTATATGACGTATCGCCGGAGGATATCGTTATTGCTTTTAATGGATTCACTGATAGTATTAACTGCTATTTTTTTTAGTTATTTTTTTGTAAATGCTAGCTTCAGTGTTATCACTTTATCATCAGTTATTAGCTCTATCACTTTATTAGTTAGTCATCATTTGTTTGCTTTTATTTATAAGTTGTATAAAAAGGCATTGGAATATGCAAGTATAGGAGAATTGCTAATTATATGCAAGGTTGTTACATTTTCTATACTTACTACAGCGGTTGTGCAGCAACTAGTCATGGGGAAAATGTATTTTCGATTGTTAGTTGTTACTTGGATGATTCATATTTTATTAATAGGTGGTTCTCGCTTTATTTGGAGAATGTACAGAGATATTTATTATGTAAAAAAAGGAGATAAGAAAAGAACGTTAATTGTTGGTGCGGGATCCGCTGGGACAATGGTTGCAAGACAGTTGTTGAAGAATAGTGCTACGGAATTAATGCCAGTCGCGTTTATTGATGATAATGTCAAAAAACATAATCTTGATATTTGGGGGATTCCGGTAATTGGTGGTACGAACCAAATTGATTACGTTATCAAAAAACTGAATATTGAAATGATAATTTTAGCAATTCCTTCGCTAAACAAGAAAGATAGAAATAATATTTTAAAAGATTGTTTAAAAACAAATGTAAAAACGCAAATTCTTCCAATGTTAGAAGACTTAGTAACAGGTAAAGTTTCAGTGAATGAATTCAGAGATGTTCAAGTAGAAGATTTATTAGGGCGTGATCCTGTAGAGTTAGATGTGGATATCATTTCAGATTATATAACGGATAAAGTCATTTTAGTTACTGGTGCAGGTGGATCAATAGGTTCAGAAATTTGTAGACAAGTTGCGAAATTTAAGCCGAAAAAATTGATTTTATTAGGGCACGGAGAAAACAGTATATATTCAATAGAAATGGAATTAAATGAAAAACATAATGATAAAAAAGGCGTGTTTATTCCAGAAATCGCAGATATTCAAGATGAAAAGAAGATGCATTTAATCATGAATAAACATCTTCCTCATGTTGTATATCATGCTGCTGCACATAAACATGTACCATTAATGGAAAACAATCCTGAAGAGGCAGTTAAAAATAATTTGATTGGGACTATGAATATAGCAGAGGTGGCAAAAACACATGGAGTAGGAACGTTTGTTATGATTTCGTCGGATAAAGCAGTGAACCCAACGAGTGTTATGGGGGCGACAAAGAAATTAGCTGAGATGGTAATACAACATAAAGATAAAATAAGTCATACAAAGTTTGTTACTGTACGATTTGGAAATGTCTTAGGAAGTAGAGGGAGTGTTATCCCGTTATTTAAGAAGCAGATTCAAAAAGGGGGGCCAGTTACAGTTACTCACCCAGATATGGTTCGTTATTTTATGACTATTCCGGAGGCATCTAGACTGGTAGTACAAGCCGGTGCGTTAGCAAAAGGTGGAGAAATTTTTGTACTGGATATGGGAGAACCAGTAAAAATAGTGGATCTTGCTAAAAACCTCATTCGATTATCAGGAAACTCTGTGGATGAAATAGGAATAGAATTTACGGGTATACGCCCTGGAGAGAAATTGTTTGAAGAATTACTAAAAGAAGATGAAATGAATGAAAAGCAAGTCCACCCGAGAATTTATGTAGGGCAAGAAATGAATGTTCGTATAGATGAGATAGAAAAATTGATTTCTGAATATTCGGTATTAAGTGAATTAGAATTAAGAAAGCGATTGTTAAATTTAGTGAATCAGCGTAAAACTTTAAAGCTATTAATACCAGTATCAGGTTAAAGGCAAAAATTTATAATAAGACGGGTGCGTGGGATGGTGTCTAAAAAAGTTCTGTTTTGTGCAACTGTGGATTATCATTTTAAAGCATTTCATTTACCGTATTTGAAATGGTTTGCAGACCAAGGTTGGGAAGTACATGTTGCAGCGAATGGGAATATGCACCTTCCGTACGTAACTCAAAAATATAATATTCCTATTCAAAGATCTCCTCTTAGCATACAAAACCTTCATGCATATAAAAAACTAAAATCGATTATTCACCAAAATAAATATAAAATCATTCATTGTCATACGCCTATGGGAGGTGTAATTGCTCGAATAGCTGCCCGGAAAGCACGGCGGGAAGGGACAAAGGTAATATATACGGCGCATGGATTTCACTTTTGTAAAGGATCGCCGTTTATAAATTGGCTTTTATACTATCCAATCGAAAGAAGTTTAGCTACTACTACAGATTGTCTCATAACAATTAATCAAGAAGATTACAATTTAGCGGTTAAACATCGTTTTCAAGCTAAAGATATTAAACTCGTTCATGGTGTAGGGGTAGATATAGAACGATATGTTCCTGTTACTGAAAGTGAAAAGGAGAAAATAAGACATAAAAATGGTTATAAGTCTAAAGATTTTTTAATGTTTTATGCTGCTGAATTTAATAAGAATAAAAATCAAAGCTTTTTAATCCATGTATTAGCACAATTGAAAAATGAAATGCCACATGTAAAGCTTTTGCTTGCTGGAGAAGGTCCGTTAATGGAAGAGTGCAAAAAAATAGCGACGCAACTAGGTGTGAGTAGTATGGTGCACTTTCTTGGTTATAGAAATGATATAGCCCATTTGCTACTGATGTGTGATCTAGCTGTTGCATCCAGTTACAGGGAAGGTTTGCCAGTTAATATTATGGAAGCCATGGCTTGTGGACTTCCGGTTGTAGCTACAAGTAACCGAGGGCACAGGGAGTTAATTATTAATAATAAAAATGGTTGGACTATAGAACGCGATGACATAAAGACGATGGCTGAAAGAATCAATACTATTTCTAAAAATACTAAATTACAAGCGCAGTTTGGACAGTATGGACGTACTATTATTGCGAATGAATATTCAGTCAATGAAGTATTGAAAGAGAAAAAAGAAATTTATACAAGTTATATGGATGAAATGGAGGATTTAAATTGGGCACTCCATTAAGAGTATTACATGTAGTCGTAAATATGAATAGAGGCGGAGCCGAAACTTTAATTATGAATTTGTATCGTAATATAGACCGCTCAAAAGTACAATTTGATTTTTTAACTTGTAAAGAGGGAGTATTTGATGAAGAGATAGTAAAGTTGGGCGGGGAAGTTCATAGAATTCCATACGTTACAGATGTTGGTCATAGAGGTTATATAAAGGCTCTCAATACCTTCTTTAACTCTCATCCACAATATAAAATCATTCATTCACATATGGATAAAATGAGCGGATTTGTCCTTCGTTCAGCAAAAAAAGCAAGGGTGCCAGTTAGGATTGCGCATAGTCATAGTACAAGCAGTGAGGGTGGGGCTATAGCAAAAATATATAAATGGTATGCAGGAGCATTTATTACGTCGTGTGCTACACATTTTTTAGCGTGTTCAGTAGCTGCAGCGCAATGGTTGTTTGCTAATAGAGAAAGTGCAACAAAAATATTAAAAAATGGAATTGAATGTGATGAATTTACATTTAATCCAGACATTAGAGCGCAGGTAAGAAAAGAACTCAACCTTCATGGGGATGTTTTTGTGATTGGACACGTGGGAAGATTTGCGCATCCAAAAAATCATACTTTTTTAATTGATATTTTTGCTCAATTAATAGAATACAGGCCGAACTCTATTCTTCTATTAGTTGGAGATGGGCCGCTTCGATTAGAAATGAAGAAAAAAGTAGAGAAACTGAATCTAACAGATAAAGTTAAATTTTTAGGAATACGTAGTGATATTAATCGTTTATTACAAGCATTTGATACATTTATATTTCCATCTATTTATGAAGGTTTACCAGTTACTCTTATTGAAGCACAAGGGGCGGGTTTGCCATGTATTATATCGGACACTATTACACAAGATGTGGATTTGGGGTTGAATTTAGTTGAACAGTGTTCATTGTTAGAAATAAGAAATTGGGTAGGTCCATTACAAAATATAGCGAACAAGCAGGTATCGCGAAGTGTGGAACAAAATGTATTAGCTGAAAAAGGATACGATATAAAAAATATTACAAGGTTTATCCAAAAATTTTATGTAGCAGTATCGAGGTGAGCATATTGAAAAGGCTAACGATTTTTACCCCTACATATAATCGAGCATATTGTCTTCAGGGGTGTTATGAAAGTTTGAAGCAGCAAACGTGTAAAGATTTTATATGGTTAATTATAGATGATGGGTCTGATGATTATACAAAGGAGTTAGTGCAATCTTGGATTTCTGAAGATTGCATAAGCATACGGTATTACTGGCAAGTAAATCAAGGGATGCATGGTGCTCATAATGCAGCTTACGAGATGATTGATACAGAACTTAATGTATGTATTGATTCAGATGACTCAATGCCTAGTGACGCCGTAGAGAAAATTATTTCATTTTGGGATGAAAATGGAAGTGACCAAGTAAGTGGAATTATTGCTCTTGATTTATATAAAGATGGGACAGTAATTGGTTCAAAGCTACCATTAAATCTTAACCGTTCTACACTTTTTAATCTTTACAATAAACATGGTGTAACTGGAGATAAGAAATTAGTATATCGAACAGAACTCACTAGGAAGTATCCTTATCCGGTTTTTAAAAATGAAAAGTATGTAGGTTTGGCATATAAATACTATATGTTGGATCAGAAATATGAGATGTTACTCATGAACGAAGCACTTTGTTATGTTGAATATATGCCTGATGGTTCGTCGATGAATATGCTAAGTCAGTATTGTAAAAATCCAAAAGGTTTTGCTTTTTATCGTAAGGAACTGATGAAGCTACCATTTGCAAATAGATTGTTTAAATATAGACAAGCTGTACATTATGTATCAAGTAGCATTATTGCGAAGAATAAAAAATTTATAAAAGAGTCACCATGCAAAGTGCTTACCCTTTGTGCAGTGCCATTTGGGATTATTCTATATAGTTACATTACATTGAAAACAAGAATGAAAGTAAATATATAGAAATTTAATTAGGATTGATAAGAGGGAAGAATAATGACTATACTTTGGATGAATTTCTTTATAGTGTTCGTACTAGCGTTTTTTGCACGGTATTTTGCGATGCCAGTAACTTCAGAAAATGTGATGTTAAAACCGAATCGACTCTTGATTTTAATGGCGACGACCTCTCTTGTACTAGTATCTGGTTTTAGAAATAATATTGGTGATACGTATTTTTATATGCATGCTTTTACAGTTACTGATTTTAATTGGGATTATATTCAAAGTAGTAAGGACGTTGGATTTAGTATTTTACAAATGATTTTAAAAGTATATACGAATGATCCGCAAGTTTTGATTTTGATAACAGCTCTATTAACAAATATATTAATAGTAGCAGTTCTATATAAATATTCAAGAATGATTGAATTAAGTTTATATGTGTATATCGCATCCGGCATGTATTTAGTGTCAATGAATGGAGTAAGACAGTATTTAACTGCAGCGATTATTTTTACTGCTACAAAATATATTTTAGATGGGAATTGGAAGAGATATTTTTTGATTGTCCTATTTGCTTCTACTTTTCATCAAAGCGCCCTTGTATTAATTCCTATTTATTTTGTAGTCCGAAGAAAAGCATGGTCGACAATATCATTTATACTACTCTTTGTTGCGGTACTTATAGTAATAGGGTTTAATCAGTTTGCAGAAATTTTCTTTGCAACTATAGGGGATACACAATATGGTCACTATAAGGATTTTCAAGAAGGAGGAGCTAATATTCTTCGGGTTGCTGTGGATGCAATACCGCTCATTCTAGCTTATATTGGGAGACATAAATTAAGAGAGATTTTTCCGGAAAGTGATTATATCGTAAATATGGCATTGTTAGGTCTAGTTTTTATGATTATTTCAACTCAAAATTGGATTTTTGCAAGATTCTCCATATATTTTGGTCTATATCACTTGATATTGATATCGTGGGTTATAAAGTTATTTATAGAAAAGGATCAAAAGTTAATTTACTATGCAGTAATATTATGTTATTTTGTTTACTTTGTATTTGAACATATTATTACTTTAGGAATAGTTTATAAGAGTAGTTTTTGGGGATAAAATATATATTTGAAAATCGTTCTTAGATGGGAGTAATTTTCAATGTTTAAACAAGAACGACCAAAAAGAGTGTTACATATCGTTAGTGCGATGGACCGAGGTGGCGCTGAGACCTTATTAATGAATGTATATAGGAATATAGATAGAGAAATGGTGCAATTTGATTTTGTTTCCCATAAAAGTGAAGAAAGTGATTATGATAAGGAAATCATTGCGTTAGGTGGGAAAATACACCGAATATCTAGCTTAGGACAGCTAGGCCCTCTTTCATACATTAAAGAGCTTGTTAAGGTAATGTCTGATAATCAATATGTGGCCGCTCATGCACATACTGATTATCAGGGGGGGATTGTGGCTATTGCTGCTAAAATAGCTGGTATAAAAATAAGGATTTGTCATTCACATAGTAATAATTGGCTGATGGGATCGGGGGTAAAAGGGAAAGTTTTATTGAGTTTTTTACGAACAGTTATTACTTATGCAGGAACAAATTATTGTGCGTGCAGTGTAGAATCTGCACGTTTTTTATTTCAAAAAAACATTGATAATTCAAAGGTAAAGATAATGAAAAACGCAATAGATATTAATCAATTTATTAATGTAAATATGCAGGATGATAATAAAATAAGGAATGAATTCAATATACCAGTTGAACAGAAAGTGATTGGTCATATTGGGCGTTTTTCTGAATCTAAAAATCATATATTTATATTGAAAGTTTTCAATGAGGTATTAAAATATGATCCTAATTTTATGCTTGTTTTAGTAGGAGATGGTCCGTTACAGAAGTCTATTGAGCTAGAATCCAAAAGACTAGGTATCTATGAAAAAGTTAGATTTTTAGGAGTAAGAAAAGATATTCCAAGAATTATAAGGATGTTTGATGTTTTTCTTTTTCCGTCACTTTTTGAGGGATTTGGAATTGTTGCATTAGAAGCACAGTGTGCAGGTATTCCGTGTGTAGTGGCAAATACAATAACTAAAAATGTTGATATGGGATTAGGGATAGTATCATTTGTTAGCTTGGATGAAAATCTTAAAATATGGTCTGCAGAAATTCAAAAGGTTTTGGAAAAAGAAAAATTAAATACAGAAATAATAACTGATACAATCTCGAAGCTAGGTTTTGATATAAAGAGTAATATTCAAGAGTGGCTATTATTATATGGATTAGAGTATAGGGAATCATAGTTAAATGTAATTATTTTCATAAGAAGAAAACTAGTAAAATAAATCGGCTGAGGGAGTAAGAAATGAAAAAGAAAAAAATTCTCATTACATCATTTGATATGGCAATTGGTGGGGTAGAAAGAAGTTTAATTGGTTTGTTGAATACAATCGATTATAGCAAATATGATGTAGATTTAATGTTATTTAAACATGAGGGAGAGTTTCTTTTTTTATTACCTAAACTGCCTAATTTGTTAAGGGAAGTAAAACAATATACTACTTTTAGAAAATCAATTAAGCAAATATTGCAAGAAGGGCAAATTAAAATTGGAGTGGCAAGGACTTTTGGGAAAATTTTAGGAGATGTGCATGGGAGATATGTGAAAAGTGCAGAGGTTGGATATTTCGTTATTCAATATGGGTGGAGAATAACTTTACCCTTTATACCGAAACTGGAAGAGGAGTATGATGTAGCAATTAGTTTTTTATGGCCCCATTATTTTGTTGGGGATAAAGTTCGAGCGAAACGAAAGATTGGTTGGATTCATACAGATTATTCAAATATAAATCTGAATGCAAACATGGAGTATAAAATGTGGAGAAAAATGGATAACATCGTAGCAGTTTCAGAAGGATGTCGAGATTCATTTCTTAGTATTTTACCAAATGTAAATAAGAATGTTGAAATTATAGAAAATATATTATCTCCTGAGTTCGTACGTGAGCAAGCAGACAAGGGAGATGTTATGAAAGAATTACAGATGAAACCAGGAAAAATAAAGCTTGTTACTGTAGGACGGTTATCATATGCAAAAGGAATAGACATTGCTATGCATGCCTTAAGAAAGTTGTTAGATGAGGGATATGATATTGAATGGTATGTAGTTGGGTATGGAGTACAAGAAGTTGAACTTAGAAAGTTATTAGCTGAACTTAATCTGGAAAAACAATTTTTTTTATTGGGCAAAAAGACAAATCCCTATCCATATATAAAAGCATGTGATATATATGTGCAGCCATCAAGATATGAGGGGAAAGCTGTAACAGTTCGGGAAGCACAAATAATCGGAAAGCCAGTACTTATTACTAATTTTTCAACTGCTAAAAGTCAGGTACAGGATGGAATTGATGGATTAATAACTGAGATGGGGATAAACGGGTTAGTTAATGGGATTAAGAGGCTTATTGAAGATAAAGAATTAAGGGAAGCGCTGGTAGAAAATACTCTTAAAGGTGAGTATGGAAATCGTAATGAAATTAATAAATTATATGCATTATTTTCATAAAGGGAAATTTAGTAAATGATTTTTAATATTTTGAGCTCAATAAAAACACTTTAGGGTAGTGATAGTTATGAAGAAAAAAATTTTATTCGTTATAGATTCGCTACAAAGTGGAGGAGCTGAAAAAAGTTTGGTTTCTTTACTTTCTTTATTTGATTATACGAAATATGAAGTCGATTTGTTAATGTTTTCTGCTAGTGGATTGTATTTACCATTACTACCAAAACAGGTAAACGTTTTAGAAGTACCGAAAATTATTAAAAGACAGGCTGAGAAATTTAATTATTTAATTAAACATAAATACTTTAAAGAGTTATTTCTTAGAGTTGGGGCTTCTATATCTCTTAGAAATCCATACATAAATAAAAAATTACATGCAGCTCAAGTAGTTTGGAGATGGGTGTCTAGAGGGATGGATAGTTTAAAGATGGAATATGATGTTGCCATAGCTTATAGTCAAGGAATGCCAACATATTTTGTGGCAAATAAGGTTTACGCATGCAAAAAAATTGCCTGGGTGAATACTGATTATAGGTTAGCTGCATATAATAAAGATTTTGATTTGAAATATTATGAGGAATTTAATGAAATAGTAGCTGTGTCCGATGTTTGTAAGGAAGTATTGATTCAAGAAATTCCTAAAATAAAGTCGAAAATTCAGGTTGTCTATGATATTATATCGCCGACGTTAATTAAATCGATGGCAAATGAGAGTAAAGGATTTAGTGATCAGTTTGAGGGATTACGAATATTAACGATTGGTAGGTTAGTGTATGAAAAAGGATATGAATTGGCCATAGAAGCTTGTTATAAGTTAAAGCAAAAAGGGTATAGATTTAAGTGGTATGTAATTGGAGAAGGAAATCTTCAAAGTGAACTCGAGGATAGGATAAGTAAATATAATTTACACGATACTTTTATATTATTAGGTACATACAAGAATCCCTATCCCTTTATAAAACAAAGTGATATATATGTACAACCCTCTAGGTATGAAGGATATGGCTTGGCAATAGCAGAGGCTAGAATATTTCAAAAGCCTATAGTAGTAACCGATTTTATAACAGTTCATAATCAAATCAAACATAGACAGAATGGTGTAATAGTGAAGATGGATTCGGAAGCAATATATGAAGGGGTGAAAGAAATTATAGAGAACGGTTTGCTAAAAAAACGGTTGTGTGAAAATTTAAAGAAAGAGCAGGTTGGAACTGAAGAGGAAATTGAGAAGATATATGCTTCTTTCAATTAAAGGATTTTATAAAGAGAAAGAATAGGGGGAACTATGAAAAAGAAAATACTCTTTATGGTTATAAATATGAATATAGGTGGTACAGAGAAGGCCCTATTAAATATGGTAGCAGAAATCCCAAAAGACAAATATGAAGTGACAATTTTAATGTTAGAGAAAAAAGGAGATTTTTTAAATTTTATTCCAAAGGAGGTTCGTATTGAATATGTAAAGGATTATGAAGAAATGCAATATATATTAAATAGACCATCACGATTAGTTATAGCGGATCTTATAAAACAACGAAAAATTACAAAAGCGTTGCAACTGGCAGTGTTGTACGTAATCTCTAAGATTATGAAAGAACGGAGCGTTATTTTAAAATATTGTTTACAAAATTATGAAGATGTTTATAGAAATTATGATATTGCTATAGCTTATGCTGGACCCATGGATTTTATTAGTTACTTTGTGGCAAATAAAATCGAGGCTAGACGAAAGGTTCAATGGGTCCATTTCGATATTGAAAAAATATATTTTAATAAGTATTTTGTTAACAAAGTATATAAAAAGTTTCAACATGTTTTTGTAGTTTCAGATTTAGGAAAGATGAAACTTACTCAAACTGTCCCAGAATTGATAAATAAGACAGAAACTTTTTTTAATATTATTTCACCTGAAATGATATGTAAGATGGCAAATGAAGGAATTGGGTTTGTAGATGATTTTGAGGGAGTAAGAATCCTTACTGTTGGTAGATTGAGTATAGAGAAGGGACAGGATTTAACAATATCTGTGTTAGCTAAGCTGAAAGAAGCTGGCTACAATGTTAAATGGTATTGTATAGGAGATGGAAAGGAAAGAGGAATGTATGAAAAGCTTGTGAAAAATTACGATGTTCAAGGTGATTATATATTTTTAGGAGCAGTTTCGAATCCCTATCCATTTATGAAACAATGTGATATATATGTACAACCGTCTCGACATGAGGGATACTGTATAACACTTGCAGAAGCCAGATGTTTTAATAATCCAATTATTAGTACAAATTTTACAGGGGCAAGTGAACAGATAATCGATAACCACAATGGATTAATCGTTCAATTTGACGAGCAGCAAATGTATGATTCTATTGTACAAATATTAAGTGATAAATCGCTAGAAGGACGGTTGAGAAAAAATATAGAAAAGGAAGTGGTAGATACGAGAGAAGAGTTAAAAAAGTTATATAAAATAGCAAATTCTAATGTGTAACTTGTTTTAGAAGGTATTATTATCGTATTACAGAAATATGGACGGTTCATTATTATAAATTATGTTTTTTGTGAAAACATCTTTGAGAGGGTGTTTTTTTATTTTGTTATAAAACTTTTAGGTGGTAGAAGGAGACAGGTATGAAGAGAGTGCTATTTATGGTAAGTAGTATGAATATAGGTGGTGTAGAAAAATCACTTCTTTCTTTGTTATCTGTGATACCAAAAGAAAAGTATGATGTCACAGTATTGATGTTGGAGAAGCGAGGGGGATTTTTAAAACAATTACCAAGCTGGGTAAAGATAGAAGAAGTTACTTGGTTTGAAAATATAAAACCTAAAATTATGCAACCACCAAAGAAAACGATTAATGAGTATTTCGAAAATACAAGATATATTAAGGGTTTAAACTTTTTACTCACTTATGTGGTATCAAAAAAATTAAAGGATAGATATATTTTCTATAAAGAGATTTTTAAAGACATTCCACACAATAAGAATAAATATGATATTGCAATAGCATATCAAGGACCTACTGACATAATTGATTATTATATAGTTAATAGAGTAGCTTCAGAAAAGAAAATTTCTTGGATACATTTCGATGTTTTTCAACATCAAATTAATACAAAATTATATGAGAAATTATATGATCAGTTGGATAATATATATGTAGTTTCTAAAGAAGCACAAAAACATTTAATAGAGAAATTTCCTAAAGTAGAAAGTAAGACAAGTGTCTTTTTAAATATTGTACTTCCAGATTTAATAAATGAAATGGCGAAAGAAAAAGTAGAGTTTGATAATGGATATAAAGGTATAAAGATAGTAACAGTAGGTAGACTTTCAAAAGAAAAAGGTCAAGACCTTGCAATTAAAGTTTTATCAATGCTACGTAAGGAGGGATACGAAGTACGATGGTACTGTATCGGAGAAGGGGAGGATAGAGAGTATTATGAGACATTAATATGTAAGTATAATTTGAAACAGGATTTTCTATTATTAGGATCAGCAATAAATCCGTATCCATATGTAAATCAATCAGATATATATGTTCAAACCTCTAGGCATGAAGGGTATTGCCTCACGTTAGCTGAGGCGAAATGCTTAAAAAGACCTATTGTAACGACTAATTTTACAGGAGCATATGAGCAAATAAAAGATGGATATAATGGTTTTGTTGCTGAATGTAATGAGGAAAGTCTATATAACAAGATAAAATATCTTTTAGATCAACAAAGAGTGCGTGAAGAGGTCAAGACTAATTTGTTAGAAGAGGAATTTAACAACTTAGAAAAGGTAAATAGTTTTCTAAGTTAATTGCAAATGAAAGGGTGCAATTATGAATCCTAAAATTAGTATTATTGTTCCAGTCTATAAAGTTGAGCAGTATATTCATAAATGTATTGATTCTATATTAAAGCAAACGTTCAAAGAGTTTGAGCTGATACTTATTGATGATGGATCTCCTGATAGTTGTGGTGAGATTTGTGATGGGTATGCGACTCAAGATAGCCGAATTAAAGTAATCCATAAGGAAAATGGTGGATTATCTTCTGCAAGAAATGCTGGATTAGAAATAGCGCAGGGAGATTATATAGGATTTGTTGATAGTGATGATTGGATAGAAGTGGATATGTATGAATTGTTATATAGTATGTGTGTAGAACAGGAGTGTGATATAGCTATTTGTAGTAGTGAAATTCATTACAATGATAAAACGGTAATTTCAAGCAGCCAACCGTTCGTTATTCATGATAGATATAGCGCGATGAGAGCGATGCTAGAAGGGGATTTGTATGATGAAGTTGTTTGGACTAAACTTTTCAAAAGACAGTTATTAGAGGGTATTAAATTTCCAGTAGGTATGTCATATGAAGATACAGCATTTACATATAAAGTTATTCATAAGTGTAACAAAGTATGTTTCATAGGAGAACCTAAATATCATTATATAAAGCGTGATAATAGTATGATGGATCAGGCTGTAAAAGAGATTAAAATTGACTCAGTCTTAATTTATGATGAAATGTGTAAATTTATGGAGCGATATTATAAGGAGTTATATAACTTAGTTATATTAAAACTAGGAAATTGTTCGATGGTAGTATTAAATTTAATATCATTAAGTGGAAGACTTAATGAGCATAAGCGTAAATATTATAAGGTTATTGGTATATTGAATCGTTATTTTTATAAAACAATGCGTTTAAAAGAGTATGGGAAAAGTGTAAAGTTTTTATTATTGGCGACCAAGTTACATCCATTATTGTATAAATTTTTAATTAATAATTTTGCAAAAAGGGGATGAGGATCGTCCAGAATAATATAATCTGAATATTCATCTCTCGATAGTTTAGTTTAACTTATGAAGGGGATTAATCATGCGAACGATGCATTCAATCAAGAATATATCAATAAGTATATTTTCTCAAATGGTTATTGTTATTCTGGGATTTATATCTAGGAAGGTTTTTTTGGATAGTTTAGGAATAGAGTATTTAGGGATAGATGGCTTGTTAATTAATGTTTTATCTATGTTAGTGTTAATTGAAGCTGGTATAGGAGCGAGTATAGTATACAATTTGTATAAACCATTAGCAGAAAATAATCAGTATAAAATTATAGCTCTTGTTCAATTATATAAAAAAATTTATCAGATTTTAGCAATCATTATTTTAGTAATAAGTGCTATGATATATCCCTTTTTAAGTTATTTAATGGAAGACGGGGCGTCTATATCGAATATTGCGATAATCTATTCGATATTCGTGGTGAAAAATGTAGTTACCTATTTAAATGCTCATAAGAGGTCTTTAATACAAGCTGATCAAAGAGGATACATATTGGCTAGGGTGGATCTCTTATTCCAAGTGGTAACTACAATATTTAAAATATTTATACTAATGTACACAAAAAATTATATATTGTATTTAATTATAGAGTTGAGTATATATGTAATTCAAAATGTCGTAAACGGTAGGAGTGTGAATAAGAACTATCCTTATATAAAGACAAAAAAGAAGTATTCTATAGATAATGATACGAAAGAAAAATTAATTATAAATGTAAAGGCGATGTTTTTGCATAATATTGGAGGATATATTGTATTTGGAACGGATAATATACTGATTTCATCTTTTGTAGGTCTTGCTATGGTTGGGATATATTCGAACTATACAATGATAATAAATCAATTAGCAGCTGTAGTAAATCCTATATTAAATGGAATTGAAGCAAGTGTAGGAAATCTAATTGCAACTGAGAATAATGACAAAAATTATGCAATATTTAAAGTGACTTATTTAGTGAATTTTTGGATCTTTTCTTTTTGTACCATATTTTTATTTAATCTGTTAGAGCCATTTATAGGGTGGTGGCTTGATAAGAAGTATTTATTAAATAACATAGTTTTTGTAGTGATACTCATTAACTTTTATTTAACAGGGATGCGAACCGCGATAGCTATTTTTAAAAATAAAGCGGGATTATTTGTACAAGATAAGTATATTCCATTAGTTGAAGCGATAATCAATTTAAGTTTATCTATTCTATTAGCTAACATGTTTGGGTTGGTAGGTATATTCATAGGAACGGCGATTAGTACAATTGCTACTGTACTTTGGATTCAGCCTTATATTGTATATAAAAATCTTTTTAAGAAATCAGTTTGGAAGTATTTTATAACATATGTATTTTATATGTTTTTAACTATCGTAACAGGTTTCATTACTACAAGTATATGTAATTATTTTATAGAAGGTAGTACCTTTATTTCGTTAGTCGAAAAAGGTTTGATTTGCTTATTAGTACCAAATGTAATATACGTTTTAATTTTTTATAAAAGCACAGAATTTCAATATATAAGGAATATCTTTAGTATGATGTTTTTACAAATTAAAAAGAAACGAAACGTTATTTAGGTATAAAAAGTATGGACATTATATTGGTTTGAATTATTAAGGAAGTATATTGTTGTTGAAGCCTGTTAGTATGAAATGAAACTTGATTTTAATTAGAAAACGTGAATCATTAGCCCTAACATAGTATTTATATAATGCATAGTATTCTATTAAAGGGATACGTATGTAAGCATAATATAAAATATTTGTCCCCATGCACTGATGTGAGTTTGAATTTTCTGTCAAAATTCAACTTCTATCTTAGTTGGAGGTTATATATAAATCATGGCAAAATTTCAAGTGACATGTGTTTTGAAAGGGAATCTGCCTGTGTTAAGCGAGGGAGAATTTTGTTTTTGTATAGATACTTGTGAGTTATTTATTGGGACGAAAAAAGGGAATGTAAAAGTATCAACGGAGAATAAATTTGAGAGGTTAGTAAGTAAACTTAAAAGCAATACATTTGGAAGTTCTAAGTCTAGAAAATCACTGATTGGAGAAACAGAATCTGCTAATGTGCTTTCGGGCACGTATTTTCTTGAGTTAGAGAGATGGAATGTTAAAAATGATGGAACGGACGCGGATAATACTTCTAAAGGGATTAATCATGCATTATCATGGGCATCTCAACAAGGATTTATAGAAGTTGTTTTACCCATGGGGACATATTTAATTGATGAAAATACACCGATTGAGCCACAAAGCTTTATGACTTTAAATTTAGGTGGATCAACTTTAAAAATAAGAAGTAATGGATTAGTTAAATATGCAATCGTACGATATCAAAGAAATCAAAAATTTTCTCGGGTTACCAATGGAAGGGTTGAAGGAGATAAAGATACACACGATTATACAACGATTCCTCATACTCATGAATGGGGATA
Organism: Bacillus wiedmannii; assembly: GCF_001583695.1. Lineage (GTDB taxonomy): Bacteria > Bacillota > Bacilli > Bacillales > Bacillaceae_G > Bacillus_A > Bacillus_A wiedmannii. Next base: position 432,128 of record NZ_LOBC01000028.1, on the reverse strand, counting down.
TGGGATTGAAGTAGGAAATACCACTCCTGCTGAGGGGAGTAATTTGAATTATATTTCAATAGATAATATAGAAATTTTAAATTGTACTGGCGATGGGATAGCAATGGAAAGTACATGGGGACAAATTGGAGAATATGATTTTGCCGGTACATTTGAAGTGGGGGGGATTAGTGATGTCAATGGTTCCCTAATAGTAGATGATAATAAAATTAGATCCAATTTAAAAATAGATTTACATCATAGTAGCATTATAAAATGGGGATATTTCGGTTTGTATGGAGATGGCTATGGTGGAATTGGTTCAGAAATATATACAGAATTATATGATGTGTTATTTTATAGGGCTGATAATACTTTTGTAACGGCTGCGAATAGAGTAAAGTTTTTTGAAGAAGTGAGTGTTCCAAAAGAAGCAGATTATGCAAAAATAGTTCTTCATCAAGGTACAATACCTACAGAAAACGGTTGTAAAATAACTGTTAGAATTCCGGAATTTTCTCGAAATGTATTTATTGAGAAATGTAAAATACATGATTGTAGAAGGCTTGGGGTAAGTGTATCTGGAGCGAAACAAATTTATATTAGAGATTGTGAAATTTACAAAATGAAAGGTACAGCACCTCAGGGAGCAATAGATATTGAAGATGGATATCGATTAAATCAATATATAAACATTGAGCGTAATAACATATATGATAATCAGGGATATAACGTTGTTGTAGTCGGTGGTAGATATATTAATATCATTCAAAATAAATTAGCTAATAATTCATTAGTAGTAGGTGAAAATGTAGAGAAAGTGATTATAAACAATAATCACTTAAGGGAAGTAAGTTGTGTTTTAAGCGGAGAAGTAACTTTTACGAATAATCAAATGTATGCTACTCGAGTCACGATAGATCAAGGAGATAAGGAAGCGCTTATTGGTAACTGTATTTTCCATAATAGCGCATTGTTAATGGGAAGAGATAAAGCATATTGTATTCAAGTCAACCAATGTGAATTTTTTAGTGATCGAGATTTATTTCATTCTTTTTCACAGTTAGGTTCAATAATTGGTTTTTCAGCAGAACCGCAAACTATATCAAATTGTGTTATTAAAGGAGGAGCTGTAGAGGGTACAAGTTTGACAGGCGTATCACCTGGTATGAAAAATGGATGGAGATTAAATAATATTTCTTTTATAGATACGAAACACCCGCAAGGAATCATTACGAATTTACCGCCAGGAGTATATACGGGATGTAAATTTGAGAACAGCGGTACAATATCATTTGTTACAAAAACTCCTCAAGCAGAATATGAATTTAATGGATGTTCATTTAGTTGGGATGCCTATAATCTTTTTACTGTTGAGTCTTCTCAAAGGATATCGATGCTAAAAGTGAAAAATAGTAATTTTAGAGGGGGAAGATGGGGCTCAGCATTTTTTTTATGGGACATTGGGGGAAGAATAGAATTTAGTAATAATGCATTTGAATACCTTAATTCGGAATCGACAGACAGTATAATGAATTTTTGGAATGAAACATTTACGAGTGAGTTTATGTTAATAGAAAATAATATATTTAGGTCAAATAAAAGTATGATAGGCGTGAATGCAAATCAGATTTCATCCTCAATCACTTTGATTTTTAAAGATAATATTGTGGAGACAGTAGTTATAAAGTTAAGGGATGAACATATAAAAAAGGATAATTATATTAATGGCGTCTTTGATCCGTACATGTAAAGTTATAGGAACTAATGAAGTAACAGGTCCTTTGTAAATAAGTAGTGATACCGTATGGGAATATTCACATAGGTTAGCTATGTTTAAACTATTTGATGAGATAGAATTAATGAAAGATGACGTAATGAAACAAAACAAGGGGTAACTAACTGTAGTTGCCCCTTGTTTTGTTTCATTGCATATAAAGTTCTAAATGGTCCTTCGTGTTAGGAGTATTAAACGTAAATAAGTAAGGAGGATAGTACATGAAAAGAATTTTTGATGTATGTATTTCTTTATTGTTATTATTTGTATGTTTGCTTCCTATTCTTGTTGTAGCAATTTTAGTTAGGATGAAATTAGGATCACCTGTACTGTTTAAACAACAGCGTCCAGGACTGCATGGAAAATCGTTTAATGTTTATAAGTTTAGAACTATGCTAGATAAGAAGGATAGCGATGGGGAATTACTTCCAGATAAAAATAGACTGACTACTTTTGGAGAAATTCTTAGAAAATATAGTTTAGATGAGTTACCCCAACTTATGAATGTTGTAAGGGGTGATTTAAGTTTAGTAGGTCCACGACCATTATTGATGGAATACTTACCCCTATATTCTAGTAAACAGGCTAAAAGGCATAATGTAAAACCGGGAATTACGGGATGGGCACAAATAAATGGTAGGAATTTGATTACCTGGGAAGAAAAATTTGAATTGGATGTATGGTATGTGGAGAATCGCTCTTTTTTATTAGACTTGAAAATAATTGTACTTACAATATTAAAAGTATTTAAAACAGAGGGAATAAACCATGTAGGGCATGTGACAATGGAGCGATTTACTGGAGGGAAAATAGAAATAAAGGGGGAGGGAAAATGAAAATTTTAATAATAGGATGTGGTGGGCATAGCAAGGTTGTGAGGGATATAATTTTATCAAATAAAGGATATGAAATAGTCGGTTATTTAGATGATTTGTATACAGGTATAAATATTGTAGATAATCTTTATTTTGGAGCAATTGCAGATGCAAGGGAAATTATCAATAATTTTAATGATGTAAAGCTCGTTATTGCTATAGGAAATAATAAAATAAGAAGGGAAATTGCAGAAATATTAAATCAACAAAGTAGCATATATGCTACTTTAATTCATAAAACAGCCATTATAAGTTCAAATGCTTATATAGGAAACGGAACGGTAATTATGCCAAATGTGGTTGTTAATGCGGATACTTTCATCGGTAACCATACTATAATAAATACGGGCTCAATAATAGAACATGATAATATAATTGATGATTTTGTTCATATTTCACCACATGCTACGCTTACAGGTTCTGTCACTATAGCAGAGGGGGCACATATAGGAGCATCAGCTACTATAATTCCAGGTGTTCAAATTGGTAAGTGGTCAATTGTTGGAGCTGGTTCTGTTGTCATAAATGATTTTCCATCTAATTGTACTGCTGCTGGTATTCCAGCCAAAGTTATTAATGTAGTAAATTGAGAGGAGATGAAGAATGATGATAAAAAATAAGGAGAAAATCTATCTTTCCTCTCCACACATGAGCGGAAATGAACAAAAATATATAAAAGATGCCTTTGACTCAAATTGGATTGCACCTCTTGGTCCAAATGTAGATGAATTTGAAAGAGAGCTTGCTTCTTTTGTAGGAGTTAAAGGTGGGGCTGCGGTTAGTTCAGGTACTGCTGCCATTCATCTAGCTTTGCGATTATTAGACGTTCAAAAGGGAGATACAGTATTTTGTTCAAGTTTCACTTTTGTAGCGAGTGCGAATCCGATTGTTTATTTGGGAGCTGAACCGGTATTTATTGACTCAGAACCAGAAACATGGAATATGTCACCGCAAGCTCTAGCACTTGCGTTGCATACTGCTGATAAAGCAGGAGAATTACCTAAGGCTGTCATTCTTGTTCATTTATATGGTCAGAGTGCAAAATTAGATGAAATTCTTTCGCTTTGTAATCACTATGATGTCCCTATAATTGAGGATGCAGCAGAATCTCTAGGCTCCACATATAAAGGAAAGGCAAGTGGTACATTCGGGAGGTTTGGGATTTATTCATTTAACGGAAATAAAATTATTACAACTTCGGGCGGTGGAATGCTAGTTTCTGATGATGTGGAAGCGTTAGAACAGGCGAGATTTTTAGCGACTCAAGCAAGAGATTTAGCATCTCATTATCAGCATAGTCAAGTAGGTTACAATTATAGAATGAGTAATATATTAGCTGGTATTGGGAGAGGGCAATTAGAAGTGTTAGAAGATAGAGTGAGCTCTAGAAGGCGTATATTTAAGCAATATTATGAAGAGTTATCTCATATACCGGGATTTTGTTTTATGCCAGAATTAGAAAATACTCGTTCGAACCGTTGGCTTACAACTATGATGATGGATGAAAAGGAATCTGGCATCTCTATTGAAAAAATAGTAACAACTTTAGCTGAAGAGAATATTGAAGCGCGTCCTACTTGGAAGCCACTACATATGCAGCCGCTCTTTAAAGAATATAAGTATTATTCTCATCAGAAAGATAATGATGTATCTAAAAAATTATTTGAAAATGGGATTTGTCTTCCTTCTGGATCCAATATGACAGATGAGGATCAACGTAGAGTTATTCAATCTATAGTAAATATTATATAGCAAGCAAAAATTTACAGAAAAACAAGTGAATCGAAGTTCATTATTAAGAATATATCTCCTTTAATATGGATTATATTAACATTGGTTATTGACGAGAAGGGGACGTAATGATAATTTAAACATAAATATACCTTGATTTATAAGTGAATTAGAGTGCGGAATTGAAATGTGTATTATTGTTCTTTAAAAAGAATATAACTGGAAAGAGAAAGGTTCATGAAATAAATAAAACAAAATATTTGCAGTAACTTGTTGTATAGGAGGGAGGGGAAAAATGAGCGCTATAACTGGCATTATTCACTTTAATAATGAACCTGTATCAATTGAACATGGAACACGATTAATGAGTGGTTTACAAAAGTATCCTGCTAATGATATTCAAATATGGCACAAAGAAAATGCTTTTCTAGGGTGTCACGCACAATGGATTACACCCGAGTCAGTTGGTGAACAATTACCATTCTATAATTATGAAAAACAACTGGCAATTACCGCAGATGCTATTATTGATAATCGTTATGAGTTGTTTGAAAAATTACAAGTAGATTATGTAGATAGAAAAAACATGACAGACAGTGAATTGATTTTATTATCTTATCAGAAATGGGGAGAAGCAGCACCGAAATATTTGGTGGGCGATTTTGCTTTTATGATTTGGGATGAGAAAAAACAAATGCTTTTTGGTGCTAGGGATTTTTCGGGAAGCCGAACTCTTTATTTTTATCGTAGTGAGGAAAGGTTTGCTTTTTGCTCTATTATAAATCCACTATTTTCTCTACCAGAAGCTGAGAGAAAATTGAATGAACAGTGGCTTGCTGAATTTTTAGCAATACCTGTGAATTTTGAATCAGTAGATCCTTCTTCAACGGTATATAAAACTGTTGAGCAAATTCCACCTTCCCATGCTGTTATTGTAAAAAATGGGAAAGTGAAGTTATTGAGATACCATACACCAATTATTGGAGAAAGGCTTCAACTCAAATCGAACGAAGAGTATGAAGAAGCGTTTTTGGAAGTGTATCAAAATGCGATAAGATCACGTTTACGCACTCATCATCAAGTAGGGGCTCATTTGAGTGGAGGACTTGACTCGGGTTCTGTAGTTAGCTTTGCTGCACGAGATTTAAGTGCAGCAAATAAACGTCTACATACATATAGTTATGTCCCGGTAAAGGGGTTTGTAGATTGGACGCATAGAAGTAGAATAGCTGATGAACGACCTTTTATTCAATCAACTGTACAGCATGTAGGAAATATTAAGGAACATTATTTAGATTTTGAAGGAAGAAGTCCTCTATCAGAAATAGATGATTGGCTTGAAATTCTAGAGATGCCATACAAATTCTTCGAGAATACTTTTTGGCTTAGGGGAATCTATGAGGAGGCCCGGTTACAGGGGATTGGAGTACTCTTAAATGGACAGAGAGGAAACTGGACGGTGTCATGGGGATCGGCTGTGGACTATCAAGCTATGCTTTTGAAAAAGATGAATTTGCGTCGCTTTTTGCAAGAGTTATATTCGTATAGTAAAAATATTGGTGTAAAGAAATCGCGAGTATTTTCAGTAGTGAAAAAAAAGGCATTTCCGTTTTTGAATCGAATATCTTCATCGAAAAATCAAATCGTTTTCCCAAGATTTATTAATCCAGAATTTGCAAATAGAATGAATGTGTTCGATAAGCTTCTAGAGCATGATGTTGATATAACAGGAACCTCTATAACAGATGTATATGAAATAAAAAAAAGGCAATTTGACCAGTTATATTATTGGAATATAACTGGTACATACGGATCTAAATTATCTTTGCGCTATTCTTTATGGGATCGAGATCCAACGAATGATTTACGGGTTGTTAAATTTTGTTTAGCTGTTCCAGAAGAACAATACGTTCAAAATGGTGTAGATCGGGCACTAATTCGAAGAGCAACCAAAAATTATTTGCCTGATAAAGTAAGGTTAAATCAACTTACTCGAGGTGTTCAAGGTTCTGATGGTGTTTATCGTATGACGCATCAATGGAGTGGATTTATTGAAGAGCTTGAGCAGCTTAGTAAGGATCCTATAATTTCAGAATTCTTGGATATAGAGGTTATTAGAACTGCGATTTCTAAGATTAAAGAAGAACCCCATCCAGAATATGCATTTGATTTAGATTTTCGAATTTTAATGCGTAGTTTAATAGTATATCGATTTATGAAGAAAATTATTTGAAGGGAGGTGACATAATGAAAAAAGATTGGACAATTCCTACACTGGAAGTACTTGATATTAATATGACGATGGCTGGACCGGGACTTAAAACACCGGATGCTGTTCAACCAGATGTTGATGAAGTAGTGCACTATAGTTAATTCATCGAGTAGCAATTAGATCTTATGTTTCCTATCCCCTTATACATTAGAAGTATAAGGGGTATTTGTAAAACAACGCTGATAATTATTTGGAGTGAGAGAGTTGATTAAAACTACAAAAAAAAATATGTATAAAGTTTTTGGGTTAAGGGTGTTGAGTGAAATTCAATTTCCAGAATTACCTAGAATTAATGAACAAGAAGAAACGATAGAAGTAATAATACGAACTGCTGATTTATTTCAGAAATGGAGTGAATTTACTAACACAGAACAAAATTTTGTAGTTGATAAAAACGTAGTTATGATTCGTATTCCTGATACAGCTATATTTTCTATACAAGAAGGAAAGCAAATAGTTGTTTCACCAATGAAAGAAGCTTGTGAAGATAAGGTTCGTCTTTATATACTTGGAACTTGTATGGGTGCCTTGCTAATTCAAAGAGGGATTTTACCATTACATGGTAGTGCAATAAATATTGATGGGAAAGTTTATGCCTTTGTAGGTGATTCAGGAGCAGGTAAATCAACTCTTGCATCGGCTTTTTTAAGTAAAGGATACAAAATTTTGAGTGATGATGTAATTGCTGTGACAGTTTCGTCAGATAAGACTCCAATTGTGATTCCATCTTATCCGCAACAAAAATTATGGGCGGAAAGTTTGAATGCTTTTGGAATGGGAACGGCAAGTTATAATCCGTTGTTTGAACGAGAAACAAAGTATGCTGTTCCTGTACAATCTCATTTTTTCTCTGAACCATTACCTCTTGCAGGTATTATTGAGTTAACGAAAACAGAGGATGAGAATGTTGAATTGATTCGAATCGAAGGACTTGAACGACTGCGTACATTATTTTTGCACACGTTTCGTAAGTTTTTAATTGCGCAATTAAAATTAACAGAGTGGCATTTTACTACTTCTACAAGCGTGATAAACAAAGTAGATATGTTTCATTTGAAACGTCCCAATAATAGGTTTACAGCGCATGAACTTGTATCAATTATATTAAAAACTATACAAGGAGGAGTAATAGATGATGTATACAGAGAGAATTTCTCTAAAGTCTCAGATTGTGCAAAGTGAAGAGAATATTGTGAGTGATATGGATGGGGAAAAAGTGATGCTAAATGTTCAAAAAGGGAAATATTATAATTTGGGACAAACAGGGGGGGAAATTTGGGAACTAATAAAAACTCCAATTATGGTTACTGAACTTGTTAGTACATTGTTGTCAAAGTACAACATTGAACGGAGTGATTGCGAAGAGCAAGTTCTTTCCTTTTTAGATTGTTTATTTCAAGAAGGTTTAATTCAAATAAAAGGTTAATCTAATAGATAGATTCATAATGTCAAGAGAACTGTTAGGATGGGATTCATGAATATTGTGAAGAGGTTAAGGGTATTTTTATCACTGAACATGGACACAAAGCTTTTATTATTAGAGGCTTTTATTTTTTTAGGGTGGGCGCGTGTATTAAAAAGTATTACCTTCTCCAAAGTTGCACCTTCTTTAGGGGAGTATATGAATGAAACATTAGTTGCTCAAATTGAGCCACACGGAGATACACTAAAGAAGGTGTCTGAAGCTATTTCTATTATGAGTCGTTATACTTTTTGGGAAAGTCAGTGCCTTGTTAAAGCTATAGCTGGGATGAAAATGCTCGAAAAACGTCACATTGAGAGTACTCTTTATTTAGGAACTGCTAAGGATAGTCATGGTGAATTAATTGCGCATGCATGGTTACGGAGCGGTTCTTTTTATATTACTGGATCAGAAGGAATGGAGAAATTTACTGTCGTTGGATCATTTGCAAAGAGGCTAAGTGAGGACACTCTTAAAGGAGAATAAAATGGAGAAAGATTTTGGTCTTAATGTAGAGTTCATGTCTAAGGAATTGAAACTGCTTTTTACAATTTTGAAGTTACAAGATGATGAGACAATGCAAACTTATAGTAGTGAATGGTTCATAGATATTGATTGGGAGTTTTTTCTTAAGCAAGCTGTGCATCATCGCGTTTATCCGGTGATATATCAAAAACTTAAACAGGTGAATGAAGAACTAATTCCTTCGCATATTGTACAAACCTTGAATAGAAAATATAAAAAAAATACATTTCAAATGCTTTATTTAAGTGCTGAAATGGAACGAATAAATAAACTATGTAGTGAAAATGAGATTCGTATGATTTTTCTAAAAGGACCTGTACTGTCTCAGGATTTATATGGAGATATTTCTTTAAGAACATCCTGTGATTTGGATGTTCTTATTCCGATGCAAAATTTAGAAAAAGTAGAAATGCTACTTTGGGAGCAGGGGTATGTAAAAGATGATTATATTCAAACGATATTAAGTGATTGGAAATGGAGGCATCACCATATAACATTTTTCCATCCAACAAGGCGGATCAAACTTGAAATCCATTGGAGGTTAAATCCCGGACCGGGTAAGGAACCTGGGTTTGAAGAGCTTTGGAAGCGAAAGAGAAAAAGTACACTTACGAGTAATTCGGTATATATGTTAGGAAAAGAAGACTTGTTTTTATTTCTTGTATCTCATGGTGCTAGACATGGTTGGTCCAGGTTACGTTGGTTAGTAGATATAAAAAAAATTGTCGGTCAGGATCTTAACTGGAATGAGATTCATAAATTAATGAGAAAATATCAAGTGCTTCATTTAGGGGGACAAGCATTAATTTTGGCGTCACAATTGCTAGGTGTACAGCTAAATGAAAGCATGACGGAATTAGTAGCTAAGAAACATTCGAAGCAGTTAGCACAAGAAGCGCTATTTTATTTCAAGAAAATGATAAATTTACATTCAGAACCTGTTCCTGAAGAAGTACTTTCCTATCATAGTAGACATTTATTTTCACTGATGTCTAATCAACAAAAAATTATATTTATTTTGAGCCAGCTTTACCCTTATCCAATTGATGCAAAAACATTACCGTTGCCAAAATTCCTTCATTTTTTATATTTTCCTTTACGTCCGTTTTTATGTCTTTGGAGGAAAACAAAGAAGCTTGCTTTGTTATAGGGGGGACATTGATGAATCATATTATATATTTTATGAAAAAATTATACTCTTCAGCGGGAAAAATACTGTATGTGAATTTATTTGGTATGGTTTTAATAAGTTTACTTGAAGGGATAGGGATTATTTTATTAATTCCTATGATAAGTATGACTGGAGTAATTAATATAGGCGAGGAGTCTACTTTTATTGCACCTGTCTATAGGTTTTTGCAGGATTTTCCTAAAACGACAAGTCTAATTTCTATTTTAGGTATATATATACTAATAGTGTTAGGTCAAAATCTACTACAAAGAAACATAACCTTAAGGGATGCGAGAACACAACAAGTTTTTGTAAGAGAATTAAGAATAGAAACATATAGTATGATTCTAAAAGCGAAGTGGAGTTTTTTTTTAGAGAAAAGGAAAACAAATCTAATAAATATATTAACTACAGAATTAGCTCGCGTAAGTTATGGGGTTAATTTAATTTTACAATTGTTAGCTGCTATTCTGTTTACATTCATACAGGTGGGGATTGCGTTTTTATTATCTCCCAAAATAACGATATTTGTTTTGGGCTTTGGCTTATTATTCTTGGTAGCTTCTCGTGTTTTTATAAAAAAAGCACGAATACTAGGCGGTAAGACCTCAAAATTGGCACAAGGCTATCTTTCTGGTATAACAGATCATTTTAATGGAATTAAAGATATAAAGAGTAATACTTTGGAAGCATCACGTTTAGAATGGTTACAAACTATAACAGGAAAGATGAGTAACGAACAAATGGAGTATATGAGAATAAGATCGAACTCTCAATTGTTTTATAAAGTTTCAATGGCTATTTTAATTGCATTTTTTATATTATTATCAGTAAGTATATTGAAAGCTCAGCCCACCCAATTACTATTAATCATTCTCATCTTTTCGAGACTATGGCCAAGATTCATGACAATTCAGTCTAATTTAGAACAGCTTGCGGCAAGCATTCCTGCTTTTAAGTCATTATGGGAATTACAAGGGGAATGTATTGAAGCGATTGAAATGCAGGATATACAGCAAAAACATATAAAGCCGATTTGTATAGAACAGGGTATTGAATGTAAGGATATTTATTTTCGGTATAATAAGAAGGAGCCTTTGTATGCGCTTCAAAATATTAATGTACAAATACCAATCAATAGTATGACGGCCATTGTGGGACATTCGGGAGCTGGGAAGAGTACATTAATCGATGTTTTAATGGGGTTGATTCAACCAGAAAAAGGTCAAGTGTTAATAGATGGAACTCCTTTTACAAGTGAAAATTTACTGTCATTGAGACGGGCTGTTAGTTATGTGCCACAAGATCCTTTTTTATTTAATGCAAGCATAAGAGAAAATTTATTGATGATTGAGCCGAATTCGAGTGAAGAACAAATCTGGACTGCATTAGATTTTGCGACGGCAGCTGAATTTGTACGAATGCTTCCAAAAGGGCTTGATACTCTCATTGGAGATCGTGGAGTGAGACTTTCAGGTGGTGAACGTCAACGACTTGTACTAGCTCGAGCTATTTTAAGACAACCATCCATTTTAGTATTAGATGAAGCTACGAGCGCATTAGATACTGAAAATGAGGTGAAAATCCAATCAGCAATAGAAAGATTGAAAGGAACGATGATTATTGTTGTTATTGCGCATCGTTTATCTACGATCCGTAATGCAGATCAAGTTATTGTTTTAGGAAAAGGTGAAATTGTTCAAAAAGGTGAATTTAATCAATTGGCTAAAGAGAGAAAAGGTGTATTTCGAAATTTGTTAAGGTCACAAATGGAAGTTGGTTCTTAGAGAGGAAAGAGTGAATGAATTTTTGTATTCATACAGTTCGAATCGAATAAAAGCCTGAGTGATGGCCAGTTATAACAGGACATTATTCAGGCTTTTATTTGTACGTTTTCTACATTTAGGGAGTAAATATAAATGAGTACCTTGCAATGAATAATACTAAGTGGTATATTATGGATATGACAGGTACCGTGTATTGAACAGTACTGAAATGAGAAAGGGGGATTGACCTTGAACGTTCAGTTTAAAAAAGGTGTGTTAGAACTGTGTGTTTTGGCACTTGTGAAACGTAAAGATTGTTACGGTTATGAACTTGTACAGCAAATCTCAAATAAATTTTTAATATCGGAAGGGTCAGTGTATCCTTTATTACGTCGTTTAACGAAAGAAGGGTATTTTCAAACGTATTTGAAAGAATCTACGGAGGGGCCGCCTCGTAAATATTATCAACTAACTGAGCAAGGGGAAACGCAACTGAATTTGTTAGTAACAGAGTGGCGTGATTTTGCAAAAGGCGTACAAGAAATTATTGAAGGGGTGGAATGGGATGAGTAAAGAACAGTTTCTTAAAGAATTATCAAGTCATCTTAGAAAGTTACCGGAAGAAGAGAGGAAAGATATTTTATTTGATTATGAAGAGCATTTTCAGTTTGGGAAAGAAGAGGGGAAAACCGAATCGGAAATAATAAAAGGCCTTGGCTCTCCGAAAGTAATTGCCAAAGACTTACTTGCTTTGTATCGCTTTGATGAAATGAAAAAGGACCCATCTACTTCGAATATAACAAGGGCTGTCATGGCAGCGATTGGACTTAGTTTGTTTAATTTCATTATTGTGTTAGGCCCGTTAGTTACAATTATCGCTTTTATATTTTCTTTTTGGGTCGGTGGGATTGCTAGTGTAGTGACACCATTTTTCGTTATTGGAAAAGTATTTATGGGTACTTTTATATGGTTGGATGTATTCGTTAGTATAACGTTTGTTGGAGTAGGTTTGTTGTTATGTATTATCGCTTATTATAGTACGAAGTGGTTTAAAAAGTTATGCGTACGTTATGTAATATGGAACTTCAAAATGATAAAAGGGGAGTAGATGATGAAGAAAATATTGTTAGTAGCTATCGCTTGTATCATTATTGGAGTAATAGGGATTTCACAAACATATGAAAAAGCAGTGCAAACTGCAGAAGAAGGAAATAAAGAAGACGTAATTAAAAACGAAACATTAAAAAATATAGAAGTTAAGTTAGACGCTGGGGATATTGTTGTCCAAAAATCTCCCGACTCTTCTTTTTATGTAAAGCAATCAGGAGATGTACGTAAACACGAGGTTCGTATTGACGAAGATGGTGACACATTAAAAATTATTGGGGAAAGAGAAAAAGGTGCTTCATTTGATTTTTCTTTTTACGATTTTAGATTTCAAACGTCTACAATAACTCTCCTCGTGCCTGAACGTTCTTACCAAGAGATAAAAGTAAATTCATCCGCTGGACAAATAGAAATAAGTGATGTGAAAAGTGATCATGTAAGTGTTGGAACAATGGCTGGAGAAGTAGATTTGAAACATGTCACAGCTAAGAGTGTGGAGGGATCTACAAAAGCTGGTGAGGTGAACTTTAAAAAAGTAATAGGGAAAGTAACAGCGAAGTCGGCTAGTGGGGAAGTGCATATTATGGATCATGATCCTAAATATGACGTAGAGGCAAGTTCAACTGCTGGTGATGTAGATATAACTTTATTGGAAAAACCACAAGATGCAGTTATAACGGGGCAAAGCGCTGCTGGCGAAGTAATGATTTTTAATGAAGAAAATAAAAATGTAACAATTGGCAATGGTAGTAAAAAGATTAGTGGTAAAACAGCTGCTGGCGATGTGACGATTGAAACTCGTTCATAAGAAATAGAATGTATGAAAATCTATCAAAATACAAAAAAGAAGATAATTACCGTATATAAATAAGGTAATTATCTTCTTTTATTATTCTTAATGTAAATCACGATATACGCCAATTACTTTTCCGATAACTGATACTTGTTTTAAAATAATAGGTTCTAATGAAGAGTTTTCCGGTTGTAGACGGAAATGGTCTTTTTCTTTATAGAAACGTTTAACAGTTGCTTCGTTATCTTCTGTTAAAGCGACTACAATTTCACCGTTGTATGCAGACTGTTGTTGGCGAACAACAACTAAATCTCCATCGAAAATACCAGCTTCAATCATACTATCTCCAGAAATACGTAACATAAACACTTGGTCTGCTCCAGCAACAATGCTAGCTGGAAGTGGGAAGTGATCTTCTACACTTTCAACTGCTGTAATCGGTAATCCAGCAGTAACTTTTCCGACAATTGGAACTTGAATAACAGATTGTGTCTCTGTATCCATTCGGTTGTCACCTAAAATTTCAATTGCTCGTGGTTTTGTTGGATCGCGTCGAATATATCCTTTTTCTTCTAGTCGTGATAAATGTCCGTGCACTGTAGAACTAGAAGCGAGGCCGACTGCTTGACCGATTTCACGTACGGAAGGTGGATATCCTTTTTCTTGTACTTTTAGCTTAATAAAGTCGAGAATGTCTTGCTGGCGTTTCGTTAACTTTTCCATGTTTTCTAACACCTCGTTTTCTTTCATTTTTCTTATTAATAAGTATAACATGCGAAAAAACATTCTACAAACATAAGTTCGAACGAAAGACGAATTTATGATACACTATAAGGAAAATATAGTGAGAAAGAAGGGTTCAAAATGAATGCAATTATTTATGCGCGTGTGAGCACAACAAAAGAAGAACAGGAAACATCATTATTGCGTCAAAAAGATGAATTATTGCATTTAGCTGAGCGCTATCAAATGAATGTTGTAAAGGTGATTGAGGAGCAGGCTAGTGGTTATACAATTGAACGTGATGGCATATTAGAAGTGCTAGATACAATTCGCGATGAACAAGTTGATGTACTTCTCATACAAGATGAAACGCGCCTTGGTAGAGGGAATGCAAAGATTGCATTAATGCACTGTTTACATAAAGAGGGAATAAAAGTATATACGCATACGCATAATGGAGAATTAGAACTCTCTGACTCTGATTCGATGGTACTAGATATAATTGGGATTGTTGAAGAGTATCAAAGAAAGATCCACAATTTAAAAATTAAACGTGGTATGCAACGTGCAGTAGAAAAAGGTTATCGTCCAGAAAATAATTTGAAGAATCGTCATTTAAGCGTAGGACGAGAGAAGAAAGAAGTGCCAATTGAGGAAATTGTACGTTTACGCCGGAATGAATTAACTTTTGAAGAAATTGCAGCAACACTTCGTGGTTTTGGTCATGATGTTTCAAAAGCAACTGTACATCGAAGATATGTAGAATATACAAAGCAATTGCTTGATAAAGAGGACTAACTATTGTATGATAATAATCAGTTTTGAGTAAAAGGGGGATTCGAGATGCAAAGTCACGAACTCATTGAACGCATTAACTTCTTAGCGAAAAAAGCAAAAGCTGAAGGCTTAACTGAAGAAGAACAACGTGAGCGCCAATCGCTACGTGAACAATATTTAAAAGGATTTCGTCAAAATATGTTAAACGAACTTAAAGGAATTAAAGTTGTTAACGAAGAAGGTACTGATGTTACACCGGCGAAATTAAAAGCTTTAAAAAAGCAAGATAATGCAAAATTAAACTAAAAGATGGGCGAAGCCCATCTTTTTTATTTATTATATCCGTTATTTAATAACTTTCCAGTTGTTATTGACTGTTGCTTCTATATTTTTGTGCTTCAATATATAGTTAGCGATAAGTTCAGACATATCTGTTGGTATGTCTTTTATTACGGGCTTATTTTGAAACATAAAGAAGTTCCCTCCGCCACTTGCGCGATAATTATTCATAACGACGTCATATTCTTCATTCATATGAAGTGGAGCGCCTTTATACTGTAAGGATTCTACTCTCTCGCCAATTGGTTTGGAAATGTTTAATACGTACGAAATTCCTTCCCACATATCGTAATTATAGTATTGCGGCTTTGGTTCTATGTAGGTAGGGTTTACGATGATAGTTCCATTTGCTTTTAATATGAAATAAGAAGCAGAGAGTTCAAGGGCATCTTTTATATCCGCTCCAGTTATTCTAATTACTTTTAATGTATTTGGATAAATATAATTAGAAACGATGTCACGCATTGTTACGCGATTAGGGAAACCTGGAGATGTATTATGGAATAAGCTTGTACAAGAAATGGAAACATTAGCTATATCCATCTGTATTTTATTTATGAATTCAATAAAAGGATGGTCTTGCAAACGAGTTTGCATAGCATCTGAAATTTGCATGTCCCCATAGATTACTCCAATAGGTTGATCGAGCCAATTTTGTGTTTTTTCTTCATAATCGGCAACCAAGGAAAGAATATCTTGGTCAGCCTCAATTCCTTGTACGGGCAATAATTGTGAATAACTCTCTTTTTTTTTCCATTTTTTTTCTGTTTTTTCGAATGTTACTGTTACTTTTCCAACGGAGTGTCCATTGCATCCAATCTGTAAAATTGTTACACCATTCATTACGGTGTGAGCGATTTCCCGGTGTTGGTGTCCTGTTAGTAAAATGTCTATACCTTCAATTTCATGGCACATTGCATATCCTTGGTTTTCACCTGTTAAAACTTCAGTCGGTACCCCAGTTTGTAAATCGCGTTCAAATCCCCCATGGTAGGCTACGACTAATAAATCTGGTTTCTCGTGTTCGCGAATGTAAGAAACCCATCTTTTTGTTGTTTCTAATGCATCTTCAAATTGTAAATCTTGAATGTGATGGGGTTGTTCCCAATTGGGAATGTAATGCGTTGTCATCCCTAAAATAGCAATTTTTATATTTGATTCAATATGTTTTATTATATATGGTTTCCCGAAATAAGGTTCTTTTCTGTTTTTATCTAAAATATTTGCTGATAGATACGGAAAGTTTGCAGTAGAAATAGCATTATTTAATATGTCCATTCCATAATTAAATTCATGATTCCCAATAACTGCAGCATCATAACGTAAATAGTTCGCTAATAAAGACATTGGATTTTTCTTATCTTCTTCGTATATAGCGTAATGATAAGTGAAGGGTGTTCCTTGTATGAAGTCACCGTTATCAATTAAAAGAACGTTTCTATTTTGGGAACGTTCTTTTTTTATAAGAGTAGAAATTTTGGCTAAACCAATTTCAGCTTGGGAGTTATCTTGGTAGTGAATTGGATAAACAGTGCCATGTATATCACTTGTTAATAAAATGTTTAAAGTTACAATTTGATTTGGATTCAATATCATTCACCTTTTCTATTGTTATCTACTAATTAAGCATATCAAATATATGAAGAGAATTTTAATGAGAATGTATAGAATGTGTAAAGATTCTGTAAATAAGCAATTGTACGTGAAAATGTGTGATATATTTCTTCATGTTTACGGAAGGCAATTTTATAACAACAAAATTGGAGGCATTAATATGTTGAAAAAAGTTTTTGCAATGAGTACGACAGTTGTACTAGCGGCGGGATTATTAAGTGGTTGTGGAACGAAAGAATCAAGTGCAAGTAAAACTGAAGATACGAAAAAAGGTTATGTACCGAAGACTTTAAATGTTCAATTTGTTCCTTCTCAAAATGCAGATACGTTAGAGGCAAAGGCAAAACCATTGGAAAAGTTATTAAGTGATAAATTAAATATTCCGGTAAAAGTTAGCATTTCAACGAATTACAATACAATTGTAGAAGCGATGGCGTCTAAGCAAGTAGATGTAGGGTTTTTACCTCCAACAGCGTATGTGCTAGCGCATGAGAAAAAGGCTGCAAACGTAATTTTACAAGCACAACGTTTTGGAGTAGATGATGAAACGGGAGCTCCTACAAAGGATTTAGTAGACTTTTATAAATCTGAGTTTGTAGTTAAGAAAAATTCAAATATTAACAGTGTAAAAGATTTAAAAGGTAAAAAAATTGGTTATCAAGATGTAACGTCATCAGCGGGGTATGTATGGCCTGCGGCTGTATTGTTAAAAGAGGGAATTGATCCACTAAAGGATGTGAAACCTGTTACATTAAAAGGTCACGATCAGTCGCTGATTGCTCTTTTAAATGGTGATGTAGATGCATCTGTTGTATTCCAAGATGCTCGTAATATTGTGAAAAAAGATTATCCGAATATATTCGATCAAACGAAAATAGTGAAATTTACGGAAAAAATTCCAAATGATACGATTTCGGTACGTTCTGATTTAGATGCAGAGTGGAGTAAGAAATTACAGGACGCTTTCATTGAAATAGGAAAGAATGAGGAAGGTCACAAAATCATTAAAGAAGTATATTCACATGAAGGATATGTTAAATCTGATGATAGTAAATTTGATATCGTTCGTGAATATGGAAAGAAAGTAAAAACGCAATAATACATATGGAAATGGCAGCTAACTGGAAGGCATATGTTTCCAGTTAGTTTGCCATTTTGAATACATAGAAGGTAGGTAAGATGTGTGATAGAATTTCGAAATGTTTCCAAAATGTATCCGAATGGTACAAAAGGATTGAATAATATAAACTTGAACATTCAAAAAGGTGAGTTTGTTGTAATGGTAGGGCTGTCGGGGGCTGGAAAGTCTACACTTCTTAGATCGGTAAATCGCCTTCATGAGATTACAGAAGGAGAAATCTTGATTGAAGGTGAGTCTATTACTGCTGCGAAAGGAAAAGAATTACGACGCATGCGCCGGGATATTGGTATGATTTTTCAAAGTTTTAACCTTGTAAAACGATCAACGGTTTTGAAGAATGTATTAGCTGGGCGTGTTGGATACCATTCGACTTTTCGTACAACGTTAGGTCTATTTCCAAAAGAAGATTTGGAGCTTGCCTTTCAATCGTTAAAAAGGGTGAATATTTTAGAAAAAGCATATGCGCGAGCTGATGAATTATCAGGAGGACAACAGCAACGTGTATCGATTGCTAGAGCGTTGGCGCAAGAAGCAAAAATCATATTGGCAGATGAACCTGTTGCGTCGTTAGATCCGCTAACAACAAAGCAAGTATTAGATGATTTGAAAAAAATTAATGAAGATTTTGGGATTACAACAATTGTAAACTTACATTCTATTGATTTAGCTAGGCAATATGCGACACGCATTATTGGATTACATGCAGGCGAAATTGTTTTTGATGGTTCAGTAGAAGAGGCAACGGATGAAAAATTTGCTGAAATTTATGGAGACGTAGCGCAGAAAAGTGAATTATTAGAGGTGGCAGTTAAATGAATGACGCGACGATATATTCAAAATCGATACCGAAGCCGCCGAGTAAGTTGAAACATATGTTAACGGCTATTCTAGTCATTTTACTGTTGTGGGGAAGTAGTGTACAGGTCGACGCATCATTTTCAAAACTAGTAGTTGGTTTTCCTAATATGATTGATTTGTTAAAAGAGATGGTGCCGCCTGATTGGAGTTATTTTCAAGTTATTACAACAGCGATGTTAGATACAATACGTATGGCGATTATTGGGACGACTTTAGGAGCGATTTTAGCTATTCCACTGGCACTATTTGCGGCAAGTAATGTGTTTACTAGTACATTTTTGTACGGTCCAGCTCGATTGGTTTTAAATTTTATCCGAACGATACCAGATTTATTATTAGCGGCAATTTTTGTAGCTATTTTTGGAATAGGACCACTTCCAGGTATTTTAGCTCTTACTTTTTTCTCAATTGGGCTCGTGGCGAAATTGTTGTATGAGTCAATGGAATCGATTGATCCAGGTCCATTAGAGGCGATGACAGCAGTAGGAGCAAATAAAGTGCAATGGATTGTGTATGGGGTAATTCCGCAAGTGAAAGCACATTTTGTCTCCTATGTTCTTTATACATTTGAGGTGAACGTACGTGCAGCAGCTGTTTTAGGTTTAGTAGGAGCGGGTGGTATTGGGTTGTATTATGACCGTACACTTGGATTTTTACAATATCAACAAACTGCATCTATTATTATTTATACTCTTGTTGTTGTATTGTTAATTGATTATGTAAGTACATTGTTGCGGGAGAAATTATAATGAGTAAAACGACGATAATTGTACCAAAACCGAAGAAACCGAGTGTGTATCGCTGGTTTATTTTTATAGCACTTGCATTTGTTTATGTATGGGCTTTTTCAGGAGTCCCGCTAGAGGGAATAAAGGATACGGCAGGAGAAATTACAAAAGCAATTATGACAGGTGTATTGAATCCAGATTGGTCGTATGTATCTTTGCCAGATGGTGAAGATTTATTACATGGCTTAATTGATACGTTGGCAATTGCGATATTAGGTACATTTATTTCTGCCTTTTTATCTGTTCCATTCGCTTTTTGGGCGGCAACGAATATGAGCAGTGGAAAATTAACGGCAGGAACTGGGAAATTTGTACTTAGTTTTGTTCGTACATTTCCTGAATTAGTTATGGCTCTTTTATTTATAAAAGCTGTTGGACCAGGTTCCTTTGCCGGAGTTCTAGCTTTAGGATTACACTCTATCGGAATGTTAGGGAAATTATATTCAGAAGGAATTGAAAATATAGATAAAGGACCGACGGAAGCGTTAATAGCTACAGGTGCGAATCGCTTTCAAATACTTTGGTATGCAGTATTGCCACAAGTATTACCGGATTTTCTATCGTATACGTTATACAGGTTCGAAATTAATGTACGATCCGCTGCTATTTTAGGTGTTATTGGAGCAGGTGGGATTGGTACGCCTCTAATTTTTGCACTGAGTTCACGCAATTGGTCTCGTGTGGGGATTATTTTATTGGGTATTATTTTAATGGTAATTATCATTGATTTTATTTCAAGTTCGATACGGAAGAAAATTGTATAATTTATTTTAAGCACCTATAAAAGGTGCTTTTTTATATAATAAGAATAATAAATGTGAGCAATAGGGGGGATAATTTGGCTTTACAGCACGAGTTTGTATTTGTTTCGAATGAAGAAAAAGGGTTGGATTTTATAGGTATAGATTGGATTGAACTTTGTTTTCTATATAAAGAAAAGGCAACGATAGATGAGTGTGTTGTATTAAGTGATGAGCTAATCGTATATCTATTAGATTTTACCCATTTGATTCCGACCTATTATCCAGCGAAAAGAGCAGAAGGATTTGGAATTCACTATTATGGTATTACGAAAATAGAACAGCAAGGGGCAGTGATAGCAGAACAGTTATTTTGTTCGCTAGTTAATATGCTTTCTCTAGCGCCAGAAACAATCGAACTGACAGGGCAGTTTCAATGGGAAAATGATAATAATACTGATGGAGAATATGAAAGATACGTATTTGATCGAGATAAATTATGCCAAGATTTAAATTCTTTTATTCGTTTGCTTTGCAGAGTGAAAAATGGGGAAGGATATATTTTGCATTATGGAATTTGAAAATGATGAATAAATATACAGATAATTCCCTTTCTTTTTAAAATAAAAATAATGAAAAAGTATGTCATATTGAATACCCATACATTCCCGAAATCACTGATTTTTTTATGAAAAACCAAAAAAATATCAACATATTTGTCGATACATGTTGTATAATCTTGCGTGGGAAGCTATCATATAAATGTATAAAACGTTTACTAATATAAGCGAAGGGAAGAATAGCATGTCACATTCAATCGAACAACTTTCTATCAACACGATTCGCACATTATCCATCGATGCGATTGAAAAAGCAAACTCTGGTCACCCAGGAATGCCAATGGGTGCAGCACCAATGGCTTATACATTATGGACTCAATTTATGAAACACAATCCAAATAACCCAACGTGGTTTAACCGTGATCGTTTCGTATTATCTGCAGGTCATGGTTCAATGTTACTATACAGCCTACTTCACCTATCTGGTTATGATCTAACAATGGATGACTTAAAGAACTTCCGTCAATGGGGAAGCAAAACTCCAGGACATCCTGAGTACGGTCATACAGCAGGTGTAGACGCAACTACTGGTCCACTTGGACAAGGTATTGCAACTGCTGTAGGTATGGCAATGGCTGAAAGACATTTAGCGGCTAAATATAACCGTGATGCGTATAATGTAGTAGATCATCATACATACGCTATTTGTGGTGATGGAGATTTAATGGAAGGCGTTTCTGCTGAAGCATCTTCATTAGCTGCTCATTTACAATTAGGTCGTCTTGTTGTGCTTTATGATTCAAACGATATTTCATTAGATGGCGATTTAAATCGTTCATTCTCTGAAAGTGTAGAAGATCGTTACAAAGCATACGGATGGCAAGTAATCCGTGTTGAGGATGGAAACGATATTGAAGCTATCGCGAAAGCAATCGAAGAAGCGAAAGCTGACGAAAAACGCCCAACGCTAATTGAAGTAAGAACGACAATTGGTTTCGGTTCTCCAAACAAATCAGGAAAATCAGCTTCACATGGTTCTCCACTTGGTGTAGACGAAACAAAATTAACGAAAGAAGCATATGCTTGGACTGCTGAGCAAGACTTCCATGTAGCAGAAGAAGTATATGACAACTTCCGTAAAACTGTACAAGATGTTGGTGAAACTGCGCAAGCAGCCTGGAACACTATGCTAGGTGAATATGCACAAGCATACCCAGAATTAGCAAACGAATTACAAGCGGCAATGAATGGTCTTCTTCCAGAAGGTTGGGAGCAAAACTTACCAACTTATGAATTAGGATCAAAAGCAGCAACTCGTAATTCTTCAGGTGCTGTAATTAATGCAATTGCAGAGTCTGTACCATCATTCTTCGGTGGATCTGCTGACCTTGCTGGTTCTAACAAAACATACATGAATAACGAAAAAGACTTTACAAGAGATGATTACAGCGGAAAGAACATTTGGTACGGTGTACGTGAGTTCGCAATGGGTGCAGCAATGAACGGTATTGCACTACATGGCGGTTTAAAAACTTACGGTGGTACGTTCTTCGTATTCTCTGACTACTTACGTCCAGCAATTCGTCTTGCAGCATTAATGCAATTGCCAGTAACGTATGTATTCACACACGACAGTATCGCTGTTGGTGAAGATGGTCCAACACATGAGCCAGTCGAGCAATTAGCAGCGCTACGTGCAATGCCAAATGTATCTGTTATTCGTCCAGCTGATGGTAACGAATCTGTTGCAGCTTGGAGACTAGCTCTAGAATCTACAAACAAACCAACTGCTTTAGTATTAACTCGTCAAGACCTTCCAACATTAGAAGGTGCAAAAGACGATACGTATGAAAAAGTAGCAAAAGGTGCATATGTAGTTTCTGCAAGCAAGAAAGAAACAGCTGATGTAATCTTACTTGCAACTGGATCTGAAGTAAGTCTAGCTGTTGAAGCACAAAAAGCTCTAGCAGTAGACGGCGTTGACGCAGCTGTTGTCAGCATGCCATCTATGGATCGCTTTGAAGCTCAAACTGCTGAGTACAAAGAATCTGTATTACCAAAAGCAGTAACAAAACGTTTCGCAATCGAAATGGGTGCTACATTCGGATGGCACCGTTACGTAGGTCTTGACGGAGATGTGTTAGGTATCGATACATTCGGTGCTTCTGCTCCTGGTGAGAAGATTATGGAAGAGTATGGATTTACTGTAGAGAACGTTGTTCGTAAAGTAAAAGAAATGCTTTAATGATTTTAGAAAAATCTCTCCGGCATGGAGAGGTTTTTCTATGTAAATGAGTTTTTTCGACAGAAAAAGTTTTTTATCTCTCCGCAGTCAGACAATCATTGCAAAATTTCTTCTATATAATGAAGGGAAAAGGTTGTCCAGATTGGGAGGCGAAAGATGAAAACGTATGAATTGTATTTAATTCAAGAGGATATTGCGAAAGCTTACTTTGGTCGTGAATATTTGTTTTTTGATTTATTTGCTCGATTTTCAGAATCTGGGTCCCTTTCGGAGAAAAAAGTGTTATATAAACAAATGATGTATATAACGATGCCATTACAAGTAATGAAAATTCACCATAAATTAGAACAAGCTTTGCGCGTTCTTGGTAAATATGATCGAACACATCATACACATACACTTTATACAGGAGCGGAATACGGCGAAATAATGGTGAAACCGCACTACATTCGCATGAATACCTCTGGAAACGTTTCTATGGAAACGACTTTCTTTGAAGTACTAAGGAAGTGTGAATTAACATTTTTAGCAATGGATTATGAAAATACAAAGTACGGATGGCTGAATCCTCTAAAACAAGTACGAACATATGTGTAAAAAATGTCGAATTGTATCTTGTCTTATTGAAAAGGTTTTAGTACACTGTAAGGTAGACAACATGAAGGAGGAAAATATATGCCAATTTGGTTAGGTATTCTAGTGGGCGTAGTAGCACTAGTAGCAGGCGTGGCGTTAGGATTTTTCATTGCCCGCAAATACATGATGAACTACTTAGAAAAAAATCCACCAATTAATGAACAAATGTTAAAAATGATGATGATGCAAATGGGACAAAAACCTTCCCAAAAGAAAATCAATCAAATGATGAGCGCGATGAGCAAGCAACAAACAAAATAAGCGCTAAAGGGCACTCGATAAGAGTGCCCTTTCCTATTGGACTTTTAAAGTGTTTAAAACTTTTAAAAATTCTGTATTTTTGGTAAAATGAAAACATCGCTCATTTTAAGGGAGGAGGATAAAAATGAAAGTATTTATTAATTTAGCTTGGTTTTTTAAACAAGAAAAACGAGCGTACATAATCGGAATTATTATGTTATTTGGTGTCGCGCTTCTTGAACTTGTAGCCCCGAAAGTACTAGGTATTGTAGTAGATGAAATTAATAATGGAACATTAACATCTGAAAAGTTGTTGAAGTGGGTTATTTTGTTAGTAGTTGTAGGGATTACTATGTATATATTACGTTATTTATGGCGTATTATGATTTTTGGATCTTCGTTAAAACTAGCTCGTCAATTACGGAAGAATTTATACGAACATTTTACGAAGATGAGTCCATCTTTTTATCAATCACGTCGTACGGGTGATTTGATGGCGCATGCGACTAATGATATTCAGGCGATTCAACAAACTGCTGGATCGGGCGTTTTAACATTGGTTGACTCATTAGCAGTTGGGGGATGTGTACTCGTAGCGATGGGTTTTACAATTAGTTGGAAGTTAACATTGTTAAGCTTAATTCCAATGCCGATTGTAGCGATTTCGACAAACTATTATGGAACGTTATTACATAAAAGGTTTCATAAAGCGCAGCAATCGTTTTCGGAAATCAATGATAAAGTGCAAGAGAGTATGAGTGGGATGAAGGTAATTCGATCAATTGGACAAGAGAAAGAAGATTTACAAGCATTCCGAAAAAAGTCAGAAGATGTTGTACATAAAAATATGTTAGTCGCACGTATTGATTCGTTGTTTGATCCGACAATCTCACTTATCGTTGGATTTTCTTTTTTAATTGCAGTATGTTACGGGTCAGTATTAGTTGTGAGAGGGGAATTAACTGTAGGTGATCTCGTTACATTTACAACGTATTTAGGTACCCTCGTTTGGCCAATGTTAGCCTTTGGGTGGTTGTTTAATATTATGGAGCGTGGGCGTGCTTCGTATGACCGTGTAGAAAAAATTCTCTCTCAAAAATCAGATGTAGTAAATAGAGAAGATGCTGTGCATACAATAGCGAGCGGTGATGTTACATTTGCGGTTGATTCATTTTCATATAAGAAAAATGAATTGTTACAGCTAATAGATGTTCACTTTGATTTAAAGAAGGGTGAAACACTAGGAGTGGTCGGACGTACAGGTGCCGGGAAAACGACTTTATTAAAATGTCTAATTCGTGAGTATGACCATTTTAATGGTGAATTAAAAGTTGGGGAGCGGGATATTCGCGATGTAACACTTTACGGTGTCCGTTCTGCCATTTCATACGTGCCGCAAGATCATTTTTTATTTTCAGCGAGTATTGGGGAGAATATTGCCTTCGGAAAGGCGGATGCTACATATAATGAAATAACCCGCGCTGCAGAGATTGCTTGTATTCATAATGACATCCTCCAATTTTCAGAAGGGTATGAAACGGTAGTGGGAGAAAGAGGCGTTTCGTTATCTGGAGGCCAAAAACAGAGAATCTCTATTGCACGTGCTTTATTAACGAATGCGGAAATTTTAATTTTAGATGATTGTTTATCAGCGGTAGATGCAAAAACAGAAGAAACGATTTTAAATGCATTAAAGAGGGAAAGAGCAGGAAAAACAACGATTATTACTGCTCATCGTTTAAGTGCAATTCAACATGCCAATCTTATACTTGTTGTGGATGAAGGCAGAATTGTACAACGAGGTACACATGAACAATTAATGGAAGAAAACGGTTGGTATAAAGAAATGTACGAGAGCCAGCAGTTAGAAGCATTAGTCGAGAAAGGAGGCGTATGATGACCGGCAAGAAGCGGAGTGATTTAAGTAGATTACTTTCTTATATGAAGCCATATAAAAGGTTGCTATCTTTAGCATTTA
This sequence comes from Bacillus wiedmannii, assembly GCF_001583695.1. Classification (GTDB taxonomy): domain Bacteria; phylum Bacillota; class Bacilli; order Bacillales; family Bacillaceae_G; genus Bacillus_A; species Bacillus_A wiedmannii. The sequence goes on along the minus strand of NZ_LOBC01000028.1, from coordinate 406,031 downwards.
TCTTTTTAGTTGGTGCAACTGTAACTGAAATGATGGGTCCTTTTTTAATTAAACAATTTCTTGATGAACATTTAGTACCACGTAACTTTGATCAATCAGCACTTGTTACTCTATTTGTAGTGTATCTTATTGCTCACTTATTAAAAGTATTATTTACTTATTTAGACTTATTATATTTTCAAAATATCGCTTTTAAAATTGTTCAAGATATGCGTGTTGAAGTATATGATCATGTTCAAAAGTTGTCATTAAGTTTCTTTGATCGTACGCCGATTGGTACGCTTGTATCGCGCATAACGAATGATACGGAAGCAATTAAAGATTTTTATGTCAGTGTATTATCCACATTTGTCAAAAATGTAGTCTTTTTAATAGGTATTTTAGTAGCAATGTTTTTATTAAATGTAAAACTAGCCCTATTTTCTCTCGTATTAATTCCGATAATGTTTGCAATTATGGTGCTATATCGCCGGAAGAGTGCAGCCTTTTATTTAGAAGTACGTAATCAATTAAGCGTGTTAAATGCAAAGTTGAATGAGTCCATTCAAGGAATGAATATTGTTCAAGTGTTCAGGCAAGAAAAGCGTATGAGAAAAGAGTTTGAAGAAGTGAATAATAAACATTATAGTGCAGGGCGGCGGACGTTAAAATTAGACGCGTTACTTTTACGTCCAGCAACTGATTTAGTTCATATTGTGGCTATTGCGTTAGTACTTGGTTTATTTGGAATTGATGCTTTGAAGAGTCCTGTTGAAGTAGGTGTCTTATATGCGTTTGTTAATTATATACATCGTTTCTTCCAGCCTGTAAATGAGATGATGATGAAATTATCATTTTTCCAACAGGCACTTGTTTCATCATCACGTGTATTTCATTTAATGGATGAGAAAGATTTAGCTCCAGTTCAAAAAGGGGATGGAAATCCTCAAGTTGTTAATGGAGAAATTGAATTTAAAAATGTTACTTTTTCGTATGATGGAAAACGTGATGTTTTAAAAAATGTATCTTTTCACGTGAAACAAGGGCAAACGGTTGCTTTCGTTGGGCACACTGGTAGCGGAAAAAGTACCATTATGAATTTGTTAATGCGATTTTATAATATTAAGTCCGGAAATATTGTAATAGATGGTGTGGATTTAGAGAAATTTGAAGAACGAGAAATTAGAAAGAAAATAGGACTCGTATTGCAAGATGCATTTTTATTTGCGGGAAATGTAAAACAAAATATTCGTATGTACAATGAAGAAATTACGGATGAAGAAGTAAAAGAAGCGGCACAATTTGTGCAAGCGAATACGTTTATTGAAAAATTACCAGAGCAGTATGAAACAGAAGTAGTAGAAAGAGGAGCTGCATTTTCTAGTGGTCAACGCCAATTAATTGCTTTTGCTAGAACGATAGCAACGAATCCGAAAGTATTAGTATTAGATGAAGCAACAGCTAATATTGATACAGAAACAGAAGATGCGATCCAAACAGCATTACAGCAAATGCGAAAAGGGAGAACGACGATAGCAATTGCACACAGATTATCTACAATTCAAGATGCAGATCAAATTTTTGTTATGCATGATGGAGAAATAGTAGAAAGAGGAACACATCAAGAATTACTGAGTGAGCAAGGGTTGTATTATAATATGTATTTACTACAAAATAAAGGGATTTTACAAAAGGCCTTGTAATTACAAGGCCTTTTTACTTTGTTTATAAAATATGTTTGCTCTCAATGTCTATAGTATAAACGTCGTGACTCTTTATTAAAGTTGTACATATTGTATGTATACGAAATGAAAAAAATTGATAGGAGCTTTTATATGCAAGATAGATCTAGTTCAAACATTACGTTTATCGATGTGTCTCATTGGGAAGGGAACATTGATTGGAATGCAGTGAAGGGATCGGGTATTTCAGCGGCGTATGCAAAAGCGACAGAAGGTGTGAATAATCTTGATCCTACTTTGGTTCAAAATGTACAAGCAGCGCGAAATGCGAATGTATTAATCGGTGCATACCATTTTGCACATCCAGAACTAAATGATGCAATTTCAGAAGCGAAACATTTTGTGAACATATTACAAAGCAATCAGACAGACTTAATGCCAGTTTTAGATTTAGAATCACCGATAGATCCGAGTAATAGTAATTTAACTGGTACTGCTATATCTAATTGGGCAAGGAGTTTCATAAATTATGTGAAACAGGCTACTGGAAAAGATGTCATGTTATATACAGGAGTTTGGTATATTAATGAGTTTGGAATTAATGGATTAAGTGATATTCCACTTTGGATTTCTAAATACTCTAGTACGCCGCCTGCTGATGCTGGTGGATGGACAGAGTGGACAGCATGGCAATACACAGATTCTGGTCGAATTTCAGGTGTAGTAGGAAATTGTGACGTATCAGCAGCGGTTTCATTAGAAGCTTTGCAAGGAAATGGAACAAATGGTGGTGGAAATGTTTCTCCACCTAGTACTGCTACTGCAGTCTACGGCGTTGCTGTAATTAAAGGCGATAATGTAAATTTACGGAGTGGACCATCTTTACAATCTAGTGTAATTCGCCAGCTAAATAGAGGAGAATCGTATGAAGTTTTGAGTGAACAAGATGGTTGGCTTGCTTTAGGTGGAAACGAATGGATATACTATGATCCAAGTTACATTCAGTATAAACATTATGTGGCGACTATTACTGGTGATAATGTGAATCTGCGGGATGCTCCATCATTAAATGGAAATGTTATAAGACAGTTACATCGTGGTGAGGCTTATATAGTATGGTGTAAGCAAGATGGCTGGCTTGGTTTAGGTGGAAATGGCTGGATATACTATGATTCAAGTTATATTCAGTATGGTGTACAATAAAATGCACGTAAAAGGTATCTCGCCTGAGATGCCTTTTATTCTGCTATTTGCGGGCAACCTGAAACAATCAGTGGGGAATGGGGAAAATCGCTTATTAAAGTCCCTCTTTATTAAAAATATGTAATTTTTACAAAGTGTATATTGAAAGCATAGTATAATATAATGGATGTTTATAAAAATAAATGAAAATGAAATAAAGGAGTAAAAATATGGATTATGTGCTAATAGGTGTGATTTTATTATTATTAGCTGTAGCATTCGTGCTGTTCTATAAAAATAAGCAGCTAGAATCAGAGAGTCAGCAAGTAGAGTTTGAAAAGAAACAAGCAATTGAAACGTATGAAAATGAAATTGCAGCTACAGTTACAGAGCATAAAGAACAACAAAATACATTAAAAAATATGGAACAGAAGAAATACAATGATTTACAAATAAGTGCAGCTAGAGAACTTGAAAATATGCGTATGTTGAAAAATCAATTAGCTGTGCAACATAGTAAAGAACGCAGTGAAGTGCAAGAAAAGCATAGTAACGAAATACATATGTTTCAACAATTAATTGCAAATTTGCGAGAGTATACGAAAAATGGAGCTGAAGTGAATACACACGAAACATTACATTATATGAAGCGAGGCTTCGTAGATCAAGGCATAATAAAAGATAATGAATTTCATATTATGCCGAATGTTTTTATTAGAAATCAGCACGGTGGAAATGATTTTCGAATTCATCATCTTGTTTTAAGTAAAACGGGTATGTATGTACTTGAGACGAAAGAATGGACAGGGAAGTTAATTCATGGCTTAACGAAAGACAATGCTAGTATATATTCATTTATGATTGATGAAATTGGCAAGTATCAACAAGAGGAAGAGAAAGAAGAGACGTTTGCATATATTACAGGTGAAGATTCATTAACGATACAAGTGAAAAATGAAGGGAATCCAGTATATAGAGCGAAGAAACTATCGCATATTCTATACAATTGTTTGAAAGAAGTGCAAGTTGATATTGTAAAGGAAAATGTAAAACCGATTGTATATTTTTATAATGAGAGCGGGAAAGAAGTGCTAGATCTTTCTGAAGAAAAAACGCCGAGATTAAAAGATAGAGAGCAAATTGTAACGTTCTTCAGAAATGAGATCTTAACAGGGAAAGTAATATATACTGAGCAAGAGTTAGAAAAACTTCGAGAAACCATTAATCGAATAAATTATATAATGAATTAAAAAGAGGTGAGCTTTCTGAGTGCTATATTAAGGGGTATTTTGTATGTTTATATTTGTTTGTATATACTAATGTATCTTGCTTTTATGTTTATTATTGGTATGGCTCATACGTCATTAAGTGTAACGAGCGTTTTTGTAATAGTCGTGCCATTTGTTTTATTAGTTATGATTCAAAAGTCGATCTTATATGTTGCTAAAAATCGTAATGAAGAAAAGAAGCAAATGTCGGAAGTGTTAATAGTAGCACTTATTCCGTTAATAGTATGTACTGCACAATTAAGTATGAATACATACACTTCAAAGTTTAATCAAGATCGATGGTTACATGCTGAAGATAAACGGGTACATATGGTAGATGATCTAATACAAAAATATAAATTAACAGGAAAATCAAATGAAGAAATTACACAATTATTAGGAACGCCTACTGAAACGAGAAATGGAGAAAACGGGGTTATCACTTCGTACTATCTTGGAACTGAACGTGGCTTTATCCCTATAGATAGTGAACATCTTGTTTTACAATTTGATAAAGATGGTAGAGTTTTGAAATATAAGGTGCAGAGAGATTAAATAAATTTAGAAGCTATATGTTATAGCTTCTTTTTTATTTTTCAATACGTTACGGAAGGGAGAGAAGGGTTTTGAAGGGAATAAGGAATGAAAGCGGAGGTGATGCATATATAGATGCATTGGGTTATTTTTATCGTGCATAAACGGGCAGCCTAATTAAAGTTTCATTGTATCATATTGTATAAATGAAAAGGAGGTAAGACGGTGAAAGCAATCCCGACTGATGTCCTGAGTAAAGAATTAATGGAAAGAGAAGGAGTTATATCTATTACAGTAAAGGAATTTGAAAAGATAGAAGTAGCTGGAGTAGTAGTCGCTGGTCCTGCAGTTATTTTGATTAATCAAGATTAAGTACATATTATTGAAATAAAAAGCATCCATCTAGGATGCTTTTTATTTGTATATAAGGAAGAATATGATGGATAATTGCTTTACTGGAGGGAAAGTCTGTGGCAATTATTATAACGATGTTAGTAATGGGAGTTTTATTAGGATTTGTTGGAGCAGGGGGAGCTGGTTTTATTATCGCAATACTCACTTTAGTATTCCGCATTCCTATTCATGTTGCGCTTGCAACGTCTTTAACTGCAATGGCATTTACAACATTATCTGGGGTTATAAGTCATTATCGTGAAGGAAATGTTGTAGTTACTATAGGAGGGATTGTTGGTGGATGTGGAGCACTTGGTTCTTATATTGGTGCAAAGCTTGGTTCACTTATACCATCGCATCTTCTTCATTGGTTTACAGCTGGAATGTTATTTTTATCTGCAATTTTTATGTTTGTTAAATTAATTAAGTTTCAAAATAGGGAAGAACTACTTTTAGCAGAAATTAAAGATTTTTCGAAAGACAATATAATGAAATGTATATGTCTTGGATTAGTCACTGGAATGATGGCTGGTTCATTCGGGATTGGTTCTGCACCATTTATTCAACTTGGATTAATGGTTCTATTAGGATTAACGATTCAGCAATCTGTAGGAACAACTATGCTTGTTATATTGCCGATTGCGATTGGAGGTGGGCTAGGATATAGTTCAGAAGGGTATCTAGATTATATATTGTTATTGCAAGTATTAATTGGGACGATGTTAGGAGCGTATATCGGAGCGAAGTTTACAAATTATGCACCACGTATGCTTTTGAAGTTTTCAATGATTATGACACCAGTTGTAGCTGGATGTATGTTATTGATGGAATAAAAATAATATAGCAAACTAATATGTTTTACGACTGAATTATGTAAGTAATTCATATTTCCCATATAAAAGGATTTGCTTTAATATAATGAGTATAAAGTTCGAGTATTCGAAGTACTACTTGAATTATATCCCTATCCCTTTTCTAAAAATGCGAACAAGTTTTGCCCTATTCTATTCAATAATTAATTGCATAGAAATATATTGTTCGATGACCATTATGGAACGTACATAATGGGAAGATCCCGATCCTTAAAGAGGATGCCCCTAATCTTCATGTGAAAATATGATCGGATAAGAAAGCTGACCAATTTATGGTTAGCTTTCTTTTTGTTCAAAAACTATTTCTTCTTTAATTTCTGTTTGCAATAATAAAGCTTTTCCGAAACGACGTTTACATTCCGCACGCACTTTTTCAATGGCTAGTAGCTGAGTAGTGGCGGGAACTGTTACGATAGCTTGGCGTGGTTTTCGATTTTCTTCACAAAAGACACATTCCACAACATATTTAGAAATCATATTTTCATCCTTCCGTTTTTAATTTCTAAGAAGGGATTGTCTATGAAGTTAATGTGATTTTTCGTCATTAGTTTACTTTTTTCCTCTTTTTTCAAGGAGAAAATGATAAAGAAGGTGAATTTTTGTAGGGGAGGGATGTATATGGAAAGATGGATAGGTTGTGCAGCAGTATGTATAAATGAAAAAAATGAAGTTTTAATGGTGTTGCAAGGGCAAAAGGGTGAAGAAAAAAGGTGGTCTGTTCCAAGTGGAGGGCTTGAAAAGGGAGAGACACTAGAAGAATGTTGTATTCGAGAAGTTTGGGAAGAAACAGGTTACAATGTGGAAGTTGTAAATAAAATATACGAAAAAGAGGGTATTACATACGGGGTTCCTGTATACGTTCATTATTATGTCGTTAAAAAAATAGGCGGTAGTATGAAAATCCAAGATCCTGATGAGTTAATACATGAAATTGCTTGGAAAAGGATAGATGAAGTGAAGGAATTAACGCTATCTTTCCCGGAGGATTATGAGATTTTAAATAAATATATAAATAAAAAAGCGAGTGTTTAAACACTTGCTTTTTCAATGTATCCACGATAAGAAAAGCGGAACGATAACTAAACTAGCTCCTGCTGTTAAAAGCATAGATAAACTTGCAATGGTTCCTTCTACAGGGCCGATTTCGAATGCTTTTGATGTACCGGTTCCATTTGCGCTCGTGCCTAACATAATGCCTTTTGCGAGCGCTGTTTTAATACGGCATATACGTATGAGAGAAGGTCCGAGCAATGCTCCTGTTAACGCAGTTAAAACAACAAATACAGCCGTTAATTCTGACATACCACCGATCATTTCTGAAATGGCCATTGCAATTGGTGTCGTTACAATATGAGGTGCTAAACTATGTTCTAACGATGAATCAATTTGAAAATAATTTGCTAGTAGTGCTGAAGTAATAACTGATAAAAACGAGCCGACAATGACATTAAGTAAGATAGCTATTCCATGTTTCTTGAGTAAATCAAAGTATTTATAGATTGGCCATGCAAAAGCGACTGTTGCAGGCTTTAATAATTCTGTTAACCATTGCCCACCTGTTTCATATGTTTCATAAGGTGTGTCTAGTCCGAGTAATAAAGCAATTAAAATAATAGGGCAGACGAGCAGAGGAGAAAGTAAGCTCCAATTCCAGCGTTGATACATTTTCTTCGATATCCAATATGTGAATAGTGTTAATAGCAAACAAAGAAAGCCGATCATTGTGTGGATCCTTTCCGCTTTAGTAGCAATTCTGTTAGGAGTCCTGTAGCGAGAGTGACACAAAGTGTACTAATCATAATAATTAAAATGAGATCGATTCCATATTGTGATAGTGTATCTTTGTAGCGTATGACAGCGACTGCAGAAGGAATGAAAAATAAAATAAGTTCTTTTAATAAAAAGTCTGCTCCGTCCTGTATCCACTCTTTTTTCACTAGGTTAAATTTTAATGAAATTAACAATAAAAAAATACCGATTATACTTCCTGGAACTGGGAGGTGTGCCTGTTTTGCAATCCATTCACCTGTCCAAGCGAAACAAAATAATAATAAAATTTGTCCGCTTAATTTCCACCATTTCATACAGTACCCACCTCTTTCTTTTTTTACATAAAAATTGTAAAAAAGAATTAACAATTTCTACTATACGTTCATTCGAAAAATTTGTCTAATATATAAATTATATGTTATTAATATATTAGATGTATTAATTGAAAGTGAAAAGGGTGTCCAAAATGGAATTACGGCATTTGCAATATTTTGTTGTAGTGGCAGAGGAGTTACACTTTGGACGAGCAGCTGCTCGTTTACAAATGACACAACCACCGCTTAGTCAACAAATTCAGCAATTAGAAAAAGAAATGGGAGTTATGTTATTTTCAAGAACGAAGAGAAAAGTTGAATTAACAGAAGCTGGAGAAATGTTTTTAAAAGAAGTAAAAAAAGCGTTTGAACAAATTGATAAAGCAGTAGAAGTTGCACAAAGTGCCCAAAGGGGAGAAGTGGGCTCACTTTCAATTGGTTTTGTAGGTGCGGCGATATATGATATTTTACCATCTATCGTAAGGGAGTATAGAAAGAAATTTCCGAGAGTGTCTGTTGCATTACATGAACTGTCAACACCGGATCAGGTGCATGCACTTCATGATAACCGTATTGATATTGGCTTTTTGCGTCCGCCAATTCCAACGCAATTACTAGAGTTAGAACCAATTCAAAAGCTTTCTTGTACGTTATGTTTACCGAAGGCACATCCACTTGCTGAAAAGGATGAAATACATATTGAAGATTTAAGAGACGAACCGTTCGTATTTATTACGAGACCGGTATGGCCAGCGTTATACGATACAATTTTATCACTTTGCCGCGACGTAGGATTTAGTCCACACATTGTACAAGAAGCAACGGAATATCAAACAGTTATGGGACTTGTAGCGGCAGGAATCGGAATTACGGTCATACCTGTATCGGCAAATAAATTGTATAAAACCGAAGTCGTATATAAAGAGTTATGTGATTCGAATTTTGTTGCAGAAATGTCAGTAGCGTACAAAAAAATGAATACTAATCCAGAACTTTTAGAGTTTTTGAAAATTGCAAGAGAGAAGAAAAGAATAGAAGTTGAGGATGAGATTAATTAATTTGTTAAAAAGTACACCTCATTAAACACTAAAGCGGAAATGCAATATAATTGCATTTCCGCTTTAGTGTTCTTTTTTTAGTTCTATACTAAAGAGATAAACATGTTCATTTTCTTGTAATAGTTGGTCAATAGCAGTTTTTTCCTCAAGCATTGGAATTCTTACGGTTTCTTTATTCGTTTTTATTATAGCCGCTAAAGTCGTTTTTTGATTGTATGTTAAGTTTATTGCAGATTGAAGAGTAGTAGAGGTAGAGCTATTTATACTTGGAGGTGCTTCTTCAGGAGCGAGCGTGGAACTACCTTCAATATTAACATACCAATGTTTTTGCACTTGTACATCTTTATCGAGTTGGGATTGAGGTGGTAAAAAAGAAAGCTTTACTTTCTTTTTTTGAAAATGGAAGATAGCTATATTCGCAATTACGTTTGTTTTTTACCATTTTGTTTTCTAGGACTAAAGACTTAGAAAAAATTCAGATTGTAGTGCGATGTTTAAAATGTCATATTTTTATACACTAGTAGTATAGAATGAGTATGGTATGAAGTAAGGTAGGGGAAGAATATATGTCTTTATGTCAGTTAGTGAGAAAAAATATAAGAACATTTGCTGCCAAAAGGATGAAGCAATTCATGTGGGTTGCTATGAGTACTATGATTTTATTTTTTATGATATCGCTCCAATTTAATGAAGGAGCTATTGGGAAATTAGAGACTACACTTTTATTTCAAATGAGCTTTTACATGCTGTTTATTGTATTCATTTTTATTTGTATTTTTACTACATATAAAATAACGTTTTCTCTTCTGCAAGTGAGGAAAGAGGAAATTAAATCTTATGTAGCAGAGAATAGGAAGAGAAATGACGTACTATGTTTATTATGTCAGGAGCAATTATTTATTTATGGAGCAGCTTTTGTTTTTGGATTAGTGAATGGGATGTTATTTTTGAAATTATTTACGATTATCTTTATGAAAATAGTAGGAATACAAGGGATAAATAGTGCACCGATTACAATATATGCAATAGTAGTTGTTAGTATAATTATGATCGTTATCGTCCTATTATCGATGATGCAATGTTTTCGATTTGTTCAAAGTTTACAAGATGAAAATTCATTTTAATTCAAGGGAAAGGCATGAGAAATCATGCCTTTTCCTATTTTACACATAAAAATAATCATGTTACAGTGTAAAGACCTGACAAAGAATGGGAAGGAAAGGTTGTATAGTATGACAAATGAACAATCAATTGTAAAGGTTGAGCGGTTAACGAAGCGAATCGGTTCAAAGACACTTGTAGAAAATATTAGTTTCGAAGTTAAAAAGGGTGAAGTAGTTGGTTTGCTCGGACCAAATGGTGCTGGAAAAACGACTTTAATGAGAATGATGGTCGGCATGATTCGTATGACAGAGGGAGAAGTTTGGATTGACGGCCAATCTGTAAAACAGCAATTTGAAAGTACGGCTTCGAAAATTGGAGCAGTAATTGAGACACCGGAATTTTATCCATTTTTGAGCGGCTATGAAAATTTAACATATTTCGGACGGATGAATGGCAATGTGACAGAAGAACGTATCGATGAAGTAGTGAAATTGTTAGGAATGGGACAAGTAATTGACCGTAAAGTAAAAGCATATTCACTCGGCATGAGACAACGTTTAGGAATTGCTCAAGCGCTTATTCACGATCCAGATGTATTGATATTAGATGAACCAACGAATGGATTAGACCCTAGTGGAATACATGAAATGAGAATGTACATAAAGAAAATTGCACATGAACAAGGAAAAGCGGTACTTGTATCTAGTCACTTACTTTCAGAAGTTGAATTAATGTGTGACAGAGTTATCATTATTCAGCATGGAGAATATGTGGCGACACAAAATATTCAGCATAATCGAAGCGAAGAGATGGAGACAATCCGTATACGTGTAGATGATGCGAATAAAGCAGCAGAAATGTTAGACCAAGATGTTTTAATAAAAGGTAATGATCTACTTATTACTGTAAAAGACGAAGAAATCCCAAATGTTATTCGTACATTGCTTGAGAAAAATATTCAAGTGTATCGTGTATATGAAGAAAGAAAAACGTTAGAAGAGCAATTTTTAGAATTAACAGGGGGAAAAGATATTGTTTAATTTAGTGTATAACGAACTGTATAAAATATTTAAGCGAAAGCGAACGATTATTCCCTTTGCAGTTATTGCAGTATTAATAATTGGATTAGGGTGGGTTACGGTAAAGTATTTAGAACCGGAAACAAAAGGATGGAAAGCCGATTATACAGAACGAACTGTAGAAATTGAGAAAAAGCTAGGCATGAAAAAAGAAGCTATTTTAGCGGAACGATCTGGGGACGAGCTTGTAAAGGAATATCAGCTTAAGATGAAGCATTTAGATACAGATACAGCACCGGCAAGCAGTTCGCCGCTTTCTTTCATGAGAGATACAGGTTTTATCGTATTTCCAATATTGCTCCCATTTATCCTCGTGTATGCAAGTACAATTTTTGCGAATGAATATAGCTGGGGAACATATAAATTTTTAACGATACGACCAGCGAGTCGATTTAAAATTTTGACAGCTAAATTTTTAGCAATTGTGATATTTGCAGCGTTATTGTTTATATTTAATATGATTTTCTCCACTTTATGTGGACTTGTTATTTATAAATTCCAACAGCCTGCATGGAGTGAGCTTATTTTCCAAGATGGAAATATTATAAAACAAAATATTTTTGTGGAAGCTAGTAAGTATTATATTTTATCGTGGTTGCCGACCATTGTGTACGCAGCGTTTGCATTTATGATTTCTGTATTAACAAGATCTAGTGGAGGCGCGATTGGTATTTCACTATTTCTTGCTTTATCAGGAAATATTGCATTATTAGCAGCAACTAGATATGATTGGGCGAAATATTTATTGCCAGCAAACACAGATTTATACAGTATTTCAAAGAATGGAAGTTTTATTGATGGAGTAACATTCCCGTTTGCTTCATGTATGTTATTACTATATTTATTTGTATTTTTAAGCATTTCCTATACAGTATTTTTAAAACGCGATTTAACTTAAAAAAAGGAGCCGTTAAGTATTTCTTAACGGCTCTTTTTTATGCAAATTGTTTAAGTGCTTTTTCAGCTAACAAAGCGAAGTATTCTGCACTTATAGGTAATGCTTGCTCATCTACTGTAAAAGCTGGATGATGCCATTCATGTGTACCACTCGTTCCCATAAAAACGAATGAACCAGGTATTTCTTGTTGATAAAAAGAAAAATCTTCTCCGGCCATCGACGGGGTAGGAGAGATGATATTTAAATTCATTTTTTCAGCAACTTGAGAGGATAAGTTTGTTAAAGATGTATCGTTCTGAACAGCAGGAGGACCTGCATAAAAACGAAATTCTGTTTTTACACCTAATGCATCAGAAACCCCTTGAATAATACGTTTCATTAGTGCAGGAATCTTTTCACGTGTTTCAGTTTGGAATGTACGTACAGTTCCTTCCAGCGTTGCTTTTTCAGGAATTACGTTCCACGTATTTCCTGAATGGATGTTTGTGACACTGACGACGGCATTATGTGAAGAGCTTATATTTCGGCTTACAATTGTTTGGAGTGCGATAACAATTTGGGAGGACGCGACAATAGGGTCAACCCCAGCATCTGGTACAGCTGCATGTGTACCAACTCCGTGAATTTCAATTTCAAATCGATCAACCCCGGCCATCAGTGGACCATCTTTAATACCGATTGTACCTACTGGTAAATCAGGTTTATTATGCATACCGAAAATAGCTTGTACACCATGTAAATGCCCAGCTTCAATTACTTTGCAAGCACCATTGCTACTTTCTTCAGCTGGCTGGAATATAAAGCGTACAGTTCCGCTAAGAGAAGATTCTTTTTCTTTTAATAAATAAGCGGCACCTATAATAGCAGCTGTATGAAAATCATGCCCACAAGCATGCATTTTACCGGGAATTTTTGAAGCGTACGGTAAATTTGTTTCTTCTTGAATAGGAAGGGCATCAATATCAGCACGGATTGCTATAATTGGTCCGCTATTATTCCCTGAAATTTCAGCAATAACGCCTGTTTCTAAACTAGAATTTATAATCGTAATGTTTTTCTCTTCTAACCAATTTTTTATAGTCTTCGTCGTTTTAAATTCTTCGTATGATAATTCTGGATGCTCATGTAAATTTCGACGAATAGAAATTAGCATCTCAGTTAATTGCTCTAGATTTGCTGCCACGTATAATGCCTTCTTTCTTAAATAAAGTATTTATATTAAGTATACAATAAGAAAAGAGAGGATTCTCAAATGAAAATCCTCTCTCGTTTATGCTGCCAATTTTTTGTGTGTATGATGTTTACGATAACGTCCACGCATTGCATAGGCAATTTGCGGGATTGCAATCCCGATTAAAATAAGTGATACACCGAACCATTGTGAAGATAGTACCGCTTCTTTTAAAACGAATACAGACATAATTGTTGTAACTGGTAGTTCCGCAGCGCCAAGAATAGTCGCTAAGCCAGAACCAATCTTTGGAATACCAATTGTAAAGGCGATAGAAGGAATGACGATACTGAATGTTCCTAAACCTAAACCGTATTTCCAAAGTCCTTCAGAAATTGCACCGTTAAAAATAAATGTTGGAGGGAATACAATCATTACTAAGGTTAAAGCACCAGCCATTAAAAGAACACCGCGTGGTAATGAAGGGACTTCAACAGCAACTTTCCCGCTCACGAAAATGTATGTTGCAAATGTAACAGCAGATAATAAACCTAATATGATTCCAGTCGTATCGAAATCACCTGCTGATTTTTCTAGTAAACCACTTGATAAAAATGTACCTGCAAGTAAGAAAATAACAGAAATAACTTTTTCTCTTGAAGGTAAAGTTTTTGTTGCGACTGCTTCAATAATAATTCCGACCCAAACGAATTGGAATAAAAGTATAATTGCGATAGATGCTGGTACAGTTTTTAATGAAGCATAATAAAAAATTCCAGTGAAACTTGCAGATGTACCTGCAACGAATAAAATTAATGCTTGTTTTAATGGAACACGATGTCTAGAAAATAGAAGAGTAATAGCAAGCAAAATAATCCAACCGAACAAATATTGGCTGCCAATTACCTCTCCAAGTGAAAATCCTTCTGCATATGCAAGTTTAACGAAAATAGCTAAAATCCCATAACTACACGCTCCTAATAAAACTAAAAGAGAATAACGAAGCATGAAAAATTCCTCCCATCTATATGAAATTGTTCCTAACGGACATATATAACTAGAGGGAAGTATACAAAATTAAAAATAAAGGGTCAAATAAAAGAAAAGTGTGACATTTTATAGAAGAATAATAAAAGTATGATATTTATGCATAATCTTGAAATTAGTAATAATAAAAGTATTGTAAAATCAGCTTCGTATTGTATAAAGGCAGCACTTGAAAAAAATATTTTTTAGGGAGATAGAAGGGTAGTCCATTATAGTGTGCTAATCATTTGAGAAACTATGTTACCTTTGTTATGTTAATAACAATTAGAGAAGTTTCGTAGTCTAATTGAGATTGTTCTATATATAGAAGGAAATGAAAACATTTTATTAGAAACTGTTTGTAAGGGTAGTTTTTCTTATTATCACGTTGTTAAAGTGAGTTCACGAATTGTTCATAGTATTTTTATGTGTTTTTGCTACAATATGTAAGGAGAGGAGTGGAATCATGCAAGATATTAGTATTTTTTTAGCGTTTGGCGCTGGATTTTTATCATTTATTTCCCCATGTTGCTTACCGCTTTATCCGGCATTTTTATCGTACATAACAGGTATGTCGGTTTCTGAGTTGAAAGAAGAAAATGCAATGCTTCGTAAAAGAAGTATGATACATACAGCGTTTTTCTTACTTGGATTTTCAATTATATTTATTGCAATTGGGTTTGGTACAAGTTTTATTGGAGGCATCTTTACAAATTATAAAGATTTAATTAGACAGTTAGGTGGTATATTTATCATCGTGTTCGGTCTTATTATTGTCGGTGTGTTTAAGCCAAAGTTTTTAATGCAAGACCGTAAATTTACGTTTAAAAATCGTCCGAGTGGCTATTTTGGATCCGTTCTAATTGGATTGGCCTTTGCTGCAGGGTGGACGCCTTGTACTGGACCTATTTTAGTGTCTGTCATTGGATTAGCAGCAACAAATCCAGAATCAGCAATGATTTATATGATAGCATACATACTTGGGTTTGCTATCCCATTTTTCGTGCTATCATTCTTTATTACGAAAATGTCTTGGATTAAAAGAAATAGTATGAAATTCATGAAAATTGGAGGATACGTTATGATTGTCATGGGTATCTTCCTATATTTCAACTGGATGACGAAAATTATCGTATATTTCTCAAGTTTATTTGGTGGTTTTACCGGTTTTTAGTATTATTCTGTGAAAATGTTGGAAATACTAACGGAAAAGCATATAATGAAAGTATATTTTGCATATAGCCACAAAAAAGGATGAGAAAATATGAACATAGTTGTTTTATCAAGTATCGTTGCTGTTTGTATGGCTGTCGGTGCGATGTTTATTCGTTTAAAAGCAGCTAAGAAACCTGCAACATTGAAAAAAATTATACTTCCACCATTTTTTATGAGCACGGGAGCGTTGATGTTTGTTTTTCCTGAATTTCGATTAACTCCAGCAGAAATGTTAGAAGCAATTGGCGTTGGTTTGTTTTTCTCTATTTTTCTTATTAAAACATCTAAATTTGAAATTAGAGGACAAGAGATTTATTTGAAACGTTCAAAAGCCTTTGTTTTTATATTAATTGGATTACTTGTCGTGCGGATTGTATTTAAAACATACTTAAGTCAATCTCTTGATTTAGGACAACTTAGTGGCATGTTCTTCTTACTGGCGTTCGCGATGATTGTGTCATGGAGAATTGCTATGTATCGTTCCTTTACGAAATTACAGAAGGAAATGGAAAAAGAAGATGGTTTTTATAATGAAAAAGATATGAAGCTAACTTGAAAACGTTATATGTATAAAATAAAAAGGACAGCGTCAAAGGCGCTGTCCTTTTTATTGAAAATAATGTGAAGTTACTTTGCGAGTAAAGATTTATAGTTAGAATAATCAATCTCTTTTTCTTGTAGTTTTTTTACTAAAAATTTATGATCACGCTTCGGTGTAGCAATAATATATCCTTTAATAATTAAATCTTGTGTAATTTGAGAGGCTTTTTCTTGTAATGCCAGTTCTCCAATTTTGCCAGCAATTTTTGATTTAGCGACATCGCGAAATAGTTCTGGAACAGGACTTACGAGCTCTTCTAACAATTGTTTTTGTTCTTCATCCCATAAATGTCTAGTTTTATTAATATAGTGCTCTTCCCAATCTAAAATGGACATACCATCTTCTTTAGGTAATCGTTTTAGGAATTTTCTGAACATAAAGTATCCACCGATAGACATAAGTCCTAATAAAATAACAGTCCATAGCACTATGAACCAACTGAACCATCCTTCGAGCAAGCTTATCCCCCCTTAATGATTGCGGTCTTCTTTTATTCATATTATAAACAGTGAGATTCATAGAAAGCAAGAACGCTTGGTCATTTTGACCAAGCGTTATCATTTAAACAAAGTATAGTTGTTCAACACATAAATTATTATTATCATCTTCTACATATTCAATGATTAATGTGCCAACTTTACGATCTTTATCTTTAGTTGTGAAAATAGAGTAAGAAGTAAAACGTACTGTTGATAAGCCGCTTATATGTGTAGGTAAAGAAATGTAGTCGTTATCGCGGAAGAATTCCATCAGTTCAATATCTTCAAATTCTTTTCGATCAACTTGTTTGTTTGTATAGCGGCGTTGAAGTTTTTTTAAAGACTCATTCCAAGAAATTGCTTTTGTGTCGTATACCATTGTTCTATCTCCTTACTGTATGTAATCATTAAGAACATACGTTCTAAACTAGTATACTCTTTTTATTAGAAAAGGGAAAGCAAAAAATAATGTAAGCTTGGATTTCCAAGCTTACATTATTGATGCGTCCGTCATAATCTCTATTTTTATTATAAGTTAGATAAGAATAAGAAACAAGATGATATATATTCTGTTGATGGTTTTTAAAATTCTGTATATTATAGATATACTAAAATGCAAGGGAATGAGAGGAATGGCATATGTAATTTCACTCCAAGGATCGATGGCAAGCGGAAAAACAACATTGGCTAAAAGGTTAGAGAGATGTGGGCTTTCAGTTATATATGAAAATCCATATCCAATTGTAAAAAAGCGAAAACAATTAAATTTGGATATGAATTCAAAAGAAGGGTTTATCATAAATCAAAAAATGTTTATGGAAGCAAAAATAAAGGAGTTTCAAAATGTGAAAGATTCAGTCGTGATTTTTGATCGTGGACCAGAAGATATTGAGTTTTATACAATTTTTTATCCAACGATTATAGGGGAAAAGTGGGATATAGAAATTGAATTGAAAGATGAATTATATAAATTAAGAGAATGCCGTTCGGATGCAATTTTTTATTTAGATGTTTCGAAAGAAAATTTATATGATAGAAAAAATAATGACGGGGCAAGAAATCGAAGTACATTCGAAGAACAATTTAAATTAGTAGAAACTGAAAAAGAATGGTATAAACAATTTCCTGTAACTTATGTGGACACGAATACATTAACAGTGGATGAGTTAGAAGCATATTTTATGGGCTGGTTAAAGGAGAAAGGACTATGAAAAAAATATTATTATTCGTATACCCAACATTTGCGGAGTTTGAAATTACAGTAGCAACAGCATTACTGAAAAAGAAATATGAAATCATTACTGCGGGCTTAACAAAAGGGTTGATTATAAGTGAAACAGGCTTGCAAGTACAAACGCATATAGAATTAAGTGAAGTGCGTGTAGATGAATATGAGGGGATTATCATTCCAGGGGGAGACGAAGTACATATTAAAGACGCAGATATTCTCTTTTCAGTCATTCGCCAATTTTCTGAAAAAGAAAAATTAGTAGCTGCGATTTGTGCTGGACCGTATGCGTTAGCAAGAGCAGGTTTATTTAAAGGGATTTCTTATACAGCGACTATAGATTATCAAAAGTTAGATTGTTTTCCAGTAGAAAATTTTGTATATAAAGAAGTTGTACAACACTCAAATATTATTACTGCACAAGGACATGCTTTCGTACCATTCGGAATAGCAGTTGCTACTTATTTTGGAGTAGCGAACGAACATAGTATAAATTTTTATGGCGGAAAGGGCAATATGATGATGGACAAACTTTTACATGAGAATGTATAAAAGCTAGCATTGGATAGCTTTTTTCTTTTTGACATCGATAAATGGCTAACGTTTTCGGGTCGCGCCATATACCGTTATGAAGTGACAATTCATTTTCTACTTCTTTTTTTAGCCATTCCTTCATTTCGGCGTGAAGATATGTACTATCAGGTATATTTAGCGATGGAAACATGCTAGAAATATAGCTTACAATCGGAGTAGCATGATGAAAAACGAGAGCATTATGAATAACTGTTTCTTCAACAGTTGGAAAAACAGACTGTAATATCTCTTTACCATTTTCTAAACAAAATGGAGTGACTGATGATGTTGTTTTCGGTAAATCAAATGCGTCTAACATGCGGTTACACATTTCAACTATATGAGGTAATGTAACGTCAGAATTTGTTGTAGCTAAAAGTGAGCCTCCGGGACGCATTACTTTATGGAATCCTTGAACTGTTTTTTCGACATCTTTCATGTGATATAACATATGTCTTGCGATGACCCAGTCATAGCGATTAGCTTCAAAAGGAAGTTTACCAGCATCACCTAGTTTCCATTCAATTATGCTATTCTTTATTGCAGCTTCAGAAAGCATCGTTTTTGATTGATCAAAACCGGTTAGTTCGCCTTTATGACCGTTAGTTTGTAAAAGGGAAAGAAAATTTCCATTAGCACACCCAACCTCTAATATTTTTTCTTCTCCTTGAAATTGTAAATGTTCCATGACGAGTTCATCTAAATTTACTTGTTTTTCTTCGTAATGTTTATGCGTATCGATACGTGTTTGTAAATGGTTGCTTACGTTATATTGGCGTTTTACATCATTCATTTTTTCACATTCCACCTTCGTGCAAAATTGCTGAATCGCGTGTGTTAATACGTCGGTTTTCTTTAAACCTTCGTAATGGAGTGCAGATTCAAACCTTTCAAGTAATTTTTCTTCAATTCGAAAATGAATATCTTTTCGCTTCGTCATTGAAATATCGCCCCTTTGTATCTGTTAGTGAGACTATAGCACGCCTGAAAAATTCGTGTAAATAATTTGTGTACACAAATGGAGGGGATGAAAAAATTGTTCGAATGTGAGTTTAAACTATTGACGATTTAACCGTTTTCATATATTCTTAAATTAAGAAATATTCAAATAATTAAAAGAAATGAGAGAGTCACATGCTTCTTCAAGGAACACATCGAATTGGTCGTATGGCCATGTTGTTGGCACTTGCGGATGAGAATGAAAGCCCTGTATTATCTATTCCAAAAGGTTGGAAGTATTGTACGGGGAAAGTGGGTTCGATGAATTCGCAAAAAGTTGTAGCAGCAATGGAAACAGCGGCTAAGAGCACCCAAGTTATTGAAACAGATGTTTACAGAGAAACACATGCACTTTATCATGCAATTATGGAAGCTTTGTACGGAGTGACGAGAGGTCAAATTCAGTTAGCAGACGTTCTTCGTACAGTAGGACTTCGCTTTGCGATTGTGCGCGGTAGACCATACGACGGAAAAAAAGAAGGCGAATGGGTTGCTGTTGCATTATATGGAACGATTGGTGCACCTGTAAAAGGATCTGAGCATGAGGCGATTGGTTTAGGAATTAATCACATATGATTTGCCCATAGTCTATTAGTTAGAAGGGGGCCTTACTTTTTTAGGACAGAAGTCTGTCTTAAAAAGATAAGGTCCCCTTTTGCCTTTTTAAGGAGGAAAAAGAATGATTACGTTAACAGGACACACATTGACAATTGAAGAAATGAAGAGGTTGTTACTTGAAGGGGAAGGTGTAACAGCTTGTCCAAATAGTATGCAAAAGGTGGCGGAGTGCCGCGAAGTTGTTGAGAAAATTGTAGAGGACGGAAAAGTCGTTTACGGTATTACAACTGGATTTGGAAAGTTCAGTGATGTGCTTATTCAAAAAGATGATGTAAAGGCACTTCAACACAATTTAATTCAGTCACATGCATGCGGTATAGGTGATCCATTCCCTGAAGAAGTATCACGCGGTATGTTAATTTTACGAGCGAACACGATGCTTAAAGGAGTATCTGGTGTTAGACCACTTGTTGTAAATATGCTTCTTGAGTTTGTAAATCGTAAAATTCACCCGGTCGTTCCGCAACAAGGGTCACTTGGTGCGAGTGGCGATTTAGCACCTTTATCTCATCTTGCGCTTGTATTATTAGGCGAAGGTGAAGTGTTCTATAAGGGGAAACGCGTTCATGCGATGGTTGCTCTTACAGAAGAAGGGCTTGAACCGATTGAACTTGAAGCGAAAGAAGGGCTTGCATTAATCAATGGTACGCAGGCGATGACAGCGCAAGGAGTTCTTTCTTATATAGAAGCAGAAGCAATGGCGTATCAAGCTGAATTCATTGCTTCGATGACAATTGAAGGATTACAAGGCATTATTGATGCATTTGATGAAAATGTTCATAAAGCACGTGGTTATAAAGAGCAAGTGGAAGTAGCGAGCAGAATTCGTGACATCCTTCATGATAGTAAATTAACAACAAAACAAGGAGAACTACGAGTGCAGGATGCATATTCACTTCGTTGTATCCCGCAAGTACACGGTGCTTCTTGGCAAGTTTTAAATTATGTGAAAGAAAAATTAGAAATTGAAATGAATGCAGCAACAGATAATCCGCTAATCTTTGATGGCGGAGAAAAAGTAATTTCGGGTGGGAATTTCCATGGTCAACCGATTGCGTTTGCGATGGACTTCTTAAAAGTAGGAATGGCGGAACTTGCAAATATTTCAGAGCGTCGTATCGAGCGTTTAGTAAATCCGCAATTAAATGATTTACCTCCATTTTTAAGTCCAGAACCAGGACTTCAGTCTGGTGCAATGATTATGCAATACGCTGCAGCGTCACTTGTTTCTGAAAATAAAACGTTAGCACATCCAGCGAGTGTTGATTCAATCCCGTCATCAGCTAACCAAGAAGATCACGTAAGTATGGGAACAATCGCTTCACGCCATGCACATCAAATTATTCAAAATGTAAGACGTGTTCTTTCAATTGAGATGATTTGTGCGATGCAAGCAGCAGAATATCGCGGTATTGAAAACATGAGTACAGTGACGAAGAGCTTCTACCATCAAGGCCGTCAACAAGTACCTTCTATTACAAATGATCGCATATTCTCAACGGATATTGAAAATATTACGCACTGGTTAAAAACGAATTATTCGATAAAAGAAAGATTAGATGTAAACGCGGCACTATAAAATGAGAAAAGGGAGAGATTGAAATGGAAAAAGTTAAACAAACAATTCGCGCACCAAGAGGTACTGAATTACAAACGAAAGGGTGGGTTCAAGAAGCTGCACTTCGTATGTTAATGAACAATTTAGATCCTGAAGTTGCTGAAAAACCAGAAGAATTAGTTGTATATGGCGGAATTGGCCGTGCAGCTCGTAACTGGGAAAGCTACCATGCGATTGTAGATTCATTAAAAACGTTAGAAAGCGATGAAACATTACTTGTTCAATCAGGAAAACCAGTTGCAATCTTTAAATCGCATGAAGATGCACCTCGCGTTCTTTTAGCGAACTCAAACTTAGTACCAAAATGGGCGAACTGGGATCACTTCCGTGAACTAGAGAAAAAAGGTCTTATGATGTACGGACAAATGACCGCAGGTAGCTGGATTTATATTGGAACACAAGGTATTTTACAAGGAACATATGAAACGTTTGGCGAAGCGGCACGTCAACATTTCGATGGTTCATTAAAAGGTACATTAACACTTACTGCTGGCTTAGGTGGTATGGGTGGTGCACAACCTCTTGCTGTAACGATGAACGGCGGTGTTGTCATTGCTATTGATGTTGATAAGCGCAGCATCGATCGTCGTATTGAAAAGAGATACTGTGATATGTATACAGAATCATTAGAAGAAGCATTAACGGTTGCGAACGAGTATAAAGAGAAGAAAGAACCAATTTCAATTGGTTTATTAGGAAATGCGGCAGAGATTTTACCAGAACTAGTGAAGCGCAATATTACGCCAGATTTAGTTACGGATCAAACATCTGCTCATGATCCATTAAACGGTTATATTCCAGTAGGTTTCACATTAGAAGAAGCAGCGAAACTTCGTGAAGAAGATCCAGAACGTTACGTACAATTATCAAAAGAAAGCATGACAAAACATGTAGAAGCAATGCTTGCTATGCAAGAAAAAGGCGCAATTACATTTGATTATGGAAATAATATTCGCCAAGTTGCTTTCGATGAAGGTTTGAAAAATGCATTCGATTTCCCAGGATTCGTTCCAGCATTTATCCGTCCATTATTCTGCGAAGGAAAAGGACCATTCCGCTGGGTAGCACTTTCTGGTGATCCAGAAGATATTTATAAAACAGACGAAGTAATATTACGTGAGTTTGCGGATAATGAGCATTTATGTAACTGGATTCGTATGGCTCGTCAGCAAGTTGAGTTCCAAGGTCTTCCATCTCGTATTTGTTGGTTAGGTTACGGTGAGCGCGCGAAATTTGGTCGCATTATTAATGAAATGGTGGCAAATGGTGAATTATCAGCACCAATCGTTATCGGTCGTGACCATTTAGATTGCGGATCAGTAGCATCTCCAAATCGTGAAACAGAAGCGATGAAAGACGGTAGTGATGCAGTAGCAGACTGGCCAATTTTAAATGCATTAATTAATAGTGTAAACGGTGCGAGCTGGGTATCTGTTCACCACGGTGGTGGCGTTGGTATGGGTTATTCACTTCACGCTGGAATGGTTATCGTTGCAGATGGAACAGAAGCAGCAGCAAAACGTATTGAGCGCGTATTAACTTCTGACCCTGGTATGGGTGTTGTTCGTCACGTTGATGCAGGATATGACTTAGCTGTAGAAACTGCGAAAGAAAAAGGCGTTAACATTCCGATGATGAAATAAGGAGGAGAAAACATGCTGGACACTTTACTAATAAATATCGGTCAATTACTAACAATGGATCAAGAAGATGGCTTGTTAAGACGGGAAGCGATGAACACGCTTCCTGTTATCGAAAATGGTGTGGTTGGAATTGAAAACGGCGTAATTACTTTCGTTGGAACAGTGGAAGAAGCTAAAGGATTACAAGCGAAAGAAGTTATTGATTGCGGCGGGAAAATGGTTTCTCCTGGTCTTGTTGATCCGCATACTCACCTTGTATTTGGTGGATCTCGTGAAAATGAAATCGCACTAAAATTACAAGGAGTTCCGTACTTAGAAATTTTAGAAAAAGGCGGAGGTATTCTTTCAACTGTAAATGCAACGAAAAAGGCGTCGAAAGAAGAACTTGTTCAAAAAGCGAAATTCCATTTAGACCGTATGCTATCTTTCGGAGTTACAACTGTAGAAGCGAAGAGTGGTTACGGATTAGATGATGAGACGGAATGGAAACAATTAGAGGCAACTGCACAATTACAAAAAGAGCACTCGATTGATTTAGTTTCCACATTTTTAGGTGCTCATGCAGTTCCGAAAGAGTATAAAGGTAGATCGAAAGAATTTTTACAATGGATGTTAGACCTACTACCAGAAATGAAAGAGAAGCAATTAGCTGAATTCGTTGATATTTTCTGTGAAACAGGTGTGTTCTCTGTTGAAGAGTCAAAAGAGTTTTTATTAAAAGCGAAAGAGCTTGGGTTTGATGTGAAAATTCATGCAGATGAAATTGACCCTCTTGGTGGCACGGAAGCAGCGGCTGAAATTGGTGCGGCATCAGCGGACCATTTAGTTGGCGCTTCTGATAAAGGAATTGAAATGCTTGCAAACTCTAATACAGTAGCGACTTTATTACCAGGAACAACTTTCTATTTAAATAAAGAAAGCTTTGCTCGTGGACGTAAAATGATTGATGAAGGTGTTGCAGTTGCTTTGGCTACAGACTTTAACCCAGGTAGTTGTCCAACTGAGAACATTCAGCTTATTATGAGCATTGCAATGCTCAAGCTGAAAATGACACCAGAAGAAGTTTGGAATGCAGTAACAGTTAACTCTTCTTACGCAATTAATCGTGGTGATGTAGCTGGAAAAATTAGAGTTGGTCGCAAGGCAGATTTAGTTCTATGGGATGCTTACAATTATGCTTACGTACCGTATCATTACGGCGTAAGTCATGTAAATACAGTATGGAAGAATGGTAATATCGCATATACAAGAGGTGAACAATCGTGGAGCACGGCCACTATTTAAAGAAAAATGCAAAGTTTATCGATCGTGAAGTGACGAAATGGAGTGAGATGATTAAAGATTGGGAGGAAGGCTTGGAAATATTCGGTGCTGCCTTAATTGGAGCACCCCTTTCTAAACCATCTATTAGTCATTCAGGAGCAAGTTTTGCACCAAAAACAATTCGTGCAATGTTAGATGCATATAGC
The DNA here is from genome assembly GCF_001583695.1 of Bacillus wiedmannii. GTDB lineage: Bacteria > Bacillota > Bacilli > Bacillales > Bacillaceae_G > Bacillus_A > Bacillus_A wiedmannii. The sequence goes on along the minus strand of NZ_LOBC01000028.1, from coordinate 381,258 downwards.
ACGTACGCAATTACAGAAGAACATGATATGAAAGAAAGTGTCTTATATGATTGCGGCGATATTACGATGCATGTGACGGATATAAAAGAAAGTCATAAGCGAATTGCGAAAACAGTTGGTCATGTAACGAAAGTAAATCCAAACATGATACCAATCGTTCTTGGCGGGGATCACTCGATTAGCTTTCCGAGTATAACAGGATTTGCAAATAGTAAAGGGAAGGTCGGTATTATTCAATTTGATGCCCATCATGATTTACGTAATTTAGATGATGGTGGCCCATCAAATGGTACACCGTTCCGTAGTCTACTGGAAAATGATGTAATTACAGGAAAACAACTCGTTCAAATCGGAATTCGTAATTTTTCAAATGCACGAGCGTACCATGAATATGCAAAAGAACATGGCGTGACAGTATATACAATGAAAGATGTACGAGAGCGACAAATCAAAGATATTATCACAGAAAGTATTGAAGTATTAAGAAAGCAAGGCGTGACTTCTATTTACATTTCTCTTGATATGGATGTACTAGATCAAGCATTTGCACCAGGTTGTCCAGCAATTGGTCCTGGCGGTATGGATAGTACGACTTTACTTGATGCGATTGAATTTCTTGGTAAAGAACCGCTCGTTCAAGCGATGGATATAGTAGAAATTGATCCAACCCTTGATTTCAGAGATATGACGAGTCGAGTAGCTGCGCAAGTGATTATGAGTTTTCTTTTAGCGAGAGAGACAGTCCGTAAGCAGGTTAGTATATAGGCGTGAAATTAATAGGGAATGTTTAACGATTCCGTCTGAAAAACACATTACTACTTATATGTAGTAATGTGTTTTTATGTAAAAAGAGAAGGTGAAATTAGAATGTATATATGTGTGGAAAAGTTAATAAGATTGCGGGTTTTTAATGATATTTTACGAAATTATTTTCTTAGTTCGAAAGGATTGACATTAAAAATAATTTTATGATAAAATTAAAATTTTGCTAAAAAATTGATTGTGTGTTAAGATTGAGAAGGTTACCATATATGGAGGTGGATTATTTGTTTCAAATTGGCGATAACATAGTTTATCCAATGCAGGGAGCAGGTATAATTAAAGCCATAGAAGAGAAGGAAATCACAGGAGAAAAACAACAATATTATGTTATAAAAATGTCGGGTAGTAATATGGAAGTAATGATTCCGGCAGGGAGAATATTGAGCTCAAATATACGACCAGTCACGGATATAACGGCAATAGCACACATATTGGATATTTTTCAACATGGAGAATCTGATAGATTACTTACGTGGAAACAAAGGTATAAATTGAACACTGATAAAATAAAGACGGGTAAAATACAAGAAGGTGCTGAAGTTGTACGTGATTTATTACGTATGCAGAAAGAAAAAGCACTTAATGCAAGCGAAAAGAAAATGTTAGATAACGCACACGAATTTTTGATTAGTGAACTGGGATTAATTGAAGGTATCACAGAAAGTCAAATAAAAAGCTTTTGTTAAGATTCATTAGAAATAATGTATTAGATCCCAAAAAAGGTTTTGAATTTTTTGGGAACATAATTATAGAGAATTAATCATTTCAAAGACATTCAATTCTTTCAAACCACTTTTAGAGCATTAACCTCTTTTGTTATTACTACAATCAAATCCATTTTTATTTTTTAAGTCCTTTACGAATATTCGAAGTTTAATTAAACACTTGGATAGAATAGTTACTTGATTTTTGCAATCCTGATTCACACTGGCACGGACGAGGAGCCGTAAGGATGAAAGAGAGGTAGGGCTTTCATTGTTTTAGGTTTATAAGTTATTATTTTTAGAAGAATACTGAACCATTCTCACTTCTACTGCTAAGTAATTTTTTATATGTGAAGAGATAATAATTGTTTATATTCTTTATATTAAAGAGATAAATGAATTTTTAGCCATATACGGTCAACTAAAAAGGAGTGTCATATAGTCGATAATTCGACTATGTGACAGCTCTTTTTTTCATGGGGATTAGGAACGGATAAATAGAAAAAACAACGTGTTAGATATGCAATTATTATCGTAATGCTTGTTGTTTGCATATTGGAAACGAATTTGTTCCCTATCTTCTTTAGAGCAATGACAGAGATGGAGACTAGGCGATGTGGACTAAGAAATCGATCACGAAAGGATATAAATGGTGAGACGGATGTGCGTATATGGAAAAAAAACGTGCTTTTGCACGGCTTTTTTTATGTTAGTTATGAAGAGAAAGCAAACAAATGTTACCCCATTACGATAATCGGCTTAATCAAAATGAATGATTGAAGCCTCGTTACTGTAAGTTTGAATATAGTACAATGGAAATCGTTTTTTTAGTAAATAGTTTGAAAAACAATTACCAATATATTCTATAGTAATAAAACTAGAAGAAAAGAAAACATCCATTTAACAAGTATTTTCCTCATCCACTTACTGAATATAAGAATAGACAGTAGAGATTTGAATTCTAGAACCCTTATAGTAATAAAACGGTTCGTTTTATTATGCGAATATTTCTACATAAGAGCGTATAAATTGACGTTACTATCTAAAAGTAAGTATGATTCGATTATAGTAAGAATTTTTTAGGGGGAAGAAAAATGACAAGTTCAAATAATAAAGCAGCAAGTATTTATGAAGGAACAAATATAAATGATTGGGGTTCTTTTGAAAATATTGAAGAAACGAAGTTATTTGACTCGATTCAAATTGGATCTTGGTCTCTTCGTAATCGCATAGCAATGGCACCGATGACGAGATGTTTCGCGAATCATGAAACAGGAATCGTTGGTACTGATGTAGTCGAGTACTATAGAAAACGTGCAGCTGATGGAGTTGGCTTAATTATTACAGAGGGAATCGTCATTAGCCCAAGAGCAAAAGGAAATCCAGGAGTACCGGGGATTTATACACAAGAACAAATCGATTCGTGGAAGCCTGTTACAGAGGCAGTACATAAAGAAGGTGGAACGATTATTGCTCAAATATGGCATGTTGGCCGTATGAGTCATCACGAGATAATTGGTGGGCAAATGCCGCAAGCACCGTCTGCTATCGCTGCAGAGGGAAATGTTCCGCGTTTTCGTAAACCGTTCGACACGCCAGAAGCAATGACGTTAGAAGAAATACAAGAGGTGATTGGTCAATACGCACAAGCTGCGAAAAACGCGATCGAAGCTGGATTTGATGGAGTAGAAATACACGGTGCACACGGATATTTAATCGATCAATTTACTTATGAGTTCGCAAATAAGCGTACTGATAAATACGGCGGAGATTTAAAGCAAAGGCTAACGTTTATGAAAGAAGTAACGGAGGCTGTAATAGAAGCTGTTGGGGCTGATAAAACACTTCTTCGTTTCTCTGCTTTCAAAGGTGATAATCCAACTTATATGTGGGAAAACCCTGAGTTTGCAATTGAAATGTTTGTAAATATGTTCAACGAAGTTGGATTAACGATGATTCACCCTTCAACGATGAATTATACGGCAGTTATTGCTGACGGAAAGAATTTTCATCAATTAGTAAGAAAATATTGGGAGGGTACGATTGTAGGAGTAGGGAATTTAAATCCGAAAGAGGCTGAAGAAGCGTTGCAAGAAGGAACAATTGATGTAGTGGCATTCGGAAGACCTTTAATAGCTAATCCAGATTTTGTTCATCGAATTAAAAATGCTGAAAGTTTAGTTGAATATGATGCGAAAGAGCATCTTGCTACATTAATTTGAATAAAGATAAAAGGAGAACACATCAGGTGTTCTCCTTTTATTATGGATTTTCATAGGAGGAAGCGGTATGAGTGAAACGCTACTCGTTATTATTAGTATATTGCTCTTATTGATGTTACTATTAATCATTTTTTTTATTATTACATTTTTTATAAAAAAACGGACGCATCATTCTATATTAAAGTTACATCCATACTTAGGAAGGATGCGTTATTTACTTGAAAAGATAGGACCGGAATTTAGGCAATATTGGTTTGATCATGATACGGATGGAAAGCCCTTTTCACGTTATGATTTTCAAAGTGTAATGTTTCTAGCAAAATACCGTTCAGAAATACTCGGTTTTGGATCAAAACGAGATTTTGATGCATCTGGATATTATATTGCTAATACATTATTTCCAATATTAACAGATGAATTAAGTGTGAATGAAACGCAAGAACGTGAAGGGAAAAAGTATGTGATTCATAAAGAAGGGTTATTTTCACGAAGAGAAAAATTGACAGCGGATACAACGAATCTTTGGTTATATGAAGAAGACGATGCAATTATCGTCGGTGAAAACCGCAAATATCCGTGGAAACTACATGGCATGTTTGGGGCATCTGCGACTTCTTACGGTGCGATTGGCGAAAATTATATTTTAGCGAGCGGGTTTGGTGCGAAGATGGCTGGCGGATCGTGGATTAATACTGGCGAAGGTGGCGTTATTCCAGAACATTTACATACAGGTGCGAATATCGTTGCGCAAATTGGTCCGGGTTTATTTGGGTACCGTGATGAGGATGGTAATTTTTCAATGGAGAAATTTATGGAGAAAGCAAAAGAAAGCAATATTAAAGCATTCGAATTGAAATTTGGGCAAGGTGCGAAAATACGTGGTGGTCATCTAGAGGGACAAAAAGTAAATGAGAAAATTGCTTCTGTTCGGAATGTGCGAAAAGGAGAAACGATTAATTCACCGAATCGATTTCCATTTTTAAAGAATGCAGCAGATACACTTTATTTTATTCAACGTTTGCAAGAAAACGGCGGTAAACCAGTCGGGATGAAGATTGTAATTGGACAGCAGGAGCCATTGGAAGATTTATTCAAATCGATGAAAGAGTTAAACATTTATCCAGATTTCATTACAGTTGATGGTTCAGAAGGTGGATCAGGTGCAACGTATAAATCGATGGCAGATAGTATGGGGATGCCGCTTATTCCAGCGTTATTGACATGTATTGATACAGCGAATCATTATGGTGTTCGGGACAAATTCAAAGTGTTTGCCTCAGGGAAATTAATTACACCAGATAAAGTGGCAATTGCTTTAGCCATTGGTGCAGATGCTGTAAATTCAGCCCGTGGATTTATGATGGCAAGTGGCTGTATAATGGCACTTCAATGTAATTCCGGACAATGTCCATCTGGAGTTGCCACGACGAATCCGCACTATCAAAAAGCGCTAGATCCGTATGAGAAGAAATGGCGAGTAATGAATTATGTTGTTAGTATGAGATATAGTTTGTTCTCACTTGCGGCAGCAGCGGGAGTAAAGAGTCCGCGTCATTTAACGAGAGAGCATATTGTGTTTAAAGATGAGATGGGGAGAGTAGTTCCTCTTTCGGAATTGTTTCCTACTAGTAAATAGAAGATAAGCTATGTTTAATAGATTAAAAGTCATACATTCGTAGGGCTTTTTTCTTTTGAAATTTGTCTGATAAGTGAATGAAAATAAGGTGTGAAAAAATGGCATTTTATTTTTTGAATATTTTTACTTTAATTTATTTTAAAACCGGGGTAATCCACTGGGATAAAGGCGTTTATAAAGGTTTTCACATGTAGTGAAAAGGGCTTGTTCACTTGAAAGGACAAAAAATGTTTGTTAAGGTAGGGAACCATAAGCGAAAACAAGAAAATAGAAAAAGTCATTTTTCGAAATTTTGAATGGCTTATGTAACTAAGGGAGAGATTTGGTGAAGATCGAGATTATGGTTTCGCTTGCTATTTATATGGCAGGTATGTTGTATATCGGTTATTGGTCTTATAAGAAGACATCCGATTTATCAGATTATATGTTAGGCGGAAGGGGACTCGGTCCAGCAGTTACAGCTTTATCAGCTGGTGCTTCTGACATGAGTGGTTGGATGCTAATGGGATTACCTGGTGCGATGTATGCAACAGGATTATCAAGTGTATGGATTGCGATAGGTTTATTAATAGGTGCTTATGCAAACTATTTAATTCTTGCCCCGCGTTTGCGAACGTATACAGAAGTGGCAAATGATTCAATTACGATTCCAGATTTTTTAGAAAATCGGTTTAAAGATCGTACGAAAATACTTCGTTTTGTCTCCGCTATCGTCATTTTAGTATTTTTCACATTTTATGCGTCAGCTGGTTTAGTTTCAGGTGGACGTTTGTTTGAGAATTCTTTTAATCTTGATTATAAAATTGGTTTATTTGTAACTGTCGGTGTCGTTGTTGCTTATACATTATTCGGTGGCTTTTTAGCAGTAAGTTGGACCGACTTTGTGCAAGGTTGTATTATGTTTATTGCTCTTGTGTTAGTGCCAATTGTAGCTTTTACAGATGTCGGTGGTGTAACAGAAACATTCAATACGATTAAGCAAGTTGATGCATCGCATTTAGATATGTTTAAAGGTACTACAATTCTTGGTATTATTTCATTTTTAGCATGGGGTCTTGGGTATTTTGGTCAACCGCATATTATTGTTCGCTTTATGGCAATTACCTCTGTTAAAGATTTAAAAACTTCTCGTAGAATCGGTATCGGTTGGATGACGATTTCAATTATAGGTGCAATGCTTACTGGTCTAATTGGTATTGCTTATTACGCTAAAAATAATGAGAAATTACAAGACCCAGAAATGGTCTTTGTAACATTCTCAAACATTTTATTCCATCCGTATATTACTGGATTTTTACTGTCAGCTATTTTGGCTTCGATTATGAGTAGTATTTCCTCGCAATTACTCGTTATTTCAAGTGCTGTAACGGAAGATTTCTATAAAACATTTTTCCGTCGTAACGCAAGTGATAAAGAACTTGTATTTATCGGTAGACTGTCAGTATTAGTAGTAGCTATGATCGCAGTTGTTTTAGCGTATCATCCAAGTGATACAATTTTAACACTTGTCGGTTATGCTTGGGCAGGATTTGGTTCAGCATTCGGACCCGCCATTTTATTAAGTTTATATTGGAAGAGAACGAACAAATGGGGCGTTCTTGCTGGTATGATTGTAGGTGCAGTAGTTGTTATTACTTGGGTACAAATTCCAAGTTTAAAAGCGACTATGTATGAAATGGTACCTGGATTCTTCTGTAGTTTATTAGCTGTTATAGTTCTAAGTTTATTGACGAAAGAACCAGTGAAAGCAATTCATCGTGAATTTAATGAGATGGAAGCAGTGTTGGAAGAGGAAACGAAATAATTAGCGAAGAGAGTAAATGCTAACTAGCATTTACTCTCTTTTGATTTAAAATGAAAATAAGTGCTTATTGACAACTAAAAGTAAGTAACTTATAATAATTCTTGAGTTCAAGATAATTTATTTCTGAATAAAGATTTCAGATGGAGTAAATATTTTTTTGGAAATTATCTCGAATTCGAGATTAATTCAGTGATATAGAAAATAATGCGTAATTTCACAACTTATATCTCGAATTGAAGATAAAATCATAACGATGGATTTTACTTTGCAGTATGGACAAAATGAATAATGAATTTTAATGTATAAAAGTTTTTAAAATGAAATAAAAAGGGGCGGAGAAAATGGAAAAGAAAACAATGGGAATTCATCACATTACAGCAATCGTAGGACACCCACAAGAAAATGTAGATTTTTATGCTGGTGTGTTAGGTTTACGTTTAGTGAAACAAACAGTGAATTTTGATGATCCAGGCACGTACCATCTTTATTTTGGTAATGAAGGAGGAAAGCCTGGAACAATTATTACGTTTTTCCCATGGGCAGGTGCTCGTGAAGGAATTATTGGTGACGGTCAAGTAGGCATTACGTCTTATGTTGTACCAAAGGGCGCAATGGAGTTTTGGGAAAATAGATTAGAAAAATTCGATATTTCGTATACAAAAATGACTCGATTTGAAGAGCAGTATTTAGAATTTGATGATCCACATGGTTTGCATATAGAATTAGTAGAAAGAGAAGAAGGCGAATTAAATAATTGGACTTTTGGAGAAGTTACGCCAGAAGTAGCAATTAAAGGATTTGGCGGTGCTGTTCTTTTATCTGCACAACCTCAAAAAACAGCTGAATTGTTAGAGCATGTTATGGGTCTTGAGAAACTTGGAGAAGAAGGTGAATTCGTTCGATTCCGTTCTTCTGCTGATATTGGGAATATTATCGACTTGAGGCTATCGACAATCGGGCGTGGCCAAATGGGTGTTGGTACAGTCCACCATATTGCTTGGAGAGCGACTAACGATGATGATCAACTTGACTGGAAAGAGCATGTGTCTCGTTTTGGATACCACGTAACTCCTGTACAAGATCGAAATTATTTTAACGCAATTTATTTTAGAGAACATGGGGAAATTTTATTTGAAATTGCAACAGACCCTCCTGGTTTCGCTCATGACGAATCGTTAGAGACGATGGGTGAGGAATTAAAGTTACCAGAGCAATATGAACCACATAGAAAACAAATTGAACAAACACTTTTACCATTTGAAGTGAGAAATTTAGATTAAAGTGATTGAAAGGGGAAAAGGATTATGATGAAACATGTTTTTCAAAAAGGAAAAGATACGTCAAAACCAGTGTTGTTATTACTTCATGGTACAGGAGGTAATGAATTAGATTTATTACCACTTGCAGAAATAATTGATCCAGAAGCATCTGTATTAAGTGTTAGGGGAAATGTATTAGAACAAGGCATGCCACGTTTCTTCCGCCGATTAGCAGAAGGTATTTTTGATGAAGAGGATTTGATTTTCCGTACGAAGGAATTAAATGAGTTTTTAGATGAAGCTGCAAAAACATATGAATTTGATAGAAATAATATTGTAGCTATCGGTTATTCAAATGGAGCAAACATTGCTGCAAGCTTATTATTCCATTACGAAAATGCATTAAAAGGTGCTGTCCTTCATCACCCAATGGTACCTAGAAGAGGAACACAATTGCCTAATTTAGCAGGGAAATCCGTATTTATCGCTGCTGGGACAAATGACCCGATTTGTTCCTCAGCGGAGTCAGAGGAATTGAAGGTACTATTAGAGAATGTAAATGCTACTGTTACAATGCATTGGGAAAATAGAGGACATCAATTAACGATGGGTGAAGTAGAAAAAGCAAAAGAATGGTATGTCAATACAGTATTATAAAAGTAAAAAAAGAAGCATCTGCTAACAATTAGCAAATGCTTCTTTTTTTACGACTGAATTGCAAGATGAGATGAAGAAAGCGGAAGTTGAATATCAACGATCGTACCTTTATCTAACTCGCTTGAAATGTGTAATTTACCATGATGTTCTTCAATTATTTTGTAACACATCATTAATCCTAGTCCTGTTCCCTTTTCTTTTAAACTATAAAATGGTTCGCCTAAACGAGAGATACGATCTTCTGGGATACCGCAACCTTCATCGATAATACGTATTAAGATGAAAGTATCCTCTAATGGTTTTGTTTGGATGAAAATATTTCCGCCATTTGGCATTGCTTCTATCGCATTTTTTAATATGTTTATAAAAACTTGTTTTAATTGGTTACCGTCACATTGAATATCATGTGCGTAATCAAAATGATCCATAATGATATGAACGCTATGCATAATAGCAGTTGGTAAAATAAATGTGACTACCTCTTCAATTAAAGCTTGTATGTTACAAGTTTTGATTGATAATACTTGTGGTTTAGACATCGCCATAAATTGACTTGTGATAGATTCCATTTGTGAAATCTCACTTAACATAACATCGATATACCATTTTTGCTCTTCATTTATTTCAGGGAGTAGCAATGTTAGAAAACCTTTTAGAGAAGTGAGTGGATTTCGAATTTCATGGGCGATTCCAGCTGTCAGTTGTCCGACTACTGCGAGTTTTTCTGATTTTCGTAATAACTTTTCCGTTTCTTTTAGCTCGGTAACGTCTCTTCCCATTACGATAAGACCTTTTCGCGAGCCGTCAGGATGATAAAGTGGAACTTTCGATATACTTAAGATTAGGTCAAAATCATCTCTATGAATAATAAATTCCTCGCCATGAAGAATTTGTCTTTGTTGCCATGCTAGTTCGTCGACTTCTTCACAATGTAAAAAAGCCTCTCGGTACGCTTCGTTATATTGAATGAGTTCACTATCTTTTTTCCCATGGTAAGGTACATGATGGAAATTGAAACAAGAAAGTGCGTAGTCATTTGCCTCAAGCCAGCGCCCCTCATGATCCTTAAATATAACAAACGCAGGCATCGAGTTCACTAATGTACGTAACCTCTTCTCACTTTCTTTTAGCATATTCTCAATTCTTTCTGATTTTTCAAGAGGCTTCATAATAGTATATACGCCAGTTAGACGATTTTGGACAAAAATAGGAACTAGTTTTGTCACGACGTCTAATAAGAATCCATTTTTATGATAAATAGATAAAATATACTCTTGTTGATTATCCGCTTCAGTATTCTTTATATTTTGTAATACTTGCTCAGAAATATGAGCTTCTAAAATAGAGGTAATATTTTTCTGTTCTAATTCTAAAGAATTGTAACCTAATATTCTTTCGGCAGAAGGATTTATATGTAGAATAACTCCCTCTAAATTTAATGAAATAATACTATCAGGATTGTGTTCGAACAGAGATGCGTACATTTCTGTTAATGAACGATCTTGTATATGGTTTCGCAAACGTCTAGAAATGTTCGGATGACGTTTTCTTTGAGTTGATGAATATTTTTTACGACTCATAATAGTTCCTCCGTACAAATAGCATCTAAAAAGATTTGTCTATCCATAACTATAATATAGATGTAATGTGTATTTCTATAAAAAATGGAAGTTATATAATAAATTTTGTTTTCTTTATTTTGGAAAAGTGAGTGTAAGGTCGTAATAAGGGGAGCTTATATTGTTTTATAAATCTTTTGTAAGTTACAGGAGTAGGTTTTCTTTATAACATTAGGGTAGAAGAGGGGGAGAGAAAATGAGAAATTATATTCAAGGTATCGATCATGTGCAAGTAGCTGCGCCTGTAGGGTGTGAAGAAGAAGCACGAGAGTTTTACGGTAATAAAATTGGTATGGAGGAAATACCGAAGCCAGAGGAATTAAAGAAGCGTGGTGGGTGCTGGTTTAAGTGTGGAAATCAAGAGATTCATATCGGAGTTGAGAAAAACTTCAATCCAGCTAAAAAGGCGCATCCAGCTTTTTATGTTTTAAAAATTGATGAATTTAAACAAGAGTTAATAAAGCAAGGTATTGAAGTAATAGATGATCATGCACGGCCAGATGTAATTAGATTTTATGTGTCAGATCCGTTCGGAAATCGAATTGAATTTATGGAAAATAAAAACTAGGTGGAAATCCACCTAGTTTTTTAACCTTTTCGAAACAATCCTAATACTTCAACCGTTTCGGTAATGTTAACGAATGCATGAGGGTCAATTTCGGAAATTGTTAATTTCATACTTGCTAATTCTTCACGAGAAACGACGGTCATAAGTACACGTTTTTTTTCGCTGGAATAAGCACCTTCGCCATCAAGTAATGTAATTCCACGTACAACAGTTGAAAGAAGTTGTTTTTTCATTTTTTCTGCTTCATTTGTTACAATCATAAGTGTAACCTTTCGATGTTTCGTATGAATAGCATCGATGACTTTACCAGTTACATAAATGGAAAGTAAGCTTGTAAGAGCAACATCCCAAGTGAAGAAGAATCCTGCAATTATTACAACAACTGCATTTAAAACAATAAGGAATCCGCCAAGTTTAATGTCTCTTTTGCGAGATAACAACATACCGATAATATCAAATCCACCAGTTGAGCCATTACAGTTAAAAACAAGACCGATACCAGCTCCGGCAATGACACCACCAAAGATAGATGATAAAAGTGGGTCTGTTGCTACGACTTTCACTGGAACATAGTATAATGCAACAGATAATACAATAACAGAGATAACAGTGTTAAAAATTACTTTTTTTCCAAGACCTATGTATCCTAAAATAAGGATAGGTAAGTTTAATACAAAGTTAATAATACCCGTGTTTACAGGAGTTACAATCCCTAAAATAATAGCAATTCCGCCAATTCCACTACTTAATATTTTGTGGGGGATAAGGAAAAGATTAAATGCAATCGCAATAATAATAGAACCGATAATAACACCAAGAAATCTGACCATCTCTTTCCCGTCCTTCACTAAAAAATTCATATTATTTCAAGATTATATATGATATTGAAAGTTTTGGGTAAAAACAGTTTATTTCGGAAAATTAGATTAATCAAAAGAATTCGAGTATTTTATCATTTGAAAGGGGATACAGATATGAGGATAAAAACGTATCAACAGAAAAGCCCGTTGAAGCAAGAATGTGAGGATTCTTATTTTTGTAATGAAGAAAAAAAGATGTATGGTGTATGTGATGGTGCAACACCGCTCGTCCCGTTTCGTGATGAAAAGGGACATAATGGAGCATACATCGCTTCACATTTATTTGCAAGTTATTTTACTTCATTACGAGAAACTCATAGTTTACAAGTTGCCGTTGCAAAAGCAAATGAAGCATTGCAAAGCAAAATGTTAGAATATGAAGTAGACACGAGAAAGAAAGAGCATTTGTGGTGTACATGTATTGCGGCAGTTCAAATAAATGGTGAGAAAATTGAATACGCACAGTTAGGAGACTGTATGATTGTTGCAATACTTCAAAATGGAACGATGCAAGTATTAACGCAAGACACGGTTGAAGGAATTAGTAAACGAGCAAAAAAGAAGAGAGAAGAAGATCGTAAAAAAGGGTTATCTGTACCAGAAGAACATGTTTTTCAAGATGTGCAAGAACAGTTAAAATACAATCGTTATCTTGCAAATATGCAGGGCGGATATTCCGTTGCAAATGGAATGAAAGAAGCGATACATTATTTACAACATGGTGAACTACATATAGATGAAGTGAGCGGGATTTTTATTTGTTCAGACGGAGTATACCACCCAGATTGGCCACTTGAACAAACTGTTGCATATATAAGAAATAATAGTATAAGTGAATATGTAGCAATTATTGAACAGCTAGAAGGGGAAAAGAGAATAAGACCAGATGATAAAACAATTATGATCATTGATTTGTAAGGGGAGGATGTTCGAATGGAAATTAAATGTATTAATTTAACATTTCAAGATGAATTAGTTCCTTTAGAGAAAGTTAATAAACTGATTATCCACCATACATCCGAAGATGGATGGGATGTGTATAAAACACATGAATTTCATCAAAAAGTAAGAGGGTGGAGCGGGATCGGTTACAATTATTTTATTGAAGAAGATGGAACTGTAGTTGAAGGGCGAGGTTTACATATTGGAGCACATGCGAAAGAAAATAATAGAGATACAATTGGAATATGTATGACGGGTAATTTTGATAAATATAATCCAACTTCTGCACAAATGAATGCATTGTATTCTTTATGTAAAATGTTTATGAAGCAGTTTGCTATAAAGAAAGAAAATATACTCGGTCATAGGGAGCTAGAAGGCGTTACAAAAAGTTGTCCTGGAAAGCGTTTTTCTATGGTAGAGTTAAGAAACGGACTAACTTAAATATAGAGGAGTAACAAATGATGATGAATATAAAAATACCAAATGATAAAAAAGAAGAGCTTGTGGCACAAATTCAGCAATTTTTCGTTGAAGAAGATTTAGATGAAATTGGACGTTTCCAAGCAGAGCGATTAATAGAAGAAATGATTAAATTAGTAGGACCATTTGCATACAATCAAGCAATTGGAGATGCTAGAAAGCTTGTAACAGAGAAACTATCTAATATTGAAGAAGATTTGTATGTGTTAGAGAAGAGTGAAGGGAAATAAAAAAGAGCCGATGGGCTCTTTTTTATTTTTCTTTCTTGTGTTCTTGATATTCATGGACTTTTTCTTTTACACTACCAACTGTATCTTTAGCGGTGCCTTTTACTTTATCCCATTTTCCTTCAGCTTGTAATTTTTTATTGTCAGTTACTTTCCCAACAACTTCCTTTACTTCGCCTTTTACTTTATCAATGGCACCTTCTACTTTTTCTTTTAAACCATGATCATGTTTAGTCATACATTTCTCCTCCTTGTAGTTTGATTAGAATTCTCTTTTCATATTGCAAGTTGAATGATGTATCTAGTAATAGCGTAACAAATTTAGTTTGAATATTCAAATGATTAATAGGGTAGAAAAGGAATTGTCATAGAATGTATAAGATTGTAATGGAAGGAGAAAGAATGTAAATTACATGTCTTTTGCAGTCCATATGGATTTTGTATAAGCAATTTTCATATGGGCACGTTCCATATTATTTTGACTGCTGCTACCAAACCTTGCTTGCCCAACTATTAAATGACAATTGGATTCAATAGCTGTCTCAATTCTTTTTTGAATTAATGCAGTATGACAGCCTTTAAGCTGAAATTCTGGCAAAGTAGCAGAAGCAGCTAATGAAGCAACACCATTATTTATAAAGAGAACTCCTATACTAGCAGGAGTGTTTTGAATTTCAGCTATGAAAAAATGCCATCCTGGTTTATTATAAAGAATTTCGTTATTTTGGCGCACGCCATCTTTTGTAAAGGATGGCATGTTAAAACCACGTACATATATGTCAGCAAAAATATCAAACTCATTTTCTTTTAGTTTGCGTACTGAAATGTTAGAAGGAAGAAGAGATGGATCTTCTTTTGGTTTACTATATAAAGCGGTATGGAAGCTAGATTGGTAAAATCTTTTTTCAGATAAGTATTGAAATAATTCAGCTGTACCTTGTGCTGGTGTAATTTCAAAACGGTAAGGAATTTGTAGTGATTGATAATAAGAGATAATCGCATCTATCTCATCTGTATTTATAAAGGTAACGCCTTTGACTGTGTTAAAAGCAGGACCAGCAATTACTTTTGATGAAAAGGCTGTGGCACTCTCGAACTTTTTTATTTGTACTTGCATTGGATTTCCGTCCATTGCTTGTAGTAGTGCTAATCTAGAAGAAAGCATATGTATTTCTGCGTTTTCAATTTCTTGTGCGGTATTGATTGTCATAATTGTACTCATGAGATTCCCCCGTCAATAAATATATTTCATAGTACATATACGATGTTTGTTTGGAGATTCCTGTTGAAATGTAAGAGAATAAGAGGTTTTTTGGAAGGGAAATGGAAGTTAACTGTCGAAGGGAGTAGAAACAGATTAAAGGTGGTGCTCTCATGAAACAGAAAGACGTGCAGACATGCTCTAATTGTGGTTCTCAAAATATAGGAGAAGGTGAGTTTGTCGGTTATGCACAAATACGGAAAAAGGAGACGATGTTCACATCTTCACCAGTAGATGCTTATATTTGTACAGATTGCGGGAATATCCTTTTATTAAAAGTGCGACATTACGAAAAGTTTAAGCAGAAGCCGTTATGATTCTTGAGCAGTGGTTTTATTAGGGAAGTTAATAAGAGTAATATTTTACATATATATGAGTATGCCTCAGATAAAGAGATGAAAACATATACTGTACATAGTTCGTTATATGACACATAAAAATATATAGAAGAAATTGTGAGAGAATAGGAGGAAGGAGAAACAGCCCCTCTTGGAATATTTCATATTAAAAACTCCTTTAAATAAATAAGGGAGTTTTTAGTTTTTTATAACAACAATTACCTTTAATTGTTATAATTGGTTATTAGGAGAGGGTGGTTTAGTAACGCCATAATCTTAGAAGAAAAATAGCTAAATCGTATACAAAACCGCTAAATAACACAATCGCAACCGTAAGTTGACAAAGTGCAACCGCAGAAAGATAGAGATAAGGGCAATGTTTATATACAATTTAGTTAAGAAAACAAAGGGGGGCACACATATGGGATTTGGTGAAAAGCTTTTTAAATTAAGAAAGGAAAAGGGCCTTTCTCAAGAAGCGTTAGCTGAGAAATTAAACACGACAAGGCAAGCGGTTAGTAAATGGGAAAATGGTCAAGGTTTTCCTGAAACTGAAAAGTTAATAATGATTGGAAATGTATTTGAAGTATCACTCGACTATTTATTAAAAGAAACAGCTGGGCAAAGTAATGAAAATGTGGATGGCTATTACGTAAGTAAGGAAATGGCAGAAGGGTATATAGTGTATGGACAAAAAATTTCTAAATATATCGCGTTAGGATTTAGCTTGCTCATTTTATCGACAATACCGTATTTACTATTTAAGGAAAGTGCAACAATGTCGACATTTCTTGTTATTATCATTGCTGTCCTTGGAATTGGAGCGATGATGGTACCTGTAACGATAGAAGAGAGTCGATACAATGTATTGACAAAGCAAGAACTATTATTTGATCAAAACTTTCTAAAAGAATTGACAAAAAGATATGCGACTATTAAGAAGAAGTATGCGGCAGTGATGATTGTTGGATTTTGTTTTATAGCCGCAGGCGCAATCCCGTTTTTGTTTGAGAAAAAGCATATCACTTCAGGAGAATTAGTGCAGTATTATCCGTACTGTGTTGTACTTATTGCGATTGGAGTCTATCTTTTTGTTCGTGTTGTAGGAGTGTGGGAGATGTATCGAATTTTAGTAGAAAATAAAGAATATAGCAATCGTATTATTTTTAAACTAAAAAAGAAAGTGAGAGATAAAGTGGAT
The DNA here is from genome assembly GCF_001583695.1 of Bacillus wiedmannii. Classification (GTDB taxonomy): domain Bacteria; phylum Bacillota; class Bacilli; order Bacillales; family Bacillaceae_G; genus Bacillus_A; species Bacillus_A wiedmannii. The sequence goes on along the minus strand of NZ_LOBC01000028.1, from coordinate 364,655 downwards.
AATTTTTAATAGGAGAAAATCAATTTTATTAAAAGTTAAGATGGGAGTGAAATGATGTCAAACATTCTAGAAATTAAAAATTTAAGTAAATCATTTGGAAGCAAAGTTGTTTTAAAAGATGTTACATTCAATGTGCCATCAGGGGCAATTGTTGGAGTCATTGGTGACAATGGGGCAGGTAAATCAACAACATTTAAAACAGTACTAGAATTAATTTTTAAAGATAGCGGTACAGTAAAAATATTTGGTGAAGAAAATATAAATAAAGATGCCAAGAATAAGGGGAAGATTGGAGTCGTATTTGATGCTATGAATCTACCGGCTCATCTTACAATAAAACAACTAAATAAGGTTTTTGAAAAGATGTTTGAATCTTGGGATAGAGAAAATTTTTACCGATTAGTTCATTCTTTCTCTTTACCTACTAATGAAAAAGTAGGTAGATTTTCCCGTGGAATGTCGATGAAACTATCTATAGTTGTTGCATTGTCGCATAATGCAAAATTATTAATTCTAGATGAAGCGACAGGAGGTCTTGATCCTTCGTCTAGGGAGGAGGTGTTAGAGGAATTAAAAAGTTTTGTGAGTAAAAGTAATGGTGGTATATTACTTTCTTCTCATATTATGAGTGATGTAGAAAAAATCGCTAGCCACCTTATCGTTATAAAAGATGGAGAAATTTTATTGAATGAAGAAAAGGATAAGGTTTTGGACAATTATGCCATTGTAGATGTTAATGAGGAACAACTAACTTTAATCAACAAAGATATAGTTGTGGTGCAAAGGAATAATGGTTCTTATTTCAATGTACTTGTATCAGATGTGCATAAATTACCAAGTGGGATTGCTCATAGAACCATTTCGATAGAAGAAATAAGTGTTTTATTAACGAGGAGTGAAAAATAAATGAAAGGTTTATTATTGACAAACTTTTATCTAGTGTATCGAACTTTCTTTATGTTCATGGGAATAGCGATATTAGGAGCGGGATTTGTTTTTTATTTTGGTAATGCTTCAATGTACCGTTTAATTGCTACGTTCATTATCTTATTTGCTGCGATTCCTGCACTTGAAGTTATTAAATATGAGAGTAAGTCGGGGTATGAAAAATATGTACTTACTTTACCGGTTACTAGAAATAATATTGTACAAAGTCACTATCTTTTCTATTTTTTAGTTGTAATTATTGGTACTTTATTATCGTATGGCATATTTTATGTACATGGTTTAGTTTCAGATACACCAATTGATGATGGTATATTTAAGAGTGTTTCTTTAGGGACGTTCATCATTCTTAATGCCGGAGCAATAGCTTATCCGCTTCTCTATGTTTTTGGAGCAGAAAAATCTGATGCTATTACAATTGGAGGCGCATGTGGGGGACTTGTTACTTATTTTGGATTACAAAGTGTAATTGGATATCTAATAGAACAATTTCCAATATCAAATTTAAATTCATCTGTATACGTTTCAATTCTATATACAATATTTGGCGTTATCATATATATCTTCTCTTATTTCATTTCGGTATTTATATATCGTAAGAAGGAATTTTAATATATTTTCTCTTAGTATTTTCTGAATTATTTCCAAAGAAATAATTCAGAAAATACAGAAAAATGTCGTAATCATTTGTGGAAGTCTGTTATAATAAACAAAAAATGAAAACGTTTTAAAGGGGGATATAACCAATATGATGATGAATGTACCGCTAACAATTAGTTCTATGATGGAAAGAGCAGAGAAACTGTTTTCGAAGAAAGAAATTGTTTCACGGACACATGATACAGTTACGACGTTAACGTATAAGCAGTTAGGTGAAAGGACGAGAAGACTTTCAAGTGCGCTAAAAAAATTAGGAATTAAAGAAGGCGAGCGTATAGGAACGTTAGCGTGGAATCATCATCGACATGTGGAAGCGTATTTTGCTATTCCTGGTATTGCTTCCGTGTTACACACAATTAATATTCGTTTATCTCCTCAACATATTTTATATATTATTCAGCACGCAGAAGATCGAATTCTACTTATAGATGAAGATCTCGTACCACTTGTTGAAAATATTCAATCACAATTATCAACTGTACAAGCCTACATTATTATGACTGATAAAGATGAACTTCCCAATACTACGCTAGAACCTGTATATCATTATGAAAAGCTATTAGAAGAAGGCGATCCAACTTTCCAATTTGTAAAAGATATTGATGAAAATACACCTGCTGGTATGTGTTATACGTCAGCGACTACAGGAAACCCAAAAGGTGTTGTATATACGCATCGTAGTACGGTGTTGCACTGTATGGCACTCGGGTTAGCGGATACGACAGCTTTATCGGAAAGTGATGCAGCAATGGCGATTGTGCCAATGTTTCATGTGAACGCTTGGGGACTTCCTTTTGCTGCTACTTGGTTTGGGGCAAAACAAGTTCTTCCGGGGCCGATGTTTACTCCGAAAATTTTATTAGAAATGATTCAATCTGAAAAAGTAACGATAGCTGCGGGTGTGCCGACAATTTGGCTCGGTGTTTTACAAGAGTTAGAAAATAATAGTTATGATTTATCTAGTATGAGTCGAATAGTATGTGGAGGTGCAGCTGCACCGAAAAGTATTATTAAAGCATTTGAACAAAAATATAATGTTCCTTTCGTGCATGCATACGGTATGACTGAAACAAGTCCAGTAGTAACATTGGCACGCTTAAAAAGTTATGAAACAGAATTATCGTATGAAGAGCAATTAGAAATCCGATCAAAACAAGGATATCTTGTCCCTGGTGTAGAGATGAAAGTAGTCGGTACAAATGGTGAAGTGAAGTGGGATGGTACGGAGATGGGAGAATTATGTTTACGAGCGCCATGGATCGCTGAAAGCTATTATAACGATGAGCGTACGGTCGAAGGTTTTCGTGATGGTTGGTTATATACAGGAGATGTTGTCACAGTCGATGAGGAAGGCTGCGTAAAGATTGTTGACCGTACGAAAGATGTTATTAAAAGCGGAGGCGAGTGGATTTCCTCTGTTGACCTTGAAAATGCTTTAATGGCACATGATGCTATATTTGAAGCGGCCGTTGTTGCAGTTCCACACCCGCAATGGCAAGAGCGTCCGGTTGCCTGCGTTGTACAAAAGGCAAATAGCACTGTTACAAAAGAAGAACTATATGAATTTTTAAAACCACAGTTTGCGAAGTGGTGGTTACCAGACGATATTGTATTTATGCAGGAAATTCCGAAAACATCTGTTGGGAAGTTTTTAAAACAGGCGCTTCGGAAAGAACTTGAGCATTTGCATAAAGAGAAATAATTGAAAAAATATTTGTAAACCTATATTTGAAATAAGTTGACAAAGGCTAAATAGAAAGATAATATAACTCCTATAATATGTTACCTAAAAATCATTTTAAGTTTACAAATAGGAGAAGCAAATATGAATACAAAAAACTTAGTTTTCGTCGCTTTATTTAGTTCTATTATGGGAGTGTTAGGATTAATACCCCCAATTGCTCTTGCTATTACACCAGTTCCGATTACATTACAATCACTCGGTGTTATGCTTGCTGGTGGATTGTTAGGATCACGTCTTGGTGCGTTAAGTCAGCTTATTTTCTTACTTATAGTTGGAGTTGGAGCACCATTACTTGCTGGTGGACGCGGTGGTCCAGGCGTATTTGTTGGGCCAAGTGCAGGATATTTACTTGGTTATATCGTTGGAGCGTTTGTCATTGGTTATTTAATTGAGCGTTTACGTGAAGTTTCTATAATAAAGGTATTATGTATTAATATAATTGGTGGTATTTTCGTAGTTTATGTATTTGGTATTATTGTACAAGCTTTCTTTATGGATGTTTCTATATGGCAGACGATGAAAGTAAGTGCCGTATTTTTACCAGGTGATTGCATAAAAGCGATTATATCAGCAATTCTTGTAACGAAATTACATCGTTCATTGAAACATATTATTACGCCTGCTCTCAAGAGTGGGAAATATACAAATGCGGGATAAGAAAGAGAAGAAACACGTTCATTGCGTGTTTCTTTTTATTATTTTGTAAAGAAAGGACGTCTCAAATGGGGATTACAAAAAAATATAAAAAGTATGCCTCTTTACAAACAAATAAAATAGCAATAAAGGAAAATGATCGAGTATTAACATTTAAAGAATGGTTTGAGTCAGTATGTAAAGTAGCAAACTGGTTGAATGAAAAAGAATCGCAGAATAAAACGATAGCAATTGTATTAGAAAATAGTATGGAGTTTTTACAACTATTTGCTGGTGCTGCTATGGCCGGATGGGTTTGTGTGCCGTTAGATATAAAGTGGAAACAGGATGAGCTCAAAGAAAGAATTGCGATCAGTAATCCGGCTATGATTGTGACAGAGCGATATAAGGTAAAGGATTTACCGGATAAAGAAGGAAGAGTAATTGAAATTGATGAGTGGAAAAGAATGATAGAGAACTCTCTGCCTGCATATGCCCCTGTAAAAGATGTACAACATGCTCCGTTTTATATGGGATTTACATCAGGATCGACTGGAAAGGCAAAAGCATTTTTACGTGCACAACAATCGTGGGTTCATAGTTTTGATTGCAATATACATGACTTTCATATGAAAAAAGAAGATTCTATTTTCATAGCTGGGACGCTCGTTCATTCTCTTTTTTTATACGGCGCAATAAGTGCATTATATGTAGGGCAAACGGTGCATATTATGAGAAAGTTTATTCCAGATCAAGTACTGGAAAAGTTAGAAACAGAAAATATTTCGGTCATGTATACAGTTCCGACAATGCTAGAATCTTTATATAAAGAAAAGAGAGTAATAGAAAATGGGATGAAAATCATTTCGTCAGGAGCGAAATGGGAAGCTGAAGCGAAAGAAAAAATAAAGAGTATATTTCCTTATGCGCAAAAATATGAATTTTACGGTGCATCGGAACTAAGTTTTGTAACAGCACTTGTTGATGAAGAGAGCGATAGAAGGCCAAATTCAGTAGGAAAACCTTGTCACAATGTTCAAGTTCGAATACGTAACGAAGCAGGAGAAGGAGTACAGAAAGGCGAGATAGGAACTGTTTATGTGAAAAGTGATCAGTTTTTTATGGGCTACATATTGGATAAGGTTTTAGTTCCAGAGTTGACTACGGATGGCTGGATGACAGTGCGAGATGTAGGTTATGAAGATGAAGAAGGCTTTATATACATAGTGGGTAGAGAGAAGAACATGATTTTATTTGGAGGAATTAATATTTTTCCAGAAGAAATAGAAAGTGTATTACATGAACACCCAGCTGTTGATGAAATAGTTGTAATTGGTGTGAAAGATAGTTACTGGGGTGAAAAACCTGTCGCCATCGTAAAAGGAAGTGCTACGAGGCAACAATTAAAAAGTTTTTGCTTACAACGATTATCCTCGTTTAAAATACCGAAAGAATGGCATTTTGTAGATGAAATACCGTATACAGATAGCGGGAAAATCGCTCGTATTGCAGCAAAAAATATGATTAAACACCGGGAGAAGATATATGAATAGAGCGGTTATTGTAGAAGCAAAAAGGACACCTATTGGTAAGAAGAATGGGATGTTTAAAGATTATGAAGTCCAGCAATTAGTAACGCCGCTTCTTACGTTTTTAAGTAAAGGAATTGAGAGAGAAATAGACGATGTTATATTAGGGAATGTTGTTGGGCCGGGAGGGAATGTTGCGAGATTATCTGCTTTAGAAGCAGGACTTGGCTATCATATTCCTGGTGTAACGATTGACCGGCAATGTGGTGCCGGATTGGAAGCGATTCGCACCGCGTGTCATTTCATTCAAGGCGGGGCAGGTAATTGTTATATTGCAGGAGGAGTAGAGAGTACAAGTACATCACCTTTTCAAAATAGAGCGCGATTTTCACCAGAAACAATTGGAGATCCTAATATGGGAGTAGCGGCTGAATATGTTGCAGAGCGTTATAATATAACGCGAGAAATGCAGGACGAGTATGCTTGTCTTAGTTATAAACGGACACTGCAAGCATTAGAAAATGGATATTTACAAGATGAAATATTTTCGTTTAATGGATCCTTAGACGAAGCTATAAAACGAGAAATGAAGTATGAAAGAATGATTAAAAGAACAAAGCCTGCATTTTTACAAAATGGTACAGTAACGGCAGGCAATTCGTGCGGTGTAAATGATGGGGCATGTGCCGTTCTTGTAATGGAAGAGGGGCAAGCCCGAAAATTAGGATACAAGCCTGTTCTTCGTTTCGTTCGTAGTGCTGTAGTTGGAGTGGATCCAAATCTTCCCGGGACGGGTCCGATATTTGCGGTGAACAAATTATTAAACGAAATGAATATGAAAGTAGAGGACATTGATTATTTTGAAATAAATGAAGCATTTGCTTCAAAGGTTGTTGCTTGTTCAAAGGAGTTACAAATTCCTTTCGAAAAATTAAATGTAAATGGTGGTGCAATTGCGCTCGGTCATCCGTACGGTGCATCTGGAGCTATGCTTGTGACACGTTTGTTTTATCAAGCGAAAAGAGAGCATATGAAGTATGGAATTGCGACGTTAGGAATTGGTGGTGGAATAGGGCTTGCGCTAATATTTGAGAAAGTAGAAGACTAGCAAGGAACTAGTTTTCTACTTTTTGAGGAACATAAGCATTACTACCAGGCTTTGCTTTGATTTCATTCCAAGCAGCGATAGCATCAGCTTTTGATTTTCCTTTATTATTTGGATCTTCGAAAAAATCGCGAGTGAAACGATTGTATTCAAACTGCGCGCTAATAGTTGTTTTGTATGTAGGATCTTTTTTTCGTTCGTTTTCTTCATACCAAAACGTTAGCGCGTCTTCATATGTTTTTCCGACATTCTCTTTAAAAAACTTTTGAAGAGCTACTGTAAAGCGGAAGTTTGTTCCGATTTTTTCTTTGAAAAAAGCACGAACTTCTTCGCTGCAGCGGTGATTGTTAGTAATAATTGTTTGAAGAGAAAGTTCTTTATAAGAGAGGGAAGCTTTACTCACCTTTTGACGAGAGCTGTTTTTTAATATTTTACCAGTATGTAAATAATGTGAGATACGCTCGGTTATTTCAATCTTAGAGCCACTAGCTGGCAAACCATGCTCACGACAAAATGTTTGGAGTTCTGCTTTTAACCAATAAAAGTTTTGGAAATCTTCAAGTGATATAGACTTTGTTAAAGGTGGACGCATAGATGTAACAACTTCTTTCTTCCATAATTTTCTTTAATTATAAAACATATGTTCTTTTTGTGGAAGGATTAATTTGTAAATATAACGGGAAGAGGAGATTACATATGGAAAGTGTAATGCAAGTTCGTGTTACGGGAATTTTAATTGAAGATGAAAGAGTATTGCTAGTAAAGCAAAAAGTTGCTAATCGTAATTGGTCTTTACCTGGGGGAAGGGTAGAGAATGGTGAAACGTTAGAAGAAGCGATGATTCGAGAAATGAGAGAAGAAACAGGATTAGAAGTTAAAATTAAGAAGCTACTCTATGTTTGTGATAAACCAGATGCTAGTCCATCTTTATTACATATTACGTTTCTGCTTGAAAGGATTGAAGGTGAAATTACGCTACCTTCTAATGAGTTTGATCATAATCCAATTCAAGATGTGCAAATGGTACCGATTAAAGATTTAAGTCAATATGGTTTTTCGGAAACTTTTATAACTCTTATAAGTGAAGGTTTTGCAAGTGCAGGGAGTTATCAAGGCTTGAAACAAAATATAGGCTTGTAAATATAGTTGAAGGATAGCAGTTAGCTATCCTTCATAAACATGTTTTATACTGCCGACTGTAAAGAAGAAACAAGCTGATTTAAAAACTTGTCCCCAGTCATAAGCGCTTTTCCGCCGCCGCGCGCACTCTTTTTATTTCCGCCACCTTTTCCCTCAATTGTAGGAAGTGCCTCTTTTAAAAGAGCATTCATATCGAGCGTGACTGTTTTTCCACAAGCGAGGATGCATTGTAGTTTGTCCTCATTTTCAATAACGAAATATGTAATGGCATGCTCTTGTTGTTCTGTAATAATGGCAGAAAGCTTTGCGATTTCTTGCATAGAACGATTTGTAAATACTTTAGAAATAAGTATGCCGGCATGTATTTCCGTAGGCTGTTGAAGTAGTTCATTTGCCTCTGCAAATAATAATTTTTCATTCATTGTTTGTATTGCTTTTTCATTTTCTTTTTGAGAAGTAAGAAGTTGTGCTACTTTTTCTGGAATATCACTCTCGCTACTGTTTAATTGTTTAGAAACATCCTTTATAATTTGTTGCTGATGCCCCATTAACTTTAGTGTGCGCCAGCCAGCGATAAACGTTAATCGTATGCCACCTTTATTGCGTTCCCAGCTAAGCACTTGTATAGGCCCTACTTCACCTGTACGTTTCGGATGCGTTCCGCCACAGCCGTTGTAGTCGTAATTTTCGATAATTACAACACGTATATTTTCTGATAAAGTCGGTTCTTTACGAAGGGGTAATGCTTTTGCTTCTTCTAAGTTCATCCACAGGGGGCGGATTGGATGGTTTTCAAATACAATTTTGTTTGCAATGTGTACTGCTTTTTCAACCGTTTCCGCATGAAGATTTTCTGTTTCTAAATCAATTGTTACCGTTTCTTTTCCGAGATGGAATCCAATCGTAGGTATGTTAAAATGGTCCCAAAAAGCAGCAGATAAAATGTGCTGAGCCGCATGTTGCTGCATATGATCAAAACGGCGCTCCCAATTGATTTTACCTTCTACTTCTTCTGTATGTAATTTTTCTACAATGAAGTGAAGAATTTCTCCATGTACCTCTTCTACATTGATTACATCGATATCATTTAATGTGCCAGTATCATGCGGTTGTCCGCCACCTGTCGGATAAAATGCGGTCTCGTTTAAAACGACGTATAAGTTACCGTCTTTATCATAATCTTGCTTTATAACTTTTGTAGTAAAGTCTTGCTTATAAGCGTCAGTGTAATATAATTTTTGCTCCAATTTTCTTTCCCCTTTCGCGTTCACTAGTTTCATTGTAAAGCAATTGAAATTAGTTTCCTAATATTTCAGAAGAAAGAAACTATTTTTAGAATTTTCTTGCTATAATAAGAAAAAGAAAATGCGGGGGTGGAATGAATATGTTATATGAAAACGGCGTAGATAAACTTCTTAGTTTAAGCAAAAATATTTCTGAATTGTATCGAGAATTAAATGAAATGACCCGGATTTTAACGGATTGTAATCGAGAAAGTGTAAAGTTTGATCGGTTATATGTAAAAGAGTTACTGTGGAAGAAAGAAGATGTAATAGAGAAATATGACCAGCTGCTTGTACAACTTTGTATAAATGAATGCTTTGATTTAAAAAGTGTCATTACAGGAGAATATAAGTATACATACGAAGAAGTAGAAAGCATAGTTTTACAATTTAATGAAACGTATAATGTCGCGATTTTAATTAAAGATGTTTGTAAGGAATTACAGTTTACATATGGAATTGATATGGACATAACGAGAACAGCTCGGGTACAAACATCTCAAGTATAAAAAGGGAAAAGAAAGCAGATCCTTTGCTTTCTTTTTTTTGTAGGAAAAGGGAGAGTAGGTTAGAGATGAAGGGGAAGTTACAACAGATTCATCCGCTTGGAATGACAATTATAATAGGTACTTTATTTGCGAGGTTCGCCACGTCAATGAGTATTCCTTTTTTAGCAATTTATTTAACGACTGTTAAAGGCGTATCGGCTGGAATGACGGGTGCTATTATCGGAACGAGTGCACTTGTTGGAGTGTTTGCTAGTTTTATCGGAGGGAATTTATCGGATCGATTCGGCCGAAACATGATTATAATATGGTCCATGATCGTTTGGGTGTTTGTATTTATAGGTTTTTCATTTGCAAATCATGTTTTAAGTTTCTTTTTATTAAATGCTTTAAATGGATTATGTCGATCTTTTTTTGAGCCGACGTCAAGAGCATTATTATCAGATTTAACGAAACCAGAGTATCGTTTACTCGTATATAATTTGCGTTACGGTGCAATAAATGTTGGAGTAGCGATTGGCCCACTTGTCGGGTTACAGATTGGAAGTGCAAAATCTACAATTCCTTTTTTAGTAGCAGCTGGAGTATACATTCTATATACAGCTATATTAGCGTTCCAATTTAAAAAGTATCCAATTGAAAAAAAGAAAGTGAATACAGAAAAGCCTGTCACAATGTTAAATGCAGTTCGTATATTGCGAAAGGATGTCGTATTTTTAGTTGCTTTAGTCGGTATTATTTTGAGTAATTGTGGCTTTTCACACTTAACGACAACAGTATCTCAATATTTTGCAAATGCACATATATTTCAGGATGGAGTGACATTGTTTTCGTATATATTAGCTTTAAATGCGATTGTTGTAGTCGTAATTCAATACCCTGTTATTCAAATATGTAAAAAGTATACACCGTTAACATCGATTATGGTGGGAACTTTATTTGTGAGCGGAGGATTGTTTGGATTTGGAATAGTAGAATCTACGCTAGGTGCTGCTGTCTGCACAATTATTTTTACAATTGGAGAAGTTTTAATGTTTTCCATGACAGATGTATTTATTGATGATATAGCTGTTTCACATTTAAAAGGAACATATTTTGGAGCAATGGGATTTTCAGGGATTGGAGCAGTAATTGGTCCATGGTTTGGGGGAGTGCTTCTCGATTACTACGGGTATCAAAATGGGTTTGTAGTATTTTCAGCACTAGCTATATTTTCAACTGTAGCATTTCCTGTACTTGTAGTTACAAAAGGTTTATTGAAAAAAAGATATGATAGAAATTGTAATTTAGAATTACATGCGAAATAAAATAAGCCCCAGCAGATGACTGGGGCTTATTTTTGTATTTATCCCGCATTAACGGGCAGTAAGAACCCCCACCTAAAAATTCAGCGAAAGCAAAGAAGTTAGGTGGGGGATCAACTGCCCGTAAAAGCCCGATTGGTTCAACTAATAATCAGTGGGGGATGAAGCCCCCACTGATTAAAGTTTCACTTTATCCCGCTATTTGCGGGCAGTAAAACTCCCATTGATTAAAGCTTTACTTTATTTTAATTCTCAATTTGAAAAAGAACTTTTTTTTCATGTTTATTAGCAACTTCATTTTTGGAAATATGAATGGCTAAATATCCATTCTCTAAGCAGGCTAGCATCTTCTTGTAAATAATAGTAGCGGGTAAAGGAATGATCCGCTGCAAAGAAATGTTTTCATGAAGTATGCAAATGTTTAGGCCTGTCTCCATCTTTTTAATGACTACATTTTGTTCGGATACATTTGGTACATCTGTTTCCAAAATGTACTCTTGTTCAGTTTCGCAAAGGTCAATATGAATTTGATTTGGGAAACTAAAGTTACTACAAGAATCAGAACAAAATTGATCCATCCATTCTTCGAAACCATCAACATGAAAAAGACAATCCTTCTTTTTCTTGCCCATGTAAGACACCCTCCGTAAAATCTCAATTCATACTATGTTATGCATGAATGAAGTGGGGGTGAAGAATAAATGGAAAAATATAAACATTGTATGTGACAAAGGTAGCTAGTGTGAACCTTTTGTTTTACATATCATGATGTGCATGATTTTTTTGGCGTGAATGGTTACGGTTTTTTACTTTATGCGATCCGCTTAATGGTTCAGGTTGTCCCTTTTTTTCTTTCGCTTCACGATTGTTTTTTCCCATTGTATGTGACACCTCCTCTTTCTCTTTAGAATGAGAGAAGTTTGCAAATTTATACGAGAATGTTTTTAGAAAAAAAGGTAAAGATAAATGGGACTAACTATTATGGAAAGGGGATTATATAATGCCATATCATAAAGATAAACAACAAGCTTTTCAAGCAGCGCAGCAAGGAGTTACACAAGCAGAACATGCATTTAACAACATTGTAAAAAATGATCCAAACTACGGTCATGATCTAAAAGAATTACGCCAAGAGGTTCAGGAAGCGTATGAACAGATTCAAAATGCGTTAGAAGTAGCTTCAGAAACACAACGTCCACAACTTGAGCAATACGAAAATAATCTCCAAAACATTATGCGAAATGTAGATCAGTTAGAAAAGTAAATGAGGTTGTTGTGTATTCGACAACCTCCTACTTTAATGAACATTATGCTAAAACAGAAAATTTTTTTAGTGGTTTTTTCTTTATTATGCGCAGTACATATATTTCAAGTGGAAAAAGTGGAAGCGAAAATGTTGCTCAGAAAAGAGCTAGAACCAACTGGCTATGTAACATGGGAAGTACCTAATAATGAAAAGATTATTGCCATTACATTTGATGATGGACCAGATCCGACTTATACAACACAAATTTTACATTTATTACGTCAATATAAAGCAGAAGCGACTTTTTTTATGATTGGATTTCGAGTTCAGCGTAATCCATATTTAGTGAAACAAGTGTTAAAAGAGGGACATGAAATTGGAAATCATACGATGAACCATTTGTATGCGAGTAATTCATCAGATGAAAAATTAGAAAATGATATTTTAGATGGAAAGAAATTTTTTAAAAAATGGGTGAAAGAACCTTTACTATTCCGTCCTCCTGGCGGATATATTAACGATGCTGTATTTAAAACAGCGAAAGAAGCAGGTTATCAAACTGTTCTATGGTCGTGGCATCAAGATCCACGTGATTGGGCGAATCCAGGGGTTGAATCCATTGTAAATCATGTAGTGAAAAATGCTAAAAGTGGAGATATCGTATTATTACATGATGGAGGAAATGATCGTAGTCAAACAGTAGCAGCGCTAGCAAAAATTTTACCTGAGCTGAAAAAACAAGGATATCGATTTGTAACGGTTTCGGAATTACTACGTTATAAACATTAGAAAAAATCCCAAAAGGAAAATATGCCTTTTGGGATTTTTCGTTACTGGTTCTTTTTACGTTTTTTATTATTTTGTCGCTCTGCTGGAGTTAAAGGTTCGTTTGCAAATTCTTCATTGTAACCAGTTCCTTGTCCTTGTGCAGATGCAGCATTCATTCCTGAAATAGTATGATTTGCTTTTCTTTTACCCATTTTATTTCACCTCTATAATATTTTTTGTATGTTGAATGATGAGCAGTTCATAGTATGTATGAACTGTAAGTAAAGCACTAATAGAGCACTTTACTTTATGGTAATAGTATTCATAAGGAGCGTGAACACTATTCAAATTTAGAAACATAAAGAAAACTTATGATAATCTATAAGTTTCTTATTATTTACTTATTTAGAAAGTTGTAATAAGATATTATCGTAAGGTATTGAAAAGTTTGTCTACATTTTATATTCAGACAACTTAGCCACGTTTAACAGGGGGGAAACATAATGGTCAAACATAATCCATTTCAATCACGTGCAACTTTTGAAGTAGATGGAAAAACGTATCATTATTATGATTTGAAAGCGCTTGAAAATACAGGGGTTGGCAACGTATCTCAATTACCATATTCCGTGAAAGTTTTACTTGAATCAGTACTTCGTCAAGTAGACGGACGTGTAATTACAGAAGAACATGTTACAAATTTAGCGAAATGGGGAACGAAAGATGTGCAAGATATCGATGTTCCATTTAAACCATCTCGTGTAATTTTACAAGATTTCACTGGTGTTCCAGCTGTTGTAGATTTGGCTTCGCTTCGTAAAGCAATGGCAGATATGGGCGGGGATCCTGATAAAATTAATCCAGAAATTACTGTAGACCTTGTAATTGATCACTCTGTACAGGTTGATAGAGCGGGTACGGCAGACGCGCTTGCATTCAACATGGACTTAGAGTTTAAACGTAATGAAGAACGTTATAAATTTTTAAGCTGGGCACAAAAATCATTTGATAACTATCGCGCAGTGCCACCAGCTACAGGTATTGTACACCAAGTAAACCTTGAATATTTAGCACCAGTTGTTCATGCTGTGAAAAATGCTGAAGGTGACTTAGTTGCATACCCAGATTCATTAGTTGGAACAGACTCACATACAACAATGATTAACGGTATCGGCGTTCTTGGATGGGGCGTTGGTGGTATTGAAGCAGAAGCGGGAATGCTTGGACAGCCTTCATACTTCCCAGTACCTGAAGTAATCGGTGTGAAATTAACTGGTACACTTCCAAGTGGTACTACAGCAACTGACGTTGCATTAAAAGTAACACAAGTATTACGTCAAAAAGGTGTAGTTGGTAAATTCGTTGAGTTCTTCGGTAATGGACTAAAAAGCATGCCTTTAGCTGACCGTGCAACAATTTCAAACATGGCACCAGAATACGGTGCAACTTGTGGATTCTTCCCAATTGACGATATTTCATTAGAATACTTACGTTTAACAGGTAGAGATGAAGAGCAAATTCGCATTGTTGAAGAATACTGTAAAGCAAATGGTTTATTCTATACAGCAGACAGCAAAGATCCAATTTACACTGATCTTGTTGAAATTGATTTAAATACAATCGAATCTAACCTTTCTGGACCGAAACGCCCACAAGATTTAATTCCACTTTCAGATATGAAAGATGCGTTCCATAAAGCTGTTGTAGCACCAGTTGGAACACAAGGACTTGGATTTAATGAGCAAGAGTTCGATAAAGAAGTGAAGGTTACATTAGAAGATAAAGAAGTAACGATGAAAACAGGTGCAATTGCAATCGCTGCAATTACAAGCTGTACAAATACATCAAACCCATACGTATTAATTGGGGCAGGTCTAGTTGCGAAGAAAGCAATTGAAAAAGGGCTTGTAGTACCTGAGTACGTAAAAACATCATTAGCACCAGGATCTAAAGTTGTTACTGAATACTTAGATAAATCAGGTTTAACAACATATTTAGATCAATTAGGTTTCCAAACAGTTGGTTACGGCTGTACGACTTGTATCGGTAACTCTGGTCCGTTAGCAGAGGAATTAGAAGAAGCAATCGCAGCAAACGATTTATTAGTAACATCTGTTTTATCTGGTAACCGTAACTTCGAAGGTCGTATTCATCCACTTGTAAAAGCAAACTACTTAGCATCACCACCACTTGTTGTGGCATATGCACTTGCAGGTACTGTTGATATTGACTTGAAAAATGATGCAATCGGTAAAGATGCAAATGGCAATGCTGTTTACTTCAACGACATTTGGCCATCAGCTAAAGAAATTGAAGATGTAGTTCAAAACGTTGTTACATCTGAACTGTTCAAGAAAGAATATGCACAAGTATTTAACAGCAATGAGCGCTGGAATGAAATCCAAACTTCAAATGAAGCTTTATATACTTGGGATAATGATTCAACATATATTCAAAACCCACCGTTCTTTGAAGGATTATCTAAAGAGCCAGGTGAAGTTGAAACGTTATCAGATTTACGCATAGTTGGTAAATTTGGAGACTCTGTAACGACAGACCATATTTCACCAGCAGGTTCAATCGGTAAGCATACACCAGCAGGACGCTACTTATTAGAAAACGGCGTACAACCTGTTGACTTTAACTCTTACGGTTCTCGTCGTGGTAACCACGAAGTTATGATGCGTGGTACATTCGCGAACATCCGTATTAAAAACCAAATCGCACCAGGAACAGAAGGCGGATACACAACATATTGGCCAACTGGTGAAGTAACATCAATCTATGATGCTGCTATGAAATATAAAGAAGATGGCACAGGTCTTCTAGTTGTTGCTGGTAAAGATTACGGTATGGGAAGTTCTCGTGACTGGGCTGCGAAAGGTACAAACTTATTAGGTATTAAAGCAGTAATCGCAGAAAGCTTCGAGCGTATTCACCGTAGTAACTTAGTATTAATGGGTGTATTACCACTTCAATTTAAAGATGGCGAAAGCGCTGAAACGTTAGGCCTTGTTGGTAATGAGTCATTTGAAATTCAAATTGACAAAACAGTTAGACCACGCGATCTTGTAAAAGTAGTTGCAACTGATGCAGATGGCAACGAAAAACAATTTGAAGTAGTAGCTCGTTTCGATAGTGAAGTAGAAATTGACTACTACCGTCACGGTGGTATTTTACAAATGGTTCTTCGTGAGAAAATTGAAGAGTCAAAAGTTTCGAACTAAATAATTGAAATGAACGATAAGGAAGCTAACAACTGTTAGCTTCCTTATTTTATGGAAAGGGATGAAACCATTTGGTTTCATCCCTTTCTTTTTACTATAAAAATGGAGGGAACATCATGAAAGAATATAAAAGAATATTGTTACCGTTACAGAAAGAAAAATTATTAGTAATAGCAGCTGTATGTAGTGGATGCTTTGCTGCTATTTTAAATTTATCTCGTCCACTATTCATGGGATTAATTGTAGATAACCTTATTCAACGAGAGTTAAAGGAGGCGTATCTTTACATTACTTTGTTTGCAGCTAGCCGCTTGTTGATGTGGGTGAACAATCTTTCATTTGATTATGTAAGTTCAAAAGCGAGTCAGCGAATATTACGAGAGAAGCGTATAGATGTATTGCGTCATTTCTTCTCATTACCGTTTGAAGAGAGTGAGAAAATTAAACAAGGAGAGTTAGAGACGTTAGTTGTGTCTGATATTCCAAACTGGATCAGATTATATGGGTCCATATTAATAGAATATATACACGCCATTGCACAATTTATAGGTGCGTTCATAGCACTACAACATATAGATATACAGTTCATATTGTGGGTAACTCCGTTTTTATTTTTTAGTGCAACGGTTCCGATGGTGATGGGGAAAAAGGTAAGAAATATTGCAAGCATTGCTCAAAACAATCAATCAAGTGTTGTAGAGGTGGTGTCACAGTTTGTAAAAGGAGCACAAGATTTACGGAGTTTGCAAAAAGAAAAATGGGCCATTCGCTTATTTAAGGGAGTAACGGCACAGTCTTATAAATCGGAAGTAAAGAAGACGATGATGCAACACTGCATTGGAGTAGTTGGAACAGTGATTGAAACAGGAGCATATATCGTTGTTCTCATCATAGGCGCGCAGAAAATAATGAAAGGGGAAATGGAAGTTGGCTCGATTGTTGCAGTATTAGCCACAATTCAAATGCTCTTTTTTCCAGTCCGCTACGTGGGCGATTTATTAATGATGACACAAGTTGCAGTTGCTTCGGCAAATAGAGTTTTTTCCTTTTTAGATAAACGAGTGGCAAATAGTAATCTAGAAAGAGCGATGGGGATGACAGTAACAAATGTTTCATTTCAGGAGAATGATGAAGAGAAATGCAGAATTCATAATATTGATTTGCAAATTAATCCAGGTGAACTCGTTATTATTGTAGGAGAAAGTGGAGCAGGAAAAACAACGCTTTTAAAATTAATGACAGGGTTGTATAAACCATCTAATGGTCACATTGTTTATTATGGTGATGAGGCTCGTATGACTACAGTGTGGCAAGAACCTCGTTTCTTTCGGACGACAGTAAAAGAGAATATGTATTTCGGTGAAGAGTATATAGAACACCAGTTAGAAAAAAATATTGAACTTGTAAATGTGAAGCCGATAATTAGAGATTTATCGGAAGGGATTCAAACTGTACTACATAAAAGTGGTGAAGAATTTTCGGGAGGAGAAAGAAAACGTTTTGCATTATTGCGAGCAATTGGTTCAAATCCGAATCTTATTATTTTAGATGAACCAACTGCAGGATTAGATCCGAGCAATCAAGAAACTGTTTGGAATATGATAGAAGGATTAGGAAGAGATGTAACGCGAATTGTGGCAACACATGATGTAGAGAAAGCGATACTAGCAGATCTTGTTGTTATAATGAGAGAAGGCAGTATTGTGGCATGTGGAAGTCCTGAAAAATTAATAAATAGTCATTCGTTTTTACAGAGATATGAATAAAGATAAGAGCACTGTTCTTATCTTTATTCAGCGTCATTTATTTGATACTCGATCGATTCGGAGTGATTCAGATCAACGTTAAAAGTAGCAGTCATAAGGAAAGTTGCAATTCCGAGAATTAAGAAAAGGACGAATGAGACTAGAGAGACGTAGAGACAAATACGCCCTACTTTCTTTTTTTCAAGGTCTTTACTAAAGAGTGAAATGATCCATGTAATAATGCCGATTGGGTATAAAAGAAAACTAAGAATATATAATGTTATTTTTTCGAATGAATTCATAAACAATCCCCCTTTTGTTGAAGGTTATATAAGAAAGTAAAAAGGTGAATGGGTCCATAAGGAGATAAGAAACACGTCATCTGTTTTTCTAATTATATGATAAAAAGGAAAAAATTTCACTTTAAATAAGAATATTCTAATTATTTTGACTGTGAATATTTCCAAGCTTGTCCGTATAAGCTAAAATAAGGTATATAGTATTTGGGTAATTAGGTTAATAAGAAGATAAATACGTTAGGGTGATATAAAATGTGGCGGAAGCTTACGATTATTGTAGTGTTACTTTGTTTAGCGGGATATGCAGCTTATGAACAGTTTGGTAAAAAAGATCAGGCGGTACAAGGGGAGCAAGAAAAAAGTGAAGCTGCTATGAAAGAGATGATTGCAAGTAATGGTATCGAAATAGGGAAGAGTGCGCCAAACTTTGAATTAACGAAGTTAGATGGAACGAATGTAAAGTTATCAGATTTGAAAGGAAAGAAAGTGATTTTAAACTTTTGGGCAACGTGGTGTGGACCTTGCCAGCAAGAAATGCCGGATATGGAGGCTTTCTATAAAGAACATAAAGAAAATGTAGAAATTTTAGCAATAAATTATACGCCTTCAGAAAAGGGTGGGGGAGTAGAAAAGGTAAGCAATTTTGCGAAAGAAAAAGGAATTACTTTTCCTATTTTATTGGACAAGAACATTGATGTGACAACAGCGTATAAAGTAATTACGATTCCAACTTCGTATTTTATAGATACGAAAGGTGTCATTCAAGATAAGTTTATTGGACCGATGACGCAAAAAGAGATGGAGAAACGGATTGCTAAATTAAAATAACGGTGAAAAGGTAGAGGTGGAAAGTTACCATTTCTGCCTTTTCTTTTTCACGTAGTGATAGCAGCATGTTATGATAAAAGAAATATAAACGTTTAGAGGTAAAGGAGTGTTTGGAGTGGGGAATATATCCTTACCGTTAGATTATGTTGTAATTGATTTTGAAACAACAGGATTTAACCCTTATAATGATAAAATTATTCAAGTAGCAGCAGTGAAATATCGTAATCATGAACTAGTAGATCAATTTGTTTCCTATGTGAATCCAGAGCGTTCAATTCCGGACCGAATAACGAGTTTAACAGGTATTACAAATTATCGTGTTTCAGATGCACCGACGATTGAAGAAGTATTACCTTTATTTTTAGCATTTTTACATACAAATGTTATTGTCGCTCATAATGCATCTTTTGATATGCGTTTTTTTAAAAGTAATGTAAATATGCTTGGGCTGCCTGAACCTCAAAATAAAGTGATTGATACTGTGTTTTTAGCGAAGAAATATATGAAGCACGCGCCTAATCATAAACTTGAAACGTTAAAGCGAATGCTTGGCATTCGTTTAAGTTCTCATAATGCATTTGATGATTGTATTACTTGTGCAGCAGTTTATCAAAAATGTGCATCTATTGAAGAAGAAACAAACAGGAAATCGAATACGGAAGTACTTGATGAAACAGCAGTATATGAAGCAGTAAAAAAGATACTTGTACGAAATAAACGTGATATCGAATGGATTCGTTGTATGAATGTAGGAAGCTATTTAGATATAAAAGCTTTTTATCCAGTTATGAGAGTAAAAGTAAAAGGGCGAAAGAAATACGTATTAACAGAGATATTAGAAGATGATGTGAAAGAAATATGTACGAGTTTAAATTGTGAACCGGCGTTAAAAAGTGAAGTTGGTAATACGAGAATTATGCTTAATAGCTTAGAGGATGTCCTGAAATTAGAAAGTTATATTTTAGGACAGTATGATTTCGTACTGCAAGCGCTAAGTGAGTATAAACAAAGTGAAATGAATGCAGATGAAAAGTTAAAAGAATATTTAAATATAATGGTATAAAAAACTCCGTGTACAAGAAGTTGTACACGGAGTTTTTTTAGGAGTACTAAAACATAAAATTTTCTTGCAAATCTGATTAAAGAGTTTTTCATTTGCTCATACTATGTATAGTAAGAATGTGAAGGAGAGAGGGTGAACAGCATGAGAAGAAGTCGCCGTAAATCATTTGACGAACTTGTGAAAGAAAATAAACAACAATTATTAAGTGATCGTGATGCAATCGATCGCATTGAAGAGCGTATTGAAAAACGTTATGAAATGCAACTTTTTAAGCAAGCTGAATAATTCTTAACACTAGTACGATACTAGTGTTAAGGAGGCGATAGTAATGGGTAATCCGAAAAAGAATTCAAAAGACTTTGCACCGAATCATATTGGAACACAATCAAAAAAAGCTGGTGGCAATAAAGGAAAGCAAATGCAAGACCAAACAGGCAAACAACCGATTGTTGATAACGGTTAAAAAGGGAGAATGTTGTCATTCTTCTTTTTGTGACGGATTTTTAATAGTCAAAAAGGGCTGACTTATGTCAGCCCTTTTTCGTAATCGTAAAATTTTCAACGAGTAAACGCCAATTTTGCGGGAATGGTAAGCCAATCTTCCAGTAACTAATACCGCCTATACCTTGTTCTTTCATTAAATTGAATTTGCTTTGAACAGACCGTGAATCTTCAAACCAAACTTCGTGTTGTACGCCGTTTTCGTCAAAGTAATTAAAATGAGGAGCTTGAGCTGTGAAATCATAGCGGATAGGAACATTGTATTTACGAGCTAGTGCAACAGCTGCGACAGAGCTAATTGCTTTTGCAGGCGGGTTACCTTGTTTGAACGGAAGTTTCCAATCGAATCCGTATAAGTTTTGCCCCATCATAATTTTTTGTGGAGGCATTTGAGATTTTGCGTATTGAAGTACTTCTTTTACAGGACCGATAGGAGAAATAGCCATCGGTGGACCACCTTGCCAACCCCAGTCGTATGTCATAATGACGACGAAATCAACAATTTGTCCTTGTGCCTTATAATCGTGAGCTTCGAAAAATTTGCCCTTTTGATTTGAACTTGTTTTCGGTACAAGCGTTGTACTCAATGTGTACCCGCTAGGTAAGCGTGTTTTTACAGTTCGTAAAAAACGATTATACGCTTCACGATCTTCAGGTGCCACACTCTCGAAATCAAAATGAATGTCTCGCATGCCATATTTTTCAGCTGTTTGCAAAATGTTAGTAATAAATTTGTTTTGAATCGTTGCATCGCGTAAAATAACCGATGTCAGATCGGCACTGAAATTTCCATTTTCAATATTTGTAATAACGAGCATAGGGATGGTATTACCTTGCGTTGCAATATTAGCGATTTTAGCTGTTTCAGTTGGTTCTTTTAATGTACCATCTCTTTTTGCCTCGAAACTGAAGTAAGCCAAATATGTTAAAAATGGATTAATGGCACGCGTAGCGTTAACCAAACTTTCTTTTATTGGTATTGTTGAAGGTTGTAAATAAGCGATGGATTCTACTGCGCGTTTTGTCCCTTTTGGTATATATAATTGCTGTCCAACATGGAGAATGGATTTTAAAGATAAGTTATTAACCTTAGCTAAACTAGCGAGAGGTACGTTATATGTTTGAGAGATTCGATATAGGCTATCGCCAGGCTGTACATAATAATTATTCCCTTTCGTATTAACGATCAGTGCCTGACCTACAACGAGTGTTTCAGCTGGATTTAGTCCATTGTCCTTTACTATTTCGTCAGGTGTTGATCCATACTTTGATGCCAAGCTATATACGCTATCACCGCTACGAACAGTTACAATTTGAATCATATGCTTGCTCCTTTCAGTAAAAGATTCACTGTTTTTATTTTATTTTTGATGTCACTGTATTATGATTAAATGTATGCAAGGCAGCAGAAGTGAAAGAAGGCGAATACATATGTTTGTAGCAGAACATGAAGTTGAAATCCGTTATGCGGAAACAGATCAAATGGGTGTTGTTTACCATTCAAACTATTTGGTGTGGCTTGAACTAGGTCGCACGAAACTTATACAAGATTTAGGATTTTCATATGTTGAAATGGAGAAAGAGGGAATTATTTCTCCTGTGTTAGACTTGCAAATTTCATATCGTAAAGCGATGCGTTACGGAGAAAAAGCAATTGTGAAAACGTGGATTGATACTGTTAGTCCGCTTCGCGTTGTATATGGTTATGAAATATATAACGGTGAAGGTGAACTTTGTATTACTGCAAGTACGACGAATATTTGCGCGAAAAAAGAAGGGTTCAGGCCCGTATCATTTAAAAAATTATATCCAGAGTGGTATGCGAAATATGAGGAAATTAAGAAAAAATAAAAAAGCGTGGCAGAAGCCACGCTTTTTTATTTTTCATAATTAAATTGCGGGAAATCATCACCGTCGTTAAATGTAACAGCTAAATTATGTCCATCGAAGAACCACTCATCGTCGCCTTCAATAAAGAAGTTAATACCTTCTTCTTGAGTTTGAACAGCAGGATGTGCAGGATCATCTTTACGAATACCTAAAGAAAGTCCTTTTTGCACAGTACTGCAACCGCCGTATTGTACGAAAAGGCGTAGTGTTTCACCCGATTGTAAGTTTAATTCGTTTTTATACCATTGTGCTGCTTCTTTTGTTACGGAAAGATTCATGTATAGTTCCTCCAAATTATGTTGCTTTTTCTTTAGTATAAAAAATAACGCAAAAAGACGCTATTAATATGCTTCACGTTTTCTTTTTGCGTTATGTGGGTTACGATCTTATTTTTGCTTTTTTGAAAAGTTTGCTTTCGGTTCAGTTTTATTTATAATTCGTCCGATATTTGCACGGTGTTTATAAATAACCATACCTGCTAATAAACACATCGCAATAATGAAGATTTTATCCCCGCTAACAATGGATGCAATAACAGCAACGACGGCTGTTACCATAGAAGAAAGTGATACGTATCTTGTTGTAAATAAAAGGCTGAAAAAGACAACAGCTAATATTGCAAAAACAACTGGTGAGTAGCATAATAGCACGCCAGCAGAAGTTGCAACAGCTTTACCACCACGGAATTTCGCGAAAATCGGATACACATGTCCAAGAACAGCTGCTAACCCGAACCATAATGGGTGAACATCTAATCCGAAAATAATCGGTAGACTTGTTGCTAATGTACCTTTTAAAATGTCAGCAATTGTAACGATAAAACCTGCTTTTTTCCCTAGTGTGCGGAATGTATTTGTTCCGCCTAGATTACCGCTTCCGTGCTCACGAATATCGATTCCGTAGCCGATTTTTCCAACGACTAGTGCGAATGGAATCGAGCCAAGTAAGTAGGCAACGATAAATAAAAGATATGTAGTAACCATAAGTTCAGTCTCCTTTATTCAAATGTGTTGATAAAGGGTAAAAAGAGTTTTTCCCGTATATTGTACCATACATTTGTAAAGAGCACATTTCTTTTTTGTAAATGAAAAATTCATTATTTCGTGAAAAAAATTTCACAGGAATGTTACATTTCTCACAGAAACACCAAGACTATATGTAGTAACATTTTAATCAAAAGACAACAACATATTGGTGGAGGGTTATAAATGTTACAACGAAATGTACGTGGAGAAGAATTAATGAGAGTGTTTGAAACGATTGTCCACGGTAGTGAGCAAGATTTAATGCAAGAAAATGCAAATGTAGATGGTCGCTCTCCAATGGGAGTAATGGGAACGTTCGCATCAGAGAGTGCGAAATATTATGCAGTTGAAAATTTATTGTCAGATCAAGTGAAAAAAGCGATAAATCAAAATATATTATATCCACATGACTTAGATTTTTATGCGACAGGAACGACGACTTGTTCGCAAATTCCGTTAGCGCAAATGCTTGCGAACGGTTTTCATACCGGACATGGGCATATGAGACAACCGCAGGATATTAAAAGTGCATTGGCTCTTTCGTCTATTATTTTTCAAGCGAATCAAAATATGCAGCACGGTGGTCAATCATTTGCACTCTTTGATATTGATTTAGCTCCATATGTGAGAAAAACAGTAGCGAGACATAAGAAACGATTACAGTCATATCCGCTTACGAAAGAACAAATAGAAGAATTTGCATGGAAAGAAACAGAAAATGATACGTATCAGGCGTGTGAAGCTTTCGTTCATAATTCAAATAGTATGCACAGTAGGGGCGGGGGACAAGTACCATTTATTTCTATTAATTATGGAACAGACACATCAAAAGAGGGACGGTTATTAGTTAGACAACTTTTAAAAGCGACACAAGCTGGTCTTGGTAAAGGAGAAACACCAATTTTTCCAATTCAAATTTTTAAAATGAAAAAAGGTGTGAACTTTGAAGAATGTGATCCGAACTATGATTTATTTGAATTAGCGTTAGAGACAACGGCTGAACGATTATTCCCTAATTTTTCATTTTTAGATGCGCCATTTAATGCAGTGCATTATGACGGACGACCGGAAAGTGAAGTATGTTACATGGGATGTCGTACCCGTGTTATGTCTAACATACATGGAGAAGAAACGGCGATTGGAAGAGGGAATTTATCATTTACGTCTATTAACTTAGTGAAATTAGCGTTAATTAGTGGTTCAAAAGAAGCGTTTTTTGAAGCGTTAAACTATTACTTAGATTTAGGAATTAAGCAATTATTAGAACGATTTGAGTATCAATGTACGAAGCGAGCAAGAGATTTTCGATTTTTATATTCACAAGGTGTATGGCGCGGTGGAGAAAAGTTACAGCCTGAAGATTCTGTAGCATCTATTTTAAAGCAAGGGACGTTAAGTCTTGGTTTTATCGGTCTTGCGGAGTGCTTAGTAGCTTTAACAGGAAAGCATCATGGAGAAGATGAAGAATCATGGAAACTCGGGTATGAAATCATTTCCTTTATGAGAGATAAAATGGATAAAGCGACGGAAGAACATGAACTGAATTTCTCAGTAATTGCAACTCCTGCAGAAGGGTTATCAGGGAAGTTTGTGAAAAAAGATAGAGAAGAATTTGGTGTGATTAGCGGTATAACGAACCATAATTATTATACGAATTCATTTCACATCCCAGTTTACTATAGCATGCAAGCGATAAATAAAATTCGTTTAGAAGGACCTTTCCATGCCCTATGTAACGGGGGACATATTACGTATATTGAGCTAGACGGAGCAGCTATGCATAACAAACAGGCGTTAAAACAAATTGTACGAGCGATGGCAGATCATGGCGTTGGATACGGTTCAATTAATCATCCTGTTGACCGTTGTAAGTGCTGTAGCTATCACGGAGTTATCGGAAATGAATGTCCAAGCTGTGGAAATGAAGATGAGGCCAATATAGAAAGAATTCGACGTATAACAGGTTATCTTGTAGGAGATATGTCGAAGTGGAATAGTGCGAAACGTAGTGAAGAGATGGATCGGGTGAAGCATAAATGAAAGTGATGAACATCATTCATGATAGTGTAGTAGATGGAGAAGGGTTGCGGACAGTCGTGTTTTTTGCGGGCTGTCCGCATCGTTGTTTCGGTTGCCATAATCCGAAATCGTGGAATATTTGTAATGGAACTGAAATGACAGTAGAAGAAATTGTGAAAGAGATTGCAAGTAATACATTAACTGATGTAACATTTTCAGGTGGAGATCCATTTTTTCAAGCTGCTGAAGTGAAAAAAGTAGCAAAAGCTGTGAAAGACTTGAAAAAAAATCTTTGGATGTATACAGGTTATACGTTAGAAGAGATACAGAGTTCTCAAAATAATGATATGATAGAGTTGTTACATTATGGGGATGTTTTAGTCGATGGAAGATTTGAAATCGAGAAAAAAGATTTAACACTTCCATTTCGCGGAAGCTCCAATCAACGTATTATTCGATTGAAAGAGTAAAAAGGCGGGATAGATGATATGAATAAAACAGTATTACTTGTTGAAGATGAAAGAAGATTACGTGAAATCGTTAGTGATTATTTTCGTAATGAAGGCTTTGAAGTAATCGAAGCAGAAGACGGAAAAATAGCGTTAGAATTATTTGCAGAGCATGAAATTGATTTGATTATGTTAGATATAATGTTACCAGAAATAGATGGATGGTCTGTTTGCAGACGAATTAGAAAAGAATCAGCAGTACCAATCATTATGTTGACAGCCCGTTCGGATGAGGATGATACATTACTAGGGTTCGAATTAGGTGCAGATGAGTATGTAACGAAACCTTTCAGCCCGAAAGTGTTAGTAGCTCGCGCGAAGACATTATTGAAACGTGCGGATGGCGTGGTAGGAGTAGCGGAAGAAAATGCTATGTCCTTGGCTGGAATAGAAGTAAATCGTCTATCTAGAACTGTGTTAGTAGATGGAGAAGAAATTATATTGACACATAAGGAATTTGAACTTCTTGTTTATTTAATGGAGAACAAAGGAATTGTGTTGTCACGTCAACATTTATTAGATCAGTTATGGGGATATGATTACTACGGTGATGACCGAACGGTTGATACTCATATTAAAAAACTACGAAATAAGCTAGGAGATAAAGCGAAGCATATCGGTACTGTTATTCGAGTTGGTTATAAATTTGAAGAATAACCTTTAATTTACTATGCGCTTTGGCTTTGGGATATAGCAAATTTATACTCTCTTTTGTAGGTGGAATGTACAAAAAATACTTTTCTTGTCTACAATGTTAGATAAGAGTATTTTTTTAATTGGATTTCACGATGAGTTCACAAGAAGGACACAAAACGTGACTATACTGAAAATACGAATTCACCAGAGAGGGGAAGTAAACATGGGATATTACGACGGACCAAATTTAAATGAAGAGCATAGTGAAACGAGAGAAGTGAGAAAATCAGGTAGTAAAAAAGGTTATTTTTTCACAGGTTTAGTCGGAGCTGTAGTTGGGGCTGTCACAATTAGTTTTGCGGCACCATATATGCCATGGGCTCAAAATAATGGAGCGGCTGTATCATCATTCAGTTCGGATTCAAAAGTTGAAGGTACTGTAGTTCCTGTTGTCAATAAAGCAAAAAATGAAACTGATTTACCTGGTATGATTGAAGGCGCGAAAGATGTTGTTGTAGGTGTTATTAATATGCAACAAAGTGTTGATCCATTTGCAATGCAACCGACAGGCCAAGAGCAACAAGCTGGCTCAGGATCAGGTGTTATTTATAAAAAAGCAGGAAATAAAGCGTATATTGTAACGAACAACCATGTAGTAGATGGAGCAAATAAACTTGCTGTAAAACTAAGTGATGGTAAAAAGGTAGAAGCAAAGCTTGTAGGGAAAGACCCTTGGTTAGATTTAGCGGTTGTAGAAATTGATGGATCTAATGTAAATAAAGTTGCCACTTTAGGTGATTCAAGTAAACTTCGTGCGGGTGAAAAAGCGATTGCAATCGGTAACCCACTAGGTTTTGATGGAAGTGTAACGGAAGGTATTATTAGTAGCAAAGAACGTGAAATTCCAGTAGATATTGATGGCGATAAGCGTGCAGATTGGAATGCTCAAGTTATTCAAACAGATGCAGCGATTAACCCAGGTAATAGTGGTGGTGCGTTATTTAACCAAAACGGTGAAATAATTGGGATTAATTCAAGTAAAATTGCACAACAAGAAGTTGAAGGAATTGGATTTGCTATTCCAATTAATATTGCAAAGCCAGTTATTGAATCACTTGAAAAAGACGGAGTAGTGAAACGTCCAGCTCTTGGAGTAGGTGTCGTTTCATTAGAAGATGTGCAAGCTTATGCAGTAAATCAATTGAAAGTACCGAAAGAAGTAACAAACGGCGTTGTATTAGGTAAAATTTATCCAATATCACCTGCAGAAAAAGCTGGTTTAGAGCAATATGATATTGTAGTATCATTAGATGATCAAAAAGTAGAAAATTCACTTCAATTCCGTAAATATTTATATGAAAAGAAAAAAGTAGGCGAGAAAGTAGAAGTTACATTCTATCGTAACGGTCAAAAAATGACGAAAACAGCTACTTTAGCAGATAATTCAGCTACAAAGAATCAATAATTGAAATAAAAGAAAGTCTCTTTCATATTGAAAGAGACTTTCTTTATCGGCTATACTAAAGGAATAGGAGGGATAAATTATGACAATTGAAAACCCAACTCGTACGGAAATTGGTGAAGTATTAAAGAAAAGCAAAACGATTGCAGTTGTTGGATTATCAGATAAGCCAGAACGTACATCGTATATGGTTTCAAAAGCAATGCAAGATGCTGGGTATCGCATTATTCCAGTAAACCCAACAGTAGATGAGGTGCTTGGAGAAAAAGCAGTTTCTTCACTAAAGGATATTAAGGAACATGTTGATATTGTAAATGTATTCCGCCGTTCAGAATTTTTAATGGATGTTGCGAAAGAGTTTGTAGAGATTGATGCAGATGTTTTTTGGGCACAATTAGGAGTACAAGATGAAGATACATATAAACTTTTAAAAGAAAAAGGCTATACTGTAATAATGGATCGTTGTATTAAAGTAGAACATGCGATGACAAAGTAGTATAGGTTTTAAAGAGAGAAAGATTGATTCAGCCCTCGTTATAGATAAGTAGGGCCGATGAACGAGGTGTTCATCATGAGATTTTTTAAAGGCTGTTTTTGGGGATTATTACTCGTTATCCCATTTTGGATATTGATCATTTGGATCATGATAAAGGTTTGGAATGTATAATCTTGGCATACATATCCATTTCTCGTTGACAAACGATTATTTTTCTGAAATAGTAGCCTAGAGGAATCCTTGTGAAAAAACAAGGATTTTTCTATTGAAAATGGTATATAAAAGAGATAAGATAACTTGCCAAAACTATAGTCGAGGCGTTATTCTATAATAGAAACATATGTTCTGATTTGATTAGGAAAGGGGCAAGGAGTTTGGCGAAGCATCAGTTCCAATATAATGAAGATGCAATTCAAGTGCTAGAAGGACTTGAAGCCGTTCGAAAACGCCCGGGTATGTATATCGGGAGTACGGATAGCCGTGGATTGCATCATTTAGTATATGAAATAGTAGATAACTCCGTTGATGAAGCGTTAGCGGGATTTGGCGACGAAATTTCTGTCGTAATACATAAAGATAATAGTATTAGCGTTATTGATAAAGGGCGAGGAATGCCTACGGGAATGCATAAACTTGGGAAACCTACACCTGAAGTTATTTTAACTGTACTTCATGCCGGTGGTAAGTTTGGTCAAGGTGGCTATAAAACAAGTGGTGGTTTACACGGTGTTGGGGCATCAGTTGTAAATGCCTTGTCAGAATGGTTAGTAGTGACGATTAAACGTGATGGAAATATTTATGAACAACGCTTTGAAAATGGTGGTATTCCTGCAACGACACTGGAGAAGATCGGGAAGACGAAAGAGTCTGGTACGACAATACATTTTAAACCAGATACAACGATTTTCAGCACAACAAATTACAATTACGAAACATTATGTGAAAGATTACGTGAATCTGCATTCTTATTAAAAGGGATGAAAATCTCAATAAAAGATGAGCGAAATGATTTAGAAGATGTCTTTCATTATGAAACAGGAATCGAAGCTTTCGTTTCATACTTAAATGAAGAAAAAGATTCAATCCATCCGGTTGTATACTTCACTGGTGAACAAAATGGAATTGAGGCAGAGCTAGCATTTCAATTTAACGATGGCTACTCAGAAAATATTCTTTCGTTTGTAAATAATGTACGTACAAAAGATGGTGGAACACACGAAGCTGGGTTTAAGACAGCAATGACTCGTGTGTTCAATGAGTATGCTCGTAAAGTTTCACTATTAAAAGAAAAAGATAAAAACTTAGAAGGTACAGATATTCGTGAAGGTGTAGCGGCTATCGTTTCTGTACGTGTACCAGAAGAAGTACTTCAGTTTGAAGGACAAACGAAGGGGAAACTAGGTACAAGTGAAGCTCGTTCTTCAATTGATGCAATTGTATCTGAGCATTTAGCTTACTTTTTAGAAGAAAACCCGGATGTTGCTACACTTCTTGTGAGAAAGGCAGTTAAAGCAGCGCAGGCACGTGAGGCTGCTCGTAAAGCGAGAGAAGAAGCGCGTACTGGTAAAAAGAAAAAGAAATCAGAAGGTACATTAAGTGGTAAGTTAACACCAGCACAATCACGTAACCCGCAAAAAAATGAACTGTACCTAGTAGAGGGTGACTCTGCGGGTGGTTCCGCGAAACAAGGTCGAGACCGACGTTTCCAAGCGGTATTACCGTTACGTGGTAAAGTAATCAATACAGAAAAAGCAAAACTTGCTGATATCTTTAAAAATGAAGAAATTAATACAATCATTTACGCTATTGGCGGTGGTGTAGGGAATGAATTCGCTGTTGAAGATATTAACTACGATAAAATTGTAATTATGACCGATGCTGATACAGATGGTGCGCACATTCAAGTATTGTTATTAACGTTCTTCTACAGATATATGAAACCACTTATCGAAGCTGGCAAAGTATTTATTGCACTTCCTCCTTTATACAAAGTAAGTAAAGGAAAAGGTAAGAGTGAAGTGATTGAGTATGCATGGTCTGATGAAGAATTAGATGGTGTAACAAAAAAGGTTGGTAAAGGCTACATGCTACAGCGCTATAAAGGACTTGGCGAAATGAATGCCGATCAATTATGGGAAACGACGATGAATCCTGAAACACGTACGTTGATTCGTGTGAAAATTGATGATGCATCAAGAGCGGAGCGCCGAGTTACGACATTGATGGGTGATAAAGTAGAACCTCGCCGTAAATGGATCGAACGAAATGTACAATTTGGTATGCAAGAAGAAGGAAACATTTTAGAAAATGAAATGATTATGGAGACGGAGGTGGAATAACATGCAGGCAGAGAAGTTTCATGACCTCCCGCTTGAAGACGTGTTAGGTGACCGCTTTGCACGTTATAGTAAATATATTATTCAAGATCGCGCGCTTCCAGATGCGCGTGACGGTTTAAAACCGGTACAAAGACGTATTTTATATTCCATGTATGTAGAAGGAAATGTACATGATAAAGCGTTTCGTAAATCAGCTAAAACAGTCGGTAACGTTATTGGTAATTACCATCCACACGGTGATTCCTCTGTATATGAGGCGATGGTACGTTTAAGTCAAACTTGGAAAGTACGTAATGTTTTAGTTGAAATGCATGGTAATAATGGTAGTGTTGATGGCGATCCAGCAGCGGCAATGCGTTATACGGAAGCGCGATTATCACCAATTGCATCTGAGTTATTACGTGATCTTGATAAAGAAACAGTGGAATTTGTGTCAAACTTCGATGATACGAGTGAAGAACCTGTTGTATTACCAGCAATGTTCCCGAACTTATTAGTGAACGGATCTACAGGGATTTCAGCTGGTTATGCAACAGAAATTCCTCCGCATCACCTTGGGGAAGTAATTGATGCGACGATGATGCGTATTGATAAGCCGAATAGTACTGTTGATGATTTATTAACAGTTATGAAAGGGCCAGATTTCCCGACCGGTGGTATTATTCAAGGGATTGATGGTATTAAAAAAGCGTACGAAACAGGAAAAGGTAAAATTATTATTCGCGGAAAAGCGGAAGTTGAAACGATTCGTGGTGGTAAGCAACAAATCGTTATTACAGAAATTCCGTATGAAGTAAATAAAGCGAACCTTGTTAAAAAAATGGATGAATTACGTCTAGATAAAAAACTAGATGGAATTGCT
This sequence comes from Bacillus wiedmannii, assembly GCF_001583695.1. Classification (GTDB taxonomy): domain Bacteria; phylum Bacillota; class Bacilli; order Bacillales; family Bacillaceae_G; genus Bacillus_A; species Bacillus_A wiedmannii. The sequence continues at coordinate 332,891 of NZ_LOBC01000028.1, read as the reverse complement.
GAAGTACGTGATGAGACAGATCGTACAGGTCTTCGTATCGTTGTAGAGTTAAAAAAAGAAGTAAATGCTGAAGGTATTTTAAATTATTTATATAAGAATACAGATTTACAAATTCCATATAACTTTAATATGGTTGCGATAAATAATCGTCGTCCTACACTTATGACGTTACCAAAAATTTTGGATGCATATATTGGACACCAAAAAGAAGTTGTAACAAAGCGTTCTCAGTATGAATTACGAAAAGCGGAAAATCGTCAACATATTGTTGAAGGTTTAATGAAAGCATTATCAATTTTAGATCAAGTAATCGAAACGATTAGATCTTCTAAAGATAAGCGTAATGCGAAAGATAACTTAAGTGCTAAATTCGGCTTTACAGAAGCACAATCAGAAGCAATCGTTTCGTTGCAATTATATCGTTTAACAAATACAGATATTACAGCACTAGAAAAAGAAGCGGATGAATTAAGTACAAAAATTGCAGAATTACAGGCAATTTTACAAAGTGAAAAAAGACTTCTTCAAGTTATTAAAACAGATTTGAAGAGAGTAAAGAAAACATATAGTGATGATCGCCGTGCTATTATTGAAGAACAAATTGAGGAAATTAAAATCGATGTGGAAGTGATGATTCCTCAGGAAGATGTCATCGTTACTGTAACGAAAGAAGGATATGTGAAACGAACAGGTTGGCGTTCACATAATGCATCGAACGGAAAAGACTTCGGTATGAAAGAGGGTGACATCTTACTGGAGCGATTCGATACGAATACGACAGAGACAGTCCTCTTATTTACGAATAAAGGAAACTATATATATCTGCCAGTATATGAAATGCCAGAAATTCGTTGGAAAGATTTAGGTCAACACGTTGCGAATCTCGTTTCACTCGAGCGGGATGAAATGATTATTTGGGCGACCGTCGTACCGAATTTTGAAGAAGAAAAACGATTTATCGTATTTGTTACACGAAATGGTATGATTAAGAAAACAGAATTAAACCAATATAAAGTTCAGCGTTATTCAAGAGCGTTCGTCGCTGTGAATTTGAAAAAAGATGATTATGTTGTAGATATATTTGCAACAGATGGAACGAGTGATATTGTTCTTGCAACCTATGGTGCATATGCACTTATTTTCCATGAGGATGAAGTAAGTCCAGTCGGTGTAAGGGCCGCTGGTGTGAAAGCAATTAACTTAAAAGAAGATGATTATGTCGCTTCTGGTAAACCGTTAAATGGTGACAAAGATCAACTTATTCTCGTTACGCAGCGCGGTGCTGTAAAACGTCTAAAAGCATCAGAAATTGAGAAATCAACGAGGGCGAAGCGAGGTCTTGTTATTTTCAAAGAGTTAAAACGTAATCCATACCGTATTGTCGGTATTGAAATTGTTAGAGACGATGAACTAGTTTACATGAAGACAGAGAAACACATCGTAGAAGAAATTGATCCGAAAGCGTATCGAAATAAAGACCGGTATAGTAACGGTAGTTTAGTGCTAGATGTTAACGATACAGGTGAAGTTATTGAAACGTGGACAAAAAAACGACCGGAATAAAAAAAGCATCTTGCTATGGATAATGGCAAGATGCTTTTTTCTAGGCAAATTATTATGTAAATAATAATAATCTTGTTATAATAACTGAATGAAATCGTTCTCATAAAGTGAAACTTTAATCAATCGGACTTTTACGAGCAGTTGATTCCTCAACTAATTTATTTACTTTCGCTGAATTTTGAGGTAGGGGGTCTTACTGTCCGTTAAAGCTTGATAAATGGAGGGGCAACATGAAAAAAATAGGTGTAGGGATTGTAGGATTTGGATTTTCTAGTACAACATTTCACATTCCATTATTACAAACGATAGAAGAATATGATATTCGTGCTATTTTATCATCAAAAGAAGAACTCGTGAAACAAGCATTACCAAATGCTGAAGTTGTTGGCACAATTGAAGAATTAGTAAAACGTGCTGATATTGACTTAGTGGTGATTACTTCACCAAATACAACTCATTTTCCATATGTAAAAGAAGCAATTTTACATGGTAAGCATGTAGTTGTGGAGAAGCCATTCGTTGTTTCAATTGAAGAAGGCGAAGAACTAATTTCATTAGCAAAACAGCACAATGTGGTGTTAAGCGTATATCATAATCGCCGTTTTGATAATGATTTCTTAACGATAAAGAGATTGTTAGAAGAAAACAGAATAGGGAATCTATACGCATATGAAGCACATTTCGATCGTTTTCGTCCACATGTACGTGATCGCTGGAGAGAAAAGAATTTACCAGGATCAGGTATATTATATGATTTAGGATCGCATTTAATTGACCAAGCATTGTCATTATTTGGGAAACCAGATGCGATAAGTGCAGATGTAATCAAACAACGACCAGGTGCAGAAATTGATGATTACTTCCATGTTATACTCCACTACGGTGTTAAACGTGTCACTTTACATAGTAGCAGTTACGTAAAGCAAGCAGGTCCACACTTTACACTGCATGGAGATAAAGGTTCTATCGTGAAATACGGTATGGATTCACAGGAAGAACAATTAAAAAATGGAATGAAGCCAGGCGATAACGGTTATGGAGTAGACGCTGAAGAGAATTTTGCTACTTTACATACGGAAGAAAAGCTAGAGCGTATTTCGACAGAAGTTGGCTGTTATGACATGTATTATAAAGGTGTAAGAGATAGTATTGTAAATGGTGAGAAACCACCTGTAACAGCACAAGAAGGCTTGGAAGTTATTCGACTTATTCAATTAGCGATTGAAAGTAGTGAAACGGGTAGAGTCATCAATGTAAAATAAAAAAAGACACGAATTTCGTGTCTTTTTTTATTAGGCATATGTGAATATGACTAATTATTTAGTTTAATCGCTTGTCATACATTAACTGAATTTGTATGCCGTAAGGATCTTCAATAATCCCATATGCTTCACTAAATATATTTTTTTCTAGCGGAGAGATTATTTTCACATGCTTATTAGAAATTAAATTATTATAAAATCTTTGTATTTCTTCTAAATTAGCGCTTTGAATGCAAAGCGACATGTTATTTCCAACGTTATAACGTTCATTAGGCTTCATTGTATCTTCTGCTATCATTAGCTTTGTATTCCCGATTTGTAAAACAGAGTGAGCAATATAATCTTTATTTTCACTTGTAATTTTAAAAGAACGATCTCTTTTGGCCAATTCTTCATACGTAACAACCATTAGCTTCTTTGCTTCTAAATTACGTGTATAAAAGTTAATTGCCGCCTTTGCTTGCCCATTCATTGAAAGAAAAATAGCTATTTCTAATGTCATAAATTTATAGCTCCTTTATTAGTTAATAATTATAATATAGACTAAAAAGGTTTCAATACATGACACCTTTCAGGAGGGGAATATGAAAAAAACGGAACGAATAAATGACATGCTTATTTTCTTAAATAATAAAAGATATTTTAATTTAAAAGATTTAATGGCTAGATATGATATTTCTAAAAGTACTGCTTTACGAGATATTCAATCATTGGAAGAAATAGGTGTGCCAATATATTCTGAATTAGGTAGAAATGGAAGTTATAAAATTATAGAAAATAGTGTGTTATCACCAATTTATTTTAGTGTGGATGAAATGTATGCGTTATACTTTTCGATTCTTACATTAAATGGATACAAGACAAAACCATTCAATATAGAAAGTATTGCTCTTGAAAATAAATTTAAACATGTATTACCTGATAATGTGCGTAAAAATATTTCAATTATGGAACGAACGCTTTCTTTTGAAGTAACAAATCATAGTAATTTTAGTCCGTTCTTAAAAGAAATTTTACAGGGGATTTTTGCTGAGCAAGTTTATCATTTAACATATTTAAAAAAAGATGAGGAGAAAGTATTAGTCGCCCAATTTATTCGAATAGAATCTAAATTTGGCCAGTGGTATGCTAAAATCTTTAATTTTGAGACAAATAATGTTCAAATACTTAGATGTGATAAAATTCTTTCTATTATGGAAACAAGCAATACGAATTCAAAAAATCTTGAAGAATTACTAAGTTACCTTACTACTTTTCACAGAAAGCCTGATGCAATTGATTTTCGTGTCATCGTTAATCAAAAAGGAAAAGATATTTTCGATAAAGAGAATTATCCTTCTATGAGGATACAAAAAGAAAATGAAAACTATACTATAACAGGCTATTTTAACAAGCAAGAATTTGATTTTATTTCAAGTTATTTTCTGAATTTCGGTGAAACGATTATTTCAATTCAGCCTGTTATGCTAAAAGAGTTAATCTACAATAAGGTGTTATCTATTAAGCAGCATTTAACTTTTTTAAGTTAAAATTTGTTTTAGTCGTTTTTTTGACATGAAAAAGCCCTTGAGATTTCAATATCCAAAGGGCTTTTTGGTGATTTTATTTGTTCTGTAGGAAAAATTATTTTTCTGGGACGGACAGTCCATAAAAGAACATCGTAACGATATCTTGTATATGTTTTTCACGATCTCCTTCAAGAAGCTGTGCCCCGAAATCATCACCTAATTTAGTAAACATTTGAATGTAAAGTAACATCATTTCTTTAGTAAGATGGGGATTAATTTCATTATTGCGCTGTGCTTGTTCTAATATTTCTAAATACCATGGCAGTATTTTTTCATTTTGATAACTATAAATAAACTCTCGGAGAATTTCATCTCTTTGCATCATTTGTAGTAACATATCAGGCTGAAATAACCCGCCAGTATTCATTTTTCTTACAATCATTTTTTGCATCATATCATGAAAAGGTAATTTTTCTTCAGCAAGCTCTTTATAATATTGAAATTCAGATATGATAAATTCTTGTATAAGCTCCCTAAATAACGCATCTTTACTTCCAAAATGATTATAAATGGTAACTTGAGAAACGTTAGCTTTTTTTGCAATAAGTTCTATTTTCACTTCATTAAATCCACGTTCTGAAAATAATTTAAAGGCCGCATCTTTAATGGCACGTTTTTTCTTTTCTTTCACTTTTTCAAAGCCGTTCAATACAATCACCTCAATAAAAATATACAAGAAAATATAGATGAAAACAATATTTTTGAAATATGGACATATAAATATTTCAAAAAGTTGTTGCGAATATGAAAGATGAGGAGTACAATAATTTTGAAATATCACATATTAAATATTTCAAAAAATGAGGTGGGATTATGATTTCAGTTCAAAATGTCACAAAACAGTTTTCAAATGGAAAAGGTTTGTTTCATATAACCTTTGATGTAAAAGAAGGGGAAGTTTTTGGCTACTTAGGACCAAATGGTGCCGGGAAATCCACAACAATTCGTAATTTAATGGGATTTATAAAACCGACAGCTGGGAAATCATCAATTTTCGGATTAGATTGTTGGAATGAAGCAGCGAAAATTCAAAGACAAGTCGGATATTTACCGGGAGAAATTTCTTTTATTGAAGGAATGAACGGATTAGAGTTTTTAAAGTTAATGCAAGGAATGCGTGGGCTAAAGGATACGAAAAGACGTGATGAACTAATAGAACGTCTGCAATTCGATGTGAAAACACCGATTCGAAAAATGTCTAAAGGAATGAAGCAAAAAGTAGGAATTGTTGCTGCTTTTATGCATGATCCGGAAGTGTTAATTTTAGATGAACCGACATCGGGACTCGATCCACTTATGCAGCAAGTGTTTATAGATTTAATATTAGAGGAAAAGCAAAGAGGAAAAACGATTCTTATGTCTTCACATATATTCACGGAGATTGAGCGTACATGTGACCGAGTAGCGATTATTAAAGATGGGCGCCTTGTAACAGTTGAAAATATTCATGATTTACAAAGCATGAGACGACAAGTGATAGATGTAACAGTATCGTCGCAAGAAGAAATTGAGTCTCTTACAAAGTGTAATTTGCAATTTGAAGCGGTGAAAGGTAGAGAAGCATCGATTATTGTACAAGGAAACTATCAAACGGTTTTACAAACACTTTCAAACTATAATGTAACGGCACTTCAAACGAGAGCAATGGATTTAGAACATTTATTTATGCATTATTACGATAAGAAAGAAGGGGTAAAGCATGAATAAGCAATTGTTTTTAGCTAGTTTGAAAGAGACACAAAAAAGTATTTTGAGTTACGCAACTGGTGCAGCTCTTTATTTATGGTTATTAATTTGGATATTCCCTTCAATGGTATCAGCGAAAGGGTTAAATGAATTAATAAGTGCTATGCCTGATAGTGTGAAAAAAATTGTTGGCATGGAAAGTCCGATTCAAAACGTAATGGATTTTTTAGCTGGCGAATATTATAGTCTATTATTTATTATTATTTTAACAATTTTTTGTGTAACAGTTGCAACGCATTTAATTGCTCGTCATGTAGATAAAGGAGCAATGGCATACTTGTTAGCAACACCTGTATCTAGAGTGCAAATTGCAATCACGCAAGCGGCTATTCTTATATTGGGACTACTGATAATTGTAGCTGTTACGTATGTAGCGGGTATAGTAGGTGCAGAATGGTTTTTAGAAGATAATAACTTAAATAAAGAATTATTCCTGAAGATAAACGTAGTCGGAGGGCTAATATTTTTAGTCGTTAGTGCTTATTCATTTTTCTTTTCTTGTATATGTAATGACGAAAGAAAGGCACTTAGCTACTCAGCAAGTTTAACAATTTTATTTTTCGTAACGGATATGGTAGGTAAATTAAGCGATAAGTTAGAGTGGATGAGAAATATATCATTATTTACGCTATTTCGTCCGAAAGAAATTGCTGAAGGAACGTATAATATATGGCCGGTAAGTATAGGTTTAACTGCTGGAGCACTTTGTATTTTCATAGTAGCGATTGTAGTGTTTAAGAAGAGGGATTTACCGTTGTAAAGTAGAAAGTCCACTGAGAAAGTGGGCTTTTTTTGATGAGGAGGAAACGAATGAATCATTTGTTCCGGGTGCAGCTATATGTAAATGATATAGAAAAGTCATTATTGTTTTATGAAGAAGTAATTGGTTTAAAGCTGTATAAAAAAGGTATGCATGCAGCACGTTTTAATCACGACCAGTTTTCTTTATTACTAGTTAATGATTCAAAATTGAATGAAAATCACTATTTTTACAATCGAAAAGAAATGAAGGGAAATGGCTTTGAACTAATTATCGTTGTCGACCGACTTGAAGATGTATATGAACGTTGTAAAGAGAAGGGATGCAAGATACAAGAAGAGATTCAAACATATTCATGGGAGACGAGAGGATTTAAAGTTGTAGATCCAGATGGATATTTCTTAAGGATTACGTCTGAGTAAAGGTGGACATGAAGAATGTTTGCCTTTTTATGGAAATATTCAAAAAAATGAACCTTTTTCTAGGCTCATCCGTCTAATACATGTAAAGTTAAATTTGAAGTGAGGATGAAACAGGAGGAGCAATTGTGAAAGTAATCCCTTTATATAAAATGATTATAAAAGAAGAAACCGATGTTTCTTTAGCGAAAAAAGGTGATCATGAAGCGTTTATGGCGCTTATACATACAGAAAAAGTGAAGATGTACCGAATAGCAAAGGCTATGTTACGTGATGAGACAAATATAGAGGATGCGATACAGACGACAATTTTAAAAGCCTATGAAAATATAAAAAAATTAAAGAAAGAAGAGTTTTTTCAAACTTGGTTAATTCGAATTTTAATGAATGAGTGTAACAATATTATTAGAGCGTATAAAAATATAATTGTGATAGAAGAGAATGATTACAATATGAGCGCGTGTGATCAGTATGAAGATATAGATTTGTGTAATGCGATTCAATCGTTACATGAAGAATTAAGAGCTGTTACGGTGCTGTATTACTATGAAGATATGAATCAAGATAGCATTGCGAAGCTTTTAGAAATACCAAAAGGAACAGTGAAATCGAGATTGTCGCGCGCGAGGGAACAACTACAGAAACGATTAAAGATGGAATAGGGGGTGCAAAGGATGGATGATGAAAAATTATTTGATGAGAAATTAAAAAAGAGAATAAAAGAAGAGAATGTTATAGTGCCGCCAGAGTTAAATGAAAAGATTAATGGTACACTACATAATCTTCCGGTAAAAAAGAAAGGTTACAGAGTTTATATGATGGTTATAAGTGCTGCTGTTCTAGCGCTTTCTATTGTGTCTATGTCGGAGTTTTCTGATCAAATTTTTGCTCAAAACGGCGGAGTATTTGAATATGTAAAGAAAAAGGCGTTTTCTGATTATGAAAATGAAGAGGAAATGAAATCGAACGTAAATTATCCAGAGAAAGAAAAGATTCATGAAAAGATGCTAGATTCCATTGATCATTTTAAAAATATTTCAGGACAATTTGAGGAATATTCTAGTTCGTCAAGAATTGCTACAACATACAAATATACGATTGATACGGAGGAACAAAGAGGTATCTCTTCGAAAGAAGATAAGCTATCGAAAAAACGAACACTTATATATAACGAGGGCAAGAAAAAAGAATTTGATGATGAGAAGTATACATATAAAGAGACAAAATGGAGCTCGAAAGAAAGAAACAATGAACTATTAAAATTAAATCCTACGGAAAGGTTATTGAGAAAATCGGGTGAGAAAAAAAGATATGATGATGAATATGTGGGATTCGCGAAGTATAGTATTCAATCAGAATTTGCGGATCTATTAATTCGATATAAAGATTGGAATTATAAAGAAACGAAGTATCTTGGACTGGATTGCTACAAAATAGAAGGGACAATAAATATAGAAATGCCTGTAAGTACATCTGAAGATTTAAGAGGGAAATTTGAAATGGTTGTAGAGAAAAATACAGGGATTATGCTCAAGTTCCTTAGTTTCCACGAAGGTATGATTCAATATTCAATCACGACCGAATGGATACAAATAAACAAAGGATTGAAAGAGAATGCATTTCAAAAGGAAAGCGCTAATTATGAGAAATTGAAAAATATATTAGATGAATAGAAAACGGAGGAAACGATATGGAGAATCACCCTTCTTCAAGAGAAAAGAAAAATAAGCGAAAATATAAAAAGACAACAATAATAAGTGTATTGTTAGCAATATTACTATTTGGCGGAGTTGGATATGGTACTTACGTATATATGAAAACTTCTAATCTCGTACAAAAATCAAATGTTAATTTAGCACGTGGTGAAAAATCAAACTTACGTGAGGAAACTGTAAAACCGATCACCAATAATGTTTCACTTTTAATTATGGGAATTGATGAAAATCCAGAACGACAAAAGGAGTATAATGGTGCATTTCATACAGATGCACTACTGTTAGCTACTTTTAATAAAGATGATAAGACTGTGAAATTAACGAGCATACCACGTGATACATACACATATGTACCAGTAGAAAAGAAAAAAGATAAAATAACGCATGCATATGGAAGTGGTTTCGTTAAAAATGGTAAAGATGGAGGACCGCAAGCTTCAGTGGAAGCGGTAGAAAAATTGTTACAAGTGCCTGTTGATTATTTTGTGAAGTTTAATTTTAATGCATTTACTAAAATTGTGGATGGATTAGATGGGATTGAAGTAAATGTCCCAGTTGAATTTACAGAGCAAAATAGTAAAGATGAACCTGACGCAATCCATTTGAAAAAAGGACTACAAACATTAACAGGAGAAGAAGCACTTGCACTGGCAAGAACGCGTCATATTGATAGTGATGCAATGAGAGGTCAGCGTCAACAGCTTGTTATTGAAGCGATGTTAAGTAAATTAAAAAGTGTAGGATCAATTACGAAGCTAGAAAAAATAGTTGAGGCAGTTGACGGCGATTTTAAAACAAACTTAGTAATGGATGATATTTTATCTTTTTATAAATATGGTTTAAACGGTTCAGTTGAAAAAATACAATTAGCTGGTGATGATTTATACTTACCTAACGGTCCAAATGGGAATCGTGTATATTATTATAACCCTAATAAAAAAGATCTACAGAGTTTGAGTAATACTCTTAGAACACATCTAGGATTAAGTGAAAAGCAGATTGAGGAGAATTAAAGCAGGCATAATGTCTGCTTTTATATTACGTTTAATAGTATGACATTTAAAATTAAATGTTATATACTATTTTCAAATTATGGATAATAGCGTAACATAATAATGTGATTTAAGTTAAATAGCAGGGGGGCTATTACATAAAATACATCATTAGCAATTATTGAAATCGTATGGGAGAAATGAAAGAATAAAAATGAGAATTGTAAAGAATTTAACATTCCAAGTTATTGTGGCGATTATTTGTGGTATTGCAGTAGGGGCCATTTGGCCTAGTGTTGGACAAGAGATGAAGCCAATTGGTGAAACGTTCATCAATATGATTAAAATGGTTATTGCACCAATCATCTTTTTAACAATTGTGCTTGGGATTGCAAGTATGGGAAGTATGAAAAAGGTAGGTCGTGTTGGCGGGAAGGCACTATTATATTTTGAAATTGTTACAACAGCGGCTTTACTTATTGGTATCATCGTAGCGAATGTTGTACGTCCAGGAGATGGATTAGATCCTTCAAAACTAAAGGGCGGAGATGTTTCACAATATGTACAAAGCGGGCAAGAAATGAAATGGATGGATTTCTTTTTACATATTGTGCCGTCTAACATGTTTGAAGCATTTGCAAAAGGTGACATTTTACAAGTTTTGTTCTTCTCCATTTTATTCGGTGCAGGGTTAACGATGTTAGGGAAAAATGGACAACCGGTAATCGACTTTTTTGAAAGATTATCGAAAGTATTTTTTAACATTTTATCAATTGTAATGAAATTAGCACCGGTTGGAGCATTCGGTGGAATGGCGTTTACAATTGGCAAATATGGTTTAAGTACACTTATTCCACTCGGTAAATTAATGATTTGTGTATATGCAACAATGGCATTATTTGTTTTTATTGTTTTAAATTTTATTTGTAAACTGTATAAATTTAGTTTGTGGAAATATTTAGCGCATATTTAAGAAGAATTACTCATTGTTCTCGGGACATCATCATCAGAATCAGTACTGCCGCGAATGATGACAAAGATGGAAGACTTCGGGTGTTCGAAGCCGGTAGTAGGTTTAGTCATTCCGACGGGATATTCTTTTAATTTAGATGGAACAACGATTTATTTATCGATGGCTACTATATTTTTAGCTCAAGTCTTTCACGTCGATCTTTCACTAGGTCAACAATTAACTATAATAGCTATTTTGTTAGTTACATCTAAAGGTGCAGCAGCAGTAACAGGTGGAGGGTTTATTGTATTAGCATCTACTCTATCTGCAATGAATGTTATTCCATTAGAAGGGGTAGCACTATTACTTGGTGTAGATCGTTTCATGTCAGAAGCACGTGCTATCGTCAACTTAATTGGTAACGGTATTGCGACTGTAGTTGTTGCAAAAAGTGAAAATGAATTTGATGAAGAGAAGTATACGAGAGTAATAGAGGAAATGAAAAAAAGAAAATGGCCGGATAAAAAAGTCAGTAAAGCTGACTTTTTTATTTTTGTAGAAAAGAGGTTTGTTACGATATACATTATTTATTAACAATAATTTACAAGTGTTTTATAGTGAGGGGATATAAAGACTATTAAATCAATGCATAGAATTCAATGAGATATAGTGTTTCAAAAGATTATGGAATTTTTATGAATATTACTGTAAAAAAATAATTTTTTAAAAATTTTCAATAATAACACTTTACAAAACTCAAAAAATTAGTAGAATAATAGTTAATAAGAATCTTCTGATAAATATATAAAGAAAAACAGAATTATCAGAAAATTCTTAAATGAGAGCGTTAAGAATTAGGGAGGGTACAGAAAGTGAAAAAGAAAAAAATCAAAAAATTAACAGCAGTTGTAGCACCAGTTTTAGCAATGAGTATGGCATTAACAGCATGTTCTACATCAGGTGGAGATAAGAAGACAAGCACAAACTCTAGCTCTGGCGGAGATAGCAAATCAGAAGAAAAATTAGCAGCGAAACAAGTACTAAATCGTACTGAAACAAATGAGATTCCGACAATGGATACTTCTAAAAATACCGATACATTAGGTTCTCAAATTTTAGGGAACACAATGGAAGGTTTATATCGATTAGATAAAGATAACAAACCAATCCCAGCTGCGGCAGAATCAAGCACGAAGAGTGAGGATGGTAAAAAATATACATTTAAATTACGTAAAGATGCAAAATGGTCAAACGGTGATCCTGTAACAGCGAAAGATTTCGTATATGCATGGCAACGTTTATTAGATCCAAAAACAGCTGCTGAGTATGCATTCATTGCATTCCCAATTAAAAATGCAGAAGCGGTTAATAAAGGTGAAAAACCTGTAACTGAACTAGGAGTAAAGGCAGTAGACGACAATACTTTAGAAGTTGAATTAGAACAAGCAGTACCATACTTCTTAAACTTAGTAGCATTCCCATCGTACTATCCATTAAATGAGAAGTTCGTAAAAGAAAAAGGGGATAAATACGGTTTAGAGTCTGATACAACAGTATATAACGGACCGTTCGTTCTTACTGATTGGAAGCATGAGCAAGGCTGGAAATTAAAGAAAAACGATCAATATTGGGATAAAAAGACTGTAAAACTAGATGAAATTAACTATAGTGTAGTAAAAGAAGTAGCTACAAGAGTAAACTTATATGATACAAATGCAATTGATTTCGCGCTATTAACAGGTGAATTCGTTGATAAGTATAGAAACAATAAAGAAGAGTTTGGTTCATACTCACAAGTAAGTACTTACTTCTTACGTATGAATCAAAAACGTGGTGGACAAGATACACCGTTAAAGAGCCAAAAATTACGTGAAGCAATCGCATTATCAATCGATAAAAAGAATTTATCAAACGTTATTTTAAATGATGGATCTAAGCCTGCGGACTTCTTAGTACCGAAAGGATTAGCAACTGGACCAGACGGTAAAGACTTCCAAGAAACATTTAAAAATGGTATTAAACCAGATGCGAAAAAAGCAGCAGCTGCATGGAATGAAGCGAAAAAAGAGCTTGGGAAAGACCAAGTTACAATTGAGCTATTAAACTATGACACTGGTAATGCGAAAAAAGTTGGGGAATATGTAAAAGATCAAATTGAGAAAAACTTAAAAGGTGTAACTGTTAATATTAAACTTCAGCCATTCAAACAAAAGCTGAAATTAGAAACAGAGCAAGACTATGATATATCATTTGCTGGTTGGGGACCTGACTACGCTGACCCAATGACATTCTTAGATATGTTCCAGTCTAATCATTCTCATAACCAAATGGGCTTCGCAGATCCGAAGTATGATGATATGATCAAAAAAGCTGGCGGAGAATTAATGGGTGACGCGAAGAAACGTTGGGAAGAGCTAGGAAAAGCTGAGAAATTACTTCTTGAGCAAGATGTAGCACTTGTACCTTTATACCAACGTGGTGATGCATACGTTCAAAAGCCAAATGCAAAAGGCATCGTTCACCATAATATTAGCCCAGAGTATAGCTTCAAGTGGGCATATATGACTGAAAAAGATGGAAAATAATTTTTAAATAGTGGTTTTATCTTTAAGTGGATATATGCAAGTTCCTTATCTTATTCTTGCATTGAGAATCTCGCTGTCCACAATAGAAGGATAAAATAATAGAGCATTCCAAAGGTAGATTCTTTACTTTTGGAATGCTTTTTATTATGAGATTAAATGTAAAAAGTAATGGATATAAGGTTTCTATTGTGAAAGGGATAATTTTTAGAATATTTTAAAAATAACTTTACAAAGACAGAAAAATCGGTAGAATATTAATTAATAAGAATTTTCTGATAACTAGTTATTAGAGAATCTATCAAAATTAGTTTCGTACATATAATTGGGGAGGGTACAAAAATGAAGAAAAAGATGAAAAAGTTCACGGCGGTTGTAGCGCCAGTTTTAGCGATGAGTATGGCGTTAACAGCGTGTTCTGGATCTGGTGGGGAGAAGAAATCAACTACGACGTCTAGTGGTGGTGGGGAAGAGAACAAATCCGAAATTAAATACGCAGCAAAACAAGTATTAAATCGTACAGAGAATCAAGAGATTCCGACGATGGATACGTCTAAATCTACTGATACGTTAGGGGCACAAATTTTAGGAAACACGATGGAAGGATTATATCGTTTGGATAAAGATAATAAGCCAATTCCAGCTGCGGCAGAATCTAGTACGAAAAGCGAGGATGGCAAAAAATATACATTTAAACTACGTAAAGATGCAAAATGGTCAAATGGTGATCCAGTAACAGCGAAAGATTTCGTATACGCATGGCAGCGCTTACTTGATAAAAATACAGCGGCAGAATATGCATTTATTGCCTACTATATTAAAAACGCAGAGGCAATTAATAAAGGTGAAAAACCTGTAACAGAATTAGGAGCAAAAGCGGTAGATGATTATACACTAGAAGTAGAATTAGAAAAGCCAGTACCATATTTCTTAAATTTACTAGCATTCCCGTCATACTATCCTTTAAATGAGAAATTCGTAAAGGAAAAAGGCGACAAGTACGGTTTAGAAGCAGATACAACTGTGTATAACGGGCCGTTCGTGATGTCTTCATGGAAACATGAACAAGGATGGCAGCTAATGAAAAATGATAAGTATTGGGATAAGAAGACTGTGAAATTAGAAGAAATTAACTATAGTGTAGTAAAAGAAGTTGCGACGAAAGTAAACTTATATGATACAGGATCAATTGATTTCACATTACTATCAGGAGAATTTGTAGATAAATATAAATCGAACAAAGATGAGTACGGTGAGTATTCAGAAGCAAGTACATTCTTCTTACGTTTAAATCAAAAGCGTAACGGACAAGATACACCGTTAAAGAGCAAAAAGCTTCGTGAAGCAATCGCATTATCGGTTGATAAAAAAGGGCTGGCAAACGTTATTTTAAATAATGGTTCAAAAGCAACGGATCAATTGGTTCCAAAAGGGCTGGCGACAGGACCAGACGGTAAAGATTTCCAAGATACATTTAAAAATGGTCTGAAATATGATCCGAAAAAAGGTGCAGCAGCGTGGGAAGCAGCGAAAAAAGAACTTGGAAAAGATCAAGTTACAATTGAATTACTAAGTTATGATGATGGAACTGCGAAAAAGATTGCTGATTATGTAAAAGATCAAATTGAGAAAAATTTAAAAGGTGTAACGATTAATACAAAAATTCAGCCGTTCAAACAAAAACTAAAATTAGAGACTGCACAAGATTATGAAATTTCTTATGCAGGTTGGAGTCCAGACTATGCGGATCCAATGACATTTATTGATATGTTTGAATCGAAGAGCCCATATAACCAAATGAGTTATTCAAATGCAAAATACGACGAAATGGTACAAAAATCAGGGAATGAATTAATGAGTGATGCGAAGAAACGTTGGGAGACGTTAGGGAAAGCAGAAAAATTATTCCTTGAAGAAGATGCAGGGTTAGTTCCTTTATATCAAACAGGAAGAGC
Source organism: Bacillus wiedmannii (assembly GCF_001583695.1). Taxonomy (GTDB): domain Bacteria; phylum Bacillota; class Bacilli; order Bacillales; family Bacillaceae_G; genus Bacillus_A; species Bacillus_A wiedmannii. The sequence goes on along the minus strand of NZ_LOBC01000028.1, from coordinate 317,377 downwards.
GTATGTAATGAAACCGAATGTAAAAGGAATTGTGAAACATAACATTAGTCCAGAATATAGCTTTAAGTGGGCTTATGTAACGGAAGGGAAATAGGAAAAAAGAGCGTTAAAAAAATATATTATTTATTTTTTTAACGCTCTTTTACTATTCAATTAAATTTAAATAAATAGAGAAGAATAAGAAAAGTGGTACTTACATATAGTAGATGGGGGAGAATTCGTATAGTAGTAATAGATTGTTATTGGTTTAAATAAATTAATTATTATGAATATTCTTTAAAAATACTTTACAAATCGCGAAAAATTAGTAGAATGATAATTAGTAATAATTTTCTGATAATTTAAATTTGAAATCTCTCAAAGTTAGTTTCGTACATATAAATTGGGGAGGGTACAAGAATGAAGAAAAAGATGAAAAAGTTTACGGCGGTTGTAGTGCCAGTTTTAGCGATGAGTATGGCGTTAACAGCGTGTTCTGGATCTTCTGGTGGGGAGAAGAAAACGACAACGACATCTAATAATGGTGGAGAAGAGAAGAAATCTGATATTAAATATGCGGCAAAGCAAGTGTTAAATCGTACAGAAACGAATGAAATTCCGACGATGGACACTTCAAAAAGTACGGATACACTTGGGGCACAAATTTTAGGTAATACAATGGAAGGTTTATATCGCCTTGATAAAGATAATAAGCCAATCCCTGCTGTGGCAGAATCTAGCACAAAAAGCGAGGATGGTAAAAAATATACATTTAAATTACGGAAAGATGCAAAATGGTCGAACGGTGATCCTGTAACAGCGAAAGATTTCGTATTTGCATGGCAACGTCTAGTAGATCCAAAAACAGCTGCTGAGTATGCATTTATTGCTTACTATCTTAAAAATGCAGAAACAATTAATCAAGGAAAAGCAGAAGTAGCTACATTAGGTGTAAAAGCGGTAGATGATCATACGCTTGAAGTTGAACTAGAAAGACCAGTACCATATTTCTTGAATTTAATGGCATTTGCGTCATACTATCCATTAAATGAAAAATTCGTAAAAGAAAAAGGAAATAAATTTGGTTTAGAGTCTGATACAACAGTATATAACGGACCTTTTGTTCTTACTGATTGGAAGCATGAGCAAGGTTGGAAATTGAAGAAGAATGAGCAGTATTGGGATAAAAAGACTGTAAAACTAGATGAAATTAACTATAGTGTAGTAAAAGAACCAGCTACTAGAGTGAATTTATATGATACAGGTGCAATTGATTTCGCAATTTTATCAGGAGAATTTGTTGATAAGTATAGAAATAATAAAGAGGAATTTGGAGCATATTCAGAAACAAGTACGTTTTACTTGCGTCTAAATCAAAAGCGTGGTGGGCAAGATACACCGTTAAAGAGCAAAAAGCTACGTGAAGCAATCGCATTATCCATTGATAAGAAAGCTTTAACGAATGTTATTTTAAATGATGGTTCAAAACCAGTGGATTACTTAGTACCAAAAGGTTTAGCGAGTGGACCAGACGGTAAAGATTTCGCAGAAACGTTCAAGAATGGTTTAAAACAAGATTCTAAAAAGGCAGCAGCAGCATGGGAAGAAGCGAAAAAAGAGCTTGGAAAAGATCAAGTAACAATTGAATTGTTAAATTATGATACTGGTAATGCGAAAAAAGTTGGGGAGTATGTAAAAGATCAAGTTGAAAAGAATTTAAAAGGCGTGACAGTAAATATTAAACTGCAACCATTTAAGCAAAAACTAAAATTAGAATCAGACCAAGATTATGATTTTTCATATGGTGGCTGGAATCCAGATTATGCGGATCCAATGACGTACCTTGATATGTTTGAAACGAAAAATTCTCAAAACCAGATGAGCTACTCAAATTCAAAATATGATGATATTATTACTAAAGGTAAGACAGAATGGATGGCTGATGCAAAAAAACGTTGGACAGAGCTAGGGAAGGCAGAGAAATTGTTACTTGAGGAAGATGTAGCACTTGTACCTTTATATCAAAGTGCTAAATCATATGTTATGAAACCGAATGTAAAGGGAATTGTGAAACATAATATTAGTCCGGAATATAGTTTCAAATGGGCGTATGTAGAAGAGAAATAAAAAAGAGAAGAGCATTTTCAAGTTGCGGTATAGCACTTGGAAATGCTTTTTGTATGTGCACGATTTATTGATAGGTGAATATATGTATTATAGAAAATTTAAAGGAGAATTCTATGAAACGAAATACTTACATCGATTTCCTAGCTTATTACGGAATAGGAAGTGCTCATCCTGGTGGTTTTACGTTAACGAAACAATTGTTAGCACAATTGCCTTTTAGATATGGAGCAAATGTCCTTGAGATAGGCTGTGGTACGGGGAAAACAGCGGCATATATGAAGAAAGAATATGGTTATAAAGTAACGGCGGTTGAAAAGAATGAGATTATGATTCAAAAGGCGAAAGATAGATGGTCGTTTGAAGGAATAGACATTCAATTAATTGAAGGAAATGTAGAGCAATTACCTTGTTTGCATGACTCATTTGAGTTCGTACTCGGAGAATCGATACTCGCTTTTACAGAGAAAGAAAGGGTTATCCCGGAGTGCTATCGTGTACTACAGAAAGACGGTAAACTTGTTGTCATTGAAATGATTATTGATAGGCACATTGAGAAGAGTGAGGAAGGAAAAATTGCCCGACTATACGGGATGAAAGAACTATTAACTGAGAGTGAATGGGTACAATTATTTCAGAAAGCAAATTTTAAAAGAATTACAATTGCTGGCGGTGGTACAATTGCAGAAACAATCTCGGGCTATATAGAAGAGCCAGAATGGAATGTATCCTCGCATATTCCAAATGAATTATATGAGGCATGGGTACAGCATGAAAATGTACGACTTATGTACCAACATATTTTAGGACATCGTATTTTTATATGTGAAAAATAAAGAAAGAGAGTTGACTAAAGCTAGTCAACTCTTTACTATGTTAAATGAAAAATAATGCAGCTAATGTAATTCCGAAGATGAAACCAAATCCGAGTTCAACGCCCCAGCCGCCGCCACCCCAGCCACCACAACTACCGCAACCACGACCGCCACATCCACAGCTACTAAAACCACCGCCGCAACCACCACCGCAACCACCACCGCAACCAAATCCGCAACTATCACATCTGCTAAGGCCGCCGCAAAGATCACAACCACCGTTTGCATATGCGTCGTAGTATCCGAATCCAGTGTCAAAAGATGAGCGCTGTTGCACTGGTTCAATCCATACAGAGCTATTTGTCACATCAATTATTTTCCCTAAATGAATGCGACCATCACGATCTTCAATGCGAACGACTTTACCGAAATAACGTCGGCAAGTATCATAACATTTTTGTCTATGCATGTTCTTTCCTCCTTCCGCATTACAGTAATACGATATGTAAAGGGGACAAGTGCGGCTTGTACGAATGCCCTATCTATCATAATTGTTATAGGAAAGGGGAAATATAGGAAGAGGATATATAAGGAGGAAAAGGCATGAAATCTACAGATCAGTTTCAGACATACGAAATACCATGGGAAGAATTTATTGAAGCTTTGCGAGAGGAAATGAAGAAGCAAGTAGGGGCAGATATCATTGATACAGTAGTTTGCAATTTAGAAGATGGTTTTGAAGTGTATACATATGTGCAGGGGGATTTGGATTTTGAATATAAGGAAGCGCTTGAAAGGAAATACGGGAGCGATGCAAAAACTCCTAATGTGTTAACGATTATGTTATTAGCTAACATTTATCGTACAAGTGAAGAGAATATACGCTTACATGCGGATCATAAAGATAATCCAATTGTTGAAGTGTATGTGAAGCAATAAAACACGCTGTGAAGGCGTGTTTTTTCATTGTATGGTAAAATGTTAGAAAATTAAGAAAGTTGGTGATGGTTTGAAAATTAAACATCTTAATTTAACAGTTTCAGATGTAGCAGCTACTAGAGAGTTTTTAGAAAAATATTTCGGTTTAACTTGTAGCGGAGCAAGGGGAAATGGCTTTGCGGTTATGCGTGATAATGATGGGTTTATATTAACGTTAATGAAAGGGAAAGACGTACATTATCCAAAAACATTTCATGTAGGATTTCCACAAGAAAATAATGAACAAGTAGATAAGATAAATCAAAGGTTGAAGGAAGATGGATTTTTGGTTGAGGCTCCTAAAAGTGCACATGCGTATACGTTTTATGTGGAAGCACCTGGTGGATTTACAATTGAAGTAATGTGTTAATTTAAAATCAAACTTTTTGTTATGTATTTTCAATATGAAAAGTAGGAAAAGTCTGTTTTAAGTGTAGAGCTTAAACAGGCTTTTTTACTTATAGTATCGGATAGAAAACGCTAGAAGGAATCATATTCAGTATATATATCTGTTTACATAATAAAGTTATGCTGTGCTAGTTGTCCTAAAATACAAGTCATATATCTTGTATCCTCTCATAAATTTAAACATAGGAATTTGTCTACAAAGGTGGCGAAGCCTCATCATGAAAATTCGAATTTGTGCCACATTCATGTTGTTTCTATTTATATGGTTACATCCTTTTTGGACTTTTGCAAAAGGAGAGGAGGCAAAGGAAAGGGTCGTTTCACTTGTATATGATGATTCGGGCAGCATGAGAAATAACGATCGCTGGAAATATGCCAATTATGCTTTGCAAAGTTTAGTTGCGCTATTAGATGAAAAAGATAAATTCTCTTATGTTCCAATGAGCAAGCCGAATGATCCATTAAACATTTCGTTAACGAAGGATAAGAGACAAACAGAGATTGAGGGAATTGGGGCATGGAAAACGTATTTAAATACCCCGTTTAGCGCAGTAGAAACGGCGATGCAATCTATAAAAAAGGAAGCAGATATAGATGGAAAACGTGAATTTTGGCTTATTGTCTTAACTGACGGGGCATTTAATGATTTAGAGAAAGATAAGGTTGGCGGAAAAGAACAAATTACACAGAAGTTAGCACAGTTTAAGAAAGAAATGGATGCAAAAAAGATATCGTTACATCCAATTTTAATTACGATGGAAGAGGATTTAGGGCAGCAAGAAAAGGCACAACTAAATACGTTTAAAGAAATATGGAAGAAAGAGATAAATGGAGTTACGATGCCATCTAGTGGAGAGGATGGTATTGTAAAAAGCGTCAATCAAGTAGCGGCGTTAGTTGCAAATCGTGATCCGTTCTCCTCTGTTGAATCGATTGTAAAAACGAAAGTAGTAGGGAAGAAAGTAGAGATTACAACGCCATTTCCGTTAAAGCGTATGACGCTTGTACGACAATCGCCTTCTTTGTCTAATTATCAGGTCACACAAATTTCTAAACCATTACAATTACAATCTTCTTATTCCATACATGCACCAGGAGAAGCGAAATTATTCGGAAATATAGTTCATATAAGTACGGAAAATCAGGAAGTTATTAAACCAGGAACTTATACGATAGAAGTGGATCGAGATATTGAGAAAGAAGGATTACAAGTACTAGTTGAACCGGCGCTTAACTATACTGTTTCTACTTATGACAAAGACGATAGTAGTCAAAAAAATGTGGAGAAAATGTACGAAGGTGTTACTGCTGTTATTGAAGCGAAGCCTACGGAATTACCAATTCAGTCTTCATATTTTCAGTCAGAAGTAGAAATAGACGGAAAACAGTACCCGATGAAGTGGGACGATAAAAAACATGTATTTTACTACGAAACGAAGATCGATAAAGGGTTAGTGCGCGGGAAAGTTCATATGAACATAAAGGGGTTTTACAGACAGACGAAGGAATTTAAAATCGAAGTAACTGAAAAACCAAAATTATCATTGCAAACTATTACGAAAGATTATGAGGAAAAAGTAACGAATTTAGAGAATAGTAAACCGTTTATTATACAACCACAGTTAGATGGTAAGCCGATGACAGAAGAAGCTGTAAAGAAACTATTAAAATCTACTGGTGTCACATCTAAACAATCAATCAACTATGAAATAAAACAACAGGATAATCAAATTTATATTTATCCTCGCCCTCATTACTCCGACACATTCAATTTCACAGATACCGGCACCGTAGAAGCTACCATCGTAGTGCAAGATTCAAAATTACAAGAAGTAAAGAAAAATATATCACTTCATATTCAAAATGCACCGTTCTATGAAAAATATGCGCTTATTTTTAAGTTTGTTATTCCTATCACTTTATTATTGTTAGTAGTAGGAATAATCGTTTTAGGATGGATTGCTCGTCCAAGATTTCACCGAAAAGCACTATTGTATTACGAATGGGATCAAGAGGTAGCGAAAGATTGGTTATATCAATCTGAGCCAGAATTACTTAAAAATAAATGGTGGAAGCACTATTTTGGCATTCCGTTTAGGGCAGAAAGAAAGACTGTGCAATCCGTTACGTTTATAGCAAAGAAAGGATCGAAATCAATATTTGTAGCGAAAGAGTCACAAGTAGTAGGAATGATTATTGATGGGATGTTTATAACAGAAGATGAGGTTGGAATGGAACATAAGACGCTATATCCAAATGAACTTTTAGTAATTGATAGAGGGTATGGTAAAGAAATTTACAAATATGAGTGTGAATAGTAGGTAGGGAAAAGGAGGGAGTCTTATCTTTCTCTCCTCTTTTCAAACAAGCAAGAATAGGAAGGTGGTTCACATGACGTTACAAGTTCCAACGATATTAATTGGTTTAGGTGGAATCGGTAGTACTGTGACACATCAAATATATGAAAGGCTACCTGAGGAGCGCCGAAAAAAGGTAGCAATGCACGTATTTGATACAGATGTGAATACATTGAGTAAATTTGATCATATTCGAAAGTTTAAGACGCAAACGAGTTCTAGTAAAACGCCAAGAGAGTATATTGCAGGAGATCCAACGATTCCAGAGTGGTTTCCGATGGACCCGACTATACTTGATAAACCACTGACAGAAGGGGCAGGGCAGTTACGTGTCATTTCCCGTTTAGCGTTACGTGCTGCGATGAAAGAAGATAAATTGACGTCCTTTTGGCAAGAAATTGAGAAGATTTTTCCGGTTACAAGTGATCAAACGGAATATGGTGTGCGTGTCATTATCGTAACATCACTAGCGGGCGGAACAGGCTCAGGGATGTTTCTGCAAATTGCATTATATTTACGTGAAATGCTTCGAAAAAAACTGCAGCATCATAACATTTTAATACGTGGTGCGTTTCTAATGCCGGATGTGTTGGTGAAGACGAGAACGGTTAGTGCGAAAGAGTTTGAAACGGTGCAAGCAAATGGTTATGCATCGTTAAAAGAATTACATGCCATTACACTCGGTTCTACTGGAGAATTATCAAAACGTGGCGGAGTGACGATTGAATTAGAATATCGACCTGATCAAGTAGATGAAGACGGAAGAACGAATCATACGATTAAACAACACCATTTACCGTACAATTATTGTTTCTTATACGATTACGAAAATTTACATGGACACCATCTGCATAATTTATCAGATTATATGGAGCAAATGGCAAATACGATTTATTTACAGTTATTTAGTCCGATGTCTGCAAATCATTTTGCGCAGGAAGATAATCAAATTCAGCAATTAGCAGAATCAAGCGGGAAAGGGCGATATTGCGGGGCAGGAACGGCAAAGATTATTTATCCATATGAGCACGTGTTAAAATATTGCGCCTTAAAATGGGCCGTGCAAGGTTTAGATGAATCGTGGCTTCATTTAGATCAACTGTTTCAAGAGAAGAAGCAAAGATATGACCAAGACGTCAAACGCGGGATGCAGCGTGAAAAGCCAGAGCGTGGGAAAAGTTATTTAGAAGACTTAGAACATCTTGCTACTCGCCCAGAACAGGCTCATATTTTCTATAGACAAATGTACAATGAAACGCGTGAAGGAGCAGAAGGTGGTAAGGTTGGTGTTGCGAAATCTAAACTGTTTTTAGAGGCTGTAGAAAGCTATGTACAGCGTACGGTGCAAAAAGACGAGGAATTAAATCGTCTACAGCATGAGTGTAAAATTTCAGCTGCGAAACTGAAAATGATGGAACAAATGAAAGGTGAAGTAGCAAGGGTGGATCATGCAGTTCGTTTATATGCGTATGCGATTCCGAGCCGTGTACATGAACATGTAACGACACTTTTATATGACATGATTGAATCAGACCGTTTTTCACCAAGTGGTTCTGAGGGACAGTCCTATCAATTAAATACATGGTTTTTAAAGAAAACAGATCCTGTTCATCCAGTATCAGCTCGTTTTATGTTGTATGAAATTCGAAAGCAGTTAGTCGAAAAAATGAATCGACTACATGAAAATAATGAACAAAAGCGTAATTTAATTCAAAACTACGATAAGAAATTTAATGTGAGTAATATTGATGGAACGGTAACAGCTGTGCGCCGAGTAGAAATCGCGCAGCAACAAGGCTGGTTTGGGAAAATGATGAATAATCAGCAGCGTTTGTTTAAAAAAGAATTTGAAGATATTGTAACGCAGTACGTACACAAATTAAACGAGTATCGTAAAGAAATGCTATTAGAACTCGTTTATCAATCGCTTTATCAAGCAGTTAATAAAATGATTCAATATTGGGAAAGGTTTTTTGATAATTTACATGAAACGCGTGAAAATTTATTGTTTGAAATTCAAAAACGAAGCAAGGAATTTGAAGGGAAAACAAACCCAACGAATGTATACGTATTAGCTGAAGAGAAGTTGCAAGAAAAGATATGGCAAGATATGCAGCAACATTTGAATTTAGGAGTATTACCGAAAGATATATCTGCGGAAATTTATATGAGTTTATACGGGGAATATTGCCGGGATGCGAAAACAGAAGAGATTCAATCGAAAAAGGTAGAAGACTTTTATCGTGAGCACATACTAAGTTATTGCTACGATGAATTACAAATACGCTATCGTGATAAATTAGAGCTGAATATCGTTGAGGCGTTACGAAAAGAGGCGGATTATAAGAAGCGTGATCGTGATGAATACGTCCGTGAAAAAATTGAAGACTTGTTCCATTTAGCAAGTCCATTCGTTCCGAAAGTTTCCCATCATAGGGAATTACAATATTGGGGTATACATCCATCTTTAAAGAAAGAATTGCAAGAGGAATTAATTCAAGAAATGTTTAAAGAAAAAGATACAGTACATGAAGATTTTTCGCCATTTGAAGTCATTTGTTATCGTGCGCATTACGGTTTATCACTACAAGACTTTCCTAAGCTGTCGTCTGGACATATTGCAAATGGATTTATGAATGATAAAGGTGATTATTTTCAGTCTTACTATCGCCGTGTGAACAAGTTGAATAGTAAAAAATCTAGTTTAACGCCGCATTTAGATAAATATTGGCACTTGCCAGCCTTCATGCCAGACTTAAATGCAACGCAAACGAAGTTAGATTACGATAAATGTAATCGCGCTCTTCTATACGCGTATATGTATCGTTGGATTAGTTTAGTTGCTGTTGATGGCCAGTTCGTGTATCAATATAACGGTGTTGGACGTAGCTTCTTAATTCAGTCGATGGGAAAAAATATTTCAAGTGAAAGTTACAAATTACACAGAGCATTGCTTCATAATCCGTTTATTTATGAAAACATCTTGTCCAGATTTGAAGAAGAACAAGAAAAAGCTATGATACAGGGCGGACATTTATATACACATCCGTTCGTATTAGGTGCTCAAGATATTAGATGGCTTCGTAAAGAGCATGTCCATAATATTTTAGATATGATTTTAATGTATGACCGTGAAGCAAAATATGATCCAACGTTAGAAGAAACTTCTGATGAATTATTAAGATTATTCCTTGACGAAATTGAGTTATATTTCCAAAACTATTACGGTACAGGTGCCGATATGGTTGCAAAGAAAGAGAAAGAAATGTTTATTAAACAATTGTGGGATCGTTCGTACGCGAAAGGTTATGTAGATCCAAATAGTGCTCCTTATAAAAAGTGGCAAAATTTATTAAGCGTTCATGATGAAGAAGAAACGCCAAAAACGAATGTATAATGAATGAAAAGGGAATCCTTAAAAGTGGCAATACAACTTTAGAAAAGAGGGATTCCGATGCCGTTTTTAGGAAGTGTATATCAAATATTTGGATTGTATCCAGAAATTTATTATGGAATGATTTCAGCCGAACTTGCGGAGCAGCAAAGATTGGAACAGGCGGAAAACGAAGAACCAGAAACAGAAGCGTAACTGTATAGGAAGCTTCAAAATAAAAATGATAACACGCTACTTACTCTTTACACGTATAAGAGCAAGTAGCGTGTTTTTTTTATTTAATAATCCCGTTCTCTAAAATTTTAATAGTAGGTGCTACTTTCACATTAGACTTTGAAAAGGCACTCGGCCAATCGTCTTCAACCGTTTTCCATTCTTTATATTGAAATGCTCTCGCATAATCACCAAACCCGAATGGATCAAGTTGCTGTTTTTGAATTTTGTGGATTAAATCGTTTAAATCTTTGTTTAGTTGTTTTGTAATAAGTGAAGTTAATTTCTTTCTACCTTTGTCTATATCCATGTTGAATGTAAGTTCAGATACGGAAACTTTAAAATTCATTGCAATATTAAATTTGAAACGGTTATCGCTATAGCCTGTGTGAATGTCACGATTCATGCTAAGAACATTTATTGTTACGAAGTCGTCGCCGTCTGTATCTTTTAGATGACTATTACTTTCAACTGAATGAGAAGGGATTTTCAGTGTAAGTGAAACGGGTATATTCGCTTTCTTTTGTAATAGAAGAAGAAGGGCACTTTCATATCGATTTAAAGACATTTTATAGATTCCGCGAGAAGTTAATAATGCAGAGCCGGTAACGAGAATATCTTTTTTACCTTTTTTTATTTCTGAGATAGCAGGTGTTATACCTTTATTAAAAGTTTGCCTATGGAATTCATGGAATGTCGTAAACGCGGTTCGATTGTATAGTTTGTTCGCATTAATTAAATCTGTTAAATATTCAGGAAGTGCAGGCTTATCTTTAAAATTATTATATATAACTGAAGAGATTGGACCGTCTACTGCAACCATGCGCATATTTCCAGTATTTTTAGGGTCGCGATACCAAACATCAAGGTAAGGCATAGCTCCTTCTTGTTTTAAAAATTTCGTACTAAATAAAATGAGTTGTAACTTTTCTGTAGATACTAAACCGCTACTTGAACTATTAAATGTTGCTTTTGCTTCTCGAGGGGTATGTACTGTCGCTTCATGAGTTTCGTATTTTTTCTCCACATCTTCATTAAAAATAGGGTTTACGTGGTATACAATTAATTTTCCTTTTGCTTTTGCATCAAACCCGTAAATTAATGAAATGGATTGTTTTTCTAAGTCGAGCCGATCTCCTCCACATCCTGTTAAAAAGGTTATGAGAAAGCAAAATATAGTGAAAATAAAGCGTCTCATTTAAATTTTTCTCCTTTTCCAATGCTGATAAAGTGTCATGTATAAGAGAAATACGACTGGGAATAGAAAAACGATAAAATAACTTGCAGTTCCCCAAAATTCCCGCAATGCACTTATTTGATACGAGGATGGGATATAAAAAAATAAAACGAAAACACACCCGAATAATAAAAACCAAATAGGTAATGAACTCCCTTTTTTGTTAAGTAACTGATTGATTCCATCTGAGGCAGTAAAAATATAAGGAATGCAAGAATCAAAAATAATGAAGAGATAAAATGACAAAAAGATAATTTCAAACCGTTCCAGAAATGAAAAGTGAAATGGTGTAACAAGAGAGAGAGTGGGCCATAAAAACTTAGTTATACCATCTGGGCTAAAATAAACGAAAGAAACGAACGTAACTTGCAGGTAAACGAATAAAGTAATCATATTTGCAATAACGATTCCTTTTTTTGCAGATGATTTATTACTGAGATAAGGATAAAGGACAAATGCAAACTCAAATCCGAGAAAGGCAATAATAGTTGATTTTACTGTGTTGAAAACTGGTAGCCATCCCTCTTTAAGGAGAGGAAGCAGATAAACCCAATGCCCGTCTTTAAGTGGGATAAATAATAGCAATGGCATCCAGAGTGTAAATAAGACAGTAAAAACAGCATAGCGGCTAATAATAAGAACACCTTTACATGCGAGCATAACCATTGGGATAGATAATAACATCATGATTAAAAACATTGGAGATCTAGGTAAAATCCAAATGTGAATAACGTATAAGAGGGAAAAAATTAAGGATACAGCTGCAAGAACAGCATATAAAATCCAAAAAATCATTCCTACTCTTCCTAGCCACTTCCCAAGATAACGAGTTAGCACATCAAGTAAAGTATACCCGGGATGTTTTTCCATAATTTTTACAATACATAGACTGACTAAAGTAGTAATAGCGCATCCTATTATAATAGACATCCAGCCATCTGTATTCGCCCCTTGCGCAACTTCACGTGGCAGTGTAAGTACACCGAACCCTACTTGAACACCACTAATCGTTAAAATGTATTGAAATAAACTAATCTCCCTCTTTGCACGCTTTGTCACTTATCTTCCTCCGTTTCTTCTATATCGCGTTGTCGATTCTCTTGTTTTAAGTTAAGGGATAGTGGTCGTTTCTTCATTAGTTTCCATGGTAAACGTACAAGAATGTCTTTTAAATCCGAAGCAAATGACGGAGAAAAAGGACTACCATAAGGAACACCAAGTGATTCCATAGAAAGAATATGGATGATGATAACTGCCATCCCGACCATAATTCCAATGACCCCAAACAAAGAAGCGGTTATCATCATTGGAAAGCGAAGAAGCCGAATTCCTGCTGACATTTCCATGTTAGGGATGATAAAAGAAGCGACTGCAGTAATAGATACGACGATAACCATAACATTACTTACTATTCCTGCTTGGACAGCAGCTTGTCCAATGACAATCCCTCCTACGACGCCAATCGTTTGTCCAACGGGACCAGGAAGCCGAACCGCAGCTTCGCGGAGCATTTCAAGTACTAGTTCCATCAAAAGTGCTTCTAATATAGGGGGGAAAGGAATTTTAGCTCGAGATTCTCCAATTGTTAACAATAATTTAAGTGGAATCACTTCATAATGAAAGGAAATCATAGCAATATAAAGAGCTGGAGCAAATATTGCAATAAATAGTCCGGTAAAACGAAGTAGTCGTATGAAAGATGGAATCATTGGCCGGAAGCTGTAATCATCTATCGTCTGAAAAAAAGATGAAAAGGTCATAGGTCCAATTAATACGCCGGGTGAGCGGTCTACAATAACAGCAATTCGTCCATCCAAAATGTGATGGGCCGTTGTATCAGGGCGTTCGGTTATTGATAATTGCGGAAAGAGAGTATAGGAATTATCTTCAACAAACCCTTCTAATTCTCCGGTAGTAATAATGGCATCCACTTTGATTGATTCGATGCGGCATGCCATTTCTTGTACAACGTCTTCGTTTGCAACGTCTGCTAAGTACAGCAAAAAAACCTTTGAAGTAGCTCGTTCACCAACAGTGAATTCCTTCACTTTCAATTCGCGATTTGGAATATATCGACGAATAAGTGCAAGACTGTCGCTCGCTACTTCATTAAATCCTTCGTGTGAGCTTTTTATGGCAGTTTCTGTTGTAGGTTCTTCAATACTTCTTTTTGGCGCCGATTGCGTATCTAGTTCTAACGCTGTAAGTTGTCCATTTATAAATAAAATGCTTTTACCATGTAAAAGGGACTGTTCAATGTCTGACCACTGCTGAACTTTCTTTATATTCCCGACTGTAACTGAGGATTCCCAACAATTATCTTCATTCCACTCTTTAAATAGGAGAGGGCGAAGAATATCAATGTTAATAACAGTTTTGTCTACAAGTCCTTCCATATATATAATTGCAGCTACTTTTCCGTTTTTTAACGGAAAAGTACGTGTAATTAATTCTGGAATACCGCTAAAGAGTTTGGACAAGTGCTTTAGATTAAGGGAAAGAGAGGAAGAGATAGATTTATTTAAAAGGTGATCAGCTTGTTCTTGTGCAGAGAATGAGTTTTCACCACGTATCCATTTATTAAAAGACCCCATTTGTTCGCTTACTCCTTGTTATGTTTTATATGGGTTATTATGGATAGTTCCATGCGGACATATGCGTAGTTTAAATTTTATATTGTATATTTTTAGCTTTAACGCTATAATTACAGTGTTAAAGATGGAATCGTGATATGATCTGTTATGAATCTATCGTTTTATTTATGAATAAATGGATTGGTATTTTAGCAAGATGTGCTAATAAACTACTCCACCATGATAATAACGTGCCGAAATGTGGTGCGTATATTTTCGTGGTGGAGTTTTTTTATTCTCAAAAAGGGGGAAAGACCATGAATAACAACATGGTTCATATTACAATTGACGGAAAAAAGTATACAGCGGAGCCTGGTTCAACGATATTGGGTGTTATTAATGAGAACGGGATTGAACATCCGCAAATTTGTTACGTGCCAGAAGTAGATCCTATTCAAACATGTGACACTTGTATTGTAGAGGTTGACGGAAAGTTAGTGCGCTCTTGTTCGGCAGTAGTGACAGAAGGTATGAACATTGAACGTAATTCTGCTCATGCCAAAGAAGCACAAACAGAGGCAATGGATCGGTTACTAGAAAATCATTTATTATACTGTACAGTATGTGACAACAACAATGGGAACTGTAAACTGCATAATACAGCAGAATTAATGGAAATTGAACATCAAAAATATCCTTATGAACCAAAAGTAGATGCAAGTGAAGTTGATATGACGCATCCGTTTTATCGCTACGATCCTAATCAATGTATTGCATGCGGTCAATGTGTTGAGGTGTGTCAAAACTTACAAGTAAATGAAACGTTATCGATAGACTGGGAAGCGGAACGCCCACGAGTTATTTGGGATGAAGGAGTAAATATTAATGATTCTTCATGCGTGAGCTGTGGTCAATGTGTAACCATTTGTCCTTGTAACGCTTTAATGGAGAAAACGATGCTCGGTGAAGCTGGATTTATGACGGGATTAAAACCGGATATTCTTGAACCGATGGTAGATTTAATTAAAGAAGTTGAGCCTGGATATAGCGGCATTTTTGCGGTATCAGAAGTGGAAGCGGCCATGCGTGATACTCGTACGAAGAAAACGAAAACAGTATGTACATTTTGTGGTGTAGGTTGTTCATTTGAAGTGTGGACGAAAGGGCGTAAAATCCTTAAAGTACAGCCTTCTTCTGATGCGCCAGTTAACGCAATTTCTACTTGTGTAAAAGGAAAATTCGGTTGGGATTTCGTAAATTCTAAAGAAAGAATTACAAAACCTTTAATTCGTAAAAATGGAACGTTTGTTGAATCTACATGGGAAGAAGCACTAAATGTAGTTGCAAGTAAATTAGGATCTATTAAAGAAGAATACGGTAAAGATGCTGTCGGTTTTATTTCTTCATCTAAAATTACGAATGAAGACAATTATGTAATTCAGAAGTTAGCTCGACAAGTATTTGAAACGAATAATATTGATAACTGCTCACGTTATTGTCAATCGCCAGCGACAGACGGATTATTCCGTACAATTGGTATGGGCGGAGATGCTGGAACGATTAAAGATATTGCAAAATCCGGTCTTGTTATTATTGTAGGTTGTAATCCGACAGAAGGTCATCCTGTTTTAGCTACACGTATTAAACGTGCGCATAAATTACACGGACAAAAATTAATTGTGGCTGATCTTCGTAAAACAGAAATGGCAGAGCGTTCAGACGTCTTTATTAGTCCAAAACAAGGAACAGATCAAGTATGGTTAATGGCTGTTACGAAATATATGATTGACCAAGGCTGGCACGATCAACGATTTATTGATGAGAATGTAAACTTCTTTGAAGATTTCAAAGAGAGTCTGAAAGAATATACACTTGAATATGCAGAAGAAATGACTGGTATTTCTAAAGAAACACTTATTCAAATGGCTGAAATGATTCGTGATGCAGATGGTACATGTATCCTTTGGGGTATGGGAGTAACGCAAAATACAGGTGGATCTGATACTTCCGCTGCGATTTCAAACTTACTTCTTGCAACAGGTAATTATCGTCGTCCAGGTGCTGGTGCATATCCACTTCGAGGTCATAATAATGTACAAGGTGCTTGTGATATGGGTACTTTACCAGGATGGCTCCCAGGATATCAGCACGTTACGAACGATATGGAACGTGCGAAATTTGAAATGGCTTACGGAGTGAAAATTAATAGTAAACCAGGTCTTAATAATATTGAAATGCTTCACGCAATTGACGAAGGGAAAATGAAAGCTATGTATCTTGTCGGAGAGGATATGGCTCTTGTAGACTCTAATGCGAACCATGTACATGAAGTGTTATCGAGCCTTGATTTCTTCGTTGTACAAGATGTTTTCTTATCTAAAACTGCTCAATATGCAGATGTTGTATTACCGGCAGCGCCATCTCTTGAGAAAGAAGGTACTTTCACAAATACAGAACGCCGTGTACAAAGACTATATCAAGTTCTTCCTACACTTGGAGATGCGAAGCCAGACTGGTGGATCGTGCAAGAAGTTGCGAATAAATTAGGTGCAAACTGGAGTTATAGTCATCCAAGTGAAATTTTTGCTGAAATGGCAAGTTTATCACCGCTATTTTCACAAGCAAACTATGAAGTACTTGAAGGATGGAATAGTTTCCATTGGGGAAGTTTTGATGGAGCGAATACACCACTACTTTTCCAAGATGGATTTAACTTCCCGGATAAAAAAGCTCGTTTTGCGATTGCTGACTGGGTACGTCCAGCTGAATTCCCAGCGGAGTTTGATCTTCACATTAATAACGGGCGTATGCTTGAGCATTTTCATGAAGGGAATATGACAAATAAATCAACAGGTATTCAAACGAAAGTGCCTGGTGTATTTGTTGAAATTTCTCCAGCACTTGCAAAAGAACGTGGAGTGAAAACAGGTTCATTAGTTCGTCTTGTCTCTCCTTATGGAGCATTAAAATTACGTGCACTTGTAACAGACCGTGTAAAAGCGAATGAGTTATATTTACCGATGAACTCTACAGATAATGAAACAGCAATTAATTTCTTAACAGGTCCTGCTGTGGACGTACGTACGAACACACCTGCTTATAAACAGACGAAAGTGCGTATGGAAGTGCTAGAAGTTGATGGCGCAAATCCGATGCCAAAAGCGAACCCGCGTAACAAAAAACGTCATCCTCAAGCTGGTATTGAGGTGAATCGTAAGTGGGCACGTCCAGGGTATGTGCATTTAACGGATAAGTAGGAGGAGAAAAATATGGCTGCACCTATAAAAATGATTCAAAAACAAGAATTAACTGAGGAAGAAATAAAACAGCAAAAATTAGATGATTTAAAAGAGCTCCTAGCTAATAATGAAGAAGCTTTAAATCAAATGTTTAATATTGTTGGGGAATTAAATGACATCGGAATGCTAGAAGCTGCAAATTCTATGCTAAAGGCGAAAGAACCAATCGCAAAGATTGTTCTTGGCCAAGTGACTCGTGAGCCTGTTACAAATTTAATTAATAATATGATGGGTGCTGCGGGTGCTTTAACAGAACTTGATCCGGAACTTACGAAAAAGCTTATAGGTAGCTTATTAGTAGGACTAGAAGAAGGAAATGAACATCTAGAGAGTAACAAAAAAGTAGGGGTATTCGATCTTATGAAAGTATTGAAAGACCCAGACATTAACCGTGCTATCGGGTTTGGACTTCATTTCTTAAAAGGTATGGGGAAAGGGTTAAAAGACGAATAAACTTCATGAAGTGAACCTTTTCGCCCAAATGTTTGTACGAAATAGTTTGGGCGGAAGGATCATTTTGGTAAAATATATAATAAAGTAAAATGAGGCTTTTGGGAGGTATAATTGTATGTCAAAAAAAGTACATGAATTTAATGATATGATACGAAAACTTCGAAAAGAACTTTTCGGAAAAGGGCCAGAAAGAATTCATACTGTATTTGCTGAAAATATGGCGATTGCGACCCTTTATGGAAACTTAACACCTACTGAAAAATTCATTTCAAGTACGATGGACGGTGCGGAAATGGTTCATATGGCTAGAACGAAAATGATTCAAGAAGTGTATGCTGCGAATTCCCGTGAACACTTGGAGGAACTTGTTGGAGCGAAATTAGTGAATTTATTTTCAGATATGAAAGTAGAAGAGGATATTGCAGTTTCGGTATTTGTTTTTGATAAAAATATAACGTGAGAGAAGGATACTGATTGTGAACCCGATACAGGTAGAAAGAGAAATCTTTCGTTATGAACATGGGGCGTTTAAACATATAGAGGACAGTATTGTAACAGAGTTTCCAGTCACGATTAAAATGAACGGACAGGAGTTTGTTACAATGGTTAGTACTCCAGAATATATAGAAGATATGGTAATAGGCTTCTTAGCATCTGAAGGAATCATTCGGAAGTATGAAGAGATTGATGACATATGGGTACAAGAGAAAGAAGGATTTGTACATGTCACGACGGCAAAAGTGAATCCATATTACGAACAAATGCAAAATAAACGATATATTACTTCATGCTGTGGTATGAGTAGACAAGGGTTTGTTTTTGCGAATGATGCACTAAGCGCAAAGAAAATGAATGGAGTCCATGTACAGGTTGCTGCAGAAGACTGTTTTCGATTAATGAAAGAAATGCAGCAATCTGCGGAGACGTTTCGTCATACAGGTGGCGTTCATAATGCATCTTTGTGTGATGTGAATGGTATTATTTTAAGCCGAATGGATATCGGTAGACATAATGCATTAGATAAAATTTACGGTTATTGCTTAAAAAATAATATTTCTATAAAAGATAAAATCATTGTTTTTAGTGGTCGTATTTCTTCGGAAATATTATTGAAGGTTGCAAAGATTGGTTGTGAAATTATACTGTCAAAATCAGCTCCAACTGAGTTGGCTTTGCAGCTAGCAGAAGAACTAGGTATTACTACGATAGGGTTTATTCGGAATGAATCCTTAAATGTATATACCCATCCAGAGCGTGTTATAAATATAAAATAAGTAAAAGCGAGGCAATAAAGATGAAACCTGTCACATTAGACAAACTACAACGCCCTTTAAAGGATTTACGTATTTCTGTTACTGATCGCTGTAATTTTCGCTGTCGCTATTGTATGCCAGAAGAAATATTTGGTCCGGATTATTCGTTTTTGTCTAATGATAAAATTTTATCTTTTGATGAGATTGAAAGGATAACACGTATTTTTGTTTCTTTAGGTGTAAGAAAGTTACGAATTACGGGCGGAGAACCGTTACTTCGAAGAGGTCTTCCGCAGCTTATTGAGCGCCTTAATAAAATAGATGGTGTGGAGGATATCGGTTTAACAACCAATGGATCACTACTGAAAAAGTTTGCTCCTGATTTATATAAGGCGGGTTTATCACGTGTGACAGTTAGTTTAGATTCCTTAGAAGAAGATCGGTTTTTCTATTTGAATGGTAATAGAAGCAAAGTGCAAAGGGTCCTGGAAGGAATACAGGCTGCAGCTGAAGTTGGTATGAAAATTAAAATTAACATGGTCGTTCAAAAAGGGAAAAATGAACAAGATATTTTGCAGATGGCGCAATACTTTAAGGAAAATAAGCATATTCTTCGTTTTATTGAGTATATGGACGTTGGGAATTATAACGGTTGGGAATTAAGAGAGGTCGTCTCGAAACAAGAAATAGTAGATGCCATTCATCAAGTTATGCCATTAGAACGGATAGAAGCAAATTATGCAGGTGAAGTTGCGACTCGCTATCGTTATATTGGAAGTGATGAAGAAATAGGTATTATTTCATCAGTAACAGATTCCTTCTGTTCATCATGTACGAGAGCACGTATTTCTGCAGAAGGAAAATTATATACTTGTTTGTTCGCTTCTAAAGGAAATGACTTGAGAGAACTACTTCGATCTGGATACACTGACGAGGAAATAACATATATCGTACGCGATATATGGAACAATCGAGAAGATCGGTATTCAGATGAACGCTTAAATAATACAAGTAAAAAAAGAATACCTAAAATTGAAATGTCACATATTGGTGGTTGATATATAAAAGTGACGCTTTGAGGAAGTATATACAAAATGGAAAGTATGCAACGTTTGTAGATTTTCTATTTTATAGTAAAAGTGATGATTGATATCTCTGTAAAAGATGTGCAGAGAAATTAAGCAGCATTCAAAAACCTTTATTTTGAGGAGGTTTTTTGAAGCTGCTTTTTTATTTGGAGAAAATGGAGGAATTAGTAATGGCATTTCATAAACCGGAACAAATTGCTGAGCTTGTAATTGAGGCCGGTGTTCAAAAAGTAAGTCAGACGTTGCCAGCAATGCTTATTCTCGGTTTTTTAGGAGGAGCGTTTATTTCGCTCGGTTTTTTACTTAACATTCGCGTTTTAGGTAACTTACCAGAGCGCTGGGGTAGTTTGGTCAATGTTTTAGGAGGAGCGGTTTTTCCTGTTGGATTAATGCTCGTCGTATTAGCAGGAGGTGAATTAATTACCGGAAATATGATGTCACTTTCTATGGCGCTTTATGCAAAGAAAATTACATTGGTAAGTGTACTAAATAACTGGGTTTGGATTACTTTCATGAATTTCGTGGGAGCTATTTTTGTTGCGTATTGTTTCGGTCATCTTGGCGGATTAACAGAGGGAGATTATTTAAATAAAACGGTAGCGATAGCAGAAGGAAAGTTACATGAAACGTTTGGGAGAACTTTAATTTTAGCGATTGGATGTAATTGGCTCGTTTGTCTTGCGCTTTGGCTCGCTTATGGGACGAGTGATTTTGTCGGGAAAATAATCGGAATTTGGATTCCAATTATGGCATTTGTAGTGATTGGATTTCAGCAAGTGGTAGCAAATATGTTTGTTATTTCAGCAGTTATTTTTGCAGGTCATCTGACGTGGATGGATCTTGCTAGAAATTTTGTTCCTGTTTTTATCGGAAATGTAATTGGGGGAGCTGGATTTGTTGGATTTGCTTATTTTGCTTGTTATCAAAAACAACATTCTAATATGAAATAGAGTTCGTGAGAGGAAGGATATGTAATGGCTGAGCGGTATTCACGACAACAGTTGTTCAAACCAATTGGGAGTAGAGGGCAAGAAAAAATTCGAAATAAACATGTGTTAATTGTAGGAGCAGGCGCATTAGGAAGTGCAAGTGCCGAAAGTTTCGTACGTGCAGGTATTGGCAAATTGACGATTATTGATCGTGATTACGTTGAATGGAGTAATTTACAAAGGCAACAACTGTACTCTGAACAAGATGTGAGAGAGAAAATGCCGAAAGCAATCGCTGCTAAAAATCGGCTAGAACAAATTAATTCGGAAGTACAAATACATGCTTTCATAATGGATGCAGTTGCAGAAAATATGGAGGACCTATTAAAAAATGTAGATGTAATAATTGATGCAACAGATAATTTTGATATTCGATTTATAATAAATGACTTATCACAAAAACATAATATCCCGTGGGTATATGGTTCTTGCGTTGGATCGTACGGTATGAGTTATACGGTTATTCCGCAAGAGACACCGTGTTTACATTGTGTGCTGAAGAACGTTCCTGTTACAGGTGTGACATGTGATACCGCTGGAATTATTAGCCCGACTGTTCAAATCGTCGCAGCATATCAAGTGGCGGAAGCACTCAAAATTTTAGTCGGAGATTTCTCAGCAATTAGAAAAACATTTTTCATGTTTGATATATGGAGTAATCAAAACCATTTTATAAAACTAGGGAAAATCAAAACAGACGATTGCCCCTCGTGCGGTTTGAAGCGAACTTATCCTTATTTATCATACGAACACCAAACGAAGGTGGCTGTTTTATGCGGAAGAAATACAGTGCAAATTAGGCCGGTAGAAAATAGGAAGTACGATTTTGACGATATAGAAAAAGTATTAAAAAAACTGGGGGAAGTAGAGCGGAATCCGTATTTACTATCTTGCCAACTAGATGATTACCGCGTCGTTATTTTTCGAGATGGTCGTGTTTTCATTCATGGTACAAATGATATTTCGAAAGCGAAACAATTATATTATCGCGTATTCGGTTAATAGAAAGGGTTGTCAATAATGGAAAGAAGAGTGCCAATTACGGTTGAAGAAGCTGTTCGTAAAGTAATGGGATTTGCTAGTAACGGCTTAAAGGAACTACTACCTATTGAATTAGCTTACGGACGTATATTAGCGGAGGATTTAGTAGCTGACCATGATGTACCTTCATTCAATCGTTCACCGTATGATGGGTTTGCTATTAGAGCAGAAGATACGAATTTAGCGGGTTATGAAACGCCAATTGTATTTAAAGTAGTTGGTGAAATTGGCGCAGGATCGCTATTCGATGAGAAAGTAGGTCCGTTTCAAGCGGTTCGAATTATGACGGGAGCACAAATTCCGAATGGGTGTGATGCGGTTGTTATGTTAGAGCTGACTCGTCAATATGAGGAAGCTGGCAACAATTATATGGAAGTGAAGCGATCGTTCAAAGCGGGCGACAATATTTCTTTTCAAGGTGAAGATGCTCGTAAAGGAACGGTTCTTGCAAAAAAAGGATCATACATTCATCCAGGGATTTCAGCTCTTCTTGCTACGTTCGGATATAGTGAGGTACCAGTGGCGAGAAAGCCTGTAATTGGATTGTTAGCGACTGGTAGTGAATTACTGGATGTAAATGATTCGTTACAGCCAGGGAAAATCCGAAATAGTAATACGTATATGATATTGTCTCAAATTCGAAGAGCGGGCGGCAGAGTAAAATATTTTGGGAAGTTTAGCGATGATTTTCATACATGTTTCACAGCTGTAAAAGAAGCGTTAAGCCAAGTGGATATGCTCATTACAACAGGCGGTGTATCAGTAGGGGATTACGATTATTTACCAGCTATTTACGAAAAGTTAGGTGCATCGGTTCTTTTCAATAAAGTTGCAATGCGGCCAGGAAGTGTTACGACTGTAGCGCAATTAAATGGCAAGTTATTATTTGGTTTATCAGGAAATCCATCTGCTTGTTACGTAGGATTTGAATTATTTGTAAGACCGTGTATTCGGACGTATATGTTTAGTGAAAAAGCACATGTAAAAAGAGAAAAAGCGTTATTAGGAGAAGATTTTTTAAAACCAAATCCATTTACAAGATTTGTGCGAGCAAAACTGACATATAACGAAGGGCAATTAATTGCTTATCCGTCAGGGTTTGATAAATCTAGCTCGGTTTCTTCTCTAGCAGAGACAAATATATTTATTGTACTTCCAGGTGGTACGAGAGGTTATAAAAAAGATATGTTCGTAGATGTTCTCTTGCTGGAAGATAACGAAGGTAGTGAATGGCCTTGGGCATTTTATAAAGTGAGAGGTGTTTCTAATGGGACAAGCGCTATTTGAGATTGTAGATATACCGATTGTAGTTGAAGAAGTAACGAATAAAGTCGCAAGAAGAGAAGCAGGTGCAATTACAACTTTTATTGGTACGGTGAGAGAGTTAACAAAAGGAAAACGAACATTACATTTAGAGTATGAAGCATATAAACCGATGGCAGTAAAACAACTTACGAAAATTGGTGAAGAAATGAATGGAAAATGGCCGGATGCAAAAGTAGCAATTACGCACCGAGTAGGGCGGTTAGAAATCATGGATATTGCGGTCGTTATTGCAGTTTCATCACCGCATCGTAAAGTAGCGTATGAAGCGAATGAATACGCGATTGAACGTATAAAACGAATCGTCCCAATTTGGAAAAAAGAATTTTGGGAAGATGGAACGATGTGGATTGGAGATCAACTTGAAAATACGGCATATCCGGATGGAAAACCGAAGAAGGAAGAATGAGAAGATGATTACAATTTTATTGTTCGCAAATTTACGTGAGGAAGTCGGATCGAATCGACTAGTAATTTTAGAAAAGCAAGAAATGACAGTTCAGCAATTAAAAGAATGGCTCAAAGCAAGCTATTGCTTACAATCGTTTGATAGAGTGATGGTGGCTGTTAATGAAGAGTTTGTAACGGATGAAGAGATGATAAAAGCTGGAGATATAGTCGCATTAATCCCGCCCGTTAGTGGGGGATAATAAGCTTTTTCGCCAAGAAGATGTTGTATATAAATTCGAATACGAGAAGGGATGAGTTCTATGATTACTCAAGAACAAATAATGAACGCATTAAAACATGTAGAGGATCCGGAGTTACACAAAAGTATTGTAGAATTAAATATGGTTAGAAATATACAAATGAATGGAACAGAGGTTAAACTTGAAGTAGTGCTAACGATTCAAGGTTGTCCATTAAAGGCAAAAATTCAACAAGATGTGGAAGAGTCTCTTCAGGCAATTGGTGCATCTAAAGTAGATTTGACATTTGGTTCTATGACACAAGAAGAACGAGCTGCGCTAACAGAGAAATTAAAGAAAAATAGTAGAACAGAAACTGGTATGCCGAGCATGCTTCACCGTGATTCAGGGGTACGATTTATTACTGTAACGAGCGGTAAAGGTGGAGTTGGAAAATCAACGGTGACAATTAACCTTGCAACTGCTTTAGCTCGTATGGGCAAAAAAGTGGGGATATTAGATGCAGATATATATGGTTTTAGCATTCCAGCTATGATGGAAACGAATCAAAAACCGACGATGATTGATCAAACAGCAATTCCGGTTGTTAGTCACGGTGTTAAAATTATGTCGATGGGATTTTTTACGGAAGGAAATAACCCAGTTATGTGGCGCGGACCGATGTTAAATAAATGGATTCAAAATTTCCTTGCGAATACGCACTGGGGAGAATTAGATTATTTACTTCTTGATTTACCACCTGGCACAGGAGATGTAGCTATTGATGTTGCAGCAATGATCCCGCAGGCGCAAGAAATTATCGTTACAACACCACACAATGTAGCTTCATTCGTAGCATCTAGAGTAGGTGTTATGGCAAAACATACGAAACACGAGATTTTAGGGATTGTAGAAAATATGGCTTATTATGAAGAACAAGATGGATCGAAAAATTATCTCTTCGGAAAAGGTGGTGGCGAAATGCTTGCAGAACAATTGCAAACAGAAGTGATTGCACAAATACCTTTTGCAAAACGAGAAGAAAATAACGGTTCATCTGTATATGATGAAGAGTCTCTTGTGGGAGAAGTGTTTACATCGTTAGCGGAGGATATTATTTATAGAGGATAGAGGGGGAAGTTTAGTATGGCGTGTAATATCGATCATTCTATGGAAGATGTAATGAATAAGCTTGAAAGTCAAAAGAGTTTTTTGCCTAAAGAGATTTTTACAGGATTGAAGGGATTTTTGCAAGGTAATCATTCACAGGAAATATTAAATGATATCTTTCATCTTTTAAAAAAGTATGACTTAGTTAGTAAAGAAGAACGAGAGATGAGAAATATTCAATTATTGCTGATTATAAAATAAATACGCTTTGGCTTTTGTTTTTTTGCAGAAGGGGTGAATGTAATGGATATGAAAAAGATGATTGAAACGATAGAAGCAACTAAAGTGACTGACGAAGAATTATCGATTTCTACTTTACATCAAAAGCTTGTGAAGTTGTATAGTCAAAAAGATAGTGCGGAGTATACGGAGATATTAAAATATATTTTATCATTATCCGTGCAGCTGAAGCTGAATCTCGTATTGAAATATTTTGGTGTGCGTCCGGTTGTTGCTGCAGATGAACGTATGCAATTTCAAGAGATATTTAAATGTTTAGCTAAGAAAGATGATAATGGGGAATGGTTTCTAAATTTCGTTTCTTTATATGTAGGACTAATTGTAGTTCTTCATTTTGATGAAAAAGAGATTGAGAGAAGTTTTTTCGATGATATGGTAGTGGATGAAGGGAATGCAATATAAGATTCTGCTTATAACATCTTTCTATTTAATTGCTTTAACTGCGATTTTAGTTCGTTATTTAAATATAAAGGTAACTAATTAATAAAAAGTGTTCTTCAGTTGTTTCCATCGTTTTTTCATGTTACCATTAAGCGAATTTTTCATAGGGAGAGAAAGCGATGAAATGGATTTATTTTATTATTATTAACGTTATAGCTTTTAGCCTTATGGGGCTTGATAAACGAAAAGCGAAGAAGAAACAGTGGAGAACGCCAGAAAGTACGTTGTTTTTATCAGCGGCAGCTGGAGGCGCAGTTGGTGCTTGGATCGGTATGTATATGTTTCACCATAAAACACATAAAAAGAAATTTGTTTTCGGTATACCATTACTTGTCGTTATAACAGTATGTTTACTTTTTGTTGTATGAGAAATGTCGAAAGAATTGCAGATTGATTATTGGTAAAGTGAGCATGCGGGACCGTATAATGGAGAAAAATGAGAAGAGGAGAAAAGGGAAGATGGGGAGTCAATCAGCACAGCAAAAAAAAGGGATTATATATGCAGCTGGTGCTTATACGATGTGGGGAATCCTACCAATCTATTGGAAATGGGTTGAGGAAGTTCCAGCAGATGAAATATTAGCACACCGCATCGTTTGGGCGTTTGTTTTTATGTTACTTGTATTAGGTGTTACGAAGAGGTTTCGTCAGTTTATTGGGGAGTTCGTGAACCTTTTTAAACGACCTAAATTATTAATGTCATTAACAATAGCTTCAGTCTTGATTAGCGGAAACTGGTTTGTCTACATATGGGCCGTTAATCATAATCATGTTATTGAAGCAAGTCTTGGATATTATATTAATCCGCTTATTAGTATTTTACTTGGTACAGTCGTTTTAAAGGAAAAGTTAAACTTTTGGCAATATGTTGCAGTTGGTTTAGCTGGAATAGGGGTTATCATTTTAACAGTCCGTTTCGGATCTATTCCGTGGGTTTCTTTATCACTTGCCTTTTCGTTTGGATTATACGGATTAACGAAAAAATTGTTAAACTATGATGCGACAATTGGTCTTACGATGGAAACAATGTTAGTGACGCCGTTTGCAATTATTTATCTCGTTATGACAGGAGCGCATGGATTCGGTTCATTTGGATCTATTTCCATGTCATCGACGTTACTATTAATAGGAGCAGGCATTGTTACAGCTTTACCACTTTTTTATTTTGCAAAAGGAGCACAACTTATTCCGCTTTATATGGTAGGATTTTTACAATATATTGCACCAACGATTAGTTTGATTTTAGGTGTATTCGTATTTGGTGAACATTTCACATCTACTCATATGATGGCATTTTTCTGTATATGGGTTGCATTATTTGTGTTTTCAATAGCGAAAACAAAGTTTTTAGTGCAGAAGCAACCGAAATTTATAAAAAATAAATCAGCAAAAGTATCATAATGCGTAGTATTTTCTACGCATTTTTCTTTATACTGATACTATATAGATTTCCATTATAGTCAGTAGGGAGCTGAGAACGTGGAAACAATTTTACATAATGATCCGCTTATGGCCGCTGTAATTTCATGGTTTCTAGCACAATTAACGAAAGTAGTTTTTAAATTATTCAAAACGGGTGAATTTGATTTTGCAAAGTTTTTCGCTTCAGGTGGGATGCCGAGTTCTCATGCTTCAACTGTTACAGCACTTGCGACAGGTGTTGGCGTTGTGGAAGGTGTGGAAAGTACCTTATTTGCTATTGCTGCTATCTTTGCAATAATTGTTATGTATGATGCTTCAGGAGTAAGACTTGCAGTTAGTAAACAAGCGAAAATATTGAATGAGTTCTTTCACGGTAGACAAACAGAATATAAGAAGTTAAATGAACTTGTCGGGCATACACCGTATGAAGTAGTAGTCGGTGCTTTAGTAGGGATTATTGTCGGAGTGGGATATTGCTTATGAGCAGAACATTTTATATGTTCTGTTTTTCTTTGTTTTCATACATATTTAGCTACCTTTTTGAATATCGTTATACGGATTTCGAAAGGGTGGGTGAGTAACTTGTTATTATATGAAAAAGTGCATGAAGAAATAGCGAGAAGAACAACTGCACTTCAAACGATGCAACGGCAAGATGGTACGTGGCAGTTTTGTTTTGAAGGAGCACCATTAACAGATTGCCATATGATTTTTTTATTAAAATTATTAGGTAGAGATAAAGAGATAGAACCGTTTGTAAAAAGATTAGCATCACTTCAAACAAATGAAGGAACATGGAAATTGTATGAAGATGAAGTGGGTGGCAATTTATCTGCTACAATTCAATCTTATGCGGCCTTACTAGCTTCAAAAAAATATACAAAAGAAGATGCGAATATGAGGCGAGCCGAAATGTTTATTAAGGAACGTGGAGGCGTGGCGCGTGCTCATTTTATGACGAAGTTTTTATTAGCAATTCATGGAGAATATGAATACCCTTCGCTCTTTCATTTGCCAACACCGATTATGTTTCTGCAAAATGATTCACCCCTCAGTATATTTGAATTGAGTAGCTCAGCACGTATCCATTTAATTCCGATGATGGTTTGTTTAAATAAAAGATTTCGAGTAGGAAAAAAGTTACTGCCAAATTTAAATCATATCGCAGGCGGGGGTGGGGAATGGTTTCGGGAGGAGCGGTCTCCGTTGTTTCAAACGTTATTAAGTGATGTAAAACAAATCATATCGTATCCACTTTCTTTACACCATAAAGGATATGAGGAAGTCGAACGTTTTATGAAAGAGCGTATTGATGAAAATGGAACGTTATATAGTTACGCAACTGCCTCATTTTATATGACTTATGCTTTACTCGCGTTAGGACATTCTCTTCAATCATCAATGATTCAAAAAGCTATAGCAGGGATAACATCTTATATATGGAAGATGGAAAGAGGGAGTCATTTGCAAAACTCTCCTTCAACTGTATGGGATACGGCTTTACTCAGCTATACGTTACAAGAGGCCCACGCTTCGAAAGATAATAAGATGATTCAACATGCAGCAGCGTATGTATTAAAAAAACAGCATACAAAAAAAGCTGATTGGAGCGTACATGCTCCGGCGCTGACTCCAGGCGGTTGGGGTTTTTCGGATGTGAATACGACAATTCCAGATGTCGATGATACAACAGCCGTGCTAAGAGCGTTGGCAAGAAGTAGAGGGAACGAAAATGTAGATAATGCTTGGAAGAAAGGGGTCAATTGGGTTAAAGGATTACAAAATAATGATGGTGGTTGGGGAGCGTTTGAAAAAGGTGTGACGAGTAATTTATTAGCAAATTTACCAATCGAAAATGCAAGCGATATGATTACAGATCCCTCTACACCAGATATTACAGGAAGAGTGTTAGAGCTTTTCGGGACATACGCGCAAAATGAATTGCCTGAGAAACAAAAACAAAGTGCGATAAATTGGTTAATGAATGTGCAAGAGGAAAATGGATCATGGTATGGGAAATGGGGGATTTGTTATATATATGGTACGTGGGCTGTTATGACGGGTTTACGGTCACTCGGAATTCCATCTAGCAATCCATCAATGAAAAGAGCAGCTTTATGGTTAGAACATATACAGCATGAAGATGGTGGGTGGGGGGAATCGTGCCAAAGTAGCGTGGAAAAAAGGTTCGTTACTTTACCATTTAGTACACCATCCCAAACAGCATGGGCGTTAGATGCTCTCATTTCTTACCATGATGAAGAAACACCAGCTATTCGAAAAGGTATTTCATATTTGCTTGCGAATCCTTATGTGAATGAAAAATATCCTACCGGAACAGGTTTGCCAGGTGGGTTTTATATTCGTTATCATAGCTATGCCTATATATATCCGCTACTTACTTTGGCACATTATATAAAAAAATATAGAAAATAAACCGAGAGGATATCTCTCGGTTTATTTTGTTGGGTAGTAGGTCCCTGTTGAAAAGAATAAGGTTGTGCGTTCTTTATTTTTCTGTTGACTGGCGTTTTTGACGTGCATCAGCGGCATTTGCACGTGCGTTTGCTTCTAAGTCATTGTGGTCAGCGAGTTCACGAGAGAACTCAACATCAATGCCATCAGCAGCTTTGTTTTGCTTGAAATTTTTTTTGTTCATTCGACACAATCTCCTTGTGTTTTATGCGACGTTGCAAAGTTAGTTTGACACAAATAGACTTTTTTATACAAAGAGGAATTGGGAAGCAAAGAGCCGAAATATACAGTATAAGTAATAGAAATGGGGGATAGGGATGGAGTTTTTAAATGGGAAAACAGCTGTAGTAACAGGAGCTGCACAGGGAATTGGAAAAGAGATTGCAAGGGTTTATGCAAAACTAGGGGCTAAAGTATTAATTAGCGATGTAAATGAAGAGAAGCTACAAAAAACGACACGTGAATTATCAGATGAAGGATATGAAGTGAAGCAGTATCGTTGTGATGTGAGTAATCAAAATGATGCGAAGTCCTTAATTGAATACGCTGTCCAAACATTTGGTACACTGCACATTTTAGTAAATAATGCAGGAATAACGCGAGATGCTATGTTACATAAAATGGAGAAACCAGAATGGGAACAAGTACTGCAAGTAAATTTAACAGGTGTTTTTTATTGTATGCAGCCAGCGCTTCTTTACATGAGACAACAAGGGTATGGACGCATTATTAATATATCTTCAATTAGTAGAGAAGGAAACATAGGTCAAGCGAATTATGCTGCTACAAAGGCAGGAGTTGTAGGTTTAACGAAAACAGCGGCGAAAGAAGTTGGAAGCTTCGGCATTACGTGCAATGCGATTTGTCCAGGGTTTATGGATACAGATATGACAAAAACGATACCAGATAAAGTGAAAGAAAAGATGGTTGGCGCGATTCCAGTTGGTAGAATTGGAACGCCAGAAGATATTGCGAACGCAGCTGCCTTTTTAGCGTCAGAATACGCATCCTATATTACAGGAGAAGTATTGAATGTGAGCGGAGGACTACAAGTTTAAAGGAATACATAATGAAAAGAACCTGACCGGATAGGCCAGGTTCTTTTTTCGTTAATTTAAGTTGAGCCAAACGCTCTTCACTTCTGTATAGTTATTTAATGCGTAAGATCCCATTTCACGGCCAAGACCAGATTGTTTAAAACCTCCGAATGGAGATGCTGCATCAAAGACGTTATAACAGTTTACCCATACAGTACCAGCACGTACTTTACTTGCAACATAGTGTGCTGTTTTAACATTTTCTGTCCACACACCAGCCGCTAAGCCGAACTGTGATTTATTTGCACGTTCAATTACTTCATCAATATCGTTAAAAGGTATTGCAGAAATAACTGGACCGAAAATTTCTTCTTTTGCGATCGTCATTTCGTCATTTACGTCGGCGAATACTGTAGGAGAAACGAAGTAGCCTTGATCGAATGGATTGCTTCCTCCGCAAAGTACTTCAGCGCCTTCTTCAATCCCTTTTTCAATGTAGCCCATTACACGTTTTTGTTGTTCTTCGGAAACGAGAGGACCGATTGTTGTTTCAGGGTTAAGACCGACACCTTGATTTAGTTTTTTAGAATAGAGGACGAGATCAGCCATGACATTATCATACATTTTCTTCGGAACAAATAAGCGTGATCCAGCAGAGCATACTTGTCCTTGGTTAAACATAACACCAGAAAGTGCACCAGGAATCGCGCGAGATAAATCAGCATCTGGCAAGATGATATTTGGTGATTTACCGCCTAACTCAAGTGTAACGCGTTTTAATGATTCAGATGCTTGTCGCATAATTTGTTTACCGACTGGAGTAGAACCAGTAAATGCAATTTTATCAACGAGTGGATGATTAACGAGAGCTTGTCCAGCTGATTCACCGAATCCAGGAACGATATTAATAACACCTTTCGGGAATCCAGCTTCTTCAATTAATTCAGCTAAGTATAGAGCAGATAGTGGAGTTTGCTCTGCAGGTTTTAAAACGATTGTACATCCTGTAGCAAGCGCTGCTCCCATTTTCCACATTGCCATAAGAAGTGGGAAGTTCCAAGGAATAATTTGACCGACGACACCAACAGCCTCATGGCGTGTATAGTTAAAGTAATTACCAGAAACAGGGATTGTTTGACCAACGATTTTCGTAGCCCAGCCAGCATAATAGCGCATATGTTCAATTGCAAGTGGTATGTCTGCTGCCATTGTTTCACGGATTGGCTTTCCGTTATCTAATGTTTCGAGCTGTGCAAGCTCTTCTTTATGTTCTTCCATTAAATCAGCTAACTTGTACATAAGACGGCTTCGCTCAGCAGTGCTCATGCGAGACCAAGGACCTTCGTCGAAAGCCATGCGAGCTGCAACGACAGCTTTATGAATATCTTCTCGACCAGCCTCAGAAACGACGGCAAGTGTTTCGCCGGTTGCTGGGTTAGGTGTTTTAAATGTTTTTCCGGAAGCGCTCTCAATGAAGGATCCATTCACATATAACTTTTTTGTACCTTGAAGAAACTTTTCTACCTTTTCATGAAGATTTACAGCTAGTTGACTCATTGTATAACCCCCTTGAAAATATAATGTAAACGCAGTACGAGACGGCGTTTATTCCGAAATCAAGGATGTGGGAACTAGATGGAAAGCCTCTAATTTTAATCATAATTAACAAATACTGAAAATTCAAATTTCATTTGTGTTACAATTGTAAAAAATATGTAATGTAAGAGAAACTTCTATATGATTATAAAAAATCCTGCTTGTTTTTGCTTTCTAGTAGGAAAAACTAGAAGAACAATGGTACAATAATACATCGTGAGAGGAGGGAGAAAATGAAGAATTATCATGATGATCCACGCTTTCGAATTGCCCATAGAGAAGCGTTAATTGGTCTTGGACTTGCTATTATCAATTTTATAATATGGTACGGATTTGCTTATGGGCTTGGTAGTGAAAATCCAAGTGAATATACATATGTATTCGGTTTTCCAGCATGGTTTTTTTATAGCTGTATCGTTGGATTTATCGTTATGGTTATTTTACTTAGTTTAGTTGTTCGTTTTGTATTTCAAGATATTTCACTCGATGAGGAAGAAAAAAGTGAGGAATAATAGATGAATTGGTATGTAATCATTCCAATGATAATTTCGTTTATCGTTGTATTTTTAATTGGTGTATATGCTTCAAGACGCGTACAAGCGACTGCTCATAATAAATTTTTACAAGAATATTTTCTTGGTGGGCGTGAACTTGGCGGTTTATTATTAGCGATGACAATGATTGCTACGTATGGTAGTGCTAGTAGCTTTATTGGTGGTCCAGGTATTGCGTACAATATGGGCCTCGGATGGGTATTATTATCTGCGATTCAAGTTGTAACAGGGTATATAGTTTTAACGGTTATCGGTAAAAAGTTTGCAATTATCGCTAGGAAGATGGAAGCCATTACTCTTATCGATTATTTAAAGGGAAGATACAATAATAAAGCAGTTGTTATACTTTCTGCGTTATGTATTATTATCTTCTTATTTTCAGCAACAGTAGCTCAATGGGTCGGCGGTGGTCGATTAATTGAATCACTAACGGGTCTATCTTATACAACAGCACTATTTTTATTTACTTTTTCTGTACTTGTGTACGTATTAATTGGTGGATTTCGTGCAGTTGCTTTATCAGATACGTTATTAGGAATTATTATGTTAGTTGGAACGACAATCATTTTAATTGCTACTGTCATTGCTGGTGGTGGAATTGAAAAGATTATGCAGGAACTTATTCAAATCAATCCGAATTTAATTACACCATTCGGAGCGGATGGTAGTTTAACGAAATCATATGTGACATCATTTTGGATTTTAATTGGAATTGGTGTTGTTGGTTTACCGCAAATTAGCGTGCGTGCCATGTCTTATAAAAATTCAAAAGCTATGCATCAAGCATTAATAATTGGAACGGTTGTTGTAGGTACAATTATGATTGGTATGCATTTAACAGGTGTATTTGCACGAGTCGTACTTCCGGGTATAACGGTACCAGATAAAGTAATGCCGCTACTCGCGATGGAAGTGTTGCCACCTTGGTTAGCCGGAGTTTTTTTAGCCGCGCCAATGGCAGCAATTATGTCTACAGTAAACTCGTTATTGTTACTTGTAAGTTCATCAATTATTAAAGATATATACGTAAATTACATAAATAAAGATGCAGCAGACAGTACGATCAGAAAAGGAAGTTTGTGGATTACTGGTATCGTAGGGCTACTCGTTTATGCAGCAGCAATTAAACCACCAGATTTTTTAATATGGTTAAATTTATTTTCTTTCGGTGGGTTAGAAGCAGCATTCATTTGGCCAATCGTATTAGGGTTATATTGGAGAAAAGGAAATGCAACAGGAGCGCTTGCCTCTATTTTAGTTGGGGTAGGGTCATATATGTGTATTCATCTTTTCTATCCAAATCCGTTCGGTATACATACAGTTGTCTTCCCAATTTGTTTTGCGTTTATAGCTTATATCATTGGAAGTATGGGTGCTATGAAGAAAAACAGTATAGGTTAGAGGAAGAACGTAGTCCTTATAGAGGACTACGTTTTTTTGTGTGAATTTATTCTTTTTTATTCTGTATATGTAAGGTTATTCATAAATTAATAACAATTGAGGGGATGGAGTTGAGGTCGATGAAAAAAGTATTATTTTTGGGAGACCCAGGAATTGATGACTCTTTAGCCATCATGTACGGAATTATGCATCCTGATATTGATATTGTTGGTGTTGTAACCGGATATGGAAATGTAACACAAGAAAAGGCGACAAGTAATGCAGCATATTTGCTACAAATGGCAGGGCGGGAAGATATACCTGTTATTAATGGTGCGAAAATTCCTTTATCCGGAGATGTTACAACGTATTATCCAGAAATTCATGGGGCAGACGGTTTAGGACCAATTAAACCTCCAAAAGCTTTTTCGCCAAATATAAAACCTTTTTGTGCTTTTTTTGATATTCTTGAAAAGTATAAAGGAGAATTAATCATTGTTGATGCTGGTAGGTCAACGACACTAGCGACAGCATTTATTTTAGAAAAGCCGATGATGAAGTATGTGAAAGAATATTATATAATGGGTGGTGCTTTTTTAATGCCCGGCAATGTGACACCAGTCGCAGAGGCGAATTTCCATGGTGATCCGATTGCGTCCCAATTAGTTATGCAAAATGCCAAGAATGTGACATTAGTGCCACTTAACGTTACATCTGAAGCAATTATTACGCCAGAAATGGTGAAATATATTACGAAACACTCTAAAACGAGTTTTAATAAATTAATTGAACCGATATTTACGTATTATTATAAAGCGTATAAAAAGTTAAATCCGAAAATAACAGGTAGCCCAGTACATGACGTTGTTACAATGATGGTTGCGGCGAATCCGTCTATTTTGGATTATGTGTACCGTCGTGTTGATGTGGATACAGTAGGGATTGCAAAGGGAGAAAGTATTGCGGATTTCCGTCCACAACCTGATGCAAAATCCTTAAAGAATTGGGTGCGAATTGGTTGGTCATTACATTATAAAAAATTTCTCGAAGACTTCGTGAAAATTATGACGTAGACATAATAGGAGAATACAAGTTAAAATAATGGAGATGATTACTAAAATAATCATCTCCATTATTTTGTTTGAAAGAGATAGATAGAGAAGAGTTATACAATAGGAGAGGAATTTTACTTGAAAAAAACTATAGTATGCGCAGTGATTGTGGGTATTTTCGTTTTGCTAATATCGGGTAATTTTTTAGTGAAAAAAGTGTGGAGTTCAAATAATGATGATGCACAGTATATCGCATCCTTTATTGAAGAACATAAAGATGAAAAAAATAGTGCGCTTCTCGTGAAGAGAAATGATAAAGTTGTTTATTCTGTAAATCCAAATGTTGTATTGCCAGTTGCTAGTACGATGAAGTTAATTGTGGCGCTTGAATATACGAAACAAGTTACGGAAGGGAAAATTGATCCGTCTAGTTTCGTTTCCATTAATGATATAAATCGTTATTATGTGCCGAATACAGATGGCGG
Source organism: Bacillus wiedmannii (assembly GCF_001583695.1). GTDB lineage: Bacteria > Bacillota > Bacilli > Bacillales > Bacillaceae_G > Bacillus_A > Bacillus_A wiedmannii. The sequence goes on along the minus strand of NZ_LOBC01000028.1, from coordinate 281,372 downwards.
TGCACAAGATAGATGGCAAAGGTATTTGCAAAAGACAGACAAGATAACAGAAGGGGCAGTTTCTTTAGAAGAAGTGGCAAAAGGAATGGTTAAGTTTAGTTCGAATGCGAATGCTGAATATTTGATGGAAGTGTTAGGATTAGATAATATTAATCGTAATTTACAAAGTTTATCGCTTCCAGCACATCAGCCGCTATTTCCGATTGTTTCATCTTTATACATCCCTGGATATTTGCATAAAGAACTACATGTTCCGAAATATAAAATAGAGAAAAAGTTAAAAGAAATGTCTCAAGAGCAATATCGTGAATATGCGATGATTATTCATGAACGCTTAAAAAAGAAGGGGCCATTATTACAGAAGGAAATACCTCTTTATTTAGAGGAACGTTACGATAAAATTTGGTCAGATCGATTACCAGCAGCTTCTGCAAACGATTATATGGTACTGCTTCAAAAGGCAAATCATAAAGGTGGACTGACAGAAGCCGAAGAAAAAGTGTGGGCGAATATCGTTGAAACAGATATGAGTGCTAAGAAATATCGTAAAACATTTAGACATGCAGGGCAAAAAAATGGCTATACGCCATGGACTGTTACAAAAGCAGTTTATGCGATGGATAAACGCGGGAACTGTACAGAAATAGTGTTCTTAGCAAATGATTTAAATGAAGACGACAGTGCAGAAATACGGAAACATTTAGCAAACTTACATTTTCAAGTGTTGCAAAGTGATAAGTATGATGCGACTTTTATTAAGTAACTCGGTGCAGAGAGCACCGAGTTTATTTTTATGTACAAGCACTTTTTTCCTATCTCTGGGTATGATGGGTAGTAATACTTAGGTGAGAGGGGAAAAGGTGATGAAACAAAGTAAAGAAGATTTTATAAAGAGTGAAGGCGCTGATTTCCCTGGAAAAACATATGTGGATTGCGTATTACAACATGTATTTCATTTTCAGCGAAATTACTTATTGAAAGATATGTTTCAAGTGCATAAAGCGCATATTGTGATGCTAACAGAAGAAAGTCTAATGAAAAAGGAAGAAGCTAAAGTTATATTAAACGCTCTTAAAAAGGTAGAGGGAATTCCAAAAGATCAATTGCTATATACAAAGCAGCATGAAGATCTCTTTTTTCTAGTTGAACATTTAATTTCTCAAGAAGCGAAATGCGATTTTGTAAGTAATATGCATATTGGTAGAAGTAGAAATGATATGGGGGTAACGATGTATCGTATGAGTTTAAGGCGATATGTACTACGATTAATGGAGCATCATTTGTTATTGCAAGAAAGTATACTACAACTTGCTGCTGATCATAAGGAAACGATTATGCCAGCTTATACACATACACAACCAGCGCAGCCCACAACATTTGGTCATTATACGTTAGCGATTTATGATACGATGCAGAGAGATTTAGAACGAATGAAACGAACGTACAAACTTTTAAATCAGTCTCCAATGGGAGCCGCCGCTCTTTCTACAACAAGTTTCCCAATTAAACGAGAGCGAGTTGCCGATTTACTTGGGTTTACAAATGTAATTGAGAACTCATATGATGCTGTTGCTGGAGCGGATTATTTATTAGAAGTTAGCTCGTTACTTATGGTAATTATGACGAATACGAGTAGATGGATTCATGACTTTTTACTATTAGCGACGAAAGAATATGATGGTATTACTGTTGCAAAGCCATATGTACAAATAAGTAGTATTATGCCGCAAAAGCGAAATCCAGTTTCCATTGAACACGCCCGTGCGATTACGAGTAGTGCTTTAGGAGAAGCATTTACAGTATTTCAAATGATTCATAATACACCATTTGGTGATATTGTCGATACGGAAGATGATTTGCAGCCGTATTTATATAAAGGAATTGAAAAGACCATTCGTGTTTTTTGTATTATGAATGCAGTTATTCGAACAATGAAAGTAGAAGAAGAAACGTTAAAAAGTCGTTCTTATAAACATGCAATTACGATAACTGATTTCGCAGATGTTTTAACAAAAAACTATAGCATTCCATTTCGGCATGCGCATCATGCAGCGAGTGTTATTGCGAATATGTCATTGGAGCAGAAAAAGGAGCTACATGAATTACATTTCAAAGATGTAAATATATACTTACAAGAAAAATTTAAAGTACATTTGTTAGAAAAAGAGTGGGAAGAAATTGTATCGCCAGAAGCTTTTATTCAAAAAAGGAATGTATACGGTGGACCGAGTAAAAAAGAAATGGAGCGTATGATTAAAAATCGAAAAGAGTCATTTCAAAAAGAAGAAGAGGTATTTGAAAAAGAAAAACAGAGAATTTTACAAGCTGAAACTGATTTGAATATGTTAACTTCGAATTATATTGAATCGTAAAAGAAGGATTTAATGAATTAATCGCCAATACTTAATTAAAATATAGATGGAGAGAAGAGATTGTCGATGATTCAATTACACGTATATAAAGAGATTCTTCATTTTAAAGAAGATGTTACACCATTTTTAGAAAAGAATGAGCAGGAAAATAATTTAATGTTAGGTATATTACAAGTAGCTCAAGAACCGACGTTTATGGGCGTAGCGAAACGAGGAGAAGAAATTGCAATTGTATTTCTTCAAACAGAAGAGAAGATACAAATGATTGTTGCAACTTCTGAAATTCCGGAAGTAGATATAGTGAAACTTGCAAAAGAGTTATCGAAAGTATATCCAGACATTCCTGGATTGATCGGTAATAAGGAAACTGTACAGAGATTAGCGGAAGAGATTGCCGTGTTAGAAAATAAGAAAACGAATGTTGTAATGGAACAGGGTGTGTATGCATTACAACAAGTTAAGAAGAAGTGGACCGAGGATGGGGCTTTTCGAGAAATAGGTAGTGATGAGCTACCATTAATAGAACAGTGGATTTATCAATTTTGCGAAGATGTAAGGCTTCCTACTACGAAAGAAGAAGCGAAACAAACCGCTCATACATTAATTACGAACCGTCGGCTATTTGGTTTAGATGTAGATGGGAAGCTTGTTTCTGTAGCTGCAAAAACGAGACCGACTACAAACAATATAACAGTTAATTTCGTATATACACCGAAAGAAGCGCGGAAAAAAGGGTACGCATCTAGTTGTGTCGCTGCACTTAGTCAACGTATGTTAGATGAAGGATATAAGACGACTACGTTATATACTGATCTAGCGAACCCTACGTCTAATAAAATTTATCAAGAAATTGGTTATGAACAAATTGCGGAGTCTGTGCTCATATTTTTAGAGAAGTAGAATAAAAAGGCGTGCTATTTTAGCACGCCTTTTTATTATTCATCAATTCTAATAAACTCGCCTTGCGGGAAGTTCTCAGTTTCTAGTAAGCTACGAATAGCTTTTGCCACATATTCAGGTGATAATAGCTTTCCTTCTTCTTTTAGTGTGATGAATCGTTCTAAATTAGTGAAGTCTTCTTTATTTGTTTCACGAATTTGTGCTTGCATATTTGTATCCACAACACCAGGTGCAAAAGCGACGATTTTTACTGGATATTCTTTTTCCTCTTCTTCAGTCGCTACGCATTGTGTAAACATATTTACACCAGCTTTCGTTGTACAATAAGCGCCCCATCCAAAGTAAGGATTTTTTCCTGCACCAGATGAAATGTTAATAACACGTTTATCTACTTTCCAGCCTTTCGTATGTTTCATGAATGTAGATGTAAGAATCATAGGGGCAAGTAAATTAATGTGAACGTTCGTAATGAATTGTTCGCTTTCTGCTTTTTCAATCGGCTTCATAGGTGCAACTGTACCCGCATTATTAATTAAATGAATAGAAGATACATTGTCTTCTTTAATGGATGAAATGATTTCGTTAAAGTTAATTTCTAAATGATGTACATCTTGAAGATCTAAGGAATGGAAAATGCAATTGCTGTTATATTGCTCTGCAAGTTTAGTAAGCTCTTTATTTTCTCTTCTAGAAATAGAGATGATGGTTGTGTTTTCCTCTAATAATTGCGCGGCGATTGCCTCACCTAAACCTTGTGAAGTTCCTGTTACGATAACGTAGCGCATAGTTTTATAAACTCCTTTCGTATGTGCGGAATTTTGTTGGACAACGTACATTGTATAGTTTGTCTACATTTTATAGTATAGAGCACTTTTTACTATAATTGAAATGAGATGATTGTGTGCCTTTTATGAATCGCTTTACGACAACAGTAACTGGTGCCGTCACGTTCACTGGGAATACGTTGGGACTTAGTCCTACATCGCCTGCGCCAGGTAATATTTTTGGTACACTTGCTGTATTTACGACAGTAAATACAGCGCTGCAAGTACCAGGATTCCCAGCAGGGACAACAGATGACTGGCAATTGAATTCTTCAAGTGCAATTTTAAACCTTCCGGCAGGGAGTAGTATTTTGTATGCAGAGTTGGTTTGGGCTGGTACTTTTCGGACTGATACGGAAGATGTTTTACCATTTTTAAATGATAATATTACATTTACAACACCAGCAGGAACGTTTTCAGTTACGCCAGACCCTGCTACCGCGCAGCAAGGTTCAGTAGGAAACCAGTTTTATTATGCTCGCTCTGCTAATGTAACGAATCTTGTAAGTGCAGGTGGGGCAGGAACTTATACGACAGGGGCCGTACCGGCTACAAGAACTTCAGCTGATCCAACAATTAGTCGTTCAGCTGGCTGGACGCTTGAGGTTGTGTATCAAAATGCAAGTTTACCGCTTCGAAATTTGTCAGTATATGCAGGTCAAGAAATTATCGATGCTTCATCACCACCAGTTGATGCTACTATTTCTGGATTTGCTACTCCGGCAACAGGAGCTGTAACAGGAAGGGTACTTGTAACTGCCCAAGAAGGTGATTCTAACATTTCTGGAGATCAGCTTCGCTTTGGGCCGAATGCGAATACTACAGTTGCATTATTCGGACCAAGAAATCCCGCGAATAATTTCTTTCAGTCACAAATTTGTAATGACAGTGGAAATTTAGATACGAGCGGTACATTTGGAGATTTGAATCAGCCGTTAGGGGTAGCTTTGGCTGTCCGAAGACAAGGGTGGGATATTACGAATGTAGATGCCTCTTCATCTTTAATAAACAATCAAACGTCAGCAACGGTTCGCTTCGTTACAAATGGAGATGGATACGCTGCAGCTGGTTTTGGTGTTCAAATTGATGCAACGGGGCCAATTATTAATCCTGTTAAATCGGTCAATAGAACAGTCGCAGGGGTAGGGGATACTCTCACCTATACGATTACGGTCCCGAATACAGGAACAGGAAGCGCAGAAAACGTTGTATTACGTGATAGTATTCCGAGCGGAACGACGTTTGTTGCAGGTAGTGTAACGGTAGGGGGAGTAACGCAGCCGAATGCAAACCCTGCTAATGGAATTAATTTAGGTACAATCCCAAATAACACGCAAAGAATTGTTACATTTCAAGTTCGAATAACATCATTCCCGAATCCAAATCCTATTTCAAATCGTGCAATGGTGTCATATCAATTCCGTCCTTTCGTCGGTAGTCCACCTATTACAAGTACCTCTTCTTCCAATACAGTACAAACGACAGTGAATCAAGCAACTATAAGTATGCAAAAATCTGTAGATTTACAGACGGCAACGCTTAATGATGTATTAACGTACACGGTTAATGTGACGAATAATGGAAACGTTACCGCAAATAATGTTATTTTTGTTGATAGTATTCCTGCAGGAACAACATTTGTAGCAAACAGCGTTACGGTAAATGGAGTAGCACGTCCAGGAGCAAATCCAGCAAGTAGTATTAATCTAGGAAGTATTAATGCTTCGCAAACGACGGTAGTGCGCTTTCAAGTTCGAGTAACATCTAATCCTCTTGTCAATCCAATTCCGAACCGTGCGAGTGCAACATTTACCTTTACTCCAGTACCTGGTCAACAACCAGTTTCCGGGCAAGCGACAAGTAATACTGTATTTACTACTATTAATATAGCTGACATAAGAACAAGAAAAACAGTAGATAGAGCTTTTGCGACAGTAAATGACATTCTTACGTACACTGTAACAATTGAAAATACAGGAAATGTACTTGCAACGAACGTTATTTTTCAAGATCCAATCCCAATTGGAACGACTTTTATCGCAAATAGTGTGACTGTGGATGGGGCTTCACAGCCTGGAGCAAATCCAGCGACTGGGTTTACAGTAGCAAATATTTCTCCAGGTGGAAGTAGGACGGTTACATTTCAAGTCCGGGTGACATCTACGCCATCAGGAGGTACGATTGCGAATCGCGGAAATGTATCTGCTAATTTCGTCGTTAAACCGAATCAACCACCAGTAACGATTAATAGGCAAACGAATACAGTTGTGACACAAGTGAATACAGGTGGTTTAAATGTAATAAAAGAAGTGAATACAACGCAAGCAGCAGTCGGTGACACTTTAACGTACACGATTGCCGTTCAAAATACAGGAAACGTTCCGTTAACAAATGTATTTTTCCAAGACACTATTTCTTCCGCTGTTTCTTTCGTTGCAAATTCTGTAACAATTAATGGAGTACCGCAAAGTGGACTGAATCCGAATACAGGATTTACTCTTCCAAATATTCCTGCGGCTCAAACAGTTGTAGTGACATTTGACGTATTAATTGTACAGGATCCAGAAAATGAAGATATTTTAAATCAAGCAAATGTAACAGCAAGTTTTCAAGTGAATCCGAGCGAACCGCCAGTAACAATCAATGTTCCGAGTAATATTGTGAATACAACTGTACAATCAGGGAACTTTGAAGTTGTGAAAGCAGTGAATACGGATGTTGCAACTGTAGGGGATGTTTTAGTATATACAATCGAAATCATAAATGCAGGTAGTGTACCAGCTACAAATGTATTTTTCCAAGATTCAATTCCACAAGGGACATTATTTATTGAAAATAGTGTAGTTGTTAATGGTGTTTTACTAGAAGGGGCAGATCCAGAACTTGGATTCCAATTAAATAATTTGCCTACTGGCGCGAGTGTAATTGTTACGTTTGAAGTATTAATTGATGAAATTCCCCAAGGAAATAATGTCGTAAATAATGCGAATGTAACTGGTGATTTCCTTGTAAATCCAACAGAGCCACCGATTACTGTAACAGTACCAAGTAATACTGTTATGACAGTCGTGAATTCTTCAGGGTTAAATGTAATGAAAAGTGTAAGTGCTACTGAAGCAGGAGTAGGAGATACGTTAACGTATACAGTTCGTATACAGAATAGTGGAACAGTAGCAGCAACAAATGTATCATTCCTTGATCCGATTCCTACTGGAACAACGTTTGTAGCAAATAGTGTAACGATAAATGGAGCGCCACAACCAGGTTTAAACCCAACAACTGGATTTCCACTTGCTAATATTCCAGTAGGAGGGATGGTAACAGTTACTTTTCAAGTGACAATCACGAGTGTACCACCAAATAGAGTTCTTCCGAATAATGCGAATGTAACTGCGGATTTCCAAGTAAGTCCTCTCCAGCCGCCAATTACAATCGTAACGATTAGTAATATTGTTGTGACGCGAGTGAATGTAGGATCACTTAATGTAATGAAGAGTGTAAATACACCACAAGCAGGAGTAGGAGATACGTTAACGTATACGATTCTTATTCAAAATACAGGAACTGTTCCTGCAACGAATATTATTTTTCAAGATCCAATTCCGTCTGGTACTGCGTTTGTAGCAAATAGTGTGACGATAAATGGAGTTGTTCAACAAGGCACGAATCCTATGGCAGGTTTCCCAGTACCTAATATTCCAGTTGGGCAAACTGCTACAATTACGTTTCAAGTTACAGTGACGAGCGTGCCGAGTGGTGGGAATATAAGAAATCAATCGAATGTAACTGCAAGTTTTCTTATAAATCCGGCTGGTCCTCCTATAACGACTGTTACGAATAGTAACTTTGTAGTGACGCAAGTAAATACAGCTCGGTTAAATATACAAAAATCTTCATCTGTACAACAAGCAGCACTTGGAGAAACTTACACGTATTCTATTGTCATTCGAAATAACGGCACAGTAACAGCAACGAATGTCTCTTTTATTGATCCAATTGCTTTAGAAACAATATTTGTAGTAAATAGTGTAACGATAAATGGAGCGCCACAACCTGGATTTGACCCAAATATTGGTTTCCCGCTTCCTAATATTGCAGCTGGAACATCATTGACAGTAACGTTCCAAGTTACGGTAGTTGCACCGTCTACACGTGGGGCAGTATTAAATACAGCATCTGTTACAGCCACTTTCTTATTAAATCCTTTACAACCACCTGTAACAACAACGAACTCAAGTAATACAACGGTAGTTACAATCCCGTTACCTCCTCCTGGTGAAGTAACAGCAACAAAAACAGTTGATGTTGCAACTGGGGCTGTTGGGGATGTATTAACGTATACTGTGCTAATAACGAATGTAGGGATTATCCCTGTTACAGATGTGTTCTTCCAAGATGTCATTCCAGAAGGAACAACATTTGTAGCAAATAGTGTAACGATAGGTGGAGTGCAGCAACTTGGTTTAAATCCAGAAATAGGATTTACAGTTACTCCATTATTAATTGCTGGTGGAAATATTGAGGTAACGTTCCAAGTGACGATTACAGAAATTCCAGATAATGAAGTCATATTAAATGATGCAGACGTTACGTTTACTTCACAACCAAATCCTCAGGAACCACCGATTACGGAAACGATATTAACGAATTTAGTCGTTACGACAATTAATATAGCTTCGATTTTCCCATTAAAACTAGTAGATAAAGAAGTAGCCACTGTAGGAGAAATATTAACGTATGATGTATTGATTTTTAACTTTGGAACAGTGGCAGCGACGAATGTTGAATTTATCGATACTACTTCCACTGGTGTAGCATTTGTACCAGGAAGTGTGAGCATAAACGGGGTACCGGCACCAGGATTAGATCCTTTCATAGGTTTTACAGTTCCAGATATACCTGTAGATGATTTTGTACTTGTCACATATCAGGAAGTGGTTACAAGCATACCAGAAGGTGGAACGATTGTTAACTTTGTAGACGTTACAGCTACATTTGCTGTAAGTGGAACAGAACCACCTATTACAGAGACGACGACAAGTAACACGACATTAACAGAAATAAATGAACCTGGTCTGAATGTATTAAAATCAGTAAGTCAGCCGATTGTTGCAGTAGGCGATATAATCACATATACAACAGTAGTTCAAAATACAGGGACAGTGGTAGCGACGAATGTTCAATATAGTGATGTATTACCGTCCTCGATCACATTTGTACCAGATAGTGTAACGATAGATAGTGTGTTACAACCTGGATTCAATCCTAATAATGGATTCCCGCTTCCAGATATAACTCCAGGTGAAAGTGTAGAAGTTACGTTCCAAGTAACAGTTGTCAGTGTTCCATCAAACGGAACAATTGCTAATACTGCAAATATTACGGGAAGCTTTATATTAGTACCAGGAGAACCACCAGTTGTAGTAAACCAACCGAGCAATACAACACTTACAACTGTAAATAGAGGACGATTTAATGTTATTAAACAAGTAAATAGGGCTGCTACTCTCGGTGGAGATGTATTAACGTATACAGTTCAAATAACGAATACAGGAACAGTAACAGCTAATGATGTTCAGTTTATTGATACGATTTCAGCAGGAGCGTCATTTGTACCAAGTAGTGTAACGATAAATGGAGCTCCGCAACCAAACTTAAATCCGATTACTGGCTTTGGAGTTGGAGATATACCAGTTGGAGAAACAGTTATCGTGACGTTTCAAGCGACAGTTACAAACATCCCGTCATCAGGAACCATTACGAACGTTGCAAATATAACGGGAAACTTTACTTTAGTACCAGGAGAGCCACCAGTTGTAGTAACAGAGCCGAGTAATACGACAATAACAAGGGTAAATAGAGGACGATTTAATGTTATAAAAACCGTAAATAAAGAAGCAACACGATTAGGGGATACGTTAACTTATAGTGTGCAAGTTACAAATACGGGAACGGTAACAGCGACGAATGTTCAGTTTATCGATGTTCCGTCACCTAGTTTAGAATTCGTTCCTGGAAGTGTGCAAATAAATGGAATTCCGCAAGTAGGTTTAGATCCATTTGTAGGCTTTTCATTACCAGATCTTGCAGTAGGGGATAGCTTATTAATTACATTTGAAGTAAATGTAATCGCGGTTCCACCTTCTAGTAGCATTATGAATACAGCGAGAGTAACTGGTGATTTCGAATTGATTCCAGGAGAACCACCGTTTACAATTACGAACTCAAGTAATACGACAGTCACACCAGTAAATAGAGGCAGTTTAGATATGCTGAAAGAAGTAGATCATCCGATTGTTGGAGTAGGAGAAACGGTAACGTATACTGTTCGTATATTAAATACAGGTACTGCTGATGCGATGAATGTTCAATTTATAGACGTGTTATCTCAGGAAGCTGAATTTGTTCCAAATAGTGTAACGATAAATGGAGTTCCGCAGCCAGGGTTAAATCCACAGGCTGGATTTACGATACCAGACATCCCAGTCGGTGAGACGGCACTTGTAACATATGAAGCTACAATTACAAGTTTTCCAGATGGTGGTACAGTAGTGAACGTTGCTGGGGCGTTAGCAGAGTATATTTTAGTACCAGGAGAGCCGCCGGTTACAGTAATGGACACGAGTAATACTGTTATTGTAACAGTAAATACTGCAATTTTATTTGTTGCAAAAGGAGCGGATTTTGAAGTAGCGATGGTAGGAGATGTTGTCACTTACGGAATTGCTGTTATAAATGATAGTACAGTTCCTGTGACGAATATTGTTTTAACGGATATCATTGATCCGAATACGTTATTTATAAATGGCACGGTAACGGTAAATGATGTACCTCTTCCGTTTGCCAATCCGAATACTGGTATTCCGTTAGGGGATTTTCAGCCAAATGATGCGGCAATTATTAATTTCCAAGTTGTAATAACAGGCGGGCAAATAAATAACTTAGTTACAAATACAGCTACGGCGAGTGGGCTTGCAATTGTGAATCCAAATGAACCGCCTGTAGTAGTTGAAGGCGATAGCGATACAGTTGTTATCCCGTTTATTCCTCAAAATGTCTCAACGACAGTCGTAAAAACGGCAGACCATCAAACAGCAACAATAGGAGATGTTATTACGTTTACGACAGTTATTACAAATACGGGTGATACTGTAATACAAAATATTCGTTTTCAAGATATGTTAGATAGTAGTGTTCAATTTGTCCTTGGAAGTGTAACGGTTGATAATACGCCAGTGCCAAATGTAAACCCAATATCAGGATTTCTTATAGGAAGTTTAAATCCAGGTGAAGCACGCACAGTCTCGTTCCAAGTAGTAGTTCAGAGCGCGCCAAGTGGTTCAGGAAATTATATAAATCAAGCGAGTATTCGCTTCGAACACCAAGTAGGTACAGTGTTACCGCCTGTTACACAAATAATAGAAAGTAATATTGTGGTCATACCGTTCGTCCCAACGATCGAACAAATTTGTGAAACAAACTTTAATTGCTTAGATAGAATTCCATTTCAATGTTCTCCGTGTAATCATTTGCACGAACATAAAAAATAAAACAAAAAAGAGCATTTTGTGAAGTGCCCCCTAAAAGTTAGACACGGTTATTTCATTAGGCAGCTTGATAAAAGTGAGTCCGGTATGTACCGGGCTCATTTTTAATTTTGCCTTAATCCGTAGTGCTTTTTCTATATCATTTAAAGCAATGGATCTATTGTTAAAAAAGTCAAATGATTTTTAAAATTTAAAAATATTTTAATTTTTTAATAAATGAACCTAAATCATAACCTGTTTTTATTATAGCTATAGCTGAAATCACAATTAATGGATATTTAATATATGGATTGTTGAGGAGTTCCATTATGTTTTTCATGTTGTAAACCTCCTTGGCATTATTTATATCATTATATTTATAATATAGAATATAATGATTAACAGTCAATATAATGTAAAGAAAGATACTTAATTGAAGGAGAACTAAACAAAATAATAGATAAAAAAACCTTTATTTTTATCATTTCTTCTACAAGTAATTAAGAGTCAGTATAGCATATAGAAACAGATCTTAGGAAAGAAGCTATTAGGCAATTGAAATAAGCCTCTACTTTTACCGTATTTAGTTTAAGAATTAGTTTGTCCAATTCTTTTGAAACATAACTATAATAATTTAATTTCAATATCATAAGCAACTCAATTATTATATAGAAATACAAATTCAATGACTTGAGTTCAATGTTTTGTTACGCTATAAATAGCTTGATTTGTTTTTAACTTAAACATATTAAGAGTACTTAATAATTTTGATGAAGGTGTACTTACAAGTATTTCAGGAGATAGTGCTCAAGATTTACAGCAACAGGGAGACTTAAATCAGTCTAGTACTCTATCAAAAGAGGATGCAAAGAACCAGATTTTTAATCTATACGGGAACGATCTTAAATTTGTTGAGGAACCTGAGATCAAAGAAGTAGTATATGTGAATACGTCCTATAAAGTAAAATTTATGCTCTGGATCTTTAGCTCAGCTGGTTAGAGCAAACGGCTTATAACCGTTCGGTCGTAGGTTCGAGTCCTACAAGGTCCACTTATAAAAACAAGGAGAAAGCACTCAAATGGGGGCTTTCTCCTTGTTTTTAATAAATAAAATGTCTTTTTTTCTTTAGCAAGGTTTATAAAATTCTAAGAGTTCAACTGGAATATTATTTTTGTATGCTATACATGCTTTTGTATCACCAGGCTGAATGGTCTTTTGGTCAATTAACAAAAGCGCAGCAAACGTATTTGCTTCTATCTCTAATTTGTCAACGGAAAAGAATGTATTCTTACGCAGAAAAGGTGTATTTGCATGAGTATGTAGGACTGCATGTCCTAATTCATGAGCACAAACAGTTCTCTGCATAGATGGAGATAAATTAGTATTAATAACAATGAAACGATTTCTTTTTTCATATTTATAAAAACCATTTATTTCTTCATGTAAATCCCATGTTAGTACATGTATTTTTAAGTAATCTGCAAGCTCATAGGGGTTTGTCGTGTTGTATTTGTTGCTAAGTTGTTGGACTAGATCTCTAATGACGAATTTCAATGTATTCCCTCCTAAGCTCGCATCAGTTATCGTCTGGGTTACGATATTTCTTAGGCACGTATTTTTTATTGATTACTTTCGTTTGTTTTACAATATACTCCATTGCATCTAATAGTGATTCTACAGCTTCTTGACTCATAGGTTCACCAGAGAACATTAAGCCATCTTCTCCTTGAAGGTCTTTTTTTATTTCTTCCATTCTTTTTGCTATGTCTTTCTCATCTTTTGGCGTTAATTGCTTCTTAGTTTCGTCCGTAACAGCTCGTCCTAGTAAATAGTCAGCTGAAACTGAAAAACAATCCGCTAATTTAGTTAGAACATCATGTGGAGGGAATCTTTCTTCTGATTCGTAGTAGCCTATCATTCTTTGGGATACTCCAATTTTTTCAGCCAATTGTTTTTGTGTTAAATTTTCTTTTTTTCGTAAGGATTTTATTCTAACTCCTATCACATTGTTCACCTCTCTGATTGAACTAATTGTTCTCTTTTGAATTTATTTTAGCACAAATTGTTCTTTTTTGCATTGACACAGAACAATTAGTTCTGTAATCTATATTTAGAACTAATTGTTCTTTCGGAAGTGGGATAATGGGAAATAAAATGTACGATCCGCAAAAGAATTTATATAAAGAAATTGCACATTATTGTGGAGTGACTGAACGGTATATTCGAATGGTTGATCAAAAAGAAAGAACTCCATCAATGGGAACAGCTAAGAAGATTGCTAAGTATTTTGATATGAGTATAGATGCTCTTTTTTTAGTAATAAATCGAACTTAAAGTTCTTTTTAATGTCGTGTTGGTTTGAAAGGAATAAAAAGTAGGTTTCATCATGGGGAAGTTATTGATAGTGAGTACAGAATCTCGAATGTAGGTATTTGATCTTAACAATAGTGGAGAGGTAGATATTATGGGGATTTTTAGAGTTAAAAAGGATAATAATTATTCCGTTATTAATAATACGGGTTTAAAAGATAAAAGGCTTTCTTGGAAGGCGAAGGGGATATTAGCATACATACTTACACTTCCAGATGATTGGGTGTTTTATAGGGAAGAATTATCGCAGCACGCAAAAGATGGTATTAATAGCTTAAGAGCTGGAATGCAAGAATTAAAAGAGTACGGATATATTAAGAGATTTCCTATTAAAGATGTAAAAAACAAAATTGTTAGGTGGGAGACTATTATTTACGAAATCCCATTGGAGGATTTTCCACCAGTGGAAAACCCACCTGTTGATAATCCTGTTGCTGGGAACCTAACGGTGGAAAACCGCAAGCTACTAAATACTGATATACAAAGTACTAAAGAACTAAATACGGATATACCAAATACAAATTATCATCATGATAATCAAGATAAATCACTATCACAAAGATTGATGGATGAAGATTTTAAAATAGCTTATAGCTATTTGCTGAAAAACGGTATTTCGTTAAGTAAAATAGCTATCGCAGAGCTTGGTGAATTTTGTGGAGTATTGGGAAGTGAATTGGTTCTTGAAGCAGTAAATAGATCTCTTGATGAAAATGTACCGAAATGGAGATATGTACGTGGGATTCTCAAAAAGTGGGAAACAAAAAAAGTAAAAACACGAAATGACGTAGCTGTACTAGATGAACAGTTTGATCTTAGTAAAAATAAAAAACAATCTGGTTCAGGATACACAAAACGAAATGAAATGGTACCAGGATGGTTACATCAAAAGGAAGATGAAGACTCAGGAGAACAACATAGACATATTAATGAGGTAACGATTGAAGAAGAGCGTGAGAGGTTAAAAGCTTTATTAAGAAAATACAAATCACAATAAATATCCGTTTTTCCGATTAAATTGATTATTAAGGTTAGTTTATCTTTGGTTACATCAATAAAAGCAGAATTTAAATAAAGAAAAGTAGGGGGATTATTGTATGTTTGACTGGCTGAAAGATTATCAGAAACTAGAAGAAGAAATTACATATTTAGAATATAACTTAGACAAATCAAAAGCGGAATTAAAGCGCTGGACTAGTGGTGACTTGCAACATGTACGATTAACCGCTGAATCGGAAGGGGCTAAAGTAGAAGACCGGATTGAAGCTATTGGATATGAATTAGGACATAAGATGAATGAAGTGTTCAATTTAAAGATTTTAATTAATAAGTTTACAGGACTAGATCATCAAATACTCAAAATGAAGTATGTTGATGGAATGACCTTAGAACAAATAGCGTTTGACTTGCATTATAGTACAGGCTATATCCGACGAAAACACGCTGAAATAAGAAAGATTGTTAAGTTTTTAGATGGGTTTTAATGTTACCTTTTTGTAGGCTACATGCGGTGTACAGAAAGTATTGAAAAAGTGATTTATAGTAGTAATATAAGATTTCGACGAAAGAGCAACTATTTTATGGTTGCTCTTTTTGTTGTGAAAGAAGCTAAGTACTATGGAGTAATTCAATAGGTTAATAGGTATTTAGAAGTTAAAAGTACTTAGTAAAATAGTAGTGTTTGGTCCAAAAATAATAGGGAAATAAGGAGATGTTTAGTAATGGGTATGTTAGCTGCGTCAGTTAAGACAAAGAATTTGCCGCAACGGGTCCTCCGATGGCAGACAATGGTAGAAAATGAATGTAATGCACAAGGGGTACCTGAGTTAGTACCTTATGTATTAGGAATTATTATGGTGGAAAGTGATGGTAATGCTGAACAGACGCCCGATATTATGCAGTCAAGTGAATCTCAAGGGAGACCGATGAATTCAATTGACAATCCTAAGGAGTCAATTCATTACGGGGTAATGCACTTAATAGGAGCTTTTGCAGATGCAAAAAAATATGGTATTACAGATTTAAGTGCAATTGTTCAAGCATATAATTTTGGGCGTTTTTACATCCGTTGGTTAGCCTCTAACAATAAACAGCATTCACTGCAGGTGGCAGAACAGTATTCTAAAACTGTTGTTGCGCCATCTCTTGGAAATAGCACTGGCGCAATGATTCGATATAGTCATCCTATCGCTGTGGCATACAATGGTGGCTATAAATATAAAAATGGTGGAAATTTCTTCTATGCTGAAATTGTTAAACAGTATGTAGATTTTGTCGGAGGAGTTGATCCTACTGATGTAGATACGCGTAAAAACGTGACGCTACCTTCTGATTGGTTAACTAATAACTTAGGTTGGTTACAATGTATAGAACGACAATCTTGGGTGTATAAAGAACCAAATGAACTTGCGGAAGTAGTAGGAAAGATTCCTCTTGGCAGTGGGCATGTGTATTTAGAGACTGCATGGGATGGGAAAAGATTTTGGTTTAAAATTGCCAATGATAACTGGGTTCCTGAAACAGTAATGCGTATTGAAAAAGATGGTAGAAGTAAAGGTGTCATTTGGAATGAATGGGATGGGCTAGAATGTTACCATCACGCAAATTACAACAGTGGTATACGCGATCGAGTAAGTGTAGGCCAATGGGTAATTGAGTTTAGAGATAACAACTGGATTTATATTACAGATAAAGGCTGGGTAGAGTTTGACGAAAAAATTATTCGTTGGATTCGATAGATTTGTTAAAAAGAAGAGTAGGTCCTTATGGAGCGACTCTTCTTTATTTTTTATTAATTAGAATCACAAGCTAAATAACAATGTAGCTAGAAAAAGGATTTCTATCAATGATTAACAAAGGAGCATGTATAAATGAAGAAAATAGCAGATATATCTTATCATAATGGAAATATAAATTGGGCTGAAGCGAGTAATGATTTGGAGCTGGCTATTATTCGTGTACAATATGGATCTAATAAGGTTGATTCAAAATATAAAGAATATGTCCAAGGTTGTAAAGCATATGGAGTTCCATTTGGTCATTATGCTTATGGATGTTATACAAGTGTCCAAGACGCTATTGTAGAAGCAAGAGATTTTATGAATCGTGCAGACAAGGATGCAAAATTCCTTGTATTGGATGTAGAAGATGACACACTTGCTAGTTGTGGACCCACTAACTTAGCAAAAGCATCTCAGGCCTTCATTGATACATGTCGTGCAGCGGGCTGGAAAGTTGGATTATACGTGTCACATCACATGTATACAAGTTATGGACTAAATAGTGTGAGTGCAGATTTCTTATGGATTCCTCGTTATGGTGGCAGTAAACCTGCATATAGCTGTGATCTATGGCAATATACTGAAACTGGTAGCGTTGCAGGAATTACTGGTAATGTAGACTTAAATTACTTAGTAGGAAATAAAACTATTGAATGGTTTATAGGAAAGGGCTCTAATTCAAATAATCCTGATCCTACAGATGTAGACACCCGAAAGAATGTATCATTACCACCAGATTGGTTAACCAATAACTTAGGTTGGTTACAATGTGTAGAGCGACAGTCTTGGGTATATAAAGAACCAAATGAAATTGCGGAAGTAGTAGGAAAGCTTCCTCTTGGCAGTGGCCATGTATATTTAGAGAGTGCATGGGATGGGAAAAGATTTTGGTTTAAAATCGCCAATGACAACTGGGTTCCTGAAACAGCAATACGTATCGAAAAAGATGGTAGGAGTAAAGGTGTCATTTGGAATGAATGGAAAGGATTAGAGTGTTACCATCATGCGAATTACAACAGTGGTATACGTGATCGAGTAAGCGAAGGACAATGGGTAATTGAGTTTAGGGATAACAATTGGATTTACATTAAAGATAAAGGTTGGGTAGAATTTGATGAAAAAATCATTCGCTGGATTCGCTAATTAAAAAAATTATTTGTATTAAAGTAAAACTAAAAAAGATGAAACATATCGATAGGATAGTTTTAGAACAAATAGCGTTTGACTTGCATTATAGTACAGGCTATATCCGACGAAAACACGCTGAAATAAGAAAGATTGTCAAGTTTTTAGATGGGTTTTAATGTTACCTTTTTGTAGGCTACATGCAGTGTACAGAAAGTATTGAAAAAGTGATTTATAGTAGTAATATAAGATTTCGACGAAAGGGCAACTATATTTATGGTTGCTCTTTTTGTTGTGAAAGAAGGTGAGCAACATGAAGTAATTTTATAGATTAATGGGTATTTGGCTGATAGTCATATTTAATATGGTAGTAGTTTTTTAGGCAAGCATAATGGGAAAATAAGGAGATGTTTAGTAATGAGTATATTAGCTACTTCAGTTAAAACAAAGAATTTGCCACAACAAGTGTTACGTTGGCAATCAATGGTAGAAAGTGAATGTTCTGCACAAGGAGTACCTGAGTTAATTCCTTACGTACTTGGAATCATTATGGTGGAAAGTGACGGGAATTCTGAAAAAACACCTGATATTATGCAATCAAGTGAATCACAAGGGTGGCCAATGAATACAATTAAAAATCCTAAAGATTCAATTTATTATGGAGTAAAGCATCTAAAAGGAGCTTTTGATGATGCGAAAAAAATGGTATTACAGATTTAAGTGCCATTGTTCAATCATATAATTTTGGACGAGCTTACCTTCGCTGGTTAGCTTCAAACAAGAAACAACATTCATTACCGGTGGCGGATCTGTATTCTAAAACGGTTGTTGCACCATCACTTGGAAATACAACAGGTGCCATGGTTCGATATAGTAATCCAATTGCTGTGGCATACAATGGTGGCTACCGATATAAAAACGGAGGGAATTTCTTCTACGCTGAAATTGTTAAGCAATATGTTGATTTTGATGGGGGAACTAATCCTTCTGAAAATAAAGAACCATCAGAGTGGGCGAGAAGTGCATGGAAGTGGGGATTAGAAAAAGGAATTGTAGATGGGAATTCACATCCACATGGAACGGTAGTAGAAGAAATCTTGGTACACATGTTACAACGTGTATACAACAACAAAGTATTTTTAGGTACTGGAAGTGCAGTATCCTTCGCTATTGATACAAGTTACCGGAATGGAGAACCGTCAGAATGGGCGAGAGACGCATGGAAGTGGGGTCTAGAAAAAGGGATTGTAGATGGAAATTCACATCCACATGGAGAAGTGACAGAAGAAATTCTGGTACACATGTTGCAACGTGTATACAACAACAAAGTATTCTCAGGTACTGGAAGCTCAGGAGCATTTGTCACTAATGTAAGTTATCAAAATGGAGAGCCATCAGAATGGGCGAGAGATGCATGGAAATGGGGATTAGAAAAAGGAATTATAGATGGGAATTCACATCCACATGGAAAAGTAACAGAGGAAATTTTAGTACACATACTACAACGATGTACAAATAATGGGGTATTTAAGTAATTATAAGATTTTCATATTATAAAGATTCTTGTCAAATAAAAAAGTAAACGAAGGTACTCATTTAAGTACCTTGATTATACTGTGCAAAAAAGAAAGGAAGATTAGTATGGCAAAGTTTATTTATCCAACAGATACAACGAGAGTAACAAGTGGTTTTAGAGGCAGCAGACCAAATCACCATGGGATAGACCTTGCTGAAGCAGGGTATCATCCGATTTATGCAGCGGCTAATGGAAAAGTTAGTCGCTCGTATTTTTCATCTAGTTACGGTGAATGTATTATGATCGTGCATACTATTGATGGAGTTACATGGGAGACTGTATACGCTCATATGCGTAGTGGTTCTCGAACGGTGAACGTAGGAGATTATGTTACCCAAGGACAAACTATTGGAGTTATGGGGAACACTGGGGATTCTAGTGGCCAACACTTACATTTTGAACTGCATAAAGGCGGCTGGAATATTAATAAGAGTAATGCTGTGAACCCATTAGACCATTTAGGAAAAGGACCTGATCCTTCTGAAAATAAAGAGCCATCAGATTGGGCAAAAGATGCATGGAAATGGGGATTAGAAAAAGGAATTATAGATGGAAATTCTCATCCGCATGGAACAGTTTTAGAAGAAATTTTAGTACACATGTTACAGCGTGTATACAATAACAAAGTATTCTTAGGTACTGGAAGCGTAGTATCGGTTTCTATTGATACAAGTTATAGAAATGGGCAACCATCGGAATGGGCGAGAGATGCATGGAAATGGGGACTAGAAAAAGGAATTGTAGATGGAAATTCTCATCCACATGGAGAAGTGACGGAAGAAATCCTGGTACACATGCTGCAACGTATATACAATAACAAAGTATTCTCAGATACTAGAAGTACAGTGTCAATCGCCTCTAATGTGAGCTACCAAAATGGAGAGCCATTAGAATGGGCGAGAGATGCATGGAAATGGGGATTAGAAAGAGGAATTATTGATGAGAACTCACATCCACATGGAAAAGTGACAGAGGAAATTTTAGTGCACATTCTACAACGATGTGCGAATAATGGAGTATTTAATTAAATAAAAAGCCTGATTCTTATTCTACTAATCCCTGTCTAATAGACAGGGATTAAAATTTATAATTAGAAGATTTAAATTCACAAATCGTTTGTTTTTAGTGTAGCTGAACTAAGTGTATACAATCTACGTTGTGTTTTAGAAATAGTATATGTTTACTAGAAACATATTTTTGATATTAGGTTACGACGTAAGTGATCCGAATTGGTAGTTTTTCTGTTAAATACTGCACTCATTAAATATCTGAATATTCTTTCGAGTCGGAGAGTAAATATTACTCCTTTAATTAAATTAAGATATTATTTTTCAAACTACATAGCAAAATTTACGTACTAAATGAGATTGTTAGAAAATCAATAAACAAAATTAAAACGGGAGAGGAAGATATGACAAATACACATCCAGAGGAAAATCAATTTCAGAACCAAATTCTAAATCAAATCATGCCAAGTGATGACAATCAATTTATGGAAATTGATGACGTTGTGGATAATTTAGTGAATGCTGGGATTATTACCGCTAGCAATTTTAACGTCAACGTGGAGCTGTTTAGAGGAAGTCCAATTACTGTTTCCATTGTAAAAACGGGAAACCCAGCAACAGAGGTTCCTACAAAAGTAGTTACCGAGGATAGTATTGAGGGACAAATTGAGGTGGACGTTAAACCAGAAGGGATTAAATAATGAGATAAAAAGACAAATATATGCATATTAAGATTTTTAATTTTTAATTAAATACGAAGTAGGAGAGAGGTGGAAATAATGGATGGTTTGCAAGAGATGAAAGGTGATGTTCAGGAAATAAGACAAGATATTAAAGATATACGATTAGAGATTAGAGGTCTAGAAATGAGGACAGCAGGTAATGAAAAAGACATTATTAATATTAATAAGCAATTAGATAAGATTAGTGCAAATACAACATGGATATTACGCCTTATTATTGGTGTAATAATTGGAGCAGCTCTGACCTTCCTCTTGAAAGGTGGCGGTATGTAATGATTGAAATTACGGCAATGATTGGGGCTGTTATAGGGTTATCGCAAATTGCTAAAACAAATGGATTGCAAACAAAATATATTCCGATATTTAATTTGACGCTTGGCATTATACTGGGTGTTTTATTTTTGTCTCAAGATATCAAAATGAATATATTTCAAGGAATGATTATCGGATTGTCAGCAAGTGGATTGTTTGACCATACGAAAATTATAAAAAAGGATGACAATAGGAAATGAAAAAGAAATCCAAATTAACCCATGGAATGATCGTATCATGGAAGAAGAACACAAGTGGTTATTAGAACCAAACGCGAAAATTTGGCCCGAAAAGGAATAGACGAAAATAAAAACGAGCACTCCTATTTATAGTGATGAAGTGACCCCTAAAAGTTAGACACGGTTATTTTATCAAGCTGCCTTAATCCGTTTTGTATTATAATAATCTATATATATTTCTAATTCTATTTTAAAATGCTCTACACTTTCAAATTCTTTTATGTAGAGGAACTCCGCCTTCATAATTCTGAAGAAATTCTCTATTACTGCGTTGTCGTAACAGTTACCTTTTCGAGACATGCTCTGTACAATAGCTCTTGATTCAAGTGTACGGACGTATTGTCTCATTTGATAATGTCATTCTTGATCAGAATCCATCAGTAGTTGGTGATTTTCAGGCAAATGTTCTAATGCATTCTCTAACATCTTTGAAACAAGTGAATACGTCGGTCTAGAACCAATTGTATAGGTAATAATTTCACCATTATACAAGTCTAATACAGGTGATACATACAGTTTCTCTCCAAACAATGTAAACTCTGTGATGTCCGTTACCTATTTTTGATTCGGTACATCTGTATAAAAATTACGCTCTAAAATATTAGGTGCAATTCTACCGACTTTTCCTTTATAGGATTTATATTTCTTCATATGCACAACACACTTTAATCCAAGCTCTTTCATAATGCGTTGAACCTTTTTGTGATTCACTTTCTGACCACGATTCGTTAATTCATCACGAATGCGACGGTAACCATAACGACCTTCATTTTCCTCATAAATCGCTTTCATCTCAGCTTTCAAATCGGCATCTACATCTGGACGATTCATTTTCTTTACTAAATTATAATACGTGCTTCGTGGAATATTAGCTAGCTCCACGAGTGCCTTCACCGAATATTTATGCCTTAATTCATAGACTACTTGCGCTTTGTCTGGTCTCGTGATTTTTCCAAACAGAAATCGTTGAAGGGGCAGGAATGTTAAAAATAGCTGCCGTCTCAAATAAGGACATACCGTTTTCAATCATAAAGTTTAGTACGTCTAGTTTAAATTGTTGTGTGTAATTTGTACAACGTTTTAGAAAAGCTTCCACACCATTCTGTTTATACTGGTTTACCCAATTCAAAATAATTGTGTTACTTATACCGATCGCTCTACCCATTTTTCGATAACTTTCATTTCCGTTCAAATACCGTAGAACGATTTGTATTTTTTCATCAGCTGTAAATTTAGCCATAGAAAAACTGCACCTCCAATTGTTAGACTGTGTCTAACAATTGGAGGTGCAGTTCAGAATAAGATGCTCTTTTTGTATTAATCACATAGATTCATTTTCGGGTGAGGTAAAAAACTCGTTGATTTTGTTGGAAAGTAGAAATGGAATGGCTCCTTTTATAACAGAAATATCCCAATCCCACCATGCGAGATTTTCTAGCTTGTCAATCGTTTCTTGCGGGAAACGATATCGAACAAATTTTGCAGGATTACCAGCTACAATTGCATATGGAGGTACGTCTTTTGTAACAACACTCTTTGCCCCAATAATGGCTCCGTTACCAATTGTAACACCAGATAAAATGCAGGATTGATAACCAATCCATACATCGTTGCCGACTACGATGTCACCTTTTGAAGAAGGATGACCAGTAATATGTGCTCCTTCATTAAAAAATGCATTAAATGGGTATGTCGTTATCCAGTCTGCGCGATGTTCACCGCCAAGTATAAAAACGACTTCTTCTCCTAATGAACAAAACTTACCTATTTTTAATTTTGTTTCATCATTCCAAGAAAAAATGGTTGGACCTACTTTACTATAAGTATAATCACCAATATCATATTTATTATATTCAGGTTTTTGATTTAAAAATAACATAACAAATTTAGCATCCTCTCTAAAGCAAGTAATGGATATGGAACATTATATGCAACTTGGAATAAGTCGAACTGTGTTGTATGAATTGGTAATGCACAAAAATAGTAGTAGGCGTAATACATAAAAAAGGAGTGGAATGAATGATATACGAAATGGGATTATATAATAAACCTTTTCAATCAATTCAATTAGGAAAAAAAGTATATGAAGTACGTTTATACGATACAAAACGTCAACTTATAAAACAAGGCGATAATATTGTATTTACGAACCTTACGACAGCAGCAACGATGACTGTAAAAGTAACGGAAATAAAACGATACGCAAGCTTTAAAGCAATGTACGAACAAATTGATCACAAATTATTGGATTGTGAAAATGATAGTTTAGAGGAAATGCTAGAAAGTACATACAAAATATATACGAAAGAACAAGAAAAAAAGTGGGGAACAGTTGCGATTCGTATTGAGGTAATAAAATGATAAGAAATCGCGGCGGGGCTATCATTGTGCAGGAAGGGAAAATTGCTCTTATAAAACGTATTCGAGAAGGGGAAACATATTATGTTTTTCCAGGCGGAGGAATTGAAGAAGGAGAAACAGCTGAAGAAGCAACAAAGCGAGAAATTTATGAAGAATTAGGGGTACATATAAAAGTGGAGCATCTGATTGCAAAGGTGGAGTATAAAGGTACGGAGTATTATTTTAATGCCCATATTATAGATGGAGTTTTCGGAAGTGGTAAAGCTGAAGAATTCAAACTGAAAGATAGAGGGAGTTATATTCCGTTATGGTTACCGATACACGAGTTGGAAAAAGTGAGTATAAAACCGTATGAAGTGGTCGGAAGTATATGTAATCATTATAAAAAGTAAGGTCTGACAACATACAAAAAAACCCATTGACATAGTCTTCTGATTTAAGTATTGTATTCGAGTATGTTTATAATCAGGAGGTTTATATGAGCAATCAAACTACTACACATCATGTGAAAATGACAACAGCAGATCCATCTGGAATTGGTCTATTTGGATTAGCGATGGTAACACTTGTAGCATCATCTCAAAAGTTAGGCTTAACAGATGGCGTTTCACTTGTATTACCGTGGGCAATCTTTTTAGGAGGATTTGCACAAATCTTTGCGTGCATTCACGATGCAAAGCATAACAATACGTTCGGTACAACAGCATTCGGTGCCTACGGCCTATTTTGGTTAGGTGTTGGAATGACTTGGTTAATTCAACTTGGAGTATTTGGCGAAAAATTAGCACAAGCTGCAGATTCAAAACAGCTGGGTGTAGCCTTTATTGGATATTTGATTTTCACAATCTTTATGACAATTGGTGCAATGGAAACACATAAAGTATTATTTATGATTTTCGTCCTTATTGATTTCTTATTTATTGGTCTTTCATTAAGTACTTTAGGTGTTATGCCGCATGCAATGCATAATTTAGCAGCGTATTCTGAACTATGTATTTCATTATTATCTTTCTATGGTTCAGCAGCAGCAGTGTTAAATACACACTTCGGTAAAGTTGTATTACCAGTTGGAAAGCCGTTTGGTATTTTTAAAAAGTAATAAAAAAGCACAGGTGATTGTATAGTCATCTGTGCTTTTTTATATGGAATAAATAAAAATGAAAAATATAATTGAAATTGATTCTCATTATTAATATAATGAGAATGAGAATCATTATTGTAAGAGGGGGATGCCGAAGTGGCAAAAATTTTAATAGCCTATGCAAGTATGTCAGGAAATACAGAGAGTATTGCTGATTTAATAAAAGTTAGTTTAGATGCTTTTGATCATGAAGTAGTATTGCAAGAAATGGAAGGCATGGATGTTGAAGAATTATTAGCCTATGATGGAATCATTTTAGGATCTTATACGTGGGGCGATGGTGAATTACCGTTTGAGGCGGAAGATTTCCATGAGGACTTAGAAAATATAGATTTATCAGGGAAGAAAGTAGCGGTATTCGGATCAGGTGATACGGCGTATGAACTATTTTGTGAAGCGGTAACGATATTTGAAGAAAGACTTGTAGAACGCGGTGCAGAGCTTGTACAAGAAGGATTGAAAATCGAACTAGCTCCAGAAGATGAAGAGGATGTTGAAAAATGCAGTAATTTTGCAATTGCATTTGCTGAGAAGTTCTAAGAATGGGAGTGTCAACGTGGAGACAATGTTAAGTGCGACCGCTATTACAAAGTTAAGAGATGGAAAACTTATGTTAGCTACTACATATAATGGCTTATTTATTGAACGAGACGGAGAATGGAAACAAATATTAAATGGTTTTCAAAAACGAATTAGGGATTTACATAGCGAAGATAATGTAGTGTATGGTGTAGGTGACGAAGGGATTTTTATTCGTAGTATGAATGGTGGGGAGAACTGGACGGTTCAGCGTTTTCCAACAAAAGCAACGAGTTGGAATGTGTGTAGTAATGTACAAGGAACAGTCATTGCTCATGGAGATAAAACGTTGTATCGTTCTAATGATTTTGGTTCGACATGGGAAACCATTCATCCATTTCTTGAGTATGGTGGCGGGGCACCATCTATTCGATCGTTATTTTTATATAAACATTACTTATTTATTGGTACGAAAATACATGCTAAATATGGTGGTGTTTGGCTCTTTAATTTGGAGACACGTAAATTAAAGAGGATTAAAATCGTGATGAATCAGATGATCTCAGCGTTGACTGTACACAATTCTTATATAGTAGCAGCGAGTGGATCGTGCAAGGGGATTAGCGGGAATATTTCTTTTTGTAAAATAGATGAAAGTATTGAGAGTGAAAAAACATATTGGCACACATGTCAAAGTGAGCAGAAAGCAAGTAGCTATTTAGCCTTGAGTGTAGATCAACATGTGCTATATACAACGTCAACGCAAAATAAGGCGGGGATTAGTACGGTTTGTCGTGTACTTCTAGAAGAAGGACTTGTTACAGTATGTGACTCAGTTAAAGGGCATGGCTGGCGCATCGTTAACCAAAAAGAGGGTTATGTTGTAGCTGGATCAGGTGAATCAAAAGCGATGCAATGGAAGAAAAAAATTATATAGAAAAAAACTTTACTTTTATTATATTGATATGATATAGTTACTTTAAACCATTTTACTTTTAATAATATAGAGATTTAAATGAGCTGTAACTTCCGAGGAGGATAGCAATGTTAAATCTCCTCTGGGGTTGCAGTTTTTTAATTTTTGAAGTATTATTGTAAAGTGGTTGAAAATGAATATGTACATATAGGTACATTGTAGGAGGATTTTTTAAATGCAAAACGGTAAAGTAAAATGGTTTAACGCAGAAAAAGGTTTCGGTTTCATCGAAGTTGAAGGCGGAGAAGACGTATTCGTTCATTTCTCAGCTATCCAAGGCGACGGCTTCAAATCATTAGAAGAAGGTCAAGAAGTTACTTTCGAAGTAGAACAAGGTAACCGTGGACCTCAAGCTACAAACGTTAACAAGAAGTAATTATGGAAAAAAGAAGGGCTTGCCCTTCTTTTTTTTGCATTTTTATTGAATAACCTCCTATGTACATATAATAATGAGATTAAATTTTCGTTTATTAGACGAAGTATTTCATGCATAAAGTGCATGAATAAATAAATACTGAAAATAGAGTATGTGTGTGAAAAGGAATTTAGAAAGAGGTAAATAAATTGGAAAACGCTACACATTTTATTGTGTTCGATATAGAGAGAAATTTCAGGCCGTATAAATCAGAAGATCCGTCAGAGATAGTTGATATCGGAGCTGTAAAAATAGAAGCAAGTACAATGAAGGTAATTGGAGAATTTTCGGAGTTAGTAAAGCCGAGTGCACGACTCACTCGTCATACGACAAAATTAACAGGAATTACAAAGAAAGATTTAATTGGTGTGGAGAAATTCCCGCAAATTATAGAGAAATTTATTCAATTTATCGGAGAAGACTCTGTATTTGTTTCATGGGGAAGAGAAGATTATCGTTTTCTATCTCATGATTGTACGTTACACGGTGTAGAATGCCCATGTATGGAAAAAGAGAGCAAATTTGATTTGCAGAAGTTTGTTTTCCAAGCGTATGAAGAGTTATTTGAGCATACACCAAGTTTACAATTTGCAGTAGAACAGCTCGGTTTAACGTGGGAAGGAAAGCAGCACCGAGCTTTAGCGGATGCTGAGAATACAGCGAATATACTTCTTAAAGTATATAGCGAGAGAGACATTCATAAACGGTACAAAAGACATGGTGAGCTTGAACTTGTAGAGAACGGAAAACTAACAGAAAAAGCGAAAAAAAAGATGCGAAAATGGGTATTTAAAGAAATGAGAAAAAATACAGAGCGTCCTTTCGTTTGGAGTGCATTTGAAAGTAGTGACACGTGGGAAAGTATAACAGAAAGATATTATATAAGTGAAGCTACAGTAGAACTTTTGAAAAAGCATTTTCGTACGGCGGTTAGAAAAGCGGAAAGACAGATTAGGTATTTGGCTGAGATGGAGGAGAATGTAGAGGTTAAATGACATTCTCCTCTATTTCTAGCTACATAAATTTAACGTCATTGTATTGATGGATGAATAAAGTATTCATATTAAATAGGAATTGATTTGTTGTGATTGGGCATTATAATTGCTTTGAAAATTAAGGTGTGGTAAGAATTTTTAAATACATTCATAAAACTAGAGCCCATAGAAATGAAAGAGGGTAGAGTTAAATGGAAGCAATCTTTAACATTGTAACAGTTTTAGTTTTTGGGATAATATTTACCACGCTATTAGCAGTAATTACACTTCCTTTCATAGCAAAGAAGAAGAATTGGAAAAAGCTTAATATATCTTTAAAGCGTGGTGTATTAAAGATTAAAATCGAAGAGTAAATATGAGTTTTATACAAGGGAGGTGTGATAGTGATAGACTTGGATATTAAAGACGTCACCGTACAGATGGAATTAAACGGTGTCTTTTGGAATGAGGATGGGCTTGCTGAAATGACGGTGACTACAAAAGCTGAGCATTCTCTTATTCTTCGTCTAGTAGTTGACTTAGAAAGTAAAACTATTAGGGCGACGAGTGCCGAAATAGTGAATGGATTCTGCCCTCTGTGCAAACAGAAAAGGGACGAATGTAGTGAACTTAATGACTTGCAAAACAAAATGGATATTTTAGAAGAAGCCTATGATTGGGTAAGAGAGCATCCAGAATATCGTTTTCAATTATCTTTTTACGAGTACAATAAATTTGAGGTAGTGAAGTGAAATTTTCATTTTACCAACATACATAGTGACTACTCTAATGGAAATACGCTTGTACAACAAGGAAGGAATCTACTGGATTCTGCAACAATTGTTATCTTGGATTAAAAATAAACATATTTTGTTATAAAGCAGAAAAACCGATTCTACTAAGAATCGGTTTTTAATATAAAGGTCAACTAAGTTCAAAATAAAAGAGCGCTTATTAAAAGCGCTCAGTAAAAATAGATATATGGAAGGATTTATTCAATCCCGTTCGGATCATAAGAATACTGCTGCTTATTCTCAATCCGCTCAATCACATCTTGCAATTCATCTGGCTTCAGAAATTCAATCGGAGAGAAGCCTTTCTCAAACGTAAGTGTATCAGCTTCGATCATTAGTACGTATCGGTCATTTACTTTTGCGATATGTATTTGATCCCCGAAATCAGCAAGCAGGGCCTTCACAGAGATATGATCTGCTTTTAACTTTAATTCCACTTCAGGAGCATGCTCGACGATTTGAGCGGTAGCCTCCATTACTTCTTCAGTTGAAAATTGTTCCATAATTTCGCGTTTCGGACTGGCAGCCCATACTTCCATTGCTTGGTCGAATTGTTCGCGTTCTTCCGTACCTTCTTCAAATACATCTTCAATTTGGTCATATACCATGTCCATTACTTGTGTTTTCATAATTTCAGGCATAGAGCGTTCGTACTCGACGAATTTTAAGAAGTCTTCAAAGTAGCGGGCGTGTGATGCTTGGTGAATTTTTAGTTCGCCTACTTCGACCATACCTTCTTCAGGCATGTACGGATATTGGATAGATTTCATATTTTTTGTTGTGATGGCCATTTCAACGTTACGAATCAGTGTGGATTCATCTGAAATAGAAGCGACTTTCGGTTCGAAGTCACATTTCATAACGAAAACGAATGGATCATCAAAGTATTTGCGTAGTTTTGCTTGCGTAATTAAAAATACACCACCGCGTACAGCACTTGTGTCCAGATATGTATAAACGAGAGGTTCACTCATATCTTTGAAGTTTTCTTTTGTTTCCGCAAAGCGAATGCGATTAAAGAGGTTGTAATGAGGGTTTGAATCAAGTTCGTGCCCTTCTTCTACAATGAAGCGACCAATCTTTGTCGGAGCTTGTTCTGTTTTCGCATGACGTTCTACTTTTCGCTTTGAAATTTTTAATAATTCACCATTCAAAAATTCTTTTAAGGAGCTATCTTCATACTCTTCAGCGTCTAACGTTTGAAAATGTTTGTAGCGTTTATCAACAGCTTCACCTTTTCCTTCTACTTGTACAACATAAAAGGAAAGATAATTTATTTCAAAATCCATATTTATCACCTTGTTTCATTTCATTAACTCTTATCAGTATAGAGATGGAAAAAACTTTCGTCAATTTATATAAAGGAAGGGGGAGCCCCTTCCTTTATATATTTTTTACTTTCGAAATTAAAATCCGTCTTCTAATGCTGAAAATGGAATGTTTAGTCTGTTTTCTATTGTACGTAAACGCTGGTTTAAGCGGTTTAATCTACGTGTATGACGCTCAACCGTGTTTTCTAATTGACGTACTCTTTGTTCAAGCTCATTTACTCGTCTTTCTAGTTGACGGTTTCCAGTACCAGGAAAAGAGATTGGAAGTTGGAATTGTCGATTTTGATCATATGGATTAACTTGTTCTGCTGGATCTATATATTGTAGGTATTGTGCTTGTAAATCATATTGAGGTTGATAACCATTTTGGTTATATGGATCGTATGGATTGTAGGGGTACATAAAAATATCCTCCATTTCTTTAAAATAGGTTAATTCACCATAATGTATGTGTGAAAGCGGAGTGTGGCACGGCAAATACCTATTTATGTTCACAAGGTGTTTCTTTATAAATAAGAATATGGAGTTTTACATTTGTATTTCTTTCGTTTTATGGTATATACTGGATAAAAAGGTGAGGTTACATAAAGGTTACAATTCTATCGAACTCCAACTTTTATGTAAATATGTATAGACATTTAGAAAAGAAAAGAGTAATTTATATAGAGTGAAAAATAACTTGTAACATTTTATAAATATATTGTAAAATGATTGTAACAAAACATACATAAAAATGAAATAATACATAAAAGTAATATTGGGAAAAAGGGGAGAGTATATTGTTCCGTAAAGTAAAGGGTATATTAGTTGGGGTGTTATGTGTAGCTATAGTGAGTGGTTGTGGTGCAAAAGTAAGTGATGTTGCATTAGTAAGTGACATTG
Source organism: Bacillus wiedmannii (assembly GCF_001583695.1). Taxonomy (GTDB): domain Bacteria; phylum Bacillota; class Bacilli; order Bacillales; family Bacillaceae_G; genus Bacillus_A; species Bacillus_A wiedmannii. Next base: position 250,204 of record NZ_LOBC01000028.1, on the reverse strand, counting down.
GTGGCCACACGGTAGAGGCTAAAGCAGAGGTGCAGGATTCTATTAGTTTAGTAGATGGTCGTACTGGTACGGAAGTGAAAAAACTAGATTTATCGAGTCTAGGTTATTTTGAAGATGAAGCAAAATTTAAAAAATCGGTAACGAAGGTTGCTAGTGAGGTTGGGAAAAGCGTTGATAAAAAGATGGTTCCTTCACGCGTAGCACCTGATGGAAGTTGGCAAGAAGGAAAACCTGCTTATGAGTTAATGGAAAAAGAATTAGTAGATAAATTATTAAACGTTGGTATGTGGGACTCTTCCTATCAATTACCTATTGTTGAGAAAAAGCCTATCGCAACATTAAGTGATGCGCAAGGAAGTGGTACGGTAATTGGTAGATATGAAACGAATTTAGGTGGCTCAGCAGGTGGCCGTATTGAGAATATTCGCTTGTCAGCAGCGGGCATAAATGGAGTTGTATTAGCAAAAGGAGACAGTTTCTCTTTCAATGCATTAATTGGTGATACAACGCCAGATAAAGGATATCAACTAGGAAAAGAAATTGTAGATGGTAAATTAGTAGATGGATACGGCGGTGGTGTTTGTCAAACATCATCAACATTATACAATGCAGCAGATCAAGCTGGTTTGAAAATGGTAGAGAGAACGACACATTCTAAAACAGTAGGTTATGTTCCACAAGGAAGAGATGCTACAATTGCATATCCATACTTAGACTTAGTATTTGAAAACACAAATGATGCACCTGTGAAACTTTATATGGGTATTCAAGGTGGAAAGTTAGTTGCTGAAGTACATAAAATGAGATAAGAATAATAGTAGACTGTTTCGTAAAGTCACCTTTTCTGAAAGTTAGAAGAGGGGGCTTTTTTATTATGGAAATAAAAAAGATTATAAATTCTGACTTTTCTTATTTACATAGGGTGATTTTAGTTGTATCCTTCATAGTAACGGTTATATGTATTGGAAATATATAAGGATAAGGAGATGGAGTTATTCATGGTACAAATTCATCCGAAAACACGTATTGGTCATGTTGAATTTAAAGTGCAAAATTTAGAGCGCCAAATTGCTTTTTATGAGAATGTAGTAGGCTTAGAAGTAATTCAGCGTGAGGAGAATAAAGCATATTTATCAGGAAAAGGTGGAAAGAACACGTTACTTGTTCTTGAAAAATTAGAGGACGGGGTACTGCAAGAGCCGCGTACGACTGGTATATATCATGTAGCTTTTTTAGTTCCAACTCGTGAGGCTTTTGCTTCGGCATTATTTGGGGTGATTCGTAATAAGAATGTAATTGATAGTCCGGATGAGCAAGAAGGACGTTATACATATTCAAATGAAATTTTACCGATCTCAAGGTTTAATAGTGCAAGTGATCATACATATAGCGAAGCGTTTTATTTACAAGATTTAGAGGGGAATGGTATAGAAATTTATGCAGACCGCCCGCGTGATCAATGGGGAGAAGGACCAGGAGGAAGTACGCCGCTAGATTTAAAAGAACTGGCAACGCTCGTTGATTATGAGGTTGATGGATTGCCTGCTAATACTGTCGTTGGGCACGTACATTTACGAATAGCGGATGTAGAGAAGTCACACGAGTTTTATGTAGAGACAGTAGGATTTGAAGTGCAACAGCGTGAAGATGACTGCTTATTCATTTCTGCAGGAGGATATCATCACCATATAGGTGCAAATACGTGGAACGGAGTAAATAATCCACATCCACCAGCGTATGCAACTGGACTTAAGGTATATACAATTGTATTACCGCATAAAGAAGCGTTAGATGAAGTGAAAGAAAGATTAATAGAAAAACAACATAAAGTAAACGAAAGTACAAACGGATTTACAGTAGTAGATCCTAGTGGTATTACAGTGCAGTTTGAAATAGAGACAGCATAAAAGAAGTCGGAAGGTGTATAATCACTTTCCGACTTCTTTTTGATACGTAATCCAAGTAGCACAAGGATTGAAAGGAAAGGATTTTAATATCTCCATTGCATATATACTCATTGAATCGAATTCACCTTGAATGAAAGAATAACCATGTTCACTTGCATACATAGATTGTTTGAAAACGAGAAGTTTCAGTAAGGATAAATTTTCTGTAGTGTGAGTCCCACACCATCCTAGTTCTACCGTATTATCTCTTTCTGATGTATGGAGGAAAGAGTACGCAATAATTTTATTTTCTTCATCTATCATTACAAAGCTCCCATCTAGTAACACATCATCAGTTAAGATCTGTTCTTTCCAAGTTTCGAGCGGGTATGAGGCAACGGGATTTGCTAAGTGAGTATCCTCATAATTCGTTTTTACTAAGTGAGCTAGCTTTTCAAAGAAGCTATTATTAGACTCGATGTTTGATAAGGTTTGTACATGATAATTTGAATGAAGCATTGTATCGATAGCTATGATTTTTCGTACGTCTAATATCGGCATATATGTTCTTCGGATTTCCGTAAAATTATGTCTTCATAATAGGCTTTTAAATGAGCCGATGTTTCCCATATAGAGGTTTGTAATGGTAATTTGAAGTTTTCTCGTTTTAGAATCTCGGTTAAAAAAATTTGTTCTATGTGTAGCACTGAATAGAAAGGGTTCGTATATATTCGAAAGTATGTGCAGTATGGATGGAAGTTATTATTCCAGGTGAGAAAGGTGCCTACTACATCTTTTTTATAGTAGGCAACATATGCACATTTTGTTTTATTATCTCGTAATAAATTAAATAGATAAGAGTCTTCATTGTATAAATCAATAAGTTGTTTTACTTTTAGCTCATTACTTCTACTATATTTCTCTATAACAAGATTATTTTTATCGGATGACTTTTTCATAGCTTAATCCAAAATCTTCTTACTACATTTCCATCTTCCTCGATGAAATCATCATCACGAAGCCCGCCGTTATGTAAAATTGTTTTTTCTGATCCTGTATTCACTTCGTCACAAACGACAAGTACTTTCTCGATGTTTAATTCCTTCGTTTTTTCTAGCGATAACTCTAATAACTTCGTAGCATAACCTTTTTTTCTTTCGGAAGGGCGAATGCCATAACCGATATGACCGCCAGCGTTAAATAAATGTTCGGTTAAACTATGACGTATATTAACAGCTTCTACAATTTTATTTTCATCTGTAACGAGCCAATACGTAGAGTCTGGTACCCAAGATTCAGGGAGGTTTATTCCGTTATGTGCATCGTGAAGTTCTTGAATCATTGCCGTGAAATTAGAGGGATCTTTTGAGATAACCCACGGAATCATCGTTTCACCGCTATCTTTCCATTCGTTATAAAAATCTAAGTATTCTTCTTGTAAATCGATAGTAGGTGTAAGTAAAGAGACGTTCATTGTTAGTAAGCTCCTTTATTTATGTAGTATGTATAAAAAAATACGGTGCAAAATGTAAGCGTTTTCTAAACTTTCTCAACCTCATTTTATGCAATCCATATCCCGTTTTTAAATGGAAAGTAAAGTTTATGGTTTTTCGTATAAAAAGTGGGCTGAATTCTATTTATGTTAATATTGAAAATATTAACATAAATCACCTAGGATATTAAGTATATTTTAATGAAATGTTTTTATATCGATAAATGGATGTGTGTGATAATTTTTGTTTTATCTATCTATAATGAATGAAAGGGGGAAGGGCTCGTGAGTGTAAATTTTGATTTGATTATACGAATCGGTGTTGCGGGTTTGTTAGGAGCAATAATCGGTATTGAAAGAGAAATTCGATCAAAAGAAGCGGGATTAAAGACTCATTTCCTCGTAGCGGTAGGGAGTGCTTTAATAATGGTCGTTTCAAAATATGCCTTTTCAGATATTATGAATGAAGAACATACGGCTCTTGATCCGAGCCGTATTGCAGCGCAAGTGGTTAGTGGAGTAGGTTTTTTAGGTGCAGGTACAATTATTATTCAAAAACAGGCGGTGAAAGGGTTAACGACAGCGGCTGGTTTATGGGCTACAGCAGGAATTGGATTAGCAATTGGCGCTGGCATGTATGTAGTAGGCATTGGAGCGACGATTCTAGTTTTAATTGGTTTAGAGATTGTGAGTCGTATTTTTAAGGTGCAATTTTTATTTCCGCAAAATATAACAGTGCAAATGTGTATAAATAAACATGAGGCGGTACAGCAAATATTAGAAATACTTCATATGAAAGACATTCCAATACTTTCATATGAAGTGGAGACTTCACAGCAAGGCGCAGAAATAGTATATAAGGTAGGAATGCAGCTGAAAAATATATCGTCAGAAGAAAAGAATGAATTTATTCAGCATATGCAAACATTACCGGAAGTTACGTTTATAAAGTTAAAATCATAGCGTTGAAAACGAGGGTAGATATAGCAGACATTTCGCTATTATCTATCTTTTTTTGATATAAAATTCACATAAAGTCAAGTGTTAATTTTGCTAGGCATGGATACATGTGTGAACGTTCCCTTATTTTTTCTCAATACAGAATAAAAAGTAAGAATAGTAAAATAATGGTGCGGGACACTAAAAAATGTAAGGTAGGGGAGAGCATGAAAGGCTATTCAAAAAAAGTGTTAGTAGGGGTAAGTTTTGCTAGTTTAATGTTAGGGAGTTTTCAAGGGAGCACATTGGCAGAAAGTAAAAAGGGAGAGCAAGTTTCTTATCGGAATGTGCTAAAAATGGAACCAGTTGGTGTGCAACTGCCAGTGCAAGAATTAGCTCATTCATCAAAAGTGCTTGAAAATAAGTCTTTTGAGAAAAGGCTACAATTTGCTGATTTGTCGCAAAGACCACCTGAAGTAAAAAAAGAAAGTAAGCAATTAGCTGCAGCGAAAACTTATACAATTGCTGAACTAAATCAATTAAGCAATCAGCAGTTAGTAGATTTACTTGTAACAATTGATTGGGAGCAAATTACGGGTCTATTTCAATTTAATAAGGATAGCCTTGCATTCTATCAAAATGATAGTAGGATGCAGGCAATTATTGATAAATTGAAGCAGCAAGGACAAGTTTATACGAAAGATGACTCCAAAGGGATTGAGACTTTAGTAGAAGTATTACGTTCAGGGTTTTATTTAGGATTTTATCATACAGAATTAAGTAAACTAAATGAGCGGAGCTATCATGATAAATGCTTACCTGCATTAAAAACGATTGCGAATAACCCGAATTTCAAACTCGGTACGTTAGAACAAAATAGAGTTGTATCATCATACGGAAAATTAATAGGAAATGCTTCGAGTGATGTGGAAACGATAACATCAGCTGCAAAGATTTTTAAACAATATAACGATAATTTTTCTACATTGGTAGACAATCTTTCAGCTGGAAATGCGATTTACGATATTATGCAAGGTGTTGATTACGACATTCAATCGTATTTGTACGATACGAGAAAAGCACCGAAAGATACAGTATGGTACCAAAAAATTGATAGCTATATTAATGAATTAAGTCGTTTTGCTTTAATTGGAACGGTGACAGAGAAGAATGGTTGGTTAATTAATAATGGTATTTATTATACAGGTAGACTTGGTACGTTCCATAGTACAGGAACGAAAGGATTGCAAGTTGTAACAGACGCGATGAAAATGTATCCGTATTTAGGAGAGCAATATTTCGTAGCGGCTGAGCAAATCGCGACGAATTATGGCGGGAAAGATGCAAATGGAAATGTTGTTAATTTAGATCAAATACGAGAAGACGGGAAGAAAAAGTATTTGCCGAAAACGTATACGTTTGATGATGGGGCAATTGTTTTAAAGGCTGGAGATAAAGTGACAGAAGAAAAAATAAAACGTCTATATTGGGCGGCAAAAGAAGTAAAGGCACAATTCCATCGTACAGTTGAAAGTGATCAACCTTTAGAAAAAGGAAATCCTGATGATGTATTAACGATGGTTATTTATAATAGTCCAGCTGAATATCAATTTAATCGTCAATTGTACGGATATGAAACGAATAACGGTGGCCTTTATATAGAAGGAACAGGTACGTTCTTTACTTATGAACGTACGCCAGAAGAAAGTATTTATAGTTTAGAAGAATTGTTCCGACATGAGTTTACTCATTACTTACAAGGTAGATATGAAGTACCAGGGCTTTGGGGACAAGGTAAGATGTATGAGAATGAGAGATTATCTTGGTTTGAAGAAGGGAATGCGGAGTTTTTTGCGGGGGCAACGAGAACGGATAATGTTGTACCGAGAAAGAGCATTATAGGAGGAATATCTTCAAATCCAGCAGAACGTTATACGGCAGAGCGAACGTTAAATGCAAAGTATGGAACGTGGGATTTCTATAATTATTCCTTCGCTTTACAATCGTATATGTACAATAAGAGATATGATATGTTTGACAAAGTTCATGATCTTATTAGAAAAAATGATGTAACAGCATATGATGCATACCGTTCTACTTTAAGTAAAGATGCGAATTTAAATAAAGAGTATCAAGATTATATGCAAATGTTAGTCGATAACCGTGAGAAATTTAATGTTCCATTAGTATCAGATGATTATTTAGCAACTCACGTACCAAAACCAGTTTCAGATATTGCGGCAGAAATTACAGCAGAAGCAAAATTAAGTAATGTATCAGTTAAGAAAAATAAATCACAGTTCTTTAATACATTTACACTGCAAGGAACGTATACAGGTACTACTGCAAAAGGGGAATATGAAGACTGGAAAACAATTACACAAAACGTAAATGATACGTTAAAACGTTTAAGTGCAAAAGAATGGACAGGCTACAAAACAGTAACAGCTTACTTTGTGAATTATCGTGTGAATGCATCAGGGCAATTTGAATATGATATTGTGTTCCATGGTATGAATACAGAAGAAGGTGCTGTGAATAAAGCACCAGTTGCGATTATAAATGGTCCATATAGCGGAAATGTAAATGCAGCAATATCGTTTAAAAGCGATGGATCAAAAGATGAAGATGGAAAAATTGTTGCTTATAAATGGGAGTTTGGTGATGGTACTGTAAGCAATGAACAAAATCCAACTCACGTGTATACAACAGAAGGAACGTACACGGCAAAATTGACAGTAACAGACGACAAAGGATTAACGAATACTGTTACAACGAATGTAACGGTTCAAAAGAAAGAAGATAACAGTGTAGAAAAAGAGCCGAATAATTCATTCCAAACAGCAAATAAACTGCAATTAAATCAAGTTTTACGTGCTAGTTTAGGAAATGGTGATACGAGTGATTACTTTGAAATTAATATCGAAACGGCGAAAAACCTACAAATTAATGTAACGAAGGAAAATAATATCGGAGTAAACTGGGTTCTTTATTCAGAAGCGGATTTAAATAATTATGTTACGTATGCCCAGCAAGAAGGAAATAAGTTAGTAGGAAGTTACTACACGTATCCAGGAAAATATTATTTACATGTGTATCAGTATGGCGGGGGAACAGGGAATTATACGGTAGAAGTGAAATAGTAAAAAGGTCGCCGTGAGTCGCGACCTTTTTGTTACGCATAATAAAAAAATTTAAATGAAATTTATAAAAGTTTGATAGGCAATACCAAGGGAAAGTATCGTAGCTACCATATGTGCAGTCCATTTAGGCATACTTAAATTCAGTACGACATTATACAAGATTCCATATAAGGGGTCCTGCCGACAAAACGCGGAAATTATACGCTAAGCAACTTCTAGCAAAGAAAAAACCGATTTCCTGTACGCTAAGGAAATCGGTTTTTAGCTTAGTGATGAATTTATAGTTGTTTTCTTAACCTGGGGCCAAACAGCTACTTTGGTATAAATTTTGGTTTCAAAATATGGATGCCCTTATAGAGTATATAGCTAGTAGTAGAGCGAAATTATGCTATTATCTTTTTAGCCATTCGATAATTAGTTAATTTAATGCCCTTACGTTCTATAATTTGTGAACAGATTACTTGGTACCCTTTGTGTTTAAAGAATGGCTTGGCAGTAATACTGGCCTCTGTGATAATCTCTAAAAAGTTTAATCTTTTTGCCTCTAACTCAAGCATATCAACAAGAGCTGAAGCTATACCTTTCCCTTGATAATCTTTATGAACATAAAGCCTATCAGGGGTTCAGCCGAGATACGTGTAAAAACGGGTCATAAGCTGTAATATATTTCCATTATTGGTTTTTTAGTTAAAAATATCTACCTCATGATTAACAAAAAGCTGATTACCTATGCGCTATAAATGAACTGCCCCCAATTGTTAAACAAAACCTAGCAATTGGGGGCAGTTCATAGTTATCATTTGACTCTTCTAGTGACTTTCTCAAGTAAAGCACCCTTTGGGTGAATAAGATTTATTTATTCATTCCCATCTATCGCTTAATTGTTCTTATTTGTCCACGATGATTAATTTCGTCTTCCATAACGTGAAACCACAAGTATTAATTATTATAAGGCACACCATTATCCCACTTGTTTTCCTCGAATAACCAGCTATCTTGTTTTGATTTCAGATATGTTAGTGTATTTTCTCTAACTTGTAATAATTCATTCAAATAATAATCTAAAGATTGCTTTTTTATTCCTTCCCTTGCTTTGTCTCCAAGTTCTAAAGAAATTCGCCACTTTAGATATTCACTTTCAGTTAAATCTCTTTTTTCAAACGAGATAACTTGATGAACAAACTCCATCGCTGCAATATGTGATAAGAGAGAACCAATAGTGTTTGAACTACCGTTTGGTAAGAAATCTAAATCACTTTGGTTATTTCGCTCAATGTAACATCTCTTGTATGTTCAAGCATTGTTACAAGCTCTCCAATCTTATTTGAATAGTTTTCTCTTGAAAATATTCTATAATCTATCATATATATCCCTCCAATTTATGTAAAATAATGATATAATTTAATTGAATATAAAGAAAAAGGAAACCTGTTTTTATCAGTGTTACCTTATCCAAGACTAAATTTTATCTTCAAGAGCTACATCATTTTTTTGATGTAGCTCTTGAAGATAAAAACTATTTAATTTTCAAGGAACAGTTATTAACTTAAAACTTATTATACGAGGAGGGTGTATCATGAAAAAAATATGCTTTGTATTAATTGTCGACGCTGGTATAAATTATGGTTCAATATTTTCTCTACCATTTTTAAGGAAACAGGATGATTTGAAGGGATATTTTTCTGAGTATTATGATGTTTCAATTAATTATATTAGGGATAAAAACTCAGTTGACTATTTGGTAGTTCCCAAACCGTGTCCAGCTTTTGATAATGAAAATAATCTTCCAATAATTGAAGTACCAGCAATCTTATTTATGGAAAAGAATTTTGAAAAAATAAAGACTTATATAGACAATTATTTTTCTAATAACTCATAAAGGGGTCCCACCCCATGCCCATCAAGCTAACCAAGTAACTTACTCGATATGGAACGATCCTTGGTTCAAAACTAACAATTGATAGAAAAGTAGGCATACTAAAGAAGCCTATTAAAATCTGATTTTTTCGCTAGGCAGCTTGTCTATGCTTCACCGTCGTTTTATACACAATTCCTAGAATATCAAAGACGGTCATTTTCTTATACCGATGACATTTACGACCGTTCTTTTTGAGCAGTAGATAGAGACGATGCAAAATTTTCAAAAGTTCTTCTGTGCCAATGGATATCGCTTGAAACAGTAACGGAAAGTAATCTTTAATCATATAAATCGCTTTGTATTCACTCAGCTCCTGCTTTGTTTTTTCAAGCAGAAACTGTCGCATTTGAAACATCGTAGAAGAACAGAGGAGAATGCCGATGAGTTGTCCATATAAATGGCACTCTAGGCGTTCTCTTTTAATATTTTTACATTCATCAATTTCAAAAAATGACTTCCACGTTTTAAACAAAATTTCAATCTGCCAACGAAGTGAATACAGTGAGTGCACGTAGTTCGTTGGTACTCCTTCTAGAGACGTGTTCGTGATATATACATTCATACCCATTAAACGTTTACTTTTATCCTTCATGACAATGCCTTTTTTCTTTTCACGTATCGCTTGGTTTTTCAGGCGTGTTTGCGTTTGATCATCGGTTAAACGATGGATAATGACACGTGCTGGAAGTTTCTGATTTTGGCCAATGTATGCCTCGGGAATTTCTATCGTTTCACCAGGGATTAGACCCGACATCATTTGTGTCATATCAAGCTGGATGTATTCTGTTTGCTTTTTTAACGTGCCGTTGTTGAAGTATTCTGATTCATGGTTCTTGATATAAATCCGTGTATTCAGCTTCAACCGCGAGATATAGTAAGCTCCTTTATCATGAATAGTTTGTAAGTCTCCTAAATCGAAGTAACCAAGATCACGTAAACACAAATCGCCCGCCTCTACGGTTTCAAGGCAGATGGTACCGTATGTTTTATCATTATTCTTTCCTGGTCCAAGCTGCACGTTAAGAAATTGACCACTAAGTAAATCATATTCCAATTGGATTTTCACGCCTGCCGTATTACTACTCCCACCTGAACCTTGATAGTTAGTGGCGAAATGATCAGGCAGTTGAAACACTGTCGCATCTAAAATACGGATACGATTGAAAGTAGAGATCATGTGTGCGGAAAGCGAGTGATTTGAACAGAGTTTTTGTGTGAGAAGAGAAGTAAAAACTTCTCGAAGAAATGCGACAGCTGCTGAATTAAAGCGTTGATTCAATCCTTCTGAGCTCATCAGTACTCCAGTTGAAGCTTCTAACTGACTGCACAATTGTGTAAGTGATGTGCTAGCGATTTCTTGACTGAGCCATAGGCAAAGGGCAATGAGTTCGTTTGCTTGATACTTACTAGATCGCTGTACAAAACCAACTTGTTTAGCGATATCTTGTAGGACTATTGGAGATAAAAAGTATTGTAGCTCTTGTGCGAAAAGATTCAATTCATTTGAAATGATAGGGTTCATTAAAAACGCCATCCTTTCTGTATATTTCTACAAAAAGAATAGCGTTCTTTTGATTATATGGATACAAATTTATCTTAGCTTGATAACGATGCACCTGAATCCCTTTTTAAATATTATCAACGATATTATTATTTTTCTTTTTTGAAGATGAATTAAAACTTTGTTGTTGTACAATAAGAATGAGGTGATACATAATGAAAAAAATGCTACAAAATGTGCTCAAAAAGTATGGTATCGTACATCTAGAGAAGCGCATGTTAGATACACTTGAACCAACGATTCAAATACACTTATGCCAAGAAGCTGATGAAAAAATAGCTGTGGGAACATCAAAATTCGGAGGTTTTCCTGATTTACCTGATGAATTAGAGATTCCAACCCAAAATGACATGCCTCTATATTTTATTGGACAACTGAATTTAGAGGAAGTACAATCCTATCACAAAGGAAATCCACTGCCTACGAAGGGCATGTTGTATTTCTTTTATGATGTAGAAGAAGAACCATGGGGGTTTGACCCAAAAGATATTGGAGGACATCGTGTTCTGTATACAGAAAATATAGAAAATCTAAAACGAAGAGAAATCACAACGGAAATATTCCCTTCTTCATTAATTTCATTTGAAGAAACATGGACATTGGCAAAAGAAAAAATTGGAGAAACAGGTTTATCAGATGATGATGAATGGGATTTTTACGAAGAAATAGAAGAATCATATGTCAGAGAAGAGAACGATGGATTTCATCATTTACTCGGTTCAGCACAAGCTATACAATCAGAAGAAATGGCTGAAGAGTGTCATCTTGTTACAAATGGATTTTATTTAGGAAATGCGTATCCTTCAGATAAAGAGATAAAACGTTTGCCTGGTAGCCCTCATGATTGGATGTTACTTTTACAAATTGATACCAATGATGATTTGGAAATGTATTGGGGAGATTCTGGTAGACTATATTTTTGGATAAAAAAAGAAGACTTATTACAAAAAAACTTCGAAAATACTTGGTTAATTTTGCAATGTTGTTAATTTATAAAACAACCATTATAGTAGTTTAGATGTAGAGAAACATACTAAATAGCCTAATCCTATCCATAATAAAAACAACAAGGGATATGTACACTCTCAAATAATATGGTGATCCCACACCCATCAAGCTAAGAAAAGCAAATATCCCAAAATAAAAAACGAACTGAATTCTCATAGACAACTAACTGTGGAGAGATAAAATTTTTGGTGGGGGTACTCAAAATATTAGCTTGATGGGCATGCGGCAGGACCCCTATAAGATAAAAATGATTAATATAAATGCAATGAATTGAAGAATTAGAAAAAAAGTGGTTGTTCTAAAGAATTAATATCATGTTGTTCCATTTATTCTCACTCCCTTTATTTATTATATTAATATAATAAATTTATAAGCGGAAGAGTCATTTCTATAAAGTACCAAAAATGTGATATGAAAGGGGTATTGGAAATTACAAGAACTAACGCGAACTATCATGTAACGTAACATATTATTATAAAATTAGTAAAAAAGGTTCGCCATGAATGGCGAACCTTTTTATGCGTTATAGCCGAATAATTTTAAATCTTCCCCTGAGTCTGAAATGATCTCTTCGAACTGCAATCCTACTTTTTCTAAAAGCTTTCCTGAATTGATGTTATCAATAGTAGTAATGGCTACAATTCGTTTCATACCTAGGTTCTGTACACCGTAGTCTATTACAGCAGAAGCGGATTCAAAACCATATCCCTTTGAACGGAATTTCTCTAAAAAGGCAAAGCCGATATCAACATCTTCTAATGAATCTCTTTTAATAAGTCCGCACATACCAAGTGGAGTGAAATCTTCTTTTCGCTCTACTAAGTAAAGACCAAAGCCCATTTTATTATACATATCAACTGGTCCGTTTAAGATGTATTTTTTTGCATCGTCTAAGTTTTTAATCCTTTTATCACCAATAAACTGAATCCATGCAGGATCGTTTACTAATTCTAGAATAAATGGGGCGTCTTTTATATCAAACCAGCGAAGAACGAGTCGTTCAGTTTCAAGAACTATCAATCCATTGCACCACCTTTAATAGTTATAACAATTAGTATGGATTGCGAAATACAAAAGTGCAACATATTTTAATTATGCTCTACTTGTTCACATAAAGTTCGTTTGTTTTGTATAAAGGGATATTTTATAATTAGAATTGATTGTAAAGAGTGAGATACTTATACAATGACTCCTAGGTAACTAGGAGTTTTTACTATATAACTATCATTATTACTAAATATGACACACTACACATTCTACTCAAGGAGGTACATAATGAAGAAATTATATAATGCATCGTTTACGTATTTGATTATCGGTTTATTATCAGGGATTTTCGCTAGGGAGTATGGAAAGTATAAGGGGATTGTAGGCTCTACCTTGTTAAATCTTTTGCATACACATACACTTGTACTCGGCTTTTTCTTCTTTTTAATTGCTTTAGGATTAGCAAAAGTATTCGCGTTTCATGAAGCGAAAAGTTTTAATAAGTGGTTTGTTTTACATAATATTGCATTAATTTTAATGTTAGGTTCATTGGCAGCGAGAGGGCTGCTTCAGCTAAATGGAGCGGACTTTAAAGGGTTAACTTATATTGTAGGATTTTCCCATTCGTTAATGGCAGTTACTTTAGTTTGGTTTATGTTGTTAATAAAGAAGTCATTTAAAATATAGTTTTATAGAAAAGAACTTGCAGCAATTGCTGCAAGTTCTTTTTGTTTATTCGAAAGTAAGAAATGAATTTTGTATATGTAAAACTTGAATTATTTAATTTTTCGGATTATTATGTATAAAACCCTTAACATATTTTGTAATTCTAATTTATAGAAAGTAGGAGTGTGTACGATGGAGATAACAGTAGAACGTTTAGTAAATGAACTAAAGGGTGTACTTCCCGAAGATCGAGTAGTTGTGAATACGACAGTAAGAGAGTTACATAGTAAAGATGAATCTTATCATACTAGTAGTTTACCTGATGTAGTTGTTTTTCCGAAAACGACCGAAGAGGTTAGTAGAATAATGAAAGTAGCGAGTGAGCATGGAAAACCTGTCGTTCCTTTTGGGGTAGGTTCTAGTTTAGAGGGACATGTTATTCCATATGAAAAAGGAATTACAATGGACTTTTCGCTTATGAATAAAATACTCGAAATAAGAGAGAAAGATTTCCTTGTAAGAGTACAGCCAGGAGTGACTCGCTCTCAGCTTAATAAAGAATTAAAAAAGTATGGATTGTTTTTTAGTGTAGACCCAGGTGCAGATGCAACGTTAGGTGGAATGGCTGCCACAAATGCGAGCGGAACGACAGCAGTTAAGTATGGGGTAATGCGTGATCAAGTTCGTGATTTAGAAGTCGTTCTTGCTGATGGGGAAGTAATACATACTGGAAATTTAGCAGCGAAGTCATCATCAGGTTATCATTTAAATGGTGTTTTCGTAGGATCAGAAGGTACGCTTGGATGCTTTACAGAGTTAACATTAAAAGTATACGGCATACCAGAACATGTTATGGCTGCGAGAGCATCGTTTCCAACTATAAATAATGCAGTAGAAGCTGTTATTAATATACTACAAGCGGGTATTCCAATTGCAAGAATTGAACTTGTAGATGAATTATCTATGAAACAAGTAAATCATTATAATGAAACAAGTTACAGAGAAGAGCCTACACTGTTTTTAGAGTTTCACGGTAATGAAGCAGGGCTAAAGCAAGATATTGAATTTACGAAGGAAATTGTTTTTGATCATACATGTAAAGAAGTTGCTTTTGAAACGGAAACTGCAGCGAGAAATAAATTATGGGATGCACGGCATAACCTAGCATACGCTTACGTTCATAGTTATCCTGGTAAAAAGCTTATGAGTACAGACGTATGTGTACCAATTTCAGAATTGGCTGGGGCAATTCAACATGCGAAAGAGACATTAGATAAGGTTGGCCTTGTTGGTGGTATTCTTGGTCATGTAGGAGATGGGAATTTCCACGTGCTCTTAATGGTTGATCCAAACGATAAAGAAGAAGTGGAAAAGGCGGACGAAATAAATGAAAGTATCGTTTTATATGCTCTTAAACGAGGGGGAACGTGTACGGGAGAACATGGCGTTGGAATCGGAAAACGGAAGTATCAAGAAGAAGAACATGGGGCGGCATTACTCGTAATGAAAAAAATAAAAAAAGCTCTCGATCCGCAAAATATTTTGAATCCGAATAAAGTTTTTCAGTTGAAGGATAGGGGATGATGGGGTGAAAGTACTAGAAGCGATAAGTAATATAGCTGGAAAGTATTTTGCATTTTGGGTTATTTGTATTGCAGCTATTGCATATTTCATTCCTGGACCATTTCTCGGGTTAACTAGTTACATAACGATTTTACTCGGAGTTGTCATGTTTGGGATGGGATTAACATTAAAGGCTGTTGATTTCAAAATCATAGCTACAAAACCATTGCCAGTTATTATCGGTGTATGTGCTCAGTTTATTATTATGCCACTTGTCGCATACGTACTAGCCTACGTTATGAATCTGCCAGCTGAATTAGCAGCTGGATTAGTGTTGCTCGGTTCAGTACCGGGTGGCACTGCATCAAATGTTATGGTTTATTTAGCAAAAGGGAACTTAGCGTTGTCTATTGCAATGACGTCATTATCAACGTTACTAGCACCAATTGCTACACCTCTTATTTTATTATTACTTGCGGGACAATGGATGCCAGTGAATGCTATTTCTATGTTTCTTTCTATCGTACAAGTCATTATCATACCTATTATTTTAGGATTAGTAGTGAAGAAGTTTTTCCCTACAACTGTTACGAAAGGAATGACTGTTATTCCTTTAATATCAGTTGTAGCAATTATCATTATAGTTTCAGCGGTGGTTTCAGCGAATGTAAGTAGCATTACTTCTTCAGGTCTTCTTATCTTTATCGCAGTTATGCTCCATAATGCATTTGGCTTTTTACTCGGATATATAACAGCGTTCGTACTTGGACTAGACGAAGGGACAAGAAGAGCTATTTCAATAGAAGTAGGAATGCAAAATTCAGGATTAGGTGTTGCGCTAGCAACAGCACATTTTGGACCAGCTGCCGCACTCCCAAGTGTATTAGCAGCAGTATGGCATAACATTGCAGGACCGATATTAGCAACCATCTGGTCAAAAAATGCAAAGAATACTTTCAGTGATGAAAATGTATCGGTAAATATAGAAAAATAGGAATGATAAAGAATGCAAAAACGTATTGTACATTTTGAAGGACTTGTTGTTTTCTTAGCTACGATTTATACGTATTCGATATATGAATTTAGTTGGATTATATTTTGGGTATTCCTTTTAGCACCGGATTTATCAATGTTAGCGTACGGTATAAATAATCGTGTTGGTGCTAACATTTATAATTTATGTCACACATATATGATATCTATATTAATAGCTATCATAGGTGTCTATTTTAAGATAGATACCGTTATAATGATTGGGTTAATATGGACAGCGCATATTGGAATGGATCGAATGTTTGGATATGGATTGAAATATGAGACGGATTTTAAGGATACTCATATTCAAAGGTTGTAAATTGTATTGGGAAGAGGGATATATTGAAACAGAGAATTACTATCGAAGAATATAACACCAAATGGGAAAGTGAATTTAATAAACTAAGGTCGCATTGATTTTGATTACGTGCGACCTATTTTTTTCGTTATTGAAAGCTGCCACTATAAAATAATGACAAACTGTCCCTGTTGGAAGCTGCGATTACTAAATATAATAAGAAATAAAATAGAAAAGACCGGAAAAGAGGGAGCTTATGTACATACCAAAATATTTCGCAATACAAGATGAAGAGATGAAGTACGAAATAATTGAACAAAATAGCTTTGCGACATTATTTTCTCAACATAATGGGGAACCATATGCAACGCATTTACCGTTGTTATTAAATAGGGAGACTCTAACTTTACATGGCCATTTCGCACGTCCGAATGAACAGTGGAAAGATAGTGAGAATCAAGAAGTATTAGCTGTATTCCAAGGACCACATAGCTACATATCGCCGTCATGGTATGAAACGAACAATGCAGTACCAACTTGGAATTACGTTGCAGTACATGTATATGGAGAGTTGGAAATTGTTGAGGGTGAACAGGAATTAAAAGATTCTCTTCAAGATTTAGTACATACATATGAAAATCCAAAGAGTACCTATTCACTTGATGATGTAGATCCGAATTATATGGCAGGATTAAGTAAAGGGATAGTTGGTTTTAAAATTAAGATTAGTAAAATAGAAGGAAAAGCGAAGTTAAGTCAAAATCATTCTGCGGAAAGAAGAAAATTAGTTGTGGAGAAACTTGAGAAAGTTGGTAGTGAGGGGAGTAGGGGTATTGCGGAGTTGATGAGAAAATAAAGTCTACATGAAAGGGAAATATTCTAAATAAGCGTATTTAAAAAGACCTTCTGAATTGAAGGTCTTTCGTTTTTTAAAGCGCTTTTACAGCTGTTGTTGAGTTATAGTCTTTACTTACGTCAACGGATTGAACAAGGTCAGGTCTTTGTGGTGCCGGGAAATCCGCATGGCCTGCTTGATATGTAAATGAACTACTTAGACCAATAGATACAATACCTAGTACAGATAATCCTAAAACGATAGAACTAATTTTTTTTATCATTTTAAAGCCCCTTTCTCAAACGTTTTTTCTTTTGCTTGTAACGCTTTATGAAAATACTCACTTGCTTTTATATGGTTATTTTCATCGTAAAGTTTAACAGCTAACTTTTCTGAATATTCCTGAGTATAGTTATATAAAGATTCTTTGTCGAAATACGTAATTCCTTCAAGAATAATTTTTTCTAAGTCTTCAGTTGACTCGTTATTGTTAAGGGACTCTAAAATTTTAAAGTGAAGCATATATTCTTCATTGTTAAGTTCTGTACAAATTTTTAATCCTTTTTTAATAAATTCTGAAGCGATATTTATTTCACCAAGTTTAGAATGTTCCCTTGCTTGTAAGAAAATCGCTTTAAAATGCGTAGGCATTTTTGTTGTCACTTCAGATAGATGACGAATAGCTAATGTTGATAAGTTTTGATTAGCATATAGCCAACCTAAGTTATTACGCACTCTTAACAGTAATGATTCTTCATCCTGTTTCTGTAAAATATTGATTGCTGAATTATATTTTTCCTCTGCTTGCTCGTATTGTTTTAAATATACAAATGCTGCACCTAATACGCTTTCACAAGAGGCGACATTCTTTTCATACCCTACAGCTTTTATGAAGAATTCTTTCGCTTTGGTTGCATATTCAATAGCCTCAATTGGCTGGTAGAAATGATAATAGAAAATAGCCATTCGATAATTAAATTCCCCTTTTTCTAGATCATCAGTGGCATTTACCAGTAGTCTCTCAGCTTTTTCATAATGTTCACTTGCTAAATTATAATTTGTTGTTAAAGTAGCATGAATCGCTTTAAATAAATGATAGTAGTAAGAAAGTTGGTGATTAGGTGAAATCGAGTAAGAATCTATCTTATTGAAACTATCTTTTGTGATGCTTAAACCATCAGTTAAAACTTTGAAACGAAAATTTAGTAGAGAATTGTATAATGCTAAGTTTTCCTCTTCTTCAAAGTTTAGTTCCTTTTCCTCAATTTCATGCTTTAAGTTTGTCGCCTGGGACACATCTTGTTTTAGCATAGCTGCATACCAGTCATTAAATAATTTCGTAACTTGTTCATTACCTTGTAGTTGAACGTTCATGAAATCCCCTCGCTTTTTGAATATTCTTATAAATAATACTATCAAAAATAACAATATTTAGAAATGGAATTTTTATTTCTCAATATTTGTTTAACAAGCTTATGAGTAAATTTATTGGAATAGTATGGATTATGTTTTGGATTAAAGAAAGGGCATCGGGGGAGAAGCGTTTTAAAGTTTTAGTTGAGAGGGGAGTATATAAAAAGGGTGCGTTGACACAATTTGTATGAACACACCTTTTTACATATTAAACAATCAAGTCCCACAAAAAGTACGATAAGGGCGATTCGTCGGCGTAGGTGGAACGCAGTATTCTTCTTGATCTGTAGAATACGCATAAGGATTTGATAGAGCCTCAAGAAGTTTCTCCATTACGCTATAGTCGCCATTTGTGACAGCTGCTTCTAGTGCTTCTTCTACGCGATGGTTTCTTGGGATGATTGATGGATTATTATTTTGCATCATTTCGTAGGCATTTTCTTTCGATTCTTCTTGTTTTTCTAATCGAGATTGCCACAGTTTATACCATTCTTTAAATTCAGGGCTATCGAATAGAGGCGTATTTTCTAACGTATCAAGAGTTAATGAACGGAATGTATTTGTGTAATCCGCTTTATATTTCTCCATCATTTTTAAAAGTTGCTCAATAAGTGAGTGATCTTGTTCTTCGTTGCTAAATAGTCCTAATTTCTTTTTCATTCCAAGGAACCACTGTTTTTCATACTGTACGCTAAATTTTGAAATTTCATCTTGAGCAATCTTTAATGCTTCTTCTTCATCTTCGTGTAGGATTGGTATTAAAGATTCAGCTAGTCGCGCGAGGTCCCATGCGGCCATATATGGCTGATTTCCATATGCGTAGCGACCTTGTGTATCAATAGAGCTAAATACGGTTCCTTGGTCGTAATTATCCATAAATGCACAAGGGCCGTAATCAATCGTTTCTCCACTAATTGTTATATTGTCAGTGTTCATTACACCGTGGATAAATCCAACAAGTTGCCATTTAGCGATGAGGCTTGCTTGTTTTTTGATGACTTCTTGTAGCAATGCAGTATATCGGTTTTCATGATCTTCAATTTCTGGGTAATGTCTTTTTATTGTATAGTCAGCTAGCGATTGAAGATCCTCGATTGAGCCGCGAGCTGCAGCATATTGAAATGTGCCGACGCGTATATGGCTACTTGCTACTCTAGTCAAAATAGCTCCAGGTAATTTTGTTTCACGATAGGTTGGTTCACCAGTTGTGACAACTGCTAAACTGCGGGTAGTTGGAATATCAAGTGCATACATTGCTTCGCTAATAATATATTCACGTAGCATCGGACCGAGTGCAGCACGACCATCACCGCGGCGTGAATACGGAGTAGGGCCAGAACCTTTTAGCTGAATGTCAAAACGTTTACCTGAAGGAGTAATTTGTTCACCAATTAAAAGAGCACGACCGTCGCCTAACATATTAAAATGTCCGAATTGATGACCAGCATATGCTTGAGCTAATGGATGAGCTCCTTCTGGGAGTGCATTACCGGCGAAAATAGCAATTTCGGCTTCTTTCTTCAATTCTTCAGGATTAAAGCCAAGAGATATCGCAAGTGAATGGTTTAGCTTAACTAACTCCGGTGAACTTACGGGAGTAGGGGGGATTTCTGTATAAAATGAATGTGGTAAAGTCGCATAACTATTGTCTAAATTCCAACCTGCTTCATTATTTGTAGTCATTTTATCTCCTCCTTGTTTATTTTTTTATTATGTATTTGTACGTATGTATTCTTTGTAAAATTAGCTAAAAGTATAATATGATATTTCCCCTTGCAATCTATTGTAAGGACTTCACTGCACTATGTCTATTTAACAGTAAATATAAAGACCCCATTTTAAGAAAATGGAGTCTTTGTTATTATTTTATTTTTACAATTATTTTTCCCTTTGCTCTTCCGGCCTCTGAATATTCCATTGCTTTTTGAGCATCTTCAAAAGGGAAAACTTGATCGATTACAGGTTTGATTTTTCCGGCTTCAATATAGTTTGCAATAGTGCGTAATTGATCGCCGCTTGGCTTCATAAATAAAAATGAATATTGAGCATTATGCTTCTTTTCAAGTGCAGTAAGTTTTTTACTTGCTAATGAAAATAAGAGTGTTTTGAAAAATCCTGAACCGAATTCTTTACCGAATCGAGCATTCGGCATACCTGAAACAGAAACAATGTTGCCACCGCTTTTTATAATATTGAATGATTTTTCAAGTGTTGTCCCGCCGATTGTATCAAATACCGCATCATAATTTGTTAGCATATCTTCAAATTTTTCTGTTGTGTAATTAATAATTTCATCTGCACCAAGTGACTTTACTAAATTCGCACCAGCTTCACTAGCAGTCGTCGTAACGGTAGCACCCATTATTTTTGCTAACTGGATAGCGAAAGTACCAACACCACCGGATCCAGCGTGAATTAAAATCTTTTGTTCTTTTTGTAAGTGCATGATATCATGTAATGCTTGATATGACGTTAAGCCAACGAGAGGAATTGACGCAGCTTCCTCAAAACTTAAATTTTTTGGTTTTAAGGCTATATCATCCTCATGTATGGCTATATATTCAGCGAAAGTACCGATTTTATTTTTTCTTGGACGTGCATATATTTCATCACCAACTTTAAAACGAGTTACTTTTGATCCAACCTTTACGATGACACCGGAAAAGTCATTACCAAGGATTAGGGGCATTTCATATTTAAGTAACATTTTTACTTTTCCATCACGTATTTTAAAATCAATCGGGTTAATACTAGCTGCATGAATTTCTGCAAGCACTTCATGCTCATTTATTTCAGGAGTAGGTACCTCTGCCATATGCATTGGAACTTTCCCGTACTTATCAATTATCATCGCTTTCATTTCTTATACCTCCACATTTCAATAAAGTGAAACTTTAATCAGTGGGGGTTTTCTTCATCCTCCACTGATTATTAGTTGAACCAATCGGACTTTTATGGGCAGTTGATCCCCCACCTAACTTCTTTGCTTTCACTGAATTTTGAGGTGGGGGTCTTACTGCCCATTAAAGCGGGATAAAAGTTGTGCAATAGTTTCTCAATATCTAATACAAGATTTTTTAATAAACCTAATTTTGTACGTATATCAATATAATAAAAGTTTTTTGTACCTTCTTTTCGCATTAAAATAATACCGGCTTCTCGTAAAATTCTAAGGTGATGTGATACCGCTGGTCGAGAAAGGTGTGTTTGTTTTGTGATTTCTCCTACACGTAATCCTGTTTGACATTCCGTTTCCATGAGAACTAACAAAATAGCTTGACGTGTTTCATCACCAATTGCCAATAATACTTTTTGAGAATCAAGAAAATCTTTTTTTATAACATTTAATTGTTCTTGTCTATTCATTTTAATCAATATACCCCCTGGTAATAAGTCGAAAGGTTTAAGAGGATGGACCATTACTTCGATACGGTAATGCTACATGATTGGTGTATGAGTTGCAATATTGGGAAAGAAAATCGAGACGAATTAAATTTTATGGGTTGAAAATAATAGGGGGATAGAAAAGGAATACATACCAAGATGGATGAAGTTTTAAAAATAGAAAATGATTTAATAATACGTTGTTTCCAAATGAGAATGGTTAAGTCATTGGGCAAAAAATTAAGCGGTCGTAACCCCGTATAATTTATAGGGTTACGACCGCTTATCATGTTTTTATTATTTTTGTGTCTACTAAAGTGAGTTCTTTCGTTTTACTCTTGCATGCATGCACAATTCAAACGGATTATAGATGTATGAAAAAGTAAAAAAAATTTGGGGCGTAATCTATCTATATGATAATTTAAAATGAAATATAAGTCTATATCTTTGTTGTTTTTTTGATTATATTTATGTCACTGAGCTCAGAACAATGATGTGGAGGATAAGTAAATGGAATTGAATTATGTACCAGTTTTAATTGTTGGAGGGGGATTATCAGGATTAGCGTCTGCGTTATTTCTTGCAAAACATAATATTGAGTACTTACTTATTGAAAGGCATCCGTCTACTGCAATTCATCCAAAAGCAGGTGGAATCACTTTTCGTACGATGGAGTTATTTCGAGAATTAGGTTTAGAACAAAGAATTACATCAGCGGGTAAAACATTAGAAAATGTCCGAGGAAGAATAGCTGTTCATACAATAGCTGAGGCGAATCAGGAAGAATTCGCACAATTGAGGGTGACTCAGTATGAAAACGATGAAAAATTACTTCGAAAAGTAAAAGAGATTAGTCCATCAAAACAAACTGCTTGTTATCAAATTACTTTAGAACAGATGATGTTACTAGAAGCAAAAACATTAGGTGGGCAACTATTTTTTTATCATGAGTTAGTTTCATTTGAACAAAAGGAAAACGGAGTAATAGCAACGATTCGAGATCGCGAAACGGAAAAAGAGAGGGTTGTTCATTGTGACTACGTAATTGCAGCAGATGGGGCAAAAAGTAAAATACGTGAGCAGCTAGGGATAAGTACGGAGGGACGAGGTACAATCGGTGGCTATTATATGAATATTTATTTTGAAGCGGGTTTAAGTGAGTTTATACAAGGAGATGCATTTGCTTTTTCTATGGTACTTCATCCGGAAGTTCTTGGTGCGCTTATTCCAGTTGATAACGAAAGAAGATGGATTTACCATGTATCCTACGATCCATTAAAAGGAGAGCAACCAGAGGATTTCACTATAGAAAGTTGTAAACAAATTATTCAAACCGCAATTGGAAGCACAAATGTTGAGCCAGAAATAGTAAGTGTTTTACCGTGGAAAGCGGCTGAAAGTACTGCTACAAAATTTCAAGATAATCGCATTTTTTTAGTTGGTGATTCTGCACATATTATGCCGCCAACAGGAGGGTTTGGTTCCAATACAGGAATACAAGATGCACACAATCTAGCCTGGAAATTAGCGGCTGTTATAAAAGGAAAGGCAAAACCAAAACTGTTAGAAACATATCATGAAGAGAGATATCCTGTTGCAAAATTAACGACAGATTATGCGAGTAGTTTACTGTTTCATGCGGCGAATAGAGAAGAAGGTAGTTTAAATAATATGGACGGTTTAGCTGTTACAGTTGGATATCAGTATTGTTCAGAGGCGATTATAGATGACTCAGTCACTCCACATAGAATGGATAGCGTAGAGTTGAACGGGAGACCTGGAACGCGAGCGCCACACTTTTTTGGAACATATGATGGGAAAGAAATTTCAATACTTGATTTATTGGGTAACGATTTTGTATTACTTACTATAGCAGAAAATCGTACTTGGGCTGAGTGTGTACAGAATGTTTCATCTACATTAGGAATAAATATAAAATTTTATAGCGTTGGTTTAAGGGGAGACTTTATTGCTCAAGAAGATATTTTTAGTAAATTATATGGGATAGAGAATGGAGGAGCTGTATTAATTAGACCAGATGGCTTTATAGGATGGCGTTCGGAAAAAGAGGTAGTAAATCTAGATGTAGTGCTTGAAGAGGTAATGGTTAATTTATTATGTGATTTTTAAGTAACTAAGGAAGTATTGTCTTTTATAGGACGATACTTCTTTTTTTAGCTTAAAAAATAAAGATTGTGTAGTGAAGAGACATTATTATTATAAAAATATATGTAAATTAATTCTCTTTCTTTTTGTTGTTATTAGAATTTTTTTAGTTTTTAGATATAAGTGTTGGCAATTACTAGATTGAATCATTTTTTTATTGTATTATATTTCCTAGAGATTACATACTACATTACCTCTAGCCGAAGTAAAGCAAATAGACGATATAAAAAGACATATTTTATCACCAAAAGAATTTCTTAAAGATTGATTAAAATTAAAAACAAGTGCTTTAGGCTATGCAGCAATTGGGGTTGGTACAACTGCTGTAAGTGCCTTTGCGGGAGCCAAAGCAGGTGCATTGGTTGGAACTTTTTTGGGAGGTCCAATCGGAACTGTTGCTGGAGCTTGTATTGGCTTTGGTGTTTCTATAGGAGCTAGTATAGTAACAGATGGAATTAAGTTTAACAAAGGTGATTGGAATCATGATGGTAAACAGGATTCGATAAAAGATAGAGTTAAATCTGGAATCGGAGCAGTTTTAGATAAAATTTTTTAGTTTTTGGGAGATTAATATGGAAAAATACCACGGAAAGAGCACGGAACAAATTATTCAGAAATTGATGCCTGGCAGTGTAAGATCGAGTGTCGTTATGGTATGGGTAGTTATTAATTTTATGATTTTAACCCCATTTTTATTTCCTCCAACCTTTACTATATACTTATATGTAATTTTACCTTTTCTTTTCATTGCTAATATATGGGGGGGATGGGTATTTTTTTGTAAACCAAATGAGCCAAGGTTGGTACACATTTTATATAATGGATTTATGGGAATAACTTTTTCTTTTGGAAGCTTTATAGTGATTCAAAAGATTGCATATACTTTTATTGAAATTGAAACACCTCTGTTTTTTATTGTTACTTTTGTGCTTTACATTTTTACAATTTATAAATTGATTTCTATTGGAGTGAAAAGTTTTTTAAAGCGATTAAACAATGAAGAAAATGACAATATAAAAATTTCTCCAATTGTTTATTTATCAGGATTGGGATATGTTATTGGACAAATATGTATAGGTACATTATCACAAAACGGTTTAGCGACGGTCTTAATTTTAGTCTTTTCTTTATTGGCTGTTGTGTGTAGTGTATATGGCGTATACATATGGGTATATGTTGATTTGAAGAGGAAGGAAATGGATGGGATGCATAATGGACAAATATAATGGCAACAACATAGTGGATTGTATACGAATATTAATACCATTTGATATAAGGAATGTTGTAGGGGCCTTTATGTGGGTTATCATGAATTTTATGCTACTTATCATTTTATTCATATTTCCACCGTTCAATATATACTCTTACGTAGCTTTACCATTTTATGTGATATGTAATCTATGGGGGATTTGGATTTCCATTTATAAGCCTCGGCAGCCTCAGTTGCAACATTTACTATATTCTGGATTTGTTTCATTAAGTATTTCATTTTGTAGTTTTATAGCTGTGCAAAAGTTAGCTTACGAATTCGTAAAAATAGAGTCGCCTTTATTTTTTATTCTATCGCTTATTGCATATAGTTTAATTGTTTATAAATCTGAATTATTCTGGATTAAATATTTTACAGCCCGCTTAAGAGGGACAACGGATCAAGAGGTGAAAATCCCTAAAATTGTATTTTTTTCAAGTTTAGGTTATATGATTGGTCAAATTAGTATTGGAATTTTGAGCCAACAGGCTATGGCTATTTTATTAATCATTCTCTTTTCATTTTTTTCCGTTGTGTTCTTAGCTCTAAGTACACATGTATATTTTTACTTTGATTTTAGAAAACAAGGTATTACTTCGGGACATTTAAAAGAATTACATTCTCAAAAGAAACCTAAATTGTCAAGGAAGGAAAGGAGACAATCCACGGCTACTTCGGGGCATGTAAATATACCACATTCTCAAAAGAAACCTAAACTTACAAGAACGGATATACGAAATTAAGAATTTGTAATTAAGTAAAACTTAGATTTACGTAAATATCATGTCAAATGACAATAGAATTTTATCTTGTATGAATGGAAATTAAAGAAGTTAGATAGGAATCGGGCTGTTCGGAAAAATTCGATGTGTTCAAATACTAATTAGTATAAGATAGATATATAACTTATACTGATTAAAGCTTCACTGTACTGGAAAAATAATATTCACAAAATTTAATAGGTTTGGTATGATTAATTTCGACAAGTTAATCGAGGCCGGAGATATTTGAGATAAGCCATAAATTTATTTAGGGATACAGAAGTGCCCTCTAAATAATTTATGGCTTTTTTTATTGGATGAACCGTACACAATAGGGAATTTACATGTGGAAAGGAGGGATATAGAAAATAAATAGTTTTCTATATTAATAAAATAGGGAAAGTATATTTGTAGGACTGAAATTTTAATATAAGCTTATAAAAATAATGAAAGTATATCTTCTATTTCGTGTAAATCTCATTAACTTGTTGAAATTTGCAACGTAGGAAGGGTTAAAAGGATGAGAAAAATTATTAGCGTATTAGTTATTTTCTTTATGACGGGAAGTATTTTTGCTGGGGAAGCTGTTCATGCGAAAGCAGAGGGGAAGCATGAATGGAATACGAATAAGTTTTTAAATATTGCACATCGCGGAGCAAGTGGACATGCACCTGAGCATACTTTTGCTTCTTATGATTTAGTGAAAAAAATGAAAGCGGATTATTTAGAGTTAGATATTCAATTAACTAAGGATGGCCAATTAATTGCAATGCATGATACAGCAGTTGATCGTACTACAAATGGAACAGGTGAAGTACGAGATAAAACATTAAGTGAAATAAAAAGCTTAGATGCAGGATCTTGGTTCAATAAAGCTTATCCAGAAAAGGCTAAGCAAGAGTACGTTGGTCAAAAGGTTCCGACTCTTGAAGAAATCTTCCAAAAGTACGGAAGAAGTATGAAGTATTACATTGAAACAAAATCACCAGATGTTTATCCAGGAATGGAAGAGAAATTGTTAGCGTTGTTAAATAAATATAATTTAGTAGGTCAAAACATGTCTTCTAGCCGTGTTATGATTCAATCATTTAGTAAAGACAGTTTAACAAAGATTCATAGTATGAATAAAAATATTCCGTTAGTTCAACTGCTTTGGTATTATCCAAATGAAAACAATGAGATTGTTGAATGGTCTGGTATTACACATGAACCGAAAAGTGTAACGAATGATGATTTTCAAGAAATTAAAAAATATGCAGTTGGTATTGGACCGAACTTACGTAATGATAACGGAGAACTAATTATTGATGAGTCATATATGAAAATGGCTAGGAAAAATGGACTGTTAATTCACCCGTATACAATTAACGAGAAACCAGATATGAGATTGTTAATTAAATGGGGTGCTACAGGAATGTTTACAAATTATCCTGATCGATTACATAGTGTGTTAAAAGAAAAATAAATAGGAGAAAAGGTATACCGATGTTTTGGTATACCTTTTTTTATTATGCTAGATTATAGTAGTAGGATACATATTCTTCTAAGCCTTGAACTTCTTTTTCAGGTGGCTCAATGCCGCCTTTTCTACCGTAGCAAATATTTCTCAAGTATTCTCCAAAAATCATAGAGCGACTCTTTTCATTTTCCATCCAATTATATCTATTAATTATAAACTAACCATCGAAACTTGTATCAAATGTAAATGGAATACAAGTAACAGTATTAGGTAGATGTTTTTTTAATACTCTATATTGTCGACCAGCTCCTAAACTTTTACATACAAAGAGTAATCGATTAATCTTTGTGAAATCAAAAATCTTTTTCGCTTCCATTACATTAGCGATAGAATGGAGGGAGTTTGTCTCGAATATAATAACGTCTTTTGGTACGCCATGTTCCATTAATTTATTTACAATTACTTCTGCTTCTGATAAATCCCCGTAATTCCAGATCGGATGTTTCATGCCATGCAAACTAGTACCGCCTGTAACGATAATTTGGTTTCCTAAGCCTTGTTGATAAGCTTTTAGAGGGGCTTGCCAATTGCCAGGATGAGAACCGCCGAAAACGAAAATGGCATCACATTTTTGTGGTGTGGTTTCTTTTAGAAAAGTGATTTCTGTAATTTGATCGATTTGTTTTTTCGTAAGAGTAGGGACATCAGGATATTTAGGGATTACCATTTGAAAACCTCCTATATAGTAAAATGATAAATTCATTATATAGCGATTTTATTAAGTAGAAAAAGAGAAGCTTTTTATTTGAAAGTTCCCCTTTTAAGATAACTCTCCAACAAACCAAATCTCTTTTTCATAGATTGCATCCTCATCATAAATGACTTCTTGAAAGTGTAACATTTGGACAGTAGGACAAATTGAAATTCTCCATGCTTCCCAAAAATCAGATTCATTTGAAAGAAGAATCCATTTTTGGAATTCACTATTTCTATTAAAGAAATTATGAAAGTAACCCTCATTTTTAAATACAATGATTTGTGAGTCCCATAAATTCTCTATAGAAATTAAAGTAACAACTCGATATGTATGTGTATCACTCGGCTTTATTTTTATTAAATGCTGTGCTTGATTTAATAAGGTTTGTATACATAATCGTTTTACTTTTCTAGGTGTTTTATGAGACTCGATAAAAGCTTGAGAAACTGGTAAGGGCATATACCAATATTCATCGTCACAGAAAGCAGAAGGGAACGTTTTTGTATTTTCTTCAATTCGCTTTATCATAGTGTTAATTTTACGCTTCATACCACGTATTTTCTTTTCACGCATTGTTAAATCATCTCCATAAATTTTTGTAATGCAGCTGAGTGATATATATCGTTTCTAGTAATAAAAGTAGTAGGAACTTTTTTGAATCTATTTGGTAAAGGATTGAATGATAGGTCATGTTCATGCTCCTTTAAAATTGATTTCATCATAATCGCTACGCCCATACCTGATTTTACACATGCAAGTATCGCTTCAATTGTTCCGAATTCTAATACTCGTTTAGGCGAGACTCCTTCTTCTTGAAGCCAGTCTTCTAATAAACTTCTATAATAGCACCCGTGACTAAAGGCAAGTAAATTCATGTCTCCTATGTCTTTAAAGGAGGATAAAGGTTTTTTACTAATGAGAACTAATTCTTCTTCCCGAAAGACACTTGTATGAAGTTCAGCGTGCTGAGTAGAGCCAGCTATAAACGCTCCGTCTAGTTTTCTTTCTAACACTAGCCTAATTAGTTGTTCGGTCGTATTTGTTTCTAAAATCAATTCGACTTTTGGGTGTTTCTCATAGTAGGCCGTTAATGTAGAGGGAAGCCTTACCGCAGTTGTAGATTCTGTACATCCAATTTTCAACGTGCCCTTTGGCTCAGTTCCATTACTTTGAACCGCTTTTATAGATTGATCCATTAAGTGGATAATTTGTTTAGCGTATGTTAATAAAATCTCACCGTTAGAAGTTAAAGTTACACCTTTTCCGTTACGGTAAAATAAAGGCACACCTAATTCATTTTCTAGTTGTTTCATACGCATTGTTACGCCTGATTGTACATAGTTCAAATTTTTAGCTGCGTGAGAAATATTACTTTCCTTCGCAACTTCGTAAAATACAGTTAAATCTTTTATATCCACGTATTATCCCTCCAAAAAGGTATCATTTTTTTTGATGGATTATATGATGAATCTTTATTTTATATGATATCAGAACTTTCATACAATGGAAGTGGATGGAGGGATTATTTTGTTAATCGAAGAAAGGATGAATAGAAATTATAAGTGGATGATGTTAATTGCTGCGACGATTGCTCAAACAACAGCGACACTTATAACGTATGGTGTTGGAGTTTTGGCGTTATTTTGGAAAGAAGAATATGCGCTTACGAATACGGAGAGTGGATTGTTAGTAAGTGTTGTAAATGTTGGACCGCTATTTTGTATGCTGTTCGTCGGTCGGCTACTTGATCAATATAATGAAAAATTATTAATTTCTATCAGTTCATTTTTGCTAGGAGGTTCGCTTTTACTAACCAATATAGTAAGTGGATTTAATGGACTGTTATTTGTACTTTTATTAGTAGGAATGTTTTATAGTGTTTCCCAGCCAGGAGGAAGTAAAGTGATTTTAAAATGGTTCTCAAAAGAAAATCGTGGATTAGCGATGGGAATAAGGCAAGCTGGTATACCGATTGGTGGTGCGTTAGCGGGAGTGTTAATCCCTTTTCTTACGATACAATATAATGTGACTTACGCGATAAATAGTATGGCATGCATTTGTATAATTGGAGGTTTATTATTTTTTATGTTTTATAAAGAGCCATATGCTCAGGAGGAAGTAAGGAAAGAACATATTAAAATTTCTTTTTGGACGCAGCTAAAAGTAGTGATATGCAAAAAAGAGTTGTATCCAATTTATATAACGGGGATTTGCATGATTTCATTGCAAATGGTGTTAGTTGGGCACTTTATGAAATTTTTAGTAAGGGAACAATCCATTACATCTATTGTAGCCGGAACAGTATTTTCAGTTATGTTCTTTTCTGGAATGATTGGCCGTGTTGCATTAGCAGCTATTAGTGATGTGTTTTATAAGGGGAACCGTCGCATACCTTTATTTATAGCTGTCTGCGCTTCTATCGGTTTGATTCTATTGTTAGTAATGTGCATGCATACAGTAACGAGTGGAATATTGTATGGTGTCAGCGCATTGTTAGGCTTCTTTTCGATTGGTTGGTTTAGTCTTTTTATCGTCGAAGTTGCTGAATTGGCAAGTGAAGAATCTGTTGGAATAACAGTTAGTTTGGCGCTGACATTCAATCAAATTACGATTATTGTTGCACCTGTTTTATTTGGTTATATTGTAGATGAAAAAGGCTATACGTATGCGTGGTTATGTATAGTGGTATTACTATGTATCTCGGCAGTGAGTTTATATAGTAAAAGCAAAAAATAAAAGAAAGTTAGCAATGTAAATTTTTTATGAAGAAAGTCTAAAGAAATGCCGAATGAGCGACATTTCTTTTTTTATATGTTGTATAATCAAAATATAAATGATATTCGTTTTCAATGATGTTCATTGCCTCTTTTGAAATTACCTGTTACTTTAGCCATAATGAGTTGTTTTTCTGTATCGTTATGTGCATGATTTATTTTGTTTAAAAATTTTTCAGCATCATTTCCTTTTAATATTTTAATTTGTTTTCCGTAATATTCAATTAAAAATATGTTATTTTTTGTTACTCTGTAATGGAACATCATATCATTTAAACGATTGTGTTTATCGGTATTTTTCATCGTAACAACTCGATTTCTTATTATGTGTAACAAATGTTACATAAGCTGTTGAAATTATAGTAGGGTGTATCCGATTGTAAGGTGGAAATTTTGCAAGAAAGAAATACAATAGAGAGTAGCCAAAAACTGAATATGAGAAAAAGGAATCTAGTTTAAATAGGTGAATAATAGATAGATAATATTATGAAATATTTGAAAATTAAAAGATATAGAATAGAATGGATGCGCGTTAAGTGAAACTAGATAAAAGAGGGTTCCTATTATGCTAAAGAAATGGTTAATTGTTTTCTTTATTTTTGCTATTTTTTGTGGGAGTGTCGTTGCACTAATACATGTAAATAAAGGTAAGAAATATGATATAAAGGCATTTTCTAATTTAAATAGTAAGCAAAAGGACGGTATGCAAGAAGTTGATGCAAATGAAAAAAAGCGCTATGAAGTTGTAGCTGGAAAACTAGATCAATATTTAAAAGAAAAAGGATTTAATGGGAGTGTTCTTGTAGCTAGTAAAGATCATGTGATTTTACGAAAAGGTTATGGGTATGCGAATGTGAAAGATAAAGTAGTCACGACGCCAAGAACGAAATATCGTATTGGTTCTATTACGAAAACAGTAGTTGCAATATCTATTATGCAACTAAAAGAAAAAGGGAAATTAAACATTGAAGACAATGTAAATAAGTATATTTCTTCATTTCCGGCAGATAAAAACATTACGTTACGAAATTTGTTAACACATACGTCTGGGTTGCCAGATCAGGGACAAGGTAGGGTTGATGCGGCGTCACGATTAAAGTTAGTAACGTGGATTGGTGCACAAAAATTGCAATTTCCTGCAGGGACTGGGTGGAAATATACAGATTATAATTATATGGTGCTTGCGTATATTGTAGAAAAGATATCGAATAAACCGCTCGCTGAATATGTGAAAGAAAATATTTTTACGCCTGTTGAAATGCATGAATCAGGAATGGGGGCTACCCTTCCTGAAGATATTTTCTTAGCAGAAGGTTATACGAAAAAAGATAATGAGTTAATAGCTGCACCCCGCTTAAAAATGAATTGGTTGTATGGGTGTGGTGAAATGTATACGACTGTTGAAGATATGAAAAGATTAGATGAGGCTATTATGGATGGAAAACTGCTGTCTAAACAAAGTGTATTAGATATGTTTACTGCATCACCTGTAAGAAAATATGGATTTAGTTTCTATACTAATCCAGATTATTATCATAATCATGGTGTATTAGCTGGTTGGAATACATTTAATAATTTTAACCGGGATAAACGAACGTTTGTAATATTATTCTCTAACGTACAAAATGATATGAATGATACGTTTAATCAGGAGTTTAGGAAAATGGCGAATGATTTAATAGAAGGAAAATAATAATTTGTAAATCGGTATTGATATGTAATTATCAATACCGATTTTTTATTTGGGAAATTTCAATGAAGAAGTAACTATGAAGAGGGATTATTAGAATAATTTTATATAGGAAGTTAAATGATATGTATGTTAAATATAGGAAAGTTGCTGCGTGAAGTTCATCTGTTCGTATTGAATTTATGCGTAAGATTAATTGTTAAATTTTACATCTACAAAAAAGCTTGAGCTTCACACTATGTGAAGCTTTACATTATTGGAGACAAGAACAGGAGGTTTACAAAATGAAAAAAATAGTAAAGTTTTGCTTAATGGCTACATTATCTACAACGATTATTAGTGGATGCTCTTTTGAGGGGAATAATGAAAATGCTAAAGGGAAAGAGAGTGAAAAAGTAGAGATACAGAAAAATGCTGGGAAATATACGATGCCAGATGAAAAAGATAAACATGAAGGTACATGGCTACAATGGCCTCATGAATTTACATATGGTGAAGAGTATAAGCAGGAAGTGGAACCGATTTGGATTAAGATGGCAAGTGCATTAACTGAAGGTGAAAAAGTCCACATTGTTGCATACGATGAGGAGGAGAAAGAGCGCATTAATAAGCTTTTGATAGATAAAGGACTGAATATGGATAAAATTGATTTCTTTATCTCGCCTACTGATGATGTATGGGCAAGGGATAGTGGACCAATTTTTGTTTATGACAATAATAAAAATCTCAAAATATTAGATCCAGCATTTAATGGTTGGGGGAAGAAAACTCCTTATAAAAATGATGCTCGTATACGTGAGAATGTTAGTAAACAATCAGGGATTGAAAGAATTGATTGGGGAAAGTTTGTCCTTGAAGGTGGTGCAATTGAATTAGACAGTAATGGGACTGCTTTATTAACCCGGAGTGCTGTGACGAATAAAAATAGAAATCCTGATTTATCAGAAAAGGACATTGAAACATATATTAGTGATCTTGGGGTAACAAACTTTATTTGGTTAGACGGAGTGCCTAATTTAGATATTACTGACTTTCATATTGATGGATTTGCTAAATTCCATGGTAAATCTACGATTGTAACGATGAAAGAAGATGACCTAGCCGAATGGGGTTTGTCAAACAAGGATATGGATGCATTGTTAGATGCAAAAAATGCGTCAGGACAGAAATATAAGTATGAATACTTACCTCTTAGTAAAGATAAAGTTACTTTAGAAAATGGAAAAGTTCTCGATTATAAGGGGTCGTATATTAATTATTATATTGGGAATACAGTTGTATTGGTGCCTAATTATAATGATCCGAATGATAAAATCGCAAACGATACGATTCAGAAGTTATATCCAGATCGTAAAGTAGTTGGTATTGATGTGAGAGAGCTTTATAAAAATGGCGGCATGATTCATTGTGTTACACAGCAACAACCGATTCAATTGAAATAATCGATTGAAATTCAGCAACCTTCCGACAAAATAGGTACATTGTTACCTTTATCTATTTTGTCATGTTTTATTTTTTGTAAAAAGGAGCAAGGGCATTGAAAGGAATAATATTAACTAGTTTCCTAATGATAGGGCTTATGATTCTATTATTAAATTTCATACTTTCATATAAATTTTTATTATTGTATTTTAAAAACCTGTCAAGAGTCAATTTTCCGCTCAACCACGGCTATATATTTTTATATAAATATATAATATTTCTCCGTGCTATAATCCATTCATGAAATGTGCACGTTTCGAAAATTGTTATGAAAAGGTAAATAGTTGACATAGTGAAATTAGTTATTCAACCATTATTAAAAAGCGAGGTAAATAGTATGGAACAAAAACATAATGGAATTATTTTTACTGCAATACCAGATAAATCAAATGCATATTATCGTCCATTTTATGAAGACCTGATTTATTTTAATGAATACTTAAATGAAAATAAAGCATTTACTGATCAACTTATATCTTTATCTGTTGAAGAGCAAGGCTTTCATACAAGCTCTTTTGAGTATGATGATATTTGGCTAAGAGATGTTGCGCCAGTTGTAACAAGTCATCTAGTTAAATTTAAATATCGCCCAAATTATTTACCGAAAGATCAAGGGCGATATTTAGATCAACAATTTAATAAATGGTTGAAAAAGAATGACTTTGAATATGTGAAATCTCCATTGATATTAGATGGTGGAAATCTGATTTGGAATAAAAAAGATACTGTTATATTAACGGAACGCATATTTGATGATAATTATGAGTGGACGGAAGAAGAAATTATAGAGCAACTGGAATGGGATTTAGATGTGAGTCGAGTTATTATTATTCCTGCTGAAGAAGGAGATGTACTTGCACACGCAGACGGAATGGTTAAATTTATTGATGAACATACAATGTTTATTAGTGATTTTTTAGGGGATCATGAATTTAGATATAATGTTCAAGAAATTATTCAAGAGCAAATGCCAGAAGCTGAATTTATAGTTGTTCCGTCATCATATACAGAAAAGGGGCAATATGATCAAGAAATAGCATCGGCAAAAGGTTTGTATATAAATATGTTAGAAACATGTGAAACGATTTACGTTCCTAAGTTTGGATTAGCTAAGGATAGGGAAGTTTTACGATATATTCAACAACATACGGAGAAACAAGCTATTCAAATTCATGTAGGAGAAATATCAACAATGGGAGGCGCAATAAATTGTTTAACGTGGTACTGTCCTCATCATTTGCTACCTTCAAAAATGAAGAGCTTGAAAAATCAGAATGGAGATTTTTCAGTAAGGAAGATTTTTGATTGGTTTTAAAATAAGCGTATAAGAAAATGTATTCAAGGGGTAAGTATATGTATACAATTACTGAGTTTTCACGGATTTGTAAAATGAGTACACGGATGCTAAGGCATTATGACAAAGTGGATATATTAAAACCAGCATATGTGAACCCGGAAAATGGGTATAGATATTATGAGCAAGGTCAGTTAGAAATAGCGTTGAAAATAAAAAAGTTAAGGGAGTATAAGTTCCCGCTACCAAAAATTAAAATCATTCTTCAGTCGTCAGATCAAGATTCGTTTGTGAAACATATGCAAGCACAAATTATAGAGTTATCTCATGAGGTGAAACAAAATTTACAGGTTATTTCAGAAATGAATGAAATGGTAAGTATGAATAATGGTTTAAATATCGCTCGCAATAGAAATTACGATATATTTATTGGAATGAGAAATGAAATAACAGTAATTGCTCAAAGACTGCAAATAAATATAGATGATATGGATGATTATTTTTATGACTTATATGAAAAAGTACAAAAGAGTAACTTTCAAATAGTCGGTTCGCCCTCTACAGTCTTTTATGATGAAGAGTATATTCCAAATCAGAGCGAAATTGAATTAAGAATTCCGGTCATGCATAGGAACAATAAAGATGTAGTACAAGAATATGAAATAAAAAAACTAAATCCGCATCAAATTGTTACTACTATGCATTATGGAAGTTATGACTATATAGGTTACGCATATATTGCGTTAGAAAAATGGATTGAAAGAAATGGTTATGTAATAGAGGATTCGCCATATGAGGTTTACGTAAAGGGTAACTAACTGTTACGATTTATTTAACCAATTATAAAGAAAGTTAATTAAATATATCAGTAAGCCCTGCTAGTCAAGTGATTGGCTAGTAGTGAGGGTTAACTGCGGGCAATCCCTAAAGCTGATTGAACTACAACGTGGCTAGAAATAGCGAGCGTGAATGTCGCGAAAGCAGAAAAAATCAATCAGATCGTGCAAGGTTAAATCCTAAACACTAGAACAATGGGTCTTCCGCCTCGAATCATCTAAGTCAAAATGGATAAGATGAACGTTCAACGACTATCTCGTATAACTGACGAGAGTACACCACAAGCCTATGGTGGTGGAAAAATCCTCTATCTCTAAAGAGATAAACATATAGTCTGCGCTCATGTGAAAACATGAGAAGTTCATAAGAGAACTGGCTAAGGAATTGCGCCCTTAGTTGAACGAGATACATTTAATTAAATCTATCAAACCTCATTGAATGTATCGAACGTATGTGCTACGTTAGGTTCAATGAGGTAAGAATAATAATGAAATTTTTACGAGTTAGTCAAGTATCAGAATTAACAGGTTTGCATCCGAGGGGTCTCAGGAGAATGCTGGTGGAACACGCTACGATTCAGAAGAACAAATCTTTCATTAAAGGAGTTACATTCTGATGATATTGGCGAAGAAAGTCAGACTAATTCCAACGCCTGAACAAGAAAAAGTGCTTAGAAACCATGCTGGTGCTGCAAGATTCGCTTATAACTATTGTAAAAGAATGAGTGATAGATATTATAAGCTATTTGGAAAATCTGTTTCACAGTTAGCTTTACAGAAACGATTTACAAAGATCAAGAAGCAAAAGAGATATGAGTGGTTAAATGACATCAACGCACAAGTTCCTAAACAGGCTTCAAAAGATTTTGATACGGCGAGGAAAAATTCGTTCAAAAAGTACAAAAATGGTTATCATACTTCTTATAAATCTAAAAAAGATTTAATCCAAGGATTTTATGCCAATTATGAAAGACTGATTATAGGAAAGAAAGTAGTTCATACTCAGTCTATTGGAGAAGTGAAAACAAGCCAACAACTACCAAGAAACAAAAAACCATCCAATCCAAGAGTTACATTTGACGGTCGTCACTGGTGGATGAGTGTAGGATTCCAAGAAGACTTTGAATTACAAGAACTAACCAATGAGTCGATCGGTGTGGATGTTGGTTTAAAAGAGCTGTTTGTAGCTTCTAATGGTATGAAAGAACGAAATATAAACAAAGATGCCAAGGTTAAAAAACTTTTGAAAAGGAAAAAGTCAACACAAAGAGATATGTCTAGGAGATTTAAAAAAGGTGTAAAAATTCAATCTGCCGGATATGAAAAAGCGAAAGCTGAGCACCTGCGGTTATCTAGGAAAATTACGAATATCCGAAATAACCATATCCATCAAGCAACAGCTAAATTGGTGAAAAACAAACCAATGAGGATTGTTGTGGAAGACTTATCTATCTCAAGCCTGTTAAAAAACAAAAAACTATCGAAAGCATTTTCCTTTCAAAAATTAAACTTCTTCTTTCAATGTTTATCATACAAGTGTGAGAAGTACGGCATTGAGTATGTAAAAGCTGATAAATGGTTCGCTTCAAGCAAGATTTGCTCATGTTGCGGAGGTAAATACGACCATTCAGTTCAACCAGAAGGACAGTGGAGTTTAAAGATTCGTGAATGGGACTGTGTTGGGTGCAATAGCCATCACGATAGGGATGTAAATGCTGCGATAAATTTATCAAGATGGGTAAAATAAATGCTTGATAATAGGAGGTAACGATACTACCTCGTGTGGAGTGTTATACCCCTCGTCCCTTTGGGGCTGCGAGAACACAATGAAGCACTAACTTGTGTAAATTTGATTGAATTGTATAGATTTAGTTAAGTTTATCGTATCGGACCTGAATGTGATTGTTTAGTAGAGGAATATGTGACACAAATTTGTTTTTTAGTGATGAAAATAGACTGAAGATAAGGATTGACATTAACACTATGTCAATCCTTATTCTATTTATGTAAGCAATTCATCATAATAAAAAGGAGAAAAAATATGAAAAGAACAATTATGATTGTTTGTCTGATTCTAAGTGTGACATGGGTTTCAGCTTGTACTCCTGGAGTAGGAGAAGGTGAGAATGGTAGCTTTGTTCTACCTAATCAGTTGCCCAAAAATGTAGTGTTTAAAAATGGTACGATCTATACTTCAAATGGCAAGCAAGACATTGTAGAGGCTGTGGCCGTTAAAGAAGGGAAAATTACATTTGTTGGTTCAAACAAAGATGTAGAAGGATTTATAAATGAAGATACGAAAGTGGTGGATTTACAAGGACGTTTTATTCTCCCTGGTTTTGTGGATAACCATAATCATATTTTTGAAGCAAAATCACCAGCAGCAGGGAATTGTAGTGTTTCACCGGATGCTGCGCTGCAAGAACAACGATCGTATTTAAAAGCTTGTAAAAAAGATGTAAAGACAGGGGAATGGATAAGCGGAACAGGATTCAGTTTAGAAGAGCTGTTAAAAGATATGGATGAAAAATCAGAACATCAAACGCCATTACAAGTCCTTGATGAGCTATTTCCCAATAACCCAGTATTAATTATGGAAAGAACTTCTCATTCTGTATGGGTTAACTCAAAAGCATTGGAAGTAGCGGGAATAAATAAAGAGACGAAAGATCCGCAAGGCGGAAGAATCATCCGGGATCCAGAGACAGGAGAACCTTTTGGAATTCTGTATGATACAGCAGGGGATATCGTAATGGAAAAAGCATGGAATTCTCAACCTAATCTCTTTGAAAAAAATTATGACGGTTTGTTAGACGGTTTAGATGAGGCTGCGAAGAATGGAATTACTACAGTCGGCGATGGACGTCTCTATTGGAAACGAGGCTGGTTAGATGTTTGGAATAAAGTTAATGATGAGAAAAAGTTAACATCACGAGTAGTACTTCGTCCGTGGGTATATCCGAACTTAAATGAAGCAGAACAAATGGAGTATTTCAAAAAAATTAAGCGAGATGATATATCATCTCGAATGCTTATTAATCAAGTGAAAATGTATAGTGATGGAATTAGCATTAACAGTACAGCTAAAATACTAGAAAAATATAAATTTGAGTGGTTTAAAGGAACACCGTACGGTTTGAACTATATTCCAGAAGAAAAAATGAAATGGTGGTTGACGGAACTGAATAAACTTGGTTACGGTGCACTCATTCATACGATTGGAGATGGCGGGGTAAGAGAGAGTTTAAATGCAATTGAAGCAGCGAAAAAAGAAGGGGCGAATCAGCCTTATACGCTTACGCATGTTGAGATGGTAGCAGATAGTGATATAAATCGTTTTGCTAAGTTAGGTATTAGTGCTGATTTCCAAGTAGGTCATGATTTTGCAGAAGATCCTAAACAAAGCTGGGCAAGTACGTATTTTTCAGATCAACAGATGAAACGAATTATGCCGTTAGGACGCATATGGAAAACAGGAGCAAACGTATCGCTTAGTAGTGATTGGGATGTAAATGAACTAAATCCACTTGTGACGATTTCGAATGCGCTAAGTATTGATGAAAAGGGCTTGTCTGATGTATACGCAGCTATTGATGCATATACAATTAAGCCCGCCAAAGCATTAGGTCTTGATACTATTACTGGTTCAATTGAAGTAGGTAAATCAGCCGATATGGTATTACTAGATGAAGATATTACTAAAATGAGTGCCGATAAGATTCCGAATGCGAAAGTTTTAGTGACGGTTTTACAAGGAGAAGTAGTGTATCACAAGGGGAAATAAAGAATCAGTTTATGAAGTAGTTAATATATTTCTGTTGACCTTAACACGATGTCAAAGTTTAGACTGAACTTACATTCGAAGAAGGGGTGAACATGTATGAGAAATATGGAAAATAGTTTGTTTTATATGCCAGCTGAGTGGGAAAAGCATGGGGGGACATGGCTCCAATGGCCTCATGATAAAGCTCATAGAGGTGGAGGTTACAGAGCTAAGCTAGATGATATTTGGATAACGATGGCAAAGGAGCTTCATTACGGAGAAATTGTGCATATTGTTGTATATGATGAAGAAGAAAAAGTACATGTCCAATCGAAGTTAATGGAAGCGAAAGTGGATATGGATAAAATTGATTTCTTAGTTCAAGAGACGGATGATGTGTGGGTAAGGGATAATGGACCGATTTTTGTAAAAGATAAGGAAGGCAATCTCTGCTTAACACACTGGATTTTTAATGGGTGGGGTGAGAAATATCCGTATGAAAATGATGCGGGTATTCCGGCGGAAATAAGTGAAATGTTTAGCATTCCAAAAGTTAAATCTAGTGTCTGTTTGGAGGGCGGGGGAATAGAGATAAACGGAAATGGCACCTTAATGGCGGCAAAAACTTCTATTATAAACGAAAATCGAAATCCTACACTAAGTCAGGAAGAGATTGAAATAGAGTTAACGAAGTATCTGGGAGTAACGAATTTTATATGGATAACTGGTATTCGCGGAGAGGATAATTATGATGAAGATACAGATTACCATATTGATGGGGCAGCGCGTTTTGTAAATGAAAATACAATTCTTTATGAATATGATCCTTTCGGGGAAAGTGAATCATACCTTTTGGAAGCATACGAAAAGCATTATCAAGAATTGCGACAAGCAAGAAATATAGATGGAAAACCATTTCAGCTCATACCAGTACCGGTGACAAGAAAAATGGTAAAAGAAGCAGACTGTAAGGGCTCATATTTGAATTTTTATATTGGAAATGAAGTTGTATTAGTTCCTATATATGGAGATGAGCATGACAAGTTAGGGCTTCAAATCATTGAAGGGCAGTTTCCGGGAAGAAGAATTGTCGGTATTTATGTAAATGAACTGTTTGCGTATGGTGGCATGATTCACTGTGTGACGCAGCAACATTTAGCATAAAGTAACCGAAATGAAAAAAGCATGCAGAGTATATACTCTGCATGCTTTTTTATAATGCTGAAAATTCTTCAACAAGTGAGCTAAAACGGTTTAATGCACTTTCAATCGGTTCTGGCGTAGTTAAATCAACACCAGCTTTTTTCAGTAAGTTTAATGGATAGTCAGAACTTCCGCCTTTAAGGAATTCAATATAATGTTTTTGAGCATTTGGGTCGCCGCTCAATAACTTATCAGCAATTTGGATTGCAGAAGCGAATCCAGTTGCATATTTGTACACGTAAAATGGACGATAGAAATGCGGTATTCTAGCCCAGCCGTATTTTACTTCTTCGTCAAATACGAGAGAGTCGCCATTATACTCTCTAAACAAGTTTTCATAAACTTCGCTAAAGACTTGGGCATTTAATGGTTTACCTTGCTGCACCATTTCATGTGTGATTTTTTCAAACTCAGCGAACATGATTTGTGTAAAGAAAGTGCCTTTAAATTTCTCGA
Source organism: Bacillus wiedmannii (assembly GCF_001583695.1). Lineage (GTDB taxonomy): Bacteria > Bacillota > Bacilli > Bacillales > Bacillaceae_G > Bacillus_A > Bacillus_A wiedmannii. Next base: position 208,186 of record NZ_LOBC01000028.1, on the reverse strand, counting down.
TGAAATGGTTTACTAAATGGTTACGTACATTAGCATCTTTGGCTTCTTTTAATAAATGATGAATTAATAGCACTTCATTTACTGTAGAAGCAACTTCTGCGACAAAAATAGTATAGTGTGCAGAAATTCTTGGTTGGTATCCGTGTGAGTAATGTGTATGCATGCCGTGTCCACATTCATGAGTAAGAGTGAAAAGGCTATTTAAATCATCGTGATGATTTAAAAGAATGAAAGGATGAACACCGTATACACCAAAGTTATAAGCGCCGGAACGTTTTCCAGGTGTTTCTCTTACGTCGATATAGCGTTTATCTTTAAAGCTTTTTAATGTTTCAATATATTCTTCACCTAATGGAGCTAGTGATTCGATCATCATGTCAAATGCTTTGTCATATGGAATGTCTTGTTTTACACCCGCTACTAAATCAACGCCCAAGTCGTATTGACGTAGTTCATCTACATTTAATTTTTCTTTTCGAAGTTCATTATAGGTATGTAGTGATTGAATATTTTTTTTCGTCGTCTCAATTAAATTTTCATATACTTCTTTCGGAACCATGTCGCCAAATAATGACTTTTCTAAAGCTGATGGATATTTTCTTAGCTTTGAAACAGTAACATTATTTTTAATAGCAGCAGATAAAGTAGAAGCGATAGAATTCTTTAATTGAACGTATGGCTTGTAATAAGCTTTATAGGCTTCTTTACGTTTCTCGCGATTCTCATCTTCTATTAACTTTGCATACATTCCGCGCGTTAAAGTAACTTTTTCTCCATCATCAGTAGTCACTTCACCAAATAGTATATCCGCATTATTTAACATGCCATATGTATGCTGCGGAGAGGAAAGTGCTTCACCCATTTGTGATAAAATCTCTTCTTGGTCTTTATTCAATACGTGTTTTTTATAACGGTATAATTCAAATAAATCTTCTTTATAATATTGTAAGCCTTCTGCTTCTTCTATGTAAGAATGTAATGTGTTTTCATCTACGCTAAGTAAGAATGGGGAAAAGAAAGATTTAGCCGCACTTACTTTCACGTGTAATTGTGATACTTTATCGACAAGAGATTGGGCGTCAGTATCGCGCGTATCAAGGTCAGATTGTAATCGCGCATAAGCGAACATTAAAGATATTATGCTAGAAATTTCTTCACTCTTTGTTAAATAAGCTAATAAGCTATTGCCGTCGTGAATAGTGCCATTAAACTCATGTAAGTCTTTCGTTAATACTTCAATTTTATGAAAATCGCTTTCCCAATCTTCAATGCTATGGTATATATCCGTTAAATCCCATTTCTCCTTATCAGCTACTTGTAGTCGATCTTTAAGTTCTGTCATAATCATTTCCTTTCTAAATATGTAGTTATATTCCTATATAACTATGAAATACAACAAATTGCAAAAAATCCCTGCTGAAAATTGAAAAGCCTTGCTAAAAATAGCAAGGCTTAAAAAATTATAATGTAATGCCGAATTTTGAATGTAAAAGCTTTTTATATTGCACATCTGTAACGTTTTCTTTCGTTTTTTTACCGTTTTTCGTTATTGTCAGACTATCCTTTGTTAAAGATGCATGCCCATCTTCAGTTAATTTTACAATAAGAGGTACTTTGTTGAATGGTGAGCCCTCATGTTCAACGATAATTTTTTGTGCTGCATTTGCTTTTTCTTCATCTACTTCTTCTATATAAAATGCATAGCCTAACGTCCAATCATCAGCAGAAGATTGATCCAAAAACTCATTATTTTTACGCATCTCTAACATGTAGTTTCCCTTTTCAGTCATTTCTTTACGAATACGATAATCTCCTGTAACGGAGTGAATGACTTCACTTGAGAAAGGGACAGGTGCAAGAGGTAAGTATGATCCGAATCCTACTTCAATTAAATAAAGTTCATTATGATGTGTTAAAACAGTTGCGATATGGCCAGAATCCACAGCCCATATAGAATTTGCAGCATTGTACACTGTTCCTGAAACGAGATGAACATCAAATCCAGCGTCTTTAAGGAAGTAATACATAGTAGGATTGAGTTCATAACAAAGACCACCACGGCTGTTTACTAAAATTTTCTCTTTCAAATTTTCTTTTGATATTTCTTTAAAATTCTTTTCGAGAATATTTAAGTTTTCAAAAGGGACAGTTTGTGCCATTGCGCACATAATGTTAGGTAAATCTTCAAATGAAACTTTGTGTTTTTCTTCTATATGTAATCTTGAAAAAAATTGTTTTTGAAAGTCCGTCATAGAAATCCCTCCGTTATGCGTTTATAGATAAATTGTAAACAATCTTGAATAATATGTGAAATAAAAACTACGGTGCAGTATTTGGTGAATATTTGATGTTAGATTAAAAAATAATGTGGGAGAGTGAGAGATTGCTACTTTACTAATTCTAGAACGAATATTATAATAATTCCGATAAACTATGCAAACGTTTTCTTAGAAGGGGATGTTGTAAATATGTTGAAAAAAATAACAGTAGTCGGCTTGTCGGTTGTTTTGTTTTTACCTAGTATACATGGGGGAAGTAAAGTGTATGCAGATACGGTTAACAATGGAACGTTAATGCAGTATTTTGAGTGGTATGCTCCGAATGATGGGAATCATTGGAATCGCTTGCATTCAGATGCTGAAAATTTAGCGCAAAAAGGAATTACATCTGTTTGGATACCACCTGCATATAAAGGAACTACGCAAAATGACGTAGGATATGGAGCATATGATTTATATGATTTAGGTGAATTCAATCAAAAGGGAACAGTGCGGACGAAATATGGGACGAAAGAACAATTGAAATCTGCAATTGACGCTTTACATAAGAAAAACATCGATGTATACGGTGATGTAGTTATGAATCATAAAGGTGGGGCTGATTATACGGAAACTGTCACAGCAGTTGAGGTAGATCCGAGCAATCGAAATGTTGAAGTATCAGGTGATTATGAAATTAGTGCGTGGACGGGATTTAACTTTCCGGGGCGCGGAGATTCTTATTCTAATTTCAAATGGAAATGGTATCATTTTGACGGAACGGATTGGGATGAAGGAAGGGAATTAAACCGAATTTATAAATTTAGGGGCATAGGTAAAGCGTGGGACTGGGAAGTGTCTAGCGAGAATGGAAATTATGATTATTTGATGTATGCGGATCTTGATTTTGATCATCCAGATGTTGCGAATGAAATGAAAAAATGGGGAACGTGGTATGCGAATGAATTAAATTTAGATGGATTTCGTTTAGATGCTGTTAAACATATTGATCATGAATATTTACGCGATTGGGTAAATCATGTTAGACAGCAAACGGGGAAAGAAATGTTTGCAGTAGCTGAATATTGGCAAAATGATATCCAGACTTTAAATAATTATTTAGCGAAGGTCAATTATAATCAATCTGTGTTCGATGCACCACTTCATTATAATTTTCATTATGCTTCAAAAGGAAATGGGAATTATGATATGAGAAATATTTTAAAAGGAACAGTAGTTGCGAATCATCCTACACTTGCAGTTACGCTAGTTGAAAATCATGATTCACAGCCTGGTCAGTCATTGGAATCTGTAGTGAGCCCTTGGTTCAAACCGTTGGCATATGCATTTATTTTAACGCGTGCAGAGGGATATCCTTCTGTTTTCTATGGTGATTACTATGGTACAAAAGGAAATAGTAACTATGAAATTCCAGCGTTAAAGGACAAAATTGATCCGATTTTAACGGCACGAAAAAACTTTGCATATGGTACGCAGCGTGATTATTTGGATCATCCAGATGTGATTGGCTGGACAAGAGAAGGTGATAGTGTACATGCTAATTCTGGTTTAGCAACATTAATCTCTGATGGACCAGGAGGGGCAAAGTGGATGGATGTTGGAAAGAATAACGCAGGGGAAGTATGGTACGATATTACGGGTAATCAAACAAATACTGTAACAATTAATAAGGATGGATGGGGGCAATTCCATGTAAGTGGAGGCTCAGTTTCTATATATGTTCAGCAGTAAATTGGTGTTGAAAAAGAAGAGGTAGACTGAAATATAAGTTTCCTCTTCTTTTTATATTCTGTATAGTTATAAAAGTATGACACCTTTACTTCTCACAAAACATATAGTATGATGATTTCAGTAAATTAGATTTCAATGACTATAATATAAATTAATGAGAGGTGCTTTTTGTGAGTGCGGTAGGTACTAAATAGGAAAAATTTAATGAAATAAATCGGATAAGACCAGGGGATTTTTATGTATATCATACCCCTAATTTTGTCATGGATTTATTTCGATACCTATGAAGATACCTACAATACTTTATAAAGCGTGTAATAAGGGGATTGCCATCCGTTTTTATGGCTTATTTCCTCATATGTTATTACTCATGCCTTGTAAATGTAAAAGCTGCGGTATCCCCGCAGCTTTTTTGTATATATTTTAAATGTATAAAAATGGTAATTGAATAATGTAGGGCTCATTGGAATCTAATAAGTAGGTATCTTCATTTATGATAGAAATCAATCAAAGTGAGGAGAAACAAAATGAATACGATGACTTTTGAAAAGTTACAATATAACGAATTAAAGGATATAGTGAAATCTTATTGTGTAAGTGGATTAGGTAAAGAATTATTAAATAAATTAGAGCCGAGTACGAGTATAAAAGTAGTGAGGAATCGCTTGAATGAAACGACAGAAGCACGAGCTATAGTAGATGCAGAAGGGCATGTTCCTTTCTTCGGCATTTCAAATATTGCTAGTACAATTCAAAAATTAGAAAAAGGGATGATTTTAGATCCTGAAGAATTAGTAAGTGTTTCAGACTTTTTACGTGGCTGTAGAAAGATTAAAAATTTTATGTTAGATAAAGAATTTTTTGCGCCAGTATTAGCTTCTTATGCGAATTCAATGACTGAATATAAAAGTATTGAAGAGGAAATCAACTTTTCCATTAAAGGTAATAGTATTGATGCAGCTGCGAGTAAAGAGTTAAAACGAATTCGAAATAACATTGATTCTGTAGACGGAAAAATAAAAGAGCGCTTAACGAAGTTTTTAAATAGTAGTGCAAATAAGAAGTATATTCAAGAGTTCTTTATTAGTAAGAAGGATGATAGGTATACAATTCCAATTAAATCTTCTTATAAAAATCAAGTTGCGGGAAGTATAGTTGAAGCGTCCGCTAAAGGCTCTACTGTATTTATAGAACCACACACTGTTACAAAGTTAAATGCGGAACTCGCTAGTTTGAAAGCAGAAGAAGCGATGGAAGAGTATCAAATTTTAGCGACTTTATCAGGAATGGTAGTAGAAAATATTTATCATATAAAAATTAATATGGAATTAATTAGTCAGTATGATATGGTATTTGCAAAAGCGAAGTTTAGTAAATCGATCGATGGAATAGAGCCAAAGTTAAATGATCATGGCTACATTCATTTAGTAAATTGTAAGCATCCGCTTTTAAGCGGAAAAGTAGTACCGTTACACTTTGAAATCGGTCAAAACTATCGTAGTTTAATTATTACAGGACCAAATGCAGGCGGGAAAACAATTGTATTAAAAACAATCGGATTGTTAACTTTAGCGACAATGTCAGGATTGCATATCGCTGGAGATAAAGAAACAGAAATTGCTATTTTCGAAAATGTATTTGTAGATATTGGTGATAATCAAAGTATCGAAAATGCACTCAGTACATTTTCATCTCATATGAAAAATCTATCTGAAATTATGAGGATGTCAAATAATAATACGCTACTATTATTTGATGAAATAGGAAGCGGGACTGAACCGAATGAAGGGGCAGCACTTGCAATTTCTATTTTAGAGGAGTTTTATCTTGCGGGATGTATTACAGTTGCGAGTACGCATTATGGTGAAATTAAACGATTCTCAGAAATGCATGATGATTTTATGAATGCGGCGATGCAATTTAATAGTGAGACGCTAGAACCACTTTATAAATTAGTAATCGGTAAATCAGGTGAAAGTAATGCGCTTTGGATTGCGAATAAAATGAACGTAAGAGAGCGTGTACTGCAAAGAGCGAAAGAGTATATGGGAAATAAAGAGTACGCTCTAGAAAAAGTGAATGAAAGCAAAATTAGAAAACCGAAATTTGTGCAAGGAAAAAGAGAAAATCATTACGAGTACAAAATCGGCGATCGTGTAAATGTATTAGATTATGATGATTTTGGTATTATCTATAAGGAAATAGATAATTTCTATAACGTCGTTGTATATTATAACGGTGAATTTGTTGAAGTGAATGTAAAACGTATTACTTTAGAGGTAGCGGCGAAGGAATTATACCCAGAGGGATATGATTTAAATACACTATTTGTCGATTATAAAGAAAGAAAAATGCAACATGATATTGAGCGCGGATCGAAAAAAGCGCTTCGTAAAATCCAAAAAGAAATAAGGAAGAATAGAGGATAATATAGAATGGTAACGATTAGACAAGAACAAAAAAATGATTACAGAAAAACAGAAGAAGTTGTACAACAAGCATTTTTAAATGAAGAATTTAGTGATAAAAAGGAACATGAACTTGTAAAACGTATTAGAGAATGTGACGCATTTATTCCTGAATTATCAATCGTTGCAGTAGATGAGGAAATCGTTGGTCACATTATGTTATCGGAAATTACGATAGAACAGGATGGGATTTCTGAAGAATCATTAGCACTTGCACCAGTTTCAGTTGCTAGGGGCCATCAGAAAAAAGGAATTGGTGGAAAACTTATTGGAGCTGCGTTAGAAAAAGCGAAAGAACTTGGATACGGGTCAGTTGTAGTATTAGGACATCCAGAGTACTATCCGAAATTTGGCTTTAAGAAAGCAAGTAAGTGGAATATAAAAGCACCATTTGAAGTGCCTGAAGAGGTGTTTATGGTGATGGAATTAAGGGAGAATGCTCTTGAAGGTGTAGAAGGAGTTGTTCAGTATTCGAGTGCATTTGCTGAGTAGGAATATCAGTTAAGAAATGTAATCATAAAAGATGCTATCTTTTTGTAGAGATATACAGAAAGATAGCTTTTTTTATTAAGCAAATTCACTTACGTATATTTTGCTCAATGAATAATTAAGATGGTAAAATTGATATAGAAATGTAAAAGGAGAGAAAAGGATGAAGAATAGAGAAACAGATAGCAATGAGAATGTAGTTACGTTATATGTTACAAGACACGGAAAAACAATATTAAATACGAATCATCGCGCGCAAGGCTGGGCAGACTCCCCGTTAGTAGAAAAAGGTGTTGAAGTTGCCTCTAATTTAGGAACAGGATTAAAAGATGTTCATTTTACGAATGCGTATAGTAGTGATAGCGGCCGAGCGATTGAAACTGCTAATTTAGTATTAAAATATAGTGAGCAATCAAAGTTAAAACTTGAGAAAAGAAAAAAATTACGAGAATTAAATTTTGGTATTTTTGAAGGTGAAAAACTTGAAAATATGTGGGATGTGGTTGGAAAAGCTGCAGGCGTTGCATCACCAGAAGAACTTATGAAGTTTTCTATTCAAGAAGTGATTAATCTGATTAGAGCAGCAGACCCTACGAAACAGGCGGAAGATTGGGAATTATTTTCTACTCGTATAAAAGCAGAGATTGATAAAGTTAGTGAAGAAGCTGCTGCAAATGGAGGTGGCAACGTTTTAGTTGTCGTTCATGGGCTTTTGATTACTGCATTAATTGAAATGCTAGACAGTAGTAAAACAAAACTTGGAGTGGAAAATGCAAGTGTGACAAAGATTGTATATCAAGATGGAACATATACAGTCGAGTCTGTTGGGGATATGAGTTACGTTGCAAAAGGGAAAGAAAGTGTGGAAATATAAAAATAAGAAAAGGAAGATAGAGAAATCTAGCTTCCTTTTCATTTTGTGAATTACGGGATTAATAAAATCTTCCCTGTACTTTTTCTGCTCTCTAATAAATTATGTGCAAGAGCACCATCTTGTAAGGCGAATGTAGTAGGATTCGCAATGTTTAATTTTCCAGTAGTGATCCAATTAAATAATTGAGTAGAGCGCTGCTTACGTTCTTCAAAAGTAGTAAGCACATTCCAAAGGTCTCCGCCAGTTAAAGTTTTTGAAGTATCCATCAGCATACGCGGATCAACGGGCGCAGGATTACCGCCGGCCATTCCGTAAAATACGATAGTGCCACCAGTTTTAGTAGCGCTAAAACTTTCCTCTAATGTAGAACCTACTGATTCATATACAACATTTACTCCATTACTGTTTGTTATTTCAAGTACTTTCGCCGGCCATGCTTCCGTATATAAAAATACGTGGTCAGCACCAGCTAATGTAGCTATTTGTGCTTTTTCTTTTGATGACGTGAGGCCGATTACTGTTCCGCCTAGTAGTTTAATTATTTGGATAAGAAGTTGCCCAACACCACCAGCTGCGGCATGTACTAAAGCTATATCACCTTGTTTTATTTCATAGCTATCTTTCGTTAAATAATGTGCTGTTAATCCTTGTAATAAGACAGAAGCGGCTGTTTCAAAAGAAATAGAATCTGGAAATATAATTGCTTTCTCAGATGGAACGGCAACTAGTTCTGCATTAGCAAATGGTACATCAGCAAATGCAATACGATCTCCAGGATTAATATTCGTAACGTCAGCTCCTACTTTTTCAACAATGCCAGCCCCTTCATAACCTAATATATACGGCGGGTTGCCAGCGAGATGATAATCACCGCGGCGTCTATAAATGTCGGCGAAATTTAAACCGATTGCTTTCGTACGGACAAGAACTTCATTTGGATTTATGATTGGATCATTTAGTTCTTTATATTGTAGTACATCCGGATTTCCGAACTGTTCGAAACAAAGTGCTTTCATATGGAATACCTCCATTTATATTGTTTGTCGATGCTCTTTATCATACAATACAAATATCGATAGACAAAGAGGATTATTTCGATGAAATCAATCGAAAATTACGATTGAAAAGAGGGATGAGAAATGGAGATAAAACAATTAGTTACATTTAAAATAGCCGCGGACACTTTGAATTTTACACAAACTGCGAAGAAATTAAACTTTGCTCAATCGAGCGTAACAGCGCAAATTAAAACGTTAGAAGCTGAGCTAGGTACGCCGTTATTTGAAAGATTAGGAAAACGCCTTTTCTTAACTGAAGCAGGTAGGAAGTTTCAACTATATGCCGACAAGATGATTGCACTCAGTAACGAAGCAAAAATGGCTGTGAAAGATGATGAGGGAATAGCAGGTACATTAATAATCGGTGCGCAGGAAAGTCAATGTACATATAGACTTCCTTCTATATTAAAGAGGTTTAAAGCACAATTCCCTCAAATAAAACTTATATTTAAACCAGCGCATTCCAATAAAGATGCGAAGGAACAATTGATGGAGGGAAAAGTCGATCTTGCCTTTATTTTGGACGAATGTAAAACAGAAGATGCTTTACATGTGGAGCCGCTTATGAAAGAAGAATTAAAAATAGTAGCTGCTTCAGGGCATCATTTACTCGAGAAAGCTTCCATTTCTACAAAAGATTTAGAAAGTGAGACGCTGTTGCTAACAGAGCTAGGGTGCTCGTACCGGACTTTATTTGAAGAGCTACTTCGTACAGAAGATGTGTATCCAGCAAATAAAATTGAGTTCGTTAGTGTAGAGGCAATTAAACAATGTGTTATTGCAGATTTAGGTATAGCCGTTTTACCCGCGATAGTAGTAGAAAAAGATATACGAGAGGGAACGATAAAAGAGTTACATGTAGAAAATGCAATTTCACCGATTTATACACAAATTGCTTGGCATAAAGATAAATGGATGACAGTGCCACTGCAGCAATTTATTGATGTAACGAGGGAGTTTCTTACAACGGATTAAGTGGAGAAATATTTATTTTATATAGTAGTAAAAATGGCAATTTTGTATAAAGAACCGATGCTTGCATGAAACGAGTATCGGTTCTTTTATGTTTTAAATAAAGGATGCTATAAAATGTGTATTTCTCAACTTTTTTTCTTAGATGGATACGTAAATTTCTTCGTATATTCCAATAATCATAAGGAAATTTACAACGTTTATTGGTTTCTGTAAGATGCCTCTAGGAAGTATGAAAGGAGGGGCGTACATAGGGGATAGATTGTCTTTATTATACGTACTTATTTTGAGGGGGAGATTTAAAATGTTTAAAAAGCTAATGAAAGTATGTGCGTTAAGTGTAGTGAGTGTCGGGGTATTATTTAGTTTTCAAGAAAGTACATTTGCAGCTACTGATTTAAGTAGTTATTATGACGGAAAAAATCCAGCAACAACAAAGGTATACGGGGGAAGTACAACGTGTGATGCTGATGGATTTAATGCAAAGTCTACAGCCGTGTACGAAGGTAGTAAAAAAGTAGGAACAGTGTATTTACGTTACAGTAATAAATGTCATGCAGCATGGTCTAAGCTTGTTTTAGATCAACCAGCACCAGCTGTTTCTGGAGGAGTGTATGCGTACGCTGTTGTGAATAAATACAAAAATGGTGTATTCCAAAAATCAGTCACTTCTAATCAGGGAAACGGCACAATAAAAACAGGTCAAACGAGCACTTATACAGGAATGGTATTTGATTTAACTGCTGATTTCGGATACACAGCAGATGCTGAAGCGGTTACGTTTAATAACGGTTATGGAAAAACAGGACGCTATTAAAAAGGAGTGGAATACTTTGAAACTTTTAAAAAAGCTAAGCGCATGTTTTTGTCTATCATTGCTCGTTTTAACTAGTGTGTTTAGTACGACGAATAGCGATAAAGCATATGCAGAAGATCATTCGTATGATGGGAAAAGTCCTTACTATAATAGCTGTGATCAATCCGCTGTAACGAAAGAAAAGAAATGGATTGATTCCAATTCTTATGTAGAATTAAAGTTTAGCACGACGTGTAAGACAGCATGGGCGAAAGTTACAGTAACTCGTGCAGCAGTATATAATAACGAAGCTGATGCAAGAATCGTAAGAAAAACAGATGGAAAGGCATATACTTGCGGGAGTGCTGGAGGAAATGGTGTTGTGAATAAAGGGCAAACATCATGCTATACGCCAATGGTATATGATTTAGATCCAAGAAAGGCACAAGCGCAAGGGAAACATGCTATTCCGAATAGTGATGCATATAATTATGCGGAGACAATTTGGTATTAATATAATACATGAGTTAAGAGTTGTTATTGGATATAAAAATGAAAGAGCCTTACTGCATTTTATTGTGGTAAGGTTCTTTCAAGTTGTTGATAGTTTAAGAACAGTTATTTACAATGATATATCTTTATAATCACTTTTAAGTATTGCCATAATAATTTCATCCGAGTATGTATCGTTATAAAATAAAGATTGACGTAAGGTTCCTTCTTTTACAAACCCAACTTTTTCATAAGCTCTAATTCCGCGTAAATTATGGCTAAACACTTCTAACTGTAAACGATTTAATGATAGTTGTTCAAAAACAAAACTTAAAACTATTTTAATAGCTTCAGTTCCATAGCCTTTTCCTGTTAATGACATAGAAAGCATCGATATTCGGAAGCCTGCTCTTTTGTTACCCTCATCGATATCTAAAATCGACAACTCTCCAATCATTTCGTCATTGCTTTGTAAACAAATAGCGAAATCGTAGCGACTCGAATCATTATTTATATGAGCTATATGTGTCTTTATTTGTTCCAATGAAAAAGTAGGTTTGGTTCCAGTCATATAACGTATCTCTGTATCCATCGTACTTTCTAATATAATTGGGGCATCTAGTTCGCAAAGAGGTCTTAAATAAATTCTTTCACTCTCTAATCTCATTATAAATTTCTCCTTAAGTTTGGTGATAGAGTATATAAATATTTTTGCTCTACATGGAAGAAGAGTTTTATTTTGTGTATTGTTTGAAAAGTATGTGTCTTACTTTGATGTTACATGAATTTTATAATGATATGGTATACCTAAAACAAATAATAAAAGTTTTATACATAACAAAATGCATCAACAAGTTTTTTAATAGTCGAATTAACTAAGATCTGTATCAGGAGGAGTATATCCAAGGTGACGAGTCATTGATACAATTTGTCCTTTATGGTGAAACTCATGAGTCTCTGTATGAGTTAAAAGCCATAGCGGAGTTGTGCTCCAAGGCTCTTTTTGCCATTTCACTTCATTTGCTATATTTTCGAGCCATCGGTCATTGTATTCATCTAAAAAACGTATTACAACCTCATCTACTAACTTAAATCTATCACGGACTTTCTCGATATCTGCATGCTCAATTTCATAATCACTAGCAAATGAAAAATCTGCCCGTTTTTGCTTGAATGCGAATGATCCAAGCCAGTATCGGTAGCAATCGGCTACATGAATATGCGTCTTTATAATGCTACCGCTTCCGAAATTTGGAACAGTGCTATGTAATTTTTCTAGTGGGATTTCTCCCAAAAATGTAAATAGAGTTTCTCTTGTAGAACTAATAAGATTATATTGTTGTTTTAAAATATGTAACATGTAATTGACACTCCTCTATTATTTACTAAACTAACTGTGTAGTAAGTAATTCTATATTTATTAGGGGTGAACCTTTTAAATATTATTACTAAGCATATTAGATGTTTTTCTTAATCGTTTCTGATAGATTAAACAAGGTGAAACTTTAATAAGTTGAACATTCTTAGTTCATAATAAATTGTGCATGAAGAAAGGGAACGATAAAATGAATAGAATAATTGGTTTAAAACAATTTGAAATAACGCGTGGGGCATTAGTTAAATTTATTGAAACGTTAGATGATAAAACTGCGGATACGCAGCCAAAGGGTTTTAACAATACAATTCGTTGGCATATCGGTCATGTGTTAACGGCAGCAGAAGTTTTCATGTTTGGAAAAGAATTCAAACAATTACCAACTGAATATCCAGGTATGTTTGGGTATGGATCAAGACCGTCTAAATGGAAAACAGAAGGACCATCGTTAGAAGTGTTAACGACTCAATTAAAAGAACAAGCAAAACGTATTAACGAAATTCCAGCAGAAGCATTTGAAAATAAACTGCCAGAGCCATTCCTAGGATTGGAAACAGTAGGGGAGCTTTACGGTATGATGCTTTATCATGAAGCTGATCATATTGGACAAATGAAGGCGATGGAACGTATTATTAAGGCTCTTTAGTTGTAATTGCATATAAAAAACGAAATTATATTGTGAAATATTATAATGACAAAAAGGATAGATAATTTATTATCTATCCTTTTTGTCGTTGAGCTTAAAGAATTATGAACGATTGCCATCGTGATACTGATAAAGTAGGTATAGTTATTATATTTGTTTTACATAATAGAAAAATATTGAAGGAAATACAGAATTAAGGTTGCAAAAGCCGTACGAAATATAAGTATAATAATAGAGAAGAACTAGAAATAGGGGTGAATACTATGATTACATTAGAACAAAAGTTGGAGCAATACACACATACGTATGGACAGTTAAAGGGAGAACTAAAATGGAAAACGAGTGATTCTCGAACAGGAATGATGATTGCTGCTATGTATGCAGGTAGTGATAAATTGTTTGATCTCGGACGTTTTTTAGAAATTAGTAGTTATATTAAGAATCAGGTAGGGATGTTTTCATACTTGAAGTCTTATCATCGCTTTGTGGTGGCCGCAACTTTAGATATTCACTTTACAGATTACAAGGAAGCTTTCCGGAAGTTTTTAGATTTATATGAACAATTGGTCGCTGGTGGTTTTAGCCGAAGTATATTTACTTATCTCGCAGCAGCTGTGCTTTTAACAGAAGAAAATGAACAGCATGGCACGCACATTCAGCGTTCGATGCAAGTATATAAACGTATGAAAGAGGATCATCTTTTTCTTACAGGTACAAATGATTATCCGCTCGCGGTTTTACTAGCAGGACAATCAGAGAATGTAGAAACACTTATGGACCGTGTAGAACGTCTGTATCAGAAACTAGCGAAAGCGGGTTTGCGTAAGGGTAATGATCTTCAATTTTTAAGTCACATTCTTTCACTAAAGAAGGATGTCCGTGAAGAAATGTTAGTTGCAACATGTACAAACATATGGAATTTGTTAAAACAAGAAAAGGTAAAAGTGAAACAGATGCATTATCCAGCTATCGGGCTACTAGCGTTACTTGAGGATGGAGAAAAAGAGATTCATTCTATTAAAGCATTTATTGAAAAATTGCAGGGAGAGAAATTGTTCCGTTGGCATACAGATACAAATATTCTTATTGCTATTCAGCTGTTCGTAAGTCAGAAAGGTGAGGAAAGTAAAGCTACCAACACAGGTTTACAAACTATGATAGAAGTCCTTATACAAGCACAACAAGCAGCTATGATGGCAACGATTGCCGCTTCATCTGCAGCAACATCTTCTGCTAGTAGTAGTTCATAATGTGCAACGAATGGCTTATGCTCTTGTAATTCATAACTCCTTTGATAAGGGCGGTTTAAAAAATATTATTAAAAAAGCCCATCACTCTCTAATGAGTGATGGGCTAACTGTTTTTACATAATCAGCATTATCTTTTCGATTCCTTCAAATATTTGAGTTGTGTAACAATCATAATGCTAATAACAACGAGTAAAAACCATGAGCTAATTTTGCTTAAGTGAACGAGATTCCACGCTTCCCGTTGATTTGGATATTGCCATGCTCCGAAAAATGTTGCGATGTTCTCTGCAATCCAAATGAAGAAACCGATAAGGAAGAAGGAGAGAACGAGTGGCATTTTATATGTAACGCCTTGTAATGAAAATTCTACAAATGTGCGAGAGAAAACAATGAATAGTAGTAAAGTTAATATCCATCTAAAGTCGTATGTAAAGTGGTGTGTGAAAAAATTGAAGTAAATCATTGCTCCTAGAGGTATTGCAAAAATAGCTTTCGGCCAATGATGCATTTGCAAATGCAATCTTCTCCACGCTTGGCATATGTAACTTGCAACACTTGCATACATAAAGCCGCTGTAAAGTGGAACTCCAAAAACCTTTGAATATGCCTCTTCCGGATAACTCCATGAACCGAAATGTACTTTATATATTTCTAGTAAAAGGCCGATGAGGTGGAAGACGGTAATTACTTTTAATTCGTCTTTCGTCTCAAGTCCAGTTTTATACATAAACCACTGCATAAGAAGACATACGATGAGTATGAAATCGTAGCGGTATAACCCTGGGATAGAAATGACTTTTGAAAGGGCTAGTGTTAAGAAAATAACGACTGGGAATAAGCAAGATAATGCTTGCTCGTAAGTGAAGTATAGTAGTTGTTTTATATATAACATTGTGTCACCTTCGATATTTTTATTTGAAAACTCAAAATAATGACTAAGTATACTACAATTTTAAAAATAAGCTAGTAGTCTATTTGGCATGTATTTGTAAGTTTTGGAAGGAAGTTGTAATAGGTATTTTAATATTTAGCGAAGTGAAAAAATAGTTTGCTATTTAAAAAAAGTGGAGATATAATATCTAAATGAAATTGATAATTATTATCAATAATAATTACAAATAAAAAATATTTATAAAAAACAACTGAATATAAAGGATGAAATGAAACATGTTACATAAGCCTGCTGTATATGCTGGCAATAATCGCTGGCTACATATTAAGTTCATATGTTTCATGAGCTTAACAATTTTATGTTTAATCGGCTCTATATTTTTAGCTGTTGCATTTGGTGCAAAGGATATCCATTTACAAACTGTATGGACAGCGGTTTTTGATTATAATCCGAAATTAACGCAGCACCAAATTATTTATGAATTAAGACTCCCGAGGGTAATTGGTGCAGCAATTGTAGGAGCGGCTTTTGCGGTGGCTGGCGCTGTTATGCAGGGAGTAACACGAAATCCTTTAGCGGATGCAGGTGTGCTTGGCATAAATGCAGGTGCGATGTTTGTAGTAGCACTTAGTTTTGCCTTTTTCCCGCATATGCCGTATTCCTATTTAATGATTGTCTCCTTTATTGGAGCGGTCTTAAGTACAGTGCTCATTTTTATTATCGGATCAGCAACATCAGGCGGATTAACACCGATGAGATTAACGATTGCTGGAGCAGTTATGGCAGCGCTTTTGCATTCGTTAAGTTCAGGTGTTGCAATTTATTATGATTTAAGTCAAGATTTAGCGTTTTGGTACGCTGGTGGTGTTGCAGGGGTTAAGTGGGAACACTTGAAATTTTTAGTTCCTATTATTCTCATAACGATTGTTTTTGCGACAGTGTTAGGGCGATCTATTTCACTCATATCAATGGGGGATGATGTTGCTACGAATTTAGGAGTAAAAACGAACCGAACGAGAATACTAGGGATGATTATAGTAGTCACCCTTGCAGGTGTATCTGTTTCAGCTGTTGGCTCTATTGGGTTTGTAGGACTAGTTATCCCGCATATTGCTAGAAAATTAGTTGGTGTGAATTATCGACTCATTATTCCTATGTCAGCATTTTTAGGAGCTATGTTATTAGTTTTAGCTGACTTAGGGGCAAGAACAGTAAACCCTCCTAAAGAACTTGCAATAGGAATTATGGTAGCTCTTGTTGGAGTTCCGTTCTTCCTCTATATAGCACGTAAAGTTGGGAGGGAGCTATAAGTGAAGGATCTTTTGAACACAGATAAAAAGAGAGCCATTACTGTAACTACAATTTTTGGTTGTATGAGTATCGCTGTCATTTTAATTAGTTTAAATACAGGGACACTGAGCATTGCACCGCTCAAAGTAATTCAAACGCTTTTCGGTTATGGTGATTTTGAGAGCGCAACAGTGCTATACGATTATCGTATGCCAAGAATTATAATTACAATGTTAGCCGGTATTGGCCTTGGGATTTCCGGTGCGATTTTGCAAGGGCTATCACGTAATGCACTTGCAGACCCTGGTATTTTAGGATTACATTCAGGTGCATCTTTCGGGCTAATTATATTCGTTACTTTCTTTCATTCTATTAATGAGAATGCATCGATTTTAATACCGTTATTTACATTTGGCGGGGGAGTACTAGCTGCGTTTTTAATTATTATACTTGCGCATGATCGGTCAAAAGGTTTACTTCCTATTAGACTTATTCTCGTTGGTATTGCTATTTCGGCTGGATTTAGTGCGATTTCGTTATTTTTCTCCCTCAAGTTAAATGATGAGACGTATACATTCGCTTCTAGATGGTTAGTTGGTAACGTGTGGGGAAGGGATTGGATTCATGTCTTAGCATTATTACCTTGGATTTTCATACTAACCCCGTATGCATGGCTAAAATCTAAAACGTTAAATGCATTGTCACTAGGTGATAGTGTGGCAGCAGGGCTTGGTGTTTCTGTTCAAAAAGAACGGTTACTACTTTTAGCTACAGCGGTTGGATTATCTTGCGCAAGTGTATCGATGGCAGGAGGAATTGGTTTTATCGGTTTAGTTGCTCCGCATATTGCAAGAAAGTTAGTAGGTACTACCTATCAACATTTCCTTCCGCTTGCTGGCATTATCGGAATGATTATTTTAGTACTAGCAGATACGATAGGTCGTTCTATATTCGAGCCAAATTCTATTCCAGCTGGTGTAGTAGTGGCAGCTTTAGGAGCACCGTATTTTCTTTATTTACTTACAAAAACAAAATAAATACTTCAAAGAGGAGAACATATGAAAAAGAAACTTACTATTTTATTTAGCATGATGTGTATTTTAGTATTAGCAGCATGTGGTCAAACGAAATCTAATGAAGAGGCAACGAAAAAAACTGAAAAAAGTAATGATCCGAAAATCGCCTCTATGTCTATTCACTTAACGAATAATTTACTGGCATTAGGAATTACACCTGTAGGCTCTGTTATTGGTGGAGATTTAAAAGATTTCTTACCGCATGCAAAAGAGCAGTTGAAAGATACGAAGAAACTTGGTGTTGTAACAGATCCGAATATGGAAGCATTACTTCAATTGAAGCCAACTGACATTTATGTGGATGAAAAATACGCGGGCAAAGATTTAGCGAAATACGAAAAAATTGCAAAAACACATTCTTTCAATTTAGATGAAGGTACGTGGAGAAATCAGTTAAAACAAGTTGGTAAACTTGTAAACCGTGAGAAAGAAGCGGATACATATATTCAAGATTACGAAGAGCAATCAAAACGAGTAAAAAGTTTAATAGATAAAGAATTAGGTAATAACGAAAAAGTAATGGCAATTCGTGTTACTGCAAAAGAATTACGTGTATTTAGTACGAAAAGACCGATGGGACCAATTTTATTCCAAGACTTAGGATTACAACCTGCAAACGGTGTAGAGAAAATTGATGGAAACCGTCCTTTCGAAGTCATTTCACAAGAAGTATTACCTGACTTTGATGCAGATGCTATTTTCGTTGTTGTAAATAGAGACGATAAGGCAAAAGCTGCATTTAAACAACTTCAAGATACACCAATTTGGAAAGACTTAAAAGCTGTTAAAGGAAAGCATGTATACATTATTAATGACCAGCCATGGCTTGACTATTCTGCTTTAGGTAACAAAATGGCAATGGATGAAGCGGAGAAAATGTTTACGAAATAATATAGTTTTGCTATTAAGAAAGGCCCTCTAAATTTTGGGGCCTTTTTGTTATTGTTAGAATAAATAAAAAATTATACAATGAATTTAATTGAATTCAAAGGAGATGTGCCAATGTTAGCGCTTATTGTAAGTATCCCGTTTATGAAACAGTTTATGGAACAAGGGGATAAATAGGCTAAAATAAGTATCCCCGTTATTAAAAAAGGGGGAGTTTGAAATGACGATGAATCTTTTTCAAAATAAAACTGTTAAATTATCCGCTATTAGAGAATCAGATGCTGCAGTAATGGCTATGTGGCAAGAGGATAGTGAGTATTTAAGAAATGTCGATACAGATGTAGCGTTTCCGCAATCGTTACAAGAAATAGCAAGTGATGGGCTATTAAAGGGACGGAGATCGAATAGTGTATCTTTCATGTTGAGGACAGTTCAAGATGATCGTTTAATTGGTTTTGTTGCAATTCATGGCATAGAGTGGAATAACAGAACAGGGTTATTAGCAATTGGTATAGGAGATGCAAATGATAGAGGTAAGGGATATGGAAGAGAAGCAATCCATCTTATTTTAAAGTATGCTTTTTATGAATTGAATTTGCACCGCGTCGGTCTGGATGTGATTTCTTATAACAAAGCTGCTATTGAGTTGTATAAAAAGATGGGTTTTCAGATGGAAGGCTGTATGAGAGAAGCGGTTCAAAGAGATGGGAAGTGTTTTGATCGTATCATTATGGGGATATTGTGGGATGAATGGATAGAGATGCAAGATTAAAAATGCAGTCTTATATGTGTAATATGCAGGAGATAAAACGATAATTGGCGAATTTTTACAATGTACTGATTGAATTTATAAGGAGCTATGCAAAATGAATTTAGAAAAAGCAAAACCAGTAAATGAAGAGGTCGCTGAATTAAAGGAACTAATTAAAGAATTGCACGGAAGTGTACATCAACTTCAAAGCGAAGTGCAGCAACTAAGGCACGAAAGACCGGTTGTTGAAGTGCGAAAG
This sequence comes from Bacillus wiedmannii, assembly GCF_001583695.1. Classification (GTDB taxonomy): domain Bacteria; phylum Bacillota; class Bacilli; order Bacillales; family Bacillaceae_G; genus Bacillus_A; species Bacillus_A wiedmannii. Next base: position 188,600 of record NZ_LOBC01000028.1, on the reverse strand, counting down.
GGTGTTCAACTATCACCAGCAATCATCGGACAAATTGGCGGTATGATTTTAGGTGGATTAGCAATTATCGGTATATTTTGGTGATGAAAAAGGTATGCAGTTTAACGCTGCATACCTCTTTTAGTGTCGTTATTTGTCGGTAAGTCGATATTCTCTGTCGAACCGTCGATATATTTAGAAAATCGTTGATATATTCGAAGAAACGATCGATATATTTTAAAAATCGTCGATATAATTTCACACACTACAACTTTTACATTAAATAACGTAAATAAATATAAGCGTGTGATAACAATAATGCAATAATAGTTAACGGTAACCCAATTTTTAAAAAGTCCATATATGAGAAAGCATGTCCTTCACGTTTTGCAATACCAGCAACGACTACGTTTGCTGATGCTCCGATTAACGTTCCGTTTCCTCCTAAGCAAGCTCCAAGAGATAATGCCCACCATAGTACTTCGATTTGCGGAGAATCGACAGATAGTCCGAGCCCTGTAGCTAAATCTTGAATAAGCGGGATCATCGTTGCGACAAATGGGATATTGTCAATTGTTGCAGATGCAATGCCAGATACCCATAAAATAAGTATCGCAGCGAAACCGATATCACCATTTGTTACGTCGAGCACTTCTTTTGCGAGTGAAGAAATAAGTCCGATATCAATTAACCCGCCAACGAGAACGAATAGTCCGGCGAAGAAGAAAATGGTTACCCATTCAACGTGGGCAAATACATCTTCAATATCATGTTCTTTCACACCGATTAACATAAGAAGTGTAGCGCCTGTCATCGCGATGACCGCAGCGTCTACATGAATAATCGAATGAAGTACAAAGCCTAAAATAGTTAGTCCTAAAATCGAAATGGATTTTAAAAGGAGGCTTTGATCTTTAATATAATCTTTTTCATTTAATGCCATTAATTTTTTGATTTGCTCAGGTGTTGTTTTTAGTTTGTTACGATACAGGAAGTAAATAATGCCAAGTGTCACGATAGAAATAATAATTACGATTGGAGCTAAGTTTAGTAAAAAGGCATTAAAATCTAAATGCTTATTTGCTGATCCAATCATAATGTTAGGTGGATCACCGATTAATGTTGCTGTTCCGCCTATATTTGAAAATAGTACTTCTGAAATTAAATAAGGAACAGGGTTTACTTTTAAAATACGTGTAATAGATAGTGTAACAGGTACGATTAATAATACGGTTGTTACGTTGTCCAAAAATGCTGAACCGACAGCAGTTAATAGGGATAGCAATAATAAAATGCGGATTGGTTTTCCGCCAGCTGCCTTCGCTGCTTTAATGGCCACAAATTCAAAGACGCCTGATTGACTCGTAATATGTACGAGAATCATCATCCCAATTAAAAGGGTGATCGTTTCCCATTGAATATGTGATGTGAAAGCGGTATGTAAATCTACAATTCCAAAAATAATCATAATAGCAGCACCGAATAGTGCAATTACAGCACGATTCAATTTCTCAGAAATAATAAATCCGTACGTGACTAAAAATACGGCAATTGCAAAATAATATTGCCAATTTGCTACTTCATGTGCTGATTGTTCCAATCATGTCACCTTCTTTAAAGTATGTATTCAATTGTAAACATGCATCCTTCTGCATAATTTATATTGTAGCAAATTCAAAAAAGAAAGAAAACTATTTAACAAAGTGAAGGAAAAAATGATGATTTTACATATGATATAAAAAAATAAAGAAACACAGTGCAAATTATTAGGAAAAGTGGGCGTTGTCCTCTAATATAGAGATAGCAATTTACATTATTTTTGCGTAAAATGGTTTAAAGAGGTGAATTCCGATGGAAATAGTAAAAGATAGTTCTCTTATTCAAAATGAAATTGAACGTTTTGTAAATAAAGATGTATATATTCATTTAGAAACAACGAACGGAGCGTATGCGTCACACTTTAACGAAAAGATGATGACAGTTGGAGCATTCATTCGAAATGCAATTATTCGCTTTGAACGTGGGAAGATTACTGGAACAAATCCATACCGAGTTGGTTTGAAAATGGATCATGGCTGGGTATATGCAGAAGGTATTACGCACTGGGAAGTAGACGATAAAGAGCGTTTATTACTTGCAGGGCATGATAACCAAGGCCGCTTAGCAGTTGCACTTGAGTTAAGCTTAACGCCATTTAAGTAAGAAGGAGGGAAACTTATGGAGAGACATGTACTTGTTGTATTTCCGCATCCAGATGATGAAGCATTTGCGGCGGGAGGAACAATTCGCTTATTAACAGATCAAGGAGTACCTGTAACGTATGCATGTGGTACTTTAGGACAAATGGGACGTAACATGGGGAAAAACGTATTCGCTAACCGTGAAACGATTCCAAATATCCGTGAAAAAGAATTGAAAGATGCATGTGAAGCGATGGGAATTCAAGATTTAAGAATGCTTGGTTTCCATGATAAAACGTTAGAATTTGAAGATGTTGATTTTGTTGCAGATAAAATTGAAGCAATCATTCAAGAAGTAAATCCATCTCGAATTATTACATTTTATCCAGAGCACGGTGTACATCCAGATCATGATGCATTTGGCCGCGCAGTCGTTCGTGCTGTATCACGTATGCAAAAAGAAGAACGTCCAGTCATTCATGCAGTTGCGATTACGAGAAATCGTGAAGCTGTATTAGGTGAGCCGGATGTTGTAAATAATATTAGTGAAGTATTCGAGCATAAATTAGCTGCACTAGGTGCGCATCGTTCACAAACAGAAGCGATGTTAGAAGAAACACATGCAAAAATAAAAAATAAAGATGCAGCAACGTTAAAATGGCTGCAACTTGAACAATTTTGGACTTATAAATGGGAGTAGGCTAGAAGGGAACCTTCTAGTAGCTCTTACATAGAAAAAGCACCGTCATTTGTGACGGTGCTTTTTTAGTGAATAATTTTTATTCTCCGCTATTTGAGAGTAACCTTCACTTTATCGTGTACTCCATTCTTTTGTAAATTCATCATGATATGCTTCGCTCCAATGGTATGGCTGCAACTCTTTTAACGGTTTGAAAATGATATCTTGTTTAGAATTTGTAATGGCGCATAGTACTTCTGGTCCCCAATAAAATAACCGTTCTTGGCATACACCACAAGGTGATAATACTTTTAATTCAGAATGCTCATTTTCCCTTGCAAGACAAATAGAATGTGTAACTTTCTTATGAAATTTATGTGCTTCTAAAATTGCACCTGTTTCCATACAAAGTTCTGTTGAAGCGTTTATTACGTCAGGGGCCACACTTGTATAAATGGATCCATCTTCTACACGGATTGCTGCAGCTCCGCCCCAATTATGTGGATATCTTTGGTCAATTAAATTTTTCACTGCATCATATAATTGTTGTTCAATGCTCAATTGTATTTCCTCATTTCTGCTTAATTTTCGATTCAATGACTGTTATTTTTTTAGTAATACCGTTAAAAAAGAATAGACACTCAATTTCAAACTATAAATGCAAGAATTACTTTTCATCTGCATACTTTTCCTCTAAGGCAATTAATAGAGGAATTGATATAGTTACAAGAATGATTAAAGTGGTTATAAAGGATTTAGAAAGAGAAAAAGAACCTTCGATTAAAGGTGATAAAAACTTGAATGAAAGTATACTTGTTATTAAGGAAACTACTAAAAAGCTAAAAAGAGACACATTTTTATTTTTGATAGATGTTTCTATAAAATCTTTAAGACAGCTTATGACGACAAATATAGTTAATATAATAAGAGAAATAAAATAATGTGTTACATTTGTCATACTAATAGTAGGATCGTCTATTATGTAAGCAAGTAACTTAGATACTAACATACCTCCAAATAATAAAATAATAAAAGCAAGTAATCCTTCCGATGTATAAGTGCTGAAATTATCTTTCTTGTTAAAGAGTTTATAATTCAGAGTAGATTGGCTTATTTGAATTAGGAATAGGATAATAATCCACACATAATATACAATTGGTAATTCTCCTGAGAATAGAGCAACCAGGAAATTTATTACTGTCCTCAAAATTTCAATCATTACAAAAATCCTCCTGTGTGTAAGCTTTGCGACATTAAAATATGCTAGTCTATCGTGCAATAATTTGATCTATCAATTCAAACTATTCCTAATTATTCCATAAAAAGGTGGTGGCATCAAGTTATCTTTTTAACAAATACTCTAAGGCCTAGCACTAGAAAAAGAAACGCAATATGTAATATAATTGAAAAAGTATATATTAAAATCAATGTTAATATTACCCTCCTATAAGTATTAACATACGTAATTGAGGTGTTTTCTTTGTTGTTTTATGATCGAATTTCTATAATGGCCCCTCCTGTTCCGTAGCTTAGGAAAGTCTTTTTATTTCTGAGATTTTCAAAGTTATAGGAGGGTATGAAAAATGAAAAAAGTCTCAGTACCATCACTTTTGTTAATGATTATTCTTGTGGCATTTCCGCAAATTAGTGAAACGATTTACACACCGTCTTTACCTGACATTTCACAGGCGCTACATGTAAGTAATAATGAGGTACAGTTAACGCTTAGTGTGTATTTCGCTGGATTTGCTTTAGGTGTATTTTTTATTGGATGGTTATCAGATATAATTGGCCGTCGCCCAGCAATGTTATTTGGAATAGTCGTATATGGCGTTGGGAGTTTCTTATGCTTTATTGCAAATTCCATTGAAGTTTTATTGGTAAGTCGTTTTATTCAAGCGTTTGGAGCAAGTGCTGGCTCTGTTGTTACACAAACGATTCTTCGTGAAAGTGTAGAAGGGCATAAGAGGCATGTTATGTTTGCTCAAATCTCGGCAGTCATTGCTTTTACACCAGCGATAGGACCGTTAATTGGTGGCTTTCTTGATCAAATGTTTGGATTTAAAATCGTATTTTTAAGTTTAGTAGTTATGAGTGTCGGGATTTTTCTGTATACGTTTGTTTCTCTTCCGGAAACAAAAACGGACTCAGTAACGAATAAAATAAATGTGCTTTCAGTCTTGAAGAGGTTAATTACAAATCCGAAAGTAGTAACATATGGGGTATTAATTGGAGGAGCGAATGGTGTTTTATTTAGCTATTATGCAGAAGCGCCGTTTATCTTTATTGAATACTTTCAGTTATCGCCTAGTATGTATGGATTTTTAGGAATTGTTGTTGCTTCTGCTTCTATTATTGGAGCGAAAGTTTCAAAACGATTGCTTGCTACTTATAAACCAGAGAAAATTATATATATCGGTTGTCTCGTAATGACAGGAGGAGCTGTTTTTTTATCTGTTATTACGTTTGTTGGATCAAATCCGAATGTAATATATATGATTGTATTTTTAGTAGCGATGTTTATATTGCTATTAGGAATTGGGATAGCGTTACCTAACTGTTTAAGTTTAGCGTTAGTAGATTTTCAAGATGTCATTGGTACTGCGGGAGCATTGTTTAGCTTAGGGTACTATGTAATTGTAACGATGACAATTTTGGGGATGAGCCAGCTGCATACGGGCTCGTTACTTGTGATGCCACTTTATTTTCTGGCTATTGTAGTTATCATGATGGTGTTTACTAAGGTATTTATTTTAGGGAAACAAACTTCAAATACGATTTAAATATGAAATGGTAAAAGGGTCTCGTTAAAAATGAGACTCTTTTATATTTTATCCCGCTGTTTTGAGGCAGTAAGATTCCTGCCTCAAAATTGGGCTGGACTAAAGAAGTTAGTAGTTTATTAATATATTAAATTTCTGGTTGGTATATGAATCGGACGTGTGGAAAATTAAGTTATCAACTATAAAGGTTGAAGTACATGAGATGTGAAACCGAGGAAGAAATACTCTCCTCGATTATATATATTGTAATAATATTCATACCGGAATCATATTGAATAGATGTATTTTATTGTTAATTTAGTTAAAAATTAATCAGACTTATGTATAATAATTTATTGAAAAAATAATTGAACTTTTCAGATAAATGAATTAATATAAGGTAAGTAATTTTAAGATTTATAGAATATTGGAAGATGAAAGGTTTTGAGAATTTTGTAAGAGGCAAAAAACGATTTTAGGATAGCTTTAAAGCTAGTGTAAAATGACGTTTGCTTCACCATTTTCAGGGCCGAAAGGAATTAGGGGAAAGCATCTTGTTTTAAAATGCGGCTATGAATCATCTAAGAGGGGGAAATGAAGTGGCAAACAAGGAATTGAAAAGGGGCTTAGAAGCACGTCATATTCAAATGATTGCTTTAGGTGGAACGATTGGTGTTGGTTTGTTTATGGGGTCGGCCAGCACGATTAAATGGACAGGTCCGTCAGTCATGCTTGCTTATGCAATTGCAGGTATTTTTATCTTCTTCATCATGCGTGCGATGGGTGAAATGTTGTATATGGAGCCGAGTACAGGTTCATTTGCGACGTTCGGTCATAAGTATATTCATCCGTTAGCTGGTTATATGACAGCGTGGAGTAACTGGTTCCAGTGGGTTATCGTTGGGATGTCAGAAATTATTGCGGTTGGAGCATATATGCAATATTGGTTCCCGGACTTACCAGCTTGGATACCAGGTGTAATCGCAATGGTTATTCTTGGCGCAGCTAATTTAATTTCTGTTAAGTCATTTGGTGAATTTGAATTTTGGTTTGCGATGATTAAAATCGTTACAATTCTATTAATGATTATTGCGGGATTTGGACTTATTTTCTTTGGAATTGGTAACGGCGGAGAAGCGATTGGTATATCTAACCTTTGGTCAAATGGCGGTTTCTTTACAGGTGGTTTTTCAGGATTCTTCTTTGCTTTATCACTTGTAGTTGGTGCATACCAAGGTGTGGAATTAATCGGTATTACTGCTGGTGAAGCGAAAAATCCGAAGAAGACACTTACAAGAGCAATTCAAAGTACAATTTGGCGTATTTTAATTTTCTATATTGGTGCTATTTTCGTTATTGTAACTGTGTATCCGTGGGATCAATTAAGTACAATTGGTAGTCCGTTCGTAGCAACTTTTGCGAAGGTTGGTATTACGGCAGCAGCTGGACTGATTAACTTCGTTGTTATTACAGCAGCAATGTCGGGTTGTAATAGTGGTATTTATAGTGCGGGCCGTATGCTTTATACGTTAGGTGTAAATGGACAAGCACCGAAGTATTTCACGAAACTTTCTGGAAATGGTGTGCCTTTATTCGGTACAGTTGGTGTAATTATCGGTTTAGCAGTCGGTGTTGTATTAAGTTATATCGCACCGAAAAACTTATTCGTATATGTATATAGTGCGAGCGTACTTCCTGGTATGGTACCATGGTTCGTCATATTAATTAGTCAAATTAATTTTAGAAAAGCAAAAGGGGCAGAGATGAAAGATCATCCGTTCAAAATGCCATTTGCTCCTGTTACAAACTATTTAACAATTGCCTTTTTAATTATGGTATTAATTGGAATGTGGTTTAATGATGATACGCGTATTTCACTAGTTGTAGGTATTGTTTTCTTAGCTATCGTAACAATTAGTTTCTATGCTTTCGGAATAGGGAAACGAGCTTCGTTAGACGTTCAAAATGATCAAGAGATTTCAAGTAAATAAAGGTGAAAAAAGTCCGATTTCCAAATAAGAAATCGGACTTTTTGTTATTAAAATTTCTCTAAAACGATTTTCCCAATTGTACGCCCACTTTCCAGTAGTGCGTGTGCTTTCTTTACGTTTTCAGCGTTAATTGGTGTTAATGTTTCATTTAGAGTAGTCTTTAAAATGCCTTCATCTAATAGTTCGCTTACTTTATTTAATAGTTCGTGCTGCGTAATCATATCACCAGTTTCATACATCGCTTTTGTAAACATAAATTCCCAAACGAATGTAGCACTTTTACTTTTTAAAATACCCATCTCAAGAGGGTGTTCATTTTCTACGATAGAGCAAATTTTTCCTTGTGGTTTAATGAGGTCGCATATTGCTTGCCAATGTTGATCTGTATTGTTTAAGCAGAAAATATAATCTACATCTTTTATCCCGAATTCTAATATTTGATCTTGTAAAGGTTGGTGATGGTTAACGATATAATCGGCACCGAATTTTTCAACCCAGTGTATCGTTTCATTACGAGATGCAGTTGTGATTACATTCAGTCCAGCCCATTTCGCAAGTTGAATTGCAATTGAACCTACACCACCAGCCCCGCCGATAATTAAAATGTTTTTGAATGTATTCTCATCTTTCTTATTATAATCAATGCTTAAACGTTCAAATAAACCTTCCCAAGCCGTAATAGCTGTTAAAGGAAGTGCTGCAGATTCAGCATCACTTAACGTTTTAGGTTTCTTGCCAACGATTCGTTCATCAACTAGGTGGTATTCACTATATGTACCTTGTCTCGTAATACTTCCAGCGTAAAATACTTCGTCGCCTTCTTTAAATAACGTACAACCTTCGCCCGTTTGTACGACGACACCACTAGCATCCCAGCCAAGTATTTTCGCTACATCTTCTTTTTTATCTTTCGGAGAGCGAACTTTTGTATCAACTGGATTAACGGAAATAGCGTTAATTTTAACAAGTATATCTCTTCCTGTAGCAACAGGTCTTTCAACTTCAATATCAATTAAACTGTTTTCTTCTTCAATAGGTAAGTATTCATGTAAACCAATTGCTTTCATTTGTATTCCCTCCATTAAAGTAAGAGTTTTTCTCTTTTATTATAGTAGGTAAAGCGTCATTATGTAAAAAAGTTGAGTTCTTTCCATTTTGTAAAAGAGCTGTTTCAACTTCATTTAGAACTTTGTAACTGGCGAGCAACATCCATCACTCTGATTTTATAAGCGTCGGATGAGAGGTATACTTATTTTTCCAGTGTACCTTGCAATGAACAATACCAAGTGTTATATTATACTTGTAGTTATTAGTTATAAAATAGTACTAAATAATAAACAGTAGTGGATATCAATTAGAATAGGGTGAATGAATATTGAATGTACAATTTAAAAAAGGAGTTTTAGAACTTTGTGTTCTTGTCTTACTGGATAAGCAAGACCGTTATGGATATGAATTAGTTCGAAATATTTCCAATCGAATTGAAATATCAGAAGGGTCTGTTTATCCTCTTCTTCGAAGGCTAACTAAGGAAGAATATTTTACAACGTATTTACAGGAGTCTTCAGAAGGCCCTTCAAGAAAGTATTATACACTGACGGATAAAGGTAGAACGTATTTGTATCAACTTTTGGAGGAATGGAATGAGTTTTCACAAGGTGTCAATCAATTAATTAAAGAAGGTGTAGGTAATGACGAAAGATAAATTTTTACAACAATTAAATGTATCTCTAAAAAGGTTATCTGATAAAGAGCGTGCAGAAATTTTAAAAGATTATGAAGAACATTTTACTTTCGGATTAGAGGAAGGGAAAAGTGAAGAAGAAATTGCAACTTCATTAGGCTCTCCAGCTCAAATCGCCAAAGAGTTATTAGCAGATTATCATATTGAGAAAGTAACAGCAAGTGCAACAACAGGAAATGTTTTTCGGGCAATTTGGGCAGTAATTGGATTAGGTTTTTTTAATTTGTTAATCGTGCTTGGACCTGCAATTACATTAGCGGCATTAATTTTTTCAGGATGGGTTCTAGGTATCTCATTTTTAGGCGCACCATTACTTGTTTTAGTTGATACGATTATACATCCAAATACATTCTTGCTATTTAATCTTTTTGTTTCTTTAGCACTTTGTGGACTTGGATATTTCATTGTTATTGCTATGTTATTTTTAACGAAGCTAGCAAAGAATGGATTTGTTCGTTATTTAAAGTTCAATATAGCATTAGTAAAAGGTGGTTTGAAGCATGATAAATAAAAAGAGTCTTTCAATCATTGCAGGTATTATTTTCATTATTGGTATTATCGGAAGTTTATTCACTTATCGTTCAATTGCTGCAGTACCAATTTCAGAAGAAAAGGTCGTTAATAATAATAATGTGTCAAGCGTCATTATTGATACAAATAACGTTCGTGTTAATATCAATCCTACAAAAGATAGTAACGTGAAAGTAAAATTAGATGGCGAGGTTAATCCAAACGTAAAAAGAACATTAGCTACGGATGAGGAAGATTCAACGCTTCTCATTTCTTATAAAGAAAAACAACAGAGCTGGTTCAACTTTAATATTTCTGAAGTATTGGCTCCATTAACATTAAATGTGTATCTACCTGAAAAACAATATGATTCATTAAAAGTTTCCAATAATAATGGCTACGTTTCTGCTAAAAAACTAAACGCAACACATTTTAATATCAATACAAGCAATGGACATGTTGAATTAAGAGAAATCAATTCGCCAAAAATTATCGCAGAAGCAAACAATGGAATTATGGATTTCAAAGATGTATTGGCACAAAATATTCATGTGAAATCGAACAACGGACGAATAATGCTAGACCATGTTGAAGGTGAAATAGAGGGGCAAACTAAAAATGGAAGTCTTACTCTTAAAACGAATGAACTGGATCGAAATCTCAATTTTATGACTCATAATGGGAAAATTAATATTGAAACCGAAAAAGAACCAACTAATGTTCGATTTAATGTTTCTGTCGACAACGGCAGCGCGAATATCCTGAATAAATATAACGGGAATACGGTTATTGGAAAGGGAGAAAATATAATTAAATTAAACACACATAACGGAAATATTACAGTGAAAAACCAATAGCATATTACCTTTTATAATCTCAGCTCGTCGCACATAAAGAGCAATAATAAATAAAAAAGAACCGACTCCTTTTTTCAACATATAGGTAGTCGGTTTTTTTTTATGTAACCTTCGTTTAAGTGTGTATCCTTTTCGTATTTCAAAATACAAACAGTTGATTTATTACCCTGGATTCTTAGAAAAATAACGAATAATAATTAATAGTGTAAGAAGAATTTGTGAATGACTCAAAAATAATAGCTGAAACAATGAAAAGTGAGAAGGAGTTTATTTCTAGCAAGAGGAATTCTTTACTGTATTGTTTTATTCAAAACTAAATTTAAAGGTGGATACATAATGACAGTAAAGAAGCTTTATTTCGTCCCAGCAGGTCGTTGTATGTTGGATCATTCGTCTGTTAATAGTACATTAACACCAGGAGAATTATTAGACTTACCAGTTTGGTGTTATCTTTTGGAGACTGAAGAAGGACCTATTTTAGTAGATACAGGTATGCCAGAAAGTGCAGTTAATAATGAAGGTCTTTTTAACGGTACATTTGTTGAAGGGCAGATTTTACCGAAAATGACTGAAGAAGATAGAATCGTGAATATTTTAAAACGGGTTGGTTATGAGCCGGAAGACCTTCTTTATATTATTAGTTCTCACTTGCATTTTGATCATGCAGGAGGAAATGGCGCTTTTATAAATACACCAATCATTGTACAGCGTGCTGAATATGAGGCGGCGCAGCATAGCGAAGAATATTTGAAAGAATGTATATTGCCGAATTTAAACTACAAAATCATTGAAGGTGATTATGAAGTCGTATCAGGAGTTCAATTATTGCATACACCAGGCCATACTCCAGGGCATCAATCGCTATTAATTGAGACGGAAAAATCCGGTTCTGTATTATTAACGATTGATGCATCTTATACGAAAGAGAATTTTGAAGAGGAAGTGCCGTTTGCTGGATTTGATCCAGAATTAGCTTTATCTTCAATTAAACGTTTAAAAGAAGTTGTGATAAAAGAGAAGCCGATTGTTTTCTTTGGGCATGATATAGAGCAGGAAAAGGGATGTAAAGTGTTCCCGGAATATATATAGTGCAAAAAGTCACGGGCGAATGAGCTCATGACTTTTTCGTTTAAATAATTTTTTTGAATAAGTTATAAACTTTTTTTGAACTATCTTCATTTAATTGATAGTACGTAAGGTTTACATCATCGGGAGTATCTTGCTGAGCAATCATCACTTCACTACTGTGATGATCAACTACCCATATGAAATATTTTTTATAAGTTCCATCCTCGAAAGTAATCCACATATCACAATCTATTAAATCTGATCCTTCTTCATCTAATGTTAATTTGCCTTTTTTGGCGGTATCCATACTGTTAATAAACGTTTTTAATTCATCTGTTTTTGTGAGAAAGATATCCTTTTTTGTTTTAATTGACTCGACATGAATATCTTTTATTTCCTGTTTTCCTAAAAAGACAGGGGGCTCATTTGGGTCTCTTTGAGTTGAAATGATAGTAGCTTTCTTCTTTGGCTTATTTGCTGTATAGAAGTCTTGAATAGATTTTTCTGAGTTGAAAAACCATACGATACCAAAAATAATCAATGTGCTACAAAGCAGTAAAATGATTTTTTTAATAGAATATTCTCCTCTCTATTACTTCGTATGAAGAGCGTTTCTATTAATATATGATAGGTAAGCGTAAAGTATTATAGTTGAACTTGGTTATGCTTCACAGTTTTTATCGGACGATCTACGAGTAAATTGTAAGTGAGCCCAATTAATACGAAAATGCCACCGACAACTTTGCCCATTGAGAGTTCGTGTGACAAAATGAAATCAATGATAGTCCCCGCAAATAACTGTCCAATAAAGATGAGTAACGTTAAATAAAATGCTGATATTTTAGGAGTGATATAGTTCGATAATGAGATGACGATAACGCCTACTAATCCGCCTAAGTAAACAGCGATAGGAATAGATTGTAATGTATGCATTGGAATATACAATGAATCTGAACTGAAAAGTAAAAATAACATAGAGAAAAATAATCCAGTAATATAATTAAAAAACGTGCCTTCCCAATTTCCAATCTTCGCTGCTAAATTCGCATTAATAATTCTAGCAACAACGATAGAAACACCAGCTAAAATAGCGATAGTAATATATAACATTTTTTTGCCCCCATTAATAAATTGTCATGATTATAATTCCAGAAGAGATGAAACATAATCCAATTAGTTTTTTCTTTTCAAACTTTGAAACTTTCATTCCTAATAAGCCAAAATGATCAATAACGATGGAAGCAATGGATTGACCGAATAAACTTAATGCGATTGTAATGGAGGCACCAAGGACGGAGAAACTTATATTATTAAAAAGAACAGTGAATACACCAATCGCGCCAGCGCTATATAAGAAAAGTGGAATCCCTTTATTAAAATGGATTTTATTTTTGTTTATGATTAAAACGAAAATAACTGCAATTAAACCGACAAGGTGAATGACAACGCTTGCGGTATACTTGCCAATTAACTCAGATAAAATCCCATTCAATGGGAGCATAATGGCAATAAGCACACCAATAAAGACAGAAAGAAAGTTATACAATGTAATATCCCCTTTATATTTCATATTTGTAATGACTGTATCATGCTGAAATTGTCTATTACTATGACATATGTCATAGTGGAAGAAGAAAATTTTGATTACAATGGGGAGTAGTTGTAAAGGTGGGGGACTATGAAGAAAGTATGTAATTCTATTAAATTAGCAGAGTATATGAAACAAAATAATATTGACGCATTTTTTACTAATGATATGAAGCCGTATATGGAATTAATATTTTTTAAAAAGAATGAGTTTATTTGTAGAGAAAATGAAGAGATAGATTATTTATTTTTCTTCGTTGAGGGAAAAGCGAAAGCGTTTAATACATTAAGTAACGGGAAATCTGTATTACTATGCTTTTATGATAGTTTGCAGCTGTTAGGAGATGTGGAGTTAATTCATTCTCAAAAGACTGCTTCAAACGTACAAGTAATGGCAGATTCATATTGTGTTGGTTTGCCTTTAGGGAAAGTGAGAAATCAACTATTTCATGATGCGAAATTTTTACGGTGTATTTGTGGATCGTTAGCACATAAATTAAACCGACTTTCAAAAAATAGTACAATTAATTTATTATATCCACTTGAAAATAGACTTGCGAGTTATATGTTAGCAGCAGGGGAACGAGCGGTGCAGCACGGAAATCGAATTGTATTTAGTGGGAATTTAACGGAAACAGCTGAATTGTTAGGAACTAGTTATCGGCACCTATTACGTACATTAAATATTTTTTGTGATAAAGAGATTATAAAGAAAAATAATGGTTGCTTTGAAGTAGTAAATGTGGATGTTTTGAGGGAACTGGCGGCAGATGTTTATAAATAGGAGGAGATTATAAATGATTACACCTATATTTAGAATTTTTGATATTGAAAAAGCAAAGCTATTTTACATAGATTTTTTAGGATTTAAACTGGATTGGGAACATCGGTATGAGGAGCATATGCCATTATATATGCAAATTTCGTTACATGATGCTGTAATACATTTATCAGAACATCATGGTGATGCTTCGCCAGGCGGTGCGATTCGGGTGAAAATAGAGGATTTAAAAAGTTATTATGCTATTTTATCAAGTAAAGATTATGCTTATTCAAAACCTGATATAGAGAGAACACCGTGGGATACAATGGAATTAACTGTGATTGATCCGTTTTCAAATAGAATTATATTTTATGAGGAAAAGGTTTAGTATTAGCATTACTAAACCTCTATTAGATTGAACTGGTGAGTGAATGGCTTGGCGAATAAAATAATGAACTACTCTTAGAGATATGGAGCAAAAAAATAGATCAGTAGCAGCAACTACTGATCATCCATATGTACATGAATTAGGAGAGGTCAAACATTTATTAACTTTATTATAATAGATTTTCATGAGAATAAAAACTGAAAATTCTAATTTTATGTTGAGAAAGTTTTTTGTATCGAAATATATAAAAGAATAGGGATTTTTAGTAAAAGGAAATATGATATTTATATTTTAATAAATTGTGATATAGTTTATAAAGAATAGATTACATAAAATGTTATTTTATTACATAGTAATCGTGTTTTGGTTTAAGGAAGGGGGAAATGATTGTGAAGTTTGATGATCAACGCCTACTAGGAGTCCGATTAGGATCGGTACTTGTAACAGAGGAAAATCAATATTTAGTAATTAAGAAAAAAGATCATTATGCACTATTAAATATACATAATTTAGAATGCACACATGTTGAAGTGCAGCTAGAACATATTGAAGAATTGTTGCGGGAAGATTTCCAAGAAAGTATAACGGAGATTATCGCACCAGAACATATAAAAATTGTTGCGAAAAATGTAATATAAAGAAAGAAGCTGGAAGGAACAGCTTCTTTCTTTTCATTATAAGGATAACGTTTTAAAAACGTCACCAATAATCCCTTCCATTTGATGAACACCTAAGTCGGCGTTCGTCATTATAACGGCACCATTACCTCGGTATGGATAGCATACCATCATACATTGAAATCCCACACCCCAGCCAAGTGAATACATTTGTAAGTCTTCGTTAGAATCATCTAGAAAAACACCTAGTCCAGTCCATTTTGAGCAACCTTGAGGAGAAATCATATCTTGTACTGTTATTTGAGAAAGTTTTAGTTTGCCCTTTCCTTGTAAGGAATGAATGATTTCAATTACTAAAGTTGATAAGTCAGTGGGTGTTGTCCAAATACCTGAAGCAGCTGCGAATGGATAAAATGGATACTTCTCATTTGTAATGGTGCCATCTTTATTATGCCCGCAAGCAAAGGGCTCCATTTTATTTATATCTTCAGGAGAGAATACCGTACTATTCTTTAGCTGGAGTGGCTGAAAGATATATTCTTCAAGTAAAAGGGTGAATGGTTTTCCAGTTATATCTTCAAGTAGTAGTTCGATAATACAAAAGTTTGCATCAGAGTAGTGAAATTCGCTTTCTGGTTTATAAGCTATTTCTATCGGTACGGGACAATATGATGTTTTACCGGCAAGGAGTTCAGACATGTTTGGTTGCCCTTGTGCAAGTAGATAATGTTCAAAGCTATTAGGAGGATCAATGATTCCAGATTGGTGACATAACAAGTTTCGCAATGTGACCTTTTTTTGTGAAGTAAATAGATTGGTAGGGATGTTCCAAGATGTGAGTCTATCATTTACGTCTTCATCTAAATGTACGATTTCTTGATCTGATAATGTTAGTACAAGAATTGTGGTGATGAATTTGCTAATAGAACAAGAATTGAATATGGAATCTGTAGTAACAGTTCTATTAGTTCCAGATTCAAGTGTTCCGCAGGCAGTTGCTTCATCTAGTTTACCATCACGTATAACGGCAAGGCTTAAACCTGCAACGGAATATTGGTTCATTTTCTCGTATATAGTGTTGCTTTTTAAGTTCATAGTGACTCCTTTCTTATAAAAGACAGAATATTAGTTCTATTATACAGTAGTTAATAGAGAGGATGAGAGAAAAAGAAAAAACTTAATCTTTTATCGATGAAGTTCTTTTAGTTAATTCGAAGTGAATGCTTTAAAAAATTTATCTCGGTACATGTACATAAGCCATGAGGTTGTTAGTAAAGAGATAATGATTTCTTTGTTTTGAATTGGCGCATTGAAAACAAGCCAGCCAACGATATCAAATAATAAATGTAGTGCCATTGAAAGAACTACAAATTGTAGTAGCGTATTTAAAAATCTTTTCATGAAGTGCCCCCCTAAAATAAAAGGTTTTATCAACAGTGTTGTATATTACTATTATACATTAAATGTGTCTTGTGGTAAAATTTACATAAGTTAGTGAAATAAAACAAATGAAAGCTAATGAGGAGGAATAGTCATGGAATTTTGGATGATCATACCGATAGCGGTCTTTGGATTTATTTATATTGCTGAAAAATTAAATAGAATCGAAAAGAAAACGGATGCCCGTTTAAAGAGGATGGAAGATAGATTACAGCTAATTTCGAAAGAAATGGGAATTGTAGATAGAGAACCTGAAATTAATAAAGAGTTGCGTCAGCTTATGGAAGAAGGTAAAACAGTTACAGCAGTTAAGAGAGTAAGAGAGGCTTTTGGGTTTTCTTTACTAGAAGCGAAGCAATATGTCGATAAATTATAAAAAAGATCATCCGATTGGATGGTCTTTTTTCATTGTACCATACGTGTATTTACATAAGCAGCGATTATAACGTGGCCAATTATAATGATAGGAAATAAGATTTTGACATTAGGAGTAGTGAAGACACTACCAATTGTGGCGATAATACCAGCAGTTAAATTATAAAGACCAACTATTTTTGATAACTTACCTTTATCTGGCACACGGCGTTCATTGAATCCTGATAAGAGCCAAGTGTATTGTTTAACTCCGATGAAATAGGCTAGTGCAAATGAAATGATTGCTAGTATGAATAATGATGGGGAAGCGAAGATAGTCATTGAAAACACCTCCGTTAAAGGGCTATAAATAAATTATAGTATGAATGTTATAATTTAACAAAATAGATTTTAAGTGTAATAGAAAAACGGAGTATTTATCATGAAGGGAGATTAAGTATGAATATTGTGGAATTCCAGAGATATGTATCAAATTTCAGTAAAGAAAAAGGATTTAAAGATACAACCATTGAAGAGCGTACGATGTATACGATGGCGGAATTGGGTGAATTAGCGGAAGTGATATTAAAGCGTGATAAAATACAAGATTCGAAAAGAGAGATTGGCTTAGAAATGTTTGATGTAATTTGGAATGTATGTGATTTAGCAAATAAGTTAGAAATTGATTTAGATAAGGCATTTGAAGAAAAAATGATGATTAATAAAAAACGTGAATGGTAAGTGGAATATTAATGTGTAAAGATGGGGGATACGAATGAAAAAGAAGCTTATTATAGGAGGAGTCTTTACCTTAATTAGTGTAATGAGTGTTTTCGCCTACTTAGTATTTCAAGGCATATTTATTCCGAATCAAATAAGTTCGGATAAGTATGAAATAAAAGGTGTAGATGTTGCATCATATCAAGGGGATATAGATTGGAGAGAGTTGGAAAAGCAAAATATGAAGTTTGCGTTTATAAAGGCTACTGAAGGAAGCGCGTTTGTGGATAAGTACTTTTCGAAAAATTGGACGAATGCGAATAAGACAGGTATGCGCGTCGGAGCGTATCATTTTTTTAGTTTTGATAGTAAGGGTGAAACACAAGCAGAGCAATATATACGAACTGTTCCAAAATATAAACAAGCATTGCCACCCGTAATTGATGTTGAGTTTTACGCTAATAAAAAAGATAATCCGCCTAAGCGTGAAGATGTTGCGAAAGAGTTGTCGGTCATGATTGAAATGCTAGAAAAACATTACGGTAAGAAAGTAATATTGTATGCAACTCAAGAGGCATATGATCTGTATATAAAGGATGCGTATCCCCAATGTGATATATGGATTCGTAGTGTCTTTACAAAACCGAGTTTATCTGATGAGAGAAAATGGACGTTTTGGCAATACACGAATCGCGGGAGATTAAATGGTTATAATGGAAAAGAGAAGTATATTGATTTGAATGTATTTTATGGGAATGAGGAAGAGTTTAAGAATTATGGAATAAAAGGTTAAGTTTTAAAGCGCACAAAATTTTGTGCGCTTTTTATTAATGGTATGAAAAATATGTAAAAAAGATGGAACAAACATTTGAGATGAATTGTCTAATATAGGTAATAACTATTTCGTTTGAAAGAAAGGGTGGAGAAAATGAAAAAGAATACATTATTAAAATTAGGGGTATGTGTTAGTTTGCTAGGAACAACTCAATTTGTTAGTACAGTTTCTTCTGTGAAAGCGGAACAAAAGCTAGAGCAAAAAGTAATAAAAAATGAGACAGGAACTATTTCAATTTCTCAGTTAAACAAAAATGTATGGGTTCATACGGAGTTAGGTTATTTTAACGGAGAAGCAGTTCCTTCGAACGGTCTAGTTCTTACTACTTCAAAAGGCTTAGTACTTATCGATTCTTCTTGGGATGATAAGTTAACGAAGGAATTAATAGAGATGGTAGAAAAGAAATTTAAGCAGCGCGTAACGGATGTCATTATTACACATGCGCATGCTGATCGAATTGGCGGAATAAAAACGTTGAAAGAAAGAGGCATTAAAGCGCATAGTACGGCATTAACTGCGGAATTAGCAAAGAAAAATGGATATGAAGAGCCACTTGGAGATTTACAAACAATTACGAAATTAAAGTTTGAAAATATGAAAGTAGAAACGTTTTATCCAGGGAAAGGACATACAGAAGATAATATCGTTGTATGGTTACCGCAATATAACATTTTAGCTGGAGGTTGTTTAGTGAAATCTGCGGAAGCTAAAAATTTAGGGAATGTCGCTGATGCCTATGTAAATGAATGGTCTACATCGATTGAAAATGTGCTGAAGCGATATGGGAACATAAATGCAGTAGTGCCTGGTCATGGAGAAGTAGGGGACAGAGGGTTACTTTTACATACATTGGATTTGTTGAAATAAGAAATTATGGGTATATAAAAGCGAGGAGAAACAATTTTCTCCTCGCTTTCTTCTAGCTATATTTAAATGCGAAGCTATCAATTATGCCTGCATACGTTACTGAGATTTTAATTCCAAGTATACAAATACCAGTACCGTCATAATTGCTATAACAACGTAAGTAATATCGAGCATTATAAGTGTTTTTAAAGTTTCAGTCATCCTAATTCACCCCTGGTATGAAAATATAACATAATCTCTTATCAATCAGATCAGAGATTATAAAGATAACAATGTACATGAAATTTCTTAAGTAGATTCTATATAAATATATCATATAAAAAATGTAAACATTGTAAAGATAGTGTAAATATATTGTAAAAAAAGTGATTTTTCATAAAATCCTTAATCAAAAAATTGATAGTTCTTCAAAACGAAAAAACGCTATTCTTTCTGTTGAATGATAAAAAGAAAGAATAGCGTTTTTGTATGTCTATTTCTGTTTGCTTAAGAGATTTATAGTACGAAATTTTCATTTCGTACTATGAACTAGAAAGTTAAATATGTAATTCAGTAATAGTCTAGCTATTTGAAAACTTTAACAACAGGATTATGTAATGGTTTTTTTTTTTTTTTGGTGCCAATAAAAATATTATGTAAACAATATAAATTGTCACAAATTTATACATATTATTGTGATTGATATCACATCCTTTTTTCCTAATGGGTATTATGCTTGATTTGTAAGGAATGATTGGGAGAGGGTGGGATGATAATGTTTTGTTATCAATGTGAACAAACGCCAACAGGTGGATGTAAAGTGATGGGTGTTTGCGGTAAAAATGAAACAATTGCAAGTTTACAAGATACGATTGTGTTTGGGCTAAAAGGAATTGCAGCTTATCGTACGCATGCTGCTCAGCTAGGGTATACTGATGCATTTGTAGATGCTACAACGCAAGAAGCACTGTATATGACATTAACCAATTCTAACTTTAATGAACAAGAACATATTGATATGGCTATGAAAGTAGGGAGATCGGCTTTACGAGTAATGGAGTTGTTAGATGAGGCACATACGAATCACTTTGGTGTTCCAGAGCCTGTTCAAATTACACAAAACCATGTAGAAGGTAAAGCAATTGTAGTTACTGGTCATAATTTATTTGCGTTAGAAGAGTTATTAAAGCAAACAGAAGGAAAAGAAATTAATATTTATACGCATTCTGAAATGTTACCAGCACACGGTTATCCGCAGCTGAAAAAATATAAACATTTAAAAGGAAACATTGGTAAGGCATGGTATGATCAACGACGTCTTTTTGAAAAATTTACAGGTGCTATATTAGCGACAACGAACTGTGTTATGCCAATTAAAGGATCATACTCTGATCGATTTTTTTCATATGATATTGCAGGTTTAGAGGGTGTACAAAAAATTGAAAATGATGATTTTGCACCGTTGATTCAAAAGGCGCTAGAACTTCCAGAAGTACATATGGAGTCGGATGAACAGTTAGTAACAGGGTTTCATCATAATACAGTATTATCATTAGCTCCGGAAATTATTAATGCAGTAAAGGAAGGAAAGATTAAGCGTTTCTTTGTCATCGCAGGTTGTGATGCTCCGGGAAAAGGCGGAGAATATTATCGTGAATTAGCAACGTCGCTTCCGCCAGAAACAGTTATTTTAACAACTTCTTGCGGGAAATTCCGTTTTAATGATGTGAGTTATGGTGTTGTGCCTGGTACAGAGATTCCGCGTTACATTGATTTAGGACAATGCAATAATTCAATTTCTACAGTGAAAATAGCGGCTGCTTTAGCAGATGCTTTCCAATGTGAAGTGAACGAATTACCAGTTAGTATTGTTCTATCATGGTTTGAACAAAAAGCGGTTGCCATTTTACTTGGGCTATTTAGTCTTGGTATTCAAGATATTCGCATCGGTCCAAAGGCGCCTGAATTTATTTCACCTGGCGTGCTTGATGTATTACAAGAAACATTCGGTTTAAAACTAATTACAACTGCAGCGGAAGATATGGAAATGATGTTATCGTAACAAAAGGATGATTTGTCTTATTAAGAAGAAGAGCTAACCTATAGCACCCCAAAACAAAAATGTAGAATATTTGTTTTGGGGTATTTTCTTTTCTTGGCCGGATAGGTATAGGTATAGGTATGTGGCGAAATTTCTTTAAAAAGAAAATGGGCTGTAACTGATAGGTAATAGTTGATTTTAGAAAAATATAAAAATCGTGTTGACATTTACAACTACTCAGTCATACAATGTAGAAGTAATAGGTGATACTGAGTAGTGTTGTTTTTCAAAATGTTTTCAGTAAACAAGAGGTAATAGCGGATTTTAGAAAAAATTTGAAAATCAGTTGACATCAATAGCTACTTAGTCATACAATGTAGTTGTAATAAGTAATACTGAATAGTGTGGTTTTACTCAAAAGCTATTCAGTAAAAATTCGCCTTAGTACTCTGTGATACTGAATATAAGTCAGACAGAATAGGGGGTAAAGGAGGATCAGGACATGGAAAATTTAACTGAAATGCTAAAAGGTTCACTGGAAGGGTGTGTGCTGGAAATCATTAGTCGCCGTGAAACGTATGGCTATGAGATTACCCGCCACCTGAATGATCTTGGGTTTACCGAAGTTGTGGAAGGGACGGTTTATACTATCCTCGTACGATTAGAAAAGAAAAAGCTTGTAAATATTGAAAAGAAGCCATCAGATATGGGGCCGCCTCGTAAGTTTTATTCATTAAATGAGGATGGTCGTCAGGAGCTTGAACTGTTTTGGAAAAAATGGGATTTTGTATCTTCAAAAATTAACGTCTTGAAGTCAAACTAGCCTCATAATATAAAATGTTCCCGCTCATATTTGGAGAGTTTTTTGTTCTGCTTTATAAAAAAGGAGGAAAATAAGATGTTGGAAATGTTTAAAAAATTAATCGGTGATAAAAAAGAGTACAAAATGATGATGGCACGTGTTGGAGCACTGCCAGAGGATTATCAGTTTGTGTTTAAGAAAATTCAAAACTACATGTGGAATTTCTCAGCGGGTAATGGGATGGATATGCTGCACATACAGTATGAATTAATCGATTTGTTTGAAGCTGGTGCAGCGGAAGGCAGACAAGTGCTTGACATTACTGGGGAAGACGTAGCATCCTTTGCTGATGAACTAGTGGCAAACGCTAAAACGTATGTCTCTAAGTATCGTGAAGATTTGAATGAAAGTATTATGAAGAAATTGAGAAAAAAATAAATGCAATACGTAATACCGACTGATTAGCTGGTTACAAATGTGAATTGCCGCCATCGCTATTCAGTTATATTTTTAAACCAGTACTAAGTAATACAGATTATCAGTGATACTAAATAGAGGTTATAGGTAACCTATTTTAATAAGGGGGAAAAAGTATGAGCAATGCAGCGATTTCTATAAAAGGGTTAAAAAAATCTTTTAAAGATAAAGAAGTCTTAAAGGGAGTGGATTTTGATGTGCAGCGTGGCGAAATTTTCGCGCTGCTAGGCTCAAATGGAGCGGGAAAGACGACAACGGTCAACATCCTTTCAACGCTAATGAATCAAGATGATGGTGAAGTAAGTATTTGCGGTTTTGACGTCCAGCGACAACCAGATCATGTTCGTCAAAGCATCAGTTTGACAGGACAATTCGCAGCTTTAGAC
The DNA here is from genome assembly GCF_001583695.1 of Bacillus wiedmannii. Classification (GTDB taxonomy): domain Bacteria; phylum Bacillota; class Bacilli; order Bacillales; family Bacillaceae_G; genus Bacillus_A; species Bacillus_A wiedmannii. The sequence continues at coordinate 165,574 of NZ_LOBC01000028.1, read as the reverse complement.
GGCATGCTTACTGGAAGGGAAAACTTGATAATGATTGCTAAGTTACGTGGTGTTTCCAATCCCACTCAAGTTGCTGATAATCTACTTGCAAGATTTAGCCTGACTGATGCGGCCAACCAGAGGGCAGACCAGTATTCAGGCGGGATGAAGCGCCGACTTGATATCGCGATGAGTTTGATCGGGGCGCCAGCAGTTATTTTTCTAGACGAACCAACGACTGGACTTGATCCGGAAGCGCGGATCGAAGTGTGGGATACTGTCAAGGAACTTGCCGGCAGCGGCACAACGATCTTGCTCACGACTCAGTACTTGGAGGAAGCAGAACAACTGGCGGACCGTATCGCTATTTTGCATGGCGGAAAAATCATTACGACAGGTACTCTTACAGAACTGAAAGAGATGTTCCCGCCAGCAAAAGTAGAGTATATCGAGAAGCAGCCGACGTTGGAAGAAATTTTTCTTGCGATTATCGGTAAAAAGGAGGAGATGTAAATGAAAAACAAAACAGGGGTATTACTAGGGCGTTTAATGCGTAATATTATGCGTAGTCCGGATACAATTATTACAGTAGCAATTACACCGATTATGATGATGTTATTGTTTGTTTACGTATTTGGCGGGGCTATAAAGACTGGAACGGATAACTACGTTAATTATTTATTGCCGGGAATTTTGTTAATGGCTATCGCATCCGGTGTAGCTTATACTTCTGTACGATTATTTACGGATGTAAAGAGTGGGCTGATGGCACGTTTCATTACGATGCCTATTAAGCGCTCATCAATATTGTGGGCTCACGTTTTAACTTCTCTTGTTGCTAATGTACTTACTATCGTGGTGGTTATTCTTGTTGCGCTCTTAATGGGCTTTCGTTCTAGTGCAAATATGCTAGATTGGCTTGCGGTAGCGGGAATACTGGGGATGTTTACGTTAGCGCTCACATGGCTAGCTATCATTCCAGGGCTGAAAGCGAAGTCTATGGAAGGGGCGACAGCTTACTCGTACCCGCTAATTTTTCTTCCATTTATTAGTTCGGCCTTCGTACCTACTGAAACGATGCCTAAAATTGTTCGTGCGTTCGCTGAGAATCAGCCTGTAACTTCAATCGTGAATGCGATTCGCGCCCTATTATATGAAGGGACTGTTGGCAACGACATTTGGACTGCACTCGCTTGGTGCGTGGGTATCATGATCATCTCTTACTTTTTCGCTAGCAAAGCATTTAAACGTCAGTTAGGGTAAGTGAATTAAGTCATCCGAAATTATATATTTTTTTGAAAAAGCACGGGGAGATTTTCCGTGCTTTTATTATTTATTGTGCTCTCATGGTAAAAAATATAGGAAACTGGTAACGAATAAACCTCAATATGTTGAGGTTTAACCGATCACTGCTTATGGAGAATATAAACATAACCGCTCTTGTAAATCGTTTAATATTTCTTCAGGCATTTCCTTGATTGTAATATCTTTCCCTAGGAAAAGTAGCCAATTTGTTATATCTGTCACTTTATCGGAATTGTTAACATCGATAAATGTTTTTAAAATGGCTGTGGATTGGTAAGGGTTTGTATAAGAAATTGAAATTTTTAAAGGATGGTATTTTTTGTACTGGGCAATCGCTTTTGGACCAAGTTCAAGTACAAGGTTAATTTCTTCGTCCTTCTTATTGAGTTTTTCTAAAATCTGTTTCTTATTTAACCTCTTTTTCGTCGTGTACGGTTCGATATGGACGAGGTCATCGACAGGAAACAGCAGTTTCTTTTCTTCTTTTAAGTCAAACCCTTCAATGATCCAATGGCTTTTTTCTTGATAAAGGTGTAATAGATAAATTGGGTAAGACTTTATTTCCTCTTCTTCTTTGACGGTAATCAATAAATGTCTATCCAAAAGAAGAATTTGGATGAGTTTTTCTAACATCGGATGGGGGAGGTCAGAAAGCTCAAGTAGATCGGGATTATGAGGGTTAGTCCCTTCAAAAAGAAAAAGTTGATTTAAAAGAACAAGGTCATCTTGCTGAGTTTCTGAGATGAGTCCTAGTAGTTTTTCAGCTAAAGACTGGCGACTTTTTAAATAGGGAAGTTGTTGATTTCTTGTAGCCATAAAGGCAATAAAAAGAGCTTTGACTTCATTATCAGTAAAGCGAACAACAGGCAGGATAGAATTATGCATGACAAAATATCCACCAGTTCTCCCAACTTCAGCGACAAGTGGCATGCCCATAGCTTCAATTTCTCTAATGTCTCTAATAGCTGTCGATCGTGATACGTTAAATTCTCGTATGATTTCAGTAATTGTAAAGTGGGAGCGATTGTTGATATACCGCATAATTGTATTAATCCGTTCAACTTTTTTCATTGGATTCTCCTAAACAGTATCATTTTTTGACATGATTTAAAGATATTATAAACTCATCAGATGAAAAGATAAATCATTTGATTCATTTTAAAAAAAGGAAGGTTTTGAATATGAAAAATTATACGATTGAAGAAAAAGATAGCTTTATTGTGTTAGGAATTGGAACTGAAATTAAGAGCGAATATACAAACTTTGTTGGAATAAATAAAGAAAAAGAAGACTTTTGGTCAGCTGTTAAACAAGATGGAAGGCTGGCTACTTTAAAAGCTTTGGCCACAAACGAATATATTTTTTCTGTGAGCGAAGCGGTGAATAACAAGATGATGTATTATGCTGGTGTCATGACAGAAGCACAAATAGAAGAAGAATCTAGAGTGATTCAGTTTCCGAAGGGAGAATACTTAGTAGTGAAAGGGGAAGACAAAACGGCTGAAGAGCTAAGTAATAAGCTTACTGGCATCGCCTTCGGTCAAGCTTTACGAGAAGCAACGGATTTTGCTTATGTTGGTGGGCCGAATACAACGGTTGAGATGGGACAGAGAGACGGCTTAGTATTTGGTGAAATGTGGATTCCAGTTGTTAGGAAGTAAAGTGATAAAAGGTACGAATATGGAAAGTAGAGGCTAACAATATTAAATTGTTAGCCTTTTTGACATAAATAAATTATTCATAAGCTGCTACACATTATGTTCTGGTAAAATGGAATAAAAGGGAAATTTTGTGAGGTGGTGGCAGGGTGAATAAAAAAAGGATATTTGAGCTATTCATAGTAGCGTTTGTTTTTCTATTCCTTCATGTAAGCGCATATACCAATGAAAAATTTAACGATAAATTGGGTTCCTTTACTTTCGTTGTTCTATTTCTTATGGTTTATATTTACGCTATATTTATAGAACGGTATTTTGATGATATACAAAAGTGGGTTCGAAATATCACAATTTGTTTTGCTTTGTTAGTAGTTGCTGTAGTATCACTGTGGATAGGGTATTTTTAAATCCTTGCTTAATTGATCTTTTCTTTCCTCAGTCATGATAAAATTTACAATAGGAAATTTTATGTAACATGAAGGGAGAAGGGTTATGGTCAGCTTTAGTACTTTGTTAGCTTTTGCAATTGTTTCGCTTAGCATGGTTTGTTCACCAGGGCCTAATATGATTTATCTCATTTCTCATTCCATTACGCAAGGGCGTATGGCAGGATTTATTTCTCTTTTGGGTATCATGCTTGGCTTCATAATCTATATAATCGCAACGATGTTCAGACTTACAGCCCTTTTCCTAGCTGTTTCCGCTATCTATGAAGCAGTAAAGTGGGCAGGTACAGGGTATGTTTTTTCATTTTAAGGAAATTTTGTTTTGTTATCGTTCCTTAATAACAAACAAGACGCCAACCAGATCATGGTAGCGCCTACGATAATATAATCTCTTTTCTAGATATGCCTTTATCAAGAATCAAAAAACTTAATACCACTTAGTACAAAAGCATCAGAACTTGGGCTATAACCAACTAACTTTCTTGTTCCTTCAATATCAATTCGTTTAAACCTGTTGTTAGATACACCATGTAAAATTGAAAATGGAGGTAAGTTCTTTGCTGTCATCGACTTTAAGAGAAGGTCCATAAAATCTTCTGGGCTTAAGTATGCACTCATATCTCTAGCTGTTAGTGGTTTACCATATGGATTATAATCATCATATGCACCTATACGAATAGCAAGACTTTGTAACCCTTCTTCATAAGCAAAATAAGAAGCAACAGCCTCTGCAAAACACTTACTTACCCCGTACATATTTTTAGGTCTCGTGGGTGAATAAGCATGTGGTTGATAATCCAAAGGATAGCCTTCAATTGTTTGAGCACTGGAAGCAACTATTACTTTGGATACATTATTATCACTAGCAGCTCTAAAAATATTATAGGTTCCCTTTATATGATTTTCTAATAAGGAGCCATAAAAATCAGCATTTGGCGAAGGATTACCTGCCAAGTGTATAACTATATCTATATCTTTCGTAAATTCTTGACAAGCAGCTAAATCAGAAACATCTAAATATATGATTTCATGATTTGTATCTTTAAAAGTTTCTAAAGCAGATAAGTTAATATCTGCTAGCCGTAACTGGTAATTCCCTTGCTTATCTAGGAACCTTGTAACGTCTTGGCCAATCTTACCTGCAGCACCTGTAACTAAAATTTTTTGCATTTCACTTCATCCTTCCATAAAAAATACATCCCTTGTCAAAGGTCATATAATAGAGCATGCACTTATTGTATGTTGGTAATGGCATTAAATAAAACGAAGAAATATAATAGAGACGTGAATAAAATTCATGAGGAGGACCATAGTGACTTTAACAAAATATGAAATATTTAACAAAGTGGCAGAACTCAATAGTTTTACAAAAGCTGCAGAAGTGTTAGGTTTCACCCAATCTGCTGTAAGTCATGCAATTAGCAGTTTGGAAAAAGAGTTTTCCTTTCCTTTATTTATTCGTAATCACTCTACTTTAACATTGACCAAAAATGCAGAGGAGCTTTTAATTACCGTTCGGAAAATTTTATACTATAACAACATGCTGAAGCAGGAAGTAGCCGCTATCAATGGGTTCCAAAAAGGAACGGTAAGAGTGGGGGGTTTTTCGAGTATTTCTAAAAATTGGATTCCTGGTATTCTTAAAAAAATGGAGGAAAAGTTTCCAAATATTGAAATCGAATTACTGGAAGGAAACTATGCTGAAGTTGAGAATTGGTTACAAAACGGGAGATTAGATTGTGGATTTATTAATAATGATACTTTTTTCTAAATGCTAAGTTTAATAGACAAATTTAAAGATAAGGTAAAGATAAAATAAAATCTATTTTTTAGGGTATCCATTATGTGTTCTAAAGGCTTCAGATTCAAGTGATATATTATCTACATAACCCATAAGAGAGAAGGAGGTAAGCAAAATGTCACTTGAAACAGACATAATTCTTTCTTTATTAGATATAAAACTGTGGATGGCCCATCATTCGAAAATTAGTCGCTTAAAAATAAAAAAAAATTAAAATCAGAACCGTACCTCAATAAGTCTTCAAGTGTTAATAAAAGAAAACTATATAAGGTGAGAGAATAAAGATTCAACACCAATGATTATCAATAATTGAAGTGCTAATGATTATAATAAAAAAGAACCTTCAATAGGTTCTTTTTTATAGTTGGTAAATACGTTACCAACAATAGATGGTAATAAAGATAGAAATTTAGACACTTTTTATTAATGGGCTAAGTTTTCTTAGGAAGAAATCTATTTCTCATGACTGATCGCTAGATATAACAGGATATATCATTTGTTAATTTGGGTGGGTGATTTAGCTTTTTGAGTTTACCACACAAAATTTAAATTTTGTTTAGGGACAAAATGTTAAAGTGTTACATTCTGAATTAACAGAAAATTAATGTGGTAAAAATCCTATTAAATCTTTTATCAGGTAACTCATATTTCTTTGGCCTTATTTTCATGGTATTACCGAACGTTTATATGTCTCTAAGGGAAAGAAATACTTTAAGTTTTATTACCATCTAATGTTTGATTAAGATGGTAACATGAAAATAAAACGTTTACAACTAGAAAATAAAGAAAAAATATAAAAATTCGACTTTTTTCGACATTACGACTAGGAGAGAAAGAATCTAAATTAAGTAGAGGGGATATTTACCTTATACATAACGGTTAAAACATTTGCAAATGTTTCACGAGTAATTAAAAACGTCGAATATAAAATTATATTGTGACAATTTTAAACGAACATACTTTATAATTCATACTTAGACTAATAAATTAATTACTAATAAATTAAATACGCTATATTTAATAGAGTATAATACGGAATATTTAACTTTAATATTCCATATTATATATAATTATGAATCATTTAACATATTAGTTGCGGGAAATTTTGACATAAGATATTTTAAATATTAAGCACAGAAACATTTCAAAGAAAAAGAGCTATTTTAAAATGTACCCTAAAAACGTTTTTCCTAAAAAGTAGTAAGATTTTGCAAAACGTTTCTGTGCCTAATTAGATGAAAATAATATAATAAATTGTTTAAAAGAGATAAAAATAAGTTACTTTTATGGAGAAAATATACATCCCATACTATTAGAATTATGTCAAATTGTAGTTTGTAAATTACATTTCAAAGTATAAAAGGGGCATTTATTGCATAAAAAAGTAGCTGTACAAAAGTACAGCTACTTTTTTCTTGAAAACATTATTATGCAAATAGCATACTTAACGTAAACTTGCGCTTAACGGTACTTGTGAATAAATTGTGAAAATGCTACTCTATGTTTCTAACTAGCATTTTTGCACCAGAACCATATAAAAAGAGGACGAATAGTTACGTCTTCTTTTTATATGGTTATATTAGCTACAAAATAATATCATTTAAATAAATCTTCTATTATATTAGCAGGGGATAGTGATAGAGAAGTGTGTTCCTTTTCCTAGTTCACTTTCTATCTCTATATCTCCGTTTAATTCTTTAATAATACTGTACGCAATCATAGTACCAAGCCCAGTACCTTTTTCTGTTGTTGAATAAAATGGCAAGGCAATACGTTTTATTTGTTGGGAAGACATTCCTATTCCTGTATCAATAATATCAATTACAATATTATCTTTTATTTTTTGTATATTTATTTGTAATACGCCACCATTTTTCATAGCCTCAATTCCATTTTGTATGATGTTGGTTAGACATATTTTTAATTTTTCAGGATTAGCATTTATGTAAAGGGAATCTGTTGTAATATGCTGTTTTATTTCAACATTATATGAAAGAGCGAGTGGTGAAATATTATCTTTCACTTGATTTAATATGTAATTAATATCTAGTTCCTCTTTTATAATATTTTGTGGTTTGGTTAAAGATAAATAGTTATTAATAGTAGATTGTATTTGCTGCATTTCAAGTAACATAATTTCTAAGTACGTATCTTGAGACATCTTAGCACTCTCATCTTCATTTAGTAATTGAGTGAATCCACGTACGGTGGTCAGTGGATTATGAATTTCATGCGCGATCGATGCAGCTAGTTCGCTAGCTATATAAAATTTTTCTGCTCTTTGCATTCTTTCTTTTATTTTATATTTCTTGATCATTCCTTCTATTAAATAAACTGATAATAATACTGTGAAAATATTTATGATTATATAATTGAATAAAAATTCAATGAGAGTAGAGTCAATTTTACCACCTGTATCTATTTGCGTTACAATACCGCAGATAGAAAGGGAAGTTGTACATATTAAAATAAGTAGAATACTTAATAATATCTTCTTTTCCTTGAAATAAGTAGGTGACAAGTAACGAAACATGATTGTAATAACAGAAATAATAGTAAAGATAATAAATGATGGGAAGACTCCGCTTCCACCTAAGTAAAATCTATAAGAAAGATATAAAACTCCAATACAAATAATGCTCTTCGTATTTCCATATAGAAAAACTAATATAATGGGAATAAAACGTAAATCATAAATGAACCCAGCGTGTAAATGAAAAGGAAAAGTCATACAAAAAATAATTGCAATGGAGGAAAGTACAGAAATTAATATATTATTACATGCCATTTTTTCTTTATGTTCTAGCCAAAATACTTGGTAACTAAGGATACAAATAATAATAATAAATGTATTTAATAATAGTGTAGGAATTCCCATAGTTTATACCTCTCTGAGAGTTTGTAAGTAGGATTATGTATGTGTTTAATCTAGGTGTTTGATTTTATTAGATTTTCTATCTTTAAAAAAGAAAAGGAAGGGCACTTGAAAAAGTGCTTTTTTACCATTTATATTAAAATCGATGAGGAAGATAGAAATAAAAAGTTACTTTTACTTATAAACAAAAAAATTGAAAGTAGCCCTTGTATAGGTAAAAGATAAAGCAAATTACAGAAATAGTTACGTTTCTCTGGAGTGAATATTCCGAAAAAACATTGTGTATGGCGAAATCCATTTTATAACCTTCGCCATATTAACATGTAACTTATTAAATTACAAAGAAAAAAATAAAAATTATTATTTTTTTCTTTGTAATTTATTTAAAAACGTAAAAGTATTCAAGAGGTTACCATTGAGATGCTAGGGTACTTAGACCAATATTCGAATTTAGTAATAACGTTGTTACTTTTTTTGCTAATATTCTTAATACTAATTTTAGTATAATTAATTAATAGAAAGTTCTGATAATTATTTACGTACCCTTTTTTTATATCATTTTATATTAAATACAATGATATTTATTGTCACATAATAATGCAAATTTCCAGTAAACTAATAGAAAAAATCCTATAAAAACATAATTTACTATCTTTTATATAAACATTGCAGGTGTAAATGCAATAAAATTTCATTATTAATACATATATTCAATCTGAAAATATCTGTTTACATATTAAAATATCTTTGTAGTGGTCCTTCATGCCAAGAATCGTTTCCGTACTCCAACTACCGTTATTCTAGTATTTTACCAAGTTTCTTATTTTGTTAAGGTATCCTAATATTGTTACTTTTGTGAAATTAAATATTTAAACATTATAATTTATAGTGGATGTTGAGAAAATAAATAATTTGTAAAAATAATATAATATTTGTAACTTTATGTCTTATAATATGAAATATCTTCGTTGTGATTATTTTAAATATTTGAATAATACATCAGATTCATTTTATCTAGGGAGGTTTTAAAATTGGGGAGAAGAGTTGTTAAAAGAGTTTTTGCATTATTATCAGTACTAGCATTATTCTTTAATGTGTTTCTACCGAAGGCAAATGCGGAGGTTATGACGCATGAAAAGTATTCAATGAACTGGAGTTATAGCAACAGTTTAGGAAAGGATATCCGAACTGAAATTATTAAAAATTCAAGCGGTCAAATTGCTTATTGTTTAACTCTTGGCTTAAAATCACCAAATGGTGAAGATCTTCCTGAAATGGGGAAAACAGATAATGTAGTATATAGGGTTTTATTAAATGGTTTCCCACAAAAAAGTATAGAACAACTGGGAGTAGCTAATAAGAATGAAGCACATTATGCAACTCAGCTTGCGGTTTGGAATGCATTAGGTCAACTTGATGTAAATGAATTAAAGCATGAAAATAAAAATGTTGAAAAAGCGGCTAAGACAATTATTAATGCTGCAAATACAAGTGAAGATACTCAAGATATTTTTATGAATGTGATTCCTGCTGAAAAGCAAAAGGCAGAATTAAAGGGGGAGTTTTTTGAAACAAACCTATACACAGTACAAACAAATGCTAAGAGTGGTTCTTATAAAGTAGTAGCGAAAAATGCACCTAATGGAGTTAAAATTGTTAGTGAAAATGGAGAAGTGAAAGATCAGCTTTCACTTGGGGAAAAATTCCGTATCCAAATTCCTAAAGATACAAAAACAGGTGAATTTAATCTAAGTGTTGCTGCAAATTTAACTAAAGTTCAAGCAATTGCTTATCGCGGTACTGATACTGTTCAGAATGCTACAGTGCTACTAGAAAGAAATGAGGAAAAGCTTAGTAGTGACCTTGCAGTAAATTGGGAAGCTGCTGGTTCTTTAAAAATTAAAAAGGTTGGGGAAAATGGAGAAGTATTAGCTGGTGCAGTATTTGAAGTCTTTAATGCAAATAATGAATCAGTTGGAAAAATCACGACGGGTGCTGATGGTACTGCAGAATTAAATAGCCTACCAATTGGTACCTACACAGTAAAAGAAATTAAAGCACCAACAGGTTATGTTTCAGGTGATAAACCACAAACTATTGAAGTTAAGACAGGGGAAATAGGAGCTGTTCAAGTAGTAAACAACAAAGTAAAAGGTAACATCGAAATAAAAAAACTTAGTGATTCAGGTAAAATGTTACCTAATGTTGAATTCACGGTCTTTACTGAAGATGGAAAAGAAGTGAAAAAAGTAGTAACAAAAGAAAATGGAATTGCAAATGTTGATGGTCTTACGTATGGTAAATATTATTTCTTAGAGACAAAAACACCTAATGGATATATTGGAAATAAAACAAAGTATCCTTTTGAAATTAAAGAGCACAATAAAACACTTACTTTTACAGTGGAAAATACAGAAGTGAAAGGTAGTGTGAAATTACTAAAAGTAGATAATGAAGATATCAGTAAAAAATTAGAAGGTGCAGTATTCGAGTTAAAAGATGCAAGCGGGAAAGTAATTGGGGAATATAAGACAGATAAAAATGGTGAAGTTAACGTCAAAGATTTAGCGTATGGTAAATATTCATTTGTAGAAAAGGCTTCTCCAAATGGTTACGTTCTTATTACAGAACCAATTGTGTTCGAAATAAAGGAACATGGAAAAATTATTGAGCTATTAGCAGTTAATCATCTTATCAAAGGTGATCTAGAAATTACAAAAGTTGATGTAACGGATGGAAACAATAAGCTTCCGAATGCAGAGTTTACTATTTATAATGAAGCAGGAAAAGAAGTAGTTAAAGGGAAAACAGACGATAAAGGTATCGCGAAGTTTGAAAAGTTACCATTTGGAAAATACACATATAAAGAAACTGTAGCACCAAAAGGTTATGTATTGAATGAAGAAATATTCTCTTTTGAGATCACAGAGAATGGTCAAATCATTAAACATATTGTCAAAGATGAAAAGATTCCATCAGTAAAAACAACAGCTACTGATAAAGCCGATGGTACAAAAGAAATGCACACTTCTAAGTCTGTAACAATCCAAGATAAAGTGGAATACAAAGACCTACAAGTAGGTAAAGAGTACACTTTAAAAGGTAAATTAATGGATAAAGAAACTAATAACCCATTAGTGGTAAATGGTAAAGAAGTAACAGCTGAAACTAAGTTTACACCAAAAGAAGCAAATGGTTCTATTACATTAGGCTTCACATTTGATGCAACTGGTTTAGAAGAAAAAGAAATAGTAGTATTCGAAGAGTTACTGAAAGACGGAAAAGTTGTTACTACACATGCTGATATCAATGATAAAGGTCAAACAGTTAAGTTCATTAAGCCATCAGTAAAAACAACAGCTACAAACAAAGCTGATGGTGGAAAAGAGATTCATTCAAAGGATTCTATCACTATTCAAGATAAAGTAGAGTATACTAACTTAGTTGTTGGTAAAGAGTACACTGTAAAAGGTAAATTAATGAACAAAGCTATTAACAAACCATTATTAATTGATGGTAAAGAAATAACAGCAGAGACTAAGTTCATTGCAAAAGAAAAGAATGGTTTTGTAACATTAGACTTTACTTTCGTTGGTGCTGAACAGCAAGGAAGAGAAGTAGTTGTGTTTGAAGACTTATTGTATGAAGGTCAAGTAATTGCAACTCACGCTGATATTAACGATGTAGGTCAAACAGTTCGATTTGTAGAGCCTTCTATTAAAACAACAGCTACAAACAAAGCTGATGGTTCTAAAGAGTTAGATGCTTCTAAATCTGTAACAATCCAAGATAAAGTGGAATACAAAGACTTAATCGTGGGTAAAGAGTACGTTGTAAAAGGTAAACTAATGGATAAAGCAACAAACAAACCATTATTAGTTGATGGTAAAGAAGTAACAGCAGAATCTAAGTTTACTGCAAAAGAAAAAAATGGTTTTATCACACTCGATTTCACATTCAATGCTTCTGCATTACAAGGTAAGGAAGTGGTAGTATTTGAAGAATTGTACCAAGATAATGTTTTGGTAGCTATTCACGTGGACATGGAAGATAAGGGCCAAACAGTGAAATTTAAAGAAGTAAAACCGGAACAACCTAAACCAGAACAGCCGAATCCAGATAAAAATACTCCAACATCAGAGCAACCTAAAGAGCAACCACAACCTAAGAAAGAAATTCAATCTAAAATTGGATGGTTACCGCAAACAGGCGCTGACCTTACAAGTTGGATCTCTATGGCTGCAGGTGCATTATTGTTAATTGTTGGTGGAGTGATTTTCCTAAAACGTAAAAATGCATAAAAATTAAAAAATAAGCACATCTGTTTTTTTTACAAGATGTGCTTATTTTTATGTTAATAATTTAGTCCTATTTACAGTATTTGTGGGTTTGAAATAAAGTCACGATGTTTTGAAAAAAGACGCGAGGTTTTGAAAAAAGTGGCGATATTGCATTACTTCAAAAAAACAATTATCAGGGAGAAGTAGGTTTTAATTTAAACTCAACAAAACCTGAGGACAAATCTGGGGGACATATTTTTGTTTGCATTATTGTGTTCTAACGAGGATTACATTGTAAATAGAAGGTCTTTTAATTACCTTATCAAGTTATTTTTTGTTAGTTAGAAGCAGGCATAAGAAAATTACATAGATATATTGCAAAAATGTAGTATGTAAGATTGCATCAATAAAATGGTTGCAATGCCGGCTGACCTGTAACTATAATAGTTACGGATTGGCCGATACCAATCAAACAAATACAATTATCATGAATGGAGATGTTATAGAATGGGTATGAAAAAATTAATTTTAGCAGGTGCTTTAGGATTCGCAGCATTATCAGGAACAAATCTACCAGGATTAGAAGCAACAAAAGCGAGTGCAGCTTCTATTGAAACGAATTTCTCGACGTTAGAAGGACGCGCAGTAGAAGTGGACCATGGTGTGATTGTTGTGAAATCTAAACAATATGAAGAACCAGTTAGTGTGTATATAGAAAATCTTTCAAATGTGAAAGTAGGAGACGAAGTAAAAGCAACTGGATCTATGATGCGTAACTTCACGGAATATATGGTTGCAACAGAAGTTGAGAATACGACAAACAAATTAGGTATGCATTTAAAAGAAAATGGCTCACCTGATTATGTGATTGGTGAAGTATCAGAAGTAGGTACGATGGAAGACAGTGCGACTACATATGTCGTAGTTGAGTATCCATCACAAAATGGGGAGAAAGATGTTATTGACGTGTTCTTAACAAAGGGACAAGTATTTAAAACAGGTGAGAAAGTGAAAATTGATATGAAGTATGTAGGTTGGGGCGGCATTTCTATTAATTACAACACAGTTGATCATATCGAAAAAGTGCATGAGATAAACAATAGCACTCAAAATAATGATGATGTGTGGATTTGGTCTTAATCAGATTAGTAATATTAGAATCGAAACAGTAAGACGTACTTATGTTGTCAAATCTATACTGAAGTGAGTATGGATTATAAAATTTATTTCAAATAAAGCAAAAAAGAGGAGTCTATTCTATGACTTCTCTCTTTTGCTTTATTCGAACTTTGTTTGAGTCTATTTATATGACCATATTTAAGCAAGAATAGCTTTTAAAATTGACACTTTGTTTGTAGTAAATAATACATAATTTTGTTTTACAGTTCTAATTAATATACGATCAGTTGTCCCATATGCTGTTCCGATACGGATTGCACTTGGTTCTTCAACACCCGCATAGGTAGCATCTTCGGTAACCTCAATCATATCACGTAATGGAATCGTGACCTCCGCAAATTGCCATGAAATAATTAACTCTTCTTTTGTTTTTTTGACATCAATACCTAGCATTATACCAAGACCTTTCTATAATAGAATGCTACACTTCTTATCTTATTGTACAAATTTTTAGATTGTTCTTCTACATGTATGCATAGAGCTGATATTTTAAGGGTGCCAAAAGAAAGGGAAGATATACTATCAATCTATTAAGGAATACGTTATGAAGAAAAGTTCACAGGGAATTAATATGGATTTGATATGGTTGAAGTATGATGAATGAGTAACAGTAGGAGTTGCAGGAAGGAAATGAATGATGAGACTTAAATTAGTAGGAACCTTAACTTGTATAGTGGTAACGTTAGGTATCTTTATCATTTACACCAATATATCTATTGGTAAAGAACCATATAAGACAAACCATGAAACTAGTGAAAACTCCATAAATACAGAAAAAAATAGTAAGCAAAATGGGACCTCAAATAAGATAGCAAGTTCCTTTGCTAGTATACAGGCTGTAGTAAATAAGGAATATGGTTTACCCGAAGACTATATGCCAGAGGATTTAGTTGTACCAAATGTACCGTTCTCATTTAGTGAAACGGTAGAAAAGAGTCATCTTCGTAAAGAAGCAGCGGAAGCATTAGAAAAACTATTCCTTTTAGCTAAGCAAGATGGGATCCAGTTGAATGCTGTTTCAGGATTTCGTTCCTATGAGTATCAAAAAGGTCTGTATGCCAATAATGTTAAAAAGAAAGGGCAAGAGCATACGGATCGCTTCTCTGCAAAGCCAGGGCATAGCGAACATCAAACAGGGTTAACGATGGATGTTTCTTCTAAAAGTGCGAACAATGAACTAGAGCTATCCTTTGCGAATACGAAGGAAGGAAAATGGCTGAAAGAAAACGCGCATCGTGCAGGGTTTATCATTCGTTATCTTAAGGGGAAGGAAAGTATTACGGGTTATGCATATGAACCTTGGCATATTCGCTATGTAGGAGATATTGCTGAAAATATATATAAGGAAAAACTGACTTTAGAAGAATATATGAATCTGTGAAAATAGAATTGAAGAGTTAAACTGTATTCATTGTTTATGATTGCTACTTTTTCTATTAAAAAGCCTAATTTCTCAATGTTTTGTAGAGAAATTAGGTTTTTTTCATCACTTCATTAGAGTTTTTTAGGCTTCGTTCGTTGGTATACTTCACACAATATTATAAAGGAAATAGAACTTACTGAAGATAACATATGAATGTTTTATAAATGTATCAAAAAAGTGAACAAAATCGTTATTTTGCACAACAAGGTAGTCAGCTTAATGAAATAACTGCTTGTAAAAAAAGAAGCCCTACAGGAAATATTACAGAGCTTCACCAAGTTGAGTTATGTCGTATTCACAAGGGATTTTAACATGATATTTGTGTTGAATAAACTGGTAAATGTGTCCAAGTAATTTGGAGCTATTTTATAAAAAAAGAGAAGCGCTTAATCAGGACGCTCCTCTTAATGCCAATACACAATAACTATCCCATTATACTGTATAAGCGTAAAATATTTAACAACTACCTTCATGGTAAATATTTCATTTTGTCTTAGTACCTTTAAATCACAAAAAAAGGTCCTGTTGTTTCCAACAGAACCTTTCCTAAAATGGCAAAGAGTAACTCTTACCTTACTCTTTGTTTATATACTACAGGAGTTTTAATGAAAATCCAAGGCTCCTTATATTGAGAAATAAAGAAGAAACATTATAAAAAATTTTATCTTTTTTCATAAATAAAAGAGCAGCTAGCAAAAACTAACTGCTCAATACAAGGAGATACAGAGAAAACTAAATGGATTTTGGCATACAGCCTATCAACATTATGGACATAATATTAATTTTTATTCGAAGGAATTCATGTTTTACAAATCAGATTATGATAGTCGATATTCTCCATATTGACCAGAAAAGAACCAAGAATTCTAGTGAAATTCCAAGTGTTCTTTTCCTAGTTTTTTGAAATTCTTTTACTAAATAGCCAATAGCGCTAATTGCTAGAAGAATGAAAAGAATAAGTTCTAGTGTAACTGGCATTTGATCTACTCCTAATCCATTATTTTAATTTATTATATAACGATTATAAGATATTTTTTGTGGTTAGTGGTGAGAAATTAAACAAAACCATCTCTTTACGAAAAAGGTCCTGTTGTTTCCAACAGAACCTTTCCTAAAATGGCAAAGAGTAACTCTTACCTTACTCTTTGTTTATATACTACAGGAGTTTTAATAAAAATCCAAGGCTCCTTATATTGAGAAATAAAGAAGAAACATTCTAAAGAATCTTATCTTTGTTATAAATATAAGAGCAGTTAGCAAAAACTAACTGCTCATCTCCAAGGGGGAACAAGGAGAAAAATCTAATGTCATCTATATTATTGACGGAATATTGAGTTTTACTCATAAAAAACTACGTTTAACTTAATGCATAACCCACAATCAAAGTTAGTGTTAAAAACACTGATAATAACAATGTTAGTAAGACTGTTGCTACACTCCTAAGCATCGCAATCCAATTATTCATCTTAGAAAATCCTATAATGCCAGCAAAAAAAGTTCCTATTGTTAAAACTAGTATTATAAATAAAGGGTGAATGTGTAATGAATCCGTGAAAAATTTGAATAATTCAAGTGGAATTTCAAAATATAAACGGAATAGTCCAACGCAAATCAAAGAGCATATAAAGGACCATAGATTGAGGTTATGCTTCATAGCTTTCTCCTATGTTTTCAAAATAGTTTTACTCAATTTTAATGGGGAATAAAAGAAAAAGATAGAGGTTATAAAGAATAATCAATTTTTTAACAAAATAATCCTTTTAATAGAAAGCGAGGAATAACAATGGGACATGGATGCTTTTTTCTTTGTTATATAGAAATTATACATTAAACATATATTTATAAGCGCTGTTACGACACGCTAAGGAATAGTAATAAAAAGATGAGGCCAATGAAACCGTATAAAAACCAAAAGAATCCTAAGATGGGGAATGTTTTATGAAAATTAAGCATGGTAAACCTTCTTGGGTATATAGAGGATTATAATATATCGTTGGTCTATTTAGAAGAAAAAACATAAATTAGTACACATTAAACGTGAATTGGAACAAAATGGACATTTTAAAGTAGCGAATGCGCTGCTTTTTTATTTTATCAAATAAATTGTTCTTGAGTAGAAATGAAAATAGGGGCTTGCCTTAAACATTTATTATTAATCAAGAATATGAGTATAGAAACAGGTCTAAATTCTGTAATGGTGGAGGGGATTGTTATGGACATAACTCAAAGTGTGGTAAGAATAGTGGTTAATGGGAAAGACCTTCCGTTCACTTCGGTTCAAACCTCTGCATGGAATCATGGACCTGTAAATGATTTAATCGTTTCGACGAATCAGAGAGTGAATGAGCTTTATCAATTCATGTGGTCACAAGTACCAGTTACGATCTCGGTGTATTTTCTTCAAGGGGCGGACTTAATGAGATTCGCTAGGATCGCTGGAATTAATGAACGTGTAACGGGAGAATATATATATCATTTCATTTGGGAATAAGAAGAATTCAAAGTAGCTTAACAGCTGTTTTTTTATTTTGCATAGAAAAAGGAACCATAATAGGCTCCTTAATTTGATTCAGAAGTTGTGTAGTTTTTCTTGATGATATCTTTTATGTTGATAATTAAGGATATAAGGAATCCAGCAGCTAGGATACCGTTTACCCAGTAATATGTATTCCCGGATGTAAATTTATTATAAAAGGAATCGATATTATAATACACTAAGCCTGCTGAAATGACGGTAGAGATTACTAACGTACCAAAACTTTTCATGACGCCGTCCTCCGATTCTGAAATTTTAGACTTTTAATACGATTATACATTTAAATAAAAAGGTTTACAAAGGAATTACCATAAGGAGGAATTATAACAAGTTTCTTCCAATTGATGGTTTTTATTTTTGAAAAAATAACTATTGTATAAAAAAATTTTTTTGACCCCCATAAAATCATTTGTTCTTTCGAATATATATAAGTAGAAGAAAACAAATGAAAGAAAAAGCTAAAATTACCAAAAATATAGCGAAGAGTTATTCAAAGATTGCAGCTAAAATAGAAAAGAGCAAGTGGCATTGCAAAAGAAAATAAGAAAGCAGTACAAAATACAGACGTCAATTTAGTACAAGTGGAAAAAATAGTCATATAAAAAAATCGGCCTCGAAAAATATGAGCAACAGCAAGAGGACAAACCAAAAGAAAAGTACTAACAAAATGTGGTTGAATGGTCACTTGTTTAGTGGCCTTTTTGCTATTTGAAGGAGGCTGGGAGATTACTAGTGTTGAGTTTAGTAATGAAGATCCTAAGAAAACCGAAAATAGAAGATATCGTATGTGACATACAAAACAATGGAGGAGATAAGGAAGCATTTATCATACAGTATCAGCCTTTTATTAAAAAATCAATATCGTCTGTCTGTCGCCGATATATTACAGAACAGGATGATGAATATAGTATTGGACTGTTTGCGTTTAACGAAGCAATTGAACAGTATTCATATAAAAAAGGGAAATCTTTTCTAGCGTTTGCTGACCTTCTTATAAAAAGAGATGTAATTGACTATATACGCAAGGAGTCTAAGCATAACTTTGTCTTTTTAAAAGAAGATGAGCAAGAGGAAATGTTAGAAATGCAAGTGTCGCTTACGGAGTATATGAAAGAGATGGAAAATAGTAACCGCAAGGAGGAAATTCTTCATTTTCAAAGTGTGTTAGCTGAGTTTAAAATCACATTTTCAGAGCTTGCTAAAGAATCTCCTAAGCATCGTGATACGCGTGAACATCTAATAGAAATTGTGAAGATTATTATAAGAGAAGAGGAAATGATGGAAGAGTTGTTCCGAAAGAAAAAATTACCCCTAAAACATATTGAACCACTTGTTAGGGTAAGTCGTAAAACGTTGGAACGACATAGAAAATACATTATTGCAATGTGTATTATTTTTGCAAACAACTATACATACATTCTTGATTATATAAGAGGGGAAAAGCATGATGAATAAAGGAATTGTGATGGATATAAAAAAGCATAACGTAGTTGTTTTAACTCCAAATGGAGAGTTTATTACATTTAAAAGAAAAGCGCACCCATACATGATAGGAGAGGAAATCTCGTTTAACAAACAAGAACAAAGAGCGCCGCGTTTTTCCATACCACCTTTCTTAAAGCCTACAACAGTAATTGTTGCTGGTTTTCTATGCGTATTGCTGTTTTTCTATAATCAACCAGAAGAAAAAGTATTTGCTTATGTCTCAGTTGATATAAATCCAAGTATAGAGGCGAGCGTAACGGAGGATCTTCGTGTTATAGATTTGCGGGCTTGTAATGATGATGGAAGGCGTATTTTACAAGAAATGAACAGGTGGGAAAATAAACATCTGCAAGACGTAATACGTATTATTATAAAGCAGAGTCAAGAGGATAAGTACTTAACCAATGATAAGCAAGTCATGCTAACGGCTATTGCAAAGGACAAGTCGCTAGAACCACAGTTGGAAAAGGCTATGCAGGAATTAAAGAAAGAATATGAGATAAAACATGTTACAGTCGAATATCAAAGCAGTACGATGCAAATACGGGAAGATGCCGAGAAAGCAGGAGTTGGAACGGGCGTTTATATAAAACAAGAGAATGAGAAGAAAAAATCGCTTGCTCCATCTGAAACGCCGTCTAATCAAGAACAACAAAAGTCGTCTTCTGATGCATCATCGGACGCATCTCCTGTAAAAGAAGAAAGCAACGAGAAGAAAGAGTATATAGAACAAAAGCAATCTAAGGAACAACAACCGAAGCAAATAAAAGAAAATAATGTGAATCAGCAAGAGAACAGCGGGAGAGGCTCGCAAGGAAATAATGGGCACCAGCAAGAGAACAGCGGAAGAGGCTCGCAAGGAAATAATGGGCACCAGCAAGAGAACAGCGGAAGAGGCTCGCAAGGGAATAATGGGAATGGGCAAGGAAACAACGGCAGAGGGTCCCAAGGAAATAATGGGCACCAACAGGAGAATAACGGAAGAGGCTCGCAAGGGAATAATGGTAGAGAATCACAAGGGAATAATGGAAATGGGCAAGGAAACAATGGTAGAGAATCACAAGGAAATAATGGGAATGGGCAAGGAAACAATGGTAGAGAATCACAAGGAAATAATGGGAATGGACAAGGGAACAATGGAAGAGGCTCGCAAGGAAATAATGGACACCAGCAAGAGAACAACGGAAGAGGCTCGCAAGGAAATAATGGGCACCAACAAGAGAACAATGGTAGAGGGTCTCAGTAAGGAAAGTTCCTATCACATAATATAGAGTGAAAGAAAAATCTATAGAATAGGGAGGATTCCTTCCATCTGAAGATATTTTTTAACATTTTTTTAAAATGACGGACATAAAATCGTATATCCTTTCGAATTATATATATGGATATCATTAATGTCTATATAAAAGGGGAGAAAAAATATGAAAGAAATGTATGAAGAAATCACTGAAGTATTGAAGGTATTAGCACATCCTGTCCGTTTATCATTAGTAAAAATAATGCTTGCAAAAGGCCCTATTAACGTAACGACAATGTATGAAACATTACAAATGCCTCAAAGTACAATTAGTCAACATTTATCTAAACTAAAAGCTACTAAAGTCGTTACAGGCACTCGGAAAGGGTTAGAAATTTATTATGAAGTAACGGATAATCGTACAAAAGCGATATTATTAAGCTTGGCTTAATGGGTGATTGTTTAGACTTCAAAATGAAGTAAGAAATTCAGCGACTGAAATTTTCTTATTAACATTAGTCGTATGCGTTGTTGTTTTTAATTTGTTTAATATATTTCTTTATTTGGGTCTTGCCGTATCACTATCAAGCTAAATTTTAAATGGACTATAAAAATGAAAGTTTCCTTATTAAGGTCTTTTTGTTAGCTTGATAGTGATGTGCCGTTCCCACTAGTATGTAAAGAAATGGGTAGGTTTTTTTAGTCATGTAATCTTTTGATTTGATGATCTTTTCCCCATTCACATAGTTCATCCATAATTTGCATTAAAGATTTCCCGTATTCGCTTATTGTGTATTCAACCTTTGGTGGTACTTCTTGATATACAGTACGATGGATAATCCCGTCAGCTTCAAGTTGCCGAAGTTGTTGTGTCAGAACTTTTTGCGTAATGTTTGGGATTTCTCGCCGGATTTCATTTGTTCGCATTTTTCCATCCATCAAAACACATAAAATATGAACTTTCCATTTTCCACCGATAACATCGAGTGTCGTTGCAATTGGGCAGTCTTCATTTTGATTCATATAACACCTCCACAGGTACTTTAAGGTTCCTATAGCACTTTAAAGTACGTACTTTTCAATTATATGTGACTCACTCATACTAATACGTAAAGGATTGAATAATTTAAAAAGGGGATGGGAAATGATGAGAACACTTGTAATTGTAGCACACCCTCATATTGAAAAATCAAAAATTAATAAAAGATGGATTGAAGAACTTGAAAAACATTCGGATGAAATAACGGTGCATGAATTATATAAAGTGGCACCGAATTGGGAGTTTAATATTGAGGAAGAGCAAAAACTATTAGTAGAACATGACCGATATATATTTCAATTCCCGCTTTATTGGTACAGCACACCACCATTATTGAAAAAATGGTTTGACGATGTATTAACATATGGATTTGCGTACGGATCAAAAGGAGATAAAGTGAAAGGGAAAGAATTTGGTTTAGCTATTTCTATAGGTGGATTAGAAAAAGACTATGAAAATAGCGGAATTACGATGGATGAGTTGACGAAACCATTTCAAGCTACGTGCTTATATACAGACATGAAATTTATACCTTCATTTTATTTATATGGTGCCGAATATAAATTAAGTGATGAAGAGGTTGATAAAAGTGCACCTGAGTATGTACGATATGTGATGAATAAGCAGTATTCTAATATATAAGGAGAAACAGTCATTTACTTGTGAAGTAAATGGCTGTTTTTTTATTAGTGTTATATTCACTAAGTGTAATCTTTAGTAAATTAATAATTAATCTGATAAAATAAAAAACCTAACATATATAAAGGGGAGTTTTACTTGAGAACGATGCAAAAATTATTACAAAAAAGAGCAATGCAATCACCAAATTTGGAAGCGCTTGTAGGGGGAGAGAAAAGGTATTCGTTTCAGCAGTATAATGAACGAGTAAATCAGCTTGCACACTATTTGTTACATAACGGTGTACAAAGAGGGGATCGTATTGGAATACTATGCAAAAATAATCATCCGTTTCCAAGCGTTATGATGGCAAGTTTAAAAATTGGAGCTGTATGTATTCCGCTAAATCATCAGCTTACTGCTTTTGAATTAGAAACGATTGTAAAAGAAGCAAAATTAAAAGTGTTAGTTATTGATGAAGAATTTAAAGAAGTTTTATTAAAGATTGATGCTGTTAAAGAAATCTCTTATGTAATTAAAACGACAGAAGAAGGTTTTGGTTCATTTGAATTAACATTACAAGAACAGCCAATGACAGAACCGAACGTAGAAGTTCATGAAGAGGATGATGCGATTTACTTATTTACTTCAGGAACGACTGGACAGGCGAAAGCATGTGTTATTGGACATAAAAACTTACATCATTATTTTGCTGAGATTGCAGGACAAAGAGAAATTCCAGCAGGTGAGCGCTTTTTATCCGTGCATCCATTGTTTCATATGAGTGGCGTGCTTTCTATTTTAAATTGTATTTATCATGGCGTTACGATGATATTCTTAGCTGATCCGAATCCTACTCTTATTTGGGATAAGATTGAAGAAGAGAAAATTACGACAATGCTTGCATTCCCGGCTGTTTATAGCTACATGCTTGATGAGCTAAATAAAAAAGAACGTAACATTTCGACTTTTAAAGTAGCGCAAAGTGGTGGTACAAAAGTGCCAGAAACACTCATTCAAAAATATATGGAAAAAGGAATATATATGGTGCAAGGCTATGGTAGTACGGAAGGTTGGGTTGTAACTTCTTGGCATCCAATGATGGGGAAAGAAAAGATGTCTTCTGTAGGAAAAACGCTTAAACATGTAGAGCTGAAAATTGTTCATCCAGAAACAGGTGATGAACTAACAACAAATGAAGTTGGCGAAATTCATGTAAGAAGTCCATACATGTTTAAAGGATATTGGAATAATGAAAAGGCGACAAAGAAGGTAGTAAAAGATAATTGGTTTAACATGGGCGATGCTGGCATGATAGATGACGACGGATTCCTGCATATTATGGGAAGATATAAAGACGTTATCATACGCGGTGGTGACAACGTATATCCAGATCAAGTAGAAGATGTCATTCATGAAATACATGGTGTTTTAGAAGTTGCAGTAGTTGGGGTTCCAAATGACTTTTGGGGAGAGATTCCGACAGCGTACATTGTAAAAGACATGCAAACGTCTTTAACAGAAGAAGAAATTATGCAGCACTGTAAAGAAAAACTAGCAAGTTATAAAATACCCGAAGTTGTATTTATGGACAAATTACCGAAAAATGCTTTAGGAAAAGTGTTGAAGAGGGAATTAAGGGAAGATGTACTTGTAAAATAAAAAGTGATTAGATGATAAGGAATCCAGTTATGCAGTGAGAGCATGACTGGATTTTTGTTTGTAAGGAACATAATAATTTACTAGATTTTGTATTTTGTGTAAGATAATAAAGAATATTCAATTAATAATTCGGGGATGAGAGGTAAATGAAGCTACCATTATTAGAAGTAGAAACAGAGAGACTTATGATCCGTCCGTTCCAAAAAGATGATTATGAAAGTTGGTTAGATGGATTTAATAAGAGGCTGCCATCTCAATATAAATACGATGATGGTTATCATGACATGTCGTCTTCAACAAAAGAATGGTTCGCGGAATGGATAAGAGGTTTTGATGAAGCAGCACATCGAGATGAGATGTATGTATTAGGTATTTTTCGTAAAGAAGACGGGGCTAATATTGGAAAGCTAGAGCTAATAAAAATTTTACGTATAGATTATCAATGGGCGATGATGGGGTATTCCATACATAATCAATACTGGAAAAATGGATATGGTGTTGAAAGTGTGAAAAACGCGTTATCGTTATTTTTTAATAGTCTTCATTTTCATAGAATTGAATTACATATACGTGTTGATAATGAGCCATCCGTTCATCTCGCGGAAAGAGCAGGCTTTTCTTTTGAATGTAAGAGAGAGGCTTTTTCTTTAGAGAAGGATAAGTGGATGGATTTTCTTATTTATTTTAAAAATAAGGAGATGGATATATGAGAGTTCTAATTACAGGTGGAAATCGCGGTTTAGGGTTACAGTTAGTCAAAGTATTTCATGAAAATGGGCATATCGTTTATCCGTTAGTTAGAACTGAAGTTGCGGTAACGCAATTGAAGCAAATATTTAGTTGTAGATGTTTTCCTATATTGGCAGACTTATCGATTGATGAGAGTACGGAGCAAATTAAGAACCAGCTTAAGGAATATACGGAGCATATTGATCTAGTTATAAATAACGCTGGAATTACTGGAAAGGAGACTGAGATTTTACATACAAATTCAGAAGAGTTAACCGACTTATTTAATATTCACTGCTTAGGCGTAATTCGAGCTGTAAAAGGTACATATGTGGCTTTAGCTAAATCGGATCATCCGAGAATAATAAATGTGTCCTCTCGGTTAGGATCACTACATAAAATGGCGAACAAAGAGTTTCCGCAAGGACAGTTCTCATATTCCTATCGAATTGCTAAAGCTGCACAAAATATGTTAACACTCTGCTTACAACAAGAGTTTGAGGATAAAGGAATTCGTGTAACTGCTATTCACCCTGGAAAATTAAAGACTGACATTGGTGCTTTTGATGCGAATATGACTCCGGCTGAAGGAGCGCAAAATATATATGATTGGGTAATAGATTCAAATGAGGGTACTTCAGGGAAGTTTATTGAGCCGGGTGTGGGGGAAATAAAGTGGTGAAGTACGATCTTACAGTAGTTCAAAATTTATTTGGTCCTTCGAAAAAAATATTAAATGGTTTACCAAATGCAGTAACGATTGAAGAGATAGAAGAAGATGTTTTTTATAACGTACAAACATATAAAGAAAAGATAAGTAGATTTGAAGAGGTTTGTTTTAATTGGGAGCTAAAAAGAGCGAGTATTGTATTAAACAAGAGGTTTAGTAGTTATAACTCAAGTGCAAAAGTGTTACTTGATGCCGGTTTTTCTTTGTATGCCGCAAAGATAGAAGTATGTAGAGAATTGAACAATATAGAAGAGCTTGAAAGACAATATACATATCAATCAATAGCAGAAGGAACGTTATCGGAAAAAGAATTTAAATATATTTGGGAACGATGTATGTCGGGTTCAGGGAATCAAACTTCAATTTTAACTATCGATGAGCATTTTTATTCAGTGCAAACAGAGTTAGGTAAGGGCTGGGAAAAGTCATGTATTGTTTTTTATGATAAAAATGAGCCGATTGGTATGTCCATACCGCATATAGAAACTGGAACAGAAGGGGAAGGACGGTTATTTTATTTTGGGGTAATGCCTTATTGTCGCGGGAAAGGAATTGCTTCCCAGCTGCATCTTCAATCGTTGCATATGTTAAAGGAAATGGGGGCCACCTATTACATCGGAGGCACACATACTTCAAATGAAAAGATGCAGAGGATATTTTGGAGAAATAATTGTTCGTTGAAAACGGAGATAGAGCTTTATTATAAAATTTTTAAAGAAGGTTAGAGGAAAAGAGAATGAAGACTATAAACGTATTTCATTACGATGCATTTACAAATAAACCAAGTATGGGGAATCCAGCAGGTATTGTATTAAATGCAGATGGATTAATGGAAGAAGAAATGCAACGTATTGCTGAAAAAGTTGGATTTAATGAAACGTCTTTCGTTCTTTCTTCAGAAGTAGCAGATATAAGAATGCGCTTTTTTACACCTCGTTTTGAAATGGATTTATGTGGTCATGGGACAGTTGGGACAATATTTGCCTTGCGTGAAAGAGGTTTATTAGAAGAGAAAACAAATTTTACGATTGAAACGAAGGCAGGAATTTTACCAATACAAATAGATGTAAATGATAAGGGAGAAGCCTTTATTAAAATGAGGCAGGCAGCACCTCAGTTTAAAGATTTTGCAGGTTCAAAAGATGAATTAGCTCATAGCATTGGTTTGGGCGTAAATAATTTAGATGTAAGTTTACCGATTGTATATGGAAGTACGGGGAACTGGACTGTAATTGTACCGGTCAAAAATCTAAATGTATGTGAGAGAATGAAATCTAATAATGAGGTGTTTCCATCGATATTAAAAGAAATACCTAACGCTTCTATTCATCCAGTTTGTTTAGAAACTTATGATGAGCAGGCACAAATGCATGGGCGACATTTCTCATCGGCTTATGCTGGAACGATTGAAGATCCAGTGACAGGAACAGCTTCAGGTGTAATGGGAGCGTACTATACGATGTATGTCGAGAAAGATTTTGACCATGAAATGGAGTTAATCGTTGAACAAGGACAGGAAATGAATAAAGATGGTCGTGTAACGGTATATGTAACGAAAGAAGGAGAAAATGAGAGATTACAAATAGATATTGCTGGAACAGCTGTGTATGTGAATGAGTTTAAAATTTCAATTTAAAAGAAGAAAGCCCAGCATATAGCCAGGGCTTTACGTTATCTGTTCAATACTTCAATATACGAAGCATCTCCAGTTGTTCTTAGAGCAGAGCGGAAATTGTTGTTTTCTAACGTTTTAGCGACTTGTTGTAACTGCTGTGCATCATCATGATGGATAAGTAAGCTGTCAGCACCGCTTTCTTCTATATGAATGTGTTCGACATTTCCAATGGCATCATGTACAGCTTTTAAAAATTCAGGTTTCATAATGTCCTCCTATATGTATGTAAAGTTGTTGTTAGTATTTCCTTATTTTTGAAATATAAAAGTAAATGAATTTTTGTTATATTAAGATTTCGGAAGGGGTTTCCTCTTCGTTTGTCAAATAATAGTAAAGTTGTCTTTTAAATTGAGGGAATCTTCGGACTTGAAGGGTGAGGGAATGGACATTTCAATAATTACTGCACAACTATTTAAGGAGAAAGTTATTTCACATGATCCAAGTAGCGTAAAAGCGTTGAACGGGGGAACGACAAGTACTGTATATTTGTTGGACGAAAAATATGTAGTAAAGCTGAATGAAGCGGAAGTAATACGTGAGGAAGCTAATTTTCTCTCATTTTATGAGGGGAATAATTTATTTTCAAAGCTTTTGTATAAGGAAGCTTTACATACATATATTGTGTATTCTTTCCTTGAAGGTAATACTTCGTGCGAACAAGGATATAAACGAAGTACGCTTCGAACACTTGTAAAAGAAGTTATCAATAAGTATAAAATTGTTCCAGAGGCAGAAGGCTGGGGATGGAAAGAAAGTCCGGTTCAATGTTGGAATGAATTTTTAACGGCAAATGTGATGGAAGCTTATGAAAATGTAAGACGTTACATAAGTGAGGAAGATTATAGAATTGTTCTTAAACTAGCAAATAGGGACGCCGGAGTAAATCAGCCATTTTTATTACATGGTGATTTCGGATTTCATAATTTTATATTCCAAGAGAATGAGCTGTATGGAGTAATTGATCCATTACCAGTGCTAGGAGATCCTATATATGATTTAATTTATGCATTCTGTTCAACTCCTGAAGATATAACAAAAGAAACGATTGATTATGTGATGAAACAATGTGTATTTCATAAAAAAGAACGAGATTTATACGAGGAAATAGTAATAGGATTATATTTGCGTATAGATACATGTTTAAGACACCACCCGAAAGATTTAGAAGATTACTTAGTAGCTTGGCGTTATTGGATGGGTGAAATTGAGCCGGCTTTATAGTACAAATAGTTTGGGGGAGATAGTGAAATGAACATAGCAGAAGCAAAACGAGATTTAGCACAAAGAACGAAAAAAGGATTTCCAGTTATAATAGCTGGTATTTTATTTTGGATTGTAGCGAGTGTAACGGGTATTCTTCTTTCAGAAAAACAAGTTGTGTGGGTGTATTTAATTGGTATGGGCTGTGTGTTTCCTTGTGGCTTAATGATAGCTGCTATATTGAAAATTGATATGTTTGCGAAAGGAAATCCGCTAGGGACTTTAGCTGGATTAATTGGCGGGATAAATGTATTAAATATTCCGTTTGTGTTACTTGCCTATTTTCAATTTCCAGAGTGGTTACCTTTTGTAGTAGCGATGTTAATAGGTGTTCATTTTGTGCCGTACGTATGGATTTATGAAAGTAAAAGTTATGGTTTACTGTCAGTAGGGACTGTATTCGTAACGTCAGTTTGCGGGATTCTTTTTGCCGACAATGGATTTACTGTAATTCCATTGTCAGTTACAGCTGTCTATTTACTGACTCTAATAGGTTTAGTAATTGAAAATAAAAAAGTAGATCATTATCAACAAAAATCAGCTTAATAAAAATATAGGGATAGGGGGAATTAGTTTGAAAAATTTCGTTTGTACAACGTGCGGCGTACAGTATGCAGCGAGTGTGGAAGAACCGGTAAGTTGTGTTATTTGTGATGAGGAGAGACAATATGTGAATCCGAAAGGGCAGTCTTGGACGACTTTAGAAAACTTGCGAACGAGTGATACATATAAAAATGAAATGATAGAAGAAGAACATGGACTTTATAGCATTACGACAAAACCTAAATTTGCGATCGGTCAAACCGCATTTGTTATAAAAACGGATTCCTATCGTTTATTATGGGATTGTATTACTTATTTAGATGAAACGACAATTGAGAAGATAAAAGAGTGGGGCGGGTTAGATGCGATTGCACTATCTCATCCTCATTATTATTCAACGCAAGTAGAATGGGCAGAAACGTTTGATGTACCCATTTATATACATGAAGACGATAAAGAGTGGGTAGTACGCCCGAGTAGTCGTATTATTTATTGGTCTGGCGAGTCTTTACAATTAGCGGACGGAATTACTATTCATCGTCTCGGAGGACATTTTAGCGGCGGTTCTGTATTACATTGGGAAGAAGGAAATGATAGGAAAGGTATTTTATTAACAGGTGATATTATTCAAGTTGTAGCGGATCAGCAGTGGGTGAGTTTCATGTACAGCTATCCGAACTTAATTCCATTGCCAGCGAGAAAAGTGGAGGGAATGGCGAATCGAGTGAAGCCATTACAATTTAATCGTTTATATAATGCTTTTCATGGAGTAGTGAAAGAGAATGCAAATGAGGCAGTGGAACGTTCTGCTGAAAGATATATTAAGGCGGTAGAAGGAAAGTTATTTCGTACGTAAAAGGAGAATCAGCTCTATGAAAACGTTAGTATGCTTCGGTGATAGTATTACAGCTGATGAAACGTTTTTTGATGGAACGCCAAGGTTAACACCGCGTCTGCAAGAGATGTTTCTAAATTGGAAGGTGGTAAATGCGGGGGTTCCGGGCGATAATACGTTCGACGCGTTACATAGGGTTGAAGATGATGTACTATCACATAAACCAGACTTTGTAACAGTTTTTCTTGGTACGAATGATTCGGTATTATTTGATCCAGTACCATTACAAGTATACAAAGACAATTTAGAGAAGATTGTAAGTAAGATTTCACCAGAAAAAGTATTACTTATTAGTCCTGCACCAGTTGATGAAAAACGCCAGCATAATAGAACCAATAAAGTACTTGGTCAGTATGCAGACGTAGTAGAGGAAGTGGCGAAGGAAACAGGAAGTTATTTTCTGAATTTATATGCTGAGATGATTCAAGAACAGAGTTATAAAAGATTTGTAGAAGATGATGAAAAAGACGGTTTACATTTTGGCTGACAAGGTTATGAATATTTAGCGGAGTTAATTGGTAAAAAGTTAAAAGGGATTTTGTAAGAAGCAAAGTGTGCGCGCTTTGCTTTTTTGTTCGCGTATTTCCTCCTACAATGTTGCTGTGTTCAATGCAGTAGCTTTTATTATGCTAAACATGTAGGAAAGAAATAAATAAAGTGGAATATAATTTGTTTCGCTAATGGAATGCATCCAAGACTTAACAGTTGATTAATTGAACTGTAAAGTTTAAAATTACAGTATAGTTTTTAGAAGTGAGTTGCCATCGTTTGTAAAAAACAGATAAATTAAATATATTTTGAATAAATAATATAACGTGTATTTCATTCTAAACTGTAATTTTTTTTAATACATTTCAATAATCTATATAATAATTTAAAAAGTAAAGGAGTGTGTAAAATATGGTGATTTTATATACGACAGCAAGCTGTAGTTCATGCCGAAAAGCAAAAGCATGGCTTGAAGAACATCAAATTGATTATACCGAAAAAAATATCGTATCAAATTCTCTTACAGTCGATGAGCTTAAATCCATTCTCCGTTTAACTGAAGATGGTGCTACTGAAATTATTTCAACTAGATCTAAAACTTTTCAGGAATTAAATATAAATATTGAGGCGCTTTCGCTTAATGAGTTTTATAAATTAATAATTGAGTATCCTCAAATGTTACGTCGTCCAATTATGCTGGATGAAAAAAGATTACAGGTTGGTTTTAACGAGGAAGAAATCCGCAAATTTTTACCGCGTAGCGTTCGAACATTTTTGAATATTGAATTGCAAAAAATGGCTAATTAATAAGTAATATTTTGAAAGGAGGAAGCAAAAGTGATTGAAGTATGTGTTACAGTTAATTATAAAGATAGAAACTATCACACAAATGTTATTGTGAGTAAAGATACGATTTGGACAAAAATTAAACAATTGGCAGAAGAACAAGTTAAGAAACAGTGGACTGTTTAAATTTATTTGCAACTTAAAAAGTTAAATGAAGTTAGGAGATATAGGGGAGTTCTGATAGAATATAAAGGGATTAATTTTTTCATGCTAAGCATTCTTCTTGAATATTTTAACATATTATCCGAAAGAAGTCTCCTTCCTCAGGCGTGTGAAACACGATAGTCTAGCGGCATTTCGGAGATGAATTTCGGTTTGGCGTAGCCAAACATTTGGTTTTCCTATTTATTTCGCCTCTGATATAATCAGTCTTATAAGAGGGGAATTTTGGTATAACAATGAAAGTAGATAATAATCTTGTAGTGTTCAGGTTGTGTGATCACCGTCATAGCTTATGGAAAATGAGGTGAATGGATATGCCAAAGCAGAATAAGGCGTATAAATTCCGTCTGTATCCAACAGAAGAACAAGCACATCTCATACGAAAAACATTCGGGTGTGTACGTTTTGTGTATAACAAAATGTTAGCTGAACGAAAAGAAGTATATGAAAAATATAAAGAGAACAAGGAAGAACTAAAGAAAGAAAAATTCCCTACTCCTGCAAAATATAAGACAGAGTATGAATGGTTGAAAGAAGTTGATTCATTGGCATTGGCCAACGCGCAATTAAACTTGCAAACTGCGTATAAGAATTTTTTTAGTGGTCAAAGTGATTTTCCTACATTCAAAAGTAAAAAGAGTAGAAAATCCTATACAACGAATCGAGTAAACGGAAATATTATGTTATTTGATGGTTATATCAAATTACCAAAGTTGAAAATGGTGAAACTGAAGCAACATAGAGAAATCCCGCCAAAACATATCATCAAATCGTGTACGATTTCGATGACACCTACTGGTAAATACTATGTGTCCATCTTGACTGAATATGAAAAAGAGATTGTACAAAAAGAAGTACAAAGTGTAGTTGGATTAGACTTCGCAATGGCTGAATTGTACGTGAGTAGCGAAGATGAGAAAGCCAATTATCCTCGCTTTTATCGTCAGATGTTAGAGAAATTAGCGAAGGCACAACGAGTATTAGCAAGACGTGTGAAAGGTTCAGAACGCTGGAATAAACAACGAATTCGTGTAGCGAAGTTGCATGAAAAGGTCGCCAATCAACGTAAAAATTTTCTTCATCATAAGTCTAAAGAATTAGCTACGAGTTTTGACGTTGTAGCAATCGAAGACTTACATATGAAAGGAATGTCACGAGCATTTAGATTTGGTAAGAGTGTAGCGGACAACGGTTGGAGGATGTTCACGACATTTTTAGCATATAAGCTACAAGAACAAGGAAAACAGCTTGTAAAAATAGATAAATGGTTTCCTTCTACAAAGATGTGTAGTAATTGTGGAAATAAAAAAGAAATGCCATTATGTGAACGCACGTATGCGTGTTTGTGTGGACTCACAATTGGCCGTGATTATAATGCAGCGATCAATATCAAAAAGGAAGCCATCCGCTTATTAGTGTTGGCATAAATAGTAATAAAATAACCTTTGGAACAAGGGAGTTAGCTCGGCTGTCCTAGGACAAATTCGTTAGCTATCAAAAGTAGCGATGAACCGAGAAGCCCCTACTTCAAGTAAGCTCGTAAGAGGTACTAAGTGGTGGGTAGTTCACCGTTTGACTAACCTATCTGTAATATTTATGGCTACAGTATGTTACTAAGCGAGAAATCATATTTTTTATCGTAGGAGGACAACAATGAACAGCGACTTTACTTTGGCCATTCACAGTTTAACTTATTTAGCTTTACAGCCAGATCGGATGTCAACAAGTAATGCTATTTCAGAAAGTGCAGGTGTTCATCCCGTACGCATTCGCAAAGTGCTAAGTTTGTTAAAAAAACATAAGTTTATACAATCAAAAGAGGGAACTGGTGGAGGTTTTATTTTTGCCCGTGATTTAAGTGAAATTAATCTTTGGAATATTTATCAAATAACCTCTGAAGGTGCATTGCAGCCGAAGTGTCCAGAATCAAATGATCAGTGTATTGTAGGTTCGAACATGCGGAAAGTTCTTTTTGCTATTTTCTTAGGTGCGGAAGAACATCTAGGTGAATATTTAAAGAATTATACAATGAAAGAAGTTGTTGACCTTATTAATCAAGAACGTTAAGCGGCTTAATTATTATGTAGCCGTGAGTTCTTAAAAAATAACTGTAATTAAAAATAATACAGTTTAAGTTAGTTTTTATATCTTTTTTATCGTTACAAAAATATTGATAAGAAGGTGAAAAAGTATGATGTCAAATAATAATCATGTTTTAAAAGTGGGAGATTGGGTTCGTGGAATATCAAATGAGGGTGAATTCATAGTTGGTTACATTGTATCACTTGATGAAGTGGAAGATGTAGTTACAGTTAGCATTGTGAAACGTGACGACAAGTACACAATGAACGAAGCGATTTTACTCTTTAGTAAACACGTTAACAAACTCCCTGAATCAAAGGTAATAAATAAGGAGCAAATCCTGTATCTTATAGACCTTGCATTATTAACAGGGGATGAAGAATGGTTTATTGAGCTTTCTGCAAAATTAAACTTGATAAAAGAGCTAGTTAATGAGGGATTTTAAAGGTTAAATTATTCGCTTTTCATAGGTTGAATCGTGTAATAATCAATAATATCATCTCTTTTGTTGCATTTTAATAAAAGTGGTGATTGAATGATGTAAATGAGCTGTCCATATGGGCAGCTTATTTTATTTTTTCGTGTAGCAAAATGTGAGCGGTTCTCTCGTTAGCATCAAGTTTAAAAATGTATATGAATGCACTGTTTGTAATATATATCCTAAAATTTGGTTTATGCATTTAAAAAGATATTTTTTTCACCACATTAATTATTTATTAGGATATCTTTTTTAGTTTGAAATAAAATTTTTAGATAAAGAAAAATATAAAAAATTTTAAAATGAGTAGCTTAAATAAACAATATTTTACTGTGTTTTATGCTGATTAATTCCATTTTAAGCGATAGGAACAAGGGTTGCATGCTAACTGTAAAATATTATCCATGTAAAATTATATCCAATTAATATTTCTGAAAATATAAAAATATTAATTTTATAAATATACACGTTATAATGAGTGCGTCGAGAGAAATTTTATTATCTCTGGAGAAAATATAAAAAATGCGATTATTAGTAAGAAAGGTGTGTGGTTAGAGGCGAAATGTATGTAAAGTGCTTCAGTGGCTTGTGTAATCAATACCATAAATGCTGCCGAAGCTATTAAAGTGATGTATAGGATTGAGAAAGAAATGCCTCATAAATGAAGAGAGGCCGGTTTAACTGAAATTACTTTTACAAGTAATTTAGAGAAACCATAAAAGTAATACACTGTTATTAGAAATGTTGCAACGTATTTATGAAGTCTATTCAATATTGTTCTCTTAAGCGGTCTTTATATAAAGAGCGGATAGTACGAGTAAACTTTTTTGTGAACGCTAACATTTATGTTAGGACGCTAACTAGCGAATGTTTCAATTTGGATTCATTATGATGAAGGACTTGCAATGTGGGGCAACTTGTAAGGAATTCATTTTCCGAAAAAAGGAATATTTGTTAGCTATAAAGAGAGACGCAAGAATAGATACAAGGGGGAGTTATTATATGAACGGGAATACTGCAAAGAAAATAGAAGTTCAAGCTGAAAATATCGCACTAAAAAATGAGCAATATGCAGATCCGAAAAAGTGGCATAAGCAGGATACTACATGGGCATTGAGCCTATTTGGAACTGCAATTGGAGCAGGGGTGCTCTTTTTACCGATTAATGCAGGTTCAGGTGGTTTATTATCATTACTACTAATTACATTGCTTGCATATCCAGTTATGTATTACTCACATAGGGCACTTGCTAAAATGATATACGCTTCTAATTCTGCTGATGAGGGGATCACAGGTACAATTAGAGAGTATTTCGGAAATAAAGCAAGTATCATTTTTAACATCGTATATTTCGGTTCAATTTATACAATCGTGCTAATGTATTCGGTTGCGCTTACAAATACTGCAAGTAGCTTTATCGTGCATCAATTGCACATGCCAGAGCCTCCAAGGGCTATTTTATCACTTGTATTAGTTCTTGGTCTTATCGCTATACTGAATTTTGGTCAAGATATTACTGTAAAGATCATGAGTATGCTAGTGTATCCTTTCATAGCTTCTCTACTGTTTATCGCAATATCTTTAATTCCACAGTGGAATACGTCAATGCTTAGCTTTTCAGCTGTTTCTACTGCTTCAACAGGAACAGGATATTTTGGAACGATATTGTTGATTCTACCAATCATCGTATTCTCATTTAATCATTCACCTATGATTTCATCATTTGTTGTGAAACAGAGAGCTACGTATGGAATAGAAGCTACTGATGCTAAATGTGCGCAAATACAAAAAGTTTGTTATATCATGACATTCGCTGTAGTTATGTTCTTCGTTTGGAGTAGTACACTGAGCTTGACTCCAGAGGATTTAAAAATGGCAAAAGAGCAAAACTTATCAATTCTTTCATATCTTGCTAATGAGCTTAATTCACCTGTAATTACGATTGCAGCTCCAATCATTGCTTTTGTGGCTATTACAAAATCATTCCTTGGCCATTATATCGGAGCATTTGAAGTAATGCGTGACATGATTATTAAGTTCGGTAAATCACGTGGAAAAGTTATTGAAGAAAAAACAATTAAGACAATCGTCCTTACTTTTGTTGTATTATCATGCTGGTTTGTTGCTTATACAAATCCAAGTATTCTTGGACTTATTGATTCTCTAAGCGGTCCATTAGTTGCTGCTATCTTATGTCTATTACCGATGTATGCAATCAATAAAGTACCAGTACTAGCTAAATACAAAGGGAAAATGAGTAACGTATTTGTTATTATTGTAGGTGTACTTACTGTTTTAGCAAGTATTAAGTCATTATTCTAATTCACGATTGTTAGTTCTAATGTAAAATAAAATAGAACGATTTTGGGACAGACTTCTCCGTTTGGAGAGTCTGTCCTTTTTTAAATTAGCGACACAAGATCATCTTTCACATAGGCTCTTTTCGTAAATAAGATTGCTTCAATGCGTAACAATTTTATCTTATTGATTTCATGGGATATTTCCGTATAATTGTAACTAAGGGAGATGATTCCAATTTGAGTAAACTGAATATTAGTACAACTGTTTCCGGAGATATAATTGTTACTCGTCTTATAGGCAAGATTAAAACAGATGATGTTTATGAATGGTTTAATGGCTTCGAGCAAGTTTGTCAGCAATTCATTTCCGAGGGACGGAAATACAAATTGCTGGTAGATAGAAAAGGGTACACGCCAGATCATTTTTCTGTTCAAAAAGTATGGAAAGATAAGTTTTTCAATGAAACGATTTTGAATCACAGTAAGGCAATTGCTTTTCTCCTTGAAGAAGGGGAGATACTGAATTATTTACAACAATCCAATACAAAAGAATCTATAAAATTTTTCGATGATTATGAACAAGCATTCATTTGGTTGAATGAATATCCTATATAAAAATTTTAGCGAACCGGTTGCTCAATCAACTGGTTTTTTTATGCTTGTAAGAAGTATCCGGAAGAAAACTTCTATACGAAATGTTTAGTACGAAAGGACATACATTTTTAAGGCGTTAAATATAATTCATAATAGCACCAAGAAGAAAAGAATACGCTTTACGTTATTAGGTTATATGGAAAGTCAGTACGGTAGGGTCGCATAATTTTAAAAATAGCAATGTGGCATAAAGTGAGTAAGGGGGATAAACATATGAGTACTTCAAATTTGAATGAAATTAGTAAACAAATTTTAATAGAGGAGGAAACACTTCAATTTTCGTCTTTTACAAATGAAGATGCTTTGCAAATAGGTTTATTTATCGTTGAAACAGCGAGGAAGGAAGGGAAATTGATTGCTGTTGATATAGCGAAAAATGGTGTGCAACTATTTCATTTCAAGATGACAGGGACAACTGCGGAAAATACACAATGGATTGAGCGTAAAAAACGAGTTGTTTCTTTGCATAATCATAGCTCGTATTATATGCAGATACAAAGTGAAATAACGGGCATTCCATATAATGAAAAATATCTTTTAGATAGGTCGGATTATGCTGCATTTGGTGGTTGCGTTCCTGTGCAAATAAAAGATGTAGGAGTTATTGGAATGATAACAGTTTCAGGGTTACCACCAGAAGAAGATCATGAATTAGTTATAAGGGCAGTTAAAAATCATTTGAAACAATAATAAAAAGGCAAAACCGAACATATTCTTGTTCGGTTTTGCCTTTTTATTATTCAGCTCATGAACATATTTCTAATAAGATGTTACGGAATAAAAATCTTTAATTCGAGACACTTTTCTTGACGATTATAATCTATGTAGTTAATATGGTAGACATAAAATAACTTAATTACTAAAAGTAATTAAGTTATTTAATATAAGTTAAACTGAGTAAGTAGGATGTGGGGAAAATGCTTTGAATTGCCACTATTAATATTGGGGACAATGAGAAAGCGACAAATATAAAAAATTAGAATTTAAGAAGTAAGATTGGATCAACAATAATAGTAGCTTCTGTACAA
This sequence comes from Bacillus wiedmannii, assembly GCF_001583695.1. Classification (GTDB taxonomy): domain Bacteria; phylum Bacillota; class Bacilli; order Bacillales; family Bacillaceae_G; genus Bacillus_A; species Bacillus_A wiedmannii. Next base: position 128,180 of record NZ_LOBC01000028.1, on the reverse strand, counting down.
TGCATTTTTACTATAGTGACAATGACTATACATCACGAGGGGGACTGAAATTGGAATCAATGACCTTTGTTTTATTTGGAGCAACAGGGGATTTAGCGAAAAGGAAAATTTACCCTGCACTATATAACTTATATAGCGATCAAAAGCTTCCAAAGCAAATATCCGTTATTGGGCTTGGAAGACGTGAAGTATCTCATTTAGATTTTCAAAAAAGAGTAAAAGAATCAATAGAAACTTTTTCTCGTCGCAAAGATGAAGGTACTCCGAAAATAGAAGATTTTTTAGAGTGTTTTCGTTATTGTCCATTAGATGTGAATAAGCCAGAAGATTATAAAAGGTTATTGCAAGTAGTTCGTGAAAGGGAAGAAGAACAAAATATACAAGGGAATAGAATGTTCTACCTTTCAGTTACTCCTGACTTCTTTGAGACCATTGCTTTAAATATTAAAGAAAGTGGACTTGATAAAACGGATGGATGGAAGCGCCTAATGATTGAGAAACCATTTGGTCATGATCTTACATCTGCCCGAGAGCTGAATGATAGGCTTAGTCGAACGTTTGAAGAAGACGAAATATACCGTATTGATCATTATTTAGGTAAGCCGATGGTTCAAAATATTGAAGCACTTGAATTTGCAAACCCTGTTCTCCAATCGATTTGGAATAAAGAACATATTGCGAATGTACAAATCACAGCTAGTGAAACGGTTGGTGTAGAAGAAAGGGCAGCATATTATGATCATGCAGGAGCCATTCGCGATATGGTTCAAAATCATATGCTGCAAATATTAATGATGACTGCTATGAATCTGCCGGAAAAGATCAATGCATGTGAAATTCGTGAGGAAAAACGAAAGGTCATGGAGACTCTTCGTAAAGTGAAAAAAGAAGACGTTCAAAACCATATCATTCGCGGACAATATGCTTCAGGGGAGATAAAAGGACAACAAGTTGTGGCGTATAGAGAGGAGCCAGGAGTAAATCCTTCTTCTCAAACAGATACATTTGTTGCGGCTCGCTTATGGATTGATAACCCATTTTGGACTGATGTTCCTTTTTACATACGAACAGGAAAAAGAATGAAAGAAAAGTCTACTCGTATTGTAATTGAGTTTAAAAATACGTTAAAACAGCAGTATCAAGATAGTAATCCAAATGCAGCGCCTAATTTGTTAATCATTGAAATTAGCCCAAATGAAAATGTTTCACTCCAATTAAATAGTAAAAATCCATTGAACAATGGAGAGCTTGAACCGATCCGTATTCATTTTACTTGTGAGCAAACAGGTGTGGGAATACCTGAAGCTTACGAAAGGCTTATCTATGATGCTGTATGTGGAGATTCTACATTCTTTGCTCACTGGAGAGAAGTTGAATTGTCATGGGAATGGGTGCAGCCAATCCTTGAAGCATTCGAAGAAAACTTGTTACCTCTTCATGAATATGAGTCTGGCTCGTATGGTCCGGATGCTGCTCATGCTCTATTACAAGAAAGTGAATTTAAATGGTGGTTAGATGAAGGATTGAAAAAATAAGTACATCCTTATAAGTAAAGAAATATGACAAAAAGATATTCATCATTTTATTAATGTGTATTTATGATGAAAGGTAATTCAAGGAGGAATTATATTATGAGAGTAGGATTAATTGGTTTAGGTAAAATGGGATTAAATTTAGGGAAGAATTTAATGGATCATAAACATGAAGTAGCGGCATTTGATTTAAATACGAGTGCGGTGGAAGAAATGAAAGAGTACGGTGCTACAGGTGTATCTAGTTTAAGCGAACTCGTTCAATCATTGGAATCACCAAGAATTCTATGGGTGATGGTTCCGCACGCTGTTGTTGATTCTGTTATTAATGAGGTTACACCGCTGTTATCAAAAGGAGATATTTTAATTGAAGCTGGCAATTCACATTATAAAGAGTCTATTCGCCGATATGAGCAATTAAAGAAAGATGGTATTCACTTTATGGATGCAGGAACTTCTGGCGGAATGGAAGGTGCTCGTAATGGTGCTTGTTACATGATCGGAGGAGATCAAGAAGCTTGGGACATCGTTGAACCTATCTTCCGTGATACAGCTGTAGAAAATGGATTCTTATATGCAGGGAAAGCTGGTAGCGGTCACTTCTTAAAAATGATTCATAACGGAATTGAATACGGAATGATGGCTGCTATTGGTGAAGGATTTGAGGTTTTAGAGAAGAGTGAATTTGATTACGATTATGAAAAAGTATCAAGAGTATGGAACAACGGTTCAGTCATTCGTTCATGGTTAATGGAATTGACTGAAAATGCATTTTCTAAAGATGCAAAACTGGATGAAATTAAGGGCGTTATGCATTCTTCTGGTGAAGGGAAATGGACAGTAGAAACAGCATTAGACCTTCAAACAGCAACTCCTGTTATCGCAATGTCTCTATTAATGCGCTACCGCTCATTAGATAATGATACATTTACAGGGAAAGTTGTAGCAGCACTGCGCAATGAATTTGGCGGACATGCAGTAGAAAAGAAATAAACATTTTAAAAGTATAACTCGTTAACGTTTAAAAAATGGAGGGAATAAATCATGAAGTTTTTTATTGATACTGCAAATCTTGAGGACATAAAAAAAGCATATAAACTAGGTGTTTTAGCTGGCGTGACAACAAATCCGTCTTTAGTAGCGAAAGAAGGCATTAAGTTTGAAGACCGTATTGCAGAAATTTGTCAGGCAGTACCTAACGTTGAATCTGTTTCGGCAGAAGTAACTCCAGATGTTGTAGAAGCTGAAGAAATGATCTCTCAAGCAGAAGAACTGATTAAAATTAACGGTGGTGATAAAAACATCACGATAAAACTTCCGATGACGCTAGCAGGATTAGAAGCTTGCCGCTACCTTACTGAAAAAGGTGTGAAAACAAACGTTACACTTATTTTCACTGTGAACCAAGCTCTTTTAGCTGCTCGAGCAGGTGCAACGTACGTTTCTCCATTTTTAGGTCGCTTAGATGATATTTCTGAAGATGGCGTACTATTAGTTGCTAAAATTGCTGAATTATTCGATGTTCACCAATTAGATACACAAATTATTGCGGCTTCTGTCAGACACCCAGATCATGTAACTCGTGTAGCGATGGCAGGTGCTCACATTGCAACAATTCCTTATAAAGTCATTGAACAACTTGCTATGCATCCGCTAACAGATCAAGGTATTGAAAAGTTTGCTGCGGATTGGGCGAAAGCGCCTAAGTTATAAGGAAGTAAAGTTTTCACAAATTGCTTTTCACGAGAGGACCAATCTCTATGTAACTTCATCCTGTAAAATAAATCCTGAGTTTGGTACCTTATTACGTGAAAGCAGCGATATAAAAAGACACCATGCATTTTCAAAACAGCACAATGGTTATAAAAAGGATCCCCTTATGGAGAGTGAAGTTTATGAAAACGTAGCTCTCATAAGGGAGCGTCTTTTTGTATACATCATGGTGCTCTTTTGCTATAGGAATAATTTGAAAGGGGTTACATAGTGAGCTCGAAATATATGATTGGTGTAGATATTGGGACAACTAGTACAAAATCAGTTTTGTTTTCGGTGGATGGATCAGTTATTACAAGTCATGGGATTGAATACCCTTTATATTCTCCCGCACCAGAAACAGCAGAACAAGATCCAGAAGAGATTTTTCAAGCGGTCATACATACGATTAAAGAAACGATACAATCGAGTAATGTGCAGCTAGTTGATATTCTTTGTGTTTCTTTTAGTTCGGCAATGCATAGTGTCATTGCTGTAGACGAAGCAGGGAAGCCGTTAACGAGATGTATTACTTGGGCAGATAATAGAAGTGCAAGCTGGGCAGAAAAAATAAAAAATGATATGAATGGTCATGAAATTTACCTTCGTACTGGAACACCAATCCATCCTATGTCACCACTTTCAAAATTAGTTTGGCTTAAAAATGAACATGCTGAGTTATTTGCAAAAAGCTATAAATTCATCTCAATTAAAGAGTATGTTTTCTATAAGTTATTTAATGAATATGTAATTGATTATTCTATAGCATCAGCAACAGGGATGTTCAATTTGAAATCTTTAAAGTGGGATGAAGAAGCTCTTCGTGTTGCAGGAATTTCGGAGGGAAAGCTTTCTAAACTCGTTCCAACGACGCACAGCTTAATAGGATTAGATGAAGAATTTGCAAGAGAGATGAATGTACTTGTTACTACTCCTTTTATAGTCGGTGCGAGTGATGGGGTACTATCGAATTTAGGTGTAAATGCAATAGAACCTGGAGTAGTTGCTATTACAATTGGTACGAGCGGTGCGGTGCGAGTTGTAACAAATCAGCCTGTAACGGATCCGAAAGGTAGGACTTTTTGTTATGCGTTAACTGAGGACCTTTGGGTAATTGGTGGACCGGTTAATAACGGTGGTATGATTTTTAGGTGGGTTCGTGACCAATTATGTGCGTTAGAAGTTGAACATGGGAAGCGCTTAGGAAAAGATCCTTATGAATTGCTTACTGAAATAGCAGCGAAAGTGAATCCTGGATCGGATGGTTTATTATTTCATCCGTATTTAGCAGGAGAAAGAGCTCCTTTATGGAATGCGAATGCGCGTGGATCTTTCTTTGGGCTTGGGCTACATCATAAGAAAGAGCATCTTATCCGTGCTGTTTTAGAGGGAATCATTTATAACTTGTATACAGTTCTTCTTGCTTTAAAAGAGCTAATTGGTGAACCGAAAAAAATTCAAGCGACAGGTGGCTTTGCAAGATCGGAACTTTGGAGACAGATGATGGCGGATATTTTTCATCAAGACGTATATGTTCCTGAAAGTTTCGAAAGCTCTTGCTTAGGAGCGGCAATCCTCGGGTTATATAGCTTAGGTGAAATAGATACATTACATGTAGTTTCTCATATGGTAGGTGCCAATTTTTATCATGAGCCAAACATGGAAAGTGTGGAGAAATATAAAGAATTAATACCGATCTATATTCGTCTGGCCCGTCATCTGGAAGAAGAATATGAGAGTATAGCGGCTTTTCAGAAAAAGTGGGTTTAGAGGCTATTTGGCAGGGAAATATGGTAACTTATAAAGAGGTACTCAAGTTTTTTTAGATGTTCTTTCAAAAAATAGTTTAAGGTTGTTCTGTAAAAAATATGAGGGACAAAAACTATAGGGAGAGGGTTATGAAAATGAAGGATAACAAAGAGTTTATTGGATATGTTGGAACGTACACGAAAGAAAATAGTGAAGGAATATATAAGTTTACTTTAGACACGGAAGCAAAAAAAATTAGTAATGTAACACTTGCGGCCAAGCTGGATAACCCTACATATGTAACGATTAGCAAAAATAATCAATATCTCTATTCTGTTGTTAAGGAAGGCGAATCTGGTGGTGTAGCTGCTTATTCGATTCATAGTCATACTGGAGAGCTAAAGGAAGAAAACAGACAAGTAGTAGAAGGGGCTTCTCCTTGTCATATTAGTGTTGATAGTGGAAACCATACGGTAGTTACAGCAAATTATCATAAAGGAACGATTGAGTCTTTTGTAGTTAATGAAGAAGATGGAACTGTAAATGCTGCCACATCTATTATGGCACATGAAGGTTCAGGTCCGAACAAAGAAAGGCAAGAAAAACCACATGGACATTATGCGGGATACACTCCTGATGAAAAATATGTAGTGGGTGTTGATTTAGGGATTGATAAAATCATTACGTATGAAATAAAAGATAGTAAGTTAAAAGAAGTAAATAGTTTGTCTGTAAACCCAGGAAGTGGTCCGAGACATATTGCTTTCCACCCGAACGGAAAACATGCTTATGCCATGACTGAACTTAGCTCGGAAGTTATTGCATTATCATATAATCCGGAAGAAGGGTCCTTTACAGAGTTGCAGTATATTTCTACCGTTCCAAAAGAATTTGATGACAATAGTCAAGGAAGTGCGATTCATATTTCTTCTGACGGCCACTTTGTATATGCAGGTAATCGCGGTCATAATAGTATCGCTGTTTTCAGTGTGGATCAAAATTCAGGTCAGCTTACATTTGTTGCACATACATCTACAGAAGGAAATTGGCCGAGGGACTTTGTATTAGATCCGACTGAAAAGTTTCTTATTGCGACAAATGAAAAGTCACATAACCTTGTGCTATTTTCAAGAAATGAAACGACAGGGAAGTTAACACTGCTACAATCTGATGTTGTTGTACCAGAGCCTGTTTGTGTGAAGTTTTTAAACGTTTAATTTGTGATTGGTAGAATTTCTATATATCCCAAAAACAATAAAAAAGCAAAGCGATATCGCTTTGCTTTTTTCTATTTCTTCTTCGGTCTACGTACTAATTCGCCGCCACAGTTTGGGCAAACATTTTGTCTTTCTTCTGTACATGGTGCACAAAATGTACATTCATACACGCAAATGTATGCTTCGGAATTTGATTCGAGAGATTGGTCGCAAATTTGACAGTTTGTTTTCATTTCGAGTGCCATAGTAAGTCTCCTTTTAGTTTGAATATTTATAATTTAATTATAATTCATTAGATAGAAACTGTCTTTTTCAATTGAAAGGAAATCAAATGATAAAGTTATGATTTGAAATGAAAGAGTCTATTTTATTTTAAAATTGATTATTTAGTGCAGTTGGAATATTATGAAATAGTCAAAAGACAACAGGGGGTATATATTTTGACTAATCATAACGATCATTTAAAAGCAAACTGTGAAAAATGCTTCGGTCTATGTTGTGTAGCGTTACCGTTCGCAGCATCGGTAGATTTTGCGGTGAATAAAGATGGCGGGAAGCCATGTTCTAACTTACAATCAGATTTTAAATGTAGCATACATAAAAATCTTAGAGGAAAAGGTTATAAAGGTTGTACAGTATTTGAGTGTTTCGGTGCTGGACAGAAGATTTCTCAAGTGACATTTAACGGGATTGATTGGCGGAAAGATGCAAAGCATGCGAGAAAAATGTATGATGCTTTTCCGATTATGCATCAGCTTCATGAAATACTGTGGTATTTGAATGAGGCTATTCTTTTGACGGCCACACAACCGATTCATAAAGAACTAAGTAAAGCAATTGAAGAGACGGAGCGCCTTTCAAATTTAAATGCGGACGAGTTAATGAAAGTAAATATTCCGTTACACCGTGCAGAAGTAAATGTATTACTTTTAGAAACGAGTGAGCTAGTTTGGAAGGAAATGAATGCCGCGCATAAGAAACGAATGAGTCACCGCGGAGCAGATCTTATGGGAGCAAATTTGAAGAAGAAAGATTTGCAAGGAGCGAATTTAAGAGGAGCTTATTTAATTGCGGCAAACTTAAATGGAGCAAACTTAAGAGGAGCAGATCTTATCGGAGCAGATTTACGAGATGCAGATATTCGTGGGGCTGATTTTACAAATAGTATTTTTCTGACGCAAGTTCAAATTAATGCAGCGAAAGGGGACAAACATACGAAATTGCCGAAAATGTTGTCCCGTCCATCGCATTGGAGTGCGTAAAGAGTATGGAACAGGCAGAGATTAAGAATCTCTGCCTGTTTTTTCATTTCTTTTCAAAAGTAGTAATGAAAACACTACATATAATAAGAATACCACCAATAAAAAAGTTACTATTTAATGTCTCATTTAATAAGAGCCAACCAAGCAACGATCCGACGATAGGTTGGAAGAAGAAAAATAACGATCCGATGCTTGCGTCCATTAATTCTAATCCTTTATTCCAAAGGAAAAAGGCACCTGCCGTTGAGACGATTCCTAAATAAAGTACGCCTAATACTACATACAGATTCATATGTTCAATAGGGCTAGATTGGAATTCCCATATCATAAAAGGTGTAATAAAAAAGAGTGAAAAGAATATGGCGTACGTTGTAATCACTAAAGATGAAAATCGAGCTGAAGCAATTTTTACATAAATAGATAGTAAAGCCCACGTAATAGCGGCCCCAACTAATATGATTGTACCGATAAAATAGGAGCCAATTTCAATATCCCATCCGATTACGATAATGACACCGATTGTCGCTATGATAGTAGATAACAGTCTACGAGCGGTTAGTTTTTCTTTTAAAATGATCGCTGCAAATATAACCATAAATGCAGGTGTAGCTGATGTTACTAAAGAGCCAGTATGAGCGTCGGATAATTTTGTTCCGATAAATTGACAAGTGATCGAAATGAAATATCCTATACATCCAATCCAAGCGAATAATAGCCAATCTTTTTTACGAATGGTTACTTTTTTCTTTTGCTTTTTCTCAGCTATTTTTAAAATCATATACAAAACAACAAAAGCAATGATAAAGCGTAGCCAAACGAGTGTAAGTGGTGGGATAAAGTCGAGTACATATTTGCTAACAACGTACATACCGCCCCATATACTAGCTGCGAGTGATAAGCATATAGCTCCTAAAATGGTTTGTTTCATTTGAAGTACCTCCGTCTATTTTTAGGGTATTATGAGTTCCCTAAGACGAGGCAAAGTGTATGTCCTATATGAATGCCCGTCTTAGGTTATAGACGGCCTACAGGTTGATCGTTTTCGAATGAAGTGTTGTAGTACATGCGTGCATTCCTCCTTCTTAATTTTATAATGATATTATAACTTAATTTTCAGTTTATTGGGATGTTTCTTTAGAAGATGGAAATGGTGGTTGTCTAAGCAAGCATACTATATGGTAGAAAAACATATTTTTTAAATAAAAGAAACCAATTACATAATTGATAAGTATAGTAAGAGTAGGATGAAAAAGTAGATTAATAGAGAACAAGGAGGAGATTGTTATAACTACAACCGTTATTTCTCATTTTTATAATGAAGAATATTTATTACCGTGGTGGCTTGCTCATCATACGAAACTTTTTGATCATGGCATTTTAATTAATAAAGGCTCAACAGATCGTTCGGTTGAGATTTGTAAAAAATTCGCACCACACTGGGAAGTACGAGATTCTGCAAATCCAGAGTTTGATGCATTTGCGACAGATCATGAAGTGATGATGGTAGAACAAGAAGTAGAAGGGTGGAAAATGATTTTAAATACGACTGAGTTTCTTTGTGTGCAAGATAAAAATCAGTTTTGGAAATCACTTAATGAATTGGAGGGGAGGATGTATTGGCTAGAAGGGCTTATTATGGTTGATGATCCTAACTACAATTATCCGGACCTTAACTTTGGAATACCTTTAATGAAACAGCGATTTCACGGTTATTTACCAGAAGATTGGCCATTATGGAGAAGAGGTAGATTTATTCATAATCATGAACACGGAAGTTATACGGTTGGAAGACATTTATCTGCGCATGAATCTATGGTTTATCCGCCTCTTGCTTGTATATTATGGTTTGGGTTTAGCCCGTGGAACGATGCGATGAGAAAGAGAAAGTTACAAATTGGTCCGACTCTTTCTGAAGCTAGTAAGCATGGGGGAATGGGTACGCATCATATTATTACGCCGGAAAAACTAGAAGAATGGTATAAGGAATTAGCGAGAGGAACGAAGGATTTACGTTTTAGTAATGCATATCGTTATGCTTTTGTATAAATGATTCCCACCATAAAATTGTTTCTTCGATTCCAGTATTTAGATCGTATGTTGGTTTCCAGTTTACTTCAGTTTTTAAACGTTCTACATTAACCCCGACGAATAAAGGTTCATCTTTAGAGAAAGGGATTGCACCTAGTTTAATTAAATGTTCTTTTCCTATCTTTTTAGCAATGATAGAAGCTAATTCTTTAATTTGTATAGATTGACCAGAAGCGATATTGACTGTGCCTGTAACGTTGCGGTTTAATACTGTTACGAGAGCATTAGCGACGTCGCCCACATGGAGGAAATCTCTTGATTGTTTTCCATGTGTACATAGTGCTTCCTCATTTTTTAATAAGGAAGTGATAATGTTAGAAACGAGCCGATTCCCTTGTTCGTGAGGGCCATACATATGAAAAATGCGGCCCCAACACATGCTGAGACCGGTTTGCTCGGCGTACGTTTGTAGCCAGGAGTGCAGTGCGTTTTTACATAATGAATACGGGGTTTTATAGGAAAGAAGCGGTGAATCTTCAAATAATACGCCGTTAAACCATTCATATTCTGCGCCAGTACCTGCAACGACGACTCGCTTTCCACCGCATGTTGTGAAGTGTTGGATCAATGAGATACTGGATGTAAGCCAATAGTAATTATTAATAGATACATAACACGCTGGTGGTACTGCTTCCCAAGCTAAATGGATGAGATGACTAGGTTTCATGTCGTAAATGAGTTTTTTTATTTCTTCATCGTAAAGTAAGTTTACTTTATGCCAATGGCAAGAAAGGTGAGAAGGCTTATTTGTATTGTAAGTGGCGTGCACTTCATAGCCCTTTTGAATAAGAGAATGTACAACATATTTACCAATCCATCCACTACCGCCTGTTACAAGGATTTTTTTCATGGCTCAATTACCTCAACTTCTGGTATTGTTACTAAAAATTTGCCGCCCCATTCACGAATGAAAGAGCATTCTTTCATAATTTCATCTTTCAAATTCCAAGGAAGTATGAGAATGTAATCAGGTTTTGTACGTTTAATTTCTTCTGGAGATTGTATTGGAATGCGGGTTCCTGGTAGAAGGAGGTTTTGTTTGTGAGGGTTTTTATCTACTGTATAAGCTAGAAACTCTTTTCCTATCCCGCAATAATTTAAAAGGGTGTTTCCTTTAGCAGGAGCACCGTAACCGATAATTTGTTTGTTTAAAGCTTTTGCTTCGATAAAAAACTTTAAAATATTTATTTTCAATTGTTCTATGCGTTTAGAAAAAAGGAGATAGCAATCTAATGTATCTAGCCCGTGAACTACTTCTTTTTGGATTGATTTTGTAACATTGGAATGGATAGTAAATGAGTCACTATGATGGTTTATAAAAATCCGCAATGAACCACCATGCGTTGAAAGTTCTTCAACATCGACAATTTGTAAATGATGATGAGCTAAAATTTTTTGAAGACTTATAAGTGAAAAATAGGAGAAGTGCTCATGGTAAATCGTATCAAACTGATTAAAGGATATGAGGTTTAATAAGTGCGGGAATTCAATTGTTATTGTGCCATCTTGTTTTAATAACGTTTTTAAACCGGCGACAAAATCATGCAAGTTCGGGACATGTGCTAATACGTTATTTGCGACGATTAAATCTGCTTGCGGTAATTTTTTTGCTAAGTCGTTGCTGAAAAAATCTACTTGAGTAGGAATTCCTTTTTGGATAGCGCTTTCTGCTACATTTTTTGCTGGTTCAATTCCTAACGTTTCGATATTTTCTTTTTGAAAGTATTGTAATAAGTACCCGTCGTTACTCGCAATTTCAATCACCCTTGAATGTTTCGTTAAGTGGAAGCGTTTAATCGCCATTTCTACATATTGCTTAGCGTGCAGTAGCCAGCTTGATGAGTAAGAACTGAAGTATAAATAGTCATGGAAAATATTGTGCGGAGATTCAAATTCATCTAATTGTACAAGTAAACAAGAGTTACAAACAAACGTGTGCAATGGATAAAATGGTTCCATTTTATATGAATGTTCTGGAGCTACAAATGAGTTAGCGAGAGGAGAAACACCTAAATCTAAAAAAGTATTTGTAAGTAATGAGTGGCAAAAACGGCATTTTTTCTGTTCCATTTTTAAGCCCCCTTATAAATTTTTGAATGCATCGATTTGTTGTCGCGTGACAGATTCCATATTTTCACCGGATGCATATTTTTTGTACCAATCAACAGTCCAAGCGATAGAATGGTCTGTTGATAACTTAGGAGTCCAACCGAGTTTATTTACTGCTTTAGTACTATCGAGTGTTAAAATAGGTGATTCATAAGGGGTATTTGTATGAGGAGAAATGATTGTTAGTGGTTTATTCCATAATTTTATTATAGATTGGATGACATCATGAACGGTTCTGTTCGCTTCATTTATCGGGCCGAAATTCCACGCTGCTGCAAATTTGGCGTCTTTCCATAGCTTCTCAGCTAAAAGAATATAGCCATGTAAAGGGTCTAATACGTGTTGCCACGGACGAATAGCGCTTTTGTTTCTAATATTTAATGTATTATCTTGTAAATATGCACGAATGATATCCGGGAATAATCGGTCTTTTGCCCAATCACCACCGCCGATGACGTTACCTGCTCTTACTGAGGCAAGTTTAAGTGTGTTAGTGCGGAAGAATGATTTTTGATAGGATGTTGCAACTAGTTCAGCACAAGCCTTACTAGCACTATAAGGGTCGAAACCTCCTAGCCGGTCGCTTTCCACGAATGCCCGGTTACCGCTCCCGTCATTTTCATAACATTTATCACTTGTAACATTAATGATGCCACGTATACTTTCTATATGTTTAGCCGCTTCTAATACGTGAACAGTGCCTAAAACATTCGTTTTAAATGTTTCGATAGGATTTTTATATGAAGTGGTGACGATTGGCTGGGCTGCTAAATGAAATAGTATGTCAGGGTTATGTTGTTTCAGGGCCTGGAATAAAGAATCGTAATCTGTAATGTCGCCATTAATTGTCATACACTCTTTTGCTACGTTACCTTGTTCAAAAAGGTTAGGAATGGATGGAGGATGAGAAGAATAGCCGAATACCTCTGCACCTAAAGAAGTTAAGAAAAGGGTGAGCCATGAGCCCTTAAAGCCAGTATGTCCCGTAATAAATACTTTTTTCTTATTCCAAAAAGATGATGAAGCCATATTACCAAACCTTCCACGGAGCGTTATTACTTTCCCATAGCTCGACTAATTTATTTTTATCGCGCAATGTATCCATTGGATGCCAAAAGCCAGTATGTTGATATGCTGCTAGTTCATTTTTGTTTACTAACTGAACTAAAGTGTCTGTTTCAAAAACAGACTTATCTCCACTAATGTAATTGAAAACATCAGGATTTAAAACGAAAAATCCACCGTTAACCCATCCGCCATCACCTAATGGCTTCTCTTGAAAGGATGTTACAGACTGTTTATCTAATACGAGAGAACCAAATCTACCAGGAGGTTGTACGGCTGTAACAGTTGCCATTTTGCCGTGTTTTTTATGAAATGCAATGAGTTCGTTTATATTTACATTGCTTAATCCATCGCCGTAAGTGAGGCAGAAAGGTTCGTCTCCAACATAATTTTGAATCTTTTTTACTCGTCCACCCGTTTCGGTAGTTACACCAGTATCGATTAGTGTAACTTTCCACGGTTCTACACGATGAGAATGGCTAGTAATTGTATTATCGCTTAAATGTATTGTGAAATCGGACATGTGTAAGTTGTAATTTAGAAAGAATTCTTTAATTGCATATCCTTTATAGCCTAAGCAAATAATAAACTCAGTAATCCCGTAATGGCTATACAAACTAATAATGTGCCATAGAATAGGTTTTGTTCCAATTTCAATCATAGGTTTTGGTTTTAAATGCGTTTCTTCACCAATCCTTGTTCCGTATCCACCTGCAAGAATAACAGCTTTCATTTTTTCCTCCCAATTAAAAAGAATTTGATATCGATGTTATTATGATATGTACTTAAATTAGAAAGGAACGGGCAATTTCATAGTTATATTTTGTTCGTTTTGGTTTTTTGAATTTGAGTATTTTGCTATATAGTTAAATTAATAGGTTAGGTCATATAAGATAAGGCGATAAATTTTGTATAAATTATGAATAATAAACCGTCACGTTTGACTGTACAGTTTATGTATTGTATGATGTTAGTAATATAAACAAGGGGGGAAGATCGTTGGGAAGGTGTATCGAATCGGACAGTTGGCTCTCATGGCTCACGTGTCGAAACGCACGATTGATTATTATACGAATCTAGGAATCTTAAAAGCGGAGCGATCTCAATCTAATTATCGCTATTACGATGAAACAGCATTTGAGACATTACAATTTATTGAGAAGTGCAAAGAAATGCATATGCCGCTTTGTGAGATTAAAGAGAAAATCGAGGAGAAGAAGAAGCTGCTCGGTATCAATGAACACGTTTCGAAACAAGTGAATGAAGTGACAGACCATATTCATCAATTAGAAGCAGAGTTAACGGAGTTAAAGCCGCTTTTAGATGGATTGACTGATTCACAACGTGAAAAAATATCGAAATCTTTATCTGGTCAAACGACAGCTTTAATACAGACACTTGCTCTATTATTATAGAAAAAGTGAAATCCGACCTCTTTAATTTTTGTATCGGGCTATGTTTTCTAATAAACAAATAAGAAAACATTATAGTATACAGGAGGTGGACACCTTAGTTTTTTAAACTAAGGGGATTCATTGGAAATATTTAATTTAGTCATGGTTGCGATTTTAATCGCATTTACTGGATTTTTCGTAGCAGCAGAGTTTGCGATTGTAAAGGTACGTTCAAGTCGTATTGATCAGCTTGTTGCGGAAGGGAAACGCGGTGCTTTAGCAGCGAAAAAAGTAACAACAAATTTAGATGAATATTTATCTGCTTGTCAATTAGGTATTACAGTTACAGCTATGGGATTAGGTTGGTTAGGTGAACCGACAATTGAAAAGTTATTACACCCGTTATTTGAGAAATGGAACATAAATCCTTCTATTTCATCAGTATTAACATTTGGTCTTGCTTTTATGCTAATGACGTATCTACACGTTGTAGTAGGGGAATTAGCTCCGAAAACGATGGCAATTCAAAAGGCTGAACAAGTAACATTGTTATTGGCAGGTCCGTTAATGATGTTCTATAAAGTCATGTATCCATTTATTTGGGTATTAAACGGTTCAGCTCGTGTTGTAACTGGCTTATTCGGTTTAAAACCAGCTTCAGAACATGAAGTAGCTCATACAGAGGAAGAATTACGTCTTATCCTTTCAGATAGCTATGAAAGTGGCGAAATTAATCAGGCTGAATACAAGTATGTAAATAACATTTTTGAATTTGATAATCGTATTGCAAAAGAGATTATGGTACCGCGAACAGAAATCATTGGTTTCTACCTGGAAGATTCAGTAGAAGAACACATGAAAGTAATCCAAAATGAACGATACACACGTTATCCGATTTTTGGAGAAGATAAAGATGATATTATCGGTATGGTCAATGTAAAAGATTTCTTTATTCGATATATGAACAACGATAAAGAAGATTTATCATCGATTCGCACGTATATGCGTCCGATTATTGAAGTGATGGAAACAACTCCAATTCACGATTTATTACTTCAAATGCAGAAGAAGCGAATTCCGATGGCTGTTTTATATGATGAGTACGGAGGAACAGCCGGAATTGTAACGCTTGAAGATATCTTGGAGGAAATCGTCGGCGAAATTCGTGACGAATATGATGAAGATGAAGCACCACCAATTCAGCATGTGAATGAGCACCATAAAATCGTTGATGGAAAAGTGCTTATCTCCGAAGTGAAAGATTTATTTGGATTACACATTGAAGAAGATGATGTGGATACAATCGGTGGCTGGATTATGATGCAAAATCATGAAATTGAAGAAGGACAACATGTTGAGGCGGAAGGGTATGCATTTAAAGTGTTAGAAAAAGACGCTTACCAAATTAAACGTGTTGAAATTCGTAAGATGGAGCAAGAACAAGAAGAAGAGAAAGCAGCAACTGTGTAAGTTGCTGCTTTTCTTCTAAAGTATAAAAAATGCGAAATTAGGAGCGGATATTTTGATTCAAGTAGCCTTACGTGTATATCGATTACAATTGTATGTGATCTTTAGTGGTTTACTACTTATGTGGACGATTACTCCGTTTGGAAAACAAGTAACAGGGTTTGGTATCGGATTAGCTGTAAGTGCATATTGCCTTTGGTTATTAGCTCGCAGAGTGGAGAAACTTGGGAAAAGTATCGTCATGAAAGAAAAGGCTCCTGGATTAGGAGTTCTAAACCGATTTGCAGCAGCCATTTTAGGGGCTATTATCATGTATGAAATTGAGCATGAAATGGAAATGTGGGCATTCGGTACAGGCATTTTAGGTGGTCACTTTTTAATGATTGCGAATTTAGCTTATGCAAATATGCAGTTAGTGAAGGAAGAAGAGAAGCAAAGGGAACATGCTTCGAAAAACATAGAGCTATGATGAAAGGGACCTAGTGGGGTTCCTTTTTTGGGTTTAAGCGAGCTAATGAAGAGAATCAAATTTACGACAAATATAATACGCTTCTTTTTTACGTTTTTCAATAGTATGAAAAATAATGTAAAAAAATTAAAAAACCCATCGATTTCTAAAGGTTATGTATGTTATTATGACAAAAGACTTTTTGAAAGAGGTGGATACCAATGTTACAAGCGTTACTTATTTTTGTGCTTCAAATTATTTACGTTCCAATTTTAACAATCCGTACGATTTTGCTTGTAAAGAATCAAACAAGATCCGCTGCTGGTGTTGGATTGTTAGAAGGAGCTATTTACATTGTCAGTTTAGGTATTGTGTTTCAAGATTTATCAAATTGGATGAACATCATTGCCTATGTCATTGGCTTTAGTACGGGACTATTATTAGGCGGTTATATAGAGAATAAATTAGCAATTGGATATATTACGTATCAAGTTAGTTTGCTAGACCGTTGTAATGAATTAGTAGATGAACTACGTCACTCTGGATTTGGTGTTACAGTATTTGAAGGCGAAGGAATTAATTCAATACGTTATCGCTTAGATATCGTTGCAAAGCGTTCTAGAGAAAAAGAACTGTTAGAAATTATTAATGAAATTGCACCAAAAGCGTTTATGTCTTCTTATGAAATCCGTTCATTTAAAGGCGGATATTTAACGAAGGCGATGAAGAAAAGAGCATTAATGAAGAAGAAAGATGAACATGTATCGTAAAGAAAAGGGAGTTGTGCAGCTGTAAAAGCATGTCATAATCCCTATATAAAAAAGAGAGGAATCTACATTAAAATAGATTCCTCTCTTTTTTATGTATTATTTTTTTCTACTCTTTCTCAGATTAACAATTAACCATACAACTTGAATAATTAGTGGTAATATAAATGCAATTAATAAAACGATAAAGGCAATTAATTTCAGCTCAAGTGTTTGAGTAACACCGGTCCCATCAACCTCTCTTAGCCAAATGATAGCTGTCAATATCCCGAACGTTATAATCCAAAATATGTTACCAATCCACCAATAAATCCATCTTCTTTTCATGCTAGCACTCCTTACATTTACCCTCTGTTAAAAGTAAATTTTCGTTCGTTACATTTATAATGAAATACCTATAAAATTAATTTTTTTTAACTGTATATCTAACTTGTTTAAAGGTTACCATGTCTCCATCTTGAGTATCATCTTTCGTTTGCAAAAGTTGGACTTTTGGTTTGTAATCTGTCCTATGAGCGTGCTCGATATCTTTAATGTTAACTTTGTAGGATTCACCATTCTTTATTTTTTGTGCCAATACTTTTTTATTGGCAACATAAATAAAAGTTACTTTATTTTCATCAATACCTTCAGTCTTAATTTCTAATTCATTATCTTTTGTTGTAATCGTTGGTGTTAATAATTCCATACTGCCTTTCCCGGTTTCTAAAGAATTTTCTGCTATAGTTGAACATCCGGATAATATAATTCCAGTGAATAGAAGAAAAGCTAATTTCTTTTTCATAACATCCCCCGATTTCAAGTGATTTTTGATTTTGGTATTGCTAGGCTTGTAGTGTTTTATGTAAATGTTTAGCTAGCACTCTTTTTAATTGTACCATAATATGTAAAGTGAAACAGGTTATATATCCAATTTGTGGATAATAGGAAAGCTTACTTATGACCGAGAATCAGTACTTTTACAGTAAGTATATATTTTCGTTAGAAAGCGGTGTTGCTAAAGGCATTATAAATTGGATGTCCAAATGTAGGATAATGAATTTATTTTTTATGGAAATTACAATTTTTACATTTTAAAATAATGATAGGGAATAGAGGAATTCATTTATTTCGGAGGTAGTTACTTGAACATTAACGAGAAGGCAATTGAAATGTTTGAACAAAATAAATATGAGGAAGCGATGGAACTGTTTCAACGAGCAGTACACGAATCTAGAGGTGTACAATCCCTCAATAATCTTGCTTGGATGTATTTTTATGAGGAAGAGGATGATGATAAAGCTCTTGAATTAATAAAAGAAGTTGTTAAGTTGAATCCTTCCTCATACTTCCCTTATAACATTTTAGGGGACATTTACATAAAACAAGAAAAGTGGACAGAAGCGAAAGAAGTATTACAAAAGTCTATTTCGATTCAACCATCCAATGAAGCATATCACAATGTAGCTGTAGCGCATTATAACCTTGGAGAGCTGGAAAAAGCTTCGAAATTTTTCTTGCGAGTTGCAGGGGATTCGGACTATATCATGTATTGCTATGTAAAATGTTTAATTGATTTAGAGCGAACGACAGAAGCGAAAGAGAAGTTAGATGCTTTTAACAGGAAATCTGATAATTTTTTAGGAGAAATTAATGTAGCAGATTTATATGTTGAGTTGCATTGCTATAAAGAAGCAATTGAATGGTTCAAAAAGGGATACAAAGAATGCTGGAAAAGTCCCAATTGGATTAGTAGATTTGTGTATGCTCTATATAAAGCTAATAATTACTCCCGTATGAATGAAGTTATACGGGAATCTATTGAAGCGAAAACAGAAGAAATAGAAGACGTTCAGAATGAAGAGGTAGAAGAAAACTGGACAGAAAAAGATAAGAAAGAGTTAATTGAGGAATATACAGAAGAGAATAATTGTTATAAAACAATGATAGAACGTATTAAATCTGGATACGTTCCAGGGTTAGAATTTGAAACGGATTATATAGGGGGATGCTATTTATTTGGCTGTAAAAGACATAATCATCTTGAATATGAAGAATAAAAAAATCGGCTGTCAAATATGACGGTCGAATTTTTTTATGATAGGCCGGTTGTCTAAAGGTACCATCTCAATTGTAATGTGATTACATAGGTATATATCTTCTTTAGGGAATCCTTTTTTAATATTTAAAATATGTAGTGAAATAAAACCAATAAGTCCTATTCCACCGAAAATAAGCCATGGTGTATACATTCCGCCTAAGTTGGATGTAAAAGATGTACCGGTATAATTACCGATGATAAAACCAAATGCGAGTGATAGTTGATAAAATCCGAAGTAAGTAGCTGTATATGATTCGTTACTGTAATTTGCAATATCAATATCAGCGTTAGGTAATACGAGTGTTTCGCCAATTGTAAATAAAATTACACAAATAAATAGCCAATACGGGTGTTGAAATAAAGGAATGAGTAAAAAGGAAATACTCATTAATAAAACACCGTATTTAATAATCGAAAGTGTATTGTATTTATGAAATAGTTTTCGAAATAATACCATAAATATGACACCTGTTATTGCATTTATCGTAATAACTAGTGTAGCAAGCTGGTTGCTATTACTAATGTTTTTCATATGAAGTGGAAGTGCGACAGTAAGCTGAGTAAACATAATATAGAAGAAAATCATAATAAATGAAAACAAAAGGAAAGATTTGTTTTGTAAGATAGCCTGTAGCCCTAATGTAATAGACGTATTTTCAGTAGTGACTTGGAAGTGATTTTTAAGTAAGTAAAAGATAAAAGCAAATAACAGCATAAGAGATCCTGTTAGAGAAAAAGCATAGATTGGATCGAGTAAGAGTAAGAACCCTCCTGCAATTGGTCCAATTATTGCACCGCAATTAAAACTAAGGTTTAAATATGTAAATAAATTTTTTCTCATATGAGCTGGTTGTGAGCCGAATATGGCGCGCGCAGCAGGTTCGTAAAATGCGGTTCCGAAGCCAATAAGTGCAGAAGAAATAGAAGTTGTATAGAAATCAGAGCATATTCCTAAAGCGATAAATCCGATTCCTCTTAAAAATAATCCGGCTATCATCATAATGATATAGCCTATTTTGTCAGCAATTAAACCTGAGAATAATGGGACAACTCGTGATGTGATTGTCATAACCGTCAACACTGTTCCTACTTGAACAGCAGAAAAATGAAGAAAGCTTAATAGATAAATAGCTAAAAATGCGTATACTGCAAAATACCCAAAAGACATAAAAAATGAAGAAATAAGCATGAAACGTATCGGTATTGAGAAACTTTTCATAGAACTCCTCCTAATATTGTAACCAGTAAAATTATTTAATGGTTAACTATTTTATATTATAATTATACATAAAGTCAGAAAAAAGTAAATTTTAAGAAGAAGGTGGATGGAATTGAATCAAAATGCACCAAATGAATTAGAATATATTCGGGAATTTTTAAATACATGGAAAATGCCAAACGATACGAGAGAGCCAATTGATATGCTGCAAACAGAAGAGGATATAAAGCTCTTTATGAAAAAATATTTTCATGAAGAGGTTCCATTTCATACGATAGAGGAATTAAAAAGTTTTCGAGAAGATATTCGGTTAACCGTTGAAGGCGAAGGATCATTGCAAAAGTGGTTAGAGAAATACCCATTTCATGTACATGTAAAAGAAGATATGAAAGGTATTACATATGAGCCTGTGCACGAAGAGAATGTATATACAAAAGTATTAAGCGTTGTTTTAATGGCGATTCAAGAAAATTTGTGGGGAAGGTTAAAAGCATGCCCAGATTGTCGCTGGGTATTTTATGATCATTCGCGAAATGGAAGTAAAAGATGGTGCGGTATGTATGCTGGAGAAGCCGGAGGAAGAGCGTGCGGTACGATTGCGAAAGTGAAAAATTACCGGGCGAAGAGAAAAGGGAGATCGGGTTATAATGTGTAATTTATATTAGGGGAAGAAAATTGGATGGGGGAATGTAGAATATGAAAGGTACACAAATGTTAGCTTTAAATAAAAAGTGTTGGGATACAGTTGCACCATATTTCTTTCAAGTGGATTGTTTACCGAAATATGGTCCGTATACAGCGTCTGAAGATGAGATTCATTTGTTCGATTCAATTAGAAATAAAAAGGTTCTTGATATTGGATGTGGAAGTGGGCATTCGTTGCAATATATGGCAGAACACGGGGCAGAGGAAGTATGGGGGCTTGATCTTTCAAGTGAACAAATTAAAACAGCGAGTGAAACGTTAAAGTGTTGGAATCCAAAATTAATATGCGGAGCAATGGAAGAGGAAGGGGATATTCCGAAAGGGTATTTTGATATTGTATATTCCATTTATGCATTAGGTTGGACTTCGAATTTAAGAAAAACGTTGGAACTAATTTATTCGTATGTAAAGCCAGGAGGAAGTTTTATTTTTAGCTGGGAGCATCCCGTATATTCAAACTTAATGTATGGAACAGAGGAGATTGCTTTAAGCTCGTCTTATCATGAGGAAACTCCTATTACGTTTGAAACATTTAAAGGGGAAAATGTACAAGCAACGTTATATAAAAGAAAAATGAGTACATACATAAATGAGTTAAATAGAGTTGGTTTTACAATTGAGAGGATTGAAGAGCCTGAACCAGCTAGCTCATTTGCTGAAGAATTAGCGGAACCTTCTACGAAATATTATTCTTTATATAAAGCTAGAATGGTGCCAACTACTTTTATTATTAAGGCGAGAAAGTAATATACTATAAAAGGAGCCCATTGTAAAATCTATATAGTCAACCCGTCTTGTTTGATGGGTTGTTTTTTTGTGTGTATTATAATAAGAGCTTAATAGTTAGATGGGAAGTGTTTGTTTGATAGTACACACAGTTAAACCTCTTCATATATATAGAAAAATGCGAGAAGACGGTTTTTATAGCGGTAATGAAAAATATGTTTGGCCAGAATTTAAATCTTCGTATGCTTGGATGATGGAGCAAATGAAAGAAAGGCTTCCTAATTATGATGGTTCAACTTATCCTGTATGGCTTTGGCATAAAAGACCAGATCAGAACCGACCAGGGATGCTACCTAAAGGTCAAAAAGGTGTTATCATTACATTAGACATACCAGATGAGGATATTCTTTGGTCATGTTTTGACTCTTGGCATTGTGTTTTAAACAAGTGGCTATTAACTCAGACAGAAGAAGAATATAATCAATTAGAAGAAGACGGATTTTCTGAAGAAGAAATGATATCTTCATGGTCCAATATTTTTGATTTTAATTGGTTAAAAAGCTCAGAAGAAGATTGGCTGGGATTTGACCTAGATTGGGTTCAGGGTGTAACACCACGTATTGAAATGAAAAACGTAATTAAAGTAAATCGGTTTATTGCTAAGTAGAGGGGAGAGTTAACACTGCAGTGACTCCTATCAAGTAAACCATAATTAAAAAACATAACGAAGCAATCTGAGTTCTAAATTTATATGGACTTAGGTTATTTAATTTTTTCTTTTGAAATCTTGTATGATTATAAGAATGTATATATTTGCTTATAGCAAGTTTAAATGTAGTAAGAATTTTATAAGAAAAATCAAAAACACAAGGAATGTCTTTTTAGACACACCTTGTGTTTTTGATGTTAAATGAACCATTTCTTTATCTTTTCGGTTGAAAAATATGCTGAAAGAAGTATTTGTGATGTAAGTTATCTACAACTTTATTTGCTTGATATGTGCGGTGTTGTTCGAGTCGAAGTCTTTGCTCCATCATTTTTATAGCGTGATCAGATAAACGTAACATTTTACATTTCTCCTTTTCTATAAATATAGGTGACTATTTGGTATCGATCCCACATTTATAATTAAGGAGGCAAAATGTGTAACATAGGCAAAAAGCACCTTCCTCTCCCATTACGCTTACGAGGTTAGCTGTCGGACTCGGGAAGTGAGAGTTTCCCTACTTAAAAAAGATTCGCCCCAAGTAGCAAAGCTACAAAAATGGTTCCCCCGCTCCAAATTTCGGACTCAGCAAAAGGTTTTATAAAGTAAAAGATAACATAAATAAATTGATGAGTCAAACTATTTGTTGTTTTCTGATTTTTTAAGTGAGGTTAAAACCACTCCATCGGGTAATATGATATCCTTTACTTCAATAAAGCCATGTTTTTTATATAAAGACAGAGCAGGTGTATTTTCTTTCCCTGTTTGTACAATATATGTTTTGGAAGGGGAGAACATGTCAAATACATAAAGTAGTAGTTTTGTAGCAATTCCTTTATGAAAATGATCAGGGGATACGACTAAACGATGAATATCAACTTCCTCTTCATCCATTTTAAAAGAAATAAACCCAGCAAGTGTATCTTCATAAAAATAGCCGTAGAAAATTTCATCACATGATTGAATATCGGCTACAGTATCATAAAGGCGAGGGATAGCTGTACTATTTATATATTTTGCCTCGATTTCATAAGCGGGTATTTGAATATTTAAAATAGAAGTAGCCGTGTTGTGAGAAATTGTTATTAATTTTTGAATCATAGGGTAAAACCTCCTTGTAGACTTTATTTTCATAGATTTGACAACATTTTTCTTTATTGGATATAATAATTATAATAGTTACATAATAATTTAGTATCAAAAAGAAATACACCATAATAGAAATGGAGGACTAAAAATGGGATGGATTATCACATTAATAGTTGGTGCTATTATAGGTGCAATTGCTAGTTCTATAACGGGTAAAAATTTCCCAGGTGGTATGTTCGGCAATATTATCGCAGGTTTATTAGGTGCTTCGTTAGGCAGTAGATTATTTGGATCTTTTGGGCCATCTTTTGGTGGGATTCATGTTGTGCCAGCATTATTAGGAGCAATCGTTTTAATTCTTATTGTATCATTTGTAGTGAAAGCTGCAAAGAAATAGATATATAGATTATGATGAAAAGCCCTGACTAAGGGCTTTTCATCATTCGAAGAGGTGGTTTCGTTGGAAAAAATAAATATAAGAAAAAGAGATAAGCTGAAAAGGTTTTTTAGAGAACACAATTATTTAGCGGTGTTACTTGGGTTTGCACTATTGTTCATTAATATTTTATTACTAACAAAAATATCATTTGTTTTTACACCGTTTATCGTCTTTTTAAAAACAATTTTCTTCCCAGTATTATTAGCGGGCGTGCTATTTTATATATTGCATCCATTCGTTTCGCTTTTAGAAAAGAAAGGTGTTTCAAGAATCGTATCAATAGCTTCTATATATATAATAGTACTAGGATTATTTGTATTTTTAGTTGTAACAGTAATCCCAATTATTAAAGATCAAATCGATGCGTTGATAGATAACTTACCGTATTTCGGTCATGAAATTGAACGAGCAGCACGTAGATTTGGGGAAAGTAATTTACTAAGCAAAATTCAGGAGAATTTAAATATTGATGTAGCGAGTATGGTAAAAGACTACACAGTTGATTTTACGAAGTCGTTATCATCAGTAACAGGAAATGTAACTGGATTTTTAAGTACTGTTACAGAGGTCGTTTTAACGTTTGTAATGGTTCCGTTTATATTGTTCTATCTTTTAAAAGATGGTGAGCAATTACCGAATCACTTCTTAAAGTTTATTTCAGAACAAAGACACCCAGCAGCGATGAGAATACTAGATGATATGCATTATGCGATTAGCTCGTATATTAGAGGTCAAATTATCGTTAGCTTGTTTATCGGTATTATGCTATTAATCGGTTACCTTATTATTGGTATTAAATATGCAGTATTACTCGCTATTTTAGCAATGATTGTAAATATCGTTCCATACGTAGGACCAATCATTGCAATTACACCAGCATTAATTATCGCATTTATTGACTCGCCATCAATGGTGTTAAAAGTAATTATTGTAATGATGGTCGTACAATTAGCAGAAGGTAAATTTATTTCTCCGCAAGTTATGGGAAAAAAGCTAGACATTCACCCAATTACTATCATTTTTATTATTTTAACTGCCGGAAATTTATTTGGAATTATGGGGATTATTTTAGCAATTCCAGGATATGCGATATTAAAAGTGTTAGTAACGCATAGTTATAGATTTGTTAAGTTAAATACGTAGGAAAAAGAGCTAAAACAGATAAAACTGTTTTAGCTCTTTTTTATTAAGAATTGATTTGCGTATTGGCGTGCCCATTGATCAGCTTCTAATATAGCATCGAGTGAAGGATCTTTTACATTATGATGAGCCTCAACTGTATTGTAAATTGTTTTTTCGATATCGAAAAATGCAATTTCATTTTTAAGAAATAGTGCATTTGCAATTTCATTCGCTGCATTTAATACAGCTGGAGTTGTACCGCCAATTTTGCCACATTCAAATGTGTATTGTAGACAGGGGAACTTCTCTAAATTTGGTTTTTCAAAATGCAAACTACCAATTTCTAATAAATTTAATTTTTCATAGGATGAAGGTAGTCGAGTAGGGTAGTGAAATGCATATTGAATCGGCATTCTCATATCAGGGGCACCGAGCTGTGCCATGACTGATCCATCAATAAACTCTACTAAAGAGTGAATGATACTTTCTTTATGAATCATAACATCAATTTTTTCATAAGGAATATCGAATAGCCACTTAGCTTCCATCACTTCAAACCCTTTATTCATTAAGGTGGCAGAATCTATCGTTAGTTTTGCCCCCATTAACCAGTTTGGGTGTTTTAAAGCATCCTTCGCTTGTAATGTTTTCATTTCTTCACGTGTTTTATCACGAAAAGCGCCGCCAGAAGCTGTAACAATTAATTTTTCGATTTCCTTATTATTTTCCCCATTTAAACATTGGAAAATAGCTGAATGTTCGCTATCGACTGGAATTAGGCGGCATCCGTTTTGTTTCGCTAGTTCGGTTACGATATGTCCAGCTGCAACTAAAGTTTCTTTGTTAGCGATGGCGATATCTTTCTTCGCCTTTAATGCTTCAATTGTTGGGAGTAAACCTGAAACACCGACAACTGAACTTAATACAAGATTTGTATCAGGATGGGTAGATACTTCAATTAAACCATCAGTTCCATATGAAATTTTTGTATTTGTTGAAATACGAGAACGCAATGTGTCCGCTAATTCTCTTGTCGCTACGTTTACAATACGAGGCTGAAACGATTCGATTTGCTTTTCGAGAAGATCGATATTATAATTTGCGGTTAAACCGACGATTTTAAAATGTTCAGGATGAGCGGAAACGACATCTAATGCAGATGTGCCAATGGATCCCGTTGAACCTAAAATGGATATATATTTTACCATGAAAAAACCTCCAAAGTTGTTTCGAGTATTTCTGCAAACCTATATATTATTAGACAATCAAGGTGAAAATTCCTGCTATATAAAACAGAAAATTAGGGTTTAATTGGAAAGGGAATGTGATAAACTGTAAAAAATAACGAAAAAGCAATGAAAGAGAAGAGTACATATTCAAAACTTTTCAGAGAGCTGGTATGTGGTGGAAATCAGTAAGGGATGAATATGGAATGGGCTCTGGAGCTTCTAACTGAAATGAGTAGGTAAAGACGGTTACTTCACGTTAAGAAGTTGAAGTGAGCTATTAATGATAGCTAATTAAGGTGGTACCGCGGGAGTCTCTCGTCCTTTTTAAGGATGAGGGGCTCTTTTTATTTTAAGGAAGGAGGAGTTAGAGTGAGTGAAAAAATAATGTTAACAGGAATTAAGCCGACAGGTTATCCTCATTTAGGAAATTATATTGGTGCGATTAAACCTGCATTACAAATGTCAAAGAAGAATGAAGGAAAAGCATTGTATTTTATAGCGGATTATCATGCGTTAAATGCTGTACATGATCCAAGTCAGTTTAGTAATTATACGAAAGAGGTAGCAGCCACTTGGTTATCACTTGGACTTGGAGAAGATGTTATTTTTTACCGACAAACAGAAGTGCCGGAGATTCTAGAATTAGCTTGGATATTAGCTTGCCTAACTCCGAAAGGGATTATGAACCGTGCCCATGCATATAAGGCGAAGGTGGAGCAAAATAAAGAAGCGGGTTTAGAGGTAGATGCAGGCGTGAATATGGGATTATATACGTATCCTATTTTAATGGCAGCTGACATATTACTATTTCAAGCTACTCATGTACCTGTCGGAAAAGACCAAATTCAGCATATTGAAATCGCGCGTGATATTGCGACGTATTTTAATCATACATTTGGTATGACATTTACGCTTCCGGAGTATGTCATACAAGAAGAAGGTGCCATTTTACCTGGTCTTGATGGAAGGAAGATGAGTAAAAGTTACGGAAATGTAATCCCATTATTTGCAGAACAAGAAAAACTACGAAAATTAATATTTAAAATCAAAACAGATTCTTCACTTCCAAATGAACCGAAAGAACTAGAAACATTATTTATGATATATAAAGAATTTGCGAAGGAAGATGAAATACAGTCGATGCGCGAAAAGTATGAAACTGGAATCGGATGGGGCGATATGAAAAAAGAGTTGTTTCGCGTTGTAGACCGCGAATTAGCAGGACCTCGGGAGAAATACGCAATGTATATGCAGGAGCCCAATTTATTATATGACGCGTTAGAAAAAGGTGCTGAGAAGGCACGGGCTATTGCGAAGGTAAATTTAGCGGAAATTAAAAAACGGATTGGATTTGAGAGGGGATGCTGAGCGTTCCCTTATTTTTTTATAAAAAAATCGAACGAAATTTCAATTTGTTACCAATATAGATTGAGGGAGGGATAAAAATGGTTACAATTCTCGAATTAAAAATGTTGCTCGTTCAAATAGGAACAGAAATTGTACCACCTAGTAATCTAAAAGAAAAAATTCTAATTCAGGTTAATTTGGTGGAAGGAATAAAAATAAATAATGTTGAGGTGAATAATGATGAGTGAAGTTGTGTTAGCAGTTCAAGGTTTAAGTAAGACATATGAGAGTGTAGATACAAATGTTAGAGCCTTACAAAATGTATCTTTGGAGTTAAATAAAGGAGAACTCATTGCCATAATGGGAACGAGTGGATCTGGAAAGAGTACATTACTAAACATTCTTGGTGCTCTAGATAAGCCTGATGAGGGGGTTATCTATGTAAATGGTGAAGTACCTGAAAATATGTTCATTGAACCGTATGCGACAGAGTACAGAAGGGATAACATAGGATTTATATTCCAGTCATTTCATTTATTAAAGGATTTATCTGTAGAAGAAAATATTGCGTTACCCCTCATATTATCAGCTGATTCAGAAGAGGAGATACGAGAAAAAACAAATAAAATATTAGATGTTCTAGGTTTAGTAAATTGGAAAAATCATCGACCAGTGCAGCTTTCTGGGGGACAACAACAACGTGTTGCAATTGGTAGGGCGTTAATAACATCTCCTCCAATCGTCCTTGCAGATGAACCAACTGGAAATTTAGATTTCAATACGTCTAATGATATTTTACGGGTACTAGTCGATATGAAACAAAGATTCAATCAAAGTATGATTCTTGTTACTCATGATCCTCACATTGCTACGTATGCAGATCGGGTTCTCTTCTTTCATGACGGAGAAATTGTTGATGATTATACATGTTCTCATGGAGTAAATGATATGAATATCATTTTAGATAAATTTAAAAAATTAATGGAGAAATCAAAATGATAAAATCAGTACGAGGATTAAGTTTACGTTTTTTTAAGACGAATAAATTTACTGCTATTTCTTCTATCGTTAGCGTTATGTTGGCCGTTTCTCTAATTGTTACGATGATTGTATTTTCGAGTCATGCGAAGCAGTCTGTTATAAATGAAGTTAAAAGTTTATATGGAGATATGGATTTATCTGTTGGATATAACCCTGATCAAAATAAAGTGATCGATAAATCTTTATTTCGAAATATTAAGAACCAAGAAAATGTTGAATATATGTCAAAAGTATTCGTAAATCATTTGCAAGTGAATAAATTGAATACAGCTATTTATACAGTAGGTGTTCAAAATGATTCGTTATCTAAAAGTCGATATCACTTTTCTAAAAATTTATCAAATGAGGAAGTAACATTAAATGATGGATTAGCGGAAACTTTACAAGTAAAAGTTGGGGAAAAGGTTGAAATAGAAAATAAATCATATGTAGTAAAAGAAGTGTTACCTGATATAGAAGCTGGAGGTTCAGCTCCAGACATACTCATTTTATCGGAAGGTGCGGTGAAACAGCACGTATATGAAAAAACGGGCAAACACAGTGAAGCTACTTATGTGTTAATAAAAGCAAAAGATAATGCTGATGTACTAGCATTATCTAATCAAATTCATAAAATAGACAAAGAATTAAGAATCGATATTGCGGAGGAAGACGAGTTTTTAAAAAGTAACTTAGCGTCATTACATATTTTTATAGTTATTTTATCTATATTAATACTTATTATTACTGCGTTATTATTAATGTCTAATTTTGAAGTGTTTTTATATAAATATAAAAGTCAATTTGCTATTATGCGTTCAATGGGAGCAACAACGAAACAACTGTTTAAAGTTATATTTATTCAATGTAGTGTAATTAATTTCTTTGGTGGAATATTTGGTTTGTTACTAGCTGTAATAAGTAACCGTTTTTTACAAAGTTGGCTAGAGCATGTATTTGCTTTTCAAATGAATTCAATAAGTTTTGACTATGAAATAGCAATTGTAACAGTGATTTGTAGTATCTTTTTCATTGAATTGTTTATGATATATCCTTCATACAGAAGTTCGAAAATATTGCCAGTAAAGCTTATGCGCGAAAATGAAGAATCCGACTTTTCTAATAAAAAAACACGCAGTATTATGGGGAAATTCCTTTTAATGAGTAGCATCTTTTTAACTGTTTTAGGTGGATTGGTAGCAAATACGGGAGATACGCAGGCAATAGTGATATTAATAGGAACTATATTTCTTGTTTTAGGAGTGTATATTTTATTTCCTATTTATCTTTCTTCGATATTAATAGTATATCTACCTATGATGAAAAAAATATTTGGAAGGAATACATTTGTTGCTATTAAAAATGTAATTCCGCAAGTAAGGAAAAATACATTTGTTATCTTAATGATAAGTACAATGATGGTGATAGTTGTCTTCGGTTCCACTATATTTAAAACGATGCAAAAAAATAATGAAAGATATTTGAAACGAGAATTTCCGACACATATTGTTATCGAAAATCGTTTGAATAATGATTCAACCATTATCTCACCTCATATACAAAATATATTTAAAGAAATAAGTAGTGTAAAAGGAGCTAGTACAATTAGTACGAACTCACTGGCAGAATTAAAGCAAGGTGAAAAATATATTACTTTTGACTATAATTTAGGTGATTTGAAGGAAATGGAAAAGCAAGGGTTACTGCCCGAAGTACCTGCAAATTTGGAGAGTAGTATAGTTGTTACAGAAGAGTTAGCGGGGCGATATAAACTTCATGTAGGCGATATCGTTCAATTGGGTCTATTTTCAGAACAGGAACAAAAAGTTAGACCGACTAGTAAGGTAGAAATCGGGTTAATTGTTAATGAGCTACCGAATTCTCCTGAGGTGCTCATGGATTGGAGTAATGTAACATATAAACAAGATTATACAATTTTTGAGCGTGCATTTATTAGTTCAAATAATGAGAAAGAGACGTTGGAGCAATTAAAGGAATTGAAAGGTCAATATCCACAATTAAAAATAAGTAGTTATACTCAATCGTTAAAACAATCTAATTTAATGTTCCAGCAAAGGTGGTCCATTTTCATCGTTGTTATTGTAGTAATTTTGTTTAGTGTAACATTAGGGGTATGTAATACACTTATAAATAATATTCAATCTAAAAGAAAAGAGTTTGCTATTTTAAGAGCGATAACAATTAAGAAAAAGGGGATTGTACAAGTTATTTTGACGCAAGTTAATTTATATGTACTTATTGGATTAGTACTTGGGGTTGTTATAGGAATATTATTAACCTATATGGTTAGTATAATAGATCGTACACCTTTATTTTTTGATTTCAAACTTATTGTAACGGTAGTAGCGGGGATGTTCGGAATGGTCCTTATTATTTTTATCCCTTTTGCTAATAGAATAGGAAAAAGGGATATTGTACAAGAGTTAAATAGGGATAATAAATAAAAGAGGTTAACCCAAGTAGCTATTCAGCTACTTTTGGGTCAATCTCTTTTTTATTAACAATTGATTTGCATATTGGTGTGCTCATTAATAAACATATAGTATAGCGCCTAAAGGAGAGGATTTCATGAGATGATGAGTCTCAACAGTTTTAATAAAAAATTTTCCTTTCAAAACGTATTAGTTGCACATATTAAAAAATATGCTAATATAGGGATACTTATTAAACTTGTTTAATAAGTATAATTAAAATCACTTATTAAAGTTGTTTAATAAGTGTAATTCATTCTATAACAAAGGAGATGATTGTATGAGAACAGAGAAAGAAAAGATGTTAGCGGGAGAAATGTATATTGCGGAGGATGAAGAATTAGTAGCTGATAGGGTGGAGGCAAAACGTTTAACACGCCTTTATAACGAGGCGATGGAGACAGGAGATGAACAACGTTTTACGTTATTAAATCAGCTTTTA
The DNA here is from genome assembly GCF_001583695.1 of Bacillus wiedmannii. Taxonomy (GTDB): domain Bacteria; phylum Bacillota; class Bacilli; order Bacillales; family Bacillaceae_G; genus Bacillus_A; species Bacillus_A wiedmannii. The sequence continues at coordinate 96,714 of NZ_LOBC01000028.1, read as the reverse complement.
GGTTCTTCAGCTGATGGGAAAACCCACATTAACCCTGATTTTCGTTGTGATTACGGCTACAATATCCATGTTGGAAAGAGCTTTTTCGCAAATTTTAATTGTGTTATTTTAGACGTTTGTGAAGTTCGAATCGGTGATAATTGTATGTTTGCACCTGGTGTCCATATTTATACGGCCACTCATCCTTTACATCCGGTGGAACGGAATTCTGGTAAAGAATATGGGAAGCCTGTAAAGATTGGTAACAATGTTTGGGTTGGCGGGGGAGCTATAATTAACCCTGGTATTTCAATTGGAGACAACGCTGTAATTGCTTCAGGGGCAGTTGTGACAAAAGATGTACCTAATAATGTAGTTGTTGGTGGTAACCCAGCCAAAGTTATTAAAACGATAGACTTATAGAAATCGTTTTTTACGGGTACATGAATAAACAGGTGTCTTATCGTATAGACAATGTGGAAGGCGTTTCATATGGAGAAATATAGTGCGGACAATCATAAAAAGACATTACATGCCTCTCGAAATGCTCTTTTTCTCTTATTTGCTTTGCCAGGCGTCGCGTTTGCTACATGGATTTCAAGAACAGCAGCTACTCGAGATATGTTAGCAGTGTCAAATGCAGAAATGGGCTGGATTTTGTTCGGACTATCTGTTGGTTCAATAATTGGTTTACTGAGTGCAAGTTGCTTTATTGACTGTAAGGGAGCTAGAGACGTTATTATAGGTAGTATGTTTTTTATGATTGTTGGATTGATTTGTTTAGGTTTAAATATTTATTTTGTTTCTAGCATTGGGGCTTTTAGTAGCTTACTAGTATTTGGAGTAGGGTACGGATTGGCGGAAGTCGCATTGAATGTAGAAGGTTCTTCCATTGAGCAGAAATTAGGAACAACTCTTCTTCCGAAATTCCATGGCTTTTTTAGTGTAGGAACTTTAGTAGGCGCGCTCAGTGGTACTGCCGCAGCGTCGCTTCACATCCCAATTCTGTATCAGTTTCTTACGATTTCGGTCGTGTTTGTATTACTTGTATGTATGTTGTATCGTTTTCTTCCGCATGGAACAGGAAAGAAGGAGAAATCGGGGAACAAAAAGCGAGCGAAGCACACTGCCTTACGTATGGAAAAAAAGGTGCTTTTAATTGGTCTTTTTGTACTCGGGATGGCATTTGCAGAAGGAAGTGCAAATGATTGGCTACCTATCGTAATGGTAGACGGACATGAACAAAGTGTAGTGACAGGTTCTATTATGTATACAATTTTTGTATTGGCAATGACGTTAGCTCGTATGTGTAGTAGTTATTTCCTTGATCGATTCGGTCGTGTCAATGTTTTGCGTGCTACTATTATGATGGCTATTATAGGAATGACAATCGTCATATTTGGGAGTAACTCATATTTTCTAGCATTTGGTGTAGTACTGTGGGGGATTGGTGCAGCGCTAGGTTTCCCGATTGGACTTTCAGCTGCTGGAGATGACCACGAAAATGCGACTTCTAATGTTGCTACAGTTTCTATAATCGGTTTTACAGCGTTTTTAGTCGGTCCACCATTTTTAGGCATACTTGGAGAAGCATTCGGAATAGGTAATGCCTTGCTAGCTGTTTTATTATTTGTTATCTTGTCTGGAATTGTATCGTCTGTTACGAGAGAGAATACATCGAGTTAAATACGGAGTGCCGCTAGTAGAAATATATCATCTCTATTGCTTTAGAAAATGATGTATGATATATTGTCAACGCAACTTATTAAAAGTGTTTAATAAGTATGTTGATTAAGGTGGTGAGCGATTTGAGTGAACAATTTGTTACTCAAAAATCGATTAAAGAGACGATTCTTCGCGGCATTCGTACAGCTCTTCTAGAGCGAGGTAGTGCAACGAAAGTTGAACTTAGTAATACATTAGAAATTAGTTTTCCAACGATAAGTAAATTTATAGAAAATATGAAACAAGACGGTGAAGTCACTTTAGTCGGTCTAGATGATTCAAGTGGTGGAAGAAGAGCGAAACGATATGCTTATAATCCGGAATATATGTTAGGTTTAGCGATATTTTTAGAAAAAAATGAGACAAACTATACAATTTTTAACTGTTTAGGGGACGTAAAAGAGCAAGGAAGTACTTCAAGTGTATTAGTTGACACTGGCGTGAATCTATTATCTAAACATATTGAAAGTCTTATAGCTACATTCCCGAAAATAAGCTCTATATCAATTGGTGTGCCCGGTTCGGTTGATAATGGTCGTATTTTCTATATTCCTGGATATGAAAAGTTCCAAAATTTCAATTTGAAAAGTCACTTGGAGGATCTGTTTTCAATACCTGTAGTAATAGAAAATGATATGAATGCCGCAGTGCTTGGTTATTATAAAGGCACTGGAAATAACGACAATTCATCTCTTGTATATTTGTATTCAGGTCAAAATGGCCCAGGGGCAGGGATTATGGTAAATGGAGATGTAGTGCGAGGAAGCACCTTTTTCTCAGGAGAGATATCTTTCGTTCCGCAGTATGATAATAAAAATTTCTTACAAGCTTTGAGAAGTGAAGATTCGAATAATCCAGAGAAATATAATATAGATGCTTTTACCCGTTTAATTTCTACATTCATAGCTATTATAAATCCACATGCGTTTATTTTCTGTGATGATGAAGTGAATCAATTTGTAATAGATCAAATTGTAAAAACTTGTCCGCAGTACATTCCGGCGGAACATATTCCGAAAATAACAGTGAGCGATTGGAAAGAAGATTATTTATATGGATTAAAAAGTCTTGGACTTGATCTTATGATTACAAGAACAAGCAAAGAAAATTAAATATCAAATTGTTGGTTGAATACTGTAAAAGAAAAGGTGTCGATTATGAAAATTGAACATGTAGCAATTTGGGTAAATGATTTAGAAGGAATGCGTGATTTCTATAAACAGTACTTTAATGGTGAAGAAAATAGCTTATATCACAATCAGAAAAAGCAGTTTGAATCTTATTTTATAACTTTTGAAGGTGGTGCGCGTCTAGAACTTATGAGACAGGTAGGGATAGACGATAATACGCAAACACAAACAATAGGATATGCGCATATTGCTTTTTCTGTAGGTAGTAAAGAAAAAGTGAACGAATTAACTCATACATTAAGAGAAGCGGGGTACCCTGTGTTAAACGGCCCACGTACTACAGGGGATGGTTACTATGAAAGTGTAGTAAGCGACCCTGAAGGAAATCAGATTGAGATAACAATCTAACTATTAAGGTGATAATTAGGATTTACAGTGAAATAAAACAACCTCATTTCTCGTTATAATAACGGGAAATGAGGTTGTTTTAATATGTAATGTTTTTTAATTGGAGTGCTGAAACTCCTTAATAATTCTCTCAATAACAGGAGGAAGATTACTAGGTAACTCATCAAGCGGAAAGAAGCGTAGTTCTTTCGATTCCGTTTGGTCGCATACAAGTTCACCATTGAATTCGCGGCAAATATAAACAACGAGTACACCGTGTACTTGATCGCCGTTTGGGTAGATTTGAAAGAAATCAGGTCCTGAGTATGTACGGAATAGTTCTGGATTTTTAATGATAAGTCCCGTTTCTTCATATACTTCTCGCTTTAAAGTCTCTTCTAACGTTTCGTTATATTCTAAGGCACCACCAATAATACCCCAGCGGTTAAAATCTGTACGGAGCTGCAGTAATATTTCATTTTTCTCATTTAATATAATGGCGTGTGAACCGATTAAAATAAGTGGTTGATTACCTACTAGATTTCTCATGTCTTCAATATATCCCATAGTTGTTCTCCTTATATTTTAATAATAGTTAGGAAGTTCTTTTAACATTCTTTCTGTTTTACGTGCTGTAAATGCTAAGTTATGATCATCTTTTGTTCTGAAAAATAATGTGCGTAAAAAGGTTTTAATGTTGGCACATAAAATACAATACTCATTAAGCGAAAGGCGTTTTCTAATTTGAGGAAGCCTTTTTATTTTTTTATGAATAATAGAGACTAACTCGTCTTGTGGAAAGTCATGATACAGCATTGCTAGTAACGGCGTAATAATGCGTTCGTCTTCGTTATTGTGAAAAAGATCAGATGGGATAAAAATTTTATTTAATAAGCAATGAATTAATTCTTCATACCATTCAAAGGTCGTATAGGAATTGTGAACAATTTCAGTAAAGGCATCTGATACGTGGGCAAGACAATGAGCCCATCCTTTATTTTCAATATAGCCTCGAAAATCCGTTTCTAAGTTTGTATATGAAATGAGTTTGTTTTTTATTTCTTCAATATCTTCCTCTGTGAAAAAGTAGTGCGAGTTAGCGAATTGGAGTATTAGCGCGATTAACGAAACAGTGTAAGAACGTGTGAAAACCCCATCTGTATGTGGGGAGTGAATATCACAATATAAATACTCATCGCTTAAACAAGTTTGCAGAAGTAATTTCAGCTGATCATCCATAAGGAATTCATGATGAATGAAATAGGAAAAGCATTTATATATAAGTTGGTAACGAACGTAACTATCAGTCGTTCCGACATACTGAAGCATATTGAGCGTTAACTCATTTATATCTATATGTTGCAGTTGCGTATAGTCATTTTGTTGTATAAGCTCTAACTGTTGTTGCAGCGTTGTAATATCCAATGGAGAACCTCCTCCGCACTTTAAAGATGCGATGTTTTCTAGTATTCTATATATTCAAGGACAATCCTGCTCATGCAAGGAGAACAAGTAGAAATTCGAGTATGACATAGATGAGGGAAGTATATGATGACTATAGAACAGTTAGAAAAACATTTTAAAATAAGAAGAAATGCTTCTTCTATCATGATAAAAGAAAATAATGCAGAGTCTTTTACAGAAGAGCAATTAAAGGAAATGATGCAATATTGTGTTGCTGAGGCTGAAAAAGAGGGAATAGAAAACTTACATTTTGAGATTTCTTCAAAAAGCCCAAATTACGATGTGTATAAGAAATGTTTTGAAACGTATTTATTTGAATATGTTACTGAAAACATGATTGTGTTTAAGGATATATATGAAGTAGAAGATGTAGAAAGTGAAATTGATTTTAAGCTTATTGAAGAAGTAGGAGAAGATACTTTTTATTCTCTTTGGAATGAAATGACGGAAGAACAAGTCACTTATGATCAATTTGTAAATATGATGTTGCAAGAAATTGGTGAGCAATGGAAAGAGCATTGTTTAACAGCGAGTGTCGATGAAGAGCCGATAGGAATTGTCATCCCGCATATTGAAAAGGGGACGTTAGAAGAAGGAAAACTAATGTATTTCGCAGTTGCTCCAAATATGCGAAATAAAGGATATGAAACGGTATTCTTTACAGGAGCAATGTTTGTCTTAAAAGAAATAGGCGCATCATATTATATTGGCGAGACAAATGTACAAAATGAGTGGATGAAGGATGTTTTTGAAAAGAATGGATGTCAGTTATTAAGTTCTACTGAGCGATATGTGAGGAAGGTTTAGGAGGGTGAAAAAGGTTCTTGAACTTGTTTAACGGGAATCCGTGTACAAATTTTGAACAAGTAAAAGAACTTCTTGCCTGTTTGTAAGATAAAAAGAAAAATGAGAACGACAAAATAGATATTTCTATAATACAATAAAGAAAGATTCGATTATACGAGAAAGCGTTGGTGAAAGAATGGGGCAGCAAAGAAAGTGGTTACAAGCAACTGTAGAAAGAAATGAAGATAATACGTTACAAATAAAGTGGGAAAATAATATAGAAGAAGTTCGTATTTATTGGAGTACTTCACCAGATCATATTGAAGAAACTGGAGAATTACTTGCAACAGTAAATGGAGAATCATCATATACAATTGAAAATCTAAGTGAAACTGAGCGTCCATATTTTAGACTAGTAGGTAGTAATGGACAAGCAGTAACAGTAGCTGAGCGTAGATTGCCATTACAAGGCGCGTTTAACTTCCGTGATATGGGAGGATATGAAACGACTGAAGGCCGTAAAGTAAAATGGGGCAAGTTGTACCGTTCTGAAGAATTAGCAGGACTAATTGAATGGGATATTGCGTATTTGCAAAAATCTGGCTTGAAGTTAATTTGTGATTACCGTACAGATTTTGAGGTAAAGCATAAGCCAAACCCAGAAATTACAGGCGCTCGTCAAGTGTGTTTACCCGTTATGCAAGAATTAGCGAAAGACTTAAATATAAATGAATTTTTCCAAGTTGGTGACCTTTCTATGTTAGGGAAACCAGGCGAGTACCTTGTGAAAATGAATCAAGATTTCGTAAGTGGTAATGAAGCATTCGTAAGTTTCTTAAACTTAGCACAAAATCCAGAAAACTTACCGTTAGTAAACCACTGTACAGCTGGAAAAGACCGTACTGGATTTGGATCGGCACTGTTATTACTTTTACTAGGTGTACCGGAAAAAACAGTAATGGAAGACTACTTACTAAGTAACGGTTTCCGTGAAAAGTTAAATGAAAAAATGATGGCCTTTTTAGGTGCAAAATTACAAAACGACGAAAGCAGAGCAATATTAGGTGCAATGTTTGAAGCGCGCGCTGAATATTTACAAGCTGCAATTGATGAAGTGAAAAAGCAATACGGTTCAGTTGAAGCATATGCTGAAAAAGCACTTGGCTTTACGAAAGAGTCGTTAGAGGAAATGAAAGTGTTATTGCTAGAGGATAAATAATGAGGGGGGAGGCTAATTGGATTAGCCTCCTGTTTCTATTATGAAATTTTTCGTTGCCTTATTATCCCTATGACAATTGGAATAACTGTCCCAATTAACAATATCGGTAAAAATAATTTTCCGAAACCGCCGCTCCATTTTAAAGCTATTGAAATGGTTTCAAATTGGATGAAAGCAAAAATAAGTAAACAGACATTTTTTAATTGATTTAGCATTTTTCTGCTGTTTAAATAAAACTGTTTAGCGTTTAATTCATTCAGTCTTTGTGGGTAGTTATGAACTTCTGGAAACTTTTCTAAAGCCTGCATTAAAAGGAGTATGAATAGCCCTATTCCTGGCAAAAGCAAAAGTTCCCACTTTGATCCCCAGCGATCTACAGCTCCATATGCGTTATAATGTGCGGGCACTTCCTCGGGCAATCTTCCCCAAATGATGATCAAAAAAATGATTGATCCAAAGAACAATGAATATCCAATGATATCTCCAGCCCATTCACTTTTTGTTTTTGGGATGTGTATTTTTGGTCTTTCCCACGAATTTACTATGTCTTTCCGCCCCTTTCTATTCCTGTATTACCTTTTTAAAATCGGGTCATTATCCAAATTATCTCAAATTTATAGTATTTTCACAATTAATTATTTTTGAATAACATAACTCGTATGCCTTAAAGCAACTTTAAATTCTCTGTACAGTTACTATTTATAAAGGGAAAAAGTTCGACTTAAGAGCCAATTAATGAGAAAATACAAGTTGTAAATAACGTACTAGTTGAGGAGAGCATAATGAAATATAAAGTTATATTATTCGACGTAGACGATACATTATTAGATTTTCCTGAAACGGAGAGAAACGCATTGCATAAAGCGTTTGTACAGTTCGGGATGCCTACAGGGTATAATGATTATCTTGCAAGTTATAAAGAGATTAGTAATGGATTATGGAGAGATTTAGAAAATAGAATGATTACGCTAAGTGAATTAGCGGTAGATCGATTTAGACAATTATTTGCCATTCATAATATAGAAGTAGATGCACAGCAATTTAGTGATGTATACCTTGAAAACTTAGGGAAAGAAGTACACCTTATAGAAGGTGCAGTGCAATTATGTGAGAAACTACAAGATTGCAAGTTAGGTATTATTACGAATGGATATACGAAGGTACAACAATCGAGAATTGGAAATTCGCCTTTATGTAATTTCTTTGATCATATTATTATTTCAGAAGAGGTTGGTCATCAAAAACCAGCACGTGAGATTTTTGATTATGCATTTGAGAAGTTTGGGATTACTGATAAATCAAGTGTACTAATGGTCGGAGATTCGCTAACTTCTGATATGAAAGGCGGAGAAGATTACGGCATTGATACGTGTTGGTATAATCCAAGTTTGAAAGAAAATAAGACAGATGTTAAGCCGACTTATGAAGTGGAGAGCCTGCTACAAATTTTAGAAATTGTGGAAGTGGCGGAAGAAAAGGTAGTTTCATTTTAATCGTGTCGATATTTGTCGATAAGTCGATATAATTTGAGTTACGATAGATATATCGAAAAAATCGTTGATATATTTTAAGTTACGATAGATATATTTGAAAAATCGTTGATAAATTTTAAATTGCTCCGGTCAATATAGGAAAGAGCTGTGTAACAACTAGAGGTGAATAAAGAATGTTAACATTTTTATTTGAGTTAGAAAAAAGTCTCCCGAAGAAGGATGAGCCACGGTATGATGCTTATTCAAAGGGCTTTATCGAAGGAGATGTAACGATTCGCGCGAGTGACAGCGTACTTTTCCAGAAGTCATGCATGAAGGTCGCAGAGCTCGGCATTTATTTAGGACAGTGGATGGAACAAGTGCAACATGGGCAGAAAGAACAATTGAATTATGAAACGAGTGACCGTGAGGAGGTAATTCTCGGGTTCTTCTATGAAGAGGAAGATCAGTGGAGAGTTTCTTCCAGTTGGCAGCGATTTGAACTTCAGGAACGTATATCCACTACAGCATTAGTAGAGAGCGTTCAACGTTATTTATATGAGCTAAATAAGGAACTGCGCGCGATAGAATATCCTGTTACGTTTGATCAGTATTTAAGAGGAGAGCGAATGATGCAGCTTTCTTACAAACGACTGTGTGATAGTAAAGCGGATACGACTTCAATAGAGGTTTACAATGGAAGCGAAAGAGTAGGCGCAGTACGAGGCTATTATAAAAATACGTTGATGAAAGTGCTAGACTTCATTCCGAAAGTCGGTAGTAATATCATTTATGAAATAAAGGATAGTAAGGACAATATTCGCGTCATTGCAAAGGATGTAAGTAGGCAGCGTCAAAGAAGGATTTTAGTAACGTACATCGATAATAATGATGCAGAGCATGAAATACTTGTATGTGATGGAAAGTTATTAGATGCAAATTTCTTATTTACCTTTACATATAAGGGAGAAGAATATGTTGTTCACAAAACTTCAATTGGACTTGGAAAGTTATTGCGAAACGGCTATGTAATCGCAGATTGGAATATTCGTCTTGAGGAAGATATGTATGATATCAAAATGGATGTATATGATGAAGATTATATAGAGGATCAATACTTACTGTTAGGCGTATTTCATGCTGTTTTGTATGGGTGATAAATGAGTAGTACCGGTATTCTTCATGGAAAGAATGCCGGTATTTTTATATGATTTTTTGTCTTCAATTAATCCTCGAAAATAAAAACCTCATCAATTGTACTATGAAGTGCCTTCGCAATATCGTGAGCAAGTTGCAAGGAAGGGTTGTATTTTCCTTTTTCGAGATGGCTTATCGTTTCACGACGTACACCAACAGTTTTCGCTAAATCTTCTTGTGTCATGTTCGATTTGGCGCGGTATTCTTTTATTTTCGTTACGAACGCCATGGCGCATCTTCCATTTCATCAACAGGTTTATCGTAAAAGAACATAGAGAAGCCGAACGTAAGAATGAGTGTGCCGAAAAGAAGAGCGATATCAATCTCTTGTAGCGCCGGGTTTGGAAATAACATTTCAATAAACATAATGATAGCGGTCGTTAGTAATGTAACGATAAATGCATTGCGGCACGATTTATTGACGATTTGTTCAAACAGTTCATCGTGTTGAACTGTTCTATACGATGTGAAAAAGGAGAAGAAACAGAACATAGTAAACAATCCTTTTTCATAAAAAAAGCCGAGGAATCCGAAGAAACCGAGAAATCCTAAATATTTAATCCAAGTTGTTTTCACGATAGATTCTCCTTTCAATGTTAGAAATAAATCACGTTATGTTATAAATATATCACATATGAAAATGTATAGTAATAATAGTTTTCCAATTCTTTTCATAATAATAGTAAAAAGAGGAAATATAATGCGAAATAAAGAGGATAATATTGTAAAATGGTTGTAAGGAGGGGGAGGAAGGAATGTTAACTTGGATCATGATTGTTGTATTACTTGTAGTGATTACTGTAGTGGCAACGGTATTAATTGGGCGGAATGGTGATGCGAATTATAGTAAAGCGACAAAAGGGAATATTAGACGGCTGACGATGATTTATATTATACTAGCTGTCGTTTTAATCGTTGGATTAGGCGTGTATATTTATTTTAAAGGTTAAAAAACTGAAAAAATATAAAAATCTAAAAATATAAGTATGCTATAATATCAATATAGTTATTTGGTAATTAAGGAAAGGATTGGATGGAATGATTGAAATTACGAATGTGTCAAAAAGTTATAATGGGTCTACTTATGCAGTAAAAGATTTAAGTTTATCTGTGCCTAGCGGAGAAATCTTTGGGTTTTTAGGACCGAATGGTGCAGGTAAATCAACGACAATTAAGATGATTACTGGTATTCATGGAGTGGACAAAGGGACGATTACGATTAACGGTAAAGATATTATGAAAAATCCGATGGAAGCGAAGAAGACGTTTGGTTATGTTCCAGATAGTCCGGATATGTTTTTACGATTAAAGGGAATTGAATATTTAAACTTTATGGCAGATATGTATGAAGTGCCGAAAGAAGTACGCCAAGAACGAATCGAGTCTTTAGCGAAGAAGTTTGATCTTTATAATGCGTTATCTGATCAAATTCAAAGTTATTCACACGGTATGAGACAAAAAATTGTTATTATTGGTGTGCTCGTGCATGAGCCAGATGTATGGATTTTAGATGAACCGTTAACGGGGCTTGATCCGAAATCTGCATATATTTTAAAAGAAATGATGAGAGAGCATGCGGATAAAGGAAAGATTGTATTTTTCTCAACGCATGTATTAGAAGTGGCAGAAAAAATATGTGACCGCGTTGCGATTATTAATAAGGGGAATTTGCAGTTTAAAGGAAATTTAAATGAAATGAGAGATCATTTTAAATCCAATGAATCACTTGAAAAAATGTTCTTGGAGATGACGGGCAATGAGTAAAATTTGGACGTTAACGAAAGTATTATTAAAATTAAATTATGCAGATTTCATAACAGATAAGAAGAAGCGCTGGGCGTATGTATTTTCATTTGCAGCCATTTTATTTGTTGGTTTTTTAATATTTGGTTCGATGACGCACGGAATGTATGAAGGTATGAAACATTTGGGGCAAGATCCAGGAATGATTATCGCAATGGGACTTGCGATTGCGAGTATATGGGTATTTTTAATGAGTATAACGAACATTTTAACTGTATTTTACTATAGTAATGACATTGAAATGTTATTGCCGTTACCATTGAAACCAGCGCAGATTATTTCGGCAAAGTTTCTAACGGTATTAATTACACAATACGTAATGAGTTCATTTATTTTATTACCAATCTTTATTACGTACGGGTTAAAAAGTGGCGCATTTATTACATATTACATATACATGATTTTTATTTACTTACTCTTCCCGATTGTGCCATTAGTATTAGCTTCATTACTGATGACAGTTATTATGAGGTATACAAATATAGCGAAAAATAAAGATCGAGGCAATATATTTATTGGAATCGTAAGTATACTATTTATTGTAGGAATTAATGTATTTTTACAGTGGAAAAATAAAAGTTCGTTTTCTGAAGATGCACTTACGAATTATCTTGCGAGCAACGAATCTTCACTTTTAGTACAAATGACAAATTATTTTCCAACTACATATTTTGGAGCAGTGGCGTTAGTAGAAAATGCAAATTGGAAGGGTCCTTTATACGTAATAATCTTTGCACTTATTTCATTTGTATTTTTTGTGTTGTTTTATTACATTGCAGAGCGTACATATTTAAAAGGGGTTATTGGACTTTCAACGAGTACAGCAAAAAAAGAGGTCATTTCAGCAGAAGGTTTACAGAAATCAACGGTACAAAGTTCACATTTGAAAGCGTATGTGAAAAAAGAGTTTAAAACGTTATTCCGTACACCACAATTTTTCTTAAATTGTATCGTACAAACTTTCGTTATGCCGATTATGTTATTCTTTGTTTTATTCGTGCAAGATGGGAATTTAAAATGGATTACAGGGTATATTGATAATCCAGAATCAGCAGGTCTTGCAATTGGCGTTGGTCTTTGTGCATCGTTATTTTTAATGGGAAGTAATGTTATCGCAACAACATCATTTTCACGAGATGGAAGTTCATGGTTTGTGAATCGTTATTTACCTGTAAAAGCTTCGGATATCTTTTTTGCGAAAGCGATCACTGCTTGGTTAATTAATGTAATTATTTTAGCAGTATTCGGTATTACGATGGCAGTTGTAGCGGGGATATCTCCAGTATTTATGGTACTTTGGTTCTTACTAAGTGCGAACGGTTTATTGCTAATCAATTTAATCGGTACACGCTGGGATGCACAAACTGCAGATATACATTGGGATACAGAGCAGAAATTATTTAAGAGCCGATATACAACTTTGTGGAACTTTTTAGCTAATATTTTTATAGCTTTAGTTATTGTAGCGGGAGTAAGTCTATTATACTTCTTCCTTCAAGTAGGACTGTGGGTTATGTTTATCGTTTTATTTGTAATGTTTACGATTGTAAATTATATCTTCATTAAAATTTTAAAATTAGGTGCAGAACGTATATTGTCAAATATTGAATAAAAAGATAGATCCTCTGTATTCGTGCAGGGGATTTATCCATAGATGGAGGAGAAAAGGTGAAGAAAATAGCAATTGTAACAGGGGCAACTCGTCTGAATGGAATTGGTGCAGCTGTATGCAAGGTGCTTGCTCAAAAAGGGATAGACATTTTTTTCACGTACTGGTCTCAGTATGATAAAGCGATGCCGTGGGGAATGCATGATAAAGAGCCCTTTTTGTTGAAAGAGGAGATTGAAAGTTTAGGTGTTCGATGTGAAATGGCAGAAATCAATTTATCGCAGTCGTATTCGCCAAATCGTTTGTTTTATATGGTCTCAGAACGTTTAGGTGATCCATCTATTTTAATTAATAATGCAGCGTATTCTACTCATACGAGAATTGAAGAATTAAATGTAGAACAGTTAGATAAACATTATACAGTGAATGTTCGCGCTACTATGTTATTAAGTTCATTATTTATAAAACATTATGCACTGAAAACGAGTGGCAGTATTATTAATCTTACTTCAGGACAGTCATTAGGGCCAATGCCTGATGAACTAGCATACGTAGCGACGAAAGGAGCAATTGAAGCATTTACAAAATCAGTAGCACCAGTTGCGATGGAGAAGGGAATTACAGTGAATGCTGTTGATCCAGGACCGACGAATACAGGATGGATTACAGAGGAGCTGAAGCATCATTTAGTGTGGAAGTTCCCGCAAGGTAAAGTAGGAGAACCGTCAGATGCAGCACGCTTAATTTCTTTTTTAGTAAGTGAAGAAGCAAAATGGATTACGGGGCAAGTCATTCATTCGAACGGTGGTTACTCATAAATATATTATGTTAACAAATGTTGAGAAACAAAAAAATAAAAGAAAATATTATTTTTTTGTATAAATAAAATGTCAAGAAAGATAAAAATTTGATAGGAGAGTATATCGTCAAATGAAGATAGTAATTCCTTATGTGACAATATACTCTTTTTCTTTTACTACAGAGAAGAAAAATGAAGTAGAAGAAACTCGAATATTCAAATGGGTTTATCAGTTTTTGTACGTATTATTATGAAGATTACTGTCGGAAAGATGGTAATTCATGTGAAAAGGGATTTTTTAAGGGGAAATCGAATCGTAAAGGGGAGGATAAATAAAGTAAACATAGGGGGATTTATATGAAAATGAAAAAGGTCGCTATCGCATCGATAACAATTGGTACAATGCTTACTATGGCAGCTTGTAGTCCTTCAGCAGATAAAGAGACAGAAAAGAAAGAGCAAGTAACAGCTCAAAATGAAGGAGAATCAAAAACGACAAGTGCAGATGAGACGTCAAAAACAACGAAAGATACTGAAAAAGATACAAATACTTCTTCAAATGAAAAAACAGATAAGGATGCAAAAAATACGAAAGAATCATCAGGAACAGAGAGTAACGGCAAAACATCAACTCAAAATGAGAATGTGAAAACAAAAGAAAAAGAAACGACAGGAAAAACGAATGACGAAACGACTAGCGGAAAAACAACAGATCAAAGTACAAGTACAAACTCAAACGGAAAAACAACGAAAGATCCGAAGAAAAGCGTAGCTGTGAAAACGAGTGTTAAAGAAGTTGCTGCATTAGTTGATAGCTTAGACAAGCAATTAGCTGCTAATCCGAAATTAGATACAGTAAATAAACTTGGAAAACAAATTAATGAAAAGTGGGATGTAATCGAGAAAGAGTTAGAAGCATCACATCCAGCTGAATATAAAACAATCGGGCAAAGTATGTATCCGTTAATTGTAGGAGCGGAGAAAGAAAAGATCGATATTAATAAAATGAAGTCATTAACGACGAAAACGAAAAAAGATTTAACTCAGTTATTAACGAAACTTTCGTAGTTTGAAAAGCCTACTGTGGAAGTAGGCTTTTTTGTGTTGAGAGTGTAAGTAAAGTTTATGGGAAGCCTAACGAAAAAGGATGGTGATAAAAATGACAATAGATCGAGTTTGTACAATTGGGCCAGCAAGTAATAATAAAGAAACGTTAGCACAGTTAATAAACAATGGTATGAAAATAGTGCGCTTGAATTTATCACATGGCACGCATGAAAGTCATAAAGACATCATTCGTTTAGTCAAATCGTTAGACGATTCTATTAAAATTTTAGGCGATGTACAAGGTCCTAAAATAAGGTTAGGTGAAGTAAAAGGAGAACAAATTACACTTCAGGCGGGAGATTCTTTTATTTTACATACGCAAGCAGTTACAGGGAGCAATAGAGAAGCAAGTGTTGATTATGAAGGAATCACGAATGATGTGAAAGTTGGAAGTAGAATTTTAATTAATGATGGAGAAGTTGAGTTAATCGTTGAAACGGTAAGCGCGGATAAAATAGAAACAAAGGTCAAAACAGGTGGTAATATCTCATCTCATAAAGGGGTGAACTTACCAGGGGCAATCGTTAGTTTACCAGCTATTACAGAGAAAGATAAAAAAGACATTCAGTTTCTTTTAGAAGAGGATGTTGATTTTATCGCATGTTCTTTCGTACGGAAACCTAGTCATATAAAAAAAATACGAGATTTTATACAACAGTATAAAGAAACATCACCTAATGTAATTGCCAAAATAGAAACGATGGAAGCGATCGATAATTTTCAAGATATATGTAAAGAAGCAGACGGAATTATGATTGCAAGGGGTGATTTAGGAGTAGAGTTGCCGTATCAATTTATTCCGCTCTTGCAGAAAATGATGATTCAGGAATGTAATCGAACGAATACATATGTTATTACAGCAACACAAATGCTTCAATCTATGGTAGATCATTCTATTCCAACAAGGGCTGAGGTAACTGATGTGTTTCAAGCTGTACTGGACGGAACGAACGCAGTTATGCTTTCTGCTGAAAGTGCATCAGGCGAGCATCCAATTGAAAGTGTAAGAACATTACGTCTCGTTTCTGAATTCGCTGAGCATGTGAAAAAAGACGGGCCTTTTGTGATGAAAGATGTACTGGAATTGTTGCATAAGTCTTTGGGTGAGTGATAAAGTGAAACTTTAATCAGTGGGGGTTTTGTCCATCCCACACTGATTATCAGCCCTCACCAATTGGGCTTTTACGGGCAGTTGATCTCCCACCTAACTCCTCCGCATTTGCCGAATTTTGAGGTGGGAGTCTTACTGCCCGGCGAATAGCGGGATAAATAAAAAGAGGGCGGATATGCATCCACCCTCGTGTTTTTCATTCTTATTATTCTTGCTCTTGCTCGTCCAAAATTTTATCAAAAGCAGCAGATACTTTATCAAACTCTTCATCATTTTCAATGTATGAAAACTCATTATCTTCTTCTACTTTTAAAAAGAAAATATCAATGTCTTCCTCAGATTCTGTTTGAATGTCTTCTACGAAGGCAACTGCAATATATTCTGCGCCTTCGACATCCATCGCTCCAAGTACTTCTACTTCCTGATCCTCATTATTCTCATCACTGAGAGTAAACACTTCGCCAACTTCAATATCAGACATATCCATTCTCCTCCTGTTCGACTCTAAAAAATAGAGCGCTCAAACTGTATACATACTAACATATCTTTCCATGAAAAATCAATTTCATACATTAGAAAAACAACTGATTCTTCAATAGAATAAGTATTTAGCTAGAAGGAGTTTTATTTGTGAGTGCTATATTACTTAATCCATTCAACAATTGTATCCATAGTTTGTCTTGTTTTATCACGCTTTGGCTCTTCTTTACGGTAACCAAAGGCAACCATAACAGATACTTCAAGATTATCATCTTTTATAATACCTTCTTGACGAAGTAAAGAATCTACTTTCTCTTTATCAAATCCTTCTATTGGACAAGAATCAATGCCGATTTGAGCTGCACTCGTCATCATATTACCTAAAGCAATATAAGATTGCTTAGATGCCCAATCAAATACAGCACGATCCGATTGTAACAAGTTAAAATCGGATTCCTGGAACTTTTTGAAGAATTCATATCTAATTTTTTGAGTGTCTTCAGGTAATCCAATAATATCGTTCATCATATATTTAATATACTCTGCATCATAATGCATATCTTTAATGTTCCTTGAAAGAACAATGACAAAGTGACTAGCTGTTGCAAGTTGCCCACCAGCGCCCCATGAATACGGTTGTAGTTTCTCTCTTACTTCTTTATTTTGTACGACAATAAATTTCCAAGGTTCATAACCAAAAGAAGAAGGAGATAATCTGCCTGTTTCTAAAATGAAATGAAAATCCTCTTCTGAAATTTTGTGCATAGGATCGAACTCTTTACATGCATGTCTGAAATGGAAAGCCTCCATAATTTTCTCTTTTGTAATTTGTTTTGTATTTGTCATAAAAGTTCCTCTTTTCATTTATTTATTTTGTAAGTAAATTATATTTTTAAAGTAACATAGACACAAGTACGCACATTTATGTGGTATAGTATCAAAAAAGATACTAATGTTAAGGGAAGGGATTTATTATGGATTGTTCAAATGAAAATAATATAAATTACCCATTTTTAAATAAATATTCTTGTCCAGTGGAAGCGATGGTTGAGGTTATTGGCGGAAAATGGAAAGGGGTTATTTTGTATCATTTATTAGATGGTACAAAGCGGTTTAATGAATTAAAAAGATTAAAACCTAATATCACACAAAGAATGTTAACATTGCAGCTGAGAGAACTTGAAGCAGATGGCATTATACATCGTGAAGTATACCGTGAAGTGCCGCCAAAAGTAGAATATTCGTTAACGGAGCTTGGTGAATCACTACGTCCAATGATTCTATTAATGATGGAATGGGCAACTCATAATATGGAGAAAGTTTTGGAGAGTAGGAATACGAAAAATAATAGGTAAGAGTTGTAGAAATAAAAGGTGTTTTCCATATGTGAAGACACCTTTTATTTCTATATTTTTTACTTTTTAACTTCAACTGCTGAAATTGCAAAGTCATGCAAGTTTACAGTTTTGCCATACCAATCAGCGTGTTTAAAAACAACACCTTTTCCATATCCTTCAGTTGAAGTACGTTCCCATAGCGTTGTTGAATAGCTAGCAGTAGGGGATGCTGTACTTACGGAAGAAATTCTATTTTGCCAACTAGGAGGCAAATTTTTAAAACCACTACTAAGAGAAAAATACTCGCCACCTTTATTTGCATGTTCATAGAAGTCTGTACTATTAGGTCCGCTCCCGCCAACCCCAAGGGGAGTGATTGTATGATTCAACCTTTGTTTATCTTTTTTAATAAAAGACTCTAAACTTTCTTTGCTCGAAAATCCATAAGATAACCAGTCTCCATTTTGATTTTGTTTCGGTAGAACTAACGTTATTTTTACGTCTTCCTTTGGTGGAGCATCCAATTGGTTAAACGAATCTACAGTCTTTTCATCTACAGTTACATATTCAAAAGAGGTAATCGAATAATCCTTTTCGGTACTAGCTGATACTGATCCCAATCCTACAGTTAATGATGAAATGGCTACCACTGCACTTACTATCAATTTTTTTAGCATGAATTCATCTCCTTTACACTTAGTTTTTTTACATACATAAAATGTATGATAATTAAGTTATATTGTAAATATTTAGAATTTTATAAAAATAAAACAGAATATTCTTTTATTAGTCTGGGGTAAGGAGAGTAATTTGAAAAAGGATTTACTTAAAAAGTAAATCCTTTTTGGGGGTTAGCAATAAAGTTATTGTGTAAATTTTGCAATTTGCTAACCGACTTCAAAACTCTACTGATTAAAGTTTCATTTTATCCTGTTATGAATCATACACTTCTTTTGCATTCATAGAAGCCGCATCTAATAAAAGGAAAATGGCTGCTATAATATGTAGAACGATTACTATATAAGGAAAGAAGGCAACTAGAGTAACGATAATGCCGATATAATGAGGGTACGTATTCATGTCTACTTTTTTAGCTAATAAAATAGTAGTGATATGTAACACAATCAATAGAAGTAAAGGTATCCCATATAGGTTAACGTGACTTAGAAATAAATAATAACAAGGAAGTAATAAAAGATGATAGATCCCTGTAGTCCACTTTAGTGCTTGGATGTAGGTTTTCAAAGTGAATCCTCCTAAAATAATTAATATCTATATATTACCAAAAATAATAGGTAATTGGATATTATATATTTGTAGATTTTAGTAGAATGTAATTTTTTTATGTTAACTAATTATTGGTTATCTATAAATTAGAAAAACCAACTCAATAAGGGGAAGGGACGTTATCCACATTGATCAGACAGTAAGTGAAAAATATTTGACTAGATTATTAAGTTAATCTCAGTTGTTTAAAAACTTGTATACGAGATTCTATAAAGGGATGAAGGTGCTTTTCGTTTAAGGGATAATATATCCATTGCTTTTAGGGAACAGTAATTCAAAACTTAAAACAATGGAGGTTATCATAATGCAAAAAATGCTTTTTTCGTTCTTATGCATATTTTGTTTCGTAATTGGAAGTTCTTTCACTGTTCATGCTTTTTCTCCAAAGCAGTTACCGATTTCTCAAACGTCAGATCGATGGAAAATAGAAATTAAGCAACCTGATAAAAAAACTGGTTTAGTTACATCTAAAAAGGATGTTTTTGATACGTATGGTTTCGAGGTTCAAGATATTGGGAAGGACGCTTATCATGTAACCATTGAAGTATTTCGAAATGAACCAGATTCTCAAACGAAGTATGAACTTTTCACTTCTAAAAAAGATCATGTGTTAAGTAAAGAAGTTGCTTTTAATCATGCGAATTTTCCTATATCCGTTCAGTCTAATGAACTTGAAGTTATTATAACTTGGCAAGAAAAGCCTTCTAAAGCGTTGGAAAATGGACAAAAAGACTGTGAGGCGGAAAGAAAGTATAAACAGACATTTATATTTAAACAAAATTAAATTGTGCGAAAAAACTCCATTATTTTTAATGGAGTTTTTTATTATAACATTTACATTTTGAAAACACTTCACAATCATAACGTAGTAGGCGTATTAAAATACTTATTTAGTGTATTGTCTTTTAAAGAAGAAAGCGGAACCTTCACCTCACTACCTTCCTTCATATTCCGCAGCATAACGGTTTCTGTACTAAGTTCTTCTTCACCAATAATAAGCACATAAGGGATATTCTCTTTATTTGCATAATTAAGGGCACGTTTTAATTTGCGTCCTGCTAGTTCGAGTTCGACTTTTAAGGAAGTGGTAGAACGTAATTGCTGGGCAAGTTGTAAGCATTGTAATTCTGTCCCAAGCGGGATGATAAATACATCCGCTGTAGATGATATCGTTTCTTTCTGTGATAGTGCTGTATAAATAACGTCTAAACCGAATGAAATACCGACTGTTGGATAGTTCATATTATCACCGCGGAATGCGCCAATAATATTATCGTAACGACCACCGCTACCGATGCTAGATGTAATCGAGCCA
This sequence comes from Bacillus wiedmannii, assembly GCF_001583695.1. GTDB lineage: Bacteria > Bacillota > Bacilli > Bacillales > Bacillaceae_G > Bacillus_A > Bacillus_A wiedmannii. The sequence continues at coordinate 76,507 of NZ_LOBC01000028.1, read as the reverse complement.
TCTTTTAGAAAGATTTCATATACGGTACCTGTGTACATTGTCAGTCCTCGCGCTAAAAACGGATTGAATATAGCATTTTCATTAATTCCGAGGGCGATTAAATATTGCTGTAATTGTTGTAGTTCGTTTACTCCGTCGGCAACGAGTTGGTTATTGAAAGCTTCTTTAAAGTCAGCAATTGTAAGCTTTAGACAAGATAATACGGTATTACATATCGTATCAGCCATTTCTTCAGAAATTCCGCGCTCTAATACATCTTTTCGTACACCATCAATCCCAATCTTTTCGATTTTGTCTAATGATAAAATAACGTCACTCGTTAGTTCAGTAGGGATGTTAATGGACTCAAGAATACCGTTTAACAATTTTCGGTTATTATATTGGATCGTTACTTCTAAGTTTAACGTTCGGAACAGTTCAAACGCCATACTCATAAGTTCCGCTTCTGCCATGACTGATTCTACACCGACTATATCAACGTCACATTGAATGAACTCACGAAATCTCCCTTGTTTAATTGGTCCATCTCGAAATACTTTTCCAATTTCATACCGTTTAAAAGGGAGGCGGATGTTCGGATTCATCGCTACGACTTTTGCGAATGGGATTGTTAAATCATAGCGTAAGGCAAGGGCACGTTTTCCTTGATCTTGAAGCGTATATATTTCTTTTAAAATTTCATCGCCACCGCCGTACTTGTAAGACATAAGCTCATACATATTTAACGTTGGTGTTTCTAACGGTTTACATCCGTATCGTTCAAACGTGTCTTCACACGCTCTTTTAATTTTGTTTCGTAGTACTTGTTCCTCTGGTAAATAGTCCTTTGTTCCTTTTACGTTTTTCATTTCCATCTTAATCACTCCTTTTTTAAATTAAAAAAAGCTATATGGGTATAAAAATACCCACATAGCTTTATGAACGCTTCGTGGGTCAACAGGAAAAGCCCTGTACCCACGAAGAAAAATTTTTCTTCGGATACACGGCGTTACGTATGATGATGAAGTTGGAAAGACGTATTAAAATTTTGCATTAGAAATCTCTCCTTAACATAAGTTTTTCCAAATTATATCAGATGATTTTAGAATTATCAATATTTTTAGTTTTGAAGCGAAATGTATTCATTTCACATTGCTTACAAGATGTTTTCTGTTCGTGCCATTTTTATCGCTTCTTCACGATTGTTAACACCTAGCTTTGAATAGAGATTTGAGCAGTAATTACGGATTGTTCCTTCAGATAAAAATAGCTTAGCAGCAATGGATTTATAGCGTAATCCGTTTGATAGATGTTCTAAAATTTCCATTTCCCGTTTTGTAAGTCCATATGGATAAGTTTGTTTAGTTGATTTGATTTTCGCTAATTGCTCACGTTGAAGTTTCATTTTCTCAAAAATGCGTGTAGCAACCGATTGGTCAATCCAAGTTCCACCGTTATAAATAAGTTTCAAGGCCTCCTTCATTTCTTGCGGATGAATAGACTTCAACATGTAACCTTCAGCTCCATGCTCGAGTGCAGTTGCTGCTTGTAAGGAATCTTCAAATGTTGTCATAAGAACAATCTTTATATTAGGCCAACGTCGCTTCATCTCTAGCAAAGCCTCAATACCATTCATTTCTGGCATCTGAATGTCCATTAGTACAATGTCAGGTTGTAATTGTTCACATAATTTTAATGCCTCAGATCCATCGTACGCCTTACCAGCAACAATAAAATCAGTTTGGTGCTCTAAAATTTTCTCTAAACTATTTGTAATAAGTGCCTGATCATCAACGACCAATAAGCGAATTATGTCATTTGTGGGTTTTGTTTGTAATGGAATATTACAAACAACGCATGTTCCCTGTTCAACATTAGAATGAAGAGATAATGTCCCCTGAACTTGTTCAAGTCGCTCTTTCATTCCACTGAGTCCAAAGCCAAATTGAATTTCTTTCATTCCAATCCCGTTATCTTCAATTTGCAATCGAAGTTGTTGTCCGTCGAAATGTAGTTGAACGGATATGTTGCTCGCTTTACCGTGCCGAACAGCATTTGTTAACGACTCTTGAAGACAACGATATAGGCAAAAATTCACTTTTTGCATTACAAGAGTCTCGTTTCCAATCACACGAAATGTAACGGTTGTACCTGTAGATTTCATAAATTCTTCTGTTAATTGTTGTAGTGATTCACTTAATGAATTACTAAGTGGATTATGAGATAGTTCGTGTAGATGCTTTCGAATGTCATTTAGACTATGCTGAGCAATGCTGATAAGCGAATCAATTCGTTCAAACTGTGAATCCGGTACTGATGATCTTAGTGATGTGACGCCAGCGATGAGAGAAGTAAGTGTATGACCAATTGTGTCATGTAGTTCATGTGACAGTCGATTACGCTCTTCTATTAAAGTAAGCTCTTCAATTCTTTTAATATGTTGTTCTAATAGTAGTTTTTGCTCTTCAATAATTCGAGATTGCTTATGATACTGAATTAATATATTAAAAGAAATGCCAATGGCAAAACCGAGACTACAACTAACGATTAGTTCATATGGCAGTTGGTTGGCAATCCAAGCATTCAATAGTGGAAATGCAAATCCACAAAAAATACCGCTCCATATATAATTATTTTGATTACTACATAGTCCAATAATGATTACGAGTAAAATGAAAGACCAAAGTAAATTTGGAGCTACGGATGCTAAGTAAAGATAAAAACAACCTGCAGTGATAATATCGAATGCAGGGTACCATTCTGGTTTCTTATATCGAATAATTAATGGTATAAGGTAAACGACAAAAGTGAGAGAAAGCACAATCATACTTGATGTATGAATGGATGTTGGAAACATAAAATTAGCGCCGATGATAACAATTAGCCAAAATGTTCGTATGAGCACAAATATCCAGTCATACCAAATCCATTTTTTTGTGAATGAGAACATAAATTAAGCACCTACTTGTATTTTAAGATTAATTATCAATGATTCAGATTCATCATGTAACATATCTCTGAAATCGTCAATAGAAAGACAGTCAATAAAGTATGTCATATGAAGCAGTTGACAGTTTGTCACATGTTTTATATGACATAGTTGCATAAAGCGTAATAAGTAAATTAAAACGTTTTGTCACTATGTTATTTAACAATATTGAAGTTAAGGTGAGGGAGTGAGGCAACAGAAAAATATAAAATAATAGGAGCGATGCATAATGAAGTCATTTATCTTAAAAAAAGGAACATCCCTTACTTTAACAGGGGCAATATTGGTTGGAGCGTTAGCGATACCTTCTTACGAAAACGTACATGCGGTAAACACAAGGACATCAATTGAACAAGTTATCGATAAAGCTGCCGATGCAAAGAATGTTCCGGGAGTTATTGTTACTGTGAAAAATGGAGAGGCAAGTTGGGCGTATGCTTCTGGTGAAGGTAATATTGAGAGAAATCATAAAGTAGATGCTGATTCTGCTTTTAGAATTGGGAGCACAACGAAGACCTTTGTAGCTACAGTAGTATTACAGCTTGCGGGTGAAAAGAAGTTAAGTCTTGATGATACGGTAGAGAAATGGTTGCCGGGACTTATAAAAGGGAAAGACTATGATGGCAGCAAAATTACGATTCGCCAACTATTAAATCATACAAGCGGAATTGCTGATTACTTGACTCCAGATCTTAAAGAGAAATTAATAGAGAATCCAAGCGAGAAGTATACAGCGGAACAATTAATTTCTCGTGCCCTACAATTAGAACCAGTAAAAGGCTGGTCATACTCGAATACAAACATGGTTATTATAGGATTGATTATTCAGAAGGTAACCGGAGAATCGTATGCTGAGCAGATAAAGAAACGAATTATGGAACCCCTTAGTTTAAAAGAAACAGTTCTTCCTGGAAGCTCAATGGATATTCCGAAAAAAAATGCACGTGGCTATTTAAATATGGGAGATAAATTAGTAGATATTACTTTGTTTAATCCATCGTTTGCTAATGCTAGTGGTGAAATGATTTCGACAGGAGAAGATATGACAACGTTCTTCCGTGCCTTATTAGGTGGGAAATTACTGACACCCGAAATGCAGAAGGAGATGGTGACTAACACAGTAGATACCCCATTAGGAAAGTATGGACTTGGTATTCACGCAACAAAATTGCCAGATGGTACTGAAGTATGGGGACATGGTGGTGGTATTCCTGGTTTTACTAACTTTGCTGGTGGAACGAAAGATGGTCAACATGTTATCTCGATAAATATTAATGTATTAGGGGCAGAGAAACAGATTAATAATATTTTAGCTTCAGAATTTGCGGCAAAATCAAAAAAGGAACCCACAGATAAGGAAAAGAAAAGTAAACATCGAGAAGAAGTGCAAAATGTAATGGATCAAGTAGTAACGAATAAAAAAATTCCAAGTGTTATAGCTGGCGGATTAAAGGATGGCAAGCGTTGGTCGTATGCTACCGGAACAGCTAGTTACGAGATGCCACGCCCTGTAGAACCGAATTTTTCGTTCCGTATCGGAAGCATAACGAAGACATTCACTGCTTCTGTTGTACTGCAATTGGCTGAAGAGAAACAATTAAACCTTGATGATACAGTTGAAAAATGGTTGCCGGGAGTTGTAAAGGGTAACGGATATGATGGGAGTAAAATTACAATTCGTCAGTTATTAAACCATACAAGTGGGATTGCAGCATATACTGATTTAGATATGCGAGATATTACATTGCCTCAAAACCCATTTCGTTATTATAGTACCGATGAGCTCATAAGTTTAGCACTTGCAAAGCCGTCTGTATTTGCACCAGGGGAGGGCTGGGACTATTCAAATACAAATACTGTTATAGCCGGGGAAATTATTCGGAAGGTAACAGGAGATACGTATGCTGAGCAAATTAGAAAAAGATTTATTGAACCGCTCGGGTTAAAAGAGACATTCGTAATGGAAGCAAGTTCGCACATACCGGGTAAGCATGCTAATGGATATAATATGGATAGATCAGGTCGTTTATATGATTTGACAGAAATTAATCAGTCATGGGCAAATGCAGCTGGAGATATGGTTTCAACAGTGAAAGATTTGACTACATTCTTCAGTGCACTGTTGGGTGGAAAGCTTTTAAATCAAGAGCTAATGGATCAGATGTTCACAACAGTAGATTCACCTATAGGTAAGGTTGGACTAGGAGTTTATGAAGACAAAACACCCGACGGGCAATCGTATTGGGGGCATGCTGGTGGGACTTTTGGATTTGAAACAAGGGTGGGTGGACCTATTGGAGGAGAACATATTTTAGTAACTGCTATTAATGCAGTAGGTCCAGAAGTCAATACAGGCAGGGATAAAATATTTAATAAAGAGTTTGGACGTTAAATGTAAAATTGACATCGAGCCTTCCGTTTGAAGGCTCGATGTCGATTTTCTTTATGTGAGTTTGAATTTAATGGGAAATAAAATCTTAGTAGGATGATGCATAAATATATCTACAAAAATGTGAAGTTAAGTAGGAGAAATGGAAAAGGGTGTATAATATAATAAAACTTAATAATATGAAATAACCTTTGAAGGAGACAGTTATGAAAAAAGATAAAACTAATGCGATGCGAATATTAGATAAAGAGAAAATTGAATATTCGATGATGTCATATGATCCAGACGATGGAAAAATTGATGGCGTATCAGTAGCTGAGAAAATTGGACGAGAAGTGAGAGAAGTATATAAAACGTTAATCGCTCAAGGAAATAGTAAAAATTATCATGTGTTTATTATTCCGGTAGATGAGGAACTAAATTTAAAAGCTGCCGCAAAAGCAGTAAGTGAAAAGAAAATTGAAATGATTGCTGTAAAAGATATTACGAAAGTTTCAGGATATATTCGCGGTGGTTGTTCACCAGTCGGAATGAAGAAGTTATTTTCTACATGTATTGACGAGAGTGCTCAAAATCTTGAAACGATCATAGTGAGCGGCGGGAAAATTGGTATACAAATTGAGCTGAAAGTGGATGACTTGGCGAAAGTGACGAGAGCGCAGTTTGGTGAAATAACGAAATAATGATACATAGGAAAAGAAGTTCTAGTTTTATTGAATTTAGATAATAATTTATAGGATAGTTAGTCCATTATGGGGCTGATTGTCCTTTTTATTTACAAACTGAATAAAGATTGAATGTTCAGTTTGAGATAAGCATGTAACCTGAATCGTTTGTTTGGCTTTGGGAGGGGGGACAAAGCCTCGGTGCGAGGACTTTAAATAAACAAGCAGAGTTACTCTTAAAGATAGACAAGTGACGGGAGAGTGTTTAATGGGGGTTCAAGAAATACCCATAAGAAAGCACGTATGGGGGACCAGTATTTTGGGGAACTCCTACGCTAAGAGTATGCAAGATTTTATACAGTTTTTTAGCTAATCCAGTAACAAACAAGAACACTAAAACCGCGTTAGGATAGGAATGTATAAAAAATGTATAGATTCATAGAACTAAGAAAGAAGATTCCCTTGTGAGAGCAGGGTTCTCCTTTTTCATTGCTGCTGATAATGAGACGTTATGTTAATTTAACATGTATAAAATATACAGGGTTCTTTATTCAACTGATGAAGCAAATTAGTTGAACACGACACTTCAAAAACAGTATAATTATGACGGATGGAATATTAAGGAATTTAAAAACAAATTTGTAGTTAATAGAATGGATGATACTATGAATGAAAACAGAATGAAAATACTCGCTATTTCAGGAAGTCTACGGAAAAATTCCTCTAATACAAACGTTTTATATGCTATTTCTAATCTGAAATCGAAAAATATTGATTTTCAATTTTATGAAGGATTGGAACATCTCCCATACTTTAGTCCTGAAGCAGATACAGATGATCCTCCTGCTTCAGTTAAGGACTTACGTGAACAACTTAAACTAGCTGATGGTGTAATAATTTGTACCCCTGAATATGCAAGGGGAGTTCCAGGAGTTCTAAAAAATGCTCTTGATTGGGTTGTATCATCGGGAGAATTTATGAATAAACCAGTAGCTGTTATTAGTGCTTCTTCACGTATTACAGGTGGAGATAAAGCACACGAATCAATAATGCTCACATTACAAATGATTGAAGCAAATATCCCAAAAGAAAGCACTTTACAAATTGGTGTCGTAGGAACCAAGATTAATAGTAAAGCAGAAATCTTAGATTCTACGACGAGAGAACAATTAAAATCAGTGCTTAATTCCCTTATTTCATCTATCTAATGTTAAGCAAAACACATGTATTTACTTCCGATAACACTTGATTATATGAACATAAGAGCCCTCCAGATCAATTAAACTGGAGGGCTTTTGATAGTCTCTAAAATAATACATTGACTCCTGATAATAGGACGTTATGTTAACCTTACATGTATATCGTATGCAATAGAATTTCTTTATTTTTTCTTATCTCACTCAAACTAAAGTATGTGTTAGTACAATAATATTAGCCAAGGTGGACAGAATAATTTTAGGTGATATTATGAAGAAAATTCTAATTGTACTAAGTATCTTAATGTTCATCATTTCTTACTCTACATTCTCTTTTCAAGCAAATGCAAAAGAACCAGATAATGATATGGTGAAATATGCTCTAATAAGAAGCCTCAGTCCATCAATTGATAAAGCTTTAACAGAAATTTATAATGATGCTACAAAAGGTATCCCATCTTGGGCAGGATGGGATACTGAGATTATGAATATTAAACAATTATATGGTATTGGGGGAGCTTATGATGTGAAAGTACGAGTTTCCCCCTATTATGGACCACATATTGGCTATGGTATTGATGAAATTACCGCTAGAGTAGATGCTAGTGGTCAACAACTTATTGAATATAAGCACATACAGGATGTTTAACACAAGCACCTCTGCCTTGTCAGAAGTTTAACTTTTTTGAATGTAAACATAAATGTTTTTGATAACATTAAATTAATATTTAACTTCCGCTAACGAAAATCATGCAAATAAGCTGTTAACTGGATTCCCATAGAAAACTGTGATGAGATGAAATGTTTGATTTTGAAGTACTTCAAAATCTTAGCTAGATGGCTATGTATCGGATCCCACAATAAAAAGGCAGGAACATATCACAAATATGTTCCTGCCTTTGATTTTAGAGAGATGTTTCCTAACAGTTGATTTTGTTAACGAAAGTTTACTTTAAATCCATATTTTGTATAGAATATAGTACATATAATAAAAGTATGAGGTGATACAGTGAGAGAGATTCAGATTCATAAAATCATTGCGGATAAGAGAAAAGAAAAGGGAATTACACAGGAAGAGTTAGCGGCGTATATCGGTATTACGAAGGCATCTGTTTCCAAATGGGAGACAGGGCAGAGTTATCCGGATATTACATTTTTACCACTGTTAGCATCGTACTTTAATATAAGTATAGATGAACTAATCTGTTATACACAACAAATGGAACAGGGAGATATTAGGGATTTATATCATAGACTAGCGGAAGCTTTTAGTGAAGAACCGTTTGATGAAGTAATGATGGAGTGCAGGGGAATAATTAAAAAATATTATTCTTGTTTTCCATTATTACTTCAAATGGGACTACTTTTTATTAACCACCATATGTTAACAAAGGATACGGATAAAAGAATTGAAATTTTAGAAGAGGCAATGTCTCTTTTTAGCAGGGTGCAGGAAGAAAGTGATGATGTTTCTCTTGTGAAAGAGGCGGTATCGTTTCAAGCAACTTGCTATCTTATACTCAATAGACCAAATGAGGTGCTTCAATTACTTGGCGAAACGATACGACCTAACTTTCCAGAAGAGGATTTAATCGCACAAGCATATCAAATGCTTGGAAATGCTGAGAAGGCGAATGAAATGATGCAAATTAGTATGTACCAACATTTAATACACCTCGTTGCGACAATACCGAATTATGTAGTAGTAAATGCTTCAAACGCTGAAAAGGTAGAGATAATCTTAAATAGAGCTTTCATGTTAATAGATATATATGAAATAGAAACATTACACCCTAATATGACCTTGAAAGTATACTATGCTGCTGCACAAGTCTATTGTATGCAAGGAAATTTTGAAAGAGCATTAGAAATGTTGCAGAAATACGCAACAGTTTGTGCAGCTAGTTTCACAGTAAATAGCCTGCATTTACATGGCGATTCCTATTTTGATACGATTGATGAATGGTTTGCAGAATTTCCGCTCGGTGCTAAAACGGTTAGAAATGAAGAGATTATAAAGCGAAGTATGTTACAAAGTATTGCAGAGAATCCAGTTTTCACTCCGATGAAAGATATAAGAGAGTATAAAAATATAATAGTGAGTTTGAAATTTAAATTAGATATAAAAGAATAGAGGGAGGAAAAAATTATGGCTTTTGACGAATGTGAAGTAGCGATAAATAGTGAATTTACCTTGCTCGGTACGATTACTAAACCGAAAGCTGACGGGAAGTATGCGGCGGTTGTCATTATTGCTGGATCTGGAGAAATTGATCGTGATGGAATGATTGTACCGTTAAAGCTTGCGTCGAATATTTACAAAGATTTAGCACATGTAATAGCGAGACTTGGAGTAGTAACGCTCCGCTTTGATAAGCGCGGGGTAGGAAAGAGTGAAGGGGAATTTCAGAAGACTGGAATGTGGAATTTAGTTAATGACATAGAGGCTATGATTACGTATGTAAAAGAACAGCCATTTGTTGATTCGGAAAATATCATTTTAGTTGGTCATAGTGAAGGGTGTATGTTAGCAACTGTAGTAAACGCAAGAACGCCAGTTAATGGACTCATATTACTTACAGGAGCTGCGGAATCTTTAGAAGAAGCTACGAAAAGACAAAGAGAGATTATTTATAAGGAGTTAAAAGAGCAAAAAGGAATAAAAGGAAAGTTAATGCGTCTTCTCAATATTGAGAAACGAGGAGAAAAGCAGGCGCAAAAAGCAACAGAGAAAATGATAAACTCCAAAAAAGATATTGTGAAAATTGGTTTTAAGCCAATGAATGCAAAGTGGTTTAGAGAGCATTTTCAGCATGACATTTATAAAGATTTAATAAAAGTAACATGTCCAGTACTAGCAATTGCTGGTGATAAAGACTTTCAGGCAAATCCTGAAAAAGCGAAGAGAATTGGTGATTATGTGAAAGGTGATTCTGAAGTACATGTAATAAAAAATATGGATCATACCTTGAAATATTTCGAAGGTAATTTTAAAGCGTTGGAATTTAAAAAGATTTATGTGGAAGGAGCAGATAAGCCACTTCATCCGCAGCTGGAAGAAATAATTACGAATTGGATGAATACGAATTTTATCCTGCATCAAAATTAGATGAATATGAGGAAGAGGGAAGGGAGAGTAACTGCCTGTAAAAGAAGGATTGGTGTGGCCTGAGCTTGTAGGTGTAAGTTCTTCTACATTGGTAATTTCAAGCATAATAATCCCTTCCTTATTGTAAATTCTCTAATTCGTTTAACATCACTTTTGAGCTAATAAGATCTTTTCTAATACTTTGGTAAAACACCCTATAAATAATCCAGGCTATTTAATATTAGGAGGAGGCCAACTATACACATAATCCATGACAGAGCTGTTCCTGTACTATTAGCGATTTTCATTCGAAGTCTCTCGAGGGGTTTTTGCATCCATCGACCAAATAGGAGATAGAGGAAAAACAGCAAGAGAGAGGGCAATACCATGATAAAGTTGTATCCAGCTAAAATAGAAGACCATGCTATCCATGATAGATTAGAAGTAGTTAGTATGCCAATTGCTGCAAAATAAGGAAATGCAGTTCCCGCTTCAATTAATGTAGTAGTGAATCCGAGCGCAATCATTGAAAGAATGCTATTTGATTTTGGTGAAGGGAGCTTTGAATTTTTCTTTGGTGGAATATAAAAGCTTGCGATGAATAATAGGGATCCAATAATAAAAAGCGTCCAGCTTACGATTCGGTTTTGAAATACGCCAGAAAAAATCTCAAACAAAAAATCTAATCCTAGCATGAGTGAAATTCCAACAGCAAAATAACATCCAGCTACCGTGAATAAATAAACGAATAAACGTTTCGTAAGATTCTCTTTATCTGTTAAAAGTAGATATATTGTTACTCCTATTGTAGTAGGGCTTAGCGTGTCCAATATGGCCAATCCACCTATTAGGAGAAGTTGTTCTGTACCCATCGCTCGTGCCCCCTTATTTCGGCTTAGGATTATTCTTTTCAGTCATGAAAATGGCATATGCTTCGTTCATAAACTGAAGCACATCTTGATCAATTGGATATAAATTCAGCTTCTCTGATTGTTTTGGAGACATCCGTATCTCCCAAAGTTTATCTATAAATTCATCCTCACCTTCAAATTCTTCTAAGCGTTTTTCCTCCATTCTTCTTATGATATTTTGGACTTTCGTTGCTTTTGGTCCGTCCTTCATATAACGCTTTAACTGACCTATGAGAGCAATCCATTCAAGTGAATTAGAACAGTCACTTGCCATTTTAGGAACCTTTGACAATAGTTGTATCTCTTTATCTTTAAATACAGATTCGCGATAATACTGTTGTATCTCTTTATCTTTGCTGGATAATTGCATGATCTTCTGAATCGCGATCCAGCTTTCTTCTCCTTCTATCGCAATTCCATTTATCATTTCCCGTAAGGATAATTCTATTTTCTTTAAATTTTCCTGCTCATTTATTACATAAGATAATTGACTCTTTAAACTATCCGACCAATCCCACTTATTGAAGTCGAGCATATGTTTAATCTCTTGTAACGGAAATCCAACCTTTTTTAAAAATTGAACCTGCTGAAGTTTTTTTATTTCTTCATTTGTATATAAACGATGGCCACCCTCTGTTTTGGATGCTGGTTTTAATAATCCGATTTTATCGTAATAACGCAGTGTCCTTACTGTAACGCCTGTTAGTTCTCCCACTTTATTAATGTGTATCAACTGATAAACCTACCTTTCTGTACGTTGAGATTCTATCGTTAACGATTATTTTCTTCATTCCACATCTATTCTTCTTTACTAAAAAAAATTTTAAGTAAGTAGCCTGCTCCTAATCCAATCAGTGCACCAGGAAATGCATGATCCAGTGATAGTCCAATACCTGCACCTATAATGACACATCCATAAATAATAATATCGCCCTGTTTCATCTGAAAACCTCCTATTTTTCTAATTTCTTTTATGAAATTGCTAAATAGTAGCTACTTAACAGTATATAAAATGACCCAACGTCAACTTCAAGTGTTTTTGATTTTTTATTAATAAATGTCTCCCGCTATTTGCCGGGCAGTAAGATTTACGCATCAAAATTAGGCAGATTTGAGGAGAGTGGAAGGGAGAGCGATGACCTGTAGAAGACCTGTGTGTTAATAATAAGAGGTGTGGAAATGTATTAGCATCAATGAGACATTATGTTAACGTATCATGAATAACTGATACAATCGAAATTACGCAACAAATCACATCTTCCGGATGGTATAATAAGGAAAAAGGGGTTTGGATAATGTTTTTAGGAACTAGTATTTATTACGCCATCACCGCATTGATTATCGGTGTATTGTTGGGAGGAATTATACGTATAATTTTGCATACTAGTAATCGCAAAAAGCAAGGTCCAGTTGAGCAAAAGTTAGATAGGATTATTCAATTGTTAGAAAAACAAAATAAGGATTGACCCTCTCCCAAAACGGGAGGGGGTTGCTGTTTTATTGGCAGAGGGGTGAAGTATAGGATACTTCACTGCAATTCAATTAAAGTTTTACTTTCTCCATAATGCAGGTTTTATATAATATGAAAGTCAACGCTATAACTACTTAAAATATAACAGTATCTCTTTCACATATAGAAAGGAAATGAAATCATGGAAAAATCAATAAAAAGTGAATTGATTGGAATGTTTATCTTTAATGAAACTTTTCATACATATGAACAAAACGAAGGAGAAGTACATTGGGAATTGGATATTAGAAATGAACGTGTACATGTACATGAAATGATGAAAAGAGCAGAAAAGCTTTATGTATGTTTAGAGGAATTTGATAAAAAAGCTAAGGTCGCTATAGCGGAAGAATTAATAGAGTATAAAAATGATTTTTGGCCTGAATATGATGAGAATGATGAACATTTAGATTGGGATGCTGTAGATGCAGGAGAATATGATATGGCGAAAGAAACATTTGAGCAGTCTATTACTCTTATGGACATTGTAATTAGAGAAAATGATATATATTGTGAATATAATGATGGAGATTTATTTGGTGGACATAGAATCCATGTTTCTTTTGACAATGAGTACAATTTATTAGCTGCGGAGATTTAGTTTGGAGCGATGAAAATGAAAAGGATTGATTACTATAATCAATCCTTTTTGTCATTATTATAAGATAACGGTGAAATACTAGGTAGAGAGTTGCATAGTTTTAACGTATTATCCGAAAGAAATCTCCTTCATGGGGCGTGTGAAAGGCGATAGTCTAGCGGTAGGTGGGAGATTTCTTTCGGTTTGGCGTAGCCAAACATTGGGTTTTCCTATTTATTTCGCCCCTCATATAATCCGTCTTATAAGAGGTAACGTTTGGTATAACAATGAAAGTAGATAATAATCTTGTAGTGTTCAGGTTTTGTAATTACCGTCATAGCTTATGGGAAATGAAGCGAATTGGTCATTATGTGAAGGGTGATTCAGCAGTACATGTAATAAAAAATATGGATCATAGTTTAAAAAGTTTTGAAAGAGATTTTAAAGTATTAGAGCTTCAAAAGAACTATAAAGAGGGAGCGGGAAAGCCACTTCACCCGATGCTAGAAGAAATAATTGTGAATTGGATAGAGGCGCATTTTATCTCGCAATACGAGAGGAATAAGACTTCCAACTCAATATAAGGTGGAAGTGAGGAAAATCAATTGTTGATATACGATCGGTTGTTGTAGGTGAATCTAGTTTAGTATTTGTGTTGTAAGTTTTTTGTGTTTTTATCCCCTGTATAATGAAAAAACCTATTGGTTTTAGCTTTAAAAACGAATGTTTTAGAAATTTTTGATAAAAATGTTCATATTTAGATTGCGTGCACACTAAAAGTTTGATATATTACCAATATAATAATTTTACACATCATCACTCGTATATACTCGGTAATATGGTCCGAGCGTTTCTACCTAGTTCCCAATGAAAGAACTGGACTACGGGTTAAAGTATTCGGCCGTGCTGTTCAATGAGCGCTACCGATCTATAATTTGGCATTTGTTTTATCTTTTGCTTAATTAACTTTGACTACCGTAGTTCTAGAAAGTAGAGATTCTTCTACAATTTCTAGAACTTTTTTGTTTGGACCAAAAGCATCGAGTATAGAAAACAACAAGAGAAAGAGGAGATTATTTATGAAGAAGAATACGTTGAAAAAATGTGCTGCCCTAGTAACTACTGTTGCATTTTCATTCTCGATACTTGCGGGATGTAATGCGAGTCCGAAACAAGTTGAGGCAAAAAACAATCAAAAACCAATCTTAATTCAAGGGCCAATGCCGATAGAAGCTGAAAAGTTTGCAAAAAGGTTAAAAAATGTGAAAGAAGAAAAGTCTGGAACTTTCGTATTTTATAAAGGAACTGTCGACAATTATCCTGTAATTGTTGCGAAAACAGGTAAAGGTATGGAAAATACAGCAGCCGCTACAGCAGTGGCTATTGAAAAATATAAGCCTATAGCGATTATTAACCAAGGAACATCAGGTGGACATGATCCTAATTTACATGTATTTGATATTGTTTTAGGAAAAAAAGTCGCGAATATAGGTTCATTAAAAACAACAAATATGGATGAGAATCAAGGGATTGAACCGACAAAATGGATTTCAATGGACTTAATGGCTTCGGAAGGAAGTGCAGGAGAAGATCCAAATGCTGAGAAAATCCGATACTACGAGGGAGATAAGGATTTACTTGCAGCAGCAAATGCGGTGAAAGATAAATATACAAAAGGTAAAGTGGTGGAAGGGACTATAGGTTCAGCAGATCTTTGGAATAATGAAGTGGATAGAATTAAGTGGTTCCATACAAAATACGGTACATCTGTAGAAGAAATGGAAGGTGCTGCAGCAGCGCAAATTGCAAAAGCTTATGACGTACCATTTTTAGGGATTCGAGTATTATCTAACAATAAAACAAACGGTGGAAAATACAATCCAAATACAGCGGCGGCAAATCAAGAATATGTATATGAAGTAGTTAAAAAGTATATAGATTCGATACCAAATAAATAGTAGTAGTTCTGTCTCAACATAAACGTCAAGTAACTTTAAAAGTTTCCGAGATTGATGAACTTATCTTAGGAATGGTAGTTGAAAAAGAAAAGCTTGTTTCTTATAAAAAATATAAGAAACAAGCTTTTTTATTTGAAATAAATTGGGTAATTAAACTATAACATCAATGTGTATCATTGAATATCATAATAATATAATGGGGGTGATGTTATATGGCTCTTACTACAGGACCAATTGAAAACGTAGGAAATCAACCTGCTAATGCAAATAGAGTTAGGGTGAAGATCCTTAACCGTACTGCGGGCCCACTTACTGGAGTAGCTAGAGTTTTTAGACTTGACGGTTCATTAGCATTAATTGAACAGGTAAACTTCAATGTGAATTCTAATGCTTCTACTTTTGCAACTCTAAGTTTAGTTCATCCTGCTTTTGGACAAGCATTTGAATATGAAGTTCAAATTGTTCCTAATCAACCTGGTGGACTATATAGTGTTTATGGACTAACAGCTGAAAGTGTTATCATTACTGCACAACGTGTTGTGAACTCAGAATTGACACAGTTTCTTTAATTAAAATAGGTTGGTGCCTACATGGTATCCAATCTATTTTTGTACTTATTCTTCAGAGGAAGAAGGGTTTTACACAAAAAATAAAGACAGTTATAGAAAAAGGAAAAATCGATTTATCAAATATGCATAATTGCATAAAAAAATTGAAATTTATGAGTTAACATTAAACTACTTTTAAATTGTAAAGAATATTTTAATAATCTTTACTAGAGAAGGATATTCCTTGTGAAAAGTAGATAAACAAAAAGTGGGGAAATGATACAGACTCAATAGAGTTTTTGTATTAAATAAAAAGAAAAGGGTGGGTATGGCTTTCTAAAAGTTTTTGGGGGATAGAAAGTTCTTTTTAGTTAATAGCTTCAAATTATATTTTAAAGGGGAAATGGGTATATGAAGTTTCGGAATACAAAGCTTGCTATGGTTACACTATCTTCATTTTTTATTTTAGGTACTGCATCTCTATCATTCACAGATATCATACACGGTGAAGTAGCTTCTGCATCACCACAAGAGATTACTGTAAAAAGCTATGACGATACATATTATAATAATGCAATAGGAAAAACGGGTTTAGAATTAAAGAAGGAACTTCATAATATTATTGATGATCATACAAAGTTATCATACAGTGCGGTTTGGGAAGCGCTAAGAGATACTGATGAAGATCCAAATAATAAAAACAATGTGATACTCTTATATACTGGGCGTTCGCAAGGGAAACTTACGAATGGTTCAGGAGTGGATAATTGGAATCGAGAGCATGTTTGGGCAAAATCACACGGTGATTTTGGAACCACTGCAGGAGCTGGAACAGATTTACATCATTTAAGAGCGACGGATGTATCTGTAAATAGCTCACGTGGAAATCTGGATTTTGATAATGGTGGTGTGAATCATTCGGAAGCGACAGAATGTAAATACGATAGTGATTCTTGGGAACCTCGTGATAGTGTAAAAGGAGATATCGCTAGAATGCTATTTTACATGGCTGTTCGTTATGAAGGAGACAACGGCGAAATAGACTTAGAATTAAATGAAAAGCTGAATAACAATAAAGATCCATACATGGGCAAACTATCCGTTTTACTAAAATGGAATGAACAAGATCCTGTAGATGATTTAGAGCGAAAGCGTAATGAAGTGATTTTTACGAAATATCAATATAATCGTAATCCTTTTATTGATCATCCGGAATGGGTAAATAAAATTTGGAACTAAAATACTTAAAGGTATTTTACTTTGAGAGAAGGGATTGATCACTAAGATCAATCCCTATTTATATCTATACTAGAATAAGTGATTCTTATAGGATTGGAGAATAAAATAGATATTTTATTAAGTTAAGTATAATATGAGTCTTTTAATACGGTCCCCACTCAATATTCACACCAACAATAAGAAAAATAAGTCCAATGATAAACCAAATGAATGCAAGTGGAGCCATGAAGCGAATCCATTTTCCGTAAGAAATGCCGCTCGCTGCGAGAACGCCCATTAAAACACCGGAAGTTGGGTTGAGGCAGTTCACTACACCTTCGCCGAGCATATCAGCTTGTACTGTAACTTGACGTGTAATGTGCATAAAATCAGCTAATGGAGCTAATATCGGAATGAAAATAACGGATTCACCTGTCCCTGATGAAATGAGAAAATGTAATGCGGCACTACTTACATACATACCGATAACGCCAAATACAGGGCTTTGTCCTTCGAGAGACTGTGCGAGTTGGTTAACGATTGTATCAAGCAATTTGCCTTGTTCTAAAATGACTGAAATACAACGAGCCATTCCGACGATCAAAGCACCGTATATGAGATTTTGGCAGCCTGCTAGAAAAGTAGAAGCGATATCGTTTGCTTTCATGCCGCCTATTATTCCCGCTGTAATTGCTATGAAAATAAAAGTAGCGGTCATTTCGGCGTCTGTCCAATGTAGACGAAAAGCGCCGATTAAAAATACAATTAATGATAAAGCTGAAACGAGTAAAATTAATTTATGACGTATTGTCCAAGGAACTTCTGTTTTCTCAGTTTCTTTCTCACTTGAAAGAGCGCTACTTGGAAACCAGTTGTCACCGAGAATGCTTCCTTTATTCGATTTCTTCAAACGTTTTACGTACCAATTAATATATAAAATGGTAGCAATTAAAAAAGAGATATAGATTGCGGTACGTAAACCAATCCCTGAAAACATCGGAAGTTCTGCGATCTTTTGTGAAATGCCTAAAGGTGAGGGAGATAGAATAGTAGCATTAAAACCGGCATAAGTGCCTAAATAAATAATTGCTACGCCGACGATAGCGTCCCATTTTAATGTACGTGCAACAATGATGCCGATGGGGATAAAGCCAATAACTGAGTTAACGATAATACCAGTCGTTCCGAGAATAGAAAAGAGTGCGGCGACAATGCAAATGAAAAGTAATTGCTGATTACGAAATTTGTTAATCACATGATAGATTAAACCGTCAAGAGCGCCTGTTTTTTCAAGAATGGCAATAGCTCCACCTGTAAATAAAATTAAAAAGATGATAGGAGCAGCAAGTGTCATCCCTTTTTCAATAGCGGTAAAAAAAGAAACAAACCCTACCGGCGATTGTGGAACAGAATGATAGCTTCCTGGTATTGTCGTTGTAACAGTACCGTTTGTAACTCTTTTAAATTCTCCAGCAGGAACGAAGTATGTAGCAATGGCACAAAGTAAGGCAATAAAAAATAGTAGTACGTACGCGTCAGGCATTTTAAACTTTCGTTTACTCGGCTGCTTTTTTACCTCGGTATGTAATTGCATAAAAACCCTCCTTTTTCACTTGGTTAATTTTTAATATTCTGAAATTTATCTGTGAAATAGATTATAATAAAGGTGGCTTCTTAAGGCAATAGTTTTTCTATGCTTTTCCTGTACATACAAATTCTTGCAACGTTAGACAGGGAAACGAAAATAATCCAAGAATATGTTATATAGAAAGAATAAGGAAAAGAGGGAAAAAGATGTGGAAAACTACGGATTTATGTGATGAGTTTGAAAAGGAATTACAAATATGTCGCAAGTCTTTTCGATCTTTTGGGAAGAAAGAACAGTTTTACGGGAAAATTGCAACGGTAAAAGTGAAGGATGATAATGTACTAGTGAAGGAAGGATTGCAAAGACTACCAGAAGGAACGGTATTAGTTGTTGATGGCGGAGCATCTACGAATTGTGCGTTACTTGGTGATAATTTGGCAGCTATTGCGGAGGAAAGAAAGCTAGCAGGGATTATTGTAAATGGATATGTTCGTGATTCTAGTGAACTAAAGAATATTAATATTGGTATTTTAGCGTTAGGGACGATGCCAAATAGAAGTGTAAAAGAGGGAAAAGGAGAGCGTGATATTTCATTGCAATTTGGACAAGTAGAATGGAAGCCGAATGAATATGTGTATGCGGATGAAGATGGCGTCATTATTAGTGAAAAGAGTTTGCATCGTTAAAGGATAGTAAACTACTATTCTTAGAAAATAAATCCGATAAAGCATGGACAAAATTCTTTGTCAATAGTAAAATAATACAGAAATTTATAATTAACAGAATGTATAGGTTTATCGTTTTACGATAACTGAAATGGAAGTAAGTAGTGCCTAGAAAAGTGAATGTTATCACAATGATACGTTCATAAACAAAATTATTTTTCCTATACAAATATAGCCGCGCATGATGCGGGTAGGAGGTGTTGCACAGTTTGTTCGACACTTACAAAAAAAGAGTGTCAATTGCACGCCCTTGAAGGGCCTTTTTTTGTGTGAATAGTAGTAAGGGAGGAAATTTTGGGATGGCAATGTTAAAAAAATGGCTGCTTACGTCGTTAATGGCAGTTACACTTGTATTTGTTTCTTTTGCGAATACAGTACATATTACGTTTGCTGAAGGAAATACAGCAAAACTTGCAATTATTGGGGAATCACAAAAGGGCATTATGTTATGTCCGAAAGAAGAGCAAATTACAGATGGGGAAACAGCTTTAAGTTTGCTGCAAAAAGTCATGGGGGACAAAGTAACAGCAGAGACGATGTCGTTTGGAACGTATGTTAAAGGCATTGACGGCTTAATGGCTGGGGACACAAGCGGCTGGTTGTATGATGTAAATGATAAATCTGCAGAAGTTGGAGCAGATAGTTATAAATTAAAGTCTGGAGATGTTGTTGTCTTTCGTTTTGTTGCAGACTGGAGCAATATGAGCCAGGAAACATTACAGCAAACATTAGATAAATTTGGTACTTGTAAAACTGTAGAAGAACCAAAGACAGATGACCCAAAAACAGATGATCCAAAACAAGAAAAACCAGAAGAACCAAAGACAGATGATCCAAAACCAGAAGAACCAAAAACAAATGATGAAAAGATAGAACAACCAAAGCAAGAGAACATTCAAGTTCCAGCAGCGAAAGTAAATGACGCGATCTCTAAGACATCTGAAAAGATGTTACAAGATGGAATTGAAAGTGATTGGGTAGCTTTAGGCCTTTCTCTTTCTGGAAAGAATGTTCCAATTGAGGCGAAATTAAATTATGTTAAGTCAGTAACTGAAAAAGTAGAAAAGCGCATTAACCGTTTTTCAGCGACAGATTTAGCTAGAACGATTATTATGATGAATGCAATGCAAGCAGACCCTACAAAGGTTGGCGAACATAATTTAGTTCAAAAATTGTATGAATCAGATAAAGTAAATTCTGTTACAGGTTATACATTTGCTTTACTTGCATTTGATACGAAGAAATATGAAGTGCCAGTGAATTCAAAATGGAATCGAGTTGCTTTAGTAGATGCGCTTTTAAACGCGCAACATACAGATGGCGGCTGGACTTACGATAGCGCAAGTAGTAAAGACAGTGCTAGTAGCGTTGATGTAACAGGTATGGTTTTATCAGCATTAGCTCCATATCAAGATCGACCAGATGTGAAGACAGCTGTAGAAAAAGCTGTTGCCTATTTATATAAAGAGCAACTAGAAAATGGTGGTTTTTCTGCTGATGGACAAGAAAACTCTAATAGTGTTGCGCAAGCAATTATTGGACTATCACTTGTGAAAGATGTAGATCAAAACCGTCTACATAAGGCAGTGCAAAATCTACTGTCATATCAACTTCCAAATGGTGAATTCAAATGGTTACCAAGTGATCAAAACGGTAGCGGAATGGCTACAGAGCAAGCGTTATTAGCACTAATTCAGTTTAAAGATCTTGAAAAATCGATTTATGACTGGTCAAATGTATCTGTTCCTGAAATCGATAAGAAACCAAATGTGGATTCAGAAAATGTTGTAGTAGAAAAAGAAGTTACTGGACAACCAGAAGAACAAAAACAAGTACAACAAGAAACAAAAGATGATAATTTAAAAGTTGTTGTTGATAACGAACCGGTTAAAAGCAAAAAGTCAGGAAACGGTAGCACGTTACCAAAAACAGGAGCATCTTCTCATAGTGCAGCTACAGAAGTAGGTATGGGTGTATTATGTATTGCTTCTGCATATGTATTATGGAGACGTAAAGCAGCTTAACAAAAATTAGGAGCAATCATTTGCTCCTAATTTTATTATGAAAGGTGAGAGGCAATATGAGTAAGATGAAATGGTTTATTTCTTTAATGCTTTCACTTGGGCTACTTGCTGGATGTGAAGAGGCAGCTGTAAAGCCTGAGAAGAAAGTAGAACCAAAGCAAGAAGAGGTAGCAAAACAAGAAGAGAAAAAAGATGAAGCGAAACCGGAAGAAAAGCCGGAAGAAAAGCCGGAGGAAAAACAAGCTGAACAAGAGCAAAATAAGCAAGACGAACAGAAAGAGAAACAAGAACAAAAAGTAGAAGAGAAGCCGAAAGAAGAAAAGCCACAGGCACAACCGGAAGTAAAGAAAGAAGAAAAACCTCAGGAAAAGCCTGCCGCTGCTAAGCAACCAGAACAGCAAAAAGCACAAGAAGAGAAACAACAGCAACAACCGAAAGCACCAGAAGTAAAAGAAGAAGCGAAGGTTGTGAATCAACCGAAAGAAACACCGAAGCAGGAGCAGAAGGTTGATCCGAATAAAGGGCAACAAGTAACTGTACCAACTCCACCAACAACGGTACCAGATCCAGTACCGCCAGTGCCAGATCCAGTAATACCAAAACCAAAACAAGTTACGATCTCAGTAAAAGGTAATGAAGGATACTTATTAGGTGCGAAAAAGGTGGATGTACAAGAAGGCGATACAGTGTATAAAGTATTGCAACGTACAGGTTTAGATGTGGATGCGAGTGGATCTAAAGGCGATGTTTATGTAAAAGGGATTAATGATTTATATGAAAAAGATATTACAGCTACTAGTGGATGGAAATATCGTGTGAACGGTGCGTTTCCAAACCATAGTGCAGGTGTAGTAACAGTTAAACCAGGAGATACAATCGAGTGGGTGTATGTATTAAAATAAGAAAGGCATTCGGTAAAGGACTATGAAAATAAGTTTTTCTTCTTTACATCCTTTTGTGAATTTTTTCTATTATATCGGGGTGATGATACTATGTATGATGTGTCTTCATCCTCTTTTTTTAATTGGAGTAATACTATTAATCGTCATAATCAATATGATGCAAGGGAATAGCGAGAAGATAAGAAAGATGTTACCGAGCACAATTGTTTTCTTTTTTATGGTAATTTTATTTAATGCATTATTAACGCATAGAGGCCGAACTACATTATTTTGGTTAGGTGATAGCCGTATTAAGCTTGAGGCGATTATGTTCGGACTAGTAATGGGGTTATTATTAGTTGCGATTATGTTTACGTTTGCTTCGTATAATGATATTATTTCAAGTCATAAATTTTTATATTTGTTTTCTAGAATTTCACCGAAAGTAGCATTGTTAACGATGATTACGGTGAGGTTTGTTCCATTGTTTATGAGGCGATTACAGAAAATAACACTCGTCCAAAAGACAAAAGGTATACAAGTAGATGCAGGTTCCATTGTGGAACGGGTGAAAAATGGTATGCAATTGCTACAAGTATTATTAATTTGTTCATTAGAAGATGCGCTGCAAACGGCAGATTCTATGCAAGCTCGTGGATTTGGTGTAACGAAGCGTACGACATATATTCGGTATAGAATGGAAAGACGAGATTGGTACACGCTCAGTTATTTAAGTATTTTATTTATAGCTGCTATTATATGTAGTAATTATGGCGGAGGAAAATTGATTATTTATCCGAAAGTCGAATCGATTTTATTTCAGCAGTTCGATGGGATGATGTTTGTCGTATTTACGATGTTTATTAGTTTACCAATCATAATGGAAGGAAGGGAATGGATATGGTGGCGCATGCAGAAATAAACAATTTATCATTTGTATATGCTGATGAAAACGAATATGCGTTACAGCATATTTCTCTTTCTATTCAAAAAGGAGAGTTTATTGCACTTGCTGGAGGGTCAGGCTCTGGAAAGACGACTTTATTGAAACATTTTAAAAAGGAATTACTTCCAATCGGTACACGTTCAGGAGAAATTTTTTATGAGGACGTTTTATTAGAGGAAGTACCTGATTTATTATCTGCACAAGAAATTGGTATGGTATTTCAAAATCCAGAAAATCAGCTCGTAATGGATACGGTCATTCAAGAATTAGCATTTTCTTTAGAAAATATCGGGTTACCATCACAGATTATTCAAAAACGAATAGCAGAGCTTATTAGCTTCTTAGGATTTCAAGATTTATTGCACCAATCTGTTCATACGTTATCTGGCGGGCAAAAGCAGCTCGTCAATTTAGCTGCGGTATTAGTTATGCAGCCAAAACTATTATTATTAGATGAACCGACGGCGCAGTTAGATCCAATTGCTGCGAAAGAGTTTTTAGGATTGTTAAAACGTATTAACGAAGAACTTGGAATTACGATCGTTTTAAGTGAACATCGTTTAGATGAAGTGATACCACTTGCAACACGCGTTATTTGTATGAATAATGGTCAAATCGTGTATGATGGCAGCCCTAAAACGGTTATAGCGAACATGTGGGAAGTTGAAAAGTTCCGTCCATTTATTCCGCAAATTCCAAGATTGTTTTTAGAATGGAATGTAGAAGATATTCCGTTTACAGTGCGAGAAGCGCAAATGAAACTGAATAACTTTTCAGAGATATCATATGTGAATGAGCCAGTAGCAAAAAGTGAAAAACACGAAGTTATTTTAAGTGCAGAGCATATTTCGTTTCAATATGAAAAAAATAGTCCACTTATTTTACGAGACTTAACCGTATCGATTGAAAAAGGAAAATGGGTAGCTCTCGTTGGAAAAAATGGTACAGGTAAGTCTACACTGTTAACGATTTTAGCGGGATTGCAAAAAACGAGAAGAGGGAAAGTAAAGTGGAATGGGAAAGTGATACATAAAATTGATTCGAAAGAACGATTTAAAAGTATCGGGTATGTATCGCAGCATCCGTATTATCATTTTACATTTGATACAGTGTGGGAAGAAGTGTATGAACGTGCATGTGAATTATACGGAGAACAAGGAAAAGAAATAGCAGAAGATACGTTGAAGAAGTTTTGGTTGTACTCGCTTAAAGAACGCCATCCGCATGATTGTAGCGGGGGAGAGCAACAATTACTCGCGTTATGTACAACGTTATTATCAAAGCCAACTTTATTATTACTCGATGAACCGACAAAAGGATTAGATCCATGGAAGAAAGAACGAGTAGGGGAGCTATTTAGGAAATTGCAAAAAGAAGGTACAACAATTGTAATGGCAACGCATGATATTGAGTTTGCAGCGAAATACGTTGATCAATGTATGATGTTATTTGACGGAGCAGTCATTATGAATGATACACCGAAAGAATTTTTTAGTGGCAACTTCTTTTATACAACCTCTATTAATCGATTTATTCGAAAAGAGTTACCATATGCATTAACGTGGGAGGATGTGTACGAAGCGTGTCCAAACGATATGTTGCATTCATAATATGTATTTTTGCAGTAATAATAGGCACATTACTCTTTACTACACTTATCATGGACGGTTATTACATGTTAAGTAGTTTGTTTTTATTAGTTGTTATTATGTTACCGTTTTATATCCGCTTTGAAAGAAAGGCTTTTGTTTCACGTGAAATTGTACTCGTTGCTGTGTTAGCGGCAATTGCAGCAGTTAGCCGCGTACCATTTTCTATTTTACCAAGTGTACAACCAACTTCTTTTGTCATTATCGTTTCTGCAATCGTGTTTGGAAGTGAAACTGGTTTTATGATCGGTGCAACCGCGGCGATTGTGTCTAATATTTTTTTAGGACAAGGTCCGTGGACGCCATGGCAAATGTTCTCTTGGGGAATGATTGGTTTTATAGCTGGATTATTACGTAATACATTTTTAATGAAAAAGCTATGGGGAAGACTTCTATACGGATTGTTTGTTGGATTTTTATTTGGCTGGATTATGAACTTCTGGGGGCTTCTCGGTTTCATACGTGAGGCAACGTGGGAAGCAGTCATTTCGTATTATATTGCAAGTTTTTATTTCGATTTGAGTCATGCAATTTCGAATGTTATTTTCTTACTACTATTTAGTACGTCTTGGATTACGATTCTTAAGAGATTTAAAAAGAAATACGGCATATTAGATAAGCATAACATGGCATAGAAAAGCATACTCATATAAGGTAGGGTCGCGACTTACATATTCGTTTGCCTCTTTCATGCTTCTTACACATTGTAAGGAGCATTTTTTATTGTCAAAAAATAGTCCAATATATATACGTTACTATATAAAATTATTTGTATAATAGTAGGTGAGAACTGCTTTCAAAAGGGAGGTGTATAGTTAATGAAGTTAGTTATTCCGAAGCAACACGGTGCATGGGCCATGCTCGTTATACCATTTCTATTAAGTGTCATGCTTGGGAAGCCTACTATGTATCATATTCCATTGTTTTTAGCTTGGTTCTTTATCTATTTAGCTACGTATCCATTTCTTATGTACATAAAGCAAAGACGAAAAAAAGAGTTGTTACATGCTGCAATTGTATATTTTATCATCGCGTTCGTATTTGGAATGATTTCTCTATTATATGAATGGCGCATCCTTTTATTCGTAGCAGTAATGATTCCATTATTTATTGTAAATATGTATTACGCTCGTCAAAAGAATGAAAGAGCGTTACTAAATGACATTAGTGCGATTATTGTTTTCTGTATTGGCGGTTTAGTTAGTTATTATTTTTCAATGAAACTTATAGATAAAACAGCACTATTTATTGCACTTATATCATTTTTATATTTTTTAGGAAGTACGTTTTATGTGAAAACGATGATACGTGAGAAAAATAACCCGAAGTATCGTTTTATATCTTGGGGTTATCATATTGTATTAACAATCATTGTATTTGCTATGAATCCGTGGTGTTCTCTTATTTTTATACCAAGTGTCATGCGAGCAATTATGTTGTACGGTAAAAAAATTTCTATTATAAAAGTAGGTATTTTAGAAATTGCTAATTCTGTATATTTTTTAATCATAACGGTAATAATTATGAAGTATGCCATTTGAAAAAACTTCCCACCTTATGATGGGAAGTTTTTTCAATCTTGTTCTAAAATATGAACTGTGTAATCACAGCGTTGAATAGCTTGTTCGATCGCATAAAGTGATTGTTCAATACGAGCGCGATTAAAATCTTTTTCAACAGTCTGTAGCGCTGCTTCTAAACAATGTTTTGCTTCTTGTAATGATTGAAAAGAATTTTGGACATATCCGCGAGCATTTTCGTGCATTTCATAATCCTCCTTGCATATTCATATATGTATAGTATGAACAGTAAGGAACAAAATATAATTTGTTATATTTGTTTGACAATTAGAATAAAATTACGTATAGTAAGAATTAAGTGAATATTTTCTTATCCAGAGAGGTGGAGGGACTGGCCCGATGAAACCCAGCAACCGCGATGCAGGTGCTAATTCCAGCAGAACATATTTGTTCTGGGAGATAAGACGAAGATATATACGTAACTTCTTCTTATCGGAGAGGTTTTTTTGTTGCAAAAAAACCGATTACGAAAATTTATATTAAGAAGAAAGGGGTTGCGAAGTACTGTGACACTCGAAAAATACGTAAAACTGCGTAGTACAGTTTATGAATATATGATAGAGCAAGGTAAGCCAATATCATTGTTAGATATTCAAGAACATATCGTTTCGCATCATGAAGGAAAATTCACGAAAAAGATGTTACATCAATTTTATTTATCAAGACTATTAGATGAACTGAAACTGGATGGGAAAATTACATTAGCTGATGAATATCTCTATACTGAAAAAGGGGTATTTTATAAGGCGGGAAAAGGGAGCTAAGCTCTCTTTTTTTTGAAGTATGTAGAGTAAAAGACTGCTTGAGCAGCCTGATACAAGGGAATGGTGTTGAGTGTGTAGTGTCAAAGATTGAATGTGCCTGAAAGAGGCACTTCATATCGGCTGCAAATGAAAAGAGACACCTCCGCCGAATAGGTGTCAGTCGTTTTGTCATATAGACTTGCTATTTGACAGTTATTAGAATAACATGCAGGGGTTATGGAAGTCAAAAGGGAATTAAAGGAAGAGGTGTTGTTATGTACGCTTACTTATTACATGATATAACGAAATGGATTCCTAAGTACATTATGGATAAAGGGTATGAATATTATGAAGAGGGACATGTAGAAGATGTTGAAATACAAGACAAGAAAATATTTGCTTTCGTTACTGGAAATGCAGGAAACTATGAAGTGATTATTGATCTTGAAGATTTTACAGAAAGTAGCTGCGAGTGTCCTTATGAAAACTATTGTAAACATATGGCGGCAGTTGTTTATGATATTCAAGGCACTGGTGAAAGTACGGTGAAAGAGAAACTGAAAGATTTAGACAAGGAAGAGTTACTTACCGTATTAAACCGTTTATTACAAAGCTCAAAAAACGTGCAAATTGTAGAGAAGATGTTAAAGAAGGGGAAACTTTAACTTATAGAGGGAGTTGTTTTGTAGTGAATTTACTAATTGTATACGCTCATCCCAGTCCTTCCAGTTTTAATGCGGCGATTTTAAAGCATGTGCAAAAAGGATTACAAGAAACAGATCATTCGGTTACGGTACTTGATTTATATAAAGAACAATTTGATCCAGTCCTTGTATTTAATGAGGATAAGAAAAGACGTGATTTAGTAAATGAAGAAGAAACAGCCCGGTACAGAACGTTAGTGGAAAAAGCAGATACGCTTCTCTTTATATATCCGATATGGTGGTGGGGGATGCCTGCTATTTTAAAAGGGTTTATTGATCGCATTTTCGTTGCTGGCTTTGCTTATAAATATGAAGGTGCCCTGCCGAAAGGATTATTGAAGGGGAAGAAGGCGTGGGTGATTAATACGTTAGACTCACCGTTATGGTACGTCGCCTTATTATATCGATCAGCAGATTGGATTATGATGAAAAGAGGGGTTTTACGTTTTTGCGGCATTCGCGATATAAAACGATCTGTTTTTCAATCTGTGAAAACGAGTAAACGAGAGAAGCGGGAAAAGTGGTTATTACAAATAGAAGAAAAGGCTCGTACATTATGAATGAAATGGAACGTATAATAAAGTGTTGCAATTATGATAACGAACTTTTTCGTACATATATTAATTGTTTAATCCAATTGAAGAAATGTAGTGAAATGTTTCAACAAATACAGATTCAATTAAGAAATGATTATTTAATAAGAGGAATCTGTGAAAGAGAAGTGGATGAGGTAGTAAGAGGAAGTAAAGAGTATGAAACGTATTTTCTTCCTAAAGCGTTACAGTGGAATTTCCTTAAGAAAAATCCACATCTAATTGAAAAAGTATGTGAAGACTTTTTTGCATTTGAGGCGTTATATCTTACGGAGATAGAGTGGGAAAGGGTTATAAATTGCGTGGGAAATAAGTGATTTATTATGTAAAAAAGCTAGTATAAAACTAGCTTTTCGTTTAAATAAATAAGAAGCATAGACTAATGATGAATCCTGCATATAGTAAGTTAACAACGCAAAATCCCATAATATCACGGGCACCTAAACCAGCTATCGCTAATGCCGGTAATGCCCAGAATGGTTGAATTAAATTCGTCCAAGCATCGCCCCACGCAATTGCCATTGCTGTTTTTGCAGCAGGGACACCAAGTTCAGCACCAGCTGGAATCATAATGGGTGCTTGCACAGCCCATTGACCGCCGCCAGACGGAACGAAAATATTAACGATACCAGCACTTAAAAAAGTAAAGAGCGGGAAAGTCGTTTCGTTTGAAATGCTAATAAAGAAATTCGAAATAGCTCCTCCAAGTGAAAGTCCTTCACTATTTGCTCCAATCATCATTCCCATAATTCCTGCGTAAAACGGAAATTGAAGTAAAATACCAGAAGCACTTTTCGTAGAGTCCGAAAAAGCGCGAATATATTGAATCGGAGTACGGTGGAAAATAAGTCCAGCAATTAATAACATAAAAATCACGATATCGAGAGTAAGGTTAAAGCCTTTCGTATAAAAGTAATTGAAAATATAAATGAGACCTAACAATCCAACACAAAGTGTAATAATGATGCTATTTTCCATTTTTTCAGCGAACGTATTGTTCCCTACTTCTTGAGTGGCAGCTTCTTCATGAAATACGCTAGGATCTACCGTTATCGTATGTTTTTCATCTGGATGCATCGCTTTATTAATGAGAGGCATCGTAACGAGAAAAATAATAACTGGAACGAGTGCGTATGGTGAAAATAATGTTTCTGTTATTGGAATCGCTTCTTTTATACTTCCCGCTGTCGTTTTAATTAACGTTTCGCCGCCAGTTGCTAACGTAAGAGGAATAGAAGCAGAAAGCCCCGCATGCCAAATGAGAAATCCAGAGTAAGAAGAAGCAATTGCTAGTCTATAATCTAATCCTTCAAGCTGCCTGGCCACTTCTTTTGCATATAAAACAGATACAACAATACCAAATCCCCAGTTTATGTATGCTCCTAGTAAACTTATGATTGAAATGGCAATAATACCTTGTCCATTCGTTTTCGGTAGTCTTGCAGCTTTCGTTAATCCTTTTTTAATAAGAGGAGCATTTGCTAAAGCAGATCCTGTTACGAGTACAAGTGCCATTTGCATAGAAAAGGCGAGTAGTCCCCAAATGCCATTACCCCAGTGATTAATCATTTCCACAGGTGTTTGGTGCGTTGCAAACATGCCGAAGAAGATAACAAAAACTGTTAATAAACATGATAAAATAAACGGTTCTGGCAAGAAACGTTGCACTAAGGCGACGCAACCATTAGTAAAAGAACGAAACAAAATAGATCAACCTCCTTATGTATGTTTATTACAATTATTCGAGGTTGATTTGGGAATAACCTTCAATATACTGAAAATTCCGATATGTATACAGGTAGAAAAAATAAGAGCAAGATTATTGCGAATTTCTAATATAGTATATAAATGTCTAGCATTTACACCAAAAAATACAAAGGGAATTCAAAATAACTATTGATTTGAAATAACATAGGTTGTAAAATGGTGGTTAATATTCCTGATTTTGGAAAAAAATGGTGTTGTAATGAACAAAACGAAATTGTTTATTGGATCTTCTTTAATGATTGCTATGTTAAGCACATCAGCTTTTCCAGCTTCCGCGGATTCCCTAGTTACAAATGATATTACACAACAACAAAAACCAATTAATTTATTATCAAACGAGGAAATTCCTGGAGTTAAAATTATTGATATTACTAGAGAACAATATGTTAAAAACGTAGCAAAGAATGAAAATATCTCATATAAAGAAGCTGATAAACTTGTTTCTGCTAGAACTGTTCAAAGTTTAAGTAAAATAAATCCTACTGCAGCAGCTAGTAGTAATGTTATTTGGAGACAAGCTTCTTGGACACAAACTTATTCTGGAAATTCTAGTTTTAAAGCTGATTTAGAAGGTAGTATTGAAATTTATTCTTCTGGATCTTTTAGACAAATTAATAGCTCTACTGTTGGTTCTTCTCTTTCTGCGGGTAAATATTCTGCTACATGGGCACAAAGTAATTCTTGGAAGACAACGGCATATCCAACGATTAGTGTGACATTGGGAGTAACGGGTAAATTTTTTACAACAGTTAGTAATTCAGGTGGAGTAAGTGGTGGGATTGCAGGATTTTCAGTTAGTAGTACTAGTACTACTAGTGTTACGTACGTTTCAAATGGTATGACAATTCAAAGAGAATATAGTGTTTACTAATAGGTGGTAATAAATCGATGAAAAAAAATGTGGAATAATCATATTGGTTTTGTTTTTTATTTTGAGTGCTTGTTCTAGTGAAAATAATAATACTTTTAAACAAGCAGATATTGAAAAGGGAATAGTGTATGAATTACTTTCTAAAAATACAAATACGAACACTGAAATATCTTATAAAATAAAAATGACGAATAATACCGATTATGTTATTGCGCAAAATAATGTTATGTTTTCATTTCCTAAATCCCCAACAAAATCTGGTCAAACAACTAATCCATTTAAAGTGTTAGCTAAAGGTAATAAATTAAATGTTAAACCTGGGGATAGTGTTGTTTTGGAAGTATCATTTTCTCCTGATTTTTATTCTGAATTTAAGAATACAGAAGTGACTAAAGCGAATTTGTATATAACGGGTTATATCGATAAATTAGCTGATGAAAATCATTTTGATTTTATTAAAAGTATTAATTTAGATTGAAAAAGTGAGCTATTTAACATGTTAGTGTTAAATAGCTCACTTTTATTTAGAAGAATGCACTAAGTTAAGTTAGAC
Organism: Bacillus wiedmannii; assembly: GCF_001583695.1. GTDB lineage: Bacteria > Bacillota > Bacilli > Bacillales > Bacillaceae_G > Bacillus_A > Bacillus_A wiedmannii. The sequence goes on along the minus strand of NZ_LOBC01000028.1, from coordinate 44,852 downwards.
AGGCAAAATGGGGGTATGTAGTTTACGTTTCTGGAATAATTGTAATAGCGATGGTCTGAATTGAAGCCTCAATTTCGTCGTTTTTACTTTGGCTATTGTAGTATTTAATCATTAATTCGTTAAGTTCATTTTGAAACTTTCCAAAGTGTTCTTCATCTAGCTTTAATTCTACTACAGAAAAAGTAGCCTTATCTTCTTGACTGTTTTGTTCCTCTAATTTCTTAAGGTAACTTTGATATTGTGTCATAAGTGATAGCTGGTAGTAGGAAATGTAGTTTAACTTTTGATCATCAGATAAGCCTTTCCATTCACTTCCTTCAATTTTTGCATCTTCTTCATTGATTGCGTAATATTTTTCAGAAACAGATTTTACCTTTTTTTCTTTAATTACATGGACGATACCAGAATCAACCATAGTTTGTAGCTGTCTATATAGTGTTGCTTGTGGTACATTTTTAATGATTTTTACCATTTCTAATGGTGTTAGCCCATCTTCCTTATTTCTCATTAACACTTGGCAAATTTTCATTCTTACAGGATGCATTAAAATTTCAACTTTATTACTCATTATATCACCTTATGTATTGTTTTTTATTCTCATTATAAATAATGAGAATAATGATTGCAATCCATCCGTTTTTATTTTATCATTATCAATAATGATAATGAGATTTGGAAGGAGTGATGACAATGAAAATACATTATGGATTGAATGATCTTAAAGACATTGATATTATGGCTTTTCTACCCATTATATTACCAGTTATTGCAGTCGGGGCACTTTTAGTTTTCATTGCATTAATTGATTTATACCGAAATAGAAAAACAAGAAAAAATGTACTTGTATGGACGCTAATTATTATTTTTGTTAACGTATTGGGACCTATTCTGTACTTTGTTATAGGGAGAAAGGACAGTGAGAAATTATGAAATTAGAGATTAGAAATGTAACAAAATCATTTAAAGGGAAAATTGCTGTCAATACTTTCTCGATGGAACTGCAATCAGGGGAATGTGTAGGGTTAATTGGACCAAATGGAGCAGGGAAATCTACATTAATAAAAGTGATTTCAGATATTATTAATCCAGATGTTGGTGAAGTGTTATTGAATGGGATAAAAATATCAAAAATGAAAAGGGAAATTGGCTACTTACCGCAATACCCTAATTTTTTTCATTGGATGACAGCGCGAGAAACCCTTATGTTTATGGGGCAACTTTCAGGGATGAAAAAAGAAGCATTGTCAAAGTCGATACCAAAAATTTTGGAGAAAGTTGGATTAAGTGGAGAAGAAGGTTCAAAGGTGAGTACCTTTTCTGGGGGAATGAAACAAAGACTTGGTATTGCACAAGCATTATTACATAAGCCTTCGCTTATTGTCATGGATGAACCAGTATCTGCATTAGATCCAATAGGTAGAAGGGAAGTATTAAATCTGATTGAAGAAATAAAAAAAGATACGACTATTTTATTATCAACCCATATATTAAGTGACGCAGAAGAAATCTGTGAACGATTTGTCATGATTAAAGATGGAACAAAGATAGAAGATACAACAATTACTGAGCTTTTGCACCGCAATAGCGAAAATAAATTAATCATTGAAATTACAGCTAAAGATCGAGAGTGGATTGACGTTGTAAAAAATTTGCCTTATGTGAAGGACGTAGAAGTAATTGGGCTTAAAGTCAAAGTGAAGGTTGACAGCATTGAAATAAATAAAAATATGTTACTGCAAAATGCACTTGAACATAAAGTGGACATCGTTAAATTTGAAATAAACAACGATACTTTAGAAGAAATTTTCTTGAAATTGGTGGTGCAAAAATGAATAATCTAATGGTATTGATAAAAAAAGAATGTGTTCAAATGTTACGTGATTTTAAGGTGATTTGGCTACCAATTGTTTTTATATTTTTAGGGGCAACACAGCCAATAGTAACGCATTACTTACCATCAATTTTGGAGGCATTAGGTGGAGGACAGGGAATTACCATCGATCCAAGTATGACATCACAAAAAGGAGGCGAAGTACTAGCGAGTACTTTGGGGTCTCAGTTTGATCAGCTCGGACTTATGATTCTAGTAATCTCTATGATGGGTGCCATTCAAACAGATAAAGCTAACGGTATGTTAGCCTTTATTTTAACAAGACCTGTTACGGTTACTTCGTATATAGCTGGGAAAATAGTATCAAATTATGTAATAGTAGCGCTTAGTGTAATGATTGGATACTTTACCTCTTATCTATATACAAACTATCTTTTTACTGTTGTTCCGTTTTCGTACATGATTACTGGATTACTATTTTATTTAATTTGGGTTCTTTTTATCGTATCTTTCACAACTATGATAAGTGCTATTTTTCACAGTCAAGGTATTATTGCGCTAATTTCAATTGCTTTTCTTTTAGCTTGTAGAATAATCGTCGGTTTGATTCCAATAGTAGATCAGGTTAATCCAGCCAGTATGAGTAAACATGCAATGGAAACGTTGGTCACAGGGGAAGTGAATGCAACCGCAATGATCAATGTACTACTAACGATTATTTGGATTTTATTGACACTCTTCGTAACAAATTATTGGATTGCTAATAAAAAGTTTAATGATGAATAACTTTGATGAGGATAGTGGCTTCAAATAAAACACCCTAATAAGAAAAATCTTCCACTACTGTGGAAGATTCTCTAAATGATGTGCAATATCAATATACATATTTGAGTAGACTGAATGTATTTCATTACTTGGCGTAGCGTTAGAAGAGAAGTGGACAATGACCATATTTGCTTTTGGATCGATGTAAAGTGTTTGTCCGTAACTACCTAACACTTCAAAAGCACTTTGTTCATTGTGCGGAATCCACCATTGATTATGATAAGAAATGGAAGCCCCAGGGCCAACTGCAAGTTCACCTTCTTGGACATTTTTTATATCTTCAGTAATAGAAGAAGGGAGAATTTGTTTTCCGTTATATTCCCCGTTGTTTAATAGTAATTGCCCGAATCTAGCCATATCTCTAGCAGTTGCATTTAAGCCAGCGCTTGCTTGCTCTATTTTCGTTTCATCTGTAACATAATACGCGTTTTCTTCCATACCAATTTGAGACCATATTTGTTCGCTAACATTTTCAGCTAATGATTTACCAGTGATCGTTCGAATCACCCAAGCGAGTGTTTCCGCTGATCCGTTATCGTAAGAAAAATCGGAACCAGGCGGTGCAGTTTCTTCTGCTTCTCGTAACATATCATAAATTTTCATCGGACCGTCGTAGTTTTTACCGCGTGGTAAAATATTGCTAGCTAAATATAGTTGTGCATCTTGATTTTCTAACGCTGGATGTTCATATCCATGAGTAGGGTATTCTACAGAAACTTGCATATCCATTAATTGCTGAAGTGTGGCATTACCGAACGGTGTATTTTTTAATTCTTTTATATATGCGTCAGCTGTTTTTTCTAAGTCAATACGGTTTTCTTCAGCGAGAGATTGTATAATTGCTCCGGTAAAGACCTTTGCTAATGAAGCCATGCCATGAGGTTCACTCTCGTTATATCCATTGAAATATCGTTCATAAACAAGTTGTCCATTATGTACAACGACAAAAGCATCCGTTTTGTTATCGTCTAAAAGTTTTTTTAGAGGAGTTGTATTTCCAAATCTACGCTCCACAGCAAAATCGTCTAAGTTTTGCGATGTGGTAGAGAAGTGGGAAACGTGATCCGGGTTATTATTTACCTCGTTAATTAAAGTGAATTCTTTCATATGTGTGTACGACCAACGTAAGTAAGGATCATCTAACCAATTTTTCTTCGTCACGTTATTTTTCGATGGGATTGTTTTATTATGTTTGAAGTATGTAAAACCGAGCCCTGTAATTACAAATATGAATGTGATTATGAGTAAGAGTAGGGGAGATTTTTTAAGTTTCATATCGGTCCCTCCTTTTTTATTTCTATTATAAGTATACGCTTCTATTAAAAGAAATACAAAATAAGGAAAGTAAACGGGGAAGTTTACTTTCCTTATTCATGTTAAGCGGAAACTTTTTCATCTGTATGCTGTTTCTTGAATTTTTGTTTTCGTCCGTGTAATCCATAATATAGAAGTAAAGTGAAGGCAACGATAATAGCTGCGATAAAATACATATTATGGTAACTGGATTTCGCTGCGACGATACCTAAAATGAAAGAACCAAAGCCAATACCACTATCAAAGAATGAGAAGTAAGTAGCTGTCGCAGAACCACGTCGGTGGTTTGGAGCGGCAGAAATTGCAATCGTTTGGAAGCTAGGAATTAATGTCCCGTAGCCTAAACCGATTAGCATACCTGCGCCAAGGAACCAAAATGAAGTTTGTGCTTGGCTTAAAATAAACATCCCAATTGTGAAAATAATGATAGCAGGGTAAACAAGTACATTTTCACCGAAGCGATCAAAAATCTTTCCTGTAAATGGACGAGAAATTACAACAACGAGTGCGTATACAATAAAGAAGTAACTAGCAACTTCTCCTAAACCGATCTCTTTCGCATAAATAGGAATAAAGGATAAAATGCCACTATAAGAAAAGGCTAAAACAAATCCTGTTAGAGCAATCGGAATAGAGGATGGTTCAATTAAGTCCTTCCATTTCATTTTTTCTCGTTTTTGTTTGTTCACTGGTGCTTCATGCGGAATATTTACAAGTAGTCCTAATAAAAATGCAAGCAATGAAAATACGGAACAAACGATAAATAGTACAGTAAATGAAAAATGAGAAATAATTGTTAAACCTAAAAAAGGACCAATTACCATCGGCAGACTCATGAATACGCCGAAATAGGCAAGTGCTTCGCCTCGTCTATGAGCAGGCGCAACATCTGTGACAATCGTACCAGTTGCTGTCGTTGCCATACCGAACCCAATACCATGTAAGAAGCGAAGGGCAAGTAATAAAAATAAACTTTGCGCACCGAAATACATAACAGTAGCAGCTAAAAATAATGAAAGTGAAATAAATAATATTTTCTTTCTTCCTAAATCATCGAGCCATTTACCTGTAAATGGTCTACATAAAACAGATGAAATAAGAAAAACAGTTGCAACTAAACCAATTTCCTCAGGTTTTCCTTTTAGGCCGTCTATTACATAGACAGGCAGAGTAGTCATAAGCATGTAAAATGTTAAGAAGAGAAATAGACTACTAAAACAAGTTCCGAGGAAATCCTTCGTCCAAAGTTTCTCACTTTGCATCGTCATCCCTCCAATTTAATCTAAATTTTTAATGATTTTTTGTAACACTTCAAATGCTTGATGTAAATCATCTTCGTTAATACTTTCTAGTGTTTTTTCTTCGAAAGTATCAACTTCTTCTTGCCATACCGGAATCATTTTTATCGCTGTTTCCGATAAAGAAATAAGCTTCTCACGGCGATCTTTTCCTTCTGTACGAATAATCCATCCCATCGTTTCCATACGTGTTAACGTACGAGTCATCGTTGGTGATTCAACATTTAAATACTGGCATAACTCTGTTTGTGTACAAGAACCAGTTTGATTGATGCGGAAAATAACAGCCCATTGCGCACTAAATAACCCAGTGGGAGATACGCGTTCATTAAATTTCTTCGTAAACTTGCGAGAAGTCTGGCTGACAATGTGAAAAAAATGTTGTTTTTCGTCCATGTATTTTGATCCTTTCAAATTAGTTACCTAGCTAACTATATACTTTTTCATTATAATTGTCTAGTAATAGACATGTTGATTTATGTAAAAATTTCGTATAGGTTTTATGTTGCGAACGTATATTCTGTATGCTATTCTTTAAGTAAGTAAAGAATTTTCTTTCTATTAAAAAGAATGGGGGAACTTGTGATGATTAAGCCTGCAACAATGGAGTTTGTTTCACTATCGAACGGAGAAACGATTGCGTATCAGGAAGTTGGAAGGCAAAATACAGAAATTCTTGTACTCATTCACGGGAACATGACGTCGTCACAACATTGGGATTTAGTAATTGAAAAGCTGCAAGACCGATACCATATTTACGCTCTTGATTTAAGAGGATTTGGCCAATCAACATATAATCAATCGATAGATTCATTACAAGACTTTGCAATAGATGTAAAACTATTTATCGATCAATTAAAACTAGAAAAATTTTCATTAATGGGCTGGTCAATGGGCGGGGGTGTTGCGATGCAATTTACAGCAAATCATCCAACGTTTGTCGAAAAGTTAATTTTAGTAGAATCAGTGGGCATGAAGGGATATCCAATTTTTAAAAAAGATATAAACGGGCAGCCAATCGTATCAAGTTTAGTAAAGACGAAGGAAGAAATCGCGCAAGATCCCGTACAAATTGCACCGGTGCTAGACGCGATAAAAAATATGAATAAATTATATTACCGAACAGTATGGAATCTATTAATATATACACATAATCAACCGGAACCGGATCGTTATGAAAAGTATTTAGATGATATGTTAACGCAACGTAATTTCGTGGATGTAAATTATGCGCTCATTACATTTAATATTTCGGATGAACATAACGGGGTTGTAGAGGGAAATAAGCAAATTCATCATATTAAAGCTCCAACACTCGTCATACAAGGTGACAGAGATTACGTCGTACCGCAAGTAGTCGGTGAGGAATTAGCAAAACATTTACTGAATGCAGAGTTGAAGATATTAGAAGATTGCGGACACTCACCGTTTATAGACTGCTTAGATGTATTTATAAAACATGTAGAGGACTGGTTAGAATAGAAATAATCCCCGAAATGAGAGGTATTGCATATACTATAACATTGTAGGTAAAAGGGGAGATTATCCATGCATCATCCGTTCTTAATTGCGCATTCGCCATATAATCATCACTTATATACAAAAATAATGATAGCTCCGATGTATATGCAAGTTTCACCAGCTGTAGTTCCTTTACAAATGCAATACCCGCAGCCACCAATTGCTCATGCACAGCAATACGTGTATGAAACTGCTTTTTATAAACATCCGTATTTCAAGCAATTCCATAACAATGTGAAAGCTCAAGTATGGGAAGGATAAGAAGCTAAAAGGTTCATTCTTTTAGCTTCTTTTTTATTCATAATATTCGTACACGCATTTGGAGAAACAGTTTATAATGAAAAGTGGAAAGCGTGAGAAGGAGAGGGAAAAGGATGTCGATGCGTTTTACTTTTTGGATTATGGTTGGAATTGTAGCAATCTCGGGTTTATCACAAGGGATGCTTTTACCTGCCATTGCAATGATTTTTGAACAAGAAGGGGTTAGTTCAAGTATTAACGGTATTCATGCGACGGCATTATACATTGGGATATTAGTTATTTCACCGTTTCTTGAAAAACCGATGCAAAAGTTTGGAATGAAGCCAATTATCGTTATTGGTGGGTTTCTCGTTATTATTTCATTATTCTTTTTTACACAAACTTTTTCATTTTGGGTATGGTTTATTCTTAGATTTCTAGTTGGAGTCGGAGATCATATGCTTCATGTCGGAACACAAACATGGATTACGACAACATCAGACCCGAGTAAAATAGGGAGACAAGTATCGATATACGGTGTATTCTTCGGAATTGGTTTTGCTGTTGGCCCGTATTTAGCAAGCACTGTGCAGTACGGTCTTGCAACACCATTTATTATATCTACTATACTTTGCTTAATAGGTTGGCTATTATTACTTCCAACGAAAAATGCATTCCCGGCGCAAGATGAAAGAGAAGTGGAGAGTGAATCATCAATTTCTCGTTATAAACAAGTTGTTGGATTAGGTTGGATTGCATTACTAGGACCACTTGCATATGGCGTACTGGAAGCAATGTTAAATAGTAACTTGCCAGTATACGGGCTTCGTAAAGGATGGTCTGTTTCAGATGTATCCTTCTTATTACCAGCGTTTGCAGTTGGGGGCATTATTACACAAATTCCACTCGGTATATTAAGTGATAAATATGGAAGAGATCGTATTTTAACGTGGACGTTCAGCGTAAGTACAGGTATTTTCCTACTTGCAGCAGTATTTGATCAATATTACTGGATCGTCTTTGCCTGTATGCTGTTAGCGGGTATGGTCATTGGATCGTGCTTCTCATTAGGTCTTGGATTTATGACAGATTTATTACCGAGGCACTTACTACCAGCAGGTAATATATTATCTGGAATCGCCTTTAGTTTAGGAAGTATTATGGGACCTGTATTAGGAGGCGTATTTATAGAAAAAATACAGTATACAAGCTTTTTTATTGCGGTTATGATTATAATGGGAATTCTCGCAATGGTATATATGGTCTACATGAAGAATCAATTCGCATCAAGAAAAATAGAAAGTAGGTTAGGGCATGACAAAACAACCTAATAAAAAGAAATTTGAAGTACTCGAAAACGAAACAATTACAGACTGCTTAGCACGTATGGAACAAGAAGGCTACGCACCGTCTCGTCGTATGGAAGAACCAATCTTTCATGAAGTGAAGAAAAACGGCAAAACAGAAGTTGAACCGTGCGGTAGAAAGATTGTCTTTGAGGGGAAATTGAAGTAATAAGTTATATAAAAAATTGCTTTCAGGTACAAATAAGATAAAACAAATAGTTACATGAAAAAACGCTGTTGATGCCAATATCAATAGCGTTTTTGTTTTTAGGAAATATATAGATCAAAATGAATTTCTGCTTGAATGAAACTAGCAAAATCAATAATCTCTTTTTGTAAATACATTGCAGGTGATTCGTTATTCTCCACTTGAATTACTACCATAAAAAGAAACTGTAAACCATACTTCTTCTTGAGATGTTTTAATTGCTCTGTTTTTCCTTCAAGAGATTGTAGAATAACATGTAACTGATTATTTATATCGTATGATTCTTGATAGCCAGTGCTTAAAGTCCAATCCGTCTCTTTTCTATATAGGGTTTTGGTGGATACAAGATTCGGATTATCACGTCTTGCAACAACATCATCTTTTTTATAAGTTCTTGTAGGCTCGATACGTAGGGCATTGGTAATTGCTTCAACAGGAAATACATCACCCGTTGCACTAAAATAAGCCATAACTTTGGTTTTATCCAGAATGGTTCCTCCTCTTATTAGTAAGATGTTAATCTTATTACATTATAAAAATTTATGAATGTAAATAGAATTTTTACCCTGCTATTTGTGGGCAGTAAAGCTTCTAATGGGAGGAAAGAAGGTGAGAGTCAATTTTCCATAAAAGCATGATTAGTGTGGGGGAATAAAACCTCACTAGTTTCATTGTATTGAATTCCAGCGTTGGGGTATTCGTTAAAGCTGGATACCTATACATTTGAAGGAAAGAACAATGATACAAAAGTAGGATGCTTAAAAATATAAATATTTGTATGATAAAAACAAAACATATTTTAAAAAATCAGAATGTAGGGGAAGGAGAAATATATAATGATACAAAGCATATATGAAACTCATTTACATGTAAGAAATTTAGAAAAGGCGATAGATTTCTATCAAAATAAGTTAGGTTTAGCATTAGCAAAAAGACTATCGAAAAGACGAGTTGCATTCTTTTGGGTAGGAGAAAGTAAAGAGCAAATGCTCGGGTTATGGGAAATGCATATGAATGAAGAGTTTGAGACGAAACACTTCGCCTTTCGTGTAGATTTAGAGTTTTTAAATGCTTCAAAATTATGGTTAGAGAAACGTGGAATAGAGGTAGTAGGGAGTCAGGGAAAAGGAAACCAAGAGCCGATTGTCCAAAGGTGGATGCCAGCTGCAAGCGTATATTTTCTAGATTGTGATGGAAATAAATTAGAGTTTATTTCTATGCTAGATGATGATCCAGATGAACTAGAATACGCAACGTATTTAAGTGAATGGAATGCGGAGCACTAAGAAAAATAAAGTGAAACTTTAATCAGTAGTAGTTTTACAGCTTTGTATTATAATAGATAGGAACAAAATAAAACCCCTCAAGGAAAGGCACGTTCTTGAAGGATTTTTTATGCTTTATATATTTTATATTGTCTGTAACGTATTAATGATGTTCATTTTTAGATATTTCAGCGCGTTGAATATAACCATCAGAGAAGCTGGAATAAAGAGAATAGCTTCCTCGATTATATATAAAGCCTTCACTAGTCATATCCGCTCCGATTCCATCTGGTTCACCAAACCACTCTTTTAATTCATTGATAGTGATATCCATTTGTACCTATATATATCTAGCGTCCGAAGGGTACATGTCAATATTATAATCGCCGTATACCGCTGTATTAGGTGCATCACATTCTGTACATGGTGCTTGCTTCCAAACATCAGGCGCTCCATATTCTTTTTTCACCTCAGATATATCTTTACCTAGTGCATCTAATTTAATGGACCAAACGTCCCATTCTGTAAAGCTGTTGTTAACATTTGTTTCAGTTCTTCTTTTGAATTGATGTTGAAATTATAATCTCTGTTTTTTGCTATTGCATTATAGAAAAATTGTGCATACTGCTCACGCTTCACAATCATGTTTCCATTAAAATTACCCGCATCGTCACCTTGTGCTATACGGTTACTACGCAGTGTATTTACAGCTTCATAAGCCCACTGACCTTTTGGTACGGCTTTAAATTTCTCTTGTCCTTTAAATTCTAAATGAAATGCTCTTTGTAATATTACTGCCATCTCATATCGAGTTAATACATCATCTGGACGAAATGTACCTGTTCCATCACCTGTCATAATTCCAGCTTTCGCAATGGCTTTAATATCTTTTTCAAACATATGATTTGTAATATCACTAAACATATTTCCTTGTTTATCGTCTGCTATTAAACCTAAATGTCGATTGACTAAAGAAGCTACCTGTCCTCTAGTAATGTTGTCTCCAAAACCAAATTTCTCATTTCCATATCCCTTATAAATCCCTGCTGCCGCTAAGTAATCAATAGCATCTTTTGACCAGTGGTCCTTTGGTACATCTGTAAATACAGTGTTCGCATTGCCAGCTACTTTATAGTTATTCGTAGTTGTTTGTGCGTTTGCTGTGCCTACTATCGTTGTAGTTACTAGAGCTGCGGTGATTACGAATCCGAAAAAAATTTTAGCTTTGCTTGTTTGCTTTCCCATTTGAGAAAGCCTCCCCAGTTTAATTTAACTTTATTATATGTATACATCGTAATTATAACATTTAAATGATGATTATTTGTCATTGATTTCCTTAATGTGGATAAAATTCCAACGATCTATATAAAACTATAATTTTTAGATAATAAATATTCATTGCTATTTAATTGAAGAAAAATGCGAAAGCTTTTTATAAAATATGGAAATGTTAAAACCCCTTTGATAAAATAGCAATATGCAAAAATAATTATTTATAAATTCTCAATGTAATGAATATTCATGTTTAAATATACGAATTTAACTACGTAGTTATTGTGCTAAAGGGGGAGAAATATGTTAGATGAATTGTACAATGCCTTTTTAAATGCGTCTGGTTTTACAGAAAGTGCGAGGAAACGAGATCGATATGATGATTTACATGATTATTTAAAAGATCAAGAAAGAGAGTTGAAGCAATTTATTCAAGAGGCTGAATCAGCGAAGAGAGATTATGAGAGTAAAAGTAATGGCTTAGAAGCTAATAAAATTCCGGCAGTTGAATTTGAACAAAAACGTCATGAAAAGGATGAAGAATTAAATACATTAGTATCCTATTTTACAAGTGCATTAAGCGATGTTGGATCTGCAAAAAGTACAGCTTATGCAAAGTATTTGGAATATAAAGCAAAAGCAGAAGCGGAGAAAGCGTCAGCATACGCTGCAGCGACCAAGGCTTTTGAAGAAAAGAAAAAGGAAATTGAAAAACTTATCCATTAAGTATAGAAAGAATGGAGGGAATCCACATGAGTGGCAAAGAGGTTGAAATTATAGGAAGTAACACAGCAAGTGCCATTTCTTACGCGCAAAATATTGAAAATGGTATGAAGGATTCTTTAAATCAAGCGAAAAACTTAAAAGCATACGTTACATGTGCGAACTGGAATGGAAAAACGAGAGATGCCTTTTTAAGTTATCTAGATTTAATTATTCAATATAATTCAGAAATGGTAGAGGCATTTGAAGGACATACGAAAGCTTTGAAAGAGTTAGAGAAAAGTATTCAAACGTACGGCGATATATCGGAAGTAAGGGCGATAAAACAATTGTGATGGAGAAATGAGGGATAAAAGAATGGGGAAAGAAATAAACTTTGCACCTGCTGAATTATATGTTCTCGCAGGTGCAGCTGGGGTTACCGATATATTTGGATTGCCAAACCGTGACGCAATTATTTTACTTGATGAAGAATGTGTCACGAAAGCAACTACGAGTTTAAAAGAAAAAGGCTTACTTACAAGTGAAAATGGAATTACCCCTGCAGCTTTTCAAATAATTGAGCTATTAAAGGAATATGAAAATTGTCATGAATACACGAGAATGAATAATGTATTAATTGGCTTTTTAAAAGAGGATAAAGACCGAGTGGCTGTATTAACAGAAATAGAGCCAAATAAAAAATACGAGATCGACTACATACCAAAGCCAGACGTATATTTTTCATTATTAACACGCATCCCTTTCTTGTTGAGAGAACCGAGGGAAATAGAAGATACATTTTTCTCAAAGAGAATGACAGAAATAGAACAACAAACATTTGAGGAAAAAGATTTATCAAATAAAGACGTTATAGCGATGGAAACGTATACGAGGCCTCGGAGTAATAGAGGAGGAAAATGGGAATGTTTTTTATATTTCACTGAAGGAGAAGATTTCGTTCAAATAGATGTAGAACGTAATCGATATGACTGGGTGAGTCTCTATGCGGTAAATAAGAAATTGTATGACGTGTTAAAAATGCCGTATAAAAAATTAATTGGCCCGAGACAATTCTCGTTAGGAGGTATTGAATAATGCAAGTATCAATGGGAGATGGTGGTTCTGGTGGAGAAGAAGTATTAGTTAATTTTCAAGAACTACTTGATATAGTAATGAAATTAGAAGATATATATAAAATCCATGTAGACGTCATTGGAACGAATATTGAGAGTTTATTAAGCAGTGATTTTTATCAAAAAGGTGAAGCGATGAGAGTAATTGAAAAATATCCTGATATATTACACAAAACACTTGAATTGGCTGAACACTATTCGAGGTCGGCGACAGTTGTAGGGAATGTATGCGTGGAAATGCTTGAAAAGGACGAACAATTACGTGAAAGATTAAGTAAGTTGTAGAAATCACCATACGGCTGGGGGATGAAAACGAAATGGATGTGAAATATAGACCTGAACCATGGCAAAACATGGGGGATGGTATGAATCGAATTACAAAAGATGCACTCATAAAATTAGGGGACGCAAATGAATCATTAAAAAAAATTGATGGAAGAATACGAGATTTAGACTCAGATGGTAGTATACATTTTAACCCAAAAGATCAATCGCAAAAAATAGGGGAATTACTTGATAGCTATTCGACATTACAAAAATATTGCGGAGAAGCAGGAAGATTGGTCTCTGAACATATAGATAAACCTTTTTTAGTAGAAATGGATAAATTCGCTCAAAAAATGAGAGATACATCTATTCTTAGTTTTGAAACAAATAACCGAATTGGCTCTACAACAACGACAGTATTACCAGATGCGCACGCAGGGTACGGAAGTGTACCACAAACAATACAGAAGAAGAAAGATAAAATAACAGTAGAAGATATTTTTAAAGATTCACCCGCATTTGATAACGTACTGAGAGAGGAATACAAAGAACTAAAAAAACAAAATCCAGATGTAAAACTAAATTATGAAGAATACAAGAAAGTAGTCCCATCCACACGAGGATTCGAATACAAATCGATAGAAGATGAACAGAAAAAACTAGAAATGGTGCGAGACATAGGAATAGGCTTAGGAATCATCATCACAACAATCCTTTGCCCACCACTTGGGACTGCTGCCGCAGTTGTATATGGCGCTGTACAAATAAAAAGTGGTATTGACGGAGAAGACTGGGGAACACACAGGAAATTGAGCCAAGAAGAACGGACAGGAAACTTCATTTTTGGCGGATTAGATGCAATCCCAGTTGTAGGGCTATTAGGAAAAGGAGTAAAAGCATTCAAAGGTACGAGTGAATTAGCAGATTTAGCGAAATTATTAAAATTCAAAGAAGGAATGCCTGGTTTTAATCCAAATTTGGGTGGAAATGTGGTACAATCGCTTAAGGAAAATAAGACTTTAAAGAATGCACTAGATGCTATGAAAAATACTCCTATTCCAGTAGCAGTTAGGATGGTGGATACTGGAATAGGAATGAAGCTTCCTTATATAGAATCTTCAACTGTTGGAGAAGTAGCCGGAAAGTTTTCAAAGGCAAGTACGGCAGCTAAGGATGACGCTTATCAACTTGCTAAGGGTAGTGGAGGGGTTAAGGGTACGGGTAACGCTGTTCATAGATCTGAAATTGACGAAGTAATTAAAAATAATTACGATAAAGACGGAAATTTGATTAATAGATCAATTGTGCCTAAGGGATATGATAGTGTTGAAGATTTCTTAAAACAAGTAGATGATACTACTATCAAAGAATTTGGGTATGATAGTGTTGAAGAGTTTAAAGAAGTTATAGAACTAACAGAAACATATTTGAATACTAAAACGAAAAATAATATATTAAATAAGCCTTTAGCAGGAGGAACACATGTGAAAAAAGGAGTAGATTTTGATATTTTAGGATTCCCAATATTTAAAGGGGATGATGTTAAGTTTTCTTTAAAGTTAGAGAAAGATTTCTATGTTATGAAAGATACAGATCAATTTAGGGAATGTACTAAATTGGTAAAAGAAGCAATTGAGAAAGGCGAAATCTCAAAAGAATTATTCACTAAAAAGCAGTTAGCTCAAATAAATGATGGTTTGCCTAGAATAGATGGATTAATATGGCATCATCATCAAATACCGGGGAAAATGCAATTAGTAATAAAAGAAGTTCATAGTGTGAATCATTTAGGTGGAAATAGATTATGGGGAGGCGGAATTAGATGAAGAATTTAGAATGGAAGTATGCGGATGATTCGGTTACGGAAGAATTTGTGGAGAAAATAGGTCAATCACTGGGAGTTGAGTTTCCAAAAGATTATATCGAGTGTGCAAAGGTAAATCATGGGGCTAATGTAATACCATATTGTTTTGATGTTGAAGGAATAGAAAGAGTTTTTGGTGCATTACTTTCTTTTGATGAGGAGAGTAGTGATTATATTGTAAGAGATTATAATAACTACCGTGCTACCTTACCTAGAGATGTAATTCCTTTTGGAATTGATCCAGCAGGAAATTTAATTTGCTTTGATTATAAAAATCATGAAGAAAATCCAATTGTTGTTTTTTGGGAACATGAAGATGCATGGGAAAAGGAAGCGCTGATGGAAAGTGAAGGGATTACGGCAGAAGAAGCAGAGAAAATCGCAAGAGAAAATGTATTTTTTGTTGCTAATACGTTCACAGAGTTCTTAAGTAAATTACATGATTAATAGAGCGTTAAAATTAAAGGGCTATCTTATAAGTGGTGGGTTTCACTTGCTTATGAGATACCCCTTTTTATTTTAGAATAGAACGGTTATTTAACAGAGAGGTTCAACAAACTACTACCTATGCTATTGCAAATTTGCTAAGTATAGAGAAATCCAGAATTCATAAGGGGATAAGCTTGGAAAAAAACAGCAAAAAGCATAGATGATATGACAGCCAAATCGAAAAGTTTTGAAAGTGACGACTAAGGTTTAATAACGTCTAAACAAAGCTGGGTGAATAAGCATCATACAGCAAGTAATAAGATTATAGATGATAAGATTAAGGGTGTAGAGGCTTCTCTTGCTAGTAAGGGTACGGGTAATAAAACTAGTCAGGTTCTGGATGATATCATTAGGGACGGAAGTCATCTGCTTAAAGATGGAACATTAAAACCAGATGTTAAGATGTTAAGTATCAAGCAGGTGAATATGAGTATTTATATGAGACAGACAACATGGGGAGACTTAAAGAGTTTAATGCAGATGACTTAAAATTAACAGAAAGAGATAGTAGATTGTCACATAAATCGAATACACCAGGAAAAGAACCAGGAGACCACGCTGGACATTTAGCTGGTGATAGATTTGGTGGGTCTCCAGATTTAGATAATCTTGTATCTCAATCGAGTAATGTGAATTTGAGTAAATACAAGAAGTTAGAAAATCGATGGGCTGCGGCTATAAAAGGTGAAAAAAAGGTTTCTGTTAATGTTAAAGTTAATTATGATGGTTCAAGATTAAGGCCGACGAATTTTGAAATAAAATATGTTATAGATGGTGTTGTTAAGAAAATAAAGCTAAAAAATTAGAGGTGATAAGTGTGAGTAAAGTATTTGAAGATTATTTATCTGAGTTACAAACTGATATGGTAGCTATCTGTTTGGAGTATGTTGAAAATCATGCTGATGATGTTTATATTTATTGTTCATATGAGCCAGAAATGTATGCTTTTGACGTATTTTATAAAATTAATGGTCAAGTTGTGCGTAAGCATAATTTAAATGATGTAGCTAATGATATAAGCGAAACAGGTAAGAAACCATTACTGTATGATACTTCTGAACATAGACAAGAAGCTGTTTTAGATATTGGACTGAATAATTTAGAAGAAATCCATAAAAAATGTAAAGAATATGGAAGAGAAATGCCTACAGAGATAAAATTACATTATAATGTAAAGCAGAATAGTTTAAAAGGAAAATATAGATATGATTTAGTTTATTCAAATGATGAAGAACTATTACCGGATGATATTTTTGATTTATGGTTTGAGGAAGTGGAGAAAAGTAATTGCTAAAGTGAACCTTGATGGGCTGTATGCCTCTCAAGGTTTTTATAATTTTATACTGAAATTAAAAGCTTATAGTAAAAAGCGAAGCGTACGGGTGAAGTGAGGAACCTAGATAACGTTCCGCGAATTGATGAAATTGAAGTAAACTGTAATTATAAAACTAAATTCGATTCAGAAGAATTTGCAAGACAGTTAAAAGATCAAGAAAAAGGTATGAATGCATTAACTGTATATGAGTACCAGCAAAATCGGAAGCGATTTATTGATGAAGGTAGAGCAATAGAAGGAGATGCAGCACAACAAGCAGCTAGTTGGTTGAAAACACAGGTAGCACTTCATAATCCGGATCAAATAGCAGGGGGGAATCCGTTGCATATTGGTGGGCTGGGAGATAAAAGGATAAATTCTTCACTAGGTAGTCAATGGCGGTATAGAATTGATATTGTTGATGAACAAATCAAGGAATTGAAAACAGTTTAACCTTAGAACAACGGAAAAGTACGTATTTAAATGTTAAATTTACATAGTAAAGGAGGAATGTCAATTGAGTATTTATAGTGATTTTAAAAAAAATAGTAAAGTAGAAGAGTATACAATAAATAAGTATAAAGAATACCTTCCTAAAGAATTGATTGAAGCATGGAGAATTTATGGCTATGGGACTTTTATGGATGGCTATTTAAAAGTAATAAATCCGGATGATTTTAGTTCTTTAGTAAGCGACACATACTTAGGGAGTAAAGGAACAATTCCTATTTTTACTACATCCCTAGGTGATATTATAATTTTTGAGAAAGATGAAAATCAAGAGTCGTATATAGTGATGATTAACTATCGGAAAGGTAAAACAAAAGTGTTAGCCTCAAAATTCTCTTTGTTTATTAGATTTTTAGAGGAAGAAGCATTTAAACAAAGGGCATTAGGTTGGTTACCTTATCCAGAGGCAATAAAACAATATAATGAACCAGAGTATGAAGAATGTTTTGGTTATACACCTTTACTAGGGCTTGGTGGAGAAGAAAAAGTAGAGAATTTAAAAAAGGTGAAATTGAAGGAACATATTCTAATTATTACTGAGTTTATGGGCCCTGTCCAATAATAGAAAAAGCAGCATGTGTTTTGATCCTATGCGAATGGATATATAGGATTAGTTTTAATAACTTATACTTACTAATTCATTTGCACATATGTCAATGTCCGTATTGCTAAAATTAAATATACAATAACTCATAAGAAGGTTAATGAAAATAAAGTATATGTTGTGTGGAAAGAAAAAGAATAGGTTGTTAGAAAGTACGTACTTCATGATGGTTGGACCAAATGATAGTAAAGAAAAAGGAGTACGAGTTTTGGTGAGATGACATTTACTATTTGGATGATCTAAATACCGATAAAGTCACTCATAAGTGGAAAACTGATTCAGATTTACCTGGTGAAGATAAATGGGGAAATATAAAATAGTTACATGGCTTTATTTTTAGTATTAAGGAGGATATAAATGAAACCTAATTATTTTTCAATTTCAATGTACCCACCCCACAGTATCTTTTAACGAGGAAGAGATATTGGGGCGTCTTCTGGATGTGTTTGAGTCAAATGAGAAATTTGCTCCTACTCATTGGGGCAACTGTGAAACAATACGGGTAGAATATAACCGCCAGGAAATTATTAGAAAAGTGATTTCGGAGCGTAGGGTATCTGAAGTTCACTTGTATCGTGATAAATCTGTTAATTATAGAGGGAGCTTTCAAGTTAACTTGGGCCATGGCTCATTTTTGGAGTTTGAGTTTCAAAAGTCTGTACCAAAAAAAATGTGGCCGGATTTTTTTGAACTATCTGATCAAATCGCAGAAATTGTGAAACCACTTTATGGAGTGGCGCAAATTTGTTGGCCAGTACCCTATCCGTGGAATACGGAACGTGAACGTTTGCTTATGTGGATGAATATATCTTCACTACCTATACCAGTCGAGTTTCTTCCCAACGGTCCCTTGGGGCTAGGAGCTAGAACATATTTTGGTAGTCATGTTTTGGACATGTTTGGTAGAGATTTATTGTTAAATAGTCCAGGAGTTATATCGGAACTGGATTGGGGTGGTATTTGCATAGATCTTTTAAAGGCCCCATTAGAGGCTGATGGTGATATATTACTAGATAGTTGGTTACATGTAATGGAATATTTAGAACCAGCTCAAGTAATAGCTATACCAAGTTTTGATGAGGATCGGATGGGGGTATCTTATTCTCCAAATGTCGTTTGGGAGATTTATCTTAAAAGATAAATCAAAGGAGATAGTAATAATGAAGGAGAATAGCAACAATAGAATAAAAGTCATGGAAATATTAAATATTAAATCGATCTCAATACAATGATGAGGTTATAGATGGACTAGATATGAGTGATTTAGATCTTAATTTTTCAGATTTTTCAGAGATGAGGGCAGAGTGTATCATGGCAAAACGAGTTCTGTTAAGGGCGTCTTCATTAATGAGAGCATCTTTTTTGATTGTGATTTTGAGTTGGCTGATTTCAGGAGCTGTAATTTAGAGGAAATGCATATTGCAGATTGTAGATTTGGTGAAGCTAATTTCTCTAAGGCCAATATGAAATATGCAAAGGTAAATATAACTAGTTGTTTTGAAACATGTTTTGATGAAGTTGATTTTTCATATGGAGAATTAGTTGGAACTATATTAAATGATGTAAATGTAAATTAATTGAAAATTGCAAGGGATTATTGGAGGTGTAATGTGAAAGCTAATAAAGCATTTGAATGCGTATGTAATCTAATATCTGAAAAGTATTTAGATAATGGTTGGAAGTATTCTAAGTCTGGTCATTGGATGAGTAAAAAAGATAAAAATTTCATTTATAAGGTACTCTTTTATACAAGTTGGAATAATATATCTGATAAAAATGTAGTATTTTATGGTGAATGCGCAATTCTTCCTTTAAAATCTAAAGATAAAATATTTCATATTAATACACGTCAGTGCAATGTACCAAGCGGTCAGTTATATTGGAACATTGCAAATGAGGAAGAGTGGGAGCGGACAGTTAACGAATTCACTAATTGGTTAAATAGTGTATTTATGCCAATTGTAGAAAGGTGCAAGAATGATTTGAACAACTTTGTAAAAGAGGTTGTTGAAAGGGGTTTTTATCCTCAAAAGGGTTATATGGTAGATATAAATTTTATATTAACACACGGGTCGCGCGAATTAGCAGAGGAAGCTATCAAAAGATACTATAATAGTTTGGAAGATTCGATAAAAAAAGAATTTAAAGACAACTATGAAAGTATGGTGTGTGGTAATGAAGCAGTTAGTACATATGGTAATAACATGATGAGAAATTACACCAATTTTAGAACTATCATAGAAAATAAAATAATTGTTACTTTATAGTATATAAAATAGTTTGACTTAGTAAGTGATAATTGGTACTCCAGTTATCGCTTTTTGTTTTAACTAAAGGGTACGGGTGAAACTCCTAAGATAGCTGAAATACTAAGGAAGCACATTATTAAAGGGAACATGGAAGGAAAGAACTTGCGCCAAACGTACGCTATATTATTGAGGACGGTTATAAATATACAACAGATGAACTTGGTAGAATAGTAGATGTCGAGGCGGAAGGATTAATACTTCAAAAAGGAAAACGAAACACAGGAATGCAAGTGGCTGCAGGAAGAGAAGATAGATTGCCTGATGATTATGATGATGGTGGGCACTTGATAGGAACGCAATTCCATGGATCCGGTCATATTGATAATTTAGTCGCTCAAAATAAACAAATTAATCGTTCGGGTGTAGAATGGGCTAATGCATTAGGTGGAAAGCCTCCTAAAAAAGTATCAGTAAAGATTGAACCAGTATACTTAGGTTCATCGCTAAGACCAAACTTATTTAAAATAAAATACCAAATTGAAGGTCAACGTAAGGTAATACGTGAAATACTTAATAAAACAGGAGGTTGATGTAAAAGTGTTCGAATTAGAATTAAATAAAATCTATCAAAATATAGCTCAAAAAATAAATGATACAATTCCCGTAGAATGGGATATCTTTTATTTTAATGCAGAGATTCATAACCAAGAGGGTGGGGTATTATTCTTTTTCAATACCCCAGATAGATTAGATGAATATATATATTCCCATGATATACCAGATGTATTTAATGTAAGTGAAAAAGAATATGATAAGAAATATGATGAATTATTTCATTTAAGTATAGAGTTACAGGAAATATTTATAAAAAATAATCAGGAACCTTGGTATTCTTTTGACATGATTGTGACATCTGAGGGTAAAGTAAAAATTCATTATGGGTATACTAAATGGTATCAATCTACTTTTGGACCGAGTGACCGAGTGAATTATTTTGAATATAAATATTTAGGGAAGAAACCTAGTAATGAAAATGAGCGAAGAAAATTCGAAGAGATGAAAGAATATGAAGAGCAAAATAAATCTTAAAATATTTTTTGTTAAATTAAGGAATGCATTATTAGCGAGTAAATATGTAAAATATCCAAATTAACTAGCTTTAGTTGGACTATTGAAAAAAAAGAATAGTGACGGATTAATGTTACTTATAAAACATATGAAATTAAAGAACTTGATTGTTATTTTGGACAACAAGTGCTTTTTTCATAGATGTATTTAAACTTAATGAATCATGCGCGGTATATATTAATAAAAGAAAATAAATTGTTAATATTGTATAATTGAAATTAGAAGAGCAAAAGGTGTGGGTTATACCAAAGAGTATTCTTTGAGAAATGATTTATTAACTCTTATTGAGGAGTGTGAATATGAAAGTTAATCATTCTGACTATGGAGGTTTTATTGTTTCTAAGAATGTTGTAGCCGGAAAACCAATACGTTATACATTTAGAGAAAAATCAGAAGTTCCTCAATTAAATGGGTGGACTATTTACTCTTCAGAAGATAATGATGAATATGTAAATGATTCTAGTAATTTTCAAGTTTTAGGAGCAAACTCTGTATTAGAAATAGCCCCAGTTATGTTAGAAATTTTTGATGCTCCCTATGGAACAGACCTATGTTGGTTGTATAAAGAGGGTGTTCATGTAGGATTTTATGATTTGATAAGTGAAGATGAGAAAGATATTGTTCAAATTGTAAAAGGAAATTGATGCTATTTTGTGAGTTCCTTGATCACTAACAAAAATATATTTCCAATAAGAAAAGTCAACAGCGACGTTAGGAGAACGTAATGGTCTGTTGACTTTTTTTATAGTGTCATTTCATGACAAGATTTATTTATCATCTTCGTTTAAGTTAATGGTTTCTTTGTTTTTACCAGCAATTCGTAGATTATTCAATTTGTTTTTACGAACTTCAAGGATAGCTTTTCTCATGTCTCGTTCGATTCGTTGCTTGTAAAGAATTTCTGTAAATGCTCTAAAGCATTCATTACCACTTTAAACATGCACTCGAATCAATCAATCTAAATAAAAAAGCTCGCCTTTTTCATTCTTTTTTTTTCAACAAAAACCGACATTCGCTCGCAAATCCTCAATAATATTAATTTCATCGGCAATACCATTGATATTATAGTTTGTCCGCTTGATATTTTAAGATTCCCAATATTTTAAAGGGAATGATGTTAAGATTACAATGAAACTAGATAAAAGTTTATATATTAAGCTAGATGATATACAGTTTAAAAATTGAAAAAGGTGAAGTGCCAAGAGAACTTTTTACTCCACAATAGCTTGATCAGATTGAAAAGGGAAGAGCTAGAATAAAGGAGGTTACTTGGCACCATCATCAGGTTACTGGAAAGATGTAATTAGTATTAGAAGATATTCATGGGGCAGTTAACCATATTGGTGGAAATAAATGATGGGGAGAGGGTATGAGATGAGAAAAGATTTAGAGTGGGAATATGCTGATGCAGAAGTATCAGAAACTAAGATTAAAGAAATTGGATTACAATTAGGCTTCCAGTTACCTCAAGATTATATTGAGTGTGTAAAAATAAATGGAGGTGCGAGTGTATTACCAGAAGAATTTAATGTAGGCAATGTAGAGCGTTGCTTTGGCAGTTTATTTAGTTTTGATGAGGAAAGTAGTGAGTACATTGTTAAAAAGTATGAAATATACAAACCTACGCTTCCGCAAAAGATTTTCCCTATTGCAATTGATCCAGCAGGAAATTTAATATGTTTTGACTATAAAAATGCAAAAAGTAACCCTGTTGTGGTATTTTGGGAACATGAGAATGCTGGCGAAAAAGAAATGTTAATGCGTCAAGAAGGTTTAACAGAAGCACAAGTAGAAGAACTGGCAAGAGAAAAAGTATTTTACATTGCAGATACATTTACTGATTTTTTAAGTAAATTACACGATTAAAAAATATAATGATGAATGAAAAATAAAGTTTATGTGAAGTGGATAAAAAAATAATAGGATATTTGAACTATATACTCCATGATGGTTGTACCATCATGGAGTATTATGTGTAATGATAGAATAGAAAAAGAGGTACGAGCTTTGGCGAGATGACATTTTACTGGGGGCTGAATATAAATTATGGAATGTATATTAAACGAACTCGTACAAACTCGTAAGTTTTAACGTAATAGTTGTTACCACATATAAAAGGTGGAAGAGAAATTATGCTAAGGGATAAAATCAAAAATGATATATATTTTATCGAATTTATCGATTATGAGGAAAAGAGAATAGAAAAGTTTTTAATATTGGTTGAAAAGGTTATTGGGGAAAGAGGCAAAGGTGATAAAGGTGTAAAGAATGGATATATAGCGTTACAAGGATATTATTTTAATAAATTAAGGGCAATGTACTCTGCGGGTTGTTCTATTCAAACTATTCGTGATTTTTTACCTGAAGTAATAAATATAATGGAAAAAGTGTGGAATAAAGAAAGTGGATATATACGTATGTTATGGATGATATCTATAGCAGTAATGCTAAATGTTGAAGATAAAGAATTTAATAGACTAATAGCGATGGTAAGGAAAGAAGGATTAAATGATTATTTGATTAATTATTTTATTGCTTTTAGAAATGGTGAGCCATCAGATTTTTATGAGCAAAGTGAGTTTTATGTAAAAGATCCATATTTAAAATTAAAAGAAGTAATTGAGAGTAATAAAATTTCACAAGAGAATGCTATAAAAAATTTAGAGAAATATATAAAGGAATATTGGTATAAGGGACATTCAGAAGAAGCATGGTATGATGCACATGAAAATAAACATGATATTTATAGTGGTTACTGGAGTTTTGAAAGTGGAGCAATCGCTAAAATTTTAAAATTAGATGACTCAACCTTGAAAGATAGTTCATATTACCCTTATGATATGGTGCATTGCCAAGAAAAATAAATGTTAGAATCCACAGTGATAAAATTTTATACTGTGGATTTTTTTAATTTGTGTTTAAGTACCTACTAAGGATACGTGTTAAGGAAAGGACCTAGATAACGTTCCGCGAATTGATGAAATTGAAGTAGACTTTAATTACGTAACTAAATTCGATTCAGAAGAATTTGCAAGACAGTTAAAGGATCAAGAGAAAGGTATGAATGCATTAACCGTATATGAGTATCAGCAAAATCGGAAGCGATTTATTGATGAATGTAGAGCAATAGAAGGAAATGCAGCACAAAAAGCAGCAGGAGAAAGAGCATTAAGAGATAAATTGAATAAGGATTAACACTTAAAGAAGTGAATGAATGAAAACTCAAGCGGTCTTATATAATCCAGGTCAAGTCGCTGAGGAGATTCAGTATTTATGTTCTCAATGGAGGATTGAATAAATGTACTAGATGAACAAATTTGAAAAATATCTTCGAACGTGAATGAAGAGCAATTGAAAAATATCTATTTGAATGTCAAATTAACAAATTGAAGGAGGAAAAATTTTGCATACCTTAAAAATAATGAGTGAATTTAAACTGGAACAAAAAGTCCCTGAAAGTATAATTGAAAAATATTCTAATACACTTCCTGAATCATTAACTGGTATTTGGAAAGAGTATGGATTGGGAACGACCTTGAATGGATTTCTTAGGTTAATTAATCCTGAAGATTATTTTGAAATTGTGAAAGAAACATATATTAGACATCAAAATACAATACCATTATTTACAACAAGTATGGGGGATATCCTTTTGCTTGAGAAATATGGTGATAAATCATATATTATTCAATTAAATTATCGTAAAGGAAAATCAAAAGTCATTGCTTCTAAATTTGAGCTATTTTTAAGGTTTCTTGAGGAAGAAGAATATTTAGAAGAAGACATGGAATGGAATCCTTATTTAGTAGCCATCCAAAATTACGGAATACCAGCTTATAATGAGTGTTTTGGTTATATTCCTCTTCTTGGATTAGGAGGGACAGAAAAAGTAGAGAATCTGCAAAAAGTTAAATTGATTGAACATATTTATTTAATTACGCAGTTTATGGGGCCGATTGAATAAATGATTGTAGATCAAGAGATTATTTAATGGTAGTCACCTTTATTTTAAATAATACTTATTTCCCGTAGCAAAAGGCTTGGATAATACCCCATTCTTCACAAAAAATCAAGAGGTATTACTTAATGGAAGTGTACGTAGATACGGTGAACGAACTTCAGTGAAAGCGTAAAAGAAGCACTAAAGAGGAATCCTAATGTTCGAGTAAAAGATTTAACTGTAAATGTTATAAGAACAGGAATTAATAAGAATAAGCCTGGTGAAATTACGTTCAAGTGTTGTCCACATTGTTCATATTTATTGAAGGAATTTGAAATGATATCGGAGGTTTCTAAATTTGGAAGATAAAATATTAAATGAAGAATACGTTATGAATAATGGCAAAAAGTTTGGAGAGGATTTTGGATATGGAGGAGATGAATACGATTCTTTTATAGTAGAATATGATCAAGACAATAATGAGCATATTTTTACTGGAATCATTTATGACTGTTATGAGAATGGTAATTTAGCAAATTACTATATGGTTAAGGATGGAATTAAAAATGAAGAAATGGTTAATTTTTATCCAAATGGACAAATTAAAGAAATTAAACATATAGAGAATAATACTTTAGAAGGTATACAAAAAGAATTTTATGAAAATGGTGTTATAAGATTAATGGAACATAGAGCTTTAGGGAGATTAGTGAGTTTTAAAAAATATGATGAACAAGGAAAAATAGTAGAAGAAATGAAGGAAACAAACAATGAAATCTACGATGTCAGATACCATAAATATTAGGGAAATTGGATTAGAACGCACACCAAAGTAGAAGAAAGATTACATGAAATGCAAAACGATCGATTTGCAATTAAAGATATTACTTATATAAATTCGGATCATGAGGGACTTCGAAAATATATAGTAATTTTAGCACTTAATAGCGACGGTATATTTGAAAATAATCCCCCTTTCATTGAGGATTTGCTCAAAGTAACCATCATGCTTAAAGAAGAACTAGATAATAAAAATTTTGTCATAGATTTAACCAATAAGACTGGAACATTATACACAACTTGGTTATCATCAAAAGAAATTAAAGAAGCAAATAATATCGAAGATCTTGTAAAAGAGAGATTTCCTGTGAATTAAATGTAAAATCCTTTTTATGTTTGGTATTTGATGAGAACGCACAATATTTGGAAGTCTCAGTCCAAAGCCATCAACTTAAGGTTTTTATAACAACCCATTCTAAAAATCACATGTATTTTTGTTTCGGGATGAATAAGGATAAATTTGGAATAAAGGTATACAAAGGGGGATTCTCTACAACCGTAATACATGTTATCATATTATTAAAATCCCTAAAATTTCCTTTAAGAGCAAAAATGAGCTTATATTTGTTTATTTATTTTATGTTACAGTTCCATATGGTAGTCAATTAAAAAACTTTTAAATAGGAGTATACATAATGAAAGCAAAGAAACTCGTAATGTTAGCAATTCCAGTTATGTTATTAGTAGGTTGTGGGACAGATAAAGTAGACTCAAAAGCGAAGGATAAAGTAGAGTCTAAAGCAGAAACAAAAGAGAAGTTATCGAAAGACATTTATCCAGTACGTATGACTAGCTTATCATCTGAGTTAATGGGAAAAATCACGAATATAGTAGAAGTAGCAATGAATAAAGAAAAGGATGAGAAAACTTTAAAGAAAGAAGTCCTAAAACAAGAATCTGAGTTACAAACAATCATTGCTAAGTTTGATAAGATTGAACCACCAAAAGAGTATGCAAAATCACATAAAGATTTACTAAAAGCAGTTGATTGTTATAGTAAAGCTTACTCAAAACAAGCTAAGTATTTTAAAGCAAATGAGAAGGATATAGACCCTGATAAGAAACAGGAAATCACAGAGTTAATCGAACGAGGTAATAAGTATTGGATATCAGGATTCCAACCTGTCCAAGACGAAACATCTAGAGTAGGCGCTGTGAATGCAAATAAAGCTGTAAAGGATAAGCAGAGTGCATTGGGGGATACAGACTCTGACACGATAAAAAGAACAGATGATGCCCCTAAGTCAAACGATGTCTCTAATTTAGAAGAAGTTACGAAGTATAAGCAAGACATTATAGACAGTTCGAATGCAATTGCAGATACAATGCACTTAATTGAAGGAATAGCAGGTTCAGACATCAAGGCTTATGTACAGAAGAAAAGTGAAATCCAACTAAGTGTAGGTGGAGCAAAAGCAAATGCTAAGAAATTAAAGGAATTAAAAGCACCTTCAGGATTTGAGGGAGAACAAAACGAGATAAAACAATCCATGCAATATTATGAAGATGCTTTCCAACTTCTATTTGATGCAATAGAGCAAGAAGACCAAGCTAAACTTCATGAGTCAATGGGTAAGACACGTATAGGTGCAAAGATATTTGATGAAGCAACAAAGGGTATTGCAGATAAATCAAAATAATAAAGGGAATATGTAAATGAAACGTAAATTGTTATCTTTAGTTGTTCCAATCATGTCATTGTCAGGAATAGCTTGTTCTAGCAAAGACGTTGCAGAAGAAAAGAAGACTGATAGTTTGCAAGTAGCTGTAGATTATCAACTCAAGCCCCCACTGAGATGAAACATTTCAGTGGGGGCTTGAGTTAGAACGATAGGTCTTTTCGTCTATCGCTAGGAAGTTTGACGCTCTAGCATTCATGCCACCTTATGGTAATGCCCCAAGTATGTTTTTGGTTGGTACTAGAAACGAACAATCGTTTCCCCACTTGCACTATCCTTTCGAAAAACGGTAGTCCTGTTGTGATAATATCAAGTGATAAACCCGATTTAAATGGGATTCCTCCTCAACCAAGACTTTGGGGAAGAATAGTGAAATTTATTATACTGATCCAAGTAGTGGTAAAGTGACTCACATATGGAACTATAATCCGATTCTACCTGGTGGAGGTCAGGTTATGCCTGTACCCTCAAAGCCATACCCAGGGTTAGGGTGGATTCATCATCCTGAGAAAAGCGCAGGAGTTTGGGGAAATGACCAAAAATATGCTGAACGATTAGAAAAGTAAGGGTGATTATTTTGGTAATGAAGGATGCTATGAGCAAATATTTTAATTTAAGAAAAGAATATTTTGATAAAGGGTTAGATTTTTTATTTAAAACGCCATACAGCGAAGAATTGGCTTCATTTATATATAAGGGTGAAATGGATGATGAAAAAGAAATTTCATGGAAACCTATTGAAAAAAATAATAAGAATGATTTAACGATGATTGAGGAAAGGTTTGAAATTAAACTGCACACTTCAATTGATGATTATTTTAATTCTTATTGGTTTGCTGATTTAGATGGATTTATTGGTAATCATTATATTAGGCTAGAACCTGTATTACCAAATATTGAATTGGATTCCTTCGAAAGTAATTTAGAAGGGTATAAAAACAATCATAATAAGGTTGATAAGACTCCGATAGGTGTAGAGGGGAACGGTTTGATAGTTGTGTTACATAATGTAAGTGGTAAGGTTGAATTGGAGAATTTTGAACGAGGTTCGTTTAAAGCGATTTCGGATAGTCTAGATGAGTTGATTTCTAATTTAAAGTTACAAAAATAATATACTAAGAACATTTATATGAAAAAATGTCTGATATGAAGTGTAGCCTAAGTGTTAGATACAATTGGACTGCAGTTTTTTATAGAAAGATGTAATAAAAGATCAGGCTAAGACCTACAAAATTTATGCTATTTAAAAAACATATGAACTTAAAGTGCTTGATTGTCTACGAAGGCAACAAGTGCTTTTTTTATACAAAGGCATGTTATAATTTTATTAGGAGATTATTTAGATTATATAAATAATTTAAATTCAATGAATAGAAACGATAGATAACATCATAGTAGGATTTGAAAATATAGAAACTACCTAATCGAAGCAAACCTTTATGTTCTTAATCAAGTAGCTGTTAGGGAATTGATGGTATGGGGTATAAAAGGATAATTTATTTCTTAGGTAATCAATGGCGGTATAGAATAGATATTACTGATAAACACATTGAGAAAATAGAAAAAAGCATGAAACCAGAACAACAAAAAAATACTTATTTAAATGTAAAGTTAATACATTAAAGGAGGAGTTTAAATGGAGCAATATTTGAAAGATTTTAAGTTACATAATAAAGTTCCTAGTGAAACTATTGAAAAGTATAAAAACTTAGTACCAAATGAAATAATAAATTTTTGGAGTAACTATGGATTTGGTACATTTATGCAAGGGTATTTTAAAAGCGTAAATCCAGAGGAATTTAAAGAGATTTTGGAGGAGAGTAGTCAAAGATATAAGGATTCAATAGTATTGTTTGCTACGGGTATGGGAGACTTGGTTATTTGGTCAGATGGATATGTTAGATTACTTAATTACAGGTATGGTATAGTAAAGACCATTATGTTTACATTTGAATTTTTCTTTCAAAATATTGCTGATTTAGAATTTAGAGATGAAGATTTATCTTGGCAACCTTATCCCGAAGCGCTTAAACAATATAATGAGTTAGAGTATGATGAGTGTTTTGGGTATACACCTCTATTAGGGTTAGGTGGTGCAGAAAAAGTAGAGAACTTAAAAAAGGTCAAATTGAAGGAACATATTCTTATTATTACTGCTTTTATGGGGCCAGTAGAGGTATAAGGCTCGTTCTAATGAATTAGACTTACTGCTTATTTTATATTTTACAAGCACATATGAAATTAAAGCACTTGTCGATTAAAGACAAGTGCTTTTTTAATAGATAGGCATGTTATAAATTTAATTATTTTTATGAATTAAGGCTAACATATATTAGTAATATTATATAATTAAAAATAAACTAACGAAATATTTCGATAATAGACTTTCTTTTATTAAAGGTGTAGAAGTATGAATTAATGAAAGTGTAAAAAGAAGTTTTTGTGGCCTTTAAGGAAGGTATTCAGTATGCAGAGTAGAACCTCGAACTTGGAAAGTTGTGTTGTTAAGGGCACAGGTAATCTTGTAAAAGAAGTAGCTTCAAAAAAACTGTTACCAAAAGAAGGTGACATAAGAACGTATAAAAATCTAAATAAAGCAGAATCAGTTAGCTCAAATAAAGGATGGTTAAAGAAAAAGTACTTGAAAGAAAGATACAGGAACAGATTGACGACTTTAATAAACAAAGAAAAATGGGAGATGAATAGTAGATGGATCAAAAACTTAATTATTTAAAAAGGTACAATAAAAATGTACGAATATTAACAATCGATGAAATTAGTAGACTGGATGATAATGAGATACCAATTGAATGGAGAGAACTGTTTTATAATGACGATATTAAAGGGAGAATTGATTTACTTCTGAACATATGGGGGGGAAATGTAGGGACTGAATTACGGAATACGATCTCCTATCTAAATAAACATCTAACAAATGTTGAAATTATGGATGTAGAAGGGGCTTATTCGATTTTATACACAATAAGAAATTCCAAAGGAGACATATTATATTACGAAGGGTGTAATCCTCAAAAGGGACAAAAAAACATAGAATTAGAGGATGCATGGGATAAAATACCTGCTTCAATTCGAAGTTTTTATGAAAATGTTCATGATGGATTTTATTACTATGCGAGTGAATCAATGGGCTTAGTTCCACTTGAATCAGTAACATATCTTGGGGACGAGGATATTGAATGGAGTATTATTGATGATTTGGAAGAGCCTATAAAAATCAACCTAGATTCATCGTTTGGTTTTTTCACTAATGGTATGGGGAGCTACGTAGCTATAGATTACAATAATTGTATTGATAACACTGCTACCTTTTGGTCTGCAAAAGTAAAGCCCAAATATAATATCAGTTTTTGGAGTTATGTAGATGAGTGGATTGTAATTGGTTTTGAAGCGTAACTAGGTAAAGGTGGTTTTATCATAGTATTTGTCCACGGTAATGACAAAGATCTTGGTGAAAAGGTTTAAATTATAAAATTACCATGTTTAGTAAACTTTCATGAGTGTGCTCCATAGGGGAATTTCCGAATAATCCTATTTTAACTAACAAATCCTTCAGTTGTATGTATAAAATGTTATCAGGAATTGGCGAAAGATAAAGGTCCACTTGGTGTGTTAAAGCGATTCAGTTAATAATCGAAGTAACTTTAGAAATTGACGAAAGTATTAAAGTAAATGGTAGGCTTAATCTAGAAATAAGAAATGGAAAGTAAGTTGAATAGTTGGAGGTTGATTATGGCTAATATAAACTTCGATAGGTTAACAGAAGACGGCAAAGTAATATTTTTTCTTGGACTTTCAGAAAAAGTTTTGTCGGTATTTTCTCAAAAAGAAGAGAAAATTTTTGCCCAAGAAGTAATATATAAGTGTTGGGAGTGGGTAGAAGATAAAGAAAATATAGGGGATATTCTTTATGATTTATTGGATAATGAAGAAAATGGTATAACTATAATTCAAGAGATGTCAGTTAATGAAGTAGATGTCATAGCATGGAACTGCATTATTGATGCAGTTGCTTACACTAGTAGAAAAGCATTTGAAAAAGAAGGTGTCAAATATTATCCAGAACCAATTGCTTTAGTTGATGACACATTAGTAAACCATTGTATTGAGTGTTTTGAAAAGTGTATAGAAAATTCAGATGGTTATATACAGAGAATAAGTTCTTTATTATATGGTTACAAGGATGAGGAAATTGCGAGTGATTTACGAAAAAAAATCCTTACCATAAACAGTTTATGCAACACGAAAAAGAAGGTACGATAGCAGAATTTGAAGACGCTATTAATAAAGAAGGACTAAATGTAAAGTTAACGTAGTGGAGGAGTATAAATGGAGCAATATGTAAAAGATTTTAAGTTACATAATAAAGTTCCGAGTGAACTCATTGAAAAGTATAAAAATATAACCCCTAAAGAAATAATAGATTTATGGCAGGATTATGGATTTGGAACATTTATGGCGGGGTATTTTAAAAGTGTCAATCCAGAAGAGTACATTGATATCTTACAAGAGAGTAGCCAAAGATATACGGATTCTTTAGTTTTATTTGCAACAAGTATGGGGGATTTAGTCATCTGGGCTGATGGTTATGTAAGATTGCTTAATTTTAGATACGGGGTACTTAAAACACTTATGCCAAACTTTCTATACTTTTTTAAAAGTTTGGATTCGGAAAAATTTCGAGAAGAGTATTTGAAATGGAAACCATATCCAAAAGCAGTAGAAACATATGGAGAAGTGTCTTATGACGAGTGTTTTGGATACACCCCTTTGTTAGGGCTTGGTGGAGCAGAAAAAGTAGAGAATTTAAAAAAAATCAAATTGAAAGAACATATTCGTATTATTACTCATTTTATGGGGTCAGTTCAGTAATAATAAGGAGCATGTGCCTTAATACTATGCGACGAATATAAATATATGAAACTAATGAACTCGTACAAACTCGTAAGTTTTTATGTAGTAGTTGTCAATACATATAAAAGGTGCCATAGTACTCTAAAACTTACAAAATTAATGCTATTTAAAAGAGATGAACTTTGAGTACTTGATTGTCAGCTAAAGACAACAAGTGCTTTTTATTTTAAGATTACAACATAGGGTACGGGTAATGTACCTAAAGGCTATTATCAATCAAGATACAAATGGAAAATGGCATCGACCTGGTGGGGAATACGCCTGGGAAAGGCTCCAATACGGGGAGAGAAGTAAATGGAAAGAATGGGAAATTCAATTTCATCGAAAATCCGTACAAAACGTGATGGTGAAATAGAATTTATGGCAAGTGATAATAAATGGTATCCTCTAGATCAAGCAGATATGACTCATTTAACTGATGTAGTTTTATGGTGGAATAGTACATACAGGTAGATATTATGGAGCGAAGTCCCCAGCGGTTAGAGAATGGATGTTAGACTCCAATAATTATGTATTAGATCATGATAGTTTAAATCGATTCGCAGGTACAAAGTTAAATGGAAACTACTTGCCAACAAATAAATAATTATTGGGAGGATTTATATTGGAACTCAACGATCAAGTGTATGACCGAATTGTGAGATTATGTAACAAAGGAGATGCTTTTGTTGAAAAAGGAAAAGATGATAAAGCAATAGAGAGCTATATAGCTGCTCTGGATTTGGTTCCGTTACCGAAGACCGATTGGGAAACAAGTACATGGATTTATACAGCATTAGGAGATACTTATTTTTTAAATTGTGAGTATGAGAAAGCAAAAAGTAATTTATATAATGCACGAAACTGTCCGGATGGTATTTCAAATCCATTTATTTTACTGAGGCTTGGAGAGAGTTTATTCGAGTGTGGGGAGCTTGATAAAGCTAAGGAGTA
Organism: Bacillus wiedmannii; assembly: GCF_001583695.1. Classification (GTDB taxonomy): domain Bacteria; phylum Bacillota; class Bacilli; order Bacillales; family Bacillaceae_G; genus Bacillus_A; species Bacillus_A wiedmannii. The sequence continues at coordinate 11,144 of NZ_LOBC01000028.1, read as the reverse complement.
TCTGTTAAGAGCTTACATTTTAGAAGGCTATAAACTCTTTTTTAATGAGGATGATAAGTATTTTGAATTGATTAAGGATATGATTTGAGGAGGATAAATATGGCCATTTTACAATCACCTATAAAAGAAGAATTCGAAAGTCTTTTGGAAAAAAGCAATGAACAATTTAATAATGGTAACTATAATGATTCTATTATGTTATTAGAAGAGGCATGGGATATAATACCTGACCCTAAAGGTATTTATTGTGAAGAGAGTTACCATTTAGTTAAGGATATTATCTCCACTTGTTTTAGGCTAAATGATTTAAAAAAAGCAAAAGAGTGGGCAGATAAAATATTTTCAACTGGATTTGCACGTATAGATTCCGGTGATAAGGAATTTATTGCAGGAAAAGTTTCTTTTGAATTAGGTGATTTAGAAACCGCAAAAGAATTTTTTAGTATTGCCAATAAAAAATCAGAAGGTAGATGTTTTGGGAATTCGAAGAATACTAAGTATCTTAAATTATTAAAAAGTTAAATGTTTAGCTGCGTAAAAGGGCAAGATCATGCAGGACATTTGGCAGGTGATAGATTTGAAGGTTCACCTGAAATTGAAAGTTTAGTTTCGCAATTAACTGATGTGAATTTGAAGAAATATAAATAAGTTGAAAATAAATGAGCTGCAGCTTTAAAAGAAAAACCACCAAAAGAAGTAACAGTTAAGATAGATATTATATACTTTGGAAATGATAAGAATCCAGACAAATTTATAGTTACTTACACTATAAAAAAGGTAAGCCAGGTAATGCAAAATTTAAAATTTTATAAAAGGAGTGTAATGTAGTATGAAAGAGTTTGAAGATAGATTTAGTGAATTGCAAGTTGATATGGTATCTATATGTATGGAATATGTTGAAGATAGAGCTGATAAAGTATATGTGTACGCTTCATGTGAAGAAGATATGATTTCTAGTAGTTTCTTTTATTTCATTAACAATAAGTATGTAGAGTGTCACAAGGTTAATGATGCATTGGAAAATGGAGAAAAAAGATATGATGTATCTCCAGAACGAATGTTTCAGGTTCTACAAATTATAAGTGAAGATATCGAAGGAATTGAAATGTTATGCAAAGAATACGAAAAAGATATGCCAACTGAGATGAAATTAATATACGATGCTAAGAGTGGTAAGTTTAAAGCTGAATATGAGTATGATTTAATCCATACAAGTGATGATATAAAAACGGCGGATGATTTTGCTGATGAGTGGTTTGAGGAAGTGAAAAATAATAACCTTTAAAAGGGGTACAGTAATAGTTATATTTTAGTTAAATAGATAATGAGTGGGAGGAGAAAATGGAGAAATCAGTATTAGAAAAAATAGAATTAATTAAGGATATTTTAGGTAATAATCCATTTTGTTTGCTTATTGGTGAAATTATAGAGGTAGAAAAAAATTTTGATGAAAAATTAGAAGAAGGCCCATTGAAAGATTATAATTTTATTATAAAAAAATATGAAAGGTTGAACGGTGGAGTAATTACTATATATGGTCATCTAAAATGCGAAAGTATTCAATTTTATACGGAGGACATGCCAGGTGGTGCTGATAAGTGGATTTGTATAGGGAAAATTGAAAGATATCCATTGTTTATTAATAAGATGAATGGAGAAGTTTCTTGTTTGTATGGAGATTTAAGTAATCAAAATTTTATTATTGAATCATATGGTGATTTTAATAATTTCTTACAACATTTTTATGTAGGAAAAAAATATTGTGAATTAGGTAATAAGTTTGTTCAATTTAGAGGGATTAGTGAAACTGTTGGTAGTAAAGAGGATGATTGGTATCAGTTATTAGAAAGTAATAATTTATTATAATAGATTAATTGAACGTATTATGAACATAATGATGTGAAAATATGTGATAAATTATAATAACGATGTTGTAAAAAGGAGGAGAAGTAAATGGATTTTAATGAGAAAATCTCCATTTTATATAAAATGCGTTTTCTAGAGAATGAAGGGGATGATATTGAAGTTTTTGAGAGTATTCTCAATGAATTAGCGAATGAAGGGACAAATGATATAATTTCTGATCTTTGTATAATTTTTGAGGATGATATTGCTGAGCCATCAGCAGGTGACTACCTTATTGAAACGATTTTTTATATTGCTGAACATTCCGGGGTAGAGGAAGGGCTATACAAATTAGCTATTAGTATTCCTAAAATGTTACCTCATGCAGAATTCTGGGCGGAAAGAATTCATCGGACACTTTTACATTCAAAAGGTTTAGTCGTATCGTATATGAATGTTTTAGAAAATATAAATAGTTCAACAAAGCAAATAATTAAAGGAATTCTTCTTGAGATAAGAGAGGACGACCCAGATTTATATTTAGAACAAGTAAATTCAATCTTAGGGAAATTGTGATAAGGAGATACTATGGAAAAGATAAGTGATTTTATATGTTTCGAAAAGTCGTCACAAGAGATTGTTGAAAAGTATACAGGTAAAGTTCCTGAACAAATAATAGCTTTATGGAAACAATATGGATTTGGAAGTATGTTAAACGGATATTTAAGGTTGATAAATCCAGAAGAATACTTAGATATATTAAAGGAAAGTTATATCCGTTATGAAGAGGCTATCCCGGTTTTTACAACAGGTATGGGAGATATTCTTGTGTGGGAAAATAACTATTTATTATTACTTAAGTATCGAAAAGGTACGGTAGATGTAGCAGGTGGAAAATTTAAGTTTTTCTTTAAAAATACGAAAGATGACTATTTTTTAGAGAAAGTATTGGATTGGATGCCTTACAAACAGGCAATACACAGGTACGGAAGCCTTGAAATTGATGAATGTTTTGGTTACACACCGTTACTTCTATTAGGTGGATCAGAAAAAGTAGAAAACTTACAAAAGGTTAAACTTATCGAGCATGTTTATTTCATTACTCAATTTATAGGTCCAATAGAATAATGAACGAAGAAACTGGAGGCAAGATAAAGAGGCTTTCAGATTTATTATTTTGACAAAAGGATATTACTGTAAGGGAGTAAAGTAAATGAATGTAGAGAACGTGGAAAGTATTTATCAAAAAGTAGTTATGCAGTTAAACAGTATTATTCCAGAACCGTGGGAAAAAGTAATGGTATATTCAGAAGTTGATGAATATAGTGATTCGACGGTATTTTTCTACTATCCAAAAAATAAGCAGGAACCGATATACAGTTTAGATATTGAAGATATGGAAGGGATTGATGAAGATGAGACTGATCACCAATTAAATCTTCTTGACAGTATCTTTAGAGAGTTATGGGAAGAATTTAAAAGAAATAAGCAGGAACCATGGACTAATGTAACATTTGAGTTATACTCTACTGGTAAGTTTGATGTTGAATTTGATTATACTTTATTAGAGGAAGAAAATAATTATAATCATTATGAGAGATTACTTATATGGAAGTATAAAAAGTTAGGAGTTTCTCCTGATGAAAAGAGAGAAAGTGATGTGAAACTAATTAGAGAATATATTCATACACAAAAATGATCTTTACTAGGGTTATAGATATAAGGTGTTTGAAAATAGATATCCTATGATAGCTGTCCTATCATAGGGTAGGTGTCTCATTTTTTACTGTATCGAATATCTCATCTCATACGTTTTTATACTTATTATCTATGGTTACACACAACTCATCGTTTACTCTTGCCAACAACCTATTTTCCTCAATGATTCTCACCGAATTATCTTTCATGTATAAATTAAATCGAGCACGTAATTCCTAGTTTGTTTCAGGAAATACGCTTCATTTCATAACAAGTCATTGGCAAATTCCTATAATTAAAATTCGGAAAATTAAAATAAAACGTTAAAGTATGTAATTATTCGTTTTATAATGGAATTGTGTTTTGGTAAGAATATTTTAAATGTTTGTAATCTAAATCAAACAGGAGGTTGTAAATATGGGGAGGAAATATGTAATTAGGATTCTAGCTTTACTCTCTGTCATATCTCTTTTCTTTAATTTAATGTTACCAAAGGCTAGCGCGGAAATTGAAAAGATTCCATCATTGAAAACAACAGCTACAAACAAAGCTGATGGCGGAAAAGAGATGCATGCAAAGGAGTCTATCACGATCCAAGACAAAGTAGAGTACACTAACTTAGTTGTTGGTAAAGAGTACACTGTAAAAGGTAAACTAATGAATAAAGTTATAAATAAGCCATTATTAATTGAAGGAAAAGAAGTAACAGCTGAGACTAAGTTTACAGCAAAAGAAACGAATGGTTTTGTAACATTAGACTTTCCTTTCGTTGGTGCAGAACAACAAGGAAGAGAAGTGGTAGTGTTTGAAGAACTATATGAAAATGGTGTTTTAGTGGCAACTCATGCTGACATTAATGATGTAGGGCAAACGGTTCGATTCGTAGAACCAACAATCAAAACAACAGCAACAAATAAAGCTGATGGTGGAAAAGAGATGTATGCAAACGAATCTGTCACGATTCAAGATAAAGTGGAATACAAAGACTTAATCATAGGAAAAGAATATGTAGCAAAAGGTAAACTAATGGATAAAGCAACAAAGAAACCTTTACTAGTTGATGGTAAAGAAGTAGCAGTAGAATCTAAATTTACTGCAAAAGAGAAGAATGGTTCTATCACACTTGATTTCACATTTAATGCTTCTAAACTACAAGGTAAAGAAGTAGTAGTATTTGAAAAACTATATCAAGATGATATCTTAGTAGCAATCAACGTTGACATTGAAGATGCGGACCATACAGTGAAGTTCAAAGCGGAAAAATTAGGAAAACCACAGCAGGAAAAGCCGCAATTAGAGCAACCTAAAACAGGAAAAACATCAAAAGCTGGAACATTACCAGCTACAGGTGGAAATATGTACTTTACGTGGTTCTCAGTCGGAGCCGGTCTTTTGTTATTAACTCTTGGAGCAATATTATTTATGAAACGTAGAAATGCATAATAATTAATTATTCTTTTAGACAGAAGGTATGGATAGGAAATATAGTTATAAAGAAAGTCTCTCTTTTGATTCGTTTTTTCAAAAGAGGGTCTTTTCCTAGTAACATACTGGTTGGTAAACGAAATGTTACTAAGGAATAGATGTATAGAAATAGATACAAGTAATAGTTGAGGAAAGGCCATTATTGGAGTGGTGGAAAATAGGGTTATCCAAATAATAGAATACTACTGAATTGATAATGAAAATAAAATTTGTACTAATTAAATAGGAGGACATAGTGAACAAGAAAAGGCAGTTAATTCAACAAGTAAAAGTCGTGATACATAAGTTGGAGAAAGACTATGTGAAAGATATTGATAGTGGTATTTTACAATTAATATATAAAAGATATAAGAAGGCATTAGAAATATTAGAGAATAACGAGGATATTAAGGGAATAACCATTGTGGGTGGTGTACGTGCATATATGGACAGTCACAATGACTATCCACATACGTTATTAGAAGAATTACATAAAGCTGAAACGATCGCCAAAGAATTAACTAATAGATAGTGATAGAGGAAAAACAAGAAGTGGTCAAATAAGGGAGAAGTTTTGCAATGTTTAAGAATAAGGAGAGCTATTATGAAGATATGGCAACTAACAAATTTATTAGGCAATGATGAATTAACTACGTGTAATAAAAATGGACAAGAAGTATTTGAAGATGGATTTAATGGTACACCTATGCTTAGTACATGGAAACCTATTCAAATGAAAACATGTAAATATATGGAAAAAGCTGATTTGTTAAGTTTTGAGGGAGAGTCATTTCCTACCCCACCTATTTTTACAAAAAAAGCTATACATATTTTAAATGATTTAATAGAGGATCAAGTAGAGTGTTTACCGCTATTACATGAGACATATAGTTGTTATGCTGTAAATGTAACGAATTTTTTTGAGTGTGTGGATCATAAAAAATCAGTTTCTACTAAATACGGTGGTTATGATGAGTTTATCTTTATCCCCGAAAAAGTAGAAAATCAGCATATATTTCGTAATAGTAACACGCAACATTCATTAGGAGATCTCCCTATTACATCTGTAGAAATATTTGTATCAGATGCTTTTAAAGAAAGAGTTACAAATAGTGGATTGAAAGGATTTCGTTTTAAATTAGTATGGGAATCTGATGAGAAAAATGATGAATAAGAAATAGAAAATAATCCAATGATACGCCCAACGTCAATAGAAGATTTTAAAACACATATTCAGTAGCATTGGACTTTAATCGAGAGAATACTTGTAAATAAAATAGAATTCAGCCTTTTTTCTAGTATAAGGGGGGATAGTTTGTGGGAAAAGATGAAATTGCAAACTTATTAGACAATATGTTAGATAAAGAATTAGAGGATTTAGATTCCCCTTCAGATAATGATTGGAGGGAACTGGAGAAAAAATTTGGATGTCAATTTCCTAAAGAATTTAAATGTTTTATTGAACTAATGTCTGAATATGTATTTCCAGGAGATATTTTAAATGTTTCTAGTGGTAAGACGAACGGAAATGATACTATTGAATTTATTTATGATTATGAAATGAAAGAAGGTTTTTGGAAAAACGAACTAATCCCTTTTTATAGTATAGGTAATGGAGATTACTTTTGTCTTCATTCAAAAGAGGGCCAGCAAACGGGAGTTTACTTTTATTTTCATGAAGAACATGGCGTAACTAAGGAAGCCGATAATTTTGAAGAATGGTTAAATCAATTACCAACCTATTTGAATTAATAGCAAAAGATAGACTCGTATTCTAAAAGTTAATTCTTTTATTAAACTATGAATTTTTTGAAACGCTTTAATAAACTATACTCAAAGTATGGAGGGGAATAAATGTCATTAGAAAAAAAGATATCTATTTTAAAAAGAATACGTTTTCTGGAGCATGAAGATGATAGCATTGAGCTATTTGAAGAAATCTTAAATGAAATATTGCAAAAGGCAGATAATAAAGTAATTATTGATCTATGCAGTGTATTTCATGATGAAATAGATGAACCTTCGATTGTTGGTGATTTAATTGAAACGATTTTTTATATAATCGAAAAAAATGGAGTTGAAGATGGTTTAAGTAAAGTTATTGAAGGGATAAGTATTGTTTTGCCACAAGCTAAATATTGTGCTAAAAGGTTCTATAGAAGTCTTCTAGCTTCAGATGATTTTATTATTCCATTTATTAATGGATTGAAGAAGGCTAAAACTACAAATAAAGAAGGCGTTATTAAAATTTTGAAAGAAATAAGTGAGAAACAACCACAACAATATTTTGAAAAGTTGATTTGATTTGTAAAGAGGTTATTTAATACTTTAATTATAAAATAACTCTAAAGTTTGCGTGTAGGATCATGAAAATAGCTTTAATATGTTTCATTAAAATATCAATCTAGATAAATAAAATGGTTAAAACTAATTATCACTGATAAAAGTTTACTTGATTTTGTAACACCGTTTGGAACTTGGCTACATGTTTCGGCTAGAGCTGGTGAATTGGATATGATCAAATTTCTTGTTGAGTCTGGTATGGATATTAACCGTAATGAAGGTGTACCAAAGTCAGCACCTATTGCACATGCAGCTAGTGAAGATGAAATGGGTATTGTTGAGTACTTATTGGATAATGGTGCAATATTAGATGTTAGTGATCCAAATAGAAATCCTCTATTTTCAGCGATTTATGGTGGACATTTTAATATTGTAAAGTATCTTGTTCAGAGCGGTATTGATATTACTGTAAAGTATACAGGGGATACTATGAAAGATATGGGAGCTTATGAATTTGCTATTGAAAGAGGACAAGTGGAAATCGCTGAATATTTAAAAATGTACAGTTGAGATGGAAGCCACATATTGATGTAATAGAAAAGTATGGAACACTTACATAGAATGAATGTTTCGGGTTTGTTCCTTTTCTTGGGTTAGATATTTGTTTAATAAATGAAGAAATAACAAGAATAGATTATTAGGATGTCGCGATTTAAGTAGAAAAATGAAGACATCAATCCGTTATAAAACTATTAATATGATGTTATAAGTACATCGTATTAATAAAGGTTAAGAAGGGGTGTATTATGGTTGAAAGTAAGAACACCCTAGCGAAGAGCTAGGGTGTTTGTGTTATATAATTTCACCATATGCTTCCGAATTAGGAGCGGGAGTAATCAACGAATCTTTTGTAGCGTTTCCTATAATAGAATGTAGGCGTTTAACATTTAAATATAGGAAGAAAAACAATTAAGCTTTTATTTTATTTAAAATGGTTACTCTATTAGTAGTGAATAGTAAATAATTTTGCTTTACTGTCTTAATTAAAATACGATCAGTTGTACCATATGCTGTTCCAATTCGGATTACGCTTTTTTCTTCAACACCAGCATATGTATTATCTTCCGTTACCTCAGTGATTTCACATAATGGAATATGAATTTTAGAGAATTGCCATGAAATAATTAGTTCATCTTTTGTTTTTTCAACATGAATACCTAACATATTACCAGAACCTTTCTATAATAAAATTTCACTCGTGCTATTTTATTATACAAATTTATAGATTGTATTTCTATTTTTTTACAGGGGTTATACGACTAACAACGAGAAAAATGTTCATAATTACTTTCATTCCTATTATAATGAATTCTACAATAGAAAACAGAACGTATATTTGGTATAATCGAAATATACTATATGAAACGATGTACATGAGTTTGAGATTTATGAAAAAAGGTAAGTAATACATAATAATACATACGCTATAGGATTCAGTTCATGTTATACAAATCAATCGTTAGAAAGGAAAAGAAGTATGAATCAAATTTCATTCGAAGATTTATTTGAAGAAGAAAACAAACCAGAAAAGGTGGAGGTAGCTGAGATTCCCGTACCTTTATCGCCCTTACAAAAGGATATTTTAGAGTTAATTAATTCTGAAGAAATAAGTGCACTTGAGTTATGCGAACAATTAATACGAGCTGGTAAAATATCAGATGAAAGATTCACAACGAATAAGCCTAAAGCATATGGGCAAGTATGCTTACTATTAGAAGGTTTTGTTAAAGAAGAAAAGCTTATTTTTGTCAAAAGTGATGAGAAAAGAGATAGAGTATATAAATTGAAAGACGAAGATTCTAACGAATAAAATGTATAAAGTATAGTAATGAAATAAGGAAATCCTCATATTTGTGTTGAAAGATTATTTTCACATAAGCGTGGGGATTTTTTGGAGGGAGGATGTATGAAAGATTGGGAGTATAATGAATTATTTCATGCAATTCGGGAGGCGTATGAAGAGTTATTAGGTGAAGAGAGAGGGTATCGATATGCTATAGCAAAACTAGCGGATGAATTTGATAATGTAGGAAAGATTGAAGATGTTATCGTTGATACTGCCATAGGAGAAATAGCAGTCGATCATCATATGGTCTTTGTTGGGCGTATCAAAGGTATAACAAAGAGGCTAAGTATGTTTAACCTTCAAGAGGCAGAAGGTGAATTGACAGTAGAGGAAATAAAAGATTTATCAATAAGAATAAATAATGTAATAGAAGGATTAAAAAATGTAAAGAGTGATTATAAATCTTCGGTTGAATAATTCATGTTCCTGCAAATGTAAGAGACATAGCTAAACAAGAGAATAGAAATCGCTGCATACATAAAACGTAAGATAGATGAGAGATAATAAAGGTTGGAAAAGGAATAAGACTAAAATAAAGAGATTGATAGGCATATGGTTATCAAATATAAAAAAATTTATCTTATAGATAGTTAAATGGCTATTACTATATTACAAATAACCAACTTTTGTTTTATTTTTTATAGGAAAAAAAGAGTAATCGTAAAGACTACTCTTGGATTTTTTTCTTTTCTTTCTTTTCAATTTCGGAAACGGACTTTTCAGGGTCTTTTATAAGTTTTTCTAGTTCTCCAGAACGTGAAAATTTATCTTCGAAGTTTTCTGTAGTGCTGATACTAGCATCAAACCATAGATCTTTATCATCATTTATATATCCTTCTATAGACGGAATTCCCATTGGACTTATTTTATGTTCTATAAATGTAATCGATTTTACATCCTGAATATTATAACGAATATACTTTTCTACACGTGCTTCTTGTGCTTTCCAAAACTTTTCCTCTTCTTCTTTATGTTTTAAGTATTCCAAAGTAAAAAATCCTCCTGCTATGAGCACCAAAGCAGATACAATTAAAATAACTACTTTCTTCATTAGAAATTCCCCTTATAAAAAACTTACCATTACATTCTTCTTAAAATGGGATAGGGAAGACAAGACAAGAGTAGTGCAGAGACTATTCTTTTTTCTTTTCTTTCTCTTCCTTTTCAATTTCGGATACTGATTTTTCTGGTTGTTTTATAAGTTTTCCTAGCTCACCAGAACGATCAAATTGATCTTCGAAATTTTCTGTAGTACTAATACGAGCTACAAAATCTAATTGTTGGTCATTATTTATATACCCTTTTAGTCTAGGAATTCCCATAGGACTAGTTTCACGTTCTGTAAATGTAATAGATTTAACATCTTTAACATTATAATGAATATATTTTGCTACTCTTGTTTCTTGTACTTTCCAAAAAAATTCTTCTTGTTCTTTATGTTTTAAGTATTCCACAGTGAAAAATCCTCCTGCTATGAGCACCACAGCAGATACAACCAAGATCATTACTTTCTTCATTGGAAATCCCCTTATATTCAAAGCTAGTTAACATATGCTCTTTCTAAAATAGGGTACAGAAACCAAGAGTAATTGCAAGAACTACTCTTGGTTTTTTGCTTTCTCTTCTTTTTCAATTTTAGATACCGATTTTGCTGGTTTTTTCATGTAGTTATCATATAGTTCTCCAGAACATCCAAAATGATCTTCAAAATTCTCTGTGGTACTAATACTTGCTACAAACCACAATTCTTGATCACCATTTATATATCCTTTTATAGTAGGGATTCCCATCGGATTCAACTCTTGTTTTGTAAACGTAATAGATTTCACATCTTTAATATTGTAATGAATATATTTTTCTACTCTTGTTTCTTGTGTTTTCCAAAACTTTTCTTCTTTTTCTTTTTGTTTTAAGTATTCCATTGTAAAATACCCTCCTGCTATAATAC
>NZ_LOBC01000027.1 GCF_001583695.1 Bacillus wiedmannii | reverse complement strand
TCGGAAGTTAAGCTCTCTAGCGCCGATGGTAGTTGGGACCTTGTCCCTGTGAGAGTAGGACGTCGCCAAGCAACTAAACACGAGTCAAATGACTCGTGTTTTTTCGTGTTTTCTTTTATAATCCATAGTAATTAAAAAATGTGTTTAAATAATTATTATTTTGATTAAATACAGGGGAATGTGGCTAGGATAGTGAATAAGCAAAAGAGTTGCAAATTTTATTAATACGTATATAATTAAAGTCAAAGATAGTCAAAGTCAATAAGGGTGGCGGATAAATGAGAAATATATCTGATATCATTGAGCAATATCTAAAGCAAGTTATTGACTTAAGTAATAATAATGTGATTGAAATCAAAAGAAATGAGATTGCGGATCGATTCGAGTGCGTACCATCTCAAATCAATTATGTAATCAATACCCGTTTTACGATAGAAAGAGGATTTGTTGTAGAAAGTAAACGTGGTGGAGGAGGTTACATTCGCATTATAAAAGTCAAACTGCATGACGATATAGACATGATCGATCAAATGCTTCATATGATTGATCATAGCGTTGCGCAAGGGAATGCAGAGAGTATGATTATACGTTTAATAGAAGAGGGCATCATAACAAATCGTGAAGCTAAACTTATGTTAAGTGTACTAGATCGTTCTGTATTATCAATGGATGTTCCTTCTCGAGATGAACTTAGGGCTCGAATATTATGCGCAATGTTAAGAACACTGAAATATAAATAAATATAGCTTTTGTAAAAGAATAATAACTAAGAGATAAGGCAGTTAAATATTGTAGAGGTTTTGAAACAAGAACACGCACTTTTATTTAAACAAATAAAGGAAAGTGAACAATCTAGTAATGTATGAAAAGTACTATCAGATAGATCGTTCCTATTGTAAAGGTGGGGATAGTGATGACTTGTCAAAACTGTAATATAAGACCAGCAACTTTACATTATACAAAAGTAATCAACGAACAGAAGACGGAAGTTCATCTTTGTGAGCAATGTGCAGAACAAAGTGGCTATACGTCTTTCTTTCAATCACCGCAGTCTAACTTTTCATTCCATGATTTATTTGCTGGGTTATTACACGGTGAATCAACAATGTTTGAAGAAGGACAAAACGGGCTTTCGAATACAAGTATATTAAGGTGTCCAGATTGTAAGATGACATCTGAGCAATTTACAAAGGTGGGACGCTTTGGATGTGCTTCTTGTTACGATACATTTAAGGAACATTTAAAGCCATTATTAAAACGTCTGCACGGCGGACATACAGATCATTGTGGAAAAATTCCGGAACGTATAGAAGGAAATCTTCACTTAAAGAAAGAATTAGATGAACTAAAACTCATTCTGAAACAATACGTACAGAAAGAGGAGTTTGAGAAAGCTGCTGAAGTAAGGGATAAAATTCGAGGTCTTGAAAATCAGCTTAGTGAGCATAGAGAGGGGGAATAGTTCTATGTCACTGGACAAAATTATGAATGAAGCGATTAGTCCATGGATGAAAGGGGATGGCCCTGATTCGGATATTGTTTTAAGTAGTCGAATTCGTTTGGCTCGTAATTTTAAAAAATATCAATTCTCTACTATGCAAAACGAAGAAGAAGCTAAACAGATTCATGAATTATTTAAAAAGGAATTTATAAATAAAACGGTAGAACCTTTTGGAGAGTTTGAACTATTAAAAATGAATGAATTAACGCCTCTTCAAAGGAGAGTATTAGTTGAAAAGCATTTAATTAGTCCTAACCTTGCAGGCACAGAATATGGAGCATGTCTATTATCAGAAAGCGAACATATTAGTGTTATGCTTAATGAAGAAGACCACATTAGGATACAGTGCTTATTTTCAGGGTTGCAGTTATCAGAGGCCCTTCAAAGTGCCAATCAAATAGATAATTGGATAGAGGAAGAGGTTGAATATGCTTTTGATGAATCACTTGGATATATAACGAGCTGCCCTACTAACGTTGGTACAGGATTGAGGGCTTCCGTAATGCTTCACTTACCGGGACTCGTTTTAACGAAAAGAATTAGCCGCATTATACAAGTAATTCAAAAATTAGGGTTAGTAGTAAGAGGAATATACGGTGAAGGTAGCGAAGCGTTAGGTAATATATTTCAAGTGTCAAATCAAATGACGCTAGGAAAATCTGAAGAAGATATTATTGCAGATTTAAAGAGTGTCATTCAACAAATCATACAGCAAGAAAAAATGGCTAGAGAATTAATTGTACAAAATTCAAGTATTGAGCTTGAAGATAAGGTTTATCGCTCTTATGGCATACTAGCAAACAGTCGTTTAATTCAATCTGCAGAAGCGGCCACTTGCTTATCAGATGTACGACTTGGTATTGATTTAGGATATATAAAAGGTGTATCGAGAAATATTTTGACTGAGCTAATGGTTCTTACACAACCAGGCATTTTACAACAATATGCAGGCGGACCTTTAGGACCAGAAGAAAGAGATTATCGAAGAGCAACCTTAATCCGTGAGCGATTACGTATTGAAAAAAACTAAGCGCAAGTAGGAGGCGATTTCTATGATGTTTGGAAGATTTACAGAAAGAGCACAGAAAGTATTAGCTTTATCTCAAGAGGAAGCAATTCGTATTGGGCATAATAATATTGGAACAGAACACATTTTACTTGGGCTTGTACGCGAAGGTGAAGGAATTGCAGCAAAAGCGTTAATTGCTCTTGGATTAAGTCCAGAGAAGGTTCAAAAAGAGGTAGAAGCGTTAATTGGACGCGGAACAGAAGCTTCTCAAACTGTACATTATACACCGCGTGCTAAAAAGGTTATTGAGTTGTCTATGGATGAAGCTCGTAAATTAGGTCATTCTTACGTTGGAACAGAACATATCTTACTTGGTTTAATCCGTGAAGGTGAAGGTGTAGCAGCACGTGTTTTAAATAACTTAGGTGTTAGCCTAAATAAGGCAAGACAACAAGTATTGCAACTTCTCGGAAGTAATGAAGCAAGTTCAGGTCACCAAGGTGGTTCTTCAACGAATGCAAATACACCAACACTGGATAGCTTAGCACGTGATTTAACAGTTGTTGCACGTGAAAATCGTCTAGATCCTGTTATCGGTCGTGGTAAAGAAATTCAACGTGTAATTGAAGTTTTAAGCCGTAGAACAAAAAACAATCCTGTATTAATTGGAGAACCTGGTGTAGGTAAAACGGCAATTGCAGAAGGATTAGCACAACAAATTGTAAATAATGAAGTTCCTGAAACATTAAGAGATAAGCGTGTTATGACACTAGATATGGGTACAGTTGTAGCTGGAACGAAATATCGTGGTGAATTTGAAGATCGTTTAAAGAAAGTTATGGATGAAATCCGTCAAGCTGGAAATATTATTCTATTTATTGATGAACTTCATACATTAATTGGTGCAGGTGGAGCAGAAGGTGCAATTGATGCATCGAACATTTTAAAACCATCTTTAGCACGCGGAGAGTTACAATGTATCGGGGCGACAACCTTAGATGAATATCGTAAATATATTGAAAAAGACGCGGCTTTAGAAAGACGTTTCCAACCAATTCATGTTGATGAGCCAAGTTTAGACGAATCAACTCAAATCTTGAAAGGTTTACGTGATCGTTACGAAGCGCATCACCGTGTATCTATTACAGATGATGCAATTGATGCAGCTGTAAAGCTTTCAGACCGCTATATTACAGATCGTTTCTTACCAGATAAAGCAATTGATTTAATTGATGAAGCTGCTTCAAAGGTTCGCTTACGCTCTTATACAACACCACCAAATCTAAAAGAGCTTGAAGTAAAGCTTGAGGAAATTAGAAAAGAAAAAGATGCAGCTGTGCAAAGTCAAGAATTTGAAAAAGCTGCTTCCTTACGTGATATGGAACAACGCTTACGTGAAAAGTTAGAAGATACGAAGCGTCAATGGAAAGAGCAACAAGGAAAAGAAAACTCAGAAGTGACAGTAGAAGATATTGCAAATGTCGTTTCTACGTGGACTCGTATACCGGTTTCTAAACTTGCACAAACAGAGACTGATAAATTATTAAACTTAGAATCCATTCTTCACAACCGTGTTATTGGTCAAGATGAAGCGGTAGTAGCTGTAGCGAAAGCTGTTCGTCGTGCTAGAGCAGGATTGAAAGATCCGAAACGTCCGATTGGTTCATTTATTTTCTTAGGACCAACAGGTGTAGGTAAAACAGAACTAGCAAGAGCATTAGCAGAATCTATGTTCGGTGATGAGGATGCAATGATTCGCATCGATATGTCTGAGTACATGGAGAAGCATTCGACTTCTCGTTTAGTTGGATCTCCTCCAGGATATGTTGGATATGAAGAAGGTGGACAATTAACAGAAAAGGTTCGCCGTAAGCCATATTCAGTTGTCCTATTAGATGAAGTAGAGAAAGCTCATCCTGATGTGTTTAACATTTTACTACAAGTATTAGAAGATGGTCGCTTAACGGATTCTAAAGGGCGTACAGTTGATTTCCGTAATACAATTGTTATTATGACATCTAACGTTGGTGCAGATGCGTTAAAACGTAATAAACATCTTGGATTTAACGTACAAGATGAGAGCCGCGATTATTCAGATATGAAAGGTAAAGTAATGGATGAACTGAAAAAGGCATTTCGTCCAGAATTCTTAAACCGTATTGATGAAATTATCGTGTTCCATATGCTTGAGAAAAAACATATTCAAGAGATTGTAACACTTATGGTGAATCAGTTAGTGAAGCGCTTAAAAGAGCAAGAGATTGAATTGCATTTAACAGAAGGAGCGATTTCAGCCATTGCTGATAAAGGATTTGACCGAGAATACGGTGCTCGTCCGCTTCGTAGAGCAATTCAGAAACATGTAGAAGATAGACTATCGGAAGAACTTTTAAAAGGTGCTATTGAGAAAGGACAAAAAGTTATCTTTGATGTTGAAGGGGAATCATTTGTCATTCATAGTGCTGAAAAGGTAAAATAAGTATAGACAAACTAAGAGGGCTACGAGATAGCCCTCTTTCTTGTACGAGAAGGATAAATTGTTTATAGATGAAAGTGAAGTGAAATATAAAACGATATGGCTAAAAAGAAAACAAAATTCACATGTCAAGAGTGTGGTTATCAGTCACCAAAATATATGGGGAAATGCCCTGGTTGTGGTCAATGGAATACGCTTGTTGAAGAGATGGAACCGGTTGTATCATCAAGACGCCTTAATTATGCCAATGCAATTCAATCGGAAGTAACAAAACCAAGACGCCTAACAGAAGTAGAAACAAAATCTGAGGCACGTATTGAAACAAAATTCCAAGAGTTTAACCGTGTACTTGGTGGTGGGATTGTAGATGGATCCTTAGTACTTATTGGTGGAGATCCTGGGATTGGGAAATCAACATTGTTATTACAAATTTCATCGCAATTAGCAGATTCTTCATATGATGTACTATACATATCAGGTGAGGAGTCAGCAAAGCAGATTAAACTTCGTGCAGATCGTTTGCATGTAAAGGGTAGTAATCTATTTGTTGTAGCAGAAACGGATCTACAGCGAATTGCAGCGCACATTGAAGAGATGAATCCAGCTTTTGTTGTTATTGACTCTATTCAAACGATACATTTACCTGAAGTGACGTCAGCCCCAGGAAGTGTAGCGCAAGTACGTGAATGTACAGCGGAATTAATGAAACTTGCAAAAACGAAAGGAATTCCTATTTTTATCGTCGGACATGTAACAAAAGAGGGGGCAATTGCAGGACCTCGTATGTTAGAACATATGGTCGATGCAGTTCTTTACTTTGAAGGAGATCGTCATCATACATATCGTATTTTGCGAGCTGTGAAGAATCGTTTTGGTTCCACGAATGAAATGGGTATTTTTGAAATGAAAGAGCTTGGTCTTGCGGAAGTCTTAAACCCTTCTGAAATTTTTCTTGAGGAAAGACCCGTTGGAGTCGCAGGATCAACAGTAGTTGCCTCAATGGAAGGAACAAGACCAGTTTTAGTAGAAATACAAGCATTAATCTCCCCTACTAGTTTTGGAAACCCTCGAAGAATGGCGACGGGAATTGATCATAACCGTGTATCGCTTATTATGGCAGTGCTAGAAAAAAGAACAGGTTTATTATTGCAAAACCAAGACGCATATTTAAAAGTAGCAGGTGGTTTGAAATTAGATGAACCAGCAATTGATTTAGCTGTGGCTTTAAGTATTGCTTCAAGTTTTAGAGATAAACCTACGACACCAACTGATGCAGTAATAGGAGAAGTAGGATTAACTGGAGAAATAAGAAGAGTATCAAGAATTGAACAACGTGTACAAGAAGCAGCTAAATTAGGATTCCAACGTGCTATTATTCCTAGAAAAAATTTGGGGGGATGGACAATTCCGGATGGGATTGAGGTAGTAGGTGTATCTAATTTAGGGGAAGCGCTTCGTTTGACATTAGGAGGCTAGGCTATGGAAGAAAACAAGCAACGTGTCAAAAGTATGATTAATATTTTACAGCTCGTGGCCCCAGGAACACCACTGCGCGAAGGGATAGATAATGTGCTTCGCGCACAAACAGGGGGACTAATTGTTCTTGGGTATAATGAACAAATTAAAAGTATTGTTGATGGGGGATTTCACATTAATTGTGCATTCTCTCCTGCTAGTTTATACGAATTAGCAAAAATGGATGGGGCACTTATTTTAAATGAAACTGGAAGTAAAATTTTAATTGCAAATGCACAGTTAGTTCCAGAGGCATCTATTGATTCTATTGAAACAGGTATGCGCCACCGGACGGCAGAGCGTGTAGCAAAGCAGACAGGTAGTCTCGTTGTGGCTATTTCACAAAGACGTAACGTAATTACACTATATCAAGGGAATTTACGTTATACACTAAAGGATATAGGTGTTATTTTAACAAAGGCAAACCAAGCTATTCAAACGTTAGAAAAATATAAGGCTGTATGGAATGATGGTATTACGAATTTGGGCATTCTAGAATTTGAAGAAGTCGTTACAATGTCCGAGGTGGTTCATGTGTTACATAGTGTTGAAATGGTACTGCGGATTAAAAATGAAATATTGAGCTATATTCATGAGCTAGGAACAGAAGGTAGGTTAATTCGTTTACAACTTACAGAACTACTAGCTGATTTAGAGGCAGAGGCAGCGTTATTAATTAAAGATTATTATCAAGAAAAAACACAAGACCATCATCAAATTTTGAAAAAGTTACAAGATCTTGCGAATACACAACTTCTAGAGGATAGCGATTTAGTTAAATTGCTTGGCTACCCAGGACAAATGAGTTTAGAAGAAAGTGTGACGCCGAGAGGATACCGAATCACAAGTAAAATTTCGCGCGTTCCGCCACTTATCATTGAAAATTTAATTAATCGATTTAAGACCTTGCAGGGTGTTTGTCGAGCAACTATTAATGAATTGGATGATGTGGAAGGAATTGGAGAAGTCAGGGCGAAGAAAATACGAGAAGGCCTAAAAAGAATCCAAGAGCATCTCTATATGAGTAGACACAATTAAGAATATTACATTGATTCCATAATATAACGACACTAGAACATTTTTGGTATATGATATGGTATATTGGTAAATAAAACTATTTATAAAAAAAACACGTCCGCTTTTGCATTCGGCGTTTTGATTAGCGAAACAATGGTTAATAATGAGTAGGAGGTGGTTCGATGTTAAAACGGATTGTACAGCTCTTCTTTCTAGTAATTGGCGGAGCGTTAGGGATTTACTTAATCCCAAAAGTTATTAATGTATTAGACATCGGTGCTGTTCCATTATTGGAAGGATCGTATGTTCGTGCAATTATTGGTGCAATTATTTTATTTTTAACAACATTTTGGCTTGTAGATTATATTGTTCAACTTATTAAGCATATTGAAGAGGCTCTTGTAAAGGCGCCTGTAGCGGATGTTTTATTTGGTACATTAGGATTAATCTCTGGTCTTATTGTTGCATATTTAATTTTAATACCAATTCGTGAATTTACAATTCCAGTTATTAGTACAGTGTTGCAAGTGTTCTTTACTCTTTTACTTGGATATTTAGGATTCCAAGTAGGGTTTAAAAAGAGGAATGAATTGCTAGGATTATTTACATTACCACAACGTGGGAAGAAGAAAAATAATAATAGTGAGAATGAAGAAACTGAGGTAGAAGAATCTACAACTCATTGGAAAATTCTCGATACGAGTGTAATTATCGATGGGCGTATTGCTGATATTTGCCAAACAAAGTTTTTAGAAGGAACAATTGTGATTCCACAATTCGTGTTAGAAGAACTTCAGCACATTGCCGATTCTTCTGATGCTTTAAAGCGTAATCGTGGTCGCAGAGGATTAGATATTTTAAATCGTATTCAAAAAGAGATGCCAATTCCGGTAGAAATTTATGAAGGCGATTTCGATGATATTCAAGAAGTGGATAGCAAACTTGTAAAGTTGGCGAAAATCACTGGTGGAACGGTAGTAACGAATGATTTCAACTTAAACAAAGTTTCTGAATTACAAGGGGTAACGGTGTTAAATATTAACGATTTAGCTAATGCAATTAAACCTGTTGTACTCCCAGGTGAAGAACTGAGTGTTTATGTTGTCAAAGATGGAAAAGAACAAAATCAAGGTGTTGCATATTTAGATGATGGCACGATGATTGTAGTAGAAGATGGTAGAGAATATGTAGGTTCACAACTCAATGTGCTTGTTACTAGTGTGTTACAAACATCGGCTGGGCGTATGATTTTCGCCAAACGTAAATTATTAGAAAAAGCATTATAAGTAGAGGATTATTAATATGTATACATTAATTATTCCAGCAGCTGGTCAAGGTAAGCGGATGGGTGCTGGTAAAAACAAGTTGTTCTTACTTATTAATGAAGTACCGATTATTGTGCATACGTTACGTGCTTTTGAAAAAGATAAAGCATGCAAAAGTATTATTATGGCAATTAACGAAGAAGAACGTCCGTATTTTGAAGAATTAATGCAGAAGTACCCGATTGAAAAGCCAGTACAATTTATTCAGGGCGGAGCCGAAAGACAAGATAGTGTATATAACGCCATTCAGTATACTAGTGATGTTGAGTATGTTCTTGTACATGACGGCGCGCGTCCATTTGTAACGAATAAAGTAATTCAAGATGTATTAACTGCAGCGGAAAAATATGGAGCGTCCATTTGTGCGGTACCAGTGAAAGATACAGTTAAGAAAGTAGAGCAGGGTATCGTTGTCGAAACGGTAGAAAGATCTCAGCTTAAAGCTGTACAAACACCACAAGGGTTCGCTGTTTCTCTTTTGTTAGAAGCTCACAGAAGTGCAAAACAGGGTTGTTTCCTTGGTACAGATGATGCAAGCCTCGTAGAACGTATCGGGAAGCAAGTAGGTGTAGTAGAGGGGAGTTACTATAATATTAAAGTGACGACTCCAGAGGATTTATTAATTGCTGAAAGTTTTCTTCATGTTCAAAAGAAATGACAGTGATGATTATAGCGAAAAAAAGCTCGGCAACAGCCGGGCTTTTCTTTATAAGGATAGCGATATAATATAGAATCATAAAGCACTGTAGTTTAGCTTGAGGAGGATGTAAAAAATGTTTCGAATTGGACAAGGTTTTGATGTGCATGAGTTTGCGGAAGGTAGACCGTTAATTATTGGTGGAATTACAATTCCTCATGAGAAAGGTTTAATTGGTCATTCAGATGCAGACGTATTGTTACATACGATTGCGGATGCGTGTTTAGGTGCAATTGCAGCTGGGGATATTGGAAAGCATTTCCCTGATACAGATCCTGCTTTTAAAGATGCTGATTCAGCTGTATTGCTGCAAAAGGTTTGGGAATTTGTACGTGAACAAGGTTACGAGTTAGGGAATCTAGATTGTACAATTATTGCTCAAAAGCCAAAGATGGCACCACATATTGAAAGTATGCGTAAACGTATTAGTGAACTATTAGAAACGTCTATTGACAATATCAATGTAAAGGCAACAACAACAGAAAAATTAGGATTTACAGGTAGAGAAGAAGGAATCGCTTCTCAAGCAGTTGTTTTATTACAGAAAAAATAATGGTTTTTAATTCGTAAGATGGATAATCACATTTTTTTGGTGTACAATTATAGAATGTGTTGACATTAAGAATGGAAGGTGTACCAATTATGGAAAAGCAAGTGAGAGTGCGCTATGCGCCAAGTCCAACAGGACACTTACATATCGGAAATGCGCGTACGGCATTATTTAATTATTTATTTGCTCGTCATCAAGATGGTAAGTTTATTATTCGTATTGAAGATACTGATGTGAAACGTAATGTTGCTGGTGGAGAAGAAAGCCAATTAAAATACTTGAAATGGCTCGGTATGGACTGGGATGAAGGTGTTGATGTTGGTGGTGAATTTGGACCATATCGTCAAACAGAGCGTTTAGATATTTATAAAAAATTATATGAAGATTTATTAGAGCGCGGTTTAGCTTACAAATGTTATATGACAGAAGAAGAGCTAGAAGCAGAGCGTGAAGGGCAAATCTCTCGTGGTGAAACACCGCGTTATGCTGGAAACCACCGTGATTTAACTGAGGAGCAAATGAAGGGATTTGAGGCTGAAGGCCGCATTCCGAGTATTCGTTTCCGTGTACCGGTTGATCGCGACTACACGTTTAAAGATATCGTAAAAGATGAAGTTGCATTCCATTCAAATGATTTCGGTGATTTCGTTATCGTGAAAAAAGATGGAATTCCAACTTATAACTTTGCGGTAGCAGTAGATGATCACTTAATGGAGATTACACATGTACTTCGTGGTGATGATCATATTTCAAATACGCCAAAACAAATGATGATTTACGAAGCTTTCGGTTGGGATATTCCGCAATTTGGTCATATGACTTTAATTGTAAACGAAAGCCGTAAAAAGTTAAGTAAGCGTGATGAATCTATTATTCAATTTATTGAGCAATATAAAGAGCTTGGATATCTTCCAGAAGCAATCTTTAACTTTATTGCACTATTAGGTTGGTCGCCAGTAGGAGAAGAGGAAATCTTCTCTCAAGATGAGTTTATCAAAATGTTCGATGCAGCTCGTTTATCAAAATCGCCTGCATTATTTGATTCTCAAAAACTAAAATGGATGAACAACCAATATATGAAAAAGCAAGACTTAGATATGGTGGTAGAGTTAAGTTTACCGCATCTAGTGAAAGCTGGACGTATAGGTGAAACTTTAAGTGAACAAGAACAAGCTTGGATTCGTGATGTAATTGCGTTATATCATGAACAAATGAGTTTTGGAGCTGAAATTGTAGAGCTTTCTGAAATGTTCTTCAAAGATCATGTTGATTATGAAGAAGAAGGACAAGAAGTATTAAAAGGTGAACAAGTACCAGAAGTACTTCGTGCATTTGCGGGTCAAGTAGAAGCACTAGAAGCGATGGAACCAGCAGCAATTAAGGCGGCTATTAAAGCAGTGCAAAAGGAAACAGGTCATAAAGGTAAAAACTTATTTATGCCAATCCGTGTTGCAACTACTGGTCAAACACATGGCCCAGAGCTTCCTAATGCTATTGCACTTCTTGGAAAAGAAAAAGTTTTAAATCGTCTTCAAAAAGTAATTGGTTAACATTTTCTAGATTTAGAAATATAATAAGTATACTTAAAACCTAATAAGGAAAAGCGACGAGAAGGAGAAGTAGAAAATCAGGCTTTTTACAGAGAGAACCACCTTTAGGCTGGAAGTGGTTTATAAGCGGATTTTTGAAATGCCCCTTCGAGTCTTCTGCTGAACAGCGAATTGTTTTGTGAAACGTCTTAGGGCGTAAAGTAAGCAGAAGCGGTGTACACCGTTATCATAGATGAGTTTGAGGCTTTTTTTAGCCTAAACAGAGTGGAACCGCGCTTATAAGGCGTCTCTGTCAATATGACAGAGGCGTCTTTTTTTATACCGTAAAAGTGGATATGAGTATAAGTTTTATCCCTGTGTATAAAGGTTTAGGGGGATAAGTAGGGAGTAAAGGGAGTTAGTTCACTCGAAAAAGCAGCCCATAAAGGGGAGGGAACATCGATGTTTAAGAGGCTTCGGGAAGATATTGAAGTCGTTTTTGAACAGGATCCAGCGGCAAGAAGTTATTTCGAAGTCATTTTGACTTACTCTGGATTACATGCAGTTTGGGCCCATCGAATTGCACATGCTTTTTATAAAAAGAATTTCTTCTTTATTGCACGTTGGATCTCACAAGTTAGTCGTTTCTTTACTGGTATTGAGATTCATCCAGGAGCAACAATTGGTCGTCGTTTTTTCATAGACCATGGAATGGGGGTTGTAATTGGAGAAACGTGCGAAATTGGTGATAATGTAACGATCTATCAAGGTGTTACATTAGGTGGTACGGGTAAAGAAAAGGGGAAGAGGCATCCTACAATTCAGGATAATGTACTAATTGCAACAGGTGCTAAAGTACTAGGTTCTATTACAGTTGGAGAGAATTCTAAAATTGGAGCAGGGTCTGTCGTATTAAAAGAAGTGCCTGCACATTCTACAGTTGTAGGTATACCTGGCCGAGTCGTTATTCAAAATGGAGTAAAGATCGGTCAAGAATTAAATCATTCTGACCTTCCAGACCCAATTTTTGATAAGTTAAAGGTCATGGAAGTAGAACTTGATAAATTGAAAAAACAACTTGAAGTAAAGGTAGAAAGGAAGGATAAAAATGACTATTCACATTTATAATACGTTAACGCGTCAAAAGGAAGAGTTTACTCCATTAGAAGAAAATAAGGTAAAGATGTATGTGTGTGGACCTACAGTTTATAACTATATTCACATTGGGAATGCAAGACCACCTATGGTATTTGATACGGTACGCCGTTATTTAGAATATAAAGGGTATGATGTGCAGTATGTATCTAACTTTACTGACGTAGATGATAAATTAATTAAAGCAGCAAATGAATTAGGTGAAGATGTGCCGACAATTGCTGACCGTTTCGTTGAAGCGTATTTTGAAGATGTAACGGCACTAGGTTGCAAACATGCAACAGTTCATCCGCGTGTAACGGAAAATATGGATATCATTATTGAATTTATTCAAGAACTTGTGAATAAAGGATATGCATATGAATCAGAAGGTGATGTGTACTTTAGAACGAAGGAATTTGAAGGATACGGTAAATTATCGCATCAACCAATCGCCGACTTACGTCACGGTGCGCGCATTGAAGTAGGAGAAAAGAAACAAGACCCTCTTGATTTTGCTTTATGGAAAGCTGCGAAAGAAGGAGAAATCTTCTGGGAAAGCCCTTGGGGGAAAGGTCGTCCAGGCTGGCATATTGAATGCTCAGCAATGGCGCGTAAATACTTAGGAGATACAATCGATATTCATGCTGGTGGTCAAGACTTGGCATTTCCTCATCATGAGAATGAAATTGCGCAGTCTGAGGCATTAACAGGAAAAACATTTGCACGTTATTGGATGCACAATGGATATATTAATATTAATAATGAGAAGATGTCTAAGTCACTGGGGAACTTCATTTTAGTTCACGATATCATTAAGCAATATGATCCACAGCTAATTAGATTCTTTATGCTATCGGTACATTACCGTCACCCAATTAATTTCAGTGAAGATTTACTACAAAGCACAAATAATGGACTGGAAAGAATTAAAACGGCTTACGGTAATTTAAAACATCGTATGGAAAGTAGTACTGATTTAACAGATCATAATGAGAAATGGTTAGCGGAACTGGAAAAATTCCAGACTGCATTTGAAGAAGCAATGAATGATGACTTCAACACTGCTAATGCAATCACTGAGTTATATAATGTAGCAAATCATGCAAATCAATATTTACTGGAAGAACATACGTCTACAGTTGTAATTGAAGCATACGTAAAACAACTTGAAACATTATTTGATATTTTAGGGTTAGAATTAGCGCAAGAAGAGTTGCTTGATGAAGAAATTGAGGTACTTATTCAAAAGCGCATTGAAGCTCGTAAAAATCGTGATTTTGCGTTATCGGATCAAATTCGCGATGATTTAAAAGACCGTAATATTATTTTAGAAGATACCGCTCAAGGTACAAGATGGAAAAGAGGATAAGAATGATTGATGCAAAGCAATTAAACAGCTTAGCGTTAGCATATATGGGTGATGCGGTATATGAACAATATATCCGCTATCACCTACTTCAAAAAGGGAAAGTTCGTCCTAATCAATTGCATCGCTTAGGGACAAGCTTTGTTTCGGCAAAAGCACAGGCGAAAGTTGTTTATCATTTATTAGAGACAGCATTTTTAACAGAGGAAGAAGAGGCGGTACTAAGAAGAGGGCGTAATGCAAATTCAGGTACTGTCCCGAAAAATACTGATGTACAAACATATCGATATAGTACAGCCTTTGAAGCGCTAATTGGCTATCATCACTTATTAAATAATCGTGAAAGATTAGACGAAATTGTATATAAGGCAATTGCTGTTTTAGAAGAAAAGGAAGGGGGCACATCATCATGAGTAGTGAATATATTATCGGACGTAACCCTGTAATTGAAGCGTTACGCTCAGGAAGAGATATTAATAAAATTTGGATCGCGGAAGGTGCTGCCAAAGGACAGATACAAATTGTACTAGCACTAGCGAAAGAAAATAAGATTATTTTACAACATGCACCAAAGAAGAAATTAGATCAATTAGTTGAGGGGAACCATCAAGGTGTAATTGCTCAAGTGGCTGCATATCAATATGCTGAGCTGGAAGATCTATTTAAAGTGGCAGAGAAGCGTAACGAAGATCCGTTCTTCTTAATTTTAGATGAAATTGAAGACCCGCATAACCTAGGTTCTATTATGCGTACTGCGGATGCAACAGGAGCTCATGGAATTATTATTCCGAAAAGAAGAGCTGTGGGACTTACTGCATCAGTTGCGAAAGCATCGACTGGAGCAATTGAATATATTCCTGTTGCACGTGTAACGAATTTATCTCGTACAATCGATGAATTAAAAGAACGTGGACTTTGGATTGCTGGTACAGATGCAAAAGGGAAAACGGATTACCGTAATTTAGATGGTAAAATGCCAATTGGATTAGTAATTGGAAGTGAAGGAAAAGGTATGAGTCGTATTATTGGTGAAAAATGTGATTTCTTAATTACTTTACCGATGGTCGGTAAAGTTACATCCTTAAATGCTTCAGTAGCCGCAAGTTTGTTAATGTATGAGGTATATCGTAAGCGTCACGAAATTGGTAAATAAAAAATGAACGATATTTTAATCGTTGACGGTTACAACATTATCGGAGCTTGGGGAGACTTGAAGAAACTACGGGATGTAGATTTGCAATCATCAAGAGATGCACTGATTGATAAGATGGCGGATTACCAAGGATACACAGGTACAAAGGTAATGATAGTCTTTGATGCTTATACAGTCCAAGGTATTGAAAAAAAGATGAAACAATCGCGTGTGGAAGTCATATTCACGAGGAAGAATCAAACTGCAGATGAAAAGATAGAGCAGCTTGCGATTGAGCTTAGAAATATAAATACGCAAATATATGTTGCGACTTCTGATTATACGGAACAATGGGTTATATTTGCGCAAGGTGCTCTTCGGAAATCTGCACGTGAATTGGAGTTGGAAGTACAAGCGATGGAGCAACAAGTAAGAAGGCGTACACAAGACACAAAAGAAAAGCAACCCGCCATGCGAAAGATATTTAGTAAAGATATTACAGAAAAATTAGAAAAATTAAGAAGAGGAGAGCGTTGAAGCATTGACGCTCTTTATCTTTTTACTGTATAATATTGCTAAATAAATAGCGGTCGGAGGGATCAAGGTGGAAGCAGGCTTCGTAAGTGTAGGCGACGTTACATTTCGTGATTTAGAGGATGAGGCAATCGTTGAGTTAGTTCGAAAAGGTAATACTGACGCTCTAGAATATTTGATTCACAAATATAAGAACTTTGTTCGCGCGAAATCAAGATCTTATTTCTTAGTGGGTGCCGATCGAGAAGATATTGTTCAAGAAGGTATGATTGGATTGTTTAAAGCGATTCGTGATTATAAAGAGGACAAGCTGTCTTCATTCAAAGCATTTGCTGAACTGTGTATCACTCGGCAAATTATTACCGCTATTAAAACAGCAACAAGGCAAAAACATATTCCGTTAAATTCATATGTGTCTTTAGATAAGCCGATTTATGATGAGGAATCTGATCGGACATTATTAGATGTTATTTCGGAAGCGAAGGTAACGGATCCTGAAGAAATGATTATAAGTCAGGAAGAATATACAGACATAGAATCTAAAATATCTGAATTATTAAGCGATTTAGAAAGAAAAGTGCTTTCTTTATATCTAGATGGTCGTTCTTATCAAGAGATTTCGGAACAGTTAAATAGACATGTGAAATCTATTGATAACGCTTTACAGAGGGTGAAGCGGAAATTGGAACGATATATGGAAATGAGAGAGAGTACCACTTTAAATTCATAACAAATGCTACAGGTGTAAAAAATCACCTGTTTTCTTTTTGTAGAGAGTGCAAAAGGCATGTCATTGACATTGTCTTTTGTTGTATGATACATTTTTAGGGACATAATGTTACAAGGTTGGTGTAACTAATGAGAAAAAAAGTTGTACTCTCATGTGAAGAGTGTAAAAATCGAAACTACTCTACGATGAAAGATACGAGCTCAGTAGAGCGACTTGAAATAAAGAAGTTTTGTAAAACATGCAATCAGCATACAGTTCACAAGGAAACAAAATAAATAATTGAAATAATAAACTGGAGGTCCCGTAGATGCGTTTAACGAACTTTTTCGGCGATGTAGGTCGCGAAATGAAAAAAGTAAGTTGGCCTAAAAAAGATGAATTACTCCGTTCAACAGCGACTGTTATCGCTACAGTTGTCTTCTTTGCGATTTTCTTCGCAGTGGTTGATATGGGCATTTCTTCTTTAATTCGGTTAATTCTTGGTTAATTCTTGAATAAGAAGCACTTATCCATGATATAATGTTATTTATAAGAACTGTGTAAAAGCCCGGTGAACGGGTTTTTTCATTTGCGCAAAAAAATGTACGTCAGGGAGGGAAGGACGCTCGTCCTAAATGAATGGAAAAAAGTTGGTATGTTGTCCATACTTATTCTGGATATGAAAATAAAGTAAAAGCAAACCTAGAGAAACGTGTAGAATCAATGGGTATGCAAGATAAAATTTTCCGTGTTGTTGTCCCGGAAGAAGTAGAAGTAGAAATGAAAAACGGTAAAGAAAAATTAATGAAAAGAAAAGTGTTCCCAGGTTATGTATTAGTAGAGTTAATCATGACTGATGACTCTTGGTATGTTGTACGTAACACGCCAGGTGTAACTGGGTTCGTTGGTTCTTCTGGTTCTGGATCTAAACCATCACCTTTATTAGAAGAAGAAGTGGTTACCATTATGAAGCATATGGGAATGGACAACGAAGTGGTTGATTTCGACTTTGAACTTCATGAGACAGTGCGTGTAAATGAGGGGCCATTCGCAGATTATACAGGTGCTATTGAAGAAATTGATGTGGAGAAGAAAAAGGTTAGCGTGCTTGTGGACATGTTTGGTCGCGAGACTCCAGTTGAGCTTGACTTCCATCAAATTGAAAAATTATAAAATGAAACTTGAAATGAATTGTAAAAAGTGATAATATCTTTTAAGTCAGTACGTCTTCGTTATCGGAGACGTTTTTTGAAAGATTTTATCCTTACAGATAAAATATGACGTGGGAGGGCAAATCACTGTCCAATTGACCACATCACGGACTTAAGGAGGTGTGTCTCGTGGCTAAAAAGGTAATTAAAATGGTAAAGCTTCAAATTCCTGCAGGTAAAGCTAACCCAGCTCCACCAGTTGGTCCAGCATTAGGACAAGCAGGTGTTAACATCATGGGCTTCTGTAAAGAGTTTAACGCTCGTACAGCTGATCAAGCTGGTCTTATCATCCCTGTTGAAATTACGGTATTTGAGGACCGTTCATTCACTTTCATTACTAAAACTCCTCCTGCTGCTGTTCTTCTTAAGAAAGTAGCTGGTATTGAGTCTGGTTCTGGTGAACCAAACCGTAATAAAGTGGCAACTGTTAAGCGTGATAAAGTACGCGAAATCGCTGAAACTAAAATGCCTGACCTAAACGCTGCTAGTGTAGAAGCTGCAATGCGTATGGTTGAAGGTACTGCACGCAGTATGGGCATCGTTATCGAAGACTAATTCGATTTGTTTTTAAAAAAGGTTGCGGGTCTGGAATTCCAATTCGCAACCTTTATTATCGTAAATGATTATCGTTTTTAAATAAATGGATGGCGCGCATCCTCAGGTTATACCTGAAAATAAGCGTAAACGTGGGAGGTTATTCCGCTAAAACCACATTCGAGGAGGAAATAAAAATGGCTAAAAGAGGTAAAAAGTACGTAGAAGCTGCAAAGCTTGTTGATCGTGCAACTGCTTACTCTGCAACAGAAGCAGTAGAATTAGTAAAGAAAACAAACACAGCTAAATTTGATGCGACTGTAGAAGTTGCATTCCGTTTAGGTGTTGACCCTAAGAAAGCTGACCAACAAA
This sequence comes from Bacillus wiedmannii, assembly GCF_001583695.1. Taxonomy (GTDB): domain Bacteria; phylum Bacillota; class Bacilli; order Bacillales; family Bacillaceae_G; genus Bacillus_A; species Bacillus_A wiedmannii. Next base: position 39,782 of record NZ_LOBC01000027.1, on the reverse strand, counting down.
TCCGTGGTGCAGTTGTTCTTCCACACGGTACTGGTAAAGTACAACGTGTATTAGTATTCGCTAAAGGTGAAAAGGCTAAAGAAGCTGAAGCTGCTGGAGCTGACTTCGTAGGCGATGCTGATTACATCGGTAAAATCCAACAAGGTTGGTTCGATTTCGATGTAGTAGTAGCAACTCCTGACATGATGGGTGAAGTTGGTAAACTTGGTCGCGTATTAGGACCTAAAGGTTTAATGCCAAACCCTAAAACTGGAACAGTTACTTTCGATGTAACTAAAGCTGTTAACGAAATCAAAGCTGGTAAAGTTGAATACCGCGTTGATAAAGCTGGTAACATCCACGTTCCAATCGGTAAAGTATCTTTCGAAGATGCTAAATTAGTAGAAAACTTCGGAACAATTGCTGACACTTTACAAAAAGTTAAGCCAGCTGCTGCAAAAGGTACTTACATGAAGAACGTAACAGTTGCTTCTACAATGGGACCTGGCGTACGTGTAGACGTTTCTACATTAGCGTAAAATTTGGAAGTTGACTTCATAAAGAAGTTTTTATATAATCATTTATGTTGTGAATTTAATTAGTGTACCGTAGACAGTAGGTGTCAATAGACTTAATTTCCTACCTAGGTGTTAATATACGAAACGGAAATTTTTTCTGTGACTATATGCCTCCATGTCTACAAGTTGGGCATGGAGGTTTTTAGTGCACTTTCGGTACATCTTCTATATAATCTACAGGAGGTGTAATAACATGAGCAAAGTAATCGAAACTAAACAACAAGTTGTAACTGAAATCGCGGACAAACTTCGCGAAAGTAAATCTACAATCGTTGTTGACTACCGTGGTTTAACAGTTTCTGAAGTAACAGAATTACGTAAAAACTTACGTGAAGCTGGCGTTGAGTTCAAAGTTTACAAAAACTCTTTAACTCGTCGTGCTGCAGAGTCTGCTGAAATGGCTGAGTTAAACGAATTCTTAACAGGACCAAACGCAATCGCGTTCAGTAACGAGGATGTAGTTGCTCCTGCGAAAGTATTAAATGACTTCGCTACAAAACATGAAGCTTTAGAAATTAAAGCTGGTGTAATCGAAGGTAAACTTGTAACACTTGATGAGGTTAAAGCTATCGCTACTCTTCCATCACGTGAAGGCTTACTTTCTATGCTTCTTAGCGTTCTTCAAGCTCCAATCCGTAACCTTGCACTTGCTACTAAAGCAGTTGCAGAACAAAAGGAAGAGCAAGGCGCTTAATTTTTTAAAAGATAATTACTTGTTATCTATAAAACAATACAAACCTATTTAAGGGAGGATATTTACAATGACTAAAGAACAAATCATTGAAGCAGTTAAATCTATGACTGTATTAGAACTTAACGACTTAGTAAAAGCTATCGAGGAAGAATTCGGCGTAACTGCTGCTGCTCCTGTAGCTGTAGCTGGTGGCGCTGGTGAAGCTGCTGCTGAGAAAACTGAATTTGACGTAGTACTTGCAAGTGCTGGCGCTCAAAAAATCAAAGTTATCAAAGCTGTACGTGAAATCACTGGTCTTGGCTTAAAAGAAGCTAAAGAATTAGTTGACAACACTCCAAAAGCAATCAAAGAAGGCGTTTCTAAAGAGGAAGCTGAAGAAATGAAAGCTAAACTTGAAGAAGTTGGCGCTGCTGTAGAAGTTAAGTAATTAACTTTTGATGCTTTAAAAAAAGCTCGCTCTCATGCGAGCTTTTTTTTTAACTGTAAAGAAAAGAGGTGGCCATATGGCAGACCATTATTTTTCTAACGACCCTTCTAGTAAAAGTGATCGTAAGCGATGGGAATTTACACTTCGTGGATCTCGATTAACTTTCTTATCTGACCGTGGGGTGTTCTCGAAAAACGAAGTGGACTTTGGTTCTCGTCTTTTAATTGAAGCGTTTCAAGTGCCAGATATTAAAGGTGATATATTAGACGTAGGTTGTGGATATGGACCAATTGGTTTATCGTTGGCGAAAGAGTTTCAAGACCGTAAAGTTCACATGGTGGATGTGAATGAAAGGGCGCTTGAGCTTGCGAAAGAAAATGCCGCTAACAATAGAATTGGAAATGTACACATTTTTCAAAGTAGCGTCTATGAAAATGTAGATGGTATGTATGCTGCTATTCTATCTAATCCTCCAATTCGTGCAGGTAAAGATATCGTGCATGAGATTTTAGAAAAGGCTGTAGAGTATTTAGTTCCAGGTGGAGAGTTGTGGATTGTTATTCAAAAGAAGCAAGGTGCACCATCTGCGCTGAAGAAACTAGAGGAAGTATTTTCTGAAGTCGAAGTTGTAGAAAAGAAAAAAGGATATTATATCATAAAATCAAAAAAACGTTGACGGTTATTTTTGGCTATGTTAACATTATACAATGCCAATATATGATTTTCTGCGTTGAGAAAGATGTATATTTTTGTTTCTCTTGGAAAAGATAGTAAAATCAGCAGATTATGAAACAGAATGATGGTTTTCTTATAGAAGCCATTTTTCTTTTTTGAGCAGGTAGAAAGACTCAACGTATTTATCTTTAAGAGAAAAAAACTACGCTAATAGCAGTAGTTGTATTTATTTGTGATTTTGCACAAATTTTTTTGTGCATTTATAATACTCATGATTTGAGGGGTGAAGCAGTTGACAGGTCAACTAGTTCAATACGGACGCCACCGCCAACGAAGAAGTTATGCCCGTATTAGTGAAGTATTAGAGTTACCAAATCTTATCGAAATTCAAACCTCTTCTTATCAGTGGTTTCTTGATGAGGGTTTGCGAGAAATGTTCCAAGACATTTCTCCGATCGAAGACTTTACGGGAAATCTATCGCTTGAATTTATCGACTACAGCTTAGGTGAACCTAAATACTCTGTAGACGAATGCAAAGAGCGTGATGTGACGTATGCAGCACCACTTCGTGTAAAAGTGCGTCTAATCAACAAGGAAACTGGTGAAGTAAAAGAACAAGATGTGTTCATGGGAGATTTCCCACTCATGACAGAGACTGGAACATTCGTAATTAACGGTGCAGAACGTGTTATCGTTTCCCAGTTAGTTCGCTCTCCAAGCGTATACTATAGTGGCAAAGTGGATAAAAACGGAAAACGTGGTTTTACTGCTACTGTAATTCCAAACCGCGGAGCTTGGTTAGAGTATGAGACAGATGCTAAGGATGTTGTATATGTGCGTATTGACCGTACGCGTAAACTTCCTGTAACTGTTTTGTTACGCGCATTAGGGTTTGGCTCTGATCAAGAAATCACCGAGCTTTTAGGTGATAACGAATACTTAAGCAACACATTAGAAAAAGACAACACAGATAGCACAGAAAAAGCATTGCTTGAAATTTATGAGCGTCTACGTCCTGGTGAACCACCAACAGTAGAAAATGCTAAGAGCTTACTTGTGTCTCGTTTCTTCGATCCAAAGCGCTACGATTTAGCAAATGTAGGTCGCTATAAGATCAACAAGAAGTTACACATTAAAAACAGATTGTTTAATCAACGTTTAGCTGAAACATTAGTGGATCCAGAAACTGGTGAAATTTTAGCGGCGGAAGGAACAATCTTAGATCGTCGTACACTTGATCGCATTTTACCTTACTTAGAGAAAAACATTGGATTCAAAACAGCGAAACCAATGGGTGGAGTGGTAGAAGGCGATGTTGAGCTGCAATCTATTAAGATTTATGCTCCTGAGTCAGAAGGCGAACGCGTAATTAATGTAATTGGTAATGCAAATATTACTCGTGATGTAAAACACATCACACCGGGTGATATCCTTGCTTCTATCAGTTACTTCTTCAACCTACTATACAAAGTGGGGGATACAGATGATATCGACCATTTAGGAAACCGTCGTCTGCGTTCTGTTGGAGAACTATTACAAAATCAATTCCGTATCGGTCTTTCTCGTATGGAACGTGTTGTTCGTGAGAGAATGTCGATTCAAGATACAAATGCAATTACACCACAAGCGTTAATTAACATTCGCCCGGTTATTGCATCTATTAAAGAGTTCTTCGGAAGTTCTCAGTTATCTCAGTTCATGGATCAAACAAACCCATTAGCAGAGTTAACTCACAAACGAAGACTATCTGCATTAGGACCCGGTGGTTTAACGCGTGAGCGCGCAGGCTTTGAAGTACGTGACGTTCACTACTCTCACTATGGTCGTATGTGTCCGATTGAAACACCAGAGGGACCAAACATCGGTTTGATTAACTCATTATCATCGTTCGCGAAAGTAAATGAGTTTGGTTTCATTGAAACACCATACCGTCGTGTTGATCCAGAATCTGGTCTTGTAACAGGGCAGGTTGATTACTTAACAGCAGATGAAGAAGATAATTATGTTGTAGCCCAAGCGAATATGAAATTATCTGAAGAAGGAGAATTCCTTAGCGAAGATATCGTAGCTCGTTTCCGTGGTGAAAACATTGTCACAAATAAAGAACGCATCGACTACATGGATGTATCTCCAAAACAAGTAGTGTCAGCAGCGACAGCTTGTATTCCGTTCTTAGAAAACGATGACTCTAACCGCGCACTTATGGGAGCGAACATGCAACGTCAGGCGGTTCCGTTAATGAATCCGGAATCTCCGATTGTAGGTACAGGTATGGAGTACGTATCAGCAAAAGACTCAGGTGCTGCAGTAATCTGTAAACACCCTGGTGTTGTTGAACGCGTAGAAGCACGTGAAGTTTGGGTACGTCGCTATGTAGAAGTTGACGGTCAAACAGTAAAAGGCGACTTAGATCGCTACAAAATGCAAAAATTCATTCGTTCTAACCAAGGAACTTGCTACAACCAACGTCCAATCGTAAGTGTTGGAAATGAAGTTGTAAAAGGTGAGATTCTTGCGGATGGTCCTTCTATGGAATTAGGTGAACTAGCACTTGGACGTAACGTGCTTGTTGGCTTCATGACTTGGGACGGTTATAACTACGAGGATGCGATCATTATGAGTGAGCGCCTTGTAAAAGATGATGTGTACACTTCTATTCATATTGAAGAATATGAATCAGAAGCTCGTGATACGAAGCTTGGACCAGAAGAAATTACACGTGACATTCCAAACGTTGGGGAAGATGCATTACGCAACCTTGACGAGCGCGGTATCATTCGCGTTGGTGCGGAAGTAAAAGATGGAGATTTACTTGTTGGTAAAGTAACACCTAAAGGTGTAACAGAATTAACAGCTGAAGAACGTCTATTACATGCTATCTTTGGAGAAAAAGCACGTGAAGTACGTGATACATCACTACGTGTACCACACGGTGGTGGCGGTATTATCTTAGACGTAAAAGTATTCAACCGTGAAGATGGCGATGAATTGCCACCAGGCGTGAATCAACTTGTACGTGCATATATCGTTCAAAAACGTAAAATCTCTGAAGGTGATAAGATGGCCGGACGTCACGGTAACAAAGGTGTTATCTCTCGTATTTTACCAGAAGAAGATATGCCTTACTTACCAGACGGTACGCCAATCGATATCATGTTAAACCCATTAGGGGTACCATCTCGTATGAATATCGGTCAGGTATTAGAGCTTCATCTTGGTATGGCAGCAAGATACCTTGGTATTCACATTGCAACACCAGTATTCGATGGTGCTCGTGAGGAAGATGTTTGGGGCACGATTGAAGAAGCTGGTATGGCAAATGACGCGAAAACAATCCTGTATGACGGACGTACTGGTGAACCATTCGATAACCGCGTATCTGTTGGTGTCATGTATATGATCAAACTTGCGCACATGGTTGACGATAAACTTCATGCTCGTTCTACTGGACCATACTCACTTGTAACGCAGCAGCCTCTTGGAGGTAAAGCTCAGTTCGGTGGACAGCGTTTCGGTGAGATGGAGGTTTGGGCACTTGAAGCTTACGGTGCTGCTTATACTCTTCAAGAAATCTTAACAGTGAAGTCTGATGATGTTGTTGGACGTGTTAAGACGTATGAAGCAATTGTTAAAGGCGAAAATGTTCCAGAACCAGGCGTTCCTGAATCATTCAAAGTATTGATTAAAGAGCTGCAAAGTTTAGGTATGGACGTTAAAATGATGTCTAGCGACGATAAAGAAATCGAAATGCGTGATACAGAAGATGACGATGATCATCAATCAGCAGATAAATTGAATGTCGAAGTTGAGACAACTAAAGAATAATTGGGATAACCTGTAGACTAAAAGGGAGGTAGGCCCCTTGATAGATGTAAATAACTTTGAATATATGAAGATTGGACTTGCTTCACCTGACAAGATTCGTTCTTGGTCATACGGTGAAGTTAAGAAACCAGAAACAATTAACTATCGTACGTTAAAGCCTGAAAAAGATGGCTTGTTCTGTGAGCGTATTTTCGGACCACAAAAGGACTGGGAATGTCATTGCGGAAAATACAAACGTGTACGTTATAAAGGTGTAGTTTGTGATCGATGTGGCGTTGAAGTAACGCGTGCAAAAGTTCGTCGTGAACGTATGGGTCATATCGAATTAGCTGCTCCTGTATCTCATATTTGGTATTTCAAAGGTATCCCGAGCCGCATGGGACTTGTCTTAGACATGTCCCCTCGCGCGCTTGAAGAAGTAATTTATTTCGCTTCTTATGTTGTAACAGAAAGTGGAGATACACCACTTGATAAGAAGCAATTACTTTCTGAAAAAGAATACCGTGCATATCGTGATCGATATGGTAGCACATTCCAAGCTGCTATGGGTGCGGAAGCGATTAAAAAGCTACTACAAGACATCGATTTAGATAAAGAAGTAGACTTCTTAAAAGAAGAATTAAAAACAGCGCAAGGACAACGCCGTACTCGTGCTATTAAACGTCTAGAAGTATTAGAAGCATTCCGTAACTCTGGAAATCACCCATCTTGGATGATCCTAGATGTTCTTCCAGTTATCCCGCCAGAACTACGCCCAATGGTACAGTTGGATGGTGGACGTTTTGCTACTTCTGACTTAAACGACTTATACCGTCGTGTAATTAACCGTAATAATCGTTTAAAACGTCTATTGGACTTAGGTGCACCAAGCATCATCGTTCAAAACGAAAAACGTATGTTACAAGAAGCTGTAGACGCATTAATCGATAATGGTCGCCGTGGCCGTCCAGTTACTGGACCAGGTAACCGTCCATTAAAATCACTATCTCACATGCTTAAAGGTAAACAAGGACGTTTCCGTCAAAACTTATTAGGTAAACGTGTTGACTACTCTGGCCGTTCTGTAATCGTTGTAGGACCGAACTTAAAGATGTACCAATGTGGATTACCGAAAGAAATGGCGCTTGAATTGTTTAAGCCTTTCGTTATGAAAGAGTTAGTTGGAAAAGGTTTAGCACACAACATTAAGAGTGCTAAACGTAAAATCGAGCGTGTACAACCTGAAGTTTGGGACGTTTTAGAATCTGTGATCAAAGAGCATCCAGTACTTCTAAACCGCGCACCAACACTTCACCGTCTTGGTATCCAGGCGTTTGAACCTACATTAGTAGAAGGTCGCGCAATTCGTCTTCACCCACTTGTATGTACTGCATACAACGCGGACTTTGACGGTGACCAAATGGCAGTTCACGTACCGTTATCATCAGAGGCACAAGCAGAAGCTCGTATTCTTATGTTAGCGGCACAAAACATCTTGAATCCAAAAGACGGAAAACCAGTTGTTACTCCATCTCAGGATATGGTATTAGGTAACTACTACTTAACACTTGAGCGTGAAGGCGCAATCGGTGAAGGTATGGTCTTCAAAGATGCAAACGAAGCAATACTTGCATACCAAAATGGATATGTACATCTGCACACACGTGTTGCAGTTGCTGCAAGTTCAGTAAATAATGTAACATTTACTGAAGAGCAAAAAGGTAAGCTTCTATTAACAACAGTTGGTAAATTAATATTTAACGAAATTTTACCAGAGTCGTTCCCTTATATTAATGAACCGACAAACTCAAACCTTGAAAAAGAAACACCAGCGGAGTATTTCGTTGAAAAAGGTGCGAACATTAAAGAAATTATTGCTAGTCGCGAAGAAGTGGCGCCATTTAGCAAGAAGATCCTTGGTAACATCATTGCGGAAGTATTCAAACGTTTCCAAATTACGGAAACATCTCGCATGCTTGACCGCATGAAAAACTTAGGATTTAAGTACTCTACAAAAGCTGGTATTACAGTTGGGGTATCTGACATTCTTGTATTAGGCGAAAAAGATGAAATTCTCCATGAAGCGCAAGCAAAAGTAGATAATGTAATTAAACAATTCCGTCGCGGTTTAATCACGGAAGAAGAACGTTACGATCGCGTTATCTCTATTTGGAGTAATGCAAAAGATGTTATCCAAGGAAAACTGATGAAATCCTTGAATAAACGCAACCCAATCTTCATGATGAGTGATTCCGGTGCCCGTGGTAATGCATCAAACTTTACTCAGCTTGCTGGTATGCGTGGTCTGATGGCCAATCCATCTGGTCGTATTATCGAACTTCCAATTAAATCAAGTTTCCGTGAAGGTTTAACAGTACTTGAGTACTTCATCTCTACGCATGGTGCGCGTAAAGGTCTTGCCGATACAGCACTTAAAACTGCCGATTCTGGTTACTTAACACGTCGTCTTGTAGACGTTGCACAAGATGTAATTGTCCGTGAAGATGATTGTGGAACAGATCGTGGTCTATTAATTGGTGCGATTAAAGAGGGTAATGAAGTAATTGAGTCATTATATGATCGTCTTGTTGGACGTTTTGCAAGAAAAACTGTAAAACATCCTGAAACAGGTGAAGTATTAGTTAGTGAAAACCAACTAATTACTGAAGATATCGCTCATATCGTTGAAAATTCGGGTGTTGAAACTGTAAACATTCGTTCAGCGTTCACGTGTAACACTCGCCACGGTGTATGTAAGAAGTGTTACGGTCGTAACTTAGCAACTGGTACAGACGTAGAAGTAGGAGAAGCGGTAGGTATTATCGCAGCTCAATCTATCGGTGAGCCAGGTACACAGTTAACGATGCGTACGTTCCATACAGGTGGGGTTGCCGGAGATGATATCACTCAAGGTTTACCTCGTATCCAAGAGATCTTCGAAGCTCGTAACCCGAAAGGTCAGGCAGTTATCAGTGAAATCGATGGTGTTATCGCAGCGATCAACGATGTTAAAGATCGCCAAGAAGTAGTTGTACAGGGTGAAGTTGAAGCTCGTACGTATGCTATTCCTTACGGTGCGCGTCTGAAAGTAACTTTAGGACAGCCAATTAGCCATGGTAAAGAGTTAACAGAAGGTTCTATTGATCCGAAAGAATTACTAAAAGTAACGGACATTACGGCGGTTCAAGAATACTTACTACGTGAAGTTCAAAAAGTATACCGTATGCAAGGGGTAGAAATTGGTGACAAACACGTAGAAGTAATGGTACGTCAAATGTTACGTAAAGTTCGTGTAAGTGACGCGGGTGAAACAGATGTATTACCAGGAACACTACTAGATATCCATCAGTTTACTGATGCGAATGCGAAGGTGTTACTGAAAGGTAAACAACCAGCAACGGCTAGACCTGTTCTACTTGGTATTACAAAAGCTTCACTTGAAACTGATTCATTCTTATCTGCAGCATCGTTCCAAGAAACGACACGTGTCTTAACTGATGCAGCGATTAAGGGTAAACGCGATGAGCTTCTAGGATTGAAAGAAAATGTTATTATCGGTAAACTTGTTCCTGCTGGAACGGGTATGAATCGTTATCGCAAAGTGGATCTTGTAAAAACAACACAAGGTGACATGAATGTAGAAAACGATGAAGTTTATGTGGAACAGTAAAATTTTCCGTCGTAAATTTTGTATAAAAACAGTTAATCCTAGTTGACATTGTATGAGTCAAAATGTTACTATAATCAAGGTTGCTCCTGAACGATGCTTTGGAGGATATTTATATGTCTTATCAAAAAGTGTCAAATGCTGAAAATGTAGTCGTTGGTCATAAACGTACATTGGAGGCAATCAAAAATGGTATAGTTAAAGAAGTTGTTATTGCGGAAGATGCTGATATGCGGTTAACCCATATGATCATTCGTACTGCCTTGCAACATAACATACCCATAACCAAAGTTGAATCAGTTCGTAAGCTTGGAAAAGTTTCGGGGATTCAAGTGGGAGCTTCAGCAATAGGAATAATAAGTTAAAACTGTTTTTGTGAGGAGAGAGCATTTGCTCTTCCTTGCAAAAACTTTGTTTTCAACTAATAATGAACCACCTGGATATGTGGTCATACAAACATGCGAAGGGAGGATAATCAAATGCCTACTATTAACCAATTAGTGAGAAATGGTCGTACTGATAAAGTATGGAAATCTAAATCACCTGCGTTAAACAAAGGGTTCAACTCTTTAAAGAAAAAATCAACTGATATCTCTGCACCTCAAAAACGTGGTGTATGTACTCGTGTTGGTACAATGACTCCAAAGAAACCTAACTCAGCGTTACGTAAATACGCTCGTGTACGTTTAACAAACGGTATCGAGGTTACAGCTTACATCCCAGGTATCGGTCATAACCTACAAGAGCATAGCGTAGTATTAATTCGCGGTGGTCGAGTAAAGGATTTACCAGGGGTACGTTACCACATCGTTCGTGGTGCGCTTGATACAGCTGGTGTTGACAAACGTATGCAAGGACGTTCTAAATATGGTACTAAGCGACCAAAACCTGCTAAAAAATAATAAACTTATAATGAAAGGAGGAACTCAATATGCCTCGTAAAGGACCTGTTGCGAAACGTGACGTGTTACCAGATCCAATGTACAAGTCTAAGCTAGTAACACGCCTTATCAACAAAATGATGGTTGACGGTAAAAAAGGTAAATCTCAAACAATTCTTTATAACGCTTTCGATATCGTTCGTGAACGTTCAGATAAAGACCCTATGGAAGTATTCGAGCAAGCTCTTAAGAACATCATGCCTGTTCTTGAAGTACGTGCTCGTCGTGTTGGTGGTGCTAACTACCAAGTTCCAGTTGAGGTTCGTCCAGAACGCCGTACAACTTTAGGTCTTCGCTGGTTAGTAAACTATGCTCGTCTTCGTGGTGAAAAAACTATGGAAGAGCGTCTAGCTTACGAAATCTTAGATGCAGCTAACAACGCTGGTGCATCTGTTAAGAAACGTGAAGACACTCATAAAATGGCAGAAGCTAACAAAGCATTTGCTCATTACCGTTGGTAGGATTCAACGTAAAATAAATGTAAGCATAAACCGCTTTATTTGTCGCTTATGGAAGTGTGGAGAGGGAGAATGCCTCTCCCTTTCGTTGGGCGCTCGTTTTACATAATGAGGGTACTGGACATACTGACATGTGTAACAATATAAAGTGGCTTTTTTGCTACTTAAAATAAAAAAATCCAATCCATATATGGAAGGAGCAAGACACCAAATGACAAGAGAGTTCTCTTTAGAAAACACTCGTAATATTGGTATCATGGCTCACATCGATGCTGGTAAAACAACAGCAACTGAGCGTATTCTGTATTATACAGGACGTATTCATAAAATCGGTGAAACTCATGAAGGTGCATCTCAGATGGACTGGATGGAGCAAGAGCAAGAGCGTGGTATCACAATTACTTCTGCTGCAACTACAGCTCAATGGAAAGGTCACCGTGTAAACATCATTGACACTCCAGGACACGTAGACTTCACAGTAGAAGTAGAACGTTCTTTACGCGTACTTGATGGTGCGGTAGCAGTACTTGATGCACAATCTGGTGTAGAACCACAAACAGAAACTGTTTGGCGTCAGGCTACTACTTACGGTGTACCTCGTATCGTATTCGTTAACAAAATGGATAAGATTGGTGCAGATTTCTTATACTCTGTAGGAACAATCCACGATCGTTTACAAGCAAACGCACACCCAATTCAGTTACCAATCGGTGCTGAAGATGAGTTCAATGGTATCATTGACCTTGTTGAAGAATGTGCTTACATGTACGGTAACGATTTAGGAACAGACATCGAGCGTGTTGAAATTCCTGAAGAGCACAAAGAATTAGCTGCAGAATACCGTGGAAAACTTATTGAAGCGGTAGCTGAGCTTGATGAAGAAATGATGATGAAGTACCTAGAAGGTGAAGAAATCACTGTAGAAGAGCTTAAAGCTGGTATCCGTAAGGCTACAACTTCTGTAGAATTCTTCCCAGTAATCTGTGGTTCTGCATTCAAAAATAAAGGTGTTCAAATTCTGTTAGACGCAGTTATCGACTACCTACCATCTCCATTAGACGTACCAGCTATTAAAGGTACTCTTCCGGATACAGATGAAGAAATCGAACGTAAGTCTAGCGATGAAGAACCATTCGCAGCTTTAGCATTCAAAATCATGACTGACCCTTATGTTGGTAAGTTAACGTTCTTCCGTGTGTATTCTGGTGTGTTAAACTCTGGATCATACGTGAAAAACTCAACTAAAGGTAAGCGTGAGCGTGTAGGTCGTATCCTACAAATGCACGCTAACAGCCGTGAAGAGATTTCAACAGTTTACGCTGGTGATATCGCTGCTGCTGTAGGTTTAAAAGATACTACTACTGGTGATACTCTTTGTGATGAGAAGAGTCTTGTTATCCTTGAGTCTATGGAATTCCCAGAGCCAGTTATCTCTGTAGCTATCGAACCAAAATCTAAAGCTGACCAAGATAAAATGGGTACAGCATTATCTAAGCTTTCTGAAGAAGATCCAACATTCCGTGCTCACACTGACCAAGAAACTGGCCAAACAATCATCGCTGGTATGGGTGAACTTCACCTTGATATCATCGTTGACCGTATGCGTCGTGAATTCAAAGTGGAAGCAAACGTTGGTGCTCCTCAGGTAGCATACCGTGAGACTTTCCGCGCTGCTGCGAAAGTTGAAGGTAAGTTCGCTCGTCAATCTGGTGGTCGTGGACAATTCGGTCACGTTTGGATTGAGTTTGAACCTAATGAAGAAGGTAAAGGTTTTGAATTCCAAAACAAAATCGTCGGTGGTGTAGTTCCACGTGAATACATCCCAGCTGTTGGAGCGGGTCTTGAAGACTCACTTAAAAATGGTGTACTAGCTGGTTATCCACTAGTTGACATCAAAGCTGCGTTAGTTGACGGATCTTACCATGATGTCGATTCATCTGAGATGGCGTTCAAAATCGCTGCATCTATGGCACTTAAAGCTGCGGTTTCTAAATGTAGCCCAGTAATTCTTGAGCCAATGATGAAAGTTGAAGTTGTAATTCCTGAAGAGTACATGGGTGACATTATGGGCGACGTAACATCTCGTCGTGGACGTGTAGAAGGTATGGAAGCTCGCGGTAACGCACAAGTTGTTCGCGCTATGGTTCCACTTTCTGAAATGTTCGGTTATGCAACGGCATTACGTTCTAACACTCAAGGACGCGGAACATTCTCAATGACATTTGATCATTATGAAGAAGTACCGAAGTCTGTTTCTGAAGAAATTATTAAAAAAAATAAAGGTGAATAATTGATTTTTATCGATTGTTCAAGTATAACTACTTATGTAAGCTTAGAAAGTGGGACGTAAGTTTCACTTTCTAGTCTAAATATAAAATAACCTATATAAACTAAGGAGGAATTTAGAATGGCTAAAGCTAAATTCGAACGTTCTAAACCCCATGTTAACATCGGTACAATCGGCCACGTTGACCATGGTAAAACTACATTAACTGCTGCGATCACTACAGTTCTTGCAAAAGCTGGTGGTGCTGAAGCACGCGGATACGATCAAATCGACGCTGCTCCAGAAGAAAGAGAGCGCGGAATCACAATCTCAACTGCACACGTTGAGTACGAAACTGAAACTCGTCACTATGCACACGTTGACTGCCCAGGTCACGCTGACTATGTTAAAAACATGATCACTGGTGCTGCTCAAATGGACGGCGGTATCTTAGTAGTATCTGCTGCTGATGGCCCAATGCCTCAAACACGTGAGCACATCCTTCTTTCTCGTCAAGTAGGTGTTCCTTACATCGTTGTATTCTTAAACAAATGCGACATGGTAGACGACGAAGAATTATTAGAATTAGTAGAAATGGAAGTTCGCGACCTATTATCTGAATACGGATTCCCAGGCGACGACATTCCTGTAATCAAAGGTTCTGCTCTTAAAGCTCTTCAAGGAGAAGCTGATTGGGAAGCAAAAATCATTGAATTAATGACTGAAGTTGATGCTTACATCCCAACTCCAGAACGTGAAACTGACAAACCATTCTTAATGCCTATCGAGGATGTATTCTCTATCACAGGTCGTGGTACAGTTGCAACTGGTCGTGTAGAGCGCGGAATCGTTAAAGTTGGTGACGTAGTAGAAATCATCGGTCTTGCTGAAGAAAATGCTTCTACAACTGTAACTGGTGTAGAGATGTTCCGTAAACTTCTTGACCAAGCTCAAGCTGGAGACAACATCGGTGCTTTACTTCGTGGGGTTGCTCGTGAAGACATCCAACGTGGACAAGTTCTTGCTAAAACTGGCTCTGTAAAAGCTCACGCTAAATTCAAAGCTGAAGTTTTCGTATTATCTAAAGAAGAAGGTGGACGTCACACTCCATTCTTCGCTAACTACCGTCCTCAGTTCTACTTCCGTACAACTGACGTAACTGGTATCATCCAATTACCAGAAGGTACTGAAATGGTAATGCCTGGTGACAACATCGAAATGACTATCGAACTTATCGCTCCAATCGCTATCGAAGAGGGAACTAAATTCTCTATTCGTGAAGGTGGACGTACAGTAGGTTACGGTGTAGTTGCTACTATCGTTGAGTAATCTTAACTGATATAAAAAAACCCAAGGGATTTTCCCTTGGGTTTTTTGTTTGTATTTATATGATGAATGAAATGATTTTTTTATATTTTGACGAGTTTCTTCTATAATAATACAAAATCAATAAAACTAAAATCCAGAAACTGTAAAAAGAATTCTGTGGGATGAAAACTTGAAATTCTTTAAAGTGCCATGTATAATAGCAAAAGTAGAGAAAAGCAGATGCAAACAAAAAGATGCTTGCATCTAGACGAATAACATTGTATAATAGACAATGTTGGTCTTTGACTGCGATGAAGTGGAAGGTTGCTGACACACCCGGCCGCTTTGCCATGGCATGGTGTGGGGAAATTTCCATGGAGAAGGTCTATTTTAGAAATAGGCGAACGAAGGAGGGAAAATAATGGCAAAAGAAAAAATTCGTATCCGTTTAAAAGCTTATGATCACCGTATTCTTGATCAATCAGCTGAGAAAATTGTAGAAACAGCTAAGCGTTCTGGGGCAACAGTTTCTGGTCCGATCCCATTACCAACTGAGAAGACTATTTACACAATTCTTCGTGCTGTTCATAAGTACAAAGATTCTCGTGAGCAATTCGAAATGCGCACACACAAACGTTTAATCGATATCGTGAGTCCTACTCCACAAACAGTAGATTCATTAATGCGTTTAGACTTACCGTCTGGTGTAGATATCGAAATCAAACTATAATTCATATAACTTAAAAATGTAGGAGGTGTAACTCATGACCAAAGGAATCTTAGGAAGAAAGATCGGTATGACTCAAGTATTTGCTGAGAACGGTGAGTTAATCCCAGTAACAGTTATCGCTGCTAATCCAAACGTTGTTCTTCAAAAGAAAACAACTGAAACTGATGGCTACAATGCAATCCAGTTAGGATTTGAAGATAAACGTGAAAAGTTAACTAATAAACCTGAACAAGGCCACACTGCTAAAGCATCTACAACTCCTAAGCGCTTCATTCGCGAAATCCGCGATGCAGACGTGGACGGATTAGAGGTTGGTCAAGAGGTAAAAGTTGAAGTTTTCGCTGCAGGTGAAATCGTTGACGTAACAGGAATTTCTAAAGGTAAAGGTTTCCAAGGTGTTATCAAACGCCACGGACAATCTCGCGGACCTATGTCTCATGGTTCTCGCTATCACCGTCGTCCAGGTTCAATGGGCCCAGTTGCTCCGAACCGTGTATTCAAAGGCAAAAAACTTGCTGGACGTATGGGTGGAGACCAAGTTACTATCCAAAACTTAGAAATCGTTCAAGTTGACGCTGAGCGCAACTTATTACTAGTAAAAGGTAACGTTCCAGGTGCTAAGAAATCTCTTGTAGTTGTTCAAGGCGCTGTGAAGGTTAGCAAATAATTCACAATAGGAAGGAGGAATTCCAATGCCAAAAGTTACTGTATATAACCAAACTGGTTCACAGGTTGGTGAAATCGAATTAGCTGAAGCTATTTTCGGTATCGAACCAAATGAAGCTGTACTTTTCGAAGCTGTAATGATGCAACGTGCATCTTTACGTCAAGGTACACACAAAGTAAAAACTCGTTCTGAAGTTCGTGGTGGTGGTCGTAAACCATGGCGTCAAAAAGGAACTGGACGTGCTCGTCAAGGGTCTATCCGCTCTCCTCAATGGCGTGGTGGTGGTACGGTATTCGGACCTACACCAAGAAGCTATGCGTACAAACTTCCTAAGAAGGTTCGTCGTTTAGCAATCAAATCTGCATTAGCTACTAAAGTAGTTGAGAACAACATTGTAGTTCTTGAAGACCTAGTGTTAAATGCACCAAAAACAAAAGACATGCTAGCAGTACTTAAAGGATTAACTGTTGAGAAGAAAGCTCTTATCGTAACTGCTGATGCAAACGAATCTGTAGAGTTATCTGCTCGCAATATCCCTGGAGTAACAGTAATCACTGCTGATGGCGTAAACGTTTTAGACGTGCTTCATCATGATAAGCTAATCATGACAAAAGCGGCAGTGGAAAAAGTAGAGGAGGTGCTTGCATAATGAGAGATCCTCGTGATATCATTAAGCGCCCAGTTATCACTGAACGTTCTATGGAAATGATGGCTGAAAAAAAATACACGTTCGATGTGGACGTTAAATCTAATAAAACAGAAGTTAAAGATGCTCTTGAAGCGATCTTTGGTGTTAAAGTAGAAAAAGTGAACATCATGAACTACAAGCCGAAAGCAAAACGCGTTGGTCGTCACGCTGGTTTTACTAGCCGTCGTCGTAAAGCAATCGTTAAGCTAACTGCTGACAGCAAAGAAATCGAAATCTTCCAAGGTGTTTAATTCTTACTAAAGAAGGAGGGAAATTGAGATGGGAATTAAAAAGTATAATCCAACTACTAACGGTCGTCGTAATATGACTACGAATGATTTCGCTGAAATCACGACTGACAGACCAGAAAAGTCATTACTTGCTCCTTTAAGCAAGAAGGCTGGTCGTAATAACCAAGGTAAAATTACTGTACGTCATCAAGGTGGCGGACATAAGCGTCAATACCGTATCATCGACTTTAAGCGTAACAAAGATGGAATTCCAGGACGCGTTGCTACGATCGAATACGATCCAAACCGCTCTGCGAATATCGCATTAATTAACTACGTTGACGGTGAAAAACGTTACATTCTTGCTCCTAAATCTTTAGAAGTAGGTATGGAAGTTATGTCTGGCCCAGAAGCTGACATCAAAATCGGTAACGCATTACCATTAATCAACATTCCAGTAGGTACTGTTGTTCATAATATCGAGCTTAAGCCTGGCCGTGGCGGACAATTAGTTCGTTCTGCTGGTACTTCTGCTCAAGTACTTGGTAAAGAAGGTAAATACGTACTTGTACGTTTAACTTCTGGTGAAGTACGTCTTGTATTATCTGCTTGTCGCGCTTCAATCGGTCAAGTAGGTAACGAACAGCACGAACTTATCAAAATCGGTAAAGCAGGTCGCTCTCGCTGGTTAGGTAAACGCCCAACAGTTCGTGGTTCTGTAATGAACCCGGTTGATCACCCACACGGTGGTGGTGAAGGACGTTCTCCAATCGGACGTAAGTCTCCAATGTCTCCATGGGGTAAACCAACTCTTGGATTCAAGACTCGTAAGAAAAACAAAGCGTCTGACAAATTCATCGTTCGTCGTCGTAAAAAATAATGGGATTGTAGTACGGTTCATTTCTAGAACCGTACGCCAATCACGAAGGGAGGCACCAAAATGGCTCGTAGCTTAAAAAAAGGACCATTTGTCGATGATCACTTAATGAGCAAAATGGAAAAATTAGTTGCATCTGAGCAAAAACAAGTTGTTAAAACTTGGTCTCGCCGTTCAACAATCTTCCCTCAGTTCATCGGACACACAATCGCTGTATATGATGGTCGTAAACACGTACCTGTGTACATCACTGAGGATATGGTTGGCCATAAGTTAGGTGAATTCGCACCAACTCGTACGTATAAAGGTCACCTTGCTGACGATAAGAAAACTAGAAGATAATGAGAGGAGGCACTTCAATGCAAGCTAAAGCAGTAGCGAGAACAGTTCGTATTGCTCCTCGTAAAGTTCGTTTAGTAGTAGACTTAATCCGAGGTAAGCAAGTGGGTGAAGCGATTGCTATCCTTAACCACACACCAAAAACTGCTTCTCCAGTTGTAGAGAAAGTTTTAAAATCTGCAATCGCAAATGCAGAGCACAATTATGAGATGGATATTAACAACCTAGTTGTTGAAAAAGTTTTCGTTGACGAAGGTCCAACGTTGAAACGTTTCCGTCCACGTGCAATGGGTCGTGCAAGCCAAATTAACAAACGCACAAGCCACATTACAGTTGTGGTATCAGAAAAGAAGGAGGGATAATCGATGGGTCAAAAGGTTAATCCAATTGGTCTTCGTGTCGGCGTTATCCGTGACTGGGAATCTCGTTGGTTCGCAGAGAAAGATTATGCTACATTACTACATGAAGACATCAAAATCCGTGAGTACATTACTGTACGCTTAAAAGATTCTGCTGTTGCTAAAGTAGAAATCGAACGTGCAGCAAATCGTGTAAATGTTACAATTCACACTGCAAAACCTGGTATGGTAATTGGTAAAGGTGGTACTGAAGTTGAAGCACTTCGTAAAGCTCTTAACCAATTAACAGGCAAGCGTGTACACATCAACATTTTAGAAGTTAAGAGAGCTGATCTTAACGCTAAATTAGTAGGCGAAAACATCGCTCGTCAATTAGAAAACCGTGTATCATTCCGTCGTGCACAAAAGCAAGTTATTCAACGTGCTATGCGTGCAGGTGCTAAAGGTATTAAAACACAGGTTTCTGGTCGTCTTGGCGGAGCTGATATCGCTCGTGCAGAATCTTACAGTGAAGGAACTGTTCCACTTCATACACTTCGCGCTGATATTGACTATGCAGCAGTTGAAGCTGATACAACATACGGTAAATTAGGCGTAAAAGTATGGATCTACCGTGGAGAAGTCCTTCCTACAAAAAAGAAAGCTTCTGAGGAAGGAGGAAAATAATATGTTAATGCCAAAACGCGTAAAATATCGTAGAGAGCATCGTGGTAAAATGCGTGGTCGTGCAAAAGGTGGAACTGAAATTGCTTTCGGTGAATTCGGTTTACAAGCACAAGCTGCTTCATGGATTACAAACCGTCAAATCGAAGCTGCTCGTCGTGCAATGACTCGTTACATGAAACGTGGCGGTAAAGTATGGATTAAAATTTTCCCTTCTAAACCTTACACTGCAAAACCTCTAGAAGTACGTATGGGTTCCGGTAAAGGGGCACCAGAAGGCTGGGTAGCAGTAGTAAAACCTGGGAAAATTATGTTCGAAATCGCGGGTGTATCTGAAGAGGTAGCACGCGAAGCATTACGTCTTGCAGCTCACAAGTTACCTGTGAAATGTAAATTCGTAAAACGTGAAGAAAATGGTGGTGAATCTAATGAAAACTAATGATATTCGTGAATTAACCACTGCCGAAATCGAAACAAAAGTTAAAGCTTTAAAGGAAGAATTGTTCAATCTTCGCTTCCAACTTGCTACAGGACAATTAGAGAATCCAACTCGCATTCGTGAAGTGCGTAAAGCAATTGCTCGTATGAAAACTGTAGTTCGTGAAAGAGAGATCGGAATTAATCGATAAATTGAGGGGAGGTTTGCATAGTGAGCGAACGTAACCAACGCAAAGTTTATACTGGTCGTGTTGTGTCTGACAAAATGGACAAAACGATTACAGTTTTAGTTGAAACTTACAAAACTCATTCCTTGTACGGAAAACGTGTTAAGTATTCTAAGAAGTACAAAGCCCATGATGAGCAAAACCAAGCGAAACTTGGCGATATCGTTAAAATCATGGAAACTCGCCCGCTTTCTGCTACTAAGCGTTTCCGTTTAGTTGAAATCGTTGAAGAAGCGGTTATTATCTAAATAGACGAATCGGAATTTTTAGTCCGAAGGGAGGTTTCATAACATGATCCAACAAGAATCTCGTTTGAAAGTTGCTGACAACTCTGGTGCACGTGAACTTTTAACAATTAAAGTATTAGGCGGCTCTGGTCGTAAATATGCTAACATTGGTGACATTATCGTTGCTACGGTAAAACAAGCAACACCAGGTGGCGTTGTTAAAAAAGGTGACGTTGTTAAAGCAGTAGTGGTACGTACGAAGAGCGGAGCTCGTCGTCCGGACGGTTCTTATATCAAATTTGATGAAAACGCAGCGGTTATCATCAAAGACGATAAGAGCCCACGTGGTACTCGTATCTTCGGACCAGTAGCTCGTGAATTACGTGATAGCAACTTCATGAAGATCGTTTCTTTAGCTCCAGAAGTTCTATAATTTAAGGTATTGCCTTGCTAAGGAGGTGCAGAATTAAGATGCATGTAAAAAAAGGTGATAAAGTACAGGTAATCACTGGAAAAGACAAAGGAAAACAAGGCGTTATCCTTGTGGCTTTCCCAAAGCAAAACCGTGTTATCGTTGAGGGTGTTAACATCGTTAAAAAACACTCTAAGCCATCTCAATTAAATCCACAAGGTGGAATTATTACTAAAGAAGCACCTATTCACGTTTCTAACGTTATGGTTTTAGATCCGAAAACAGGTGAACCTACTCGCGTAGGCTTCAAAGTAGAAGATGGTAAAAAAGTTCGTATTGCAAAAAAATCTGGTGAATTATTAGATAAATAATTTTCTTAAGAAAGGAGGTCACTTCATTGAATCGCCTTAAAGAGAAGTTCCAAAAGGAAATTACTCCTGCTCTAGTGAGCAAGTTTAACTATAAATCTGTGATGGAAGTACCGAAAATCGAAAAGATCGTAATCAACACTGGTGTTGGTGACGCGGTATCTAACTCAAAAGCTTTAGACAATGCAGTAGAAGAATTAACACAAATCGCAGGTCAAAAACCTGTTGTAACTCGTGCTAAAAAATCAATCGCTGGTTTCCGTCTTCGTGAAGGTATGCCAATCGGTGCGAAAGTAACTTTACGCGGCGAGCAAATGTATGAGTTCTTCGACAAATTAGTATCAGTTTCTTTACCACGTGTACGTGATTTCCGTGGTGTTTCTAAGAAATCATTCGATGGTCGTGGGAACTACACATTAGGTGTTAAAGAGCAACTTATCTTCCCTGAGATTGATTATGATAAAGTAAGCAAAGTCCGCGGTATGGACATCGTAATCGTTACTACAGCGAAAACTGATGAAGAAGCTCGTGAACTTTTAACACAATTCGGTATGCCATTCCAAAAATAATGGAAACCAACGCTAAGTAGAGGAGGCGAAAACGTGGCTAAAAAATCTATGATAGCGAAACAAAAGCGTACTCCTAAGTTTAAAGTACAAGAGTATACACGTTGCGAACGCTGCGGTCGTCCGCATTCTGTATACCGCAAATTTAAGCTTTGCCGTATTTGTTTCCGTGAACTTGCATATAAAGGTCAAATTCCTGGTGTTAAAAAAGCTAGTTGGTAAAACCCACAAATGGGAAGGAGGTAAAACACATGGTGATGACAGATCCAATTGCAGACATGCTTACTCGCATCCGTAATGCGAACATGGTACGTCATGAGAAATTAGAGGTTCCTGCTTCTAAAATCAAAAAAGAGATCGCTGAACTTTTAAAACGTGAAGGTTTCATTCGTGATGTAGAATACATCGAGGATAACAAACAAGGTATCCTTCGTATTTTCCTGAAATATGGTGCAAACAATGAACGTGTAATCACTGGATTAAAACGTATCAGTAAACCTGGCTTACGCGTTTACGCTAAAGCTGATGAAGTACCACGTGTACTTAACGGATTAGGTATCGCTCTTGTTTCTACATCTAAGGGAGTAATGACAGACAAAGACGCTCGTCAATTACAAACTGGTGGAGAAGTAGTAGCATACGTTTGGTAATATATATTTAAAACGAACGGAGGTGTGACCACATGTCTCGTATTGGTAAAAAGATTCTTGAAATCCCTGCAGGTGTTACTATTACAATTGCAGAAGACAATACTGTAGCAGTAAAAGGCCCTAAAGGTGAATTAACTCGTAAATTCAATGCTGATATGTCTATCAAAATTGAAGAAAATACACTAACAGTTGAGCGTCCATCTGAACAGAAGGAACACCGTGCATTACACGGTACAACTCGTGCTTTAATCGGAAACATGGTTGAAGGTGTAACTACAGGTTTCGCACGCGGACTTGAATTAGTCGGTGTTGGTTACCGTGCTCAAAAACAAGGAGATAAACTTGTATTAAGCGTAGGTTATTCTCATCCAGTAGAAATGACTCCGGAAGCAGGTCTTGAAGTTGAAGTACCTGTACCAACTAAAATCGTAATCAAAGGTATCGACAAGCAACGTGTTGGCGAATTTGCTGCTAACATCCGTGCTGTACGTGCTCCTGAGCCTTATAAAGGTAAAGGTATTCGTTACGAAGGCGAAGTTGTTCGTCGTAAAGAAGGTAAAACTGCTAAGTAAACCCGTTAGGTGAGAGAAAGGAGTGACAAGAATGATCACTAAAGCTGATAAAAATGCGACTCGTAAGAAAAGACATGCACGTGTACGTGCTAAACTTACTGGTACTGCAGAACGTCCACGTTTAAACGTGTTCCGTTCTAACCAACATATTTACGCTCAAGTTATTGATGATGTAAATGGTGTAACGTTAGTAAGTGCATCTACTCTTGATAAAGACCTTGCTCTTAACGGTACTAGCAATACTGAAGCTGCTACGAAAGTAGGAGAATCAGTTGCTAAGCGTGCTGTAGAGAAAGGCGTTAAAGAAGTAGTATTCGATCGCGGTGGTTACTTATACCATGGCCGTGTTAAAGCTCTAGCTGAGGCTGCTCGTGAGGCTGGATTACAATTTTAATGGTCAAAGGAGGGAAAATTGATGCATCGCATTGACCCAAGTAAATTAGAACTTGAAGAACGTGTAGTTACGATAAATCGTGTCGCGAAAGTTGTTAAGGGTGGTCGTCGTTTCCGCTTTGCTGCACTAGTTGTAGTTGGCGATAAAAACGGTCATGTTGGATTCGGTACTGGTAAAGCACAAGAGGTACCAGACGCAATCCGCAAAGCTATCGAAGACGCTAAGAAAAACTTAATCGCTGTACCATTAGTTGGTACAACAATTCCACACACAATCAACGGTCATTTTGGAGCTGGTGAAGTATTCTTAAAACCTGCTGCTGAAGGTACTGGTGTTATTGCTGGTGGACCTGTTCGTGCGGTACTTGAATTAGCTGGTGTACAAGATATTCTTTCGAAATCTCTTGGTTCTAACACACCAATCAACATGATTCGCGCTACTGTGAACGGATTAAGCGAACTTAAGCGCGCTGAAGATGTTGCAAAATTACGCGGTAAATCTGTAGAAGAGCTACTAGGTTAAGGAGGGAAAACAAATGGCGAAAAAGTTAGAAATTACCCTCACTCGTAGTGTAATTGGTCGTCCACAAGATCAACGTGCGACGGTAGAAGCTTTAGGTCTTAAAAAGTTGAATTCAACTGTAGTTAAGGAAGAAACTCCTGCTATTCTTGGTATGATCAACAAAGTTTCTCACCTTATAACTGTAACAGAAGCTTAAGGATAACTCATTAATATAAGGAGGTGCCTGGGAATGAAACTTCATGAATTAAAACCTGCAGAAGGTTCTCGTAAAGTACGTAACCGTGTCGGTCGTGGTATCGGTTCTGGTAACGGTAAAACTGCTGGTAAAGGTCATAAAGGACAAAACGCACGTTCTGGTGGCGGTGTTCGTCTTGGCTTCGAAGGTGGTCAAACTCCATTATTCCGTCGTTTACCAAAACGCGGCTTCACAAACATTAACCGTAAAGAGTTTACTATTGTAAACTTATCAACGTTAAATCGTTTTGAAGATGGTACAGAAGTAACACCTGAATTATTGCTGGAAACTGGCGTTATCAGCAAGTTAAACGACGGTGTTAAAATTCTTGCAAGCGGCGCAGTAGAGAAAAAATTAACTGTTAAAGCGCACAAGTTCTCTTCAAGTGCTAAAGAAGCAATTGAAGCAGCTGGCGGATCAGTTGAGGTGATCTAATGTTTCGTACAATCTCCAACTTTATGCGCGTTGCTGAGATAAGACGTAAAATATTATTCACTTTAGCGATGTTAATCGTATTCAGGATTGGCACGTTTATCCCAGTGCCATTTACAAATGGAGACGTACTGAAAGCACAAGATCAATTAAATGCCTTAGGTATCCTAAATACATTTGGCGGTGGCGCCTTGAAAAACTTCTCCATCTTCGCGATGGGAATCATGCCGTATATTACAGCATCCATCATCGTGCAATTATTGCAGATGGATGTTGTTCCTAAATTTTCGGAATGGTCGAAGCAAGGTGAAATGGGCCGTCGTAAACTAACGCAATTCACGCGTTACTTTACAATTGTTCTTGCGTTTATTCAGGGGTTTGGTATGTCAATCGGTTTTAACGGTATGGTAGGTGGGCAATTAATTTTGAATCCTGGTTGGAGCACTTATTTATACATTGCTACGGTACTGACTGCTGGTACTGCATTTTTAATGTGGTTAGGTGAACAGATTACAGCTAAAGGTGTAGGTAATGGTATTTCCATCCTTATCTTTGGCGGTATTGCCGCAGCGATCCCAAGTGTTATATCTCAAGTGTATCAACAACAGTTTCAAAATATCGGAGATCAATTGTTCATGAGTATCGTTAAAGTTGCATTGATCTTACTAGCTGTGCTAGCGGTTATTGTTGGTGTTATTTTCATTCAACAGGCTGTTAGAAAGATCCCAATTCAATATGCGAAGCGTGTAACAGGAGGGAATGGGAATCATGCTGGAGCACAAAACACACATTTACCGCTTAAGGTAAATAGTGCGGGTGTTATTCCAGTCATTTTTGCTGTTTCATTCTTAATTACGCCTCCAACTATTGCACAGTTCTTCCCGAATCATGATGTATCGCAGTGGATCATTGCAAACTTTAACTATTCTCACCCAGTGGGAATGATCATATATGTTGCGCTCATTGTAGCCTTCACATATTTCTATGCGTTTGTTCAGGTTAATCCAGAGCAAATGTCAGAGAATCTAAACAAACAAGGTGGATATGTTCCAGGTATTCGTCCGGGTAAGAATACGGAACAATATCTAACAAAAATCTTGTATCGTTTGACCTTTGTAGGATCAATTTTCCTAGCAGCGATTGCAATCTTACCAGTTATCTTTACGAAACTGGGAAATCTTCCTCCATCTGCACAGATTGGTGGAACGAGTATGTTAATCGTTGTCGGCGTTGCTTTAGAAACAATGAAGCAGCTAGAAAGTCAACTGGTAAAACGCCATTACAAAGGGTTTATCAAGCAATGAGTAAGTGGGAAGAATTGTCTTCCCTACATGCTCATGTACTCTGAGGGGGAACAAGGATGAACTTAATTTTAATGGGGCTTCCTGGTGCTGGTAAAGGTACACAAGCCGAACAGATTGTTGCCAAGTATAACATCCCTCACATTTCAACAGGAGATATGTTCCGTGCAGCTATGAAGGCTGAAACTGAAATGGGTCTACAAGCAAAATCTTTTATTGATAAAGGTGCACTTGTTCCAGATGAAGTTACAATCGGAATCGTTCGTGAACGTTTAAGTCAAGAAGACTGCGTAAGAGGTTTCTTACTAGACGGTTTCCCACGAACTGTTGCACAAGCATCAGCTCTTGAAGAGATTATGAAAGATCTTGGTAAAAAAATCGACTATGTTTTAAACATTAATGTGGATTCAGGGTTGTTATTAACACGCCTTACAGGCCGTCGCATTTGTAAAGAGTGCGGTGCGACTTACCACTTAGAATTCAATCCACCAGCAAAAGCTGATGTGTGCGATAAATGTGGTGGCGAATTATATCAACGCTCTGATGACAATGAAGAAACTGTGGCAAATCGTTTAGATGTAAATATTAAGCAAACAAAACCTTTGCTTGATTTCTACGAGGAGCTTGGTTACTTACAAAGCATTAATGGTGAGCAAGATATCAATAAAGTATTTGCTGATATCGATGTTCTCATCGGAGGCTTAGCGTAATGATCATCTGCAAAACTCCTCGCGAGATAGAAATCATGCGAGAAGCTGGCAGGATCGTTGCTTTAACTCATCAAGAGTTGAAACAGCATATTACTCCAGGAATTACAACGAAAGAGCTCGATCAAATAGCGGAAAAGACGATTCAAAAATATGGTGCTACGCCATCTTTTAAAGGATACAACGGATTTCCGGGGAGCATATGTGCTTCTGTAAATGAAGAGCTTGTACACGGAATTCCAGGGAAGCGCAAGCTCGAAGAGGGCGATATCATCAGTATCGATATTGGTGCGAAATACAATGGGTACCATGGAGATTCTGCATGGACGTATCCAGTTGGAAACATTTCTGAATCTGTTCAAAAGCTACTTGATGTCACAGAAAAATCGTTGTATCTTGGTCTAGAACAAGTAAAACCAGGCGAAAGATTATCAAATATCTCACATGCGGTTCAAACCCATGCTGAAGAGAATGGGTTCTCGATCGTTAGGGAGTATGTTGGTCACGGAATCGGGCAAGACTTACATGAGGACCCTCAAATCCCGCACTATGGTCCACCAAATAGAGGCCCTAGATTAAAGCCGGGAATGGTCATCTGTGTTGAGCCGATGGTGAATCAAGGAAGACGATATGTAAAAACACTATCTGATGACTGGACAGTGGTAACGGTAGATGGTAAATGGTGTGCACACTTTGAGCACACGATTGCTCTTACAGAAGCAGGATACGAAATCCTTACCACTTTATAAGTAGCTGGCTCTCCGGGATTTCAGAGCAGTGTAAAATGTTACTGATTTGAAGAAGGGAGAACTATTGAATGGCTAAAGATGATGTAATTGAAGTCGAAGGTACCGTTCTTGAAACGTTGCCAAATGCTATGTTCAAAGTAGAATTAGAGAATGGGCATGTCGTATTGGCTCACGTTTCTGGTAAAATCCGTATGAACTTCATTCGTATTTTACCAGGAGACAAAGTTACGGTAGAATTATCTCCGTACGATTTAAATCGTGGTCGTATTACGTACCGTTTTAAATAATATAGCACTCCGTAATCTTTAAGGAGGTTCGAGACATGAAAGTAAGACCGTCAGTTAAACCAATCTGCGAAAAATGTAAAGTTATTCGTAGACGTGGAAAAGTAATGGTTATTTGTGAAAACCCTAAACATAAACAAAAACAAGGTTAATCAGAAGGAGGTGCATTCAGAATGGCACGTATCGCAGGTGTAGATATTCCTCGAGACAAACGCGTTGTTATTTCTTTAACTTACGTATTCGGCATTGGTCGCACAACTGCTGAAAAAATTCTAACTGAAGCTGGTATTTCTTCAGAAACACGAGTTCGTGATTTAACGGAAGACGAACTAGGACGTATCCGTGATATCATCGATCGTATTAAAGTTGAGGGAGACCTTCGTCGTGAAGTATCTCTTAACATTAAACGTCTAATGGAGATCGGTTCTTACCGTGGTCTTCGTCACCGTCGTGGTTTACCAGTTCGTGGTCAAAACTCTAAAAACAATGCTCGTACACGTAAAGGTCCACGTCGTACAGTAGCAAATAAAAAGAAATAATAAGTAAAGGAGGTTGAACTAACAATGGCACGTAAAACAAACACTCGTAAAAAACGTGTGAAAAAGAATATTGAAGCTGGTATAGCTCATATTCGTTCTACTTTCAACAACACAATCGTAACACTTACAGATACTCATGGTAACGCACTTTCTTGGTCTAGTGCTGGTGCACTTGGTTTCCGTGGATCTCGTAAGTCTACTCCATTCGCTGCGCAAATGGCTGCTGAAGCTGCTGCTAAAGTTGCAATGGAGCACGGTTTAAAAACTTTAGAGGTTACTGTTAAAGGTCCTGGTGCTGGTCGTGAAGCTGCAATTCGTGCTCTTCAAGCTGCAGGTCTAGAAGTAACAGCAATTAGAGATGTTACTCCAGTTCCTCATAATGGATGTCGTCCACCAAAACGTCGTCGTGTGTAATTTTTCTGTATAGAATTTTCCCTTTTGTCTATAATGGATATGATGCATTATCGAGAAATTTCGTACAGAAACATCGCTTGTTGTGCACAATCGGGAACTGCCTAAGGGGGACTTTCGGTTAGACAGGGGGTATCCCTTTGTTTAACCGGGGTTTCGACGTTTTGAAGGAGGGTTTAGTTAATGATTGAAATCGAAAAGCCGAAAATCGAAACGGTTGAACTTAACGAAGATGCTAAATATGGTAAATTCGTAATTGAACCGCTTGAGCGTGGATATGGTACTACTTTGGGTAACTCCTTACGTCGTATTCTTTTATCCTCACTCCCTGGTGCCGCTGTTACTGCTATCCAAATCGATGGCGTATTACATGAATTTTCAACAGTTGAGGGCGTAGTAGAAGACGTTACGACGATCATCTTAAACTTGAAAAAGTTAGCTCTTAAAATCTACTCTGAAGAAGAGAAGACGTTGGAAATTGATGTGCAGGGCGAAGGTATTGTCACAGCTGCTGATATTACTCACGATAGTGATGTAGAAATCTTAAATCCAGATTTACACATTGCAACGTTAGCAAAAAATGCGCATTTCCGCATGCGTTTAACTGCAAAGCGTGGCCGTGGGTATACGCCAGCTGATGCAAATAAAAGCGAAGATCAACCAATAGGAGTAATTCCTATTGATTCTATTTATACTCCAGTATCACGTGTGACTTACCAAGTGGAAAAGACACGTGTCGGACAAGTGGCTAATTATGATAAGCTTACGCTTGATGTATGGACGGATGGAAGCATCGGGCCAAAAGAAGCTATCTCTTTAGGTGCCAAAATCTTAACTGAGCATTTAAATATCTTTGTTGGTTTAACTGATGAAGCACAAAATGCTGAGATTATGGTCGAGAAGGAAGAAGATCAAAAAGAGAAAGTTCTTGAGATGACTATCGAAGAACTAGATCTTTCTGTTCGTTCTTATAATTGCCTAAAACGTGCAGGAATTAATACTGTACAAGAGCTTGCGAACAAAACAGAAGAAGATATGATGAAAGTTCGTAACTTAGGACGTAAATCCTTAGAAGAAGTTAAACATAAACTTGAGGAATTAGGTTTAGGTTTACGTAAAGACGACTGAGGATTTAAACCCATCAACAAAGGAGGGAACTACGAATGGCATACAGAAAATTAGGCCGTACAAGTGCGCAACGTAAAGCTATGTTACGTGATTTAGCTACTGATTTAATTATCAACGAGCGCATCCAAACGACAGAAACTCGTGCAAAAGAACTTCGTTCTGTAGTGGAAAAAATGATCACTTTAGGTAAACGCGGAGATCTTCACGCTCGTCGTCAAGCAGCAGCTTTCATTCGCAATGAAGTAGCTAACGCTGAGACTGGTCAAGATGCACTTCAAAAATTATTCGCTGATGTAGCTCCACGCTATGCTGAGCGCCAAGGCGGATACACTCGTATTGCAAAAATTGGTCCACGTCGCGGAGACGCAGCACCAATGGTAATTATCGAGTTAGTATAATGATAATTAAAAGGGCAGGACAGTTCTTTTCAAGAAACTGGTCATGGCCCTTTTTTTTAAATATAAAAATAGGCTAACTTGGCGAAGGAAAGGGTGCCTTGTATTGAAAAAAGAGAAACTTCGGACAGAGAATATATCATTTCAATATCCTGGGGCAGCCACTTATGCATTAAAAGATGTTTCATTTTCCTTGTATGAGGGAGAATGGGTATCTGTTATTGGACAAAATGGTTCAGGGAAGTCTACACTTGCAAAATTATTGAATGGTTTGTTTTTGCCGGAAGCAGGGACTATTACAGTAAATGATACAATGGTTTTATCAGAGGAAACGGTATGGGATGTTCGAAAACAAATTGGGATGGTATTTCAAAATCCAGATAATCAATTTGTTGGAACGACAGTGCAAGACGACGTTGTTTTTGGCTTAGAGAATATCGGAATGCCAAGAGAGAAAATGGTAGAAAGATTAGATCAGGCCCTCAAACTTGTCCGTATGGAAGATTTTCTTAATGATGAACCTCATTCGTTATCTGGTGGGCAAAAGCAGCGAGTGGCAATAGCAGGCGTTTTAGCACTTCAGCCATCTATTTTGATATTAGATGAAGCAACGTCAATGCTAGATCCTCAAGGGAGACGTGAAGTAGTAGAAACGGTTAGACAACTTGTTAATCAAAAAGGTATTACCGTGTTATCAATTACGCACGATTTAGAAGAAGCGGCGCAATCAGACCGTGTCATTATTTTAAATAAGGGAGAAATATTAGAGGAAGGGACTCCAAAGCAAATATTCAAGTCCTCTCATATGCTCCAAGAAATTGGATTAGATGTACCATTTTCAGTGAAAATAGCAGAATTATTAAAAAGAAATGAAATTCTCTTGCAAAATACGCATCTTACAATGGAAAGCTTGGTGAACGAACTTTGGAGATTACATTCCAAAAAGTAGAACATCGTTATCAATATAAAACTCCATTTGAAAGACGCGCACTTTATGATGTAGACGTGTCGTTTCCAAGTGGGGGCTATTATGCCATTATCGGTCATACTGGTTCAGGTAAGTCGACGATGATTCAACATTTAAATGGTTTATTGCAGCCGACGAATGGCACAGTTCAAATTGGTGAACATTTCATTTCGGCAGGAAAGAAAGAAAAAAAGCTAAAGCCACTACGTAAAAAGGTAGGGGTTGTCTTTCAATTCCCAGAACATCAGTTGTTTGAAGAGACTGTGGAGAAGGATATTTGTTTCGGCCCTACTAATTTTGGGGTATCTGTAGAAGAAGCGAAGCAAAAGGCAAGAGAGGCAATTGAACTTGTAGGGTTAGAGCCAGAACTGTTAACACGTTCACCGTTTGAGTTAAGTGGTGGGCAAATGAGGCGTGTTGCGATAGCGGGTGTATTGGCGATGGAACCCGAAGTGCTTGTATTAGATGAACCTACAGCAGGACTAGATCCAAAAGGGCAGAATGAACTTATGGAGATGTTTTATAAGCTGCATAAGGAAAAAGGTCTTACAGTTATCCTAGTAACACATAATATGGAGGATGCTGCTAAGTATGCGGAGCAGATTGTAGTCATGCATAAAGGAACGGTCTTTTTGCAAGGAAGTGCAGAGGAAGTATTTTCACATGCTGATGAACTAGAGAAAATTGGCGTGGATCTTCCTATGTCTTTAAAGTATAAACGTGCAATTGAAGAGAAGTTTGGCATTTCAATCCCAAAGGCTACCTTATCTTTAGAGGATCTTACTCATGAAGTTGTGCAGGTGTTACGAAAAGGTGGTCATGAATCATGCAGCAGTTGATTATTGGAAGATATATTCCAGGGAAGTCTCTTATTCATCAACTTGATCCACGTACGAAGCTGCTGATTGTCTTTTTATATGTATTTGTTGTTTTCTTAGCAAATAATGCGATTTCATATGGATTTTTATTTTTATATGCACTCATTGCTTTATTTTTTGCAAAAGTGCCGATTCGTTATGTACTTTCGGGCTTAAAACCAATTCTATGGATTTTTCTTTTTACATTTTTCCTGCATATTTTTACA
Source organism: Bacillus wiedmannii (assembly GCF_001583695.1). Lineage (GTDB taxonomy): Bacteria > Bacillota > Bacilli > Bacillales > Bacillaceae_G > Bacillus_A > Bacillus_A wiedmannii. The sequence continues at coordinate 7,823 of NZ_LOBC01000027.1, read as the reverse complement.
AATAAAGAAGGGGAAGTACTATTCCAGCTTGGTTGGTTTTCGATACATGAAAAAGGATTAGAGCAAGGGATATACATTTCTATACGATTCTTCGTTATTATTTTAATGACGACATTATTAACGTTAACGACGACACCTATTGAGATTACAGATGGTTTGGAGACGTTATTAAAGCCGTTGAAACGTATAAAAGTTCCTGTTCATGAAATCGCATTAATGATGTCAATTTCTCTTCGTTTTATTCCGACATTAATGGATGAAACAAGTAAAATAATGAAGGCACAGGCTTCACGTGGTATTGATTTCGCAGGAGGACCGATAAAAGATAGGATAAAAGCTATTATCTCACTACTCGTTCCTCTATTTATCAGTGCTTTTAAGCGTGCTGAGGACTTAGCAATTGCTATGGAAGCACGTGGGTATCAAAATGGCGAAGGACGTACTAAATTTAGGCAACTACGCTGGAAAACAAGCGATACAGTAACGATTATAAGCTTACTTTGTTTAGCTTGTATTTTGGCATGGGTGCGATCGTAATGGAGAATAGAGAAATGGATAGAATAAAATGTACGGTTGCATATGATGGCATGCATTTTTGTGGTTATCAAATTCAGCCGCAGCATCGTACTGTTCAACAAGAGATTGAGAAAGCTTTGCAGAAATTGCATAAAGGAGAACTTGTTCGTGTTCAGGCATCGGGCAGAACGGATTCTACTGTTCACGCTAAAGGACAAGTCATACACTTTGATACACCGTTGTCTCTTGAAGAGTGGCAATGGAGTAATGCATTAAACACAATGTTGCCAGATGATATTGTTATCAGACAGGTAGAGAAAAAAACAGAAGAATTTCATGCGCGTTACGGTGTCGAGAGAAAAGAATATCGTTATCGTGTATTATTATCAAAGACTGCGGATGTATTCCGTAGAAATTACGTATATCAATATCCATATCCGCTCGAAATAAGCTCTATAAGAAAAGCGATTCCTTATTTTATTGGAACGCATGATTTCACTTCTTTTTGTTCGGCAAAAACTGACAAAAAAGATAAAGTGCGAACGATTTATGAAATTGAGTTAATTGAGCAAGGCGATGAATTAATTTTTCGTTTTGTAGGTAATGGATTTTTATATAATATGGTCAGAATTATTGTTGGTACGTTACTTAGCGTAGGGCAAGGAAAGCTTGATCCTGATAGCATTCCAGAGATTTTAGCGAAACAAAATCGTCAGTTTGCTGGAAAGATGGCTCCAGGTCATGGACTTTACTTATGGCAGGTAAACTATAACAACTAATCCTGGTGTAACATTTGCTTGACATTAGAAACTCAAAAGTATATCATAACATATGGTATTGTTTCTAAAACCACGATTAGCCCCGGAAGGAAATCGTGTTTAAGATAAACAATAGATTTTTTCTATGGAAAAGATAACGAGGAGGGAAACACATGCGTACGACTTTTATGGCAAAAGCTAACGAAGTTGAGCGTAAATGGTATGTGGTTGATGCTGAAGGTCAAACTTTAGGTCGCCTATCTACTGAAGTAGCATCTATTTTACGCGGTAAAAACAAACCTACATTTACACCACACGTTGACACGGGTGATCATGTAATTATTATTAACGCTGAAAAAATTCATTTAACAGGTAATAAATTAAACGATAAAATTTACTACCGTCACACTAACCACCCAGGTGGACTTAAACAAAGAACAGCTCTAGAAATGCGTACAAACTACCCTGTACAAATGTTAGAGCTTGCAATTAAAGGGATGCTTCCAAAAGGACGTTTAGGACGTCAAGTATCTAAGAAATTAAACGTGTATGCTGGAGCAGAGCATCCACACCAAGCACAAAAACCAGAAGTTTACGAACTTCGCGGATAATCAATTAAAGGAGGGCTTACTTTGGCACAGGTTCAATACTATGGCACTGGACGTCGTAAGAGTTCAGTAGCGCGCGTACGCCTAGTTCCAGGCGAAGGACGCGTTATCATTAACGGTCGTGATTTTGAAAACTATATCCCATTTGCTGCATTACGTGAAGTAGTGAAACAACCTCTAGTTGCAACAGAAACTTTAGGTAACTACGATGTACTTGTAAACGTAAATGGTGGTGGATACACTGGTCAAGCTGGTGCTATTCGTCACGGTATTTCTCGCGCTTTATTAAAAGCTGATCCAGAATACCGTCTAACACTAAAACGTGCAGGTCTATTAACTCGTGACGCACGTATGAAAGAGCGTAAAAAATACGGTCTTAAAGGCGCACGTCGTGCACCTCAGTTCTCAAAACGTTAATTTTTTGCGAACTACAAACCCCAACCATTTTGGTTGGGGTTTTTTTTATGTTTCATTCCTCTTTTGTAATTTTTGTAGTTTGGAATATTTTAGTGCTATTCTCTCGCGTATGCTTCTTCTTTAGAAGTTTAGACTAATACGTATTAGGGAGGTTTATAAGTACTATGAATGTCATTGTCAGCTTACAAGAAAAACAAAAAGAAAAGCAGTTGAAATATGAACGGAAGATGCTGCGAGAATTATCATTAAAAACATTACGTTCAAATATTAGGGATGCCTTTCAGATGCAGGAACTTCATCGTCAGTATGAAGATTACTGTATTGAATTAGGGATAGAATCGTATTTATTAGGAGCGAGATACAGTAAGTTTGGTTATTATGGTGAATCATTCTTTGATGTAAAATATAGAGCCTTAGAAGAAGAGCAACAATTAACGGAAACACTATTTCAATTTTTAACGAGCATGACTATGCGGGAAATTAAGTTACAAGATGAGGAATTACTTTTTGAATCTTGCCAGCAGTTTATCGGCTTATGGTGGCAGGAAGGATATGAAAAAGGTGAAAGAAGATATCGATTAAAGCTTCATTAAGACAAGCATAAACTTTCCTCTTGTCCCATATAAGTAATTAGAGGGACTAGCTGGAGGAGGAAAGGTATGAAGAGAATTCGAATTATCTCTTTTGCACTCGCTGCGGTTGTTTTGTTTTTTTTAGTTAAACAAGAATTTCAAATTACAAAATCGTGGCGAGCTTGGAATTTACCCTTGTCGGGGAAAGTGATTGTATTGGATGCTGGGCATGGTGGGCCAGACGGAGGGGCTGTTGGTGGAAAAGATATTATAGAAAAAGATATTACGCTTGAGATTACAAAGAAGGTACAAGATTATTTACAAGAACAAGGTGCACTAGTTATTTTAACACGTGAGGGAGATTATGATTTAGCTCAGAAAGATACAAAATCATATAGTAGACGTAAAGCAGAGGATTTAAAAAAGCGTGTAGAGATTATTAATAAGCCTGATGTAGACTTTTTTGCGAGTATTCATTTAAATGCTTTAACTAGCAGTGGATCGAAAGGCGCACAAACGTTCTACTACCGTTCTTCGGTTGAAAATGAACGTGCTGCGAAATTTATACAAGCTGAATTGAGAACGAGTTTAGAGAATACGAATCGTTCTGCTAAAACAATTTCTCATGTGTACTTATTAAAGTATGCGAAAACACCAGGTGCTTTAATTGAAGCTGGCTTTTTATCGAATGTAAACGAAAGGTATATGTTAAATTCGGAGAAATATCAGCAAAAGGTAGCGGCTGCAGTATATCGTGGTATATTACGTTATTTCACGGAAAAAGGGAATCCTCCAGAATAAGGAGGATTTTTTGAGTTTCTCTCGTTAACGAAGTTTTCCGAAAATATGTTATACTGGAAATGTAAACGCATTTATTTCAAAAATAAAGAGAGATAAATTTAATTAACATTACGTTATTTTTCATACAGGGGGCTGGGCTAACAATGGTAACGAAAGAGCAAGTAGTGGAAGCGTTAGAAGGGATTGTAGATCCGTTTTTACATAAAACGTTAAAAGAAACAGGTGCAATTAAAGAGGTAACAGTTAAGCCTGAGAAGGAACATGTAAGTGTTAAAATTGCAATTGTAAAAACCGGTACAGCGGAACAAATGCAATTGCAATCTGGAATTGTAAAGTTAGTAAAAGAACTAGGGGCAGCAACAGTAGGGCTTCGCTTTGCAGAATTTACAGAAGAGGAATTAGCTCAGTTTGCACCGGAACAGGAAGAAGAGCAAACTGAATCTTTATTGTCACCAAATTCAAAAACAACATTTTTAGCAGTGGCGAGTGGAAAAGGTGGAGTCGGAAAATCAACAGTTTCTGTTAACCTTGCCATTGCTTTAGCTCGTTTAGGTAAAAAGGTTGGTATCATTGATGCTGATATTTATGGTTTTAGCGTACCGGATATGATGGGGATAGAAAAACGTCCTGTTGTAAGAGGAGATAGAATCATTCCAGTGGAGCGTCTAGGTGTAAAGGTAATTTCAATGGGATTCTTTGTAGAAGATAATGCACCGGTTATTTGGAGAGGCCCTATGCTTGGGAAAATGTTAAATCACTTCTTTACAGAAGTAGAGTGGGGAGATTTAGACTATTTAGTTTTAGATTTACCACCGGGTACAGGTGATGTTGCGCTAGACTTACATTCAATGTTGCCAGCTTGTAAAGAGATTATTGTAACAACGCCACATCCAACAGCGGCATTTGTGGCAGCGCGTGCTGGAGCCATGGCTTTACGTACAGAACATAGTATTCTTGGTGTTGTTGAAAATATGGCGTATTTTGAAAGTAAAACAACTGGTGAAAAAGAATATGTGTTTGGAAGAGGTGGAGGAGATAAATTAGCTACAGAACTTCAAACAGAAGTACTTGGCCGAATCCCGCTTCAACAACCTGATTGGAATAAAAATGACTTTGCGCCTTCAGTATATGAAGATACACATACGACGGGTCTTATTTATCGTACGATAGCTGAGACAGTAATTGATAAAATAGCTTTCGCGCAAAAATAAAATAATAATGAGTGGACGATACATATATTGTCCACTCATTATTATAATTATTATTTTTACTGTTGCTCTTTTTTACCGTCTTGGGAACCACCTTCACCGCCTGCTTCTTTTTTATCAGATCCACTTTTTTCGGCCTTTTGTACACCTTTACTAATAATATCAATCATCTTAGCTTGGAAGAGTGGGCTTTCGGCAGTTTCGGTTAGTACTTGTTGTAAATATTGGCGGTATTCTTTGCTCTTCATTGTTTGTAACATCATTTTTTCTACTTCAGGATTTTTCATAATTTCTATAACGCCTGCTTGGTATTCAGGGTCTTTTAGTAATGTTTTCATTAAGGTTGTTTGTTCTTTTCCCATACTTTTAGCGAATTTCGATGAGAACTCAGGGTCTTTAAAGAGCTTTTCCCAGAATTGTTGCCCTTTGTCGGATACCATTGCATCTTCAATCGTTTTCTTTACTACTGTTTCATCTAGTATGAGTGCTTGTTTCATTTTTTCATCAGTTAACACATCTTGAATGGCTTTCTTACCTTGATCGGTTTTTAAAATATCAACAATCATTTTCTTCGTTTGATCGTAATCAAGTTCGGACTTTGCTTCTTTTCCTTGTGCACATGCTACAAGTACAAGAAATAGAAAAGAAGAAGTCAAAACGAGCAGCATCCGTTTCATAAGTTGGAACTCCTTTCAACACAGTTCTCTCTTTTTAATATAAATATCTTTAAGGAATTTATACATGAACATGGCTAGCTTTTTGAAATTGTCATTGATACAATTTAATTAGAAATATAAGGATAATGGGGGATGTGTTGTGAATAGCCGCAAGTGGGTACGACTGTTTTTTACGACGTTGTTTCTTGGTGGGATTAGCACGGTCATTATTGGATTTGTTTTGGAGTGGGACAAGTACGTTAAATTTTTTCAAAATTTCGACGGAAAGGAGATTTTAGCAGTTTCCTTCTGGTTGATGGGTGTAGGATTTATTTTTAGTGTTATAAGTCAAATGGGGTTCTTTGCCTATTTAACCATCCATCGTTTTGGACTGGGGATGTTTAGGTCACCTTCTTTATGGAATGCAGTCCAGCTCTTCTTTATTGCATTCGTTTTATTTGATTTCGTGTATTTAAGATCCATATTGATTGCAAATGGGGAAGTTTCGTTAGGGAATAACATACTTGTTGCAGGTGTATTATTTATGTTTGGGGCGATTGTTGCTTACATAAAAAGTAAAGAAACGAATAGAAAGGCATTTGTGCCCGCTTTGTTCTTTATGGTTGTTGTAACAATTCTTGAGTGGGTACCAGCGCTTCGTATTAATGACACAGATTGGTTGTATTTAATGGTGATACCACTTTTATTATGTAATGCATATCAGTTACTTATATTACATCGTTTAATTGGAAAGGCGAGTAAGTCGGCTTAAGTAAGAGAGACTTTTGAGTTTTTATGCAGGGTGGTTGTACGAATATAAATATCGGGATGAAAAAAGCTCTACTACCTTAATGATAGGTAGTAGAGCTTTTTATGTGTGAAGGCACGAGGGAAAAGAATTACCTTACATCTTTACTTTTTGTACTTGTGTTAGAAATAAGTTGTGATACCGATATTTGCTCATATCCGTCACTCTTTAATTTTTGCAGAAGCAGTGGTAAAGCTTTATTTGTTTGAAGGGCAGAATCGGATGCATGTAATAAGACGATATCTCCACCTTTTAAATTAGTAGAGACATTGGAAACGATATTGTTTACACCTGGGTTTTTCCAGTCGTTTGAGTTATTACTCCAATGGACGATGGTGTATCCGAGTGATTCTGCTATTTTAAGTGTTGCTTTGTTAAAGTCTCCACTAGGTGGACGTAATAGTTTGACTTGTTTCACACCAAGTTTTGTAAAAACATCTTGTGCTCGTAAAAGATCTCTTCGTATTTCATTTGCCTCTAGAGAAGTGTAGGACGTGTAATTATAGCCCATACTACCGATTTCATGTCCATCTTTTATGATGCGTTCAACAACATCAGGATGTCTTTCTGCCCATGCAGCAGAAACGAAGAAGGTTGCATTCTTAATGTCTCTTTCTTTAAGTGTATCAAGGATTGGAATTGCTTTTTTGTCTCCCCAACTAATATCAAACGTGAATGCAACTTGTTTTTTAGAGGTGTCTCCTTTGTAAATAACTTTAGGTCCTGTCGCAGTTGAAAAAGCAGATTCATGTGAATATGTTTTTAAAAAGAGAAGCCATGCTGTAAATAAGGAAAGTATCACTATTAAGCTAATGTGTTTAAAAGCTCGTTTACTCGTAATAAAAAAGAAAAACATAATATTACGCCCCTTTGTCCAATCCTTTTCAGTTACATATATGCTTTAAATATTAAAAAGAGAACAAAGGATTAATATCGTAAGCAGTGGATATAATGAATGATAGGATTTTGATAAGTGAAAATGAGCGTAACGTTTATTGTTTTGTAAGAAATGATTGAGGTGAGGATTTGCTTGGGTTTATGTTAACAAAAGAAGAGAAAAAAGAAATGGAATACATATTGAAGAGAGAGTTAGAAGAACTGTTATTTGATTTTGAAGATGAACGTATTCATGACGTTGTAAAAAAGGCGATGGAAGAAAGATATAAAATCATTTTTTGTTTGTTTCGAAGAGTCGCTAATGCAGAAGAGTGTATGCGTTATGTAAGGAAAAGAATTTTTTATTAAAAAGTGTTGACGTTAATGGTTATTATATGATATATTAATAACCGTCGCTGATGCGGAAACGCAGAAAACGACAAAAAAGAAATTGAAAAACTTAGTTGACATCGAAAAACGAAGATGTTAACATAAGGAAGTCGCAAATGAGCGACTAAGTAGTTCTTTGAAAACTGAACGAAACAAACAACGTGAAACGTCAATTTTTATTTTTAGATGCTAGACAAACTAACTTTATTGGAG